>NZ_JPLW01000002.1:1658152-1805219 GCF_000754115.1 Amycolatopsis sp. MJM2582
GCTCGACGCGGTCCAGGACAGCGCGACGCTGGACTGGGTGACGTCGGTCGTGGCGAGACCGGCCGGAACGCTGGGCGCTTCGGTGTCCGGAGCGGTGGCGGTCCGGGCGGTCACCGGCGCGCTGGGCTCCGATTTGTTCCCGGCCGCGTCCTTGGCCACCACGGTGAAGGTGTACTCGGTGTCGGCGGCGAGACCGTCGACGGTGGCGCTGGTTTCGGTCACCGACTTCACCAGCGTGGCACCGTTGTAGACGTCGTAACCGGTGACGCCGACGTTGTCACTCGACGCGTCCCACGCCAGGCCGACGCTGGAGGCGGAGGTACCGGTCGAGCGCGGGTTCCCGGGCGCACCCGGAGCCTGCGTGTCGGGTGCCGCCTGCGTCCGCACCGTGACAGCGGCACTCGCCGCCGACGGGTTGCCCGCGGCGTCCTTCGCCACCACGGTGAACGAATACTCCGTGTCGGCCGTCAGACCGTCGATCGTGGCCTGCGGTTCAGTGACCGACTTGACGACCTCGGTGCCCTTCAAGACGTCGTAGCCGGTGACACCGACGTTGTCGCTCGAAGCGTCCCAGGCCAGCGTCACACTGGTTTGGGTGGTTCCGGTCGAGTGCACGTTCGCGGGCGTCGTCGGCGCCTGCGTGTCCGGGGCCTTCGCGGTCCGGGCGGTCGCGGGTGCGGTGGCGGGCGAGACGTTGCCGGCCGCGTCCTTCGCCTTGACGGTGAAGGAATACTCCGTGTCCGGGGTGAGACCGTCGACCGTGGCCGAGGTGCCGGTCACGGACTTGACGAGGTTCGCGCCCGAGTAGACGTCGTACCCGGTCACGGCGACGTTGTCGGTGGCGGCGCCCCAGGACAGCGCGACGCTGTTCTGGGTGACGTCACCGACCGTCACGGCGCCGGGAGCCGACGGCGCGGTCGTGTCCGCCGCCGCGGTGACGGTGAAGGTGTGCAGCACGTTGGCCTGGCCACTCGCGGGAGTGCAGTCCGCGACGAACGTGCCGAGGCCGGTCTCCGCACCGGAGGCGGTCAACGGCGTCATGGTCAGCACCAGGTCGTGCACCGACAGCGTGGCCGTCCCCGGCTGGTCGAACCGCAGCGACGGCGCGGAACCGGTCGCGTTGATCACCAGGTCGTTGCCCTTGGGCGGGATGGGTTGCTGCGGAACCGCGGTCGGCACGCCGACGGCGAGATGCCCCTGCGGGCTCGAGACCAGCGAGGTGGCCAGCGCCGATCCCTTGATGGTCTCGGCACCGACGAGCCGGAGCCCTTCGGTCGCGGTCGAGCCCGCGTTGGAGACCGCCGTGATATCGATCTTGGGGGTGAACTGGCCCACCGGGATCGAGTTCGGCAGCGTGGCGTTGATGTCGACCGTGACGTCCTGGTTGCCGATCAACGGGAACGGGCAGCTGTAGACCTGCTTCAGCGGCGGGTGGTTCCCCGAGCCGACAACGGCTTCCGGGGTGACCGGCGAACCGGTCACCGTGTAGGTCTGCAGGACGGTCTCCGCCCCCGCCGCCAGCGTGCAGTCCGAAGTGAAGGTACCGAGACCGGTTTCGGTGCCGTCGGCCTTGAGCGGGGTCATCACCAGCTGCAGGTTGTTCACGGCGAGCGTCGCGGTGCCGGGCTGATCGAACCTCAGCGCGGGCGCGCTGCCCGTGGCGTTCACGACGAGGTCGTTGCCCGCCGCCGGGATCGGCTGCTTCGGCACGTCGGAATCGACCTTCACCGTCATCGTGCCCTGGCTGCCGGGCATCGTCACGGTGGAAGTCGCCTTCGCGGTGCCCTTGATGGACTCGGCGCCGACGAGACGAAGGCCTTCCGTGGCCGTCTTGCCCGCGTTGGACATGGCGGTGATCTCGATGGCGGGAGTCAGTTTACCGGTCTCGATCGTCGAAGGTTGCGTGGTCTTGATGGTGACCGAGACGTTCTGATTGCCGATCAACGGGAACGGGCACGAGTAATTCTGCGTGAGCTCACCCGGAGCCGCGGCACTGGTGCCCGAGCCGATCGCGAGACCCAGTGCCACCAAGGCCGCCGTGCTCACGACGGCGATGCCCCCGGCCAGTCTTCGACTACGTCTTCTGTGTTTCACAGGTCCCTCTCCAACACATAGACCACACCCGCCGAAACCATCGGACAAACGATTAATGGCCGCTTTCGCGGGCCCTTCCCAGCGGGCGCGTGTGCACATTTACGGGTATGCCACAGGGAATTAACACACCCGCAAGGCTCGGCAGGCAAGGAAAATCACAGAGCCCGCGCGACCATTCTTCGTCTTTGTCATACGCGGTCGATTCGCCGTTCGCGAATCTGTCAGCCGCGCCCCCAAAACGTCCGCCACCACCCCCGCGAGGGTGGTTACTGGCCAACAGGGCCGCGATCGGGTCGGCCTACTTGCCGCGCCAGGGCGGGACCCAGCCGAGGCGTTTGCAGACCGTGTCGAGGTCGGCGTCGGTCAGGCTCCGGCGATCCGAGAGGTTCGCCGAGCGCGGCCCGAGGATCTGCATCCGGTCGACCGCGGTACCCGGGTCGCCGATGTCCTTGCGGACCTCGATCAGGAAGTCCGCGTAGAGGCGGAACTGGATGTCCGGCGGTGCCCCGGCCGGAAGGCCCTGCATGAGGCGGGAGTACGCCTTGACGATGCCGTCCGAGCCGTAGACGTTCACCCAGGTGTCGAAGCGGCGCTTGTGCTTCAGTTCCTCTTCCGTGGGCAGGTCATCGGTGGTGAACATGCGCTCAAGCATGTCGACGACGGGTTCGCACATCTCGCGTTTCTGCTCGGAGATCCGTTCGCGGACCTGGTCGGCGCTCTGCACCCGCGCCTCGAGACGGCGCGCGGCCAGCGCGAAGATCCCGGCGACCACCGCCGCGGAGACCGAGGCGACGGCTGCGATCACGGCGACGACGATGGAAGACATGCGATCGATCCAACCACGATCGGCCGCCCGGCGAGTGTCACTCAGCGATCGCGGCCAAGACGCGGCGCGCGTTCACCGCTTCCTCGTCGACGCGGTCCCGCGTCCGCGCGCGGGTGATCAAGGCCTTCCACAGCGCCCACCCGCGGCCACGCTCCCATTCGGAATCGTCGACCGGAAGCCGCTCGCGGAACGCTCGCCTGCCGTCGGCGGTCAGCGACGTCCAGGCGATCGCCAGGTCGCAGGACGGATCCCCGACGCCACAGGTGCCGAAATCGATGACGGCCGCCAGTCCCCCGCCGTCGAGCAGGAGATTCCCCGGCGCGAAGTCACCGTGGAACCAGCGATCCGTTCCGTCCCAAGGGCTGTCCAGCGCGGCCTTCCAGATCTCGCGCGCCTGGCCGGTGTCGATGTCGCCGTCCAACGCCGCGAGCGCGCGCTCGGTCTGCGCGTCGTAGGTGCGCAGGGTGGCGCCCCGGAACCAGTTGTGCTTGCCGGGTTGCGGGCCGCCCGTGGTGTCGATGGTCCGCAACGCCGCCAGGAAACCGGCGAGGTCGAGGGCGAACCGGACCGGGTCGGAGATACGAGCGGGACTCGCGGGCTCGCCGTCGAGCCATCGGTAGACCGACCACTCGAAGGGATAGCCCGCGCCAGGACGTCCCTTCGCCAGCGGAACCGGGACGGGCACCGGCAACCGGGGAGCGAGCAACGGGAGCCAGCGCTGTTCCTTGTCCACCGCCAAGGCGTACTCGGCGGCGCTCGGCAGCCGTGCCACCATGTCGTCGCCGATCCGGAAAGTCCTGTTGTCCCAACCGGATTCGGCCACCGGGCGGACCGGGAGGCCGGCCCACTCCGGGAACTGCTCGCTCAGCAGCGCGCGCACCTGCGGCGCGTCCACGGTGATGCGCCGCGGCATCGGGCCCAGGTCCGGCGTAGCGCTCTTCGGTCGACGGGAATCCACACCTTGAGTCTCGTCGTGCCGTCCAGTGGATATTCGGCGGACTTCCGGTGCGGGGTCGGGCAGGCTGAAGCCCGTGCGAGAAATTCGACGCGAAGTCACCGCTGTCGCGGGTACGAAGGCGCTGGTCTGGATCGGAGAAACACTCCACCACGTGTCACCGGATTCGACGTTGTTCGGCGAGTACTGCGAAACCTTCGACACGGTGGCGATCTCTCCCCGCCGCGACCTGATCGCGCTGATGACCGAAACCGGCACGACCGGGCTGCTGGTCTCGCCGGACGGCCGTCCGATCCGCGAGCTCACCCGCAGCGGTTACAAGGCCGATGCCTACCGCTATCCGCTGGTGTTGTGCACCCTGCCCGACGGCAGGACGGGTTTGATCCACTGTCCCGACAAGTACAACCGGCTCGAAGTCGAGGTCGCCGCTACCGGCGAGCGTCTCACCGACGGATCCGAGCGTGAGCCGAGCGACTTCTTCCATTCGCGCTTGGCGGTCTCGCCGGACGGCCGGTACTTGCTCAGTGCCGGCTGGGTCTGGCAGCCCTGGTACGGCTTGGCGGTCTACGACCTGGAGAAGGCGCTGGCCGACCCTACGACGCTCGACTCCGTGGGAGACGTGTTCACTCAGATCGGTGTCGTCCAGGCCGAGGTCGCGGGCGCTTGCTTCGTCGGCGAAGGCATCGTGATCAGCACGTCCACGGAGGAAAACGACCCGGACGGCCCCGACGACCTCGGCCCCACCATGCTGGCCCGATGGTCGCTCGCCGACCGGTCGTTCGTCTGGCGTAGTCAGCTGGACCAGCCCGCAGGCGATGTCGTTCCGTTCGCCGGTGATTTCCTTGCCCTGTATGACCATCCGCGCCTCTACGATGGGGCCACCGGAGACCTGATCGCCGCCTGGCCCGACCTCCCGACCGGTCACGCGGAAGGCCCGATCGTGTCTGCCAGGTCCTTCTCGGGCCCCAGACGCGTCGCCGTGGACGAAATCCGGCGACGCTTCGCGGTGACCGACGGCGAACGGACCACGGTCGTCCACCTCGGCTGACCGGCCGGGCTGCCGATATCCGGTGTCGCGAAAGCCACTTTCAGGACATCTGACGTCTCGAAAGTGGCTTTCGCGACGCAGATCGGCCCCTAGCCGAGCGTCCAGTACACCGCGTGCGACTTCCCGGCCGCGTTCGAAGCGGTTCCGACGACGCGCCCGTTGTCCGTGATCCGGTAACCCTGGCTGCGGGTGCCGCCGGGCAGCGTGCCGAGCTGCCTGCGTTCCCCGTCGCGGAACCAGACCGTCGCCTTGCTCCGGAAAGTGCCCACTACGGTGCCTTGCGAGTCGACCGCTTCGGCGTCGGCGCCGAGGCCGTCGTCAGGCAACGCGATGACGTCACCGTCGAGATCCCACAGCAGGGCCGATCGGCGCGGCGGGTTGAGATAGCCGCTGCCGACCACGTAACCCGTGGAGCCGATCCCATAGATCCACACCGAGTACGGGCTGGGCCAGTCCAGGGGATGGATCACGCCGTCCCGATCCCATTTCGCCGGGATCGGCGGCCCGCTGCTGGTCTCCCGCAGGACACCGGCGGCCACTCCGCCCTTGTTGATCCGGCTCGCGCCGCTGCTCACCCCTTGCGGCGCCAGCTCGGTGATCGGCCCGCCGTTCACCCACCGCGCGGCCTGGTTCGCCGCGGAGCGGACGGCACTGCCGACGATGATGGTGCCGTCGCCGGAGATGCCCTCGGCCATGCTCCAGGTCTCGCCGGGCAATGTGCCGAGGTCGGTGGCCGTGCCATCGGGATCCCAGCGGAACCCGTGGTACTGCTCGGCCGGCGTCAGCCAGGCCCCGACGACGACGTCGGTGTCGCTGATCGCCCACGCGGTGGCGTTGTGATAGCCGGGCGGAAGCTGCAGCAAGGTCGCCTGACCCGCGGCGTCCCAGCGAGCGGGTACGGCGGTGGTCGCCGTCAGCACGTAGCCCGCGGACACCCCGAAGCTGTTGATGTCGCGCACCTGCCCCTCGGTGCCTCCCGGCGTGGGCAGCGCCATGATCTGGCCGTTGGCGTTCCAGCGAACCGGATGGCTGCGCTTCGGGGTCGGGCCCGTCAGCGACAGCCCCACCATCTCCCCCGCCTCGTTGACCGCGAGGACCGTGCTCTCGTCGTCCCCCGGCAGCGTTCCGAGGTCCACCGGCCCCGTCGTGGTGGCCCGCGCGGTCCCCGTCACCGCGCCGGTGACCACGGCGAGAGCCGCCACCAGGGTGAACATCCGTCTTCGCGCGACAGGCACACGATTCCTCTTCACGATGACTCCCCAATCCCGATCAGTGGTGTGGATGTGCGGACCCCGAAGCGACACTAATGCACTCACTTCACGAATCGCGCACGTTCCACACGAACAGCCGACCGGGACCGTCGCACAGCGGAAACTCTTGACAGCAGCCAATTTTGCCGGTCGTGCGGGTCTGTCGACGAAAACCCGGCACATTCTTGACACAAGAAGCGCGGACGATGCGGAAAAAGCCGTCAGGAAAGACAATCGGGCCGCGGCATTGGTACGTTCGGCAGTATCCGTCGGCGACGCGTCTGTTCTTCTCCGCCGGGGCCGGGGCGAGGGTGGACGGGATCCTTCCTGTTGACGGAAGGCGCCCGGACGTCCTCGATGGGCTGCCTTACGACAAGACCGTCTACGTCAGGTGTTCGCGCCGAGCCGGTCCGCCCGGACGAGATCGGCCAGGAGCGCGGCCTGTTCCCGGTGGTATGCCTCGACGTTCGCCAGTTTGACGTCCTCGTAGCCACGGACCAGATCGGGCAGCTCGGCCAAGGCCAGCAGCCTTCCGCGATCGGCGTCTTCGGTGCCGAAAGCGGTGAGGATCGTCTCCCGGTACTGCCCGACGAGTTCCCGCTCCACCTTCCGGACGTGTGCCTTGCCGAACGGGTCCCAGCGGGTGCCGCGCAGTTTCCGCGCGGCGCGCAGCGCGACGAACACCGGGCGGAACTTCGGGCCCAGCGCGATCTTCCGCTTCATGCCCATCGCGCGCAGGAAGGGCGGGTGCAGGCGATAGGCGTACCGGCTCCCGACGCCGAACTCCTCCTCGATCCCGGCGAGCACGGCGGGATCGAGCGACAGCCGCGCGACCTCGTACTCGTCCTTGTAGGCCATCAGTTTGTGCAGATTCCGCGCCACCGCTTCGGTGATGGCGGTCGAATCCCCTTCCAGGACCCGGACACGCTCGACGAACTCGGCGTACTCCCTCGCGTAGCGCACGTTCTGGTACCGGACGAGTTCGGGGACGCGGATGTCCAGCAGCCGCGCGAGTTCCGAACCCGGTTCGGCGTGCACGAGCGCACGGGCACGCAGGGCGGCCGCCGACGGAGTGGGGCTCGCGGCGACGGCGGCCGGGGCGACCACGGCGTGCAGCGCGTCGGGATCGGCGACGAGCTGCCTGCCTCGCCGGAACGCCTGGAGGTTGCCCGCGACGGCGACCCCGTTGAGTTCGATCGCGCGTTCCAGGCTGGCCGCGTCCAGCGGGATGGCGCCGGTCTGGTGCGCCGCGCCGAGCTGGAGGATGTTGGCGAACTGGTCGTCGTCGAACAGGATCTCCGCCAGTTCCCGCGCGTCGAGCGCCACCGTCCGCGCCGCGTTGTCCGAGATCGCCCCGCGCACGGCGGCGGCATCGGGGAAGGACACCGTGGTGTCGACGACCATCCGGCCGGTCGGCACCTCAGTCGTGGAGACCACGGCCGTGGTCCGGCCGGAGTCCGCCACCGACAGATGCGCCGGATCCGCGCCGACGAGGACGTCGCAGGCCAGGTAGAGGTCGCATTCCCCGGCCGCGAGTTTCGGGGCCTGCGGCGTCGGTTCGGCGGTGATCTTCAGATCCGAGACGACGGCGCCGCCCTTCTGCGCGAGCCCGGTCTGGTCCAGTGTCCGGACCTGCTTGCCTTCGAGTACGGCGGCCGTGGCGAGGATCTGCGCGACGGTGACCACGCCGGTCCCGCCGACCCCGGTGATGCGCACGGTGAAGTCGGTGCCGGAGGTCTCGGGAGCGGGCAGTTCGGCCGCGGTGATCTCCCCGGCCTTCCGCTGGTGTTTGCGGCCGGTGGGCACCACCGTCATGAACGAGGGGCAGTCGCCGGCCAGGCAGGAGTAGTCCACGTTGCACGACGACTGGTGGATCGCGGTCTTGCGGCCGAATTCCGTGCTGACCGGTTGAACCGACAGGCAGTTCGACTTCTCGCCGCAGTCGCCGCAGCCCTCGCACACCCGCTCGTTGATCACGACCTTGGCCGCCGGGGTCTCCAGTTTGCCGCGACGGCGTTTACGGCGTTTCTCGGCGGCGCATTCCTGGTCGTGGATCAGCACCGTCACGCCGGGAACGCGGGCCAGTTCCTCTTGGGTGCTCAGCAGTTCGTCACGGTGCCGGACCTCGACGCCGTCCGGCATCCGGACGCCGCGGAGCCGCTTCGGCTCGTCGCTGGTGATGACCACCTTCGCGACGCCTTCGACGAGGAGCAGCGACGCCAGCCGTTCCACCGACAGGCCACCGACGGCGTCCTGTCCGCCGGTCATCGCGACCGTCGCGTTGTAGAGGATCTTGTAGGTGATGTTCACCCCGGCGGCCACCGCCGCCCGGACCGCGAGGCTGCCGGAGTGGGTGAACGTGCCGTCGCCGATGTTCTGCACGAAATGCGAGGCGTCGACGAACGGCTCCATTCCGAGCCACTGCGCGCCCTCGCCGCCCATCTGGGTCAGGCCGACGACGTCCCCGACCTGTTCCGGCTCCATGAACAGCGCCATGGCGTGGCAGCCGATGCCGCCACCGACCACCGTGCCCTCGGGCACCTTGGTCGAGGAGTTGTGCGGGCAGCCGGAACAGAAGTACGGCGTCCTGGTCAGCAGCGGCACGGAAATGCGCTCACGGCGGCGCTGTCGCCGCCACGCGGTCACGGACGGGATCTCGTGGTGCTCGCTCAGCCGGGTGGCCAGCACCCTCGCGATGGCGTCCGGGTCGAGCTCGCCGAGTTCGGTGCACAGCGTGCGGCCGTCCGGGCCGGTCTTGCCGTACACGGCGGGCGCGCCGGCGGTGCCGTACAGGATTTCCTTGATCGCCGATTCGACGAAGGAGCGCTTCTCCTCCACCACGACGATTTCGTCGAGTCCATCGGCGAAGCGGCGGACGATCGACGGTTCGAGCGGGTGGATGACACCGAGCTTGAGGATCCGGATCCCGTTCCGGGACAACGCGTCGGCGTCCAGACCGAGCAACCGCAGCGCCTGCATCAAGTCCAAATAGGACTTTCCGGCGGTGACGATGCCGAAGCGATCCGCCGGTCCCTCCTGGACGATCCGGTTGATCCCGCTCGCGCGCACGTATTCGACGGCCAGCGGCAGACGTTCGGTGTACAGGCTGCGTTCGAGCGCCATCAACGTGGTGCCGAGCAGCCGGGTGCTGGGCTTGTGCCGGTACGCGGGCAGCGCCAGCTCAGGCGCCGTCCAGGTCGGCCGGACATGCGCGGTGCTCGCGGCGTCGGCCACGTTCGCCACGAGTTTCATCGACGACCACAGTCCGCTCGCCCTGGACAGCTCCACCGCGTGCAGCCCGAAGTCCAGCACGTCCTGGGAGTCGGAGGGGAAGAACACCGGCATGGCCAGATCGGCCAGCGCGAGCTCGGAGGCACACGGCACCGACGAGGATTTGGCGTTCGGATCGTCGCCGACCAGCGCCACCGCGCCGCCCGCCGGATCGGTCCCCGCGAGGTTGGCGTGCCGCAGCGCGTCCGTCGCCCGGTCGAGGCCGGGTGCCTTGCCGTACCAGAACCCGGTGACCCCACCGCGCGACGAGCCGACCGACGCGGTGAGCTGGCTGCCCATCACCGCGGTCGCGGCGAGCTCTTCGTTCAGGCCGGGGCGGTGCACGACGTCGTGCTTTTCGAGCAGGTGGGAGCGGCGGCCGAGTTCGAGGTCGTAGCCGGCCAGCGGCGATCCCTCGTAGCCGGAGACGAACACGGCGGGGGACGCCCCGGCGGCGCGGTCGTGCCGCACCCGGTCGAACAGCATCCGGACCAAGGCCTGGACACCGCTGAGGTAGACGGTGCCGTCCTCCCGCAGATACCGGTCCTCCAACGTGAACTGCTCCACCAGACCTGCCTCCTTCGGCACCCCCGCGTGACGTCACGACAGGAGACCCGACCGCGCGGGCCGTCGCAACAGGCGGCAGTCTATTGGCACCCGGCACGCAAAAAATCCGGCCCATCTTCTCCGCTGGCCGATATCCGTTGCGTCTGCGTACCATCCTGGCTCATGGCGGACCAGCTCCTCGACGAGACCGATCGCGAGATCCTCGAACTGCTGCGGGAGGACGCTCGGCGCACCCTCGGCGACATCGGGGCCCGCGTCACGCTGTCCACCGCGGCGGTCAAACGCCGGATCGATCGCATGCAGGAGAACGGCGTCATCGTCGGCTACACCGTCCAGATCGACCACGCCAAACTCGGCTGGGGCATCGAGGCGTTCACCGAACTGCGGTTCACCGGGACCACCAAGGTCGGAGAGATCGTCCGCACCACCACCCGGATGCCCGAAGCGCAGGCGGTGTTCACCATCGCGGGCGACCCCGACGCGCTCGTCTGGCTGCGGGTGCGGGACATGGGCCACCTGCAGCGCACCATCGACGAGATCCGGCGGCATCACCAGGTGACGGGTACGAAGACGCTGATGGTGCTGGAGTCCTGGACGCGCGGCCAGCAGTGGCCTCAGCCCTCTTGAGTGGTGGCCCAGAAGTACATGAAGGCCCCCTTCCTGTACCTAGGCGCAAGGAAGGGGGCCTTCACGCGCGGCCGCTGTGACTGCTGGTGCACGTGGGGCGTGTGTGGCGTCTCGCAGTCCGTGAAGGCCTCCTTGAGGGACTCTGGGTCCCTCAAGGAGGCCTTCACGGACTTGTTTATCTACATCTGACCTGCGCCTGCGCGGGATTCGCTCCGTTTCAGACCGGGTCGAGCGTTGTCGATGAAGGATTTGGGACGTTCACTGTCCCAAATCCTTCATCAACGAATCCCTGTGCGAAGGAGCCGGTAAACAAAAGGAGGCCTTCACGGACTCGAACTCACCCCACCCCGCAGCAGCCGCTCCCCCGTCCGCACCAGGTAATCGGCGAATTCCGCCGGTTCCTCCACCGTGAACCCGATGTCGGTGAGCGTCAGGACGACCGCCAGCCACTCGAACGAATCGACGTACGCGACGTATCGGCACCTGTCCTCCCCAAGAGCCTCGAAACTCCCGTCGACCCGGTGAAGCCGGGCAACGGCCTCGCTCGCGCCGACGTCGAGGGTCAGCGTGATCCGGAGGGATTTCGGGCTGTGGAAGCGTTCCTGGAGATGCGCCGCGACATCCTCGACGGGGAGCGGACGCGGCTCGAACGCCACCTCGGTCATCGACGGCGCGCCGATCCGGTCGAGCCGGAAGCTCCGCCAATCGCGTCTGCCGAGGTCCCAGGCGTAGAGATACCACCGCCTGCCGAGCTGGACGAGCCGCATCGGCTCGACCGTCCGCGACGACGGGCCGTCCTTGCCCGTGTACGCGAACTCGAGGCACCGCCGAGCCGCGATCGCCGCGGCGAGGACGTTCAGGACGTCTTGGGCGACTCGCGGCCGTTCGCCGGTTCCGAACTCGACCGCGGCGAGCATTTCATCGGTCCGCCGTCGCAGTGCGGACGGCAGCACACGCCGGAGTTTCGCGGCGGCGCGGTCGGCCGATTCGGCGGTCAGGTCCACGCCGGTTCCACCCGCCGCGGCGAGCCGCAGGCCGAGCACGGTGGCGATCGCCTCGTCGTGTTCCAGCATCAGCGGCGGCAGCGCGGTGCCCGCGACCAGCCGGTAGTTGCCGCCCGGACCGCGGCTGCTCTCCACGGGATAGCCCAGGCCGCGGAGGTGATCGATGTCCCGGCGCAGGGTGCGCGGCGGGACTTCCATCGCCGTCGCGAGTTCGGCGGCGGGCCACGCCCGGCCGGATTGCAGGAGTGACAGCAGCCGCAACATCCGTTCCCGTGGTTCCGTCACGACGCCTCCCGCTAGTTGTGGCCGTAATCCGGCCACAACTCATCGTAGCCTCGGTTCATGGCGAAAGTTCAAGCTGACCGAGGCCGGTGGATCACCGTCGAAGGAGCCCGGACGCACAACCTCCGCGACATCTCGGTACGAGTGCCGAAGCACCGGCTGACGGTGTTCACCGGCGTATCGGGCTCCGGGAAGTCATCGCTCGCGTTCGACACCATCGCGGCCGAAGCCGAGCGCCTGGTCACCGGGAGCTATCCCGCCTTCGTCCGGAACCGGCTCCCCCAGCATCCGCCCGCCGACGTCGACCGGATCGACGGCCTCGTCTTCACCACGATCGTCGATCAACGCCGGTTCACCGGCAACGCGCGGTCCACCGTGGGCACGGCGAGCGACATCGCGCCGCTGCTGCGTCTGCTGTTCTCCCGCCTCGGAAAGCCGGGCGCCGGGTTCTCGCCCGCCTACTCGTTCAACGATCCGGCCGGGATGTGCCCGCGCTGCGAAGGGCTCGGCGCGGTCGACGACATCGACCTCGACCGGCTGCTCGACCGCTCGCGAAGCCTGCGCGAAGGCGCCGTGCGGTTCCCGACGTTCGCCCCCGGGACCTACCGCTGGAAACGGCTCGTCCATTCCGGACTGGTCGATCCCGATGTCCCGTTAGGACGGTTACCGGCGGCGAAGGTCGAGACCCTGCTGCACGCCGAAGCACTCCCCCTCGACGACCCCGGCTCCGAATACCCCAAGCACGGCCTGTTCGACGGCATCGTCCCGCGCCTGCGGGATTCGTACCTGCGCAAGACGCCGTCGCGCCTCACGGCCGAAGAACAGGAGGGACTCGCCGGAGTCGTCACCCGCGGCGTCTGCCCGGAGTGCGCGGGAACCCGCCTTTCCGAGGCGGCACGCGGAAGCCTGATCGACGGGCGGTCCATCGCGGACTGGTCCGCCATGCCGGTCGGCGAGCTGCGTGACGTCGTCGCGGCCGTGCGCGATCCGTCGGTGGCCCCGCTGTCACAAGCGATCGGGGAACGCCTCGACGCCCTGGATTCCGTCGGTCTCGGCTACCTCAGCCTGTCGAGGGAGTCGCGGACGTTGTCCGGCGGTGAGGCCCAGCGCGTCAAGATCGTCCGCCATCTCGGCAGCGCGCTCAGCGACGTCTGCTACGTGTTCGACGAACCCAGCACCGGCCTGCATCCGCACGACGTGCACCGCCTGCTCGAACTGCTGGCAAGGCTCCGCGACGCGCACAACACGATCCTCGTGGTCGAACACCATCCCGCGGTCATCGCGGCCGCCGACCACGTCATCGACCTCGGGCCCGCCGGAGGCGACGGCGGCGGACGTGTCCAGTTCGAGGGCGGCCCCGGCGAACTCCTCACGGCCGGTACCGAAACCGGACGGATCCTCGGTGTCCCGCTTCGCTTCCGCGAGCGGACCCGCGTCGCGCGAGGCGCCGTGACGATCTCCGGCGCCCGTAGCCACAACCTCCGTGACATCACCGTCGACGTGCCGCTCGGCGTCCTGACCGTCGTTTCGGGGGTCGCCGGCTCCGGCAAAAGCACCCTGATCGCCGGCGAACTCCCCCGGCGGCATCCCGATTTCGTCGTCGTCGAACAGGCTCCGCTGCGTGGTGGCATCCGGTCGACGCCCGCCACGGTGCTCGGTATCGCCGAGCCCATCCGCGAAACCTTCGGGAAGGCCACGGGGAAACATCCGTCGTGGTTCAGCGCGAACGGCCGCGGGGCCTGCCCGGTCTGCAAGGGAAAAGGCGTCATCATCACGGACCTGGCCTTCCTCGACGACGTCCAGACCGCTTGCGACGCCTGTGGCGGCACCCGGTTCAACCCGGACGCGCTCGCCGCGCGCCTGCACGGCCGGACCATCGCCGACGTGCTGGCGATGAACCCGGCGGACGTCGCCGCGCTGTTCGGCGAGCGGTCCCCCATCGGGCGGCGGTCACGCTGGCTGGACCGCGTCGGGCTCGGCTACCTGACGATCGGGCAAAGCCTCGACACGTTGTCAGGCGGCGAAAGGCAACGGCTGCTGCTCGCGAGGCACCTCGCCGACGCCGGCCCCGCGCACGAACTGCGCCTGATCCTCGACGAACCCACGGCCGGACTGCACGGCAGCGACGTCGACCGGTTGCTCGCGCTCTTCGACGAACTCGTCGACGGCGGCGCGACCCTCGTCCTGATCGAACACGACCAACGGGTGATCGCGCACGCCGACCATGTCATCGACATCGGACCGGGCGCGGGTGCCGAAGGCGGGACGGTGGTGTTCGAGGGCACGCCGTCGGCTTTGGCCGAGGACTCCGCGTCCCTCACCGGACGTCATCTGCGAACGCGTTCCCGGCGCCGGACGGCGCCGGGAACACCCACCCGCCCGGGAACAGTTCCCGGGCGAGCGCGATGATTCCCCATCGGGCTTTGCCCGACACGCCGGTACCGAACAGTTCTTGGCCTTGTTTCGCGTGATCTAGCCGACAAGTTCGCAGGCCTTGTCGGCCTTCATCGCCTGATCGAGACCTGGCACGTCGCCGGTCTTGACCTCGGGCACATGCGTGACCAGATCGGCCCCGCTCAGATCGAGAGCGGCTTTGGCGTATTCGACGCCGCCTCGGGGCAGCAGGGTGCGGAACTCGGTCACCTTCCCGTGGAGCTTCCGGTAGAACGCCAGCTCGCCCGCGGCCAGTTTGTCGGCGTCCTGAGCGATCTTCGGGAGCTTCTCGAGCCCGGCGATCGCCGCGGTCAGCGCGGTGTCCAGTTTCTTCAGCGAGTCCTCGGCCTTCGGCAGGTCCGCGGCTGTCTCGATGTCGTAGCCCTTGGCCATGCTGTAGACGATCAGCCGCATGTCCTTGACCGCGCCGCAGTATCCGCCCGCCCAGGAGACCAGTGCGGGATCCGGGCCGGTCGGAGACGGCGGGGGTGCGGGTTTCGGTTCCGGTTCCGGCGGATTCGTGGCGCAGCCCGCGAGCAGGCAGCCGACGGCGAGCGCCACGGTCACTCGAATGCGCGCTGTCGTCTGGCTCTTCATCCGGCAGAGGGTAAAGCCGTCCGACGGGACCGGTCCCGACGATCAACTCGCTCGCGACGCCTCCTCCCGGTCGACGACCTTGGTGAGGAAGTGTTGCTGCCCCAATGTCCACACGTTGGTGGCCAGGAAGTACAGCAGCACCCCGATCGGCACCGGGAAGAACGATCCCGAGACCAGCATGCCGACCGGCGCCAGGTACATCATCAGCTTGGTGATCCCGGCGGTCTCCGGAGCGGACTGCCGCGCGAGGCCCGATCGCATCGAGAAGAACGTGGCCAGGCTCGCGATCAGCATCAGCGGCACGCCGACGGCGATCATGTGGACGTGGTCCGTGCCGAACGCCGCCAGTTCCGCCGCGGGTTGCGAAAGCCAGTTGCCGAGCTTCGCGCCGAACAGGTCCGCGTTCAGGAACGACTGCACACCGGAGTGGTCGAAGACGTGGTTCGAGGCGGCGCCCGGGGTGAAATCGCGCAGGACCCAGTACAGCGACAGGAACACCGGGAGCTGGATCAGCGCCGGGAGACAGCCGCCCAGTGGGTTGGAGCCGCTTTCGGCGTGCAGTTTCCGGACCTCGTCCGCCATCCGCCGGTGATCCTTGCCGTATTTCTCCTTGATCCGCCGCATTTCCGGGGCGAGTGCCTGCATGCGGCGGCCCGCACGCAACGCGCTGAGCGCGGGTTTGACCAGCAGGAGACGCAGCGTGAAGACGAGGAACACGATGGACAGCACCCAGGCGACGCCCGAGTCGGGACTCGACACGGCACCGAAGACCTTGTGCCAGAACCAGAGAATGGCGGAAACGGGGTACAGGAAGAAATCGAACATGACAGGTCACTCCGTCGGTCGAAGGTATGCGGGCAGGAGTGACTGCCGCACCTTCGGACGAGAAAGGTCAGGCAGTCGCGATGCCCGGTGACGGAGCCCTGGGCCGGACGCGGCCGCGCGCGTCGGGATCGCGCAGGCTCAGGAACAGCTGCGCGCGTTCGCGCAGGCTGATGGCGCGCACCCGCATCGCGGCGGCCGCCGGTTCCAGGCGGAAATGCACCGCGAGCGCGAGCAGGACGGCGGCGAGGGACGCGGTCAGGGCGGCGGCAAGCCCGAGCGGGTTCGCGACCGCCACCGACGCCGTCAGCGCGGTGGCCAGGCTCAGCGGGTTGATCCCGCCGACGACCGGGAGCACGACGAACAACTCGGGCAGGAACAGCGCAAGCATCAGCTTGAGCCGCACGCCGAAGTAGGTTCGCTCCACGTCGCCGACACTACCGGAGATATTGCGTTGCGTGATCGCCGAGTGCGCGGGCAGTCTGTCGAAATGGGTCACGTGGAAGTCGCACATGTCGATTACCACCTGCCCGACGGACGACTTCTCCTCGACGATGTCTCGTTCCGGGTCGGGGAGGGCAGCGTCTGCGCGCTCGTCGGCGCCAACGGGGCGGGCAAGACGACGTTGCTGCGGCTCATCTCCGGGGAACTCTCCCCCAGCGAGGGCTCGGTGACCATCAGCGGCGGGCTCGGGGTGATGCCCCAGTTCGTCGGGTCGGTACGCGACGAACGGACCGTGCGGGACCTGCTCGTCTCGGTGTCGCCGGACGCGCTCCGCGCCGCCGCTCGTGCCGTCGACGAGACCGAGCTCGCCTTGATGGAACGCGACGACGAAGCGAACCAGATGGCGTACGCGCAGGCGCTCGGCGACTGGGGTGACGCTCGCGGCTACGAAGCCGAAGTCGTCTGGGACAAGTGCACGACGGCGGCGCTCAACCTGCCGTACGAGAAGGCGCACTGGCGGGAGGTGCGCACGCTCTCCGGCGGCGAGCAGAAACGGCTGGTGCTGGAGGCGCTGCTCCTCGGCGGGTCCGGCGTCCTCCTGCTCGACGAGCCGGACAACTATCTCGACGTCCCCGGCAAGCAGTGGCTGGAAGAACGGCTGCGTGAGACCCAGAAGACCGTGCTGTTCGTTTCGCACGACCGGGAACTCCTCGCGCGAGCGGCGAAGAAGATCATCAGCGTCGAGCCCGGGCCCGCAGGCGGCGACGTCTGGGTGCACGGCGGCGGCTTCGACACCTATCACCAGGCGCGTGCGGAACGGTTCGAACGGTTCGAGGAACTCCGCCGCCGGTGGGACGAAAAGCACGCCCAGCTCAAGAAACTCGTCGCCGACATGCGCCAGTACGCCGCGCGCAGCGACGAGATGGCTTCGCGCTACCACGCCGCGCAGACGCGGCTGCGCAAATTCGAGGAGGCCGGAGCGCCCGCCGCTCCACCGCGCGAGCAGAAGATCACCATGCGCCTGCGCGGCGGCCGGACCGGGGTTCGCGCCGTCACCTGCGAAGGGCTCGAACTCAGCGGCCTGATGAAACCCTTCGATCTGGAGGTCTTCTACGGCGAACGGGTCGCGGTACTCGGCTCGAACGGCTCCGGAAAGTCGCATTTCCTGCGGCTGCTCGCGGGTGAGGACGTCGCGCACGACGGACGCTGGAAGCTCGGCGCCCGCGTCGTCCCCGGCCATTTCGCGCAGACGCACGCCCATCCCGAACTGCTCGGGCAGACGCTCGTCGACATCCTCTGGACCGGCTACGCGCGAAGCCGGGGGCCGGCGATGAACGTCCTGCGCCGTTACGAACTCGACGGGCAGGGCGATCAGCGGTTCGAGAAGCTGTCCGGCGGGCAGCAGGCGCGGTTCCAGATCCTGCTGCTGGAGATCGGCGGCGCCACCATCCTGCTGCTCGACGAACCGACCGACAACCTCGACCTCGCTTCGGCGGAAGCGCTGCAACAGGCGCTGGAAGCGTACGAAGGCACCACTGTCGCGGTGACGCACGACCGCTGGTTCGCGCGCTCCTTCGATCGGTACCTCGTGTTCGGCTCGGACGGGCAGGTGCGGGAAACGACGGAACCGGTGTGGGACGAGCGGCCGGTGCAACGCGCGCGCTGACTCACTCGGGTCAGTGATGGCGACACACCAACGGGAAGTGCGTTCGGCGGGTCCGTCGTGTGTTTGAATGCCGCCGCGTGTCCGCATCGTCCCAAGGCTGGAGTTCCCCGTGGAGGCCGCTGCCATCCCCTTCGCCATCGCGGCCCTGTGCTGCGCGGCGTTCCTGGTGAGCTTCCTGCGCGACCGGCGCCGGTTGCGGAACGGCTTCTACCTGTTCTTCGCGCTCCTCTTCCTCGGCGTGACGTTCATCGCGCTGCTCGCCTCGGTTTCGCCCGAAGCGGCGGGTTTCGTCGCGGTCGGTGTGATCCTGCTGATCATCCCGACGGTCCTCGCGCTGACGGTCTTCCTGATCTGCAACGGGATCACCATGCTCCGCCGGGAAGGACGCAGGCTCGCCAACGTCCTTTCGCTGCTGGCGGGGCTCGGCATCTGCGCGCTCATCGTCTTCAACGCCACCGTCACGCAACTGGCCTGGGAGCCCCTCGACATCGTCCGGGGCATCCTGAACGGGCTGGTCGTCTACTTCTCGTTCCTGTTCGTCTGCTTCCTCCTGTACTCGATCGTCTACGGCCGCATCCGCACTGAGAAGGGCGTGGATTTCGTGGTCGTGCTGGGTTCGGGACTGCTGGACGGTCACCGCGTCCCGCCGCTGCTGGCCGGGCGCCTGAACCGCGCCCGGCGCGTGATCGACGCCGAAGCCCGCCGCGGCGGGGAACCGATGGTGGTCACCTCGGGCGGGCAGGGACCCGACGAGGACCTGCCCGAGTCCCACGCCATGGCCGGGTATCTGGTCGAGAACGGCGTGCCGAGGGAGCGGATCCTGCTCGAAGACCGGTCGCGGACGACCTTCGAGAACCTCACCTTCAGCGACGAGATCATGCGGCAGCGGAAGGCGGACTACCGCTGCACGGTCGTCACGAACAACTTCCACGTGCTCCGCGCCGCCCTCATCGCCCGCCGCGCGAAGGTGAACGGCCAGGTCATCGGGTCGCCGACGGCGTGGTACTTCTGGCCGAGCGCCACCATCCGCGAATTCGTCGCCATCGTGGTGGAGCACAAGTACAAGAACCTGGTGGTGTGCGGGCTGATCGTGCTTTCGCAGGTTTCCCGCGCCTTCTCGTGAGACCGCACTCTCGTGATCGAAGCCGGAACTCGCGTGATCAGAGGCGGAACACGCGAGTGCGGCCTCCAATCACGCGAGTCACGTCCCTGATCACGCGAGTCACGCCTTCGCTCACGCCGGGCCGAATTCCCGCCGTCACCACTCAAGCCCGCATGACAAATCCCAGCCATCCGTTTGACAACACCGTTTTCGCCGGGCCATCGTCCTGCCCATGAGCGCTTACACCCGGCAGGCGATGGCGCGGCTGTTCGACCGGACGGCGGAGACCTACGACGCCCTCGGGGTCGACTTCTTCGGCACGTTCGCCGGAGAACTGCTCGATCGGGTCGCGCTCGTCCCCGGCGAGCGGGTGCTGGACGTCGGCTGCGGACGGGGCGCGGTGCTGTTCCCGGCGGCCGAACGGGTCGGCGCGGGCGGATCGGTGCTGGGGATCGACCTGTCCGCGGAAATGGTCGAGCGCACCGCGAAAGACGTCGAGGATCGCGGCGCCAACGCCTCGGTTTCCCTTATGGACGCCCAAGAACCGACGCTGCCCGACGCCTCCTTCGACGTGGTCCTCGCGTCGTTCGTGGTCTTCTTCCTGCCCGATCCGGTCGCCGGGCTGCGGTCTTGGCATCGTCTCCTCGCGCCCGGCGGCCGCATGGGCGTGACCACCTTCGGCGCCGACGATCCACGCTGGGCTGCCGTGCGTGAGGTGTTCAAACCGTTCGTACCGCCGGAGCTGGCCTGGACGCTGGCCATCAGGTCGGGTCTGTTCGCCACCCTCGAAGGTTTCGGCCAGGCCGTGGAGTCGGCGGGCTTCACCGGCGTCACGTCCGTGGAACGCGTCTATCCGGTGAAGTTCGCCGACCCCGGGCACTGGATCACCTGGTCCTGGTCGCACGGCCAGCGGATGTTCTGGGAGCTGATCCCGGAAGACCACCTCGACGCCGTGCGCCGGGCCGTGCTCGCGGAGCTCGAACCGCTCCGCGAGCCCGACGGGAGCGTGGTGCTGGCGCAGACCGTGCGCTACACCCTCGCCCACGCTTGACGGCTCACAACGCGAGCCTCGGCCAGGACGCCGTGTCCCGCGAAAGCTGCCGGTCGTGCGTCGCGATCACCACCGCGGCCGGTGTCGTCCCGAGCGCGACGGTCAGCTCGTCGACGAGCGTGGCGGACAGGTGGTTGGTCGGTTCGTCCAGCAGCACGACATGCGGGCGAGCGGCCAGCACGAGCGCCAGGTCCAGCCGGCGCCGGGCGCCGACCGACAGTTCGGCCACCGGCCGGTTGCGGTCGTAACCACCGAGCAGGCCCAGTTCGCCCAGCCCCGGGCCGGAGATCCCCGATCTGGCGAGCCGTTCGTCGTACAGCTCCATCGCCGTCCGCCTGCCCGGCAGGTCGGATTCCTGTCCCAGCAGCCCGATCCTCGCCGATCGGGAGCGGGTGACCGTTCCCGTGTCCGGTTCCAGTTCCCCGGCCAGCACGCTCAGGAGCGTCGATTTGCCCGCTCCGTTGCGGCCGGTGACCACCAGGCGGTCGCCGCTTTCCAGCGCCACGTCGACCGGACGCGCCAGCCGTCCGGCCACCGTCACCCCGGCGGCTCGGAGCAGGACCGCGCCGCCATGTGACGGCAAGTCCGGCATGGAGAACCGGGCGGGCGGCGGCGGGACGGCCACCACGTGCCCGGCCAGTTCTTCCTGCCGCCGGTGGACCGCGCGGACCAGTCCGGGCGCGCGGGTGGCACGCACATGCCTGCCGGTGCCCTTGGGCGGACGCCAGTTGTCCCGCAACCGGTTCCGGGCGGCGGACAGGTCGTCGGCCAGCCGTTGCCGTTCGGCGATCTGTTCGGCGTGCTCGGACTCCCAGCGGGCGCGTTCGGCTCGGCGGGCCTCGACATGACTCGCGTACCCGCCGCCGTGGACGCGCGGCCTGCCGTCGCTCGACGGATCGAGGTCGATCACCGTGGTGGCGACGTCCGCGAGCAACGCCCGGTCATGGCTGACCAGCACGACCACACCCGGGTGCGCGCGCAACCGCTCGGTGAGGTGTTCGAGGCCCGCCGCGTCGAGATGGTTCGTCGGTTCGTCGAGCAGCAGGACCGGATGCCCGGCGCCGAGCAGGCACGCCAGCCGGACCCGGTGGCGTTGCCCGACCGAGAGTGTCCCGAGTGGACGGTCGCGGTCGTCCACGGCGTTCAAGGCCGCCAACGACACTTCGACGCGCCTGTCCGCGTCCCACGCGTCGAGGGCTTCGGCCTGTTCCAGCGCGGCGGCGAAAACGTCGTCCGCGCCCGGAAGACCCTCGCTGAGTGCTTCGGTGGCGGCCTCGAGGCGACTCAGCGCATCGCGGACGGCGGCGAGTTCGAGGTCGATCAGCGCGCCGACGGTGTCGGCCGCGCCGAGCGGGATCTGCTGATCGGCGACGCCGACCGAACCCGAGCGATGCACCTCGCCGCGATCAGCGGCCAGGTCACCGGCGAGCACCCGGAGAAGAGTGGTCTTGCCGCGACCGTTCTCCCCGACGATGGCGACCCGGTCGCCTGCCGCGGCGACGAGATCGACGCCGGAGAGCACGGGCCGTCCCCCGAAGGAGACGTGGACGCCGGACAGGCGGACGTGCGCCGCGCGCACAGGCGCGGGCGAGAGAGGGGATGACATGAAGGAACTGCCTCCGGTGAAGGTGATGAGCAGGAAGAACGAACTCCGGTGCCGCGGCTCGCGGTACCGGTGGAGGCGTCGTTCCTCAGAGGAAGAACAGGTGCTGCATCACGCTCACGAGGGTAGGACACGGCCGGAAGCCCCCGCATCCGATTTTCGGAACCACACGTTCGCGCCATCCCCCAGGCGCGCTCGCCACCTCCCGGACACCCGCTTCCACCTGCGACGCGGCGTCGTTCCTAGCCCGCGAACGTCGCTTCAAACCACCACTTTCCGGGGTCACCCACAGGTGCACCACGACGGTTGCCATGATCACCGGCCCGGCCGACGGTGGGCTTCTCAGCAGCATCTTTCGAGAGGAGTAGGACCGATGGCGAAGACCATGCAGCCGCAGGAACTCATCGACAGTGCCGTGGTCGACCCGACCGGCAACAAGCTCGGGAAGGTGGGCAACGTCTACCTCGCCGACGCGACGCGCCAGCCGGAATGGATCACCGTCAAAACGGGCCTGTTCGGCACCAAGGAGAGTTTCGTCCCGCTCTCGGGAGCGCACGCGGACAAGGAAGGCGTGCACGTCCGCGTCGACAAGGACGCGGTCACCGACGCGCCCCGGATCGAGGCCGACGGCCACTTGTCCGCGGAGGAGAGCGCGCAGCTGTACCGGCATTACGGGCTGCCGATGCCCCGGACGTCGCCGGACGGCCGGATGGACGACCGGACGCAGGGCCGGGGCGACGCGGGCCGCGGCAAGGCGGGTATGGCGGGCATGGACCCGGGCACGCGTGCGGATTCCGGCCGGAAGGATCGGGACACCGAGCCCACCATGACGCGGTCCGAGGAACGGCTGAACGTCGGCACCGAGCAGGTCGAGACCGGCCATGTCCGGCTGCGCAAGTACGTCGTCACCGAGGAGCAGCAGGTCACCGTCCCGGTCAGCCACGAGGAGGTCCGGATCGAACGGGAACCGATCACGAAGCCGGGCGGTGAACGGGCCGAGATCGCCGAGGACGAACAGGAAGTCGTGCTGCACGCCGAGAAACCGGTGGTGGACAAGGAAACCGTCGCGGTCGAGCGGGCGAGGCTCAAGACCGAGACCGTCACCGAGGACCAGACGATCTCCGGCAAGGTCCGCAAGGAACAGTTCGAGGTCGTCGACGACGAGGGCAAGCACCGCAAGTCGTGACCAGGGGCGGGCCGCCCGGGTTCAGCGCATGCGCCGGACGCGGGCGGCCGCGACCACGAAACCGGTCGCCACGGCACCCGCGATCGAGCAGCCGACGCCGAACAGGACCGCGGGCTCGTGCACCCTCAGCACCGAGACGCAGAGCCACGCCGTCGCGCCGAACAGCAGGCCGAGCACCGGCCCGCCGACGAGCGCGCCCCGCCAGCGGTGTCCGTTGCGGATGGTCCGCAGCCCGGATTCCAGGTACGCCAAGGCGAACAGGGCGAGGATCAGGCTGCCGGCGCCGAGCGCGCTCGCGAGCGGATGCTGGTCGGTGAGGACGGTGAAGGTCCGCGGCACGCCGTCCGCGGTCAAGGTCGCGGTGACGGCGCCGCCGGCGATCCACCGGGTGAGACCGGGAAAAGCGAGATCGGCACGGAAGCCCTCGCCCTCGGGTTTCGGGACCGCCGACGCGGAACCGAGTGGGATCCCGGCGGCGGAAAGGGCGAGGGTGACCTGGCCGGGGTTCCCCTCCCCCGTCACCGCGAACGTCTTGCTGAGGTCGAGGGACGGCGACGAGGCCGCGACGCCGTCGATCTTCAGCGTCGTGGCCTCGTGCGGCAACCGTTCCGGCGTGAGCAGGGTGAGCACCACGAGCACGATCGCGGCGACGGCCGCGGCCAGCCGGAACCAGAGCACCGAGCCCGGACGTTTCCCCGCTTCGAGTTCCGCGCGGGTCGCCGACAGCGTCGGATCCGGTGTGGGACGCCGGACCGGCCGGGTCGGCCCATCTCCGGCGGGCACCGCCGCGCCGATCGCGGAGATCACCCTCGGGGTGAGGTGCCGCACCGGCACGCGAGAGCGTTCGAGCCAGCCCGGCCCGTAGACGGCGGTGGCGGCGGAGGCGAGGTCGGCGGCGAAGGTCTCCGCGTCGCGGTACCGGGAGTCGAGTTCGCGCGAGAGGCTCCGCATGACGACCCCGGCGAGCGGTGACGGCACGCCGTCGATCGGGCGCGGATCGGTGAACATGTGCTGGCGCATCATGCTGATCGCGCCACGGGTGTTGTCGAACGGCAGCTTCCCGGACAGCAGTTCGTAGAGCACCGTGCCCGCCGAGTAGACGTCCGCCGCCGGGCTCAGCGCGTTGCCCATCGCCTGCTCGGGCGCGATGTAGGCGGGTGTGCCGAGGACTTCGCCGCCGTGCGTGACGAGGGTGGCGCCCTCGCTGATCACCTTCGCGATGCCGAAGTCGGCCACCTTCATCACGCCTTGCGTGGTGAAGAGCAGGTTCTTCGGTTTGACGTCGAGATGCAGCACGCCCGCTTCGTGCGCCGCGTGGAGCCCGGCGAGCATCGCCAGCCCGATCGCGCAGGCCTGTTCCCCGCCGATCTCGCCACTGTGGAACCGGCTGTGCACCGTGCCACCGTCGAGCCTTTCCATCACCATCAGGTGCTCGCGTCCGGTGCGCACGTAGTCGTACACGGGCACGATGTGCGGATGGTCGAGGCTGGCCAGCACGCGCGCTTCGCGGTCGAAGAGCTCGCTGCTGACGGCGTGGTTCAGCACGTCCCACGGCAGTTGCTTGATGGCGACGTCGCGGCGCAGCGAACGGTGGACGCCGGCGAAGACGACCCCCATCCCGCCCTGGCCGATCGCGGCCCCGATCTCGTACTGCGGTAGCGCGGCGACGACCTCGGCGGGTGCGCTCATCGGTTGAATTCCTTGGTGCCGTCGGGAAAGCGGACCGTCTCGTCGCCACCGGGACCCGGCGCGGGATGCGGGGTCAGGTAGCCGAGCAGGAAGGCGATCACGGCGGCGCCGAGGACCACCGGGATCTCGATCGCCGGCTCCGGCGGGACGAGCCGCAGCACCGACAGCGAGACGACGGCGACGAGCCCGGTGCCGAATCCGGCGGGCAGGAAACGCAGACCGCGCCGCCACCGGTTGGCGGGAAGGCGATGGCGGGCCAGCGCGAGCAGGGCGGTCAGCCACGCCAGCACGGTCAGCACGAGCATCGCGAGCCCGAAAGCACCGTAGACGGACCAGAAGGATCCGCGGATGTCCGCGACGGTGGTCGCCTCGCCGAGCGTTCCGCGCTGCGCGTCGAGCAGTTCGACCGTCGACGGGAGCAGTCCGATCGCCTGACCTGAGAGATCTGCCATGTCCAGCACGAAGGTCCTGGTGACCCGGCTGTGCGCGGGGACCTCGAACGGCGCTGTGGTGTCGTAGGCGAAGAAGGTCAGGGCCAGCGCCACCCCGGACACCCGGACGCTGCGGACCTTGACCGAGGTCCCACCACTGTTGGTGGCCGTGACGGTGAGCTCGACCTGTTTCGCCGGATCGACCATGACCGTGGCGTTGGCGATCGGCCGGTCGTCGAGGGTGACCGCCAGGTCGAGCCTGCCGTCGAGGACATCGTCCGCATTGGCCGGCGGTGAGCCCAAGAGGACCGCGCACAGCCCCAACGCAACCCCTGCCGCGATGACACGTCCCATTTTGCGCATCCCCTGTTTTCCTCGGCCGACTGGTCCGGAATGCTACAGCGAGTACTTACCGGAGAGGGACGTCCCAATGCGTATCGTGGTTCGCCTGATATTCGGCACCGTGACCGGGTTGTTGTTCCTGCTTTCCCAGGTAGGGACGGGGAACGCGCAGCAGTCCCCTTATCAGTCAATGGTTGGTTTGAAACCTTCGAGCGGACCCGCCGGGAGTTCTTTCACCATTTCCTGGAATTTCTCCCCGTGCAAAGGACCTATTTCTTTCACGTGGGAAGGAACGGCCATCACGTCGGTCGGTGCCCCCAGCGGACAGGTCGGGGCGACCGTGCCGGGCAACGCGACACCCGGTAGTTACCTTGTCACGGGCACCTGCACGAACGCACGGACCGGCGGGCCGCTGACCGGGAACGCGACCTTCCGCGTGACCGGGACCGTGACCACGGCACCGCCGACGACGAAGGTGCCTCCGACGACCAAGCCGTCGGTCCCGGTGACCACCCCGACCAGACCGGGAACGACCACCACTCCGACCACCCCGGTCACCACGACGACGCCGCCGACCACGACGCCACCGTCCACAACGGACACTCCCCCGCCGCCGACGGACGCCCCGTCGACGAGCACCACCCCGCCGGGCCCGAACGACCTGGTCCTCGACCGGCCGAGCGTGCAGCCCGGCGACGCGCTGTCCGCGACGGGCAAGGGCTGCACACCCGGCGAACGCGTCACGCTGACGTCGGACGGCGAACGCGTCGGTGGCGCCTACGCCGACGGCACCGGCGCCTTCACCGCGGCCGTCGAGTTCACGCGGATCGAGGCGGGCAGGCACACGGTCGTCGCGGACTGCGGCGTGCGGCTGACCGGCGCCGTCGAGCAGGTCGTGACCAGTTCGTCCGGCGGGCACAGCGGCACCCTGGTGGTGCTGGTGTTCTTCGTGCTGGCCGGGATCACCGTGATCCGTTTCCCCTGAGCTCAGCGGGGAAGCTTCACCACGGTGACGAAGAAGTTGTCGATCTGGCGTACCACGTCGATGAACCGGTCGAAGTCGACCGGCTTGGTCACATAGGCGTTGGCGTGCAGGTCGTAGCTGCGGAGGATGTCCTCTTCGGCTTCGGAGGTGGTGAGCACGACGACCGGGATGGTACGCAGCTCCGGCAACGCCTTGACCTCGCTGAGCACCTCACGGCCGTCCTTGCGGGGCAGGTTCAGGTCGAGCAGGATCAGCCCCGGACGTTCCGCGTCCTCGAACGGCGCTTCCCTGCGCAGGAACTGCAAGGCCTGCTCGCCGTCGGAGACGACCGAAAGGGTGTTGCGGATCTTGTGGTGCTCGAACGCCTCCTGCGTCATGAGGACGTCGCCGGGGTCGTCTTCGACCAGCAGGATGTGGATCGGTTCCAAGGACTCGGTCATGCTTGCTCGTTTCCTTCGTCGGGGTTCTGGGTGGCGGGCAGGGTGAAGCAGAACCGGGTCCCCGACGGCACACTGGTGTCCAGCCAGATCCTCCCGCCGTGGTGTTCGACGATCTTGCGGCACAGGGCCAGTCCGATCCCCGTACCCGGGTATTCGCCGCGGCCGTGCAGCCGCTGGAAGATCACGAAGATCCGCTCGGCGTACTCGTCGCTGATGCCGATCCCGTTGTCGGTGACGGAGAACCGCCAGTCCTCGCCGTCCCGCTCCGCGGAGATCTCGACCTCCGGCGGCTCCTCGCCGCGGAACTTGATCGCGTTGCCGACGAGGTTCTGGAAGACCGCCGTCAGCAGGGATTTCTCCCCGCGTACAGCGGGAAGCTCGCCGTGGGTGACCCGGGCGCCGGACTCGGCGACCGCGTCTTCGAGGTTGCCCAGCGCGGCGTCCAGCAGGTCCCCGGACTCCAGCAGGACACTTTCCCCCGGGCGGCGACCGACGCGGGAGAAGGCGAGCAGATCGTTGATCAGCGCCTGCATCCGTTTCGCGCCGTCGACGGCGAAACCGATGTACTGGTCCCCGCGTTCGTCCAGTTTTCCCTGGTACCGCTTCTGAAGCAGCTGGCAGAAACTGGCCACCTTGCGCAGAGGCTCCTGGAGGTCGTGCGACGCGACATAGGCGAACTGCTCCAGGTCCGAATTCGACCGCTCCAGCTCGCGGGTCCGGGTCACGATCAGTTCCTGCGCCCGCTCCAGCAGCGCGACCTCGTCGAGGATCCGCGAGCGCAGCGACTCCACATCGGACGCCAGCTCCCGCATCTCCTTCGGACCGGAGCCGCGGACCTCCCGATGGACGTCGGTCTGCGCGACATCCCGCACCTCGGTCGCCAGCTGACGGATCGGCTTGATCAGTTTCCGGTGCAGGACAAGGAAGACCAGCGCGAACGCGGCACAGAGCAGCACCGCGATCACGATGAGCATGGCCCGCAGGACCTCGGCGGCGGCCGACAGGTCTTCCCGCGCGTCCAGCCGGTCGGCCTCCAGGCGGTTCTGCAACACACTCAGGGCCGCGCGGACCTGGTCGAACAGCGGTTTGCTCGCGTCCACCTGTGCGCCGGTGGCGGGAGCGCCGGCGAGCACGGGTTCGATGACCGTCCTTCGCCAGGTCGCGGCGGCGCTCAGCACCCGATCCAGATCGGCACCGATCGCGGTACCGGGGACGGCGCCGAGCCGCCGCAACTCGGCGACGGCCGCGTCCTGGGCCCTCAAACCGTCCCGGTACGGCTCCAGGAACTCGGGACGTCCGGCCAGGATGTAGCCGCGGACACCGGTCTCCTGGTTCAGCATCGCCGTCGAGAGCGAGGTGGACTGCAGCACCTGCGGACCGGTGACGTCCAGCAGCCTGGCGCGCGAATCGGTGAGGTTCGTCAAGGCCAGGGCGCCGGCCACGATCGCGCTCCCGAGCAGCAGACCGGCGATCACCCCGGACAACACCGCCCAGCGGCTGATCGACCAAACGGGCTTCGTCACGACGGCTCACCGGAATCGAACGTGAGCAACGCCAGCGCGACGTCGTCGTCCAGCGGACCGCCGTGCAGGACGTCCATCTCGCTGATCAGGTGATCGAGTGCCGCGGCGGAACCGCCCTCGGCGTCCAGGCTGTTCAGCGCGGCGGCGGCCATCCGTTCGAGTCCGACGCGTTCCCCGCTGCCTTCGACCCGTCCTTCGAAAAGGCCGTCGGTGTACAGCAGCAGTGACCATCGCGGTCCCATCGGCACCGTCAGCTCTTGCCATCCCGCACCCGGCGCCACGCCGAGCGGCGGGCCGAGTTTTTCCCTGGACAGCAGCCTGCCGCCCGAGTCGTCGACCAGAAGCGGCTGCGGATGACCGGCCAGTGTCATCTTCAGCGAGCGGCGGTCCGGGGCGACGGTGATCATGCAGACGGTGGCGAACAGCGGCCCCAAGGCCTCGTGCCGCAGCATTTCCTCCACCAACGCCAGTGTTCCCGCCATCGGCAGCCCGGCGAGCACGACCGAACGCCACGCGATCCGCAGCGCGACACCGAGCGCCGCTTCGTCCGGGCCGTGTCCGCACACGTCCCCGATGACCAGCTGCAGGGTGCCGTCGGGGAGTTCGACGGCGTCGTAGAAGTCGCCGCCCAGCAAGGCCCCGTTCCGGCCGGGCCGGTATCGCACCGCGAGTCCGAGCCGGGGATCGGTCACCAGCGGGGTCGGCAGCAGGCCGCGTTCGAGGCGCGCGTTCTCCCTCGCGAGCAACTGATGCTGCAACAGTTGCTGCTCGATGCGTTCCGCACGGCTGCGTTCCCAGGAATACCGGAGGGTCCGCGCCAGAAGCCTGCCGTCGACATGCTGTTTGACCAGATAGTCCTGGGCACCCGCGCCCAGCGCCGCCACCCCGGTGGCCTCGTCCTCCTGGCCGGTCAGGACGATCACCGCGGTCGACGGCGCGTGCTGCCGGAGCCTGGTCAGACCGGTCAGGCCCGTCGCGTCCGGAAGCTGGAGATCCAAGAGCACACAGTCGGCGGTGATCGGCCGCGCGAGTGCCCGCTGGAGCGTCCTCACCCTGTCGAGGACGACCTGTTCCAGGTTTTCGACGGCGTCCGCGAGCATCTCTTCGACCAGGAGCGCATCGCCGTCGTCGTCCTCGACCAGCAGGACATGCAACCGGGTCGGCTGGGTGGAAGGTCTACGTGGCGGGGATTGCTCGCCGTGACGCACGGCGTTGGACACGGACAGCCACCTTTCCTCACCGGCTTTTCCGGCGTGCGAACAGAAGACGGCTGTCTTCTCAACCACCGGGAGCGTACCGGCCGTACGGGACATGCCGCCGGTCCGGACCACCGACACGCCAGGTTTCCCACGGTCAGGGATCGCGTGGCGGCCGGGGCGGACGCATCGCCGCGCCCACCAGGACCAGCGCGGCCAGGAAGAGGGCGGCGACCGCCAGATCGATCAGGAAGCCGACGACGAGTCCGGTGATCATCGCTCACTCCTGTGCCGTCCGGGTGGCTTCGCGACGGCGTGCGTACAGGCTGGTGAACGAGACCGTGACGAGAACGGCGATGATCACGCCCAGCGAGGCCGGGGTCGGGACCTGCGGCACCGACGGCCAGATCCCGTGAGCCCAGTGCAGGACCAGCTTCACGCCGATGAAGGCGAGGATGATCGCGAGGCCGTGGTTCAGGTGGACCAGCTTCGCGAGCGCCGTGTGGAGCACGAAGTACAAGGCACGCAAGCCCATCAGGGCGAAGGCGTTGGTGGCGAACACGAGGTACGGGTCTTCGGTGATGCCGTACACCGCGGGCACGGAATCGACCGCGAACACCACGTCGGTCGCGAAGACCGCGACCACCACGACCGCCAGCGGGGTGAGCGCGCGGCGTCCGTGTTCACGCACGGTCAGCCGGGTGCCGCGATAGTCGTCCGTGACCGGCATCAGCTTGCGCAGCAACCGGACCGACCGCAGCTGCGAAAGGTCCAGCTCGCTCTGACCGCCGGACATGGCCTCGCGCAGGATCTTGACCGCCGAAGCGAACAGGATGACGCCGAAGACGAGGAACGCCCAGGTTCCCGCCGAAAGCATCGCGGCACCGGCCGCGATGAACACGCCGCGGAGCACCAGCGCGCCCACGATGCCATACAGCAGCACACGTTGCTGCACCTCGGCCGGGACCGCGAAGGCGGCGAGCAGCAGCATGAAGACGAACAGGTTGTCGACCGACAGGGATTTCTCGACGACGAACCCGGTCATGAACTCGAGCGCCTGACCGCCGCCGAACTCGAGCCACAACCAGAGCCCGAACACCACCGGAAGCGCCAGGTAGAAGACCGACCAGCCGGCGGCCTCCCGCATCGAAACCTCGTGCGGACGCCGGGTCACCGCGAAATCGGCGACGAGCAGTGCCAGCAGCACGGCGATGCTGATCGCCCACAACGCCGGCGATCCCACGGTTGCCACGGACTCGGGCATGAAGCCTCCTCGAACTCGAAGTTCGAGGTCTCCTTCACCCCGGCGGGGCGGCCTCCCGGGGACATCGGCGGGATGTCCGTACTGACCGGGCAGGCTCTTGGGAAGTACTCCCCTCGTCGGTCCAGTATCGCATTTAGTAAAGAGATATTAAAGCGGGGGTCAAGCCGGGCCCTCCCGCAAGACGCCACGCACCGCGTCAACGGACAGGTCGTCCCAGGGGAATTCGGCCATCCACCAGGTCGCGCCCGCCCGTTCATAGGGCGCGAGATCCGTACCCGCGGGCACCCCGATGGCGAAGTCGTACGGGGTCTCGTCGCCTTCGCGCAGCGCGGTGATCGTCTCGACCGCCTCGGCGAACTCGTCCGCGTGCGGCAGGTTCACCGGGAAGAACCCGTCGTACCGCGCGGCCCGGCGCATCGGCTTCGTCTTCCCCGGGAAACCGGCCAGCCACACGGGTACCGGACGCGCGGGACGAGGCAGGAAGGTGATGTCGTCGACCGTGTAATGCACGCCGTGGTGCCGAACGGGCTCGCCGGACCAAGCGGCGGTGAGGATCTCGAGCGACTCGTCGAGCATCTCGGCGCGCTTGCGATCGTCCGGTTCGTCGCCGGTCCTTGAGAACTCCTCGCCGAAGCGGTCGCTGCCGAGCCCCGCACCGAGGATCAGCCGTCCACCGCTCAGCCGGTCCAACGTGGCCGTCTCGCGGGCGAGCTTGACCGGACGGCGGCGGGCCAGCGGCGTGACCATCGGACCGAAGGCGAGGTTCTCGGTGGCGGACGCGACGGCGGCGAGGGTGATCCACGGATCGGCGATCGCGCGCACCGGCTCGCGCCAGCGGATGTGGTCCCAGACGAACAAGCCGTGCCAGCCCGCTTCTTCGGCTTCGGCGGCGAGACGCGCGACGATCACCGGGTCGGCCAGGTCGTCGAAAATCGGCAGCCAGAGTGCTGAGCGCAGAGTCATGCCTGCGACCGTACGGACCGGTACCGACAGTCGGGGCGGTTTGGCGTGACCGAATGGACGACACGCGTGATTCAACGGACGACACGTGCCGCCCAGGTTGACAACTCCACTAGAGTTCAACCAGGGAATTGATTAACCTATCGGTTGAATAACTGCGGAAGAGAACCACGATGACCGATCTGACGATCACCCGTCTCCTCGACGCGCCGCGCGAGCTCGTCTTCCGCGTGTGGACCGATCCGGACCATCTCGCCCGGTGGTGGGGCCCGGCCGGCTTCACCAGCAGGTCCTGCACGGTCAACCTCACCGAGGGCGGCAAGTGGCGCACCTGCATCAGCGACGGCGAGACCGTGCTGTGGATGTCAGGCGTCTACCACGAGATCGTCCCGCCGGAGCGGCTCGTCTTCAGCTTCGCCTGGGAGGAGCCGGAAGGCTTCCGCGGGCACGACACGCTCGTCACGGTCGACTTCTCCGACCTCGACGGCAAGACGGAAATGTCGTTCCACCAAGCGATCTTCGAGACCGGGGCGGAGCGCGACAGCCACGTCGAAGGCTGGCAGTCCTGCTTCGGCCGCCTCACGGAGTATGTAGCAGATGCGAGCGGTCGATGAGATCGCTCATGGCCCGCTGAAACTCGCTTCGCCGTTTCTCGCCCCATCCGTCGGTGAGCTGATCGAAAACCTGTTCCTGCCAGCGGTGGGCCTGGTCGAGCATGGCCAGGCCCGCCGCGGTGAGCGAAACCTCGCGGCGGCGTCCATCGCTCCGCGAAGCCTCCATGGTCAGCTGACCCGCCTCGATCGCGGCCTTGACCAGCCGAGACGCGCCGCTCTGGTCGAGGCCGATCTCGACGGCGATCGCGTTCACCGTCGTCGCGGCCCCGCGCTCGGCGAGGGAGTGGGCCGCCTCGCAGACGAGGACGAGACGCCCCTGGTCGGCGACGGCCGCGGTCCGGCGCGACCAGTGCCGCACGAAGGCGAACAGGGCCTGGCCCGGACCTGGGGCGCTCATTCGGTCGCCGCCATCTCGCGGCAGAGGTACGCCAATTCGAGCGCGGACTTCAGATCGGGCAGCCGGAGCGCCGCGGTGACCTTGCCGCCGCCCACCCGGAACACGGTCGCCACCCGCGTCGGCCCCGCGCTTTCGGGCCAGGTCGCGTCCTCCTCCACCACCATCAGGCGATCGCTGACGGGATGCCACGATCGCGGCTTCAGCCTGATCCCCGACCGATCCACCCAGTCGGCGAACTGCGCGGACGTGATCGGCCCGGCGCCCTTCGGCCCGAGGACCACGACGGGATCCCCGACCGCGGCCGCCGATCGCCTCAGGTCGCCTTCGTTGACGCTCTCGTGCCACTCGTTGATCGCCGTCTCGAGTTCCATGACTCAACTATATGCGAAACGCATACACTTAGCCCACCTCCCGCAGTACCTGCCGCGCCCTCGCGACCCCGTCCTCTGCCCGTAGCCGCGCCGCGACGTACTGCGCGCCGCGGCGGAACAGGAGGTTGCCGGACAGCTCCAGCAGCCGCGCGGTCAGCGAGTCCGCGGTCAGCTCCCGCAGCGGCAGTGGACGTGGCCCGGCCCCGAGCCGGAAAACCCGGTCGCCCCAGTACGGCTGGTCGGAGAAGACCGGGCAGACCAGTGAGGGAACACCCGCGCGCAACGCGGCCGCGGTCGTGCCCGCGCCACCGTGGTGCACCACCGCCGCGGTGCGCGGGAACAGCCACGCGTGCGGAACATCCCCGACGGTCAGCAGATCGTCTTCGTCGGCGCCGGCATCGGTGCCGAGCAGGCCGCGCAACCCGACGCGGCGCAACGCCGTGCGGACGGCCGCGAACGTCCGCTCCGCCTCCGACGGCCGCATGCTGCCGAAACCGACGTACACCGGAGGCGGCCCGGACGCGAGGAAATCCCGCAGGCGCGAGTCCGGCCGCCAGGCGGCGGGCGCCTCGAGGAACCAGTACCCGGTGACGTGGACCCGCGCGGGCCAGTCCTTCGGCCGGGGCACCACGGCGTCGGAAAACCCGCACAGCACCGGCGTTTCCGTCCGCCGGGGCCCGCGCAGCCCCGCCGCGGGCAGGCCGAGTGACCGCTCGCGCCATCGGTCCACCTCCGGCCGCAGCACCTGCCACGCGACGGTGTCGACGGCGCGGAAGCTCAGCCGCCTGCCGCACGGCCCGGTCTTGGCCGCCCACGGCACCAGCGGATGCGCGAAAGCGCCTGTCGGAACGCTGGGCTGGTAGTGCAGTTCGACGTCGGGAACGCCGAGCGACGCGCCCAGATGCGCACCGAGGAATCCCAGTGTCGGGGCGAGTACGAGGTCCGCTCCCGCCGATCCCTGGTGGACGTCCGCCAGCAGGCGCTCCATCACCGGGGCCAACGCGCCGCGCAACCCGCGCAGGAAGGTCGCGGACGTCCGTCCCTCCGTCCATTCGCGTCCGCCGTCCGAACCGAGGATCTCCGCGGGATCGGCCGAGAGCGGGGCGAAATCCAGGCCGTGCGAGGTCACCAGGGTCCGGAACCGTTCGGCCGCCAGCACCCGCACCCGATCGCCGTCGAGACCACGCCCCAAGGCGATGCACGGCTGGACGTCGCCCCGCGAGCCGGGTGCGACGATCACGACGAGCCGGCTCATCGCTTCGCCGCCGTCAGCCGGTAACGGAGACGGAACGGCAGGTTCGCCAGCACGGCTGCGATCCCCGCGTCCCTGCCCACCAGGTACCTCGGCGCGAAACGGCGTGCGGTCAGCGCGTGGACCACGACCCGCGCCGCCCGCTCGGGCGGCACCCCGTTCCGCGCAGACCGCTCCGCGCTGCGCTCGGCCTCGTCCAGTTGCGCCGCATACCTTTCCCGCGCGGCTTCCGGCAGCGCGGCACGCACTTCTTCGGCGGCGGCGCGGGCACGCGGCCAGATCGAGGTGGCGACGGCGCCCGGTTCGACGAGGACGACGCCGATCCCGGACGGGGCCAGCTCGGCGCGCAGGCTGTCGGTCAACCCGACCAAGGCGAACTTCGACGTGTGATACGGCCCGACCATCGGCCCCGCGATCCGCCCGCCCATCGACCCGACCGTGACGACCCTGGCACCGGTCGCGGCGCGCAGCGCGGGCAGCATCGCCTGCGTGACGGCCAGCTGACCGGTGACGTTGACCTCCAGCTGCTGCCGGAAATCGTCGAGCGGGACGTGTTCCAACGGTCCCGGCCGGGCCATCCCGGCGTTGTTCACCAGTCCCCGCAACGGGCCCGCCGCCGCGACCTTCTCCCCGCAGTCCGCGATCGACGCCGGATCCCGCAGATCCATCCGCAGCACGGTGACCGCCTCGCCGAAGCTCCGCGCGAGGTCCGTTTCATCCGCGTCGGTGCGGACACTGGCCCAGACGTGGGCGTCCCGCCGGACGAGTTCGGCCACGCAAGCCCGGCCGATCCCGCTCGACGCCCCGGTGACCACAAAGGACGGACGGGTCACGACGCCTCCCCCGCCTTCACCGGCGCGGCGAGGGCACGCAGCATCCGCGGCCACGTCTTGTGCAACTGGTCCTGCCAGTACGCCCAATGATGCGTGCCCGCCCCGTAGAAGTCGGTCATGACCGGGACACCGAGCCGGTTCAGCCGGTCGGCCATCGCGGTGGTCTGCCCGGAGCAGAGGAATTCGAGCAGCATGGCGCCGGGCAGCACGTCGATCGGGAGCTTGCCGTCGAACGGCCCAGGGAGGCCGTTGCCCGTCGAGAGGTACAGCTCGGTGCCACGCAGGCGGTCGGCGTTCACCAGCGGGTCGTGCGCGTCCCAGCGCGACGCCTCTCGACGACGGTCACCCCAGAGCGCTTCGGGGTCTTGCCGAGCTGAGGCGACGATCGCACTGGTCAGCAGCTCGCCGTACGGGCCCGTGGGGTTGAGGTTGCCGCTGAACGATCCGGCGAACCGGAACACCCCCGGCCGCCGGGCGGCGAGTTCGACCGCGCCGTAGCCGCCGAGCGACAGCCCCGCCGCCACTCGGCGACCGTCGCCGCGATAGCCGCGATCGATCAGCTGCGGGATCTCGACGGCGGTGAAGGTCTCCCATTGATTGAGCACGACGTTCTTGCCGTAATTCCACCAGTCGGAAAAGAACCCCGCCGAACCGGAGCCCGGCATCACCACCAGCGCGCCGGAGTCGTCGGCGAGCTTCCGGATGTCGGTGTTGGCGGTCCAGCCGCGATAGTCCTGCAGCCGTGTCTCCCCGGCGAGCAGGTACACCGCCGGCCACTTCCGGTCCGGCTCGGTGGCCCACCCCGACGGCAGGATCAGCCGGACCATCGCGTAACTCCCGACGCCGACCGAGCGCACGGTGAGGTCCAGCATCCGCGGATCACCGTCCACAGTGGTCTGGGCCACGACGTGCGAGCCGTCGTCGGCTCTGGCGTCCGGGACACCGCTCGCGGCCCGCGCCGGGGCCGCGACGACGCCCGGCAGCAGGCAGGTGACGGCCACGACCGCCCACAGCCGCCTCGAAATATTGCGCATACGTAATCCTTTGTCCCGGTCGTTCGACAGAATTCGAAAATGTGACGGCGATTACCCGAGAAAGAAAATCAGCGGTGGCGACACGTTAAGCGGAACGAGCCTCTACAGGCAATTGTCCTGCCCACAATCCGGGAGGACAATATGAATGCCAGGGAAACAAGAAATCCCTTGACCTCCCCCAGTCGGGTGACCCATCGCTCACGGACGGTGAGCGACTGTGGCACGGGAGTACCAGACCGGCTCGCACACCAGCGAAAAGTCCGGAAAACGCAGGTCACACCCTGTACACGAAGGACATTTACGTTCTCTTGATGCCTTCCGGTATTCGATTTCCCGTCGTAGCCTTCGTCGTGCCGTCCGGGTTCGGCGTTCCCCGACGCGACCCCGGCGCCCGCGTCCCACCGAAGGGACCACCCCTCCCCAAGGACCCTTCCGAAAGGGCTATTCATGGCTGCCCGAATTCGCGCTCTCGTCGTGTCCGCCGCCGCGGTCGCGACCATTTCCGGCACCCCCGGAGAATCGATTCAGGCCGCGCCCGCACCGCCTCCCCCCGTGGTTCCGGAGGCCGCCCTGCTGCCACCGGAAACCGTCCCGCACGCGTCCGCGCGCGACGGTTTCGACGTGGCCTCGGCACTGTCCACCCCGGACCGTCGAGAGAGCAGGGTCGACGTCGGTGGTTGCGAAGACATCGTCCACGGCAGGCTGGTCGGCGACGGCGCCGCCGGCCAGGGCTTCCAGTCCGCGGTCCCCGGCGGCCAGGTCTCCGAACTGGTCGCCCGCATGACGAACCCACCCGATCTGGCGGCCTGGGCCGCGCAGGCCGGGCGGTGCTCGAAGGTGACGGTCGACGACGCGGCCGGTACCGCGGTGTCGACCGTCACCGTCCACCCGGCCCCCGTCGTGCCGGGCGCGAAATCCCTTTCCTACGAACAACTCCTAACGCTCCCCGGACAGCCCCCCGAGCTGCCGGGACTGCGTCTGCGCACCGTCGCCATCGCCGCCGACGACGTGCTGGTCGTGCTTCGTGACGCCGGGACCACCGGCCTCGATCTCGACGCGCTCGCCGTCGACGCCTGGCGGCACGCCGCCGGTCCGCTCGGCCGCTGATCCCCGCACCACCCGCCGATCCCCCGAGGAGACGTCATGTCCCTGGCCCCCGAAAACCTGCCCGCCACGGCCGGCTCAACCCTCCCCGACTGCCTGCGGCATTGGGCGGACACCGACGGCGACCGGCCGGCGGTCACCTTCACCGACTTCGCGACCGATCGCGCCGGGCGACGGCGGACGCTGACGTGGAAACAACTCAAGGACCGTGCCGACGCCGTCGCGAGCGCCCTGCCCGTCCGGGCCGGAGACCGCGTGGCGATCCTGTGCCCGCAGAGCGCCGAGTACGTCGTCGCCTTCCTCGGCGCGATCACCGCGGGCGCGATCGCCGTGCCGCTGTTCGATCCCGGGCTGCCCGGGCACGCCGGACGGCTCGCCGCGGTACTGACCGACTGCTCCCCCACCGCGGTGATCACCACCGCCGCGGCCGAGGACGCCGTCCGCGAGTTCCTGGCCGGCCTGCCCGGCGGCGAGCACGTCACGGTCGTCGCGGCCGACAAGACGGGGCCCGTCCGCGCCTGGCCCGCCCCCGCCCCGGCGCCGGACGACGTGGCGTACCTGCAATACACCTCCGGTTCGACGCGCAGCCCGGCCGGCGTGGTGCTGACCCACGAGAACGTGCTCGCCAACGTCAGCCAAGCGGTCCACGGGCTCGGAATCGCACCGACGGGGACCACGGTGTCGTGGCTGCCCCTGTTCCACGACATGGGTCTGGTGCTCGGCTTGATCACGCCGCTGGCGATGGGCATGCGATCGGTGCTGATAGATCCGCTGGCCTTCATCGAGCGTCCGGTGCGCTGGCTGGAACTGCTCGGCGACCACAACGGGAGCTGGAGCGCCGCCCCGAACTTCGCGTTCCACTACGCCGCGAGCCGGGTGCGCGAGGAGGATCGCGCCAAGCTCCGTCTCGACCGGGTCGCCGCGATCGTCAACGGCGCCGAGCCGATCAACCCCGGCGTGCTCGACCGGTTCCACGAAACCTTCGCCGAAGCCGGGTACACCCCGGACAAGACCAGGCCCGCGTACGGGCTGGCCGAGGCGACCGTGTTCGTCACCACCGGCCCCGGCGTTCCGCCGCGGGTCACCACGTTCGACCGCGCCGCACTGGGCGCCGGAACGGCACGGCCGTCGGACGACGGGCTCAAGCTGGTCGCCTGCGGTGTCCCGGTGGGTCAGCGAGTCGCGCTGGTCGATCCTGAAACCGGCGTCGCCTTGAAGGACGGGTCGGTCGGCGAGATCTGGGTCCACGGCCCCAATGTCGGCACCGGCTACTGGCAGAAACCCTTGGAGAGCACCGAAACCTTCGGCGCCAGGCTGACCGGCGACCACGGGGAGCTACCGGCCGGCCCTTGGTTGCGCACCGGCGACCTCGGCGTCCGGTACGACGGCGAGGTCTACATCGCGGGCCGGATCAAGGATCTGCTCATCGTCGACGGCCGCAACCACTACCCGCAGGACGTCGAAGCGACGGCGGCCTCGGCCGACCGCGACATCCGCCCTGGCAGTGTCGCCGCGTTCGCGGTCGAAGGCACCGACACCGAAGCCGCGGTCGTCGTCGCCGAGCACCGCGGGCACAGCGCGCTGACCACCGAGGACGAGCGGGCGCTCGCCGTGGCGGTCCGGCGGCTCGTTTCCGACGCGCACGGCCTCGCGTTGCGCGACGTCGTGCTCGTCCCGGCGGGCCTGGTCCCGCGGACCTCCAGCGGCAAGATCGCGCGGAGCGCCTGCCGCGACCGTTACCTCGCCGGCGATTACGGAAAGGCCTTGGTGCGATGAGAAACCCGTCGTTCGACACCCCCACGCTGCGCCGCTGGCTGCTGGACACCGTCGCCGGGCACACCGGCGTCGACGCGGCCCGGCTCGAAGCCGACCGCCCGCTCAGCGACTACGGCCTGTCCTCCCGCCAGGCCGTCGGTATCGCCGCCGACCTCGAAGACCTGCTCGGCACCCCGCTCCCGGCCACCCTGCTGTGGGAGAGCCCGACCATCGACCACCTGGCCCGCTCGCTCACCGGCGGCGCCGAGCCCGAACCCGAACCGGCGGGCACCGACCGTCGCCGGACCGATCCGATCGCCGTCGTCGGCCTCGGCTGCCGCTGGCCGGGCGCGGACGGCCTCGACGAATTCTGGGAACTGCTGCGCACTGGCCGCGACGCCGTCCGAACCGCGCCACCGGGCCGGTGGAGTGCTGACGCGGCGCCGATCGTCGGCGGATTCCTCGACGACGTGGCCGGTTTCGACGCGGACCACTTCGGCATCACTCCGCGTGAAGCGTCCACAATGGACCCGCAACAGCGGATGCTCCTGGAAGTCGCGTGGGCCGCGCTGGAACACGCTGGCATCGCCCCGGCGTCCCTGCGTGGCAGCCGGACCGGCGTGTTCACCGGGATCTCGACCCACGACTACGGCCATCTCACGATGGCGGGCGGCGGCGTGGATCTGTGGACCGCCACCGGCGCGGCCGGGAGCATCGCGGCCAACCGGCTCTCCTACGTCTACGACCTGCGCGGGCCGAGTATGGCGGTGGACACCGCCTGCTCCTCGTCGCTGGTCGCGGTGCACCACGCGGTCCGCGCGCTGCGCGACGGCGAGGCGGATCTGGCCTTGGCCGGCGGAGTGAACCTCATGCTGTTGCCCGGCCCGACGGCCGCGTTCGCCGCGGCGGGGCTGCTCGCCGAGAACGGCCGGTGCAAGACGTTCGCCGCGGACGCGGACGGCATCGCGCGTGCCGAGGGCTGCGGTGTCGTCGTGCTCAAACGGCTGGCGGACGCCGAATACGACGGAGACCGGGTGCTGGCGGTGATCCGCTCCACCGCGGTCAACTCCGACGGCCGGTCACAGGGTATGGCGGCGCCGAATCCCGTCGCACAGCAGGACATGCTGCGCACGGCGTATCACGGCGCCCGGCTCGATCCGTCCACTGTGGACTACGTCGAGGCGCACGGCACCGGCACGTTGCTCGGCGACCCGATCGAGGCCCGCTCGCTCGGCGCCGTGCTCGGCAAGGACCGCCCCGCCGACGCACCCCTGCTGATCGGCTCGGTGAAGACGAACATCGCGCACGCCGAGGCGGCCGCGGGGATCGCCGGGCTGATCAAGGTCGTCCTCGCGATGACCCGGGACGAACTGCCGCCTCAGCTGCATTTCACCGCGCCCAACCCGCATATCCCGTTCGACGACCTGCGCCTGAAGGTGGTGACCGAACCGATGCCGTGGCCGCGCCGGTCCGGGCGGGCCACCGCGGGCGTGTCCGCGTTCGGTTTCGGCGGGACCAACGCGCACGTCGTCCTCGAACAGGCGCCGCCGCCGGAGCCGGTCCCGGACCGCGGTGACGTCCGCATCGGACTGCTGTCGGCCCGCACCCGCGACCGTCTCACCGAACGGGCGACGCAGCTGGCGAACTGGCTGGAAGCCACGCCGTCGCTGTCCCTGGCCGACGTAACCCACACGCTCTCGCGCCGCGACAACGGCGGCCCGCACCGCGCCGCCGTCGTCGCCGGGGACACGGCCGAGCTGGCCGGGCTGCTGCGCGCCGTCGGTTCCGGCGCCGATCCGTTGCCCGCGGGCGCGGTCACCGGCACCACCCGGAGCACCGACGGCCCGGTGTTCGTGTTCTCCGGCCACGGCTCGCAGTGGCCGGGTATGGGGCAGGGATTGCTGGCCGCCGAACCCGCGTTCGCCGCCCAGGTCGACAAGCTCCACGACCTGTTCACCGAGCACACCGGCCGCTCGCTGCGCGCCCTGCTCACCAGCGGGGATCCCCTGTCCCTGCCCGAAACCCAGACGGCCATCTTCGGGATCCAGATCGCGCTCGCCGCCCAGTGGGAAGCTCTCGGCGTCCGGCCCGCGGCCGTCGTCGGGCACTCCCTCGGCTCCGCGGCGGCCGCCGTGGTGAGCGGCGTGCTCACGCCCGACGAGGCCGTCCATTTGGTCGCGACCCGGGCCCGGCTCCTGGGCACCATCGGTCCGGGTGGCGCGATGGCGGCGGTCGAACTGGCGCCGGAAGAGCTGGACCTGTACCCGGACATCGAACTCGCCGTCGAATCCGCGCCGGGACAGCTGACCGTGGCCGGGGACGCGGTCGTGCTCGATCTGCTCGTGGCGGAACTCGAAGCGGCCGGGCTGAGGGCGCGGTTGCTGCCGGTCGAGGTCGCCGGCCACTCCGCCCGCGTCGACCCGGTACTGCCCGCGCTCCGGGAGGCGCTCGCCGAACTGGGCGGCCGTCGTCCCACGGTTCCTTGGTACGACACGGTGCTGACCGATCCGCGGGAGCTGCCGGACTTCGACGCCGGGTACTGGGCCGCGCATTTGCGGCGTCCGGTGCGGTTCCGGCAGGCCGTGGCGGCCGCCGCCGCGGACGGGCACCGCGTGTTCCTCGAAGTGTCGCCGCATCCGATCCTGCGGGGTTCGGTGGCGAGGACGCTCGAAGCCGACGGCATCGACGACGCGCTCGTCACCGGGACCTTGCGCCGGGGCCAGGACGAGGTCCGCGCGCTGGGCGCCGCCGCGGCCGAGCTGTACTGCGCGGGCACCCGGATCACCACCGCCGATCCGGACGACGGGGCCCGGCTGGTCGACGTCCCGCCGATGCCGTGGCGGCACGAACGGCACTGGTACACGACCACCGAGGAGGCACCGTCTTTCGCGACCCGCACCCCGGAGCCCGAACCGGTGCGCAGTGGCGGAGGCGACCGGCTCACCGAGATCGTCGCCGCCGTGATGGGGCTGCGTCCCGACCGCCTCGACGCCCACGTCCCGCTGGTGGAACTCGGGCTCGATTCCTTGATGGCGAACCGGATCCGCGAGGCCGTCCGCCGCGAGTTCGGCACCGAACCCGACTCCGCGGCCGTGCTCCGGGGCGCCACACTCGCCGATCTCAGCCGCGATCTCGCGCCCCGCGAGAACGAGGCGCCGCTGCCGCCGCGCGGTCGCGCCTGGGACGCGGCGGACCGGCTGGTGCTGCGCCTGTGGCAAGAACACACCGGCACCGAAGCGGCCGGAACACACGTCCGGCTGGCCGAGACGGCCACACCGGACCGGCTGGCCGAACTGCTCGCCGCCGGGCTCGGCACCGAACTCGCCACGCCTGTCGACGCCGCCGAACTCCGCCGGCACGACACGCTCGCGGCCATCGCCGACGTCGCCCGCGCGGTCCTCGACACGAGGGAGGAGCGGGGGCCGGTGCACGTCCTCGCGCCCGGCGAGCCCGGAGTCGCGCCGCTGCTGCTGTTCCACCCCGGCGGCAGCACGTGCACCGTGTACCGGCCGTTGCTGGAGCGGCTGCCCACCGGAGTGCCGTGCGTCGGGTTCGAACGCGTTCCCGGTGTCAGCATCGAAGAGCGGGTCGAGCAGTTGCTGCCGTTGGTGCGGGAACAACGTCGCGACCGGCCGTACCGGCTTGCGGGCTGGTCGTTCGGCGGGGCGCTGGCGTACGGCGTCGCCGCGCGGCTCGCCGAAGAAGGCGAGGAGGTCGAGTTCGTCGCGCTGATCGACACGATGCTCCCGCTTCCGGAGCCGGACCTCGATGCGAGGGCGTCGTCGGCCCGGCGGTTCCTGCGCTTCACCGGATACGTCGAGGGGACCTACGGCCGCGAAGTGCGGCTCGGCCACGAGGAGCTCGCACCGCTGCCCGAGGAGGAGCAGATCGAGCTGACCATGCGGCGGGTCGCCGAGGCGGGCTTGCTCAGCCCCGGTGTCCTCCGGCACCAGCGTCAGTCCTTTTTGGACACACTGGCGGCCGAACGCGGCACGCCCCGTCGCTACGACGGGCGCGTCGTGCTCTACCGGGCGACCGAGCAGTACGCGGCCGGGCTGGCGATGGAACCCCGGTATTCGCGCACGGATCTCGCGGCGGGCTGGGCGGAACTGTGCCCGGGGCTGGAGATCGTGCCGGTCGAGGCGCATCACCTGTCGGTGGTCGACCCGCCCCACGTCGATGTCGTGGCGAGGCATCTGACGGGACTCCTGTGACCACGGCCCGGGCCGAGCGAGCGGTCGACCGCGCCTGGCCGCTTTTGGCAGTACTCGGCGCCGGGCTCTTCCTCGTTGCGGTCGACGCGACCGTGCTGCACGTCGCGTTGCCCGACCTCGTCCGGCAGTTGCGGCCAGGCGCGGCGGCTCAGGTGTGGATCGTGGCGATCTACCCGTTGACCGCCGCGCCGCTGCTGCTGCCGTTCGGCACCCTCGGCGACCGGTACGGGCGGCGGCGCGTACTGGTCGCCGGGTACGTCGTGTTCGGGATCGCGTCGCTCGGTTGCGCGTTCGCGCCGAACGTCCCGGTGCTGCTGGGCTGTCGCGCATTGCTCGGCTGCGGCGGCGCGATGATCATGCCGGTGACGATGTCGCTGCTCCGCGAGCTGTTCCCGGACCAGCGGCGTCGCCGGACGGCGATCGCGGTGTGCAGCGGGATCGCGGGCACCGGCTCGGTGTTCGGGCCGATCCTCGGCGGCGTGCTCGTCGAGGTGTGGGGCTGGCGGGCCACGTTCCTGCTGAATCCGCCGGTGATCCTGGCGGCGGTCGTCCTGGCGCTGCGGTGGCTCCCCCGGAACCCACCCGGGCGGCGTCCGTGGGACGCGGCCAGTGCGGCGCTCGCGGCGGGCGGTGTCCTCGGAATCGCTTTCGCCGTCGGGCATCCGGGAACTTGGACCACCGCGGTCGCCTCGGGCGTGACCGGGTGTGTCCTCATCGGACTGTTCCTGCGCCGCCAGCGCCGGACCGATCCGCCGCTGCTGGACCTCGCCCTGTTCCGGCGGCCGGGCGTGCGGGCCGCGGTCGGCGGAGTGCTGCTGGTGATGAGCACACTCGTCGGGCTCGGCCTGCTGTTCGCCCAATACCTGCAGGTGGTGCTGGGCCTATCGCCCACAGCGGCGGCGGGCCGGCTGCTGCTCGTATTGGGCGCGTCGGCCGTCGGAAGCGTCGTGACCCCGTCCCTGCTGGGACGCTTCGGCAACGCCCGGGTCCGGACGGCCGGGTTCGCGGTGGCGGCGGTCTCGTTGCTGGTCCCGGCGGCGGGTCCGGCGGCACTGACGTCGTCGGCGCTGCTGGGTGCCGGGCTGACCGGGCTGGGGCTGGGGATGGCGCTCGCGCTCACTTCAAGCACCGACACCCTGCTTTCGGCGACGTCGGCGGACCAGGCCGGGGGTGCCGCGGCGGTGGAGAAGACCGGATACGAACTGGGCGCCGGTTTCGGGACGACGGTGTTCGGTTCCGTGGCCGCTGCCGTGTACGCGGGCCATCTGACCGTCCCGGCCGGCGTGCCCGAACCAGCGCGAGCGCTGGCGTTGTCAGGCCCGGCTCAAGCGGAGGCGGCCGCATCAGGCCTCACGTCGCATTTAGCCGACGAACTGCTCGACGCCGCGAAAGCCGCCTGCACCACAGGGCTGCAGGTGTCGGTGACCGTCGCTTGTGGACTGTTCCTGGTGGCCGTGCTCGTCAGCTCGGGCGCGCCTCGTCGGTGAACTGCCCGGCGAACTCCCCGGTCGGCGGGATCTCCTGGATCACGTCGATCAGGACGCCGTTGGGGTCGGCGACGATGAAGTGCCGCTGCCCGAACTCCTCGCTGCGCAGGGAAAGCGCCTCGGGCAGCCCGGCCTCCCCGACCAGCCGCCGGTGTTCGGCGTCGACGTCTTCGACCTCGAAGTTCAGCAACAGTCCCTGCACGGGTTTGCCCGCCCCGCCGGGAATGGTGTCGTGCCCCGGGGCGAGGATCGCGAGCTCCCACTCACCGCGTTTCAGGCTGACGTACCAGTCGGCCTCGAAGGTGAGCTCGAAGCCGAAGTGATCGCGGTAGAAGTCCCGTGTCTCGGCGATCTTCTCGGTCATGAGAACGGGATAGAAGCTGGTCAGACGCATGGTGCCGCCTTCTCTGGTGAACAATACCTACCGTCGGTTTGTTTTATCGAAGTTAGCCAACCGACGGTCGGTATGTCAAGATCCGGGCATGCCCCGCACGAAGCAGCAGCAACGCGAAGAGACGATGGAGGCGTTGACCGCCACCGCCCGGCGGCTGTTCGCCGAGCACGGGTACGGCAAGGTCGGCCTGGAGACCATCGCGCAGACCGCCGGCGTCAGCAAAGGCGCGCTCTACCACCACTTCAGCAGCAAGGCGGAGCTGTTCCGGCACGTACTCGGCGTCGTGCAACACGACGTCGGCGAGCAGATCGCGCGGGCCGCGGACGCCGCGCCGGACTCGTGGGCCGGGCTGCTCGCCGGCTGCCGCGCGTTCCTCGCCGCCGCGACCGATCCGGAGACCCAGCAGATCATGCTGCTGGACGGTCCGTCGGTGGTCGGCTGGCAGGACTGGCGCGAACTGGACGCGGAGTCGTCCGCCCGGCACCTCGCCGAAGCCCTGACCGGTCTGATGACCGAGGGCGTCCTGGCGAAGCGCCCCGTCGAACCGTTGGTACGCCTGCTTTCCGGCGCGATGAACGAGGCCGCCGTCTGGCTCGCCCACTCCCCCGACCCGAAGGCCGACCTCGCCGCGACCATGGACACCCTGACACCGATGATCGAAGCGCTCCGCTGAGCCGAACTCGCGTGACTAGAGGCGTAACTCGCGTGATTGGGGCCGGATCATCGAGTTCGGCGTCCAATCACGCGAGTTCCGTCTTCAAGCACGCGAGTCACGTGTCCGGGCACAACGCGAAAAGGCCCCACCCGGTGCCGGGTGGGGCCTTCACTGCGGTGGGCGATACTGGGATCGAACCAGTGACCTCTTCGGTGTGAACGAAGCGCTCTCCCCCTGAGCTAATCGCCCGTGGTACGAACTTCGGTCCACCGGAGGAAGCGAACCTGGTGCGCGATACTGGGATTGAACCAGTGACCTCTTCCGTGTCAGGGAAGCGCTCTCCCGCTGAGCTAAACGCGCGTGGTGTTTCGTTCGTACTGGAGACAGCTTAGCGGACCCCGTTTTCGGGGCCGCACAGGGGGTTCCCAATCCGCGAGGCTCAGGGTTTCGGCAGGCGGGACGCGACCGAGCCCGCGATCTCCTTCGCCCGGTCGCAAGGGCTTCCGCTCCCCTCGCGCGCCAGGAGCCGGACGGCGACGTGCTCGACCTCGCGGTCCGGCAGCGGCCGATGCTGCCACGTGACGGCGCAGTTCGAGCCGCCGAACTCCCGCATGTCACCGGTGACACCGCTGCCGAGGTCGACCGGCGACCCCGCCGGCGCGTAGGCGCCTCGCTGCAGCTCGACGGTCAGCGTGTCCCCGCCGCCCACCCACTCGCAGATCCGCAACGTCCGCGGGGCGGGCTGCGTGTTGGGCATGGCCTTGCCGAGCACCGCGGGGTCGGCGACCGCGCACGGGTCGAGCGGCAGGATGCTCGCCGGGTCACCAACGCGATCGACCTCGTGCGTGCGCAGCCGGGTGAGCGCGGCGCTCAGCATGTCGTCGGCGGCCTTGCAGGGATCGCCTTCCCGCCCCGGATGGGACACGACGACGCCGAGCCGCCGATCCGCCGGCAGTTGCGCGACCGAATCGCAGCCGCCGCTGATCGTGCTGCGCAGCAACGGCAGCCCTTCGGCCGTGCGGTCCGTCCGTTCGACGCTGCTGGTGCTCACCCCTTCGCCGAGCCGCAGTTCGAAGCTGACGCCCTTGAGCCCGGTGTACTTGCAGCGAGCCGGGTAGATCGGGCTCGTTTCCGGTTTCAGGGTGCCGAACTCCTGCACGAACCGGCCGGCGAGCACCTTGCACGGATCCACCAGCCGCAGCCGTTCCGCGGCGAGCGCATCGTTCGCCGACAGCGAGGTGACCCCGGGGTTCTCGGGTTTGGCGTGCTCGGCGATGGCGAGGCCGAGCGCGACCATCCCGCCCACGACGAGCAGGACGACCGCGGCGAGCGAGCCGAACAGGATCTTCTTCGTCCGCGGCGCCATCTTCTTGGGCGGCGGCCGCCAGATCGGCAGCGGGAGGGCCAGCACCGAACGCACCTCGGTCTCCTGCTGCCGGATCCGGGCGTGCACGGCCGGTGGCCAGGGCGCCGCACCGGGCGGCACGGGGCCGAGGAAGTCCAGGATCTGTTCCGGAGTCGGCCGCCGCGCGGGATTCTTGGCCAGGCAAGGCTCGGCGAGCTGCCGGATCTCGTCCGTGACGGCGCTGAAATCCGCCGCGCCGTGCACGACGTTATACAGCGTTTGCGGTGCGGTCGGGCCGGTGAACGGGCCGCGGCCGGTCGCGGCCATGACCAGGATCGCGCCGAGGGAGAACACGTCGCTCGCGCCGGTGATCTGCCCGCTGCCCGCCTGTTCCGGGGACATGAACGCGGGCGAGCCGATGATCGCGCCCGTCCCGGTGAGGTCCTGCGCCTCCTCCGCCACCCGCGCGATGCCGAAGTCGATCACCCTCGGCCCGTCACTCGTCAGGATGATGTTGCTGGGCTTGAGGTCCCGGTGGATCAGTCCGGCACGGTGGATCTCGGTCAGCGCCGCGGCGAGCCCGGACGCCAGCAGCCGTACCGACTCGGCGGGCAGCGGCCCGGCCGCGTCCACGGCCTCCTTCAAGGACGGCCCCGTGACGAAGACCGAGGCGAGCCACGGGGTTTCCGCTTCCGCGTCGGCGTCCATGACCGCGGCCGTGTAGGCGCCGGAGACCAGCCGCGACGTGGCGACCTCGCGCCGGAACCGCTCACGGAAACGCGGGTCGTGCGCGAACTGGGCGTGCAGTTGTTTGACCGCGACGAGCCTGCCGTCCGGAGCGAGGCCGAGCACGACGCGGCCCATCCCGCCTTCGCCGAGTTCGGCGATGATCCGGTACGGGCCGATCTGCCGGGGTTCGCCGGGGTTCAACGGTTTCACTGGCCAGCCCTAGGGTTTCGGAAGTTTCTGCAGCAGCACCCCGGCGAACGCCTTGGCCTTCTCGCAGGCTTCGCCGGCGGTCATCTTCGTACCACTGGTCCCGACGGTGAGCTCGACGTTCTCGCCGTCTCGGTCGCTGACGGACCGATGCTGCCAGGTCAGCGAACAGGTGGAACGGGCGACGCCGTCGTCCTTCTTCGCCAGGTACACCGTGGCACCGCCGAGATCCAGGGTGGCGGTCTCCGTGTAGTACGAATCCTTCGACTGGGACGGCGGGTACGCCCGCACGAGGCTCAGCCGGACACTGCCCGCCGCGTCGTACCGGCACTGGTGCAGATGTTCGCGGATCGTTTCGACGACCGGGCCGATCAGCCGGTCCGTCGTCACGGGGCCGACGAGCGCGCACGGGTCGAGCGGCGCCAGCGTCCCGGCGGGGAGCTCGCGTTCCTGGCCGCCTGCCCGGATCCGTTTCACCGCGTCGGCGAGCGCCGCCTTCACCACCGAACACGCGGCGTCCTTTGTGGACATCGAGTTGACATCGACGGTGAGCTTCGTGTTCGGCAAGCCGGAGACCGGGACGGCGACCGCGCACGCGTCGTCGGATCCCTTGACCCGCAATGGAAGTCCTTCCAGCTCGCCGCCCGCCTCGCCTTCGACGAGGTCACCGCCGACCGCGAGCTCCAGCCACTTTCCCTCGGGCGAAGAGTACGTGCACGAATCGAACTGTATGTCGATCTTGGTGCTGAGCTTGCCGAACCCGGGCACGTCGCGTCCGTTCAGGACCTTGCACAGATCGACCCGGCGCAGGTTGTCCGGGCCGAGCGGGTCCTGGTTGACCGGGGTGGCGATCGGCTCGTCCGGTTGCGGCGGCGAACTCGGCGCGACGGCCGCAGGCGGCGGATCGTCCGAAGACAGGGAGACCGCCGCGACGACGCCACCGACGAGCAGCACGACACCGGCCGCGGCGAGCCCGGCGTACAGGCCACGCCGGGATCGTTTCGGCGGTGGCGGGTTCAGCAGCCGCTGGACCTCGGCCTGTTGCGTCGCGATGAGGTGCGACACCACCGGTGGCCACGGGCTGGTGACCGGCGAGATCGGGCCCAGCCGCTCCAGCACCCAGGCCGGGGACGGCCGGTCCGCCGCGTTCTTCGCCAGGCACGGCTCGACGATCTGCCGCAGCTCGGGCGCGAGATGCCGCAGATCGGGGTGGACGTGGACGACGTTGTACAAGGTGTGCGGGGTGGACGTCCCGGTGAAGGGATTCGCCCCGGTCGCAGCCATCACCAGCAGCGCGCCGAACGAGAACATGTCGCTCGCCGGGGTCAGCGGTTTGCCCTCGGCCTGTTCCGGCGACATGAACCCGGGCGAACCGATGACGGCGCCGGTATGCGTGAGTTCGGAGTCGCCTTCGACGGCACGGGCGATGCCGAAGTCGATCACCCGGGGGCCGTCGCCGGTGAGGATGACGTTGCTCGGCTTCAGGTCGCGGTGGATCAACCCGGCCCGGTGGATGTCGCCGAGCGCCAGCGCGAGCCCCGCGGCGAGATGCCGAACCGCCATCGGCGGCAGCGGACCGCCGGCGGAGACGGCCTCGGACAAGGCCGGTCCCGGCACGAACACCGAGGCCAGCCACGGTGTCGGCGCGTTCGGGTCGGCGTCCATGACCGGCGCCGTGTACGCACCGGACACCAGGCGCGAGGTTTCGACCTCCCGGCGGAATCGCTCGCGGAAACCGGGGTCGTGCGCGAAACCGGGATGGACCTGCTTGATCGCGACCAGGCGCCCGTCGGACGAGGTCCCGAGCAGCACCCGGCCCATCCCGCCCTCGCCGAGCGCGGCGAACACCCGGTAGCGCCCCACGCCGGTGGGTTCGCCGGTGTTCAACGGCTTCACGAAGGCCCCCTTGTCCCGAGGGGCGATGGTACAAAACCACCCGCAAGTGTCACGCAGCGCGTCGGTCCGCTCGGCCGAAGTCCTTGAGCCGGAGGCTGTTGGACACGACGAGCACCGAGGACAGCGACATCGCCGCCCCGGCGATCAGCGGGTTCAGCAGGCCCAGCGCGGCCAGCGGGATCGCGGCGACGTTGTACCCGAACGCCCAGAGCAGGTTCCCCCGGATGATCCGCAACGTGCGATCGGCGAGCCGGATGGCGTCGGGGACCACGCGCAGGTCTTCGCGGACCAGCACCATGTCGGCGGAGCGGACCGCGATGTCGCTGCCGTGTGCCATCGCCATGCCGAGATCCGCGGTGGCCAGCGCCGGACCGTCGTTGATCCCGTCGCCGACCATCGCGACCCGCGCTCCCCCGGCCCGCAGTTCCTCGATGACCGCGGCCTTCTCCGCGGGCAGCACCCCGGCGCGCACGTCGGAAACGCCGATCTCGTCCGCGACCACGCGGGCGGCGGTTTCGTTGTCGCCGGTCAGCAGCACGGTCCGCAGACCGAGCGCGTGCAGGGCGTCGACGGCGGCCCGCGCCGACGGCTTCACGACGTCCCGGACCTCCAGGTGCCCGGCGATCCGGCCGTCCACCGCGACGAGGATCGCCGTCGCACCGTCCGCCGCCGTGAAGTCGCAGGGGATCCCTCGATCGGCGAACAACCGCGCGTTGCCGACGAGGACGTCTTGCCCCTCGACCTCGCCTTGGGCGCCGAGCCCGGGCAGCGCGGTGAAGCGTTCGACCGGCGGCAGGTCCGGCAGCCCGGCCCGCGCCGCGGTCATCACGGCCGCCGCGATGGCGTGTTCCGAACCGGCCTCCACCGCGCCGGCGAACCGCAGCAACTCACCGGTGGTGAACCCGTCGGCGGGGCGGCAAGCGGTGACGGTCATCTTCCCGGTGGTGACGGTGCCGGTCTTGTCCAGTACGACGGTGTCCACCGTGCGGCTCGCCTCGAGCGCGTCCGGGCCCTTGATGAGGATGCCGAGCTGGGCGCCGCGGCCGACCCCGGCCATCAGCGCGGTCGGCGTCGCGAGCCCGAGCGCGCACGGGCAGGCGATGATCAGGACGGCGACGGCCGCCGCGAACCCTTCGCGCGCGGGCGCCCCGCCGAGCAGCCAGACCGCGAGCGTCAGCGCGGCCACGCCGAGCACGGCGGGGACGAACACCGCGCAGATCCGGTCGACCAGACGCTGCACCGCGGCCTTGCGGGCCTGGGCGCGTTCCGCGAGCGCGGTCATCTGGGCCAGCTGGGTATGCGTGCCGACCGCGGTCGCGCGGATGACGAGCCTGCCGTCACGGTTCACCGAAGCGCCGATGACCCGGTCCCCGGTGGTGACCTCCGCGGGCACCGGTTCACCGGTCACCGCGCTGACATCCACAGTGGACAGTCCGTTGTGGACCACGCCATCGGCGGCGACGGACTCCCCCGGCTTGACCACGAACAGGTCACCGACGGTCAGCTCGCCGATCGGGACCATCCGCTCGGCGCCGTCCCTCAGGACTCGGACGTCCTTGGCGGCCAAGGCGTCCAGCGCGGCCAGCAGTCCGGCGGCGCTGCGCCGGGACCGGCTCTCGAAGTACCGGCCCGCCAGCAGGAAGGTGGTCACCCCGGCGGCGACGTCGAGATAGATCGCGTCTGCGCCGGCCGCGGTCGGGCCGAAGCCGATCCAGTAACCGGGTTCGCTGCCGCCCGCGAAGGCGGACCAAGCCGACCACGCGAACGACGAGAGCACCCCCAGCGACACCAGAGTGTCCATACTGGACGAACGATGACGGAGGTTCCGCACCGTGGCCCGGTGGAACGGCAGCGCGGACCAGAACACCACGGGCACGGCCAACGCGAGGCACAGCAGCTCCCAGCCGGGGAACCGCAGCCGGGGCACCAGGGCGAGTGTGATCGAGAGGTTCCCCAGCGGGATCGCCAGCAACGCGGCGACGACCAGCCGTCGCCGGAGATCCCGGACCCTGGCGAAACCGAGGTCCGGATCCTCGTCGCCGCGGATCTCCGCCGTGTAGCCGGATTTGCGGACCCGCTCGATGAGCACGTCGTCGGCCAGCGTTTCGGGAACCTGCACGGTGGCACGCTCGGTCGCGTAGTTCACCGACGCGCGGACCCCGTCGAGTTTGTTCAGCGTGCGTTCCACCCGCGCCGAACAAGCGGCGCAGGTCATCCCCGACACGGTCAGTTCCACCGTGCGGACGGCGGACTCCGGCGCGGAAATCGTCATTTCGTGGCACTCCCAGGTTTCACCGTTGGTTCCTCGGTGGTGGAACAGGCGTCCTGGTGGTGTCGCGAGGCAGATTACCGGCGGCGGGAACCGGACCCGCCGCCGGGCCGACTACTGCGATGGTGGTGGAAACAGGTGTCTCAAGTCAGGCTTCGGTACAGGTGGTCGTGAGTGGCGTTCAAGGCCCCGGTCCATGAAAGCCTCCTTGCCTGCCCTGAAGTCGGTGCGCCCAATGACGAATCCGCCTAGGAGGCCTTAACGGGCTCGGGGCTCGCCACGTTCGCCCCATACGCACCAGCAGTCACACGTGCAGCGCGTGAAGGACTCCTTCCCTCGGCTGAGCCGAGGGAAGGAGTCCTTCACGCCATCCCCAAGTACAGGAAGGGGGGCCTTCACGTACTTCAACCGCGCCAGTTACGACCAGCGCGACCACTATGCCTGGCGTGGAGTCAGCGCGAGTTCGAAGGTGTTGCCGTCTCCCTGGAAGAGAGTGCTCACGTACGAGGTGAACGCGCCGCAGCCGGTCAGGGGCGCGAGCGAGTAGGTGCCGGCGAGCGCGCCGCCTTTCGCCATGGTGAAGCCGTCACCGGTGCGCAGTTCCGCCGTCGACGGGGCCGACGTCCGGCAGGACGGCCCGGTGCTGACCGGCATGCCGACGAGCGTGACGAGCGGGAGGACGGTGGTGAACCGGGGCCGCGCGACGAAACCGGTCCCGGCGAGGTCACCGCCCTGCGGTCCGTCGGCGACGAACTCCAGATCGGCCGAGCCCGGCAGGAAGCCGAACAGCCGGAAGTCGGTGTGCGCCTTGTCGAACACCGGGCCGCCGCTGAACACGGTGGCCGCGGTGGGGCTCAGATCGAACGTGCCGGTGAGCGGCGCGGCGGCACCGAGGGCTTTGACGCCGGTCTTCCCGGCGACCGCGTACCGGTGCCCGGCGGGTTTGTCGCCGAGTTCGAAGGAGAGCAGGACCGGGTCCTGGCCGGGGTCGAGCGCGCAGTCCGAGGTGAACGAGCCGAGCCCGGTGAAGGAACCATCGGCCTTCTTCGGGGTGAGACGGGTGGTGAAGTCGCCGACAGTGAGTGTCGTCTTGCCCGGTTTCGCCAGCGTGATGGTCGGGACGGAGCCGGTCGCCACCGTGCTGAACGAGCCGGACGGCGGCAGATCGGTTTTCGCGACGTTCAGTGGGAGACGCACGGGAAGCGGGTTCGCGTCGCCGTTGACCAGTGTCACGCCCGCCGTCGCGGTGCCTTCGATGGTGGTGGCGCCGACGAGGTTCAGCCCGCGGGCCGCCTTGTCCGGCACGGTCACGGTGATGGTCAGCCCGGAGGTGGTGAGCGTGCCGCCGGGCGCCGTCGGCACCTCGAAGTCGGCCTTGATGTTCACGTCGAGCTTCTGCAGCCCGATCAGCGGGAACGGGCAGGTGAACGACAGTTTCTTGTCGACAGGCGTGCCCGCCGCCGCGCTGCGGACGGCGACGAACAGCAGGCAGCCGGCGGTGATCAGCACGATGAGGCCCGCCGCGAGCAGCATCCGGACGTTGGCACGAAAGGGCATGGTCGCCTTCCCGAAAACGGCACCGGCCCCCGTCGCGGGAGGCGACGGGGACCGGCTGCCTGATTTACTTCTTGGTGAGGTTCAGGTCCAGCGTGTTGCCGTCGCTCTTGGCGAACGCGCTGACCCAGTCGTTCAGCTGACCGCAGTTCTGCAGCGCGGACAGCGAGTAGGTGCCGGTGAGCTTCCCGCCCTTGAGCAGGTCGAAGTCCGGACCCGTGGTCATCTCGCTGGTGGACGGGCTGACCGTGCCGCACTTCGGGTCGGTGCTGATGGGGATCCCGAAGATCTGCACGCTCGGCAGGAACACGTTGAACTTGATATGCGCCTTGAACCCGGTGCCGACGAGCTCACCGGTCTGCTTGCCGACCTGTTCGACCTTGATCTCCGAACGCCCGTCGATGAACCCGAACAGCTTGAACTGGGTGGACGACGGGTCGAGCTTCAGGTCACCGGTGAACGTCTTCGACGCGAGGTCCACGTCCGCGTCGAACCCACCGTTGATCGCGGCCGTGCTGCCGAGCGACTTCAGCGCGGTCTGGCCCTTGATGCCGAACGCGTACTTGAGTCCGCCGCCACCGGGGGTGGAGGTGGGCGGAGTCGTCGGCGTGGTCGGCGTCGTGGGGGTGGTGGGCGTGGTCGGGGTGGTGGGTGTGGTCGGCGTCGTCGTGCCGCCGCCCCCGTCACCGATCTTGATCGTGGCCAGGGTGTTGTTCTGGCCGGGATCCTGCGTGCAGGGCGCGTCGATCGTGCCGTCCGGCGTGATGCCGGTGACCGAACCGTCGGCCTTGCGCGGGGTGACCTTCAACTGCAGGTCTCCCACGGTGATCTTCGCCTCGCCGGGCTGGTTGAAGGTCAGCGAAGGCGTCTTGCCCGCCGCGTTGACCGTCATCTCGCCCGAGGTGGGGATGTTCTGCTTGGCGATGTCGTTCGGGACCTTGACCGGGAGGTTGAGCCCCGGCGCCGCCACGGTCGCCGCCGCGATGGCCTGGCCTTCCAGCGTGGTCGCACCGATCAGGTTGAGCCCGCTGACCGTGTCCGCGTTGATCGTGGAGACGGCCTTGATGTCGAACGTCCCGGTCGGCTGACCGGTCTTGACCGACAGCGGAAGATCGGTGTTGATCACCACCTTGAGCGACTGCGACCCCACGAGCGGCAGGTTGCAGTGATAGTTGAGCGGGAGCGAGATCGGATCGGCGACACTGGACTGTGCCCCGACCACGAGTACCGCGGTGGCAAGCCCCACGGCACCGGCAGCGGCGGCGGCGACCGCCTTCTTGGTTCCTCTACGGTGACTCACGATCGTCCTTCCGTGGTATCAACGATGATACGAAACGGCGTACAATTCCCCAGAGCAATGAATATCGGCCCGGGAGAATTCTCCGGGTAGCGACGATGTCTGACGGATCGCAACCGAACAGTAAACTAACGACGCGTCCGCACCGCTATCAAGTGCTTCCCCGGAAAAGTTGACGCGCCATCGGTAAATTGTCACGCTGGCACGGTGCGCCGGGGGTGTTCCTAGTAGCGACACATGGGTTTCCCCAGTTCAGAGCCGGATGAGGCCGTTCGCGGAACCGCTGACGAGGGTGACAATCGCGACCCGGAAAACTATCTCGCGCATGCCAATCCCTCTTTTCCGGGCCGCAGCCGCCTTGCCTGCCGGAATCTTTCGTGAGTAACCTCGCGGTTCAGCAAGCCGGTCGCCGCCGACCATCGCGGAATCCCGCTCGTCGTGCCGCGGCAGGCCCTCTTTCGCCGAATTCGACGGGGAAACCATGAAAAGAATGCGCCGCACGGCAGCGCGAATCGCGTTCGCCACCGTCTCCGTGACCGCCGCGGCGGTCCTGCTGAGCGCCTGCGGGTCGGACGACCCGGCCGACGCGGGCAGGCACGCCGACCCGGCCGCGCTCGCATGGGTGGACAAGGTGTGCTCGGGCGTCGCGACGGGCTCGGCGAAACTGTCCCAGCCGCCGGCGTTCGACCCCGCCAATCCGCAGGCGACGAAAACCGCCATGGTGAGTTTCCTGAACTCGCTCTCCGCCGCGCTCGACGACATGGCGGGCGGGATCCGGAACGCCGGTGTGCCGCCGGTCCCGGATGGACAGTCCGCCGTGGACAAGGCCACCACCACGCTCGGCGAGACCAAGTCGAAGGTGTCCGCCACCCTGACGCAGATGCAGGACGCGAAGGTCACCGACCAGGCGAGCCTGCAGAAGGTGGTCGCCGACGCGGACAGCACGATGAGCGGACTGAGCGAGCCGGAAGGCCCGATCAAGCATCTGCGCACCAACCCGGAACTGGATCTCGCGTTCACCGAGTCCACGACCTGCCGCCAGGTCTACGGCGGCAACGCCTGATCCCCCGACCAGCCACCCCGCCCTGGAGGCCCGGCCGTGCCGACCCCGTTCCCCCGCCCGTCCCGCCGGACACTCGCCGTCGCGCTGGCGATCGTCCTGTCCGCCGGTCTCCTGACCGTGCTGACCGGAAGCCCGGCGAGCTCCGCCGTCCCGGCGGCGTCCGACGATTCGTTCTACACCCCGCCGTCCCCGCTCCCGGCGGGCAAACCGGGTGACATCATCCGCTCGCGTATCTCGAAAGCCGGTCCGCGTAAGGATTCCGTCAACGCGTGGCAGGTCATGTACCTGTCGACGAACGCGCTCGGGCAGCCGGACGCGGTGACCGGGACCGTGCTGGTGCCGAAGAACGTGGACCCGGCGAAAGCGCCGATCGTCTCGTTCGCCGCCGGTACGCACGGTCCCGCGTTCACCTGCACACCGTCGAAGATGATCGACATCGGCGCGTTCTACGAGCAGTCCGGTCTCGACGACGCGCTCGACGCCGGGTACGCCGTCGCCCTCACCGACTACGAGGGCTACCGCCAGGATCCGAAGACGACGTACGTGGTCGGGCGTTCGGAAGGCCCGGCGGTGATCGACGTCGTCCGCGCCGCGCAGCGTCTGCCGGAGTCGAAACTGTCGGCCGACGCCAAGGTGCTCTTCCGCGGGTACTCGCAGGGCGGCGGGGCGGCCGCCTGGGCCGGCGAACTGCAGCCCACCTACGCGCCGGAGCTGAACCTCGTCGGCGTCGCCGCCGGCGGTGTGCCCGCCGACCTCGTCCAGGTCACCCTGCAGCTCGACGGGAAGTTCGGTTTCGGTGTCTTCGCCTACGCCCTGATCGGCCTGGACAACGCCTACCCCGAACTGAAACTGGACTCGTTCCTCAGCGACAACGGTCGCGTGAAGCTGGCCGAGATGCAGAAGAGCGCGTGCACGTTCGAGCTGCTCACCACCTACGCGAACAACAAGATCGCCGACTACACGACCAGCGCCGGGTACGTGCGCCCGGAATGGGTGAAGCGCCTCAACGAGAACAAGCTCGGCGGCACTCCCCCGAAGGTCCCGGTGTTCCTCTACCACGCCACCCAGGACCAGCTCGTGCAGTTCGCCCAGGCCGACGCGTTGCACAAGGCCTACTGCACCGCCGGGGTCAAGACGACCTGGAAGACCTTCGAGACCGACCACATCACGGCGGTCTACACCGGGAACGCCGACGTGCTCGCGTTCCTCAAGGACCGGGTCGCGGGCGCTCCGGCTACGTCGAACTGCGCCTGACGCACCGGTCGTGAGTGGCGATTCGGCTTAGAACCCGAATCGCCACTCACGACCCCGTATCGTCCATCCAGTCACGTGACCCAGCGTCCTTTGTGGACAGGAGCCGTCAGACGTCGGCGGGCCGCAGCCGTTCCGCGCGCAACGCCAGCTCGATCCGCAGCCGCTGATCCGGATCGTCCAGCCGCTCGCCGAACAGCTCGGAAAGCCGCCGCAGCCGCGCCCGCACCGTCTGCGGGTGCACCGCGAGCTGCCGGGCGATCTCGGGCGCACTCCCCCGCGTCTGCACCTGCGTGAGCAGGGTCGCGGACAGCTCGTCGTGCTGACGTGGCGCCAGCCCCGACAGCGGTTCCAGCGCCTCGCCCGCCAGGCGGTCGAGCAGGAACTCGTCGGCGAGCAACAGCAGCGTGGTGATGTGCTCCTCGCACCACAGCACCGGGCCGACCGTGGTGATCATGCCCCGCTGGGCGAGCTCGGACGCGCGGCGCGCGATGCGGTACGACTCGGCGGCTTGCGCGGTCGGAACGGACACCCCGACCGTCGCCGTCCAGCCGGACGGCAGCTCCCGCAGACCGCTCAGGTCGGCTTCGGGGCAGGCCACCAGCGCGCCGGGCACGTCGGAGACGAGATCGACGGGCACCGCCGAGGGCAGCAGACCGGCCGGGAACGAGGGCGCACCGGGTGCCGCGGTGAAGACGACCGCCGTGATCCGCTCCGGGATCCGCCAGCCGATGGCGACGGCGAGCGCGCCCGCGTCGGCCTGGCTGTACCCGGTGCCGCCGGCCAGTAGCCGGAACAACCGCGCCCGCTGCTCCGCGGGGCCCGTCGCCTCCGCCTGCGCGGCGTTGTAGCCGTCGGCCAGCGCCATCGTCACCTCGACGACGTCGCCGAACAGGCATTCGGCCGCTCCATAGAGGACGTCACCGGGCAGCTGGAGCTGGCGGCCGATCGAAGCGATCGAACGCCACAGCACCCGGCTCGAGACCCTGAACGCCGCCTGCGCGGCTTCCCGGCTGAGTCCTTGATGGAACGCGATGCGGCCCTGTGCGCGGAAATCGGCCAGGAGGTCGTTCTGCAGCAGTTCGGGGACGCCGACCCGGTCGATGGCGCGTTCGATACTGCGCCTGGTCAGCTCGACGGCCGCCGCGCGGGCCTCGCCGTCACTGAACACCTCGGCGCATTCACCGATCTCGGACACCACGCCTTCGACGCAGTGCCGGGCGATCGCCGGGATACGCGGGCGGACGGCGTCGCCGAGTTCCCTCGGCAGGCGTGCCCACAGGGCGCCGACGGGCTGCCAGCTCACGTGTGCGATCCCCCGTTGAGAAGTAGGCCGACGATTACGGGCACCAATTCCCTTTCGTCCGCGCGCCACCGGCGCACTCGAATGCACGGAGCGTAGAACCGCCGACACATCCGTGTCAAAAGACGTCACACCGAAACGCCCGTCCGTTGTCACCTCGGTGAGCCCCGCGACTTTCCGTTGCAAATTCAACGTCACATTCGGGGTACAGGCCGTCTGCCGATCCAGTACAAACGGCCCCGCACCGTTCCCGTCGATCCGACGTGGTTATGCAAACGGATTCATGTTTCTCTCCCCGGTTCGAAGAAAATCAAAGGGTGGTCTTGGTGGTCGAGTACCGCGGTTTCGGCATGCTGGCGACGTTGCCGCGTTCGCTCGGCGAAGAACTGCGTCCGTATACCGGGCACGCCGCGGCCGCCATGGTCAAACAGGTGCAGCGGTCGGTCACCGCGTATTCGCAGCCGCTGCGCGGTGTCTTCGGCCGCGTCCTGGTCGTGTCGTGCGAGCGGGCGGTGCGGCATTACGTGGATTGCATCGGCGATCCGGACCTCCCCCACGACCGCTGGATCGACTTCTACCGCATGCGCGGGCGGATGGAGTTCGCCGAGGGCCGGAGCCTGGAACCGTTGCACGACAGCGTGACCGTCGGCGCGCGGGCGGCATGGCGGGCGATGCGGCCCATCGTGCGCGGGCTCGGCGTCGGCCTCGACGTCATCGCGCTCGCGGCGGAGTCCGTCTTCGTCTACGTCGACGAACTCTGCGCCACGACGATCGAGGGCTATCAGCAGGCGGAAGCGAGGGCGGCGGGGGCGATCCCGCTCCGGCGGCGACGGCTGCTGGAGCTGATCGCCCAGGCGCCGGAAGGCTCGGCGTGCAGTATCGCCAGCCTGGCCGACGGCGCGGGCTGGCGGGTTCCGCGCGCCGCCGCGATGGTCGCGCTGCGGCGCGCCGCGGGTGCGCCCGCCTTTCCGGCCCATCTCCTCCCCGACACCGTGCTGGCCGACCTCGACGCCGCGGAGCCGTACCTGCTCACCGCGGATCCCGACACCGACCTCGCCCCGCTGAAGGACGCGCTGGACGGCTGGCGGGTGGCGGTCTCCCCCGTCGTACCGCTCGTCGACGCCCCTGCCGCGCTCCGCACCGCCCGCCGCGCGCTCCTGCTGACCGGCGAGGACGCGCCCGGCCCGGTCATCTGGTGCCGGGACCATCTCGCCACGCTGTGGCTGCTCGCCGAAGACTTCCTCGGCGCCGAACTCGCCAAGCAGAGCCTCGACCCGTTCACCTCGCTGAGCGAGAAACAACAGGAACGGCTCAGCGACACCCTGTTGGCATGGCTGGAAACCCGTGGCGGGGCACCGGAGATCGCGCAGCGGCTCGGCGTGCACCCGCAGACCGTGCGGAACCGCCTCCGTCAGCTGGAGGATCTGTTCGGCGACCGCCTCAGGGACGCCGACGACCGGTTGAACATGCAGCTCGCCCTGCGCGCGCAACGCCTCATGCGCGCTCACCGGCGCGACGAAGGGACCTGATGCGCCGCACTCGCCGTTCCGGTGGCCGCACGGTGGGGAGCACCCAGCGGAGGCCGCGGCGGGCGTGCTTCGCCCTCGGCTGGTCGACGTGGAAGTCAGCCCGGCAGGCCATCGCGTTTCTCCCCGTGGTGACGGGTGTTTACCGACGCTTTCCTGAATACCGGGACGGTGGGAAAATGTCGATGCGCAATAGGCCGTCGTCCCCGCTTTTGGCATCCGCCTCGGGGTCGGTCCCGGCATTCTTGTCATCCGGGTCGCAATCGCCGGACGTGTCCGGCGACACGCTGACGAACCCGGCGTTCCACACGTTATTTTGACGCCTGACAACGGAAAGGCGGGACATGGCCCTCCAAGCGCGCACACTGACCCTGCACGGCCGGGAAATCCGGCTGCGGGAATACGTTCCGTCCACAAAGGACGCGGCGGGCGAGCCACTCGTGCTGTTGCACGGGATCTCGGGCAGCGGCGAGACCTGGGTACCGTTGCTCGACCACTTCGAGCGAAGCGGGTTCGGGCGCCGCGTCCTCGTCCCGGACCTTCCCGGACACGGCGATTCGGCCGCCCCGCGGGCCGACTACGGCCTCGGCGCGATGGCCAGCGTGGTGCGCGACGTCCTCGCGCTCACCGGGAACCGGCACGCCACCATCGTCGGGCACTCCCTCGGCGGCGGGATCGCGATGCAGTTCGCCTACCAATTCCCCGAGATGTGCGCCCGGCTGGTTCTCGTGGGCAGCGCCGGGCTCGGCCCGCAGGTGACCCCGGTGCTGCGCGCGACGGCGCTGCCAGGCGCCAACGCGACGCTTTCCCTGGCGGTCAACCCCGCCACCGTCGCGATCGCGCGCGGGCTCGCCGCGGCCTGCCGGTCCCTCGGCGGGAAACTTGCCCCCGAGACCCGCGAGCTGACCCGTCACCTTGCGTCACTGGCCGACCCGGGCAGGCGGCGCGCGTTCCTGTTCATCGCCCGCAGCCTGATCGACCTCCGCGGCCAGCGCGCGAGCGCGATCGACAAGCTCTATCTCGCCAAGGAGGTGCCGACACTCGTTGTCTGGGGCGCGCACGATCCGCTCATCCCCGTCGCGCACGGCCGGAAGACCGCCGAAGTGCTGCCGGACAGCCGATTGACCGTGTTCGAAAATGCGAAACACTTTCCACATGTGGCCGACCCGGCCCGGTTCGCCGGCGAGCTCGAACGCTTCCTCGCCGCGACCGCACCCGCCAGGCTGAGCCTGGACGAGGTCGTCGAGGTGCTCATCCGCGCCAGCGAGGCGGCGGAAGCGCCCGAAAACGTCCCGGAAAAGTTGTCATCCGGACGCCATCTCAAGCCCGCCTAAATGTCACTCGCCACCGGATCCGACCACCCGTTCGGGTGTAGTCCATCCAGGTGGCCGATCAAGCTCCCGCCAGCCGTTGACAGTCCTCTCGGCCGGATTTTATGTTGCGTGAGCCACAAAATCTGGATCGGCTTCACCGTTGAAGAGGCTGATTTTGTTGCCAGCAAGGATAAAAACATGACCGACTTGGATACCGGATTCTCGCGGCACGATCTGCGGACCGCACGACCCGACCCCGACGTGCGCCACCCCGCCACCCCGCACCGCCAGCCACCGGGTCCGGTCCAGCGACCGCGCGCCTTCACGCCGGCACCGAGAACCCCAGTGGAGAACCGACCTGTGCGCAGCACCGGTGCGAATGGACTGTGGGCGTCACTGCCCAGAGACCTGGGCGAGCGGTTCCGGCCGCGGGCCGACCCCTTGGCACGAGCCATCCTGCAGGAGGTGCAACGAGCCGTTCCCGAATACGCGCAGCCGTTGGAAGGCGCGTTCGGACAGATGATCACGCAGGGTATCCGGCAGGCGATCCTGCACTGCCTCGATACCGTCGGTCAGGGGACGGCGCCGCTCGACAAGTGGTCGGCGGTCTTCCGCAACCTCGGGAAGGTCGAATTCAGCGAGGGCCGCAGTCTCGACTGCCTGCAGACGGCCTACCGCGTCGGCGGCCGTGTCGCGTGGCGGCACGTATCGGAATTCGGGCAGGCGATCGGAGCGGACGCCGATCTCCTGTGCACCGCGGCCGAAGCGATTTTCGCTTACGTGGACGAGATTTCCGCACTGTCCATCGAGGGCTACACGGCCGCTCAGGAACGGGCCGCGGGCACCAGGGCGAGACGCAGGCGCCGGTTGCTCGAACTGATGCTCTCCGATCCCCCCTCCTCACCGCAGTCGATCGCGTCGCACGCCGCGAACGCCCAGTGGGCACTGCCCACCGAAGTCACGGTCGTCGCACTGGAACGACGGCTCGGCCCGCTGGACCCCGACAGCGCCGATCTGGACGCCGACGTCCTGGTCGACTTCGAAGGTCCGAAGCCCTGTTTGGTGACCGGCGACCCGGACAAGCACCTGAAGGATCTCGCCGAACGGCTTCCCGGCTGGCGCGCGGTGATCGGCCCGGCCGTGCGGCTCACCGAAGCGCCGCGGTCCCTGCTGTGGGCGCGCCGCACCCTGCGGCTGGTCCAGCGCGGGGTCCTGCCGGACAATCCGGTCACGCGGTACAGCGATCACCTGTCCACCCTGTGGCTGCTCGCCGACGAGTTCCTGGTCCGTGAGCTGTGCACGCGCAGCCTCGCGCCGTTCGACGACCTCACGCCCAAACAGCGGGCGCGGCTCGGGGAGACGTTGCTGATCTGGCTCCAGTCGCGGGGCAGCGCTCCGGAGATCGCGAAGAAGCTCAAGGTCCACCCGCAGACCGTCCGGTACCGCATGCACCAGCTCATCGATCTCTTCGGCGACCGGTTGAACAACGCCGACGACCGGCTCGACATGGAGATCGCCCTGCGCGCGGAGGCCCTGCTCGCCGACGACTGACCAGCTCAGCGTTTCCCACTCACAACGAGGTGACGAGGTGACCCGACCGCAGGACGCCCGCAGCGGGGTCGAGGCGACGTACGGACCGCTGCTCACGCCCGCCCGGCCGGGTGGGCCGAGCGGGCGTCCGGTCCAGCTCTGGGCGCTGCTGCCGAGAGAACTGGCGACCGTGTTCCGGCCGGGGCTGGGCGATACGGCCGGGGAGGTGGTCCGGGAGATCCAGCGGACCATCCCCGAGTACGCGCGGCCGCTGGACGGCGCGTTCGGGAAGGCGCTCAAGACCGGCGTGCAGATGGCGTTCGTGCAGTTCCTGGAACGCCTCGGAAACCCCGAGGCGCCGTCGGAGGACCGGCGGAGCGTGTTCGTGAGCCTGGGCGTCCAGGAGTTCCATCAGGGCCGCAACGTCGACGTCCTCCAGGCGGCCTACCGGGTGGGCGCCAGGGTGACCTGGCGGCGGATGGCCGAAATCGGACGCCGCGCCGGGGTGCCTTCCGCGACGCTGTGCCTGCTCGCGGAGGCCATCTTCGCCTACATCGACGAGCTTTCGGCCCTGTCGGTCGAGGGTCACGCGGAGGCACGGGAAAAGGCCGCCGGCGCACTGGAGCGCCGGCGGCACCGGCTCATGGAGCTCCTGCTCGCCGAACCCCCGTCGCCTCCCGAGGTCGTCAAACACGCCGCCGACCTGGCCCGCTGGCAACTGCCTGACCTGCTCGTCGCCGTCGCCCTCGACCAGCCGCCGGACGAGGCCCCGCCGGCCGCGCTCACCGACTTCGAAAGCACCTCACCCTGCCTGCTGCTGCCTGCTCCGGAACCGGACGAACGGGAGCGATTCGCCGAAGCCCTGGCGGGCACGCGGGCCGCGATCGGCCCCGCGGTCCCGCCCGTCTTCGCCGCCCGTTCCTTGCGCGCCGCCCAAGAGGCCCTGCGACTCGTCGACTCCGGCGGGCTCGTGGACGAACCCGTGACGTGGTGCGTCGACCATCTTTCGCGCCTGTGGCTGCTCAAGGAGCCGTTCCTGGCCGCCGAGCTCGTCCGGGAACGGCTCGGGCCGCTGGCCGGATTGACCGGCAAGCAACATTCGCGGCTGGCCGGGACGCTGCTGGCGTGGCTGGAGACCTGCGGGAACGTGCGCGAGGTGGCGGAACGGCTGGCGGTGCATCCGCAGACGGTGCGTTCTCGCGCTCAGGAACTGGAGGCGCTGTTCGCGGACGGGCTGCGGGATCCTGAGCGGCGGTTCGAGATGATCCTGGCTTTGCGGGCTGCTCCTTCTTGACGGTTTGCGCGTGAAGGCCCCCTTGCCTCGGCTGAGCCGAGGGAAGGAGGCCTTCACGCGCTGGGGTCTCAGGTTCCGCGACGCGGTCGACGTTGCGGATGCCGGCAGGACGGGGATGTCACTCACGGAAGCGGTTGGGGGACCTTGGTTGCGTTGAGTGAGGGGTGTGTGGAAATAGGGACGTTGAATGTCCCTATTTCCACACACCCCTCACCGAGGTGGCTCCCCGACCTCAGGCAGCCGCCAAAGCGGTCACCCGCCACTTCCCCTCGACCCGTTCCGCACTCACGCTCAACTGAGCCGCCCCCGTACTCCGCTGCCCGTCCCCCCGAACACCGGTCTGGTCCAGGAACACCAGCAGCGAAGCCCGATCCCCGTCGAGGACCTTGACGCCCGAGACCACCGCGGTCGAGGTCACGACCAGCTTCTGCTCCGCCGCGAGACCCCGCACCTGCGCGAACAGCTGGTCGTACTGCCCCAGCGCCGGCCCGGTGAGGACCGCCTTCGCGGCTTGCTCGCTCTTGGCGGGATCGTCGTATCGGTAGGAGAAGACCGTGCCGAGTGCCTTGCCGATCTGGTCGCTCACCTCCGCAGTGGTGGCGACGTCGGTCAGCGCGGCGTTGTGCGTCAGCGCCGCCGTCGCGTCCCGCGCCTCGATGGCGAACCACCCCGCGAGGCCCGCCATCACCACCGCGACGGCGCCGAACACCACCGCGCCCCGCCGCCGCACCGGAGCGGCGACGGGAGCAACGACGGGGGTTTCCTCGACAGGAGGTTCAAGAACCCGGGTGCTCCCGCCCATCTTCCCGGCCACCTTCACCGCGCGCCGCGCCGGTTTGTCGGCTCGTTTCGTGGTCATCGCGTCCTCCGTCAGGGCTTTCCGGTGTCGGTCACCGGCACCTGGCCGAGTGACGTGACGCGCCACCCGTCCGGCGTCCGGTTCAGGCCGGCGCGGAACCGGTTGTGCTTGGTCACGGCTTCCCCGCCTTCGGGCCGCACCTCGAGTTCGACCGAAGCGATCACCTCGGCCGTCCCGCCGCCACTGTCCACTTCGGTCACCGCGGCGTCGACGACCCGGCCGGTGGTGACGGTCTTCGCCTGGCCGATCCGGCCGAGGCCGCCTTCCCGGTCCCGCGCCAGCTCTTCGTGCAACGCGCCACCGGAGAGGTTCAGCCAATTCTGGTAGCCCTGTTCCGCCTGCCGATAGTCCAAAGTGGTCAGTGCGGCGACCGATTTCCTACCCACCTGCAAGGCTTCGTCGCGGACCGTGGCCCGCGCGACACCGTCGTCGCGGCTCGCGTCCCACCACGAGTAGCCGAACCAGGCCGCGGCCACGGTGGCGACGGCCGCGAGAAACGCGGCGATCCGAGTCATGGCTTTCACCTCCTGGGCACGTTCTGCGAACCGCGCACGTTCGTCGGGTTGCCCTTCGGCAGGGCACAACGCGCCGCGGTGTTCAGCGGACGCGGCGACGTGTCAAGTCCGTCGCGATAGCCGGTCCCGTAACCGGTGACGCACGGCGGCGGGTCGAAGAACGTCAGTGAGAGGCCGACGTGCGCGCCGTCCGGCCCCATGATCGCGTGTCCGGCGGCGACCGCTTTCGGCGCGGTGACCAGCAGTTGCTCGATGCCGTCCTGCCGCGTTTCCAGGACGTCCGCGGTGGTCAGCAGGTTCGCCAGCAGGATGCCGAGGCTCGGACCTGTTTCCCGCAGCAGCGTGCTGACCTCGTTCGCGGCCGCCGGGACGGCCGGGATCAGGCGGCGCAGATCGCCGTCGGAGCTCTTCAACGTCGCGGCGAGCAGTTTCGCGTTCGCACCGAACGAGCGGATCGCGTCCGCCTGCGAGACCTGGGTGTCGAGCACGGTCTGCGCGTCGGCCACGAACCTCGTCAGCGGGCCGACGTGCGCGCTCGCCGCCTGCACGAACTCGATCCCCCTGCCCACGAGCTGGTCCAGCGCCGGGCCGGCGTCGGAAGTCGCGTTGTACAGCTCGTCAACCACGGTCCGCAGCGCGGGCTTCGGCACCGAGTTCGCGAAAGAGTCCACACTGGACAGGACGACGTCCACCGGCAGCGGGATCTTCGTATCCGCCTCGGCGATCACCGAACCGTCTCGCAGCATGGCTCCGTTGTCGCGGCGCGGCCGCAGGTCGACGTACTGCTCGCCGACGGCGGACCGGTTGGCGACGACGGCTTCGGTGTCAGCGGGCACCTCCGGGCCGCCCGGCTCGATTTCGAGGTCCACTTCCATCCCGGAGGCGGTCAGCCGCAGGTCTCCGACCCGGCCGATCGGCACGCCCCGGTAGGTGACCTCGGCGTTGCTGAAGATGCCGCCACCGGTCGCGAGCCGTACTTTGACGGTGTACCCACGATCGAGGACCAGTTTGTCCAGCCCCGCGTACGTCGCGCCGACATACGCGACGCCGAGGACCGCGATGGTCACGAAGACCACCAGCTGCGCGCGGACGAACTTGGTCAACATCAGCGGCCACCATTGTTCTTGAAGGTCAGGAACGTGTTCAGGTAGTCACCGCGGATGGCTTCGAGCGCGGCGTCGGGGAACGGGAAGGTGAAGATCATCTCCATCGCCTTCGGCAGTTTGTCCCCGGACTCGGCCAGCTTCCGCAGCAATGGTTCGAGCGCCTTGAGGTCGGCGACGAGGTCGTCCTTGCTGCGATTCACCGTCTCGACCGCGACCGAAGTGAGCCCGTCCAACGACTTCAGCATCCCGACCAGCGTCTGACGCTGCTGATTCAGGACCTCGATCCCGGGGGTGAGCCCGTTCAGCGTCGCCTTGATCTCTTCGGTGTTCGCGTTCAGCGTCGCCGCGAGCTTGTTGACGCTCTCGATGGCGCGGGTGATCTCCGCCTTGTGTTCGTCGAGCCCGCGGACGAACACGTCCAAATTGGACAGCAGGCTGCGTGCCGCGCTCTCCTTGCCGCCGAGCGCGGCGTTGAGTTCACGGGTGATGTTCTGCACCTGCGCAACCCCACCGCCGTTGAGCAGCAGGGAAAGCGCGCCGAAGACCTCTTCGATCTCCGGGGTCAGCGAAGAACTGGCCAGCGGGATCACCGCACCGTCGGCCAGCCGTCCGCTCGGCGTGCCCTCGGGCGGCGGCGCGAGCTCGACGAACTTCTCGCCGAGGATGCTCGCCTGCCGCAGCCGCGCGACGGCGTTGGCCGGCAGGTTCACGTCCCCGTTGATCAGCAGGCCGACCACCGCGCTGCGGCCGTCCGGCGCCAGATCGACGGTCCGCACCTGGCCGACCGGGACGTCGTTGACCTTCACCCCGGACTGGGGCACGAGGTCCAGCACGTTGGTGAAACTCGCCGTGACGTGGATCGGGCGCTGCCCCAGCGCGGCCCCGCCCGGAAGCGGGATGTCGTAGACGTCGACACCGTCGCTGCAGCCGGTGGCGGCCAGCACGAGGACGAGCACGGCGGCGATCCGGATCTTCATTTCGCCCCCGAGAATTCGGTGATGTTCCCTCGCCCGTCCAGCGTTCCCGCGCCCTGGTTGTACGCGCCGAGCACGTTCGCCAGCGCGTTCGGCGCGGCGTCGAGCGCCTCGCTCAGCGACGCCTTCTGCTGGGTGAGGAGTTTGGTGATCTCGGCGAGTTTGTCCACATCGGACTTGACCTTGCCCCGGTTGTCCTTGATGAAGCCCTGCACCACGCTGAGCGCCTCGGTGAGTTCGGCCATCGCGCCGGAGAACTGGTCCCGCTGATCGGCCAGGATCTTGCTGAGCGACGAGATCTGCTGGATCGCCTGTTTCACCTTGCCGTCGTTCGCGGCGAGCATCGCGGTGAACTTGCTGATGTTGTCGACCGAAGTGAACAGGTCGTTCTTGGAGTCGCTCGCCGTCCTGGCGAACTCGCCGAGGTTCTTGATCGCCTCGCCGAGCTTGCCGCCGTTGCCGTCGAGGTAGGTCGCGGCCTTGGTGAGGACGTCGCTGACGGCGCCGTCCCGGTTGGCGCCCTTTGGTCCCAGCGCGGTCATCAGCTGGTTGAGACTGCCCAGGAGTTCGTCGACCTCGACCGGGGTGACGGTGCGCTCGGGCGGGATCCGCGCGTCGCCGCCCAGCTCCGGTCCGCCGAGGTACACCGGAGTGAGCTGCACGTACCGGTCGGCGACCAGGCTCGGCGTGATCACGACGGCACCGACGTCCGCGGGCAGCTTGACTCCCGCCCGCACCGTCATGGTCACTTCGACGTTCGTGCCGCGCGGTTCGACCTTGGTGACCGAACCGATCGGGACGCCGAGCACCCGCACCTCGGTGTTCGGGTACACGCCGACGGTCGCGGTGAAGAACCCGGTCACGACGCGGTCGGCCTGCCGGGTGAGCAGCGGCCAGGCCGCCGTCACCAGCAGGCCCGCGACGACGGCGACCGCGAGCCGCCGCAGCCAGGCCCGCCGCCGGGCGTGGGCGCCGAGATCCGTCAGCGTGAAGTGGCGTCCCATCAGCGTCCTCCCTGCCTCGAAGGCATGCAGCTGCCCGGCGTGCCGCCGGTCGGGACGAGCCCGCAGATGTAGGTGTCGATCCACCGGCCGTTGCCGACCGCGTTGCCGAGCAGCCGATAGAAGGGACCGGCCAGCCGCAGGCTCTCGTTGAGCTTGTCCTGGTTGCGCAGCAGCACGGTGGCGACGCGGTCGAGCTGGTCGAGCGCGGGCCCGAGGGTCTTCTGGTTGTCCGCCACCAGCCCCTTGAGCTGGATCGACAGGTTCTTCACCCCGCTGAACAGCTTCGCGATCGCGTCCTTGCGCGCGTTCAGCTCCGTGAGCAGCGTGTTGCCGTCGCGGATCAGCGCCTCGATCTGCTGCGAGCGGTCACCGAGGGTCTTGGACACCTTGTTCGTGTTCGCGAACAGTTTCACCAGTTCCTGGTCTCGCGAGGCGAGCGTCTTGGACAGCGCGGTGATGCCGTCGAAAGCGGTCCGGACGTCCTGCGGGGTGGAAGCGCCGAGGGTTTCCGACAGGGTGCCGAATGCCTTCGCCAGCTGATCGGTGTCGATCGCGCCCACCGTGTTCGCGAGGTCGTTGAAGACCGTGGTGACGTCGTACGGGGAGCTCGTGCGCTGCACCGGGATCGGCTCGTCCGGGTCCAGTTCCGCGTTGCCGACCGGATCGAGGACGAGGTTCTTCTGCCCCAGCAAGGTTTTGATCTTGATCGCCGCGGTGGTGCGGTTGCCGACCCAGGTGTCCTTGACCCGGAACAGGACCTTGACCTTGGCGCCGTCCAACAGGACGTCGGAGACCTCGCCGACCTTCACCCCGGCGACCCGGACCTCGTCGTTGGGTTTGAGCCCGGCCGCTTCGGTGAATTCCGCCGCGTACGTGGTCCCGCCGCCGATCAGCGGGAGATCGTCGGAGAAGAACACCGCCGAACCCGCGATGGTCATCAGCAGGGCCGTGACGGCGCCGACGACGATGGGGTTGCGGCTGCGGAACGGTTTGATCCTCGGCGCTTTCATCGGCACCGTCCCTGGGTCGGCGGGATACCGACCGGCGGGCCGCCGGGTGCGGGCGGCGCGTCCGACTTCACCGAACACAGGTAGAAGTTGAACCAGGAACCGTACGAGACCATCGCGCCCATCCGGTCCAGCTTCTTGGGCAGGTTCGCCAAGAACTGCTCGAACACGGGGGTGTTGTCCGCGAGATTCTTCGACAGGTCGCCGAGGGTGTTGATGCTGTCCTTCAACGGCTTGCGGCCGTCCTGGAGCAGATCCGCGGTGGCCGTGGTGAGTTCGCCGAGCCCGCCGATCGCCTGCCCGATCGGTTTCGCGTCGCCGGCGAGCCCGGAGACCAGCTGCGCCGTGACGTCGACGAGCTTGTCGAACTGGTCGCCCTGCGAGTTGAGCGTGTCGAGCACCGTGTTGAGGTTCCCGATCACCTGGCCGATCACCTGGTCCTTGCCCGCCAAGGTGTTCGTGAGCGACGCGGTGTGCTCGATGAGGCTGTCGATGGTGCTCCCCTCGCCCTGCAGCACCTGGACGATCTCGAACGACAACTGGTTGACGTCGCTCGGCGAAAGCGCCTGGAACAGCGGTTTGAACCCGTTGAACAACGCCGTCAGATCGAGCGCGGGATGAGTCCGTTCCGGCGGGATCAGCGCGCCTTCGTCGAGCGCGGCAGGCCCATCCGGACCCGGGTCTATCGAGAGATACCGCTGGCCGACGAGGTTGCGGTACCGGATGGTGACCGTGGCCCCGGCCGTGAGACGGCGTTTGCTCTCGACCGAGAACCGCACGTCCGCCAGCCGCCGCTCGACCACCCCGACCGAATCGACCTGGCCGATGCGGACACCCGACATCCGGACCTCGTCGCCGGGGTTGACCGACGTCGCGTCGGTGAACCGCGCGGTGTAGCCGACCGTCGTGCCGACCCCCGAGTTGGCGATGGTGATGGCCAGGATCCCGGTCGCCACCGCGGTGATCACGAAGAAGATCAGGCCCTTGATCGCCGGGCCCGCGACACTCCTCATCGGACGGTCACCTCCGTACCGCGCAACGCCGGGCCCACGAGCACACTGCTCCAGTCCGGGACCTCGGCCGGCTTCATCCCGAGCGACGGCGCCAGGATCTCGGCGACCAGCCCCCGCTCCCCCTTCGAATTGGCCGGACCGAGGTCCCCATCGGCGGCGAACGCGACCGCCGCCGAAGACCCGCCGCCGCCATAACAGCGCGGCCCGCCCTTCTGGTCGAACCGCGGATCGTCCCGGCCCGGCACGTACTTGTCGCGTGGGTCGTGGACGGAAAGCGTCACGTGCAGCCCGGGTTCACCGGTGCCCTTGCCCAAGGCCTTCTCCATCACCGGCTTGAGCCGGTTGACCGCGTCGAACAGGCAGGGGAACTCGGGTGAGTACCGGGACAGCAGTTCCAGGGTCGGCCTGCTCTTCACACTGACACCGATGATGTTGTCCTTGTTCTGCACGAGGAATTTGTTCATGTCGCCGCTCGCGGTGGTGACGCTCGTGTACAGCTTGTCGAGGTCCGCGCGAGTGTCCACAATGGTCTTCGCGGTCGTCGAGAGATCCGAGAGGGCCTTGAGGATGTCCGGCGCCGCACCGGTGTACAGATCCGCCACGTCGGCGAGACCACTGATGTCGGCCTTGAACTGAGGCATGAGCGGGTTCACCTGGTTGAGAAGGTCGTTGAGCTGGACGATGCTGTCCCCCAAGGACTTCCCGCGGTTGTCGAGTGCGAGCGAGATCGCGCCCAGCGAACTGTTCAGCTTCTGCGGCTGCACCGCCCGCAGCAGGGGCAGCAGGTCGCCGAGTACGCGTTCCAGTTCGATCGCGTTGGCCGACCGGTCCTGCCCGATGACGTCGCCGTCCCGCAGCGATCCGCCGGCGGGCCGCTCCGGAAGCACGAGGTTGACGTAGCGCTCACCGAACACCGTCTTCGGCAGCAGCCGGGCGGAGACGTTGCGCGGCAGCTGATCGATCTTCGCCGGGTCGATCGCCAGATCGATCTCCGCGCCTTCCGCGGTACCCCGGACCGCCCTGACTTCGCCGAACGGGACACCCCGGACCTTGACCTCGGCGGGCGGGGCCAGCTGGTTGCCGACGCGATCGGCCTTGAGCGTGACCATTTCCGCCCGCTCGAAGTCCTTGTTGAAGATCGCGACGGCGAGCCAACCGAGTAGCACCAGGATGACGAGGAAGATCACCCCCGCCGCCTGTGTCCGTGCCCGCGCGCTCATCCGGAGACCTTCACCGTCGTCGTCGCGCCCCAGATAGCCAGGCTGAGAAAGAGATCGAGCACGCTGATCAGCACGATCGACGTCCGGACGGCGCGGCCGACCGCGACCCCGACACCGGCCGGGCCGCCGGCGGCGCGATACCCGTAGAAGCAGTGCGTGAGGATGACGCCGACGCTGAACACGAGCACCTTGCCGAACGACCACAACACGTCTTCGGGAGGCAAGAACAGGGAGAAGTAGTGGTCGTAGGTTCCGCCGGACTGTCCGAAGAAGACCACCGTCGTCACCCGCGAGCCCAGGTACGAGATCAGCAGGCCGATCACGTAGAGCGGGATGATCGCGATGAACCCGGCCACGATCCGGGTGGTGACCAGATAGGGCATGCTGCGCACGGCCATCACTTCGAGCGCGTCGATCTCTTCGGAGATCCGCATGGCGCCCAGTTGCGCGGTGAATCCGGCGCCGACGGTGGCGGACAACGCGAGCCCGGCCGAGAGCGGCGCGATCTCGCGGGTGTTGAAGTACGCGGTGAGGAAGCCGGTCATCGCGGAGATGTTGATCTGGTTCAGCGCGCTGAAACCCTGCAACCCCACCGTGATCCCGGTGAACACGCACAGACCGACCATCACCCCGACGGTGCCGCCGATGACCGCGAGCGCTCCGCTGCCGAAGGTCACTTCGGCGAGGAGGCGCACCACTTCGCGGAAATAGCGGGTGACGGCCATCGGGATCGCCGCGAGCGCGCGGATGTAGAACAGCAACTGGTCGCCCAGCTCGAAAAGACTGTTGCCGGGGCGTTTGAACGCCTCGCGGGCCCGTTCGGGGACGCTGGTCACGGGATCAGGTTCCCTTCGCGGGGACGAGCTGCAGGTACAGCGCGGTCAGGATCGTGTTGACGAAGAACAGGAGCAGGAACGTGATCACCACCGACTGGTTGACGACGTCGCCGACCCCCTTGGGGCCGCCTCTGGGATTCAGTCCCCGGTAGGCCGCGACGACACCGGCGAGGAAACCGAAGATGAACGCCTTGATCGAGCTGACGACAAGATCGGGCAGCTGCGCCAGCGCGTTGAAGCTCGCGAGGTACGCACCCGGGGTGCCGCCCTGCACGATGACGTTGAAGAAATAGCCGCCGAGCACGCCGACGACGCTGACCAAACCGTTCAGCAGCACCGAAACACCGATGGCCGCCTGCACGCGGGGCACGATCAGCCGGTGGATCGGCGAGACGCCGAGCACCTCCATCGCGTCGATCTCCTCGCGGATGGAGCGGGCGCCCAGGTCCGCGCAGATCGCCGACCCGCCCGCACCCGCGATGATCAGCGTGGTCACGATCGGGCTGGCCTGCTGCACCACCGCGAGAACGCTCGCGGCGCCGTTGAACTGCTGCGCGCCGATCTGGCTCGTGAGCGACCCCAGTTGCAGCGAGATGACCGCACCGAACGGAATCGACACGAGGATCGCGGGGGTGATCGACACACTCGCGATGAACCAGAACTGCTGGATGAACTCGCGAACCTGCACGGGACGGCGGAACATCGCGAGGACGACGTCGATCCCCATGGCGCACATACGGCCGAATTCGCGCAACCCCGCGGCGGCCTTCTCCGGCGCGCGGGCGAGCAGGGCGACTGGATTGGCCATCGTCAGGCTCCGCATCCGTCGACGGAAGCCGAGGAAAGCGCCTCCGGTCCCGGCATCGCCGGGCGCGGGAAGGCGCGCGGAACGCGCCCGGTCAGCACTGACATTCGGGCTTCCTCACTTCTACTTCTCCGGCCGAACGGCCAACTCTGGCTGCACGCTACTGGCGGAAGATCGGCGATACAAGTAATTCGACAATGGCGCGGCGATGAGGGGCCAAGGTTGTCACGACGGTAACTGTTTTGCGTTGTGTCTCGTGAGTGCTAATGACGGTTCTAACCGTCCTTTCCACTCACGAGACCGCAGGTGATCGCTTTTGTCACCCCCATCAGCCGCTGTGGTCGTGGAATTGTCACGCACGTCCTGAGTCCTCTTGCTTTCATTGCGGCCGCACCGAAATCCCCGCTACGTTCGGCGAATGGAGCAGGCTGCCATCGAGGTGACCGGCCTCGCCAAGCACTACGGTGAAGTGACGGCCCTCGCCGGCGTCAGTCTCCGGGTCGGCCGCGGCACCGTGCTCGCGGTGCTCGGCCACAACGGCGCGGGCAAGACGACGTTGATCGACATCCTCAGCACCCGCGTCAAGCCGACCGGCGGAAGCGCGAAGGTGTGCGGTTTCGACGTCGTGCGCGCCGGGCACCACGTCCGGCGGCGGATCGGGGTCACCGGCCAGTTCGCGGCGGTCGACGACGCGCTCTCCGGCCGCGGCAATCTCGAACTCGTCGCCAGGCTGCTGGGCGCGAACCGGCGCCAGGCCAGGGCCCGCGCGGCCGAACTGCTCGCCATGTTCGGCCTCGACGACGCGGCGGACCGCCCCGCGCGGACGTATTCCGGCGGGATGCGACGGCGGCTCGATCTGGCCGCCGGCCTGGTCGGCTCCCCCGACGTCCTCTTCCTCGACGAACCGACCACCGGGCTCGATCCGCTCAGCCGGGCCGGGCTCTGGGACGGCGTCGAACGGCTCGCCGCGCGCGGCACCACCGTCGTGCTCACCACGCAGTACCTCGAGGAGGCGGACAGACTGGCGGATCACGTCATCGTGCTGGGGCTGGGGCACGTCACGGTGTCCGGGCGGCCGTCGGAACTGAAGGCGCGGCTCGGGGAAAGGACCGCGACGCTGACCTTCGGCACCGATCTGGCCGCCCGCCGGGCGCTGGCCGCGCTGCACCGGCTCGGCATGGGCTGCACGACGTCGGCCTCCGGGCTCGTGGTCGGTGTCGCGCTGTCCGGGCCCGCCGACATCACCGTGCTGGTCCGCGCGCTCGACGCGGCGGGCGCGCCCATGAAGGACCTCACCGTCGCCGAGCCGACCCTCGACGACGTCTACCTTTCGCTGCACCGGAATCCGGCGGCCACGCCATGACCGAGGCACGGCACCGCGCACCGTCGCAGCCGGTGCTGACCGATCCGGCGACCTGGCCGCCGAGCACGTTCACCACCCAGGTCCGGGTGCTCGCGGTCCGCTCGCTGAAGACGGCGTTCGGCGACCGCAGGCTGGTGTTCTTCGGGCTGTTGCAACCGATCGTGCTGCTCCTGCTGTTCAGCCAGGTCTTCACCGGGGTCAGCACGCTGCCCGGAGTCGCGGCGTACGAGGGATACGTGAACTTCCTCGTCCCGGCGACGCTGGTGAACATCGCGATGACCACGGCGATGAGTTCGGGCGCCGGCCTGCTCGCGGAGATCTACAGCGGTTTCACCGGACGTCTCCGGTGCATGCCCATCAGCCTTTCCGCCGTCCTGGTGGCGCGCACCATTTCGGATTCCGCCCGGCTCGGCGTGCAACTGCTGGTGACCACGCTCGCCAGCGTGGTGCTGCTGGGTTTCCGGCCGACCGGCGGCGTTTTCGGGATCACCGCGGCGCTGCTGCTCACGCTCGTCGTCGGCTGGTGCCTGAGCTGGATCTTCGTCGCCATCACCACCTGGCTGCGCAAGGCCGAGACCCTGCAGATGGCGTCGTTCGTGGTGATGTTCCCGCTGATGTTCTCGTCCAGCGCGTACATGCCGCTGGAGACGATGCCGTCCTGGCTGCGGGTGGTCTCGGCGCTGAACCCGCTCACCTACGCGATCGACGCGACGCGGGCACTCGCGCTCGGACGGCCGTCGGGCTGGTCGATCCCGGTGTCGCTGGCGATCGCCGCCGTCGCCGCGGCCGCCGGTGGGTGGATCGCGGCCCGCACCTTCCGGACCCCGCGCGACGTCACTCCGATGACCTGAGCCGAACCCGTCACTCGCGTGATCAGGGGCGAAACTCACGTGATTGAGGGCGTAACTCGTGAGTTTCGCCTTCAATCACGCGAGTTACGCCTTCAATCACGCGAGTTACGCCTTCAATCACGCGAGATACGGGTAGCCGTCAGTGCGGCAGGGACTCGAGGTGGTCCGCGGCGGCCACGACTCCCCCGGCCGCCGCGAACGAGGCCCGCACCCGCGCGGCCGCCGCGGCGTAGGCGGGATCGGTCAGCACTTCGGTGACCGTGCGGCGGATGTCGGGCGCCTTCGCGCGGTCGAACCGCAGCCGCAGCCCGGCGCCTGCCGCCTCGACCTGCTGCGCCAGCATCGACTGGTCGTCCCGGATCGGCGCGATCACCAGTGGCAGCCCGGAAGCCAGGGTCTCGCTGACGGTGTTGTGCCCGCTGTGGCAGATCACCGCCGCCGCTTTCCGGACCACTTCCGCCTGCGGGATCCGCTTGACGATCAGCACTTCGTCGCTGAGCAGTTCGCCGGTCGGGTCGACGATGAGGCCTTGGACGTCCGGCATCCCGGCGAGGGCGTCGGCGCATTCGGACAGGAAGCGGCGGCCGAGGGCGGCGTTGGCGGTGCCGAGGGTGGCGATGACGAGCGGGCGGCCGTCGAGCCGGTCCCACGAGAAACCCACCGGCGGCGCGGGAGCCAGCGCGGGACCGACGAACCGGACCGCGCCGACGTCGGCGATCGGGCCCGTCAGGGACACGGTGGTGAACGCGAGGATGAGGTCCGGCGAGAACCGCAGGTCCCCGCACGACACCTTGTGCCGGGCGCGCAGGCCCTCCTGCAATGCGTCGACCCAGGCGGCGATCTTCGGCATCGCGCCCAGCGGATCGCCGAGTTCGGTGGACGTCGACGCCGACGTCACCCACGGCAGGCAGCGGCGGCTCGCCACGAGGGCGCCCGCGAAGGCTTGCTGGTCGGCGAGCACGACATCGGGCCGGAAGGCCTCCACCGCCTTCTCGACACCCGGGACCATCGCGTCCGCCAGCGGAACCAGGTACTGCTCCCACAGGTACTTCAGCGCCGCGAACCCGCGCAGGCCCTCGGGACGTCGCTCGACGGCGAACTCCAGCGCGTCCCCCGCCGCGTACACCCGGCCCGCCCTGGTCAGTTCGGACGTCGTGGGTTCCGGACCGCACCAGGCGACGTCGTGACCGCGGCCCACCAGCTCGGCGGCCACCGCGCGCAACGGCGCCACATGTCCGGTGAGCGGCGGGACGACCAGCAGGAACCGGCTCATCCGCGTGGCCTCCCGTGCCGGTCGATCCAGTTCAGCAGGAGCTCCCGGACCTCGCGGTGCTGCTCGACGAGCACCGAATGCCCTTGGCCCTCGAACACGTGCAGCTCGCCCCGGGGCAGCAACGAGGTCAGCGCGGTGAGATCGTCGGCCTGGTAGCCGTGACTGCCCAAAATGGACAGTACGGGGCAGCCGATCCCCGCGACCTGGTCCAGCGTCAGCAAGGGACCGAGCGGGACCTCTTCGGCCATCGACGTCGACATGATCCGCTCGGCGGCCATTCTCGCCAGCCGCCGGTGATGCGCGCTGTAGTTGGCCTCGATCCAGTCGAAGCTCTCCTCGACCTTCAAGAACCGCACGGTGTGTTCGAGGATCTGCGACATCTTGTCCGCCCACAGTTCGGTGGCCGGCTCCGACTCGATGCACACGATGCTGCGCACCCGCTCCGGTTTCGCGACGGCGTAGCTGTAGGCGAGGGTGCCGCCGAAACTGTTGCCGACCAGGTGCACGGGCCGGTCGAGGTCGAGCTGGTCGAGCAGGTCGTCGAGATCGGCGACGAAATCCGCGATCGTGTACCCGCGTTCGGGGCGTTCGGTCTTGCCGTGCCCGCGCAGGTCGTAGCTGACCACGTCCACCCCGGCGGCGGCGACCGGCGGGGCCAGCGTGAGGTAGAAGCTCGCGAGGCTGTCGGTGCCCATCCCGTGCAGGAACACCACGGTCTCCGTGCCCCCGCCGGGGACGAGCTGCACGTTGGTGCGCAGCCCGTTGACGGTCATGGTCGGCACCGGCTCAGCCCCGTTCGGCGAGGCGGGCGGCCACGTAGTCGGCGATGTCGCCGACCCGCAGCTCGATCACGTCGTCGAGATCCTTCTCCGCCAGGAACTCCGCGAGGTTGACGTCCGCGCCGAAGAACTCGGCGAGGATGCTCGCGAAGGTCACCAGATCGATGCTCTCCAGCTGGAGATCCTCGTGGAAGGTGGTCTGCGGGGTGATCTCGATGCCGAGGACGTCGGTGTCCCCGACCAGTTCCTTCAGCAACTCGGCCACGGTGCCGAAGACCGACGCCGGACTCTGCTGTTCGATGGTCATTGCTCTCCTCCTGATTCTTACCCGCGGTTCCAGGCCACCACGTGCCCGGGGATTCCGGCGAATTCCGCCCCGATACCGATCTCCTCGGCCAGCCCCGCCAGCTCGCCTTCGGCCCGGACCGCGATCCGGGGAGGCGTCGCGGACTCTTCCCGCACCAGCGCGACCGCGACCTCACCCGCCGACGCGACGGCCACCGCAAGCGGCGGCACGACCAGGCCGTGCTGCCCGGTCACCTTGGCCCCGTCGGCGCTCACGCGGAGTTCCGCCGGGTACACGCCGTCCAGGCCGAGCTTCGCGCGGACCGCGTCCTTGATCGCGATCCGTTCCAGCAGCCAGCCGCGCTGTCGTCGCGGCGCGCAGGCGGTGAACTCGGCGCGTTCCTCCGTCCCGAGGTAGACGCCGGCGTAGATGTCCCGTGCGGCCGGGCTCGGCCACCGGTCCGTGACCACCGTCCAGCCGCCGTGGTGATCTTCGGAAAGCCGATGCCGGTCCGGGAAGGCGTAGACGCGATGGGCGGGCCGGTCGCACGGGAACCGGATGTCCCGCCACTGTTCGATCCTGGCAAGCACGACGCCGTCCAGCACCAGTTCCGCGTCCATCTCCAGCACGTCCGGCCGCGGCAGCCGGACCCGGACGACACAGCGCAGCTTGGTTCCCGGCGCCGGTTCCGGTGCGAACCAGGTGACCCGGCCCATCGACGTCGGGAACGCCAGCAGCGCGTCCGCCTTGGTCGCCATCAGCCAGCAGCCCAGCAGCTGGCCGACGTTGTCCAGCAGCGCGCCGGGCGCCGGCGGTACGACGAGGTCGCCGCGGATGTGCCGCTCGCCGAGCCCGATCAGTTTGTCGAGCCCCTGGTACGCGGGGCCGTGGAACATCTCGCGGCGGGTGTAGATCTCGGCGGCGCTCAGCGGCGGCGCCGTTTCCGGACCCGGCGGCGGAGACGGTCGCGGGGCCGTGGGATACCGCTGCGCCAGGTGGACGTCCATGCTGGCGTGCGGTCCGATTTGGACACTGATCCGGTCGCCCTCGCGGGTCATCGAAAGCGGTACGCGCACCGCCGGGGCGGCGATCAGCCAGCGGGAGAACGCCGCGTTGCTCACCCCGGTCGCGATCGTGCCCGGCCAGGCCCGTTCCGCTTCCCGGCAGGCCAGGTCCACCAGTGTCGTCGCGGGCACGGTGGGACGGAAGTCCGCCTCCTCCGGCCAGTCCTCGCGCTGACGGAAGAACCGGTGATCGACCAGATACGGCATCGTCGCGAGCGAGACGTCCACAGTGGACTCGACCGTCCGCCGGGCCGCCGCGTTGGCGACACTCGCCGCGGCTTCCCGGGTCTCGGCGAGCAGCGCGGTGAACTCCGCGACGATCGCGTCCGGGATCCCGTCGGCCAGTTCGGGCAGGTCACCGGCGCCTGCGAACATGCCCTTGACGTCGCCCTCGACCGAGAGCAGCGTGCCCGCCGTGTCGATCCGGGTCCGGCGCGGCTCCAGCGCGTCGAACGCGGGCCGCCCGCCCTCCACCCAGACCGCGGTCGCGACCCGGCGCAACTGGGCGAGGCCCGCCCTCGTACCGGAGGACGCCGGGATGACCAGATGCGGCCGCGAGCCCAGTGTGTCCGACACGAACGAACCCAGCTGACCGGCACCCGCCTGCACGAAGACCCGGGCGCCGTCGGCGTAGAGCGCGTCGACGAGCTCCCGGAACCGGACCTTGCGCACCAGGTGGGCCAGGTAAAGCTCCCGGACCTCGACCGGATCCGCGGGATACGGCCGGGCCGTGGTCGCCGACCACACCGGGACGCGCGGCGGCTTCAGGTCCAGTTCCGCGGCGAGCCGGGTGAACGGGCCGAGCCGCGACCGCATCAGCGGGGTGTGGAAACCGGACCGGAACGGCAGCGTCCTGGCGACGACACCGTGCTGGGCGCACAGTTTGGCGAGCCGCGCCGCGGCGGCCGGGTCACCGCAGACGATCGTCTGCCGCGGCGCGTTCTCGTGGGAGATCATCAGCTCCGGCTCGGCGGTGAGCAGCGCCTCGGCCTGCTCCGCCGAACAGCCGAGCACGAGGAACTCGGCGTCCGGCAGGGTGAATCCCTGCGGCCAGTACCGGTTCAACATGTCCTCTGTGGACTGTCCGGGGTACATCCCCGCCGCCTGCATCGCGGTCCATTCGCCGACGCTGTGCCCGGCGAGCAGATCCGGTTTGATCGCGAGCCGCCGCAGCGCGGTGTCGAGCAGCAACCCGACCTGGGACACACTGGAGGCGCGGGCGAGCACGCTCGCCGTCGACCATTCGGGCCGCTCCAGGCCGAAATGCCGGGCGACGTCGGCGCAGCGCGGTTCCGCGTCCGCTTCCAGCCCCGGGTAGACGAACGCGGTCTTCGCCCCGGCCTGCTCCAGCAAGGGCGCCGTGGTGCACCAGATGTCGTTGGGCCCGTGCCAGGAACCGCCCTCCGCCGCGATCTTCGCCAGCACCCTCCGCGCGACTTCGAGCCGTTTCCCGGTCGGCCCGACGATCCCCATCCGGCACGGGCCGTGCCCGCCGGATTCCGGTTCCGGGCGATCGAGCAGGATGCGCAATCCGTCGAGCGTGGGCGCCGCGAGCAGGAGGACCCGCTCGGGTTCCCCGGTCACCTTGGCCCGCCTCGGCCGCGAAGGCGCCGGGTCGGCCTCTTCCAGCACCACGTGCGCGTTGACCCCGCCGAAACCGAAGGCGTTGACCGCCGCCCGGCGCGGCACGTCACCCGACCGCCACCGCTCGGCGTCGGACAAGGTGCGGAAACGGGTCTTGTCCAGCAGCGGACTCGGGTCGGCGCAGTTCAGCGTCGGTGGCAGGACCGCGTGATGCAGTGCGAGCGCCACCTTGACCAGACCGGCGGCGCCGGCGGTCGGCATGGTGTGCCCGATCATCGCCTTCACCGCGCCGATCGCCGCACGAGGACCGTCCGGCGGGCCGAACACCTCGGCGAGGGTGGCCAGTTCGGCGGCGTCCCCGGTCGGGGTCGCGGTCCCGTGCGCCTCCAGCAGACCGAGCGCGCCGGGAGCGGTGGGGTCGAGGCCCGCCGAGGCCCACGCGCGCCGCAGGGCCAGCGTCTGACCGGCGACGGCCGGGCTGAGCAGGCTCGCGCCCTTCCCGTCGCTCGACGTCCCCGAGCCGCGCAGCACCGCGTAGACCCGGTCGCCGTCGCGACGCGCGTCGTAGAACCGTTTCAGCACGACCATCGCGGTGCCCTCGCCGATCAGGAGACCGTCAGCATCGCGCGAGAACGGGCTGATCCGCTGGCTCGGCGAGAGGGCACCGAGCTGCGTGAACATCGACCAGAGCGTGTCGTCGTGGCAGTGGTGCACGCCTCCGGCCAGCACGACGTCACAGCGGCGGCGGGCGAGTTCGCCGATCGCCTGGTCCACGGCGAGCAGCGAAGACGCGCAGGCGGCGTCCACCGTGTACGCGGGCCCGCCGAAGTCCAGCCGGTTGGCGACCCGCGACGCGGCGAGGTTCGGCACCAGCCCGATCGCGGTGTCCGGCCGGAACTCGCCGAGCGGTTCCAGCAACGCGTCCCGGAGCCTGTCCAGCATCTCCGGACGCGCCGACGGCAGGAGATCCCGGACGGCGCCGGTGATCTGGCGGACCGACCGGACCCGCTGGTCGAAACGCTGGAGCCCCGGCGAGAGATAGCCGCCCCTGCCCAGGATGACGCCCACGCGTTCGAGGTCGCCCAGCCGCCGGAGACCGCCGGCGTCCTCGACCGCGGCGGCTGCCACGGCCAGCGCGACCAGCTGGTCCGGCTCCATCCCGGCGATCGTGCTCGGCGCGATACCGAGCGCCGTCGCGTCGAAGTCCAGGCTGTCGGCGACGAATCCGCCGCGCCTGCCGTAGGTGCGGTCCGGCGTGCGGCCGTCGCCGTCGTGGAAGCTCGGATCCCAGCGGTGCGGCGGGATCTCGGTGATCGCGTCGGTACCCGAAACGATGTTCTGCCAATATTCGTCCACAGTGGACGAGCCGGGAAGGAAGACGCCCATCCCGACGATCGCGACCGGCTCCTGGTTCACCACAGCGACGCCGTGTACAGCACCGAGCGGACGTCGGCCGGGCCGTAGGCCAGCTCGCGCAGGAGCGCGGCGGTGCCTTCGTCCGGATCGATCAGCGCCACTTCGCGGCGCTCGTATTCGCGCGCGAGTTCCGGTGACACCATGCCCGCGTGATCGTCCGAGGGTGCCCACGGTCCCCAATGGACGGTCAGCGCCCGACAGCCGGTGCGTTCCGCCCATTGCCCACCGAGGGTTTCGAGCGCGTCGTTCGCCGCCGCGTAGTCGGTCTGGCCCCGGTTTCCCAGCACCGCCGCGATGCTGCCGAAGAAGGTCACGAAACCGGGTCGCACGCCGAAATGCTCCAGCGCGTCGAGCAGGGCCCGCGCACCGTCCACTTTGGTCCCGTAAACCGTGCGGAACGACTGTTCGTCCTTGTCGGCCATCAGCTTGTCGTCGATCACCCCCGCCGCGTGGACGACGCCGTCGATGCGGCCGTAGCGGGTGTGCAGATCCTTGACCACCTGCCGGACGGCGGCGGCGTCGCGCACGTCGAGCTGCCGGTACGCAGCCGTGCCGCCCGCCGCGGCGATCTGGTCGAGCGTCCGCGCGATCTCACGCTGGGCCAGCACGGTACGCACCCGGCGTTCGATATCCGCCAGCGAACCGCCCCGCGCGGCCAGCGCCGAACGCATGGCCGGCGCGTCACCGGGCAGGTCCTCGTCGCCCGGTTCGGCGGGCCACGGGGTGCGGCCTGCCAGCTCGATCCGGCATCCGCTCGCCGCCAGCGCGACCGCCGCCCGCGCGGTGATCCCGCGGGCGCCGCCGATCAGCAGCAGCACGGAATCCGCGTCGAGGCCGAGCGCCTTGACCTCTCCACCGCCGGGCCCCGCGCCCGCATACGCGACGGAACCGAGTGAACCCGCGGACGGCTCGAACGCCGCGCGTCCCGCCGTGTCGTAGCGGACGGCGGACGGCCCGTCGGCGATCGCCTCCTCCAGCACGATCCTCCCGAGGTCCACAGTGGACTCCAGCTCGACCAGCCTGGTCGGCTCGCTCCGTTCCCGCGCGGCGGCGCGGACCAGACCGCGCAGCCCGGCGGTGTGCCCGGCACCCGTCCCCGCCACCACGACCACCGCGCCCTTGGCACTCTTGACGAGGCCGAACACCTGCGCCGCGACGGGTTCTTCGGCGTCCGTCAAGGGATTCAGCACGACGAGGACGTCGGCCTCCTGGTCGGCAGGCAGGGCACCCGCGTCGGCGAACACCGCGCGGACCGACTCGGCCAGTTCCTCCTGGCCGGGCTCAAAGCTCACCGAAACCGTTTTGCCCGCCACCTTGGCGAGGTCGGGCGTGCCGAGCGGCGCGGACACGCGATCGAGCAGGTACCGGCCTGGCGCGGTTCCGGCGGGGGCCTCATCGGGAGTCGCCACCACGGTGACCGGAACGGCCGGTTCGAGCCACTTCCGCAGCCGCGCGGCCAGCGCGCTCGCCGTCCGGTCGCGGCTGAGCTGATCCTGGGCGTCGTCGTGCACCCGGCCGGAGAGGCCGAGTTTCGCGAGCAGCGAGCCCGCGATCTCGGTGCGTTTGATCGAGTCGATGGAGAGATCCGCTTCCAGATCCAGATCGGCGTCGATCATCTCGGCCGGATAGCCGGTGCGTTCGCTGATCGCACCGATCACGGTGGCCAGGACGTCCGTGACGGGGGCCTCCGCGACCGGTTCCGGCTCGGGCACGACGACCGGGGCTTCGACCGGCGGCAGCAACGCGGGCACGACCGGCGCCTGCACCGGAGCGGGGGCGAGCGGCGCGGTGCCGAGGTATCCCAGCATCACGTCCCGTTGCGCCGCCAGCAGTTCGCGGCTGGTGCGGAGGAATTCGACGACGGCCTGGTCACGACCGGGCGCGGGCTGGTTCATGGTCGTCCTCGGGATTCGTCGGGCGGGCACGAGCCCATGGGCGGGGACCTCGCCGCCGGGCGCGCGGACGGTCTGGCCGTCCACGGTCCAGGCGGGTTTCGGAAGCGGGCCGACGCGCACACGGCCGCGGAAGAGCCGTTCGGTACGCACATCGACGCCAGTGACCGCCAAGCGCGCGAGCGCGGTCAGGAACCCGCGCAACCCCGGGCCGCCGGGGTCGCAGGCGATCACGGTATGCGGCCGGTCGCCGAGGATCTCTCTGGCCAGCCGGGAAAGCACCTGCCCGGGGCCCACCTCGACGAACGTGCGCGCGCCCGCCGCGTACATGTCCTCGATCAGTTCCACGAAGCGAACCGGTGAGCCGATCTGCGCGGCGAGCTGGGTGCGCACGGCGCCGGCTTCGTACGGCCGCGCGGTGCGGTTCGACCACACCGGCGCCCCCGGCTCTCCGATCTCGGCGTTGTCGAGGTCGACGGCGAACACGTCGCTCGCCCCGGCCACCAGCGGACTGTGGAAGGCGCACGCGACCGGGATCCGTTTGGCGCCGATCCCCTGTGCCCGCAGTTCGCGGACCGCCTCTTCGATGGCGGCCGTCGGTCCGGAAAGGACGGTCTGGCCGGGTGCGTTGTGGTTGGCCAGTACGACATCCGGGTGGTCGAGGGCGGCGGCCAGTTCCTCACGGGACGCCTTGACCGCGGCCATCGCGCCCGGGTCGGCGCCCGCCACTTCGGCGATGGAGCGGGCCCTGGCCCGGCTGAGCGCCACCAACGTCGCGGTGTCGAACGCGCCCGCCACCGACAGCGCGGTCAGTTCGCCGTAGCTGTGCCCCGCCAGCAGATCCGGCCGGACGCCGAGGTCGGCGAGCAGGCGGCAGACCGCCGATTCGACGAGGCCGAGCGCGGGTTGCGCGACCCGCGTGTCCTTGAGCGCCTCGTCCTGCGCGGCGCGGGCGTCCTCGGTGAAGGCGCGCGGCGGGAACGTGGTGGCGGCGACGTCGGGGGCGAGCCCCAGGACGTCCGCCAGTTCGGGGAAGTGCACGAACAGTTCCGCCAGCATCCCCGTCCGCTGGCTGCCTTGACCGGGGAACAAGAACGCGACCGCACCGGCTTCGGTGTCGTCCGCGACGATCCCACCGTTCGCGGCGGCCTCACGCAGCTCCGCGAGATCGCTCGCGACGATCGCGAGCCGCACGGGGTCGGATCCGCCTCGTTCGGCGGCGAGGGCGGCGATCTCCCGCAGCGGACGTCCTTCGTTGGCCGCCAGCAGGTCCCGCAGCGTGGCACGAGCGGACTCCACGTCGGCGCCGCGAAGCAGGACCAGCTCGGCGTCCCAGTCGCGCGGGCCGTGCCGCCGGGCCGGCGGGATCCCCGGGGCGGCGAGCACCGCGTGGAAGTTGGTCCCACCGAACCCGAACGCGCTCACTCCGGCGAACTCGCGGCCGCGCGGCACCGGCGTCGGCCGGGCTCCGGTGGAGAAGGTGAAGGGACTGCTCTCGGCGTCCCAGGCGGGGTTCGGCCTGCTCAGATGCAGCGTGGGCGGCACGACCTCGTGCCACAGCGCCAGCGCCGCCTTCATCAGGCCCGCCAGCCCCGCGGCGCATTTCGTGTGCCCGATCTGGCTCTTCACCGAACCCAGCGCGCAGGTGCCCGGCCCGGCACCCGCGGCGAGGAAGAACTCGGTGAGCGTGGTCAGTTCCGTGGCGTCGCCGACGACCGTGCCGGTGCCGTGCGCCTCCACCAGCGAGACGTCCGCCGGCGACACCCCGGCGTCGCGATAGGCCCGTTCCAGGGCTCGCCGCTGCCCCTCGGGGCGCGGCGCGGTGAGGCCGAGCGCCTTGCCGTCGCTGGCGGCGCCGACACCCTTGACCACGGCATACACCCGGTCGCCGTCGCGTTCGGCGTCGGACCGCCGCTTGAGCACGAGGCACGCGACGCCCTCGCCGAGCGCGATCCCGTCCGCCGACGCGTCGAACGGACGGCATCGCCCGGTCGGCGACAGCGCACCGGCCGAGGTGAACATGAGGTAGTCGTTGACCCCGTTGTGCAGGTCGACGGCGCCGCACAGGACCATCGAGCTCGTGCCCGCCCGGAGTTCCTTCACCGCGAGGTCGAGCGCGGCCAGCGACGAGCCGCACGCGGCGTCCACGGTGTAGTTGGTGCCGCCGAGGTCGAGCCGGTTGGCGATCCGGCCGGAGATGACGTTGGCGAGCGTGCCGGGGAACGAGTCCTCGGTCAGTTCCGGCAACTGCGCAAGGAGCTCCTCCGGGACGTCTTCGAGGTAGCTGGGAAGCAGCGCGCGCAGGACACCGGCGTTGGCCAGGTCTCCCCCGGCCTCGGCGCCGAAGATGACGCTGGTGCGCTCGCGGTCGAAGCCGCCTTCGCCGTAGCCCGCGTCTTCGAGGGCTCGCCGCGCCGTCTGCAGGGAGACCAGCTGGGCCGGGTCGATACTGCCCATCGACTTGGGCGGGATGCCGTACGCGAGCGGGTCGAAGTCCACCGGCGGCAGGAAGCCGCCCCATTTGGACGTCGACTGGTCGGCGTAGACCTCCTTGTCCCAGCGCTGATCCGGCACCTCGGTGACGGCGTCCGCGCCGTGCAGGATGTTCGACCAGAACGCCGGGAGATCGGGTGCGCCGGGGAACACGCACGCCATCCCGACGATCGCGATGTCACTGTCCACAACGGACTCTTCGTCGCGAACGCGGCCGGCGAGCAGCTCCGCCGCGCCTTCGGTGACTTCCCGGTGCAGGGCGGCGATGTCGGTGCGGTCCTCGCGCAGGACGGTCACCTGTCCCGCCATGTACATCCCCTCGGCGAGCTGCCCGAGCGTGTCGACCTCGACGAGCGCGTCGCCTTGCCGCTTGATGCCCTTGCTGGCGATCCGCAGCCGTCCGGTGTTCAGCTCCTCCAGCCGTTGCCACGTCTCCTGCGGTGGGACGCCGTCCGCGCGGAGCCCGGCCTTCAGCGCGGCGAACTCGTCGGTGTACGGGCTGGGCAGGCAGCGGGTGAGATGGCCGGGCGCGGTCTCCAGGGTGACCGTGGACCCCGCGTCGAGCACGCGATCCTGGAACGTTTCGGTGATGGCGCCGTGGGTCACGGCTTCTTCGGTGAACAGGTACGCGGTGCCCATCAGGACGCCGACGCCGCCGCTCAGGGGCTCCGCCATCGCCGAGACCATGGCAGCGGAGCGGGCGTCATGGATCCCGCCCGCGAACAGGACCTCGACGTCGTCGGCGCCGTGTTCGCGCAAGACGTCCAGCTGCTGCTCCCACAGCACGAAACTCGACCGCGGGCCGATATGCCCACCGCATTCGGCGCCCTCGAAGACGAACCGGCGGATCCCGGCGTCGAGGAACTGACGCAGCAGGATCGGCGACGGCACGTGGAGGAAGGTCGCGATGCCCTCGGCCTCCAGCGCCTTGGCCTGCGCGGGTTTCCCGCCCGCGATCAGCACGCAGCGCGGGTGCGCGGCCCGGATCGCCGCGAGCTGCTCGGCACGCAGGGCCTCCGGGACGAACCCGAGGATGCCCGCGCCCCAAGGCCGTTCACCGAGCGCTTCGGCGGTGCGGGCGAGCAGTTCGGCGGTTTTGGGGCCGTTCGCGGTGGCCACCGCGACGAACGGGAAACCGTCGTGCGCGGCGACCGCGGCGGCGAAACCGGGCTGGTCGCTCACCCGCGTCATCGGCCCCTGCACGACCGGCAGCCGGGTCCCCAACGTGCGGCGCAGGCGTACGCCCTGGTCCGAGGAAATCGCCGACGGCGCCGCGAGCGAGCGCACGACCGAACGGACAGCGCTTTCCGCGGCCTCGAAGCGTTTCGCGAACAACGCGCTGAGCCCGTCGTCCGCCCTGGCGAGCTCGTTCCGGGCCGCCTCGGGCACGTCGGCGTCGGGGAACAGGCCGAGCCCGTCGAGCACCACGCCCGCCGCGCCGCCCGCGATCGCGGCCACCGCCGTACGCGGCCCGATGCCCCCGTACGCCCACACGGGGACGTCCTCGCCGAACCGCTCCAGCAACCGCTGCAGCAGGACGAACGTGGTGAGATCGGAGCCGCCGGCTTCGGCTCCCTTCGCCACCAGACCGGAGGCGCCGGCGTCGAGCATGCGGACGGCCTGGTCGACACCGGTCACCTCGGCCAGCACGGGGAGGCCGGCCCTGCCCCGCCAGACCGCCCCCTCGGCCAGCAGCACGAGCCCCGCGCCGCTTTCCCGCACTTCTTCGTCCCGCACGGTGCGGCCGGCCGGGATCCGGACACCGAACGGGAAACGTCGGTCTACTGTGGACCCGATGTCGACGATCCCGAGGCCGCCGCCCCTGGCGACGGCGGCCGCCAGCCCCGGATCGGGCCGTCCGAGCGGGTTGACGCCGAGTACCCGCGTGCGCGCCGTCGCATGACTCACCGGCGGTCCTCCTGTTCGGCTGGGGCTGGTCGAACCTCGCCGGGTTCGGCGATCTTTCAGCGGGATTCCCAAGAAATAACCTACTTGCCGCAGAGAGCGCAATACTCTCGTGTGAAAACTCGGAAAACAAGGGAACGCATGCTAAAGTCCGGCGCCGGAAACAAATATGTCGACACATCCAGAACGAGCCTCTGACCTGCACTTTTATCACGACCGTCGGCGATTTGAAGAAATCATTGCTCACCGGCATGACAAAACAGAAGAATTGTCATTGAACGCAGAATCGATAACCATGGAGCGCATGTGGAAGTGACAGGACGGGTCGTCGTGCTGACCGGCGCGGCACACGGTATCGGCGCCGCCATGGCCAGGCGGTTCGCCGCCGAGGGCGCGGCCGGGGTGGTGGTCTCCGATCTCGATCTCGAGGCCGCGGACGAGGTCGTCGCCGGGATCACCGCCGCGGGCGGCGCCGCGATCGCGCGCCGCGCCGACGCGTCGTCCAAAGAGGACTTGAAGATGCTGGTGACCGAGGCCCGCGCGGCGTTCGGCCCGGTGGACCTCTTCTGCTCCAACGCCGGTGCCGCGTTCGGGACGGGTGTACACGCCGCGGACGAGCAGTGGACGCGGTCGTGGGCGATCAACGTCATGCAGCATGTGCACGCCGCGCAGGTCGCGCTCCCCTCGATGCTGAGCCGCGGCCACGGATATCTGCTGATCACGGCGTCGGGCGCGGGCCTGCTGGGCACTCCCGGCGACGCGCCGTACTCGGTGACCAAGCACGCGGCCGTCGGGCTCGCCGAATGGCTGGCCATCACCTATCGGCCGCGAGGGGTGCGGGTCAGCGCGCTGTGCCCGCTCGGCGTGCGGACCGCGTTGCTGGAGCCCGGCATCGCCGCCGGTCATCCCGCCGCGCTCGCGATCGCCGCCGCCGCGCCGCTGCTGGAACCGGAGGACGTCGCGGAGTCCGTCGTGCACGGGCTGGCGTCGGAGGAGTTCCTGATCCTGCCGCACGAGTCGGTGCGGGAGACCTACGCCCGCAAGGCGGCCGGGCTCGACGAATGGATCGACCGCACCATCCTCGAAACCGGCGCGCGGAAGAGGTGACCATGGAATACCGCAGGCTCGGCGCGAGCGGGCTGTCCGTCAGCGAGATCTCGTACGGCAACTGGCTCACCCACCCCGACGGCGCGGAATGCGTGCAGGCCGCGCTCGACGCGGGCGTCACGACCTTCCACACCGCGGCTGCCTGGGACGGCGGTGCCGCCGAAGAGAACCTCGCCGCGGCCCTGAGCCACGCGCGTCGCGACGATCTCGTCCTGTGCACCGGTGTCTTCTGGCCGGAAGGCCCGGGTGCCAACGACGCGGGTCTCAGCCGCAAGCACCTGGTGACCTCGGTGAACGGCTCGCTGCGGCGGCTGCGCACCGACTACATCGACGTCTACCAGCTGCTGCGGTTCGACTACCGCACGCCGTTGGAGGAGACGTTCCTCGCGCTGTCGGATCTGGTGCGGCAGGGGAAGATCCTCTACGCCGGCACGGCAGAATGGACGGCGGAACAGCTGCTGGAAGCGCGGCCGATCGCCGAACGGCACGGCGTCCCGCTGGTGGCGAACCAGCCGCATTACTCGATGCTCTGGCGGGTCGCCGAGGCCCAGGTGATGCCGGTGTGCGAACGGTCCGGGATCGGCCAGTTCGCGTCGGTTGCCCTCGCGCAGGGCGTGCTGACCGGCAAGTACCGGCCGGGCGAGATCCCGCCGGGATCACGGGGCGCGAAGGCGGTCGAGACGCGGCCGCTGCTCCTGCCGGACCTCCTCGAACGCGTCGGCATGCTGCGCGGCGTCGCCGACGAAGCCGGACTGACCATGGCCCAGCTGGCGCTCGCGTGGACGTTGCAGCACAACACCGTCGCTTCGGTGGTGATGGGCGCGAGCACCGCCGCCCAGGTGACCGAGAACGCGAAGGCGGCCGGCGTGGTGCTGGACCTCGACGCGCTGACGCGGATCGATCACCTGCTGGGCAGCTTCGTGCAGACGGATCCGCGGCTGACCTGGTCACCTCCGGCGACCACCTGACGCCCCTGTCGTCGTAAGTCCGTGAAGGCCTCCTTGAGGGACTCTGGGTCCCTCAAGGAGGCCTTCACGGACGGACTTGTGTCACATAAGCCCCATGTGCACCAGCAGCCACAGCGGCGGCGCGTGAAGGCGACAGCGGGATGACCCACGCGGCTTCAGGCACCCACGACCGCAGCTGTCCGTGAAGGCCTCCTTGCCTACCCTCAAGGTAGGGAAGGAGGCCTTCACGGACTACGCGATCGCCAAACCGCAGCCTCAGCAACAACACAAGCCCCAGCAGTTACAGCGGCGGCGCGTGAAGGCCCCCTTCCCTCGGCTGAGCCGAGGGAAGGGGGCCTTCACGTACTGCAAGGGCGTGAGCGAAAGCGTCCTTACCACTCACGAGGCGATCAGTTCAGACTCGAGCAGGGCCTCGCGTCTGGATCCTGCGCCCCCTTGGGCACCCACCGCACGTTCGCGAACGAAGCCGAGAACCGGCCGTCCGTGTACACCAGGAACGGCGTGTTGACGTTCTCCAGATCCAGCCCGTTCGCGAAGCACGACACCGGGATCTTCACCGTCGACTTCGGCGCGCCCGCGAGGTCGGTGAACAGCTTGGTCGCGTTCACCTCGGAGAAGCACGGGTAGACGCAGTGCATGCTGATCACCGTCCGATTCGCCGGCGCCTCGTGCACGACCGTGTCGAACTCCAGCGCCGCGTCGGCGTTGAGGTAACCCCGCAGATCGTTGGTACCGGCCGGGTTCTGGAAGTAGATCTGCGCCGGGCCGGTGCCGGTCCAGGTCGACTTGAGCCCATCCTGCTGCACGTTCACGTCCGACTGCACGACGTTGATCTCGGCGTGCGAAGCGGTGCCGTCGGGGCCGATCTCGGTACCGCCCCAGTTCTCCGCGGAGCCGATGAAACCCTTGTACGGCGCGACATCGGTGCGGTTGAACACCTCGAGATCCTCGGTCGCGGTACCGCCGCCACCGGTCGAGCCACACGTCACCGGCCCCGCCGTCTCGTCGAGCTGCCCGACCGTGACGCGCTGCCCGGTCTTGAGCCCGTAGCCCAGTTTGAACAGCGGGTCGTAGTCCGCCGAACCCGCGTTCAGCGGAGTCTGACACGCGCTCTTCGGCCACGAGTACGGGAGCGTGCCCTTGAAACCGCCCTTGACCAGGACATCCGCGACGCCGCCGCCTTCGGTGCCCGGTAGCCAGGCCGCGACGAACGCGTCGGAGCGGTTGATCTCCTTGTTCATGTACAGCGGGCGGCCGCCGACGTAGACGGTGACGACCGGAGCGCCCTTCCCGTGGACCTTGTCCAGCACGGCCAGGTCCTCGGGGTAGAGCTTCGACGCCTCCAGCGTCTTGCGCGTCAGGTCGCCGACGCCTTCCGCGTACGGGGTCTCACCGATGACGGCGATGACCGCGTCGTAGCCCTTCGGGTCGGTGTCGCCCTTCTCGTCGAAGGTGACGTTGACGTCGCCGAGCTGCTGCTTGAGCCCGGCGAGGATCGACGTGGCGTTCGGGAAGTCGGCGTTGGTGTTGCCGGTCCCCTGCCAGCTCAGCGTCCAGCCGCCGGTCTGGTTCTGGATGCTGTCCGCGCTCTTGCCGACCACGAGCACCTTCGACTTCGGCTTGAGTGGCAGCACGTTGCCGTTGTTCTTCAGCAGCGTCTGCGAGGAGCGGACCGCGTCGCGTGCCAGCCAGGTCTCCTTGAGCGCTTCGTCGGAGTTGGCGTAGGACCGGTCCGACGGCTTCTGCGACTCGAAAAGCCCGGAGCGCAGCTTGACGCGCAGGATGCGGGTCACCGCGTCGTCGATCCGCGAGACCGGGATCTGGCCGGAATTCACCTGGGCGACGGTGTTGGTGATGAACGCCTTCCAGTCGTTCGGCACCATCACGATGTCGATGCCGGCGTTGATCGCCTGCGGGCAGGAAGCGTTGGTACAGCCCGGAACCTGGCCGATACCGTTCCAGTCGGACACGACGAGGCCGTCGAAGCCCATCTTGCCCTTGAGGATCTGGTTCAGCGCCTTGTCACTGCCGTGCAGCTTGCCCTCGTCGATGCCCAGCTCGGCGTTGGTCCAGCTGTTGAACGACACCATCACCGTCTGGGAGCCCGCGGCGAGCGCGCCGTAGTAGCCCTGGCCGTGGACGTTGATCATCTCGGCCTCGGACGACGGGTTGACGCCCTGATCCTGGCCCTTGAGGGTGCCGCCGTCACCGATGAAGTGCTTGGCGGTGCCGATCACGCCGTTGTAGCCGATGCGTTTGGTCGAGCCGTCCTGGAGACCGTTGATCGCCTCGTAGCCGTAGGCCCTGGTGATCCGCGGGTCCTCGGAGAACCCTTCGTAGGTGCGTCCCCAGCGGTCGTCCTTCACGACGGCCAGCGTCGGCGCGAAGGCCCAGTCCTGGCCGGTGGCGCGGATCTGCCTGGCCGTCGCCGCGGAGATGTCGCGTACCAGGCACGGGTCGTGCGCCGCGCCGAGCCCGATGTTGTGCGGGAAGACGGTGGCCCCGTACACGTTGTTGTTGCCGTGCACGGCGTCGATGCCCCAGATCACCGGGATTTTCGTCCTGCTGCCCTTCGCGGCGTCCCAATAGGAATCCGCGAGTTTCAGCCAGTCCTGCTGGGAGGCGTGCTTGTCCTTGTTCGGCCACGAGCCGCCGCCGTTGAGGACCGAGCCGATCGAGTACTGCCGGACCTCGTCCGGGGTGATCGCGGCGATCTCGGGCTGCGTCATCTGCCCGACCTTCTCCTCCAAGGTCATTCCCGCGAGGATCCTGGCGATCCGCTGTTCGTCGCCTGCTTTGCCCTTGAACCGGCTCTCGACCTTCGGCCAGTCGGCGAGCGTCGGCAGGCTCTTCTCGATGCGGGCGCAGCCGTCCCGGTCGAGCGCGGGTTTCCCGATCACCGGCTGCTCGGCGGCGACGGCGGCGGGCGTGGCCACCACGGCCCCGCCGAGCAGGGTGAGACTCATCAAGGCGATCAGCGGACTTCGGCGCGCGCGAGCACGTCTTGCCATGGTCTGGTCCATTCTGCGGGAGGCGGGGACCGGCCGATCCTCACCGGACCCGGCGGCGACGTCAAGGGTTTCCGGGCGATAAGCCGCCTGTTAATTTTTGCCGTGAACTAAGAGTCACCCGGCCACCCGTCGCCGATTGCGCCGCTTGGCGGTGTACGGCAGCGCGAACAGGTACAGCCCGCTGAACATCAGCAGGAAGAGCGGCGGCAGCGGGGTGTAGAGCACCCACTGCACCGGGTCGCCCTGCGCCACCACGACGAAGCAGACGACGACGGTGGCGACGAAGACGAGCGACGTCCACCGGTGGAACGTGCGGATCCGCTTGCTCACGAGAACCTCCTGGAGTCGTTTTGCCTGTGGCGAAGACGCTAGGGATCCCGTGGGCACCGATGCTTCTCGATTCCTGATCGGTCCGCTTGACCTCCACATTACTTGAGCTTTTACCTTCGCGGAAAACGAAGGGAATCACTCATGACCGTCTTGGTAACCGGGGCCACCGGGAACACCGGCCGCCACGTGGTGGCCGAACTCCTCCGCCGCGGGGAACGCGTCCGGGCACTCACCAGGAACCCCGCCGAAGCCCGGCTTCCGGCGGGTGTCGAACTCGTGGAAGGCACCCACACCGCGCCCGAGACCTTGACCGAGGCCTGGGAAGGCGTCACCAAGCTGCACATCACCGTCACGGCGGGACTCGCCGACGTCGGCGCCGATCTGGTCAAACGCGCCGTGGACGCGGGCGTGCGCCGGATGACCATCGTGTGGGGCGGTTACGTCGGGCCGACGGAACAGGCCATGACCGAATCCGGGGTGGAATGGACGCGCCTGGAGCCGCAGGAGTTCATGTCCAACGCCATGACCTGGGTCGACTCGGTCCGCGCCGAGGGCGTGATCCGGGAGCCGTTCGACCTTCCGAGCGCCGTGGTGCACGAGGGCGACATCGGCGCCGTCGCCGCCACCGCACTCGTGGAGGACGGGCATTCGGGCAAGGTCTACAACCTCACCGGGCCGCAGGCCCTGACCACGAGCGAACGGATCGCGATCCTCGGCTCCGCGGTCGGCCGTGACATCACGCTGAAGCCGATCACGCGGCAACAGGCGATCGACCGGCTGCTGGCCGAAGGCGTCTCGGTAGCGGACGCCGAGTACGTCGTCGGCTGGCACAGCGATCCGCCCGTGGAGGCGCGCACTGTCGTCGACACGATCGAGAAGGTGACCGGACGGCCCGCCCGCACGTTCGCGCAGTGGGTCGCCGAGCACGCCGACCGTTTCAAGCCGTGAGTGGCCCGACTGCCTTCACGATTTCCAGCACCGGCGCGGTGTGCACCGTATGGATCGCCCGCAACGCGCCCAGCCGGTGCGTGAGGTAGTGGTGCAGCGCGGCGGGATCCGGGCACAACGCCTGCGCGGCCAGGTTGGTGGGCCCGGTCGTGGCGACGACGACGGCCAGCTCCTCATGAGTGGCCAGCGTCGTCGCCACCTCGTCGAGATCCGCCGGCGCGACGGCCATCCACAGGAACGCCTGGGTGGTCACGCCGTACAAGGCCGCGCTGATCTCGACGTCGAAGAAGAGCGCGCCTCGCGCGCGCAGATCCGCCAGGCGGCGTGCTGCCGTCGCCGGGGCGAGGCCCGCCGCCGCGGCCAGGTCCGCGACACTTGCCCGGCCGTCGTGGCGGAGGGCGGCGATCAACGCGTGATCAGCCGCCGTCAGCGGGCTCTCCTCGCCGACGGATTCCGGCGGCCGCAACGCTTCCTGCTGCTCCTCGGTCAGCGCGGCGACCCGGCCGCGCCACGCCGTCGGGCCGCCGAGGTAGGTGTGCAGGATGAAATGCGCGGACACCGCCGTGACGCTCGCGGCGCGCGGGATGTCGTGCAACAGCATGGCGCTCTGCGCGTGCCGCGGCGTGTGCGCGATCGCCACGATCTCCGTGCCGCCGGAGGTGAGCTTGACCCACGACGTGTCCGGCCGCCGGGCCAGCGAACGAGCGAGCGTCCGTGCGGCGGTGGGCTGCGCGCTCAGCCGGACGAGCCACTGCGTCAGCCCCGTCCGGTCGGGATCGGGCAGGCCCACCACGCGTAACCCGGATTCGGCCCGGAGCCGCTGATAGCGCCGGGCGACGGTCTGGGTCGAGACACCGAGGACCGCCCCGATCCGGCTGAACGGCGCACGGGCGTCGATCTGCAGCGCGTGGATCAAAGCGCGGTCGATGTCGTCGAGCATGGAATATTTCGTCCATTCGATCCAGGGTACAGGGAACAAAATTCATCTTCGCCGCACGATCCTGTTCATGCAACTGACGAAGACCGGATCGGTTCCGCTCGCCACGCTGCTCGCGGCGGAGGCGATGAACGTGCTGGACGCGACGATCACCCAGGTCGCCGGCCCGGCGATCCACGCCGACCTCGGCGGCCCCGCTTCCGCCATCCCCTGGTTCGGCGCCGCGTACACGCTGCCGTTCGCGATGCTTCTCATCACCGGCGGCAGACTCGGCGACCTTCTGGGCCGCCGCCGCGTGTTCCTGTGCGGTGTCGCGATGTTCGCTCTGGCCTCATTGTGCTGCGCGCTCGCACCGGGCACGGGCGTGCTCATCGGCGCGCGAGCAGTCCAGGGTATGGCGGCGGCGCTGGTGATCCCGCAGACCTTCGGGTTGATCAAGGCCATGTTCTCCGGCCCGGCGCTGGCGTCGGCGCTGGGCTGGAACGGGCCGGTGGTCGGCCTGTCCGCCGTGAGCGGGCCGTTGCTCGGCGCCCTGCTGACGGATCTGGTGTCGTGGCGGGCGGCGTTCCTGGTGAACGTGCCGATCTCGCTCGCGGTGCTCATGGCGGGACGGCTGCTGCCGGAAGACCGCGCCGAGCATTCGGTCCGGCTGGATGTGCAGGGCACCTTGCTCGCTTCGCTCGGCATGGGACTCGTGGTGTACCCGTTGCTAGACAGGTGGAACTGGGCGCTCTTCGGCGCGGGCGCCGCGGTGCTCGTGCTGTTCGGGTTCCATCAGCGGAACCGACGTCATCCGCTGGTCGAGCCGAGTCTGTTCGAACACCGCGGTTTCCCCGCTGCACTGGTGGCGTCGACCCTGTTCTTCGCCGTGATGAACGGGCTGATGCTCGTGGTGGTCCTGCACCAGCAACTCGACGAGGGTCTCGGCGTACTCGCGTCCGGGCTGACACTGCTGCCGTGGTCGGGCGGACTGGCGATTTCCTCGTGGGTGGCGGGCAAATGGCTCGTTCCGCGGCACGGATCGCGTGTCGCCTTCGCCGGACTGGCACTGCTTCTCGCGGGAATCCTGCTGGCTTTCGGTGGCACACTGCCGATCGCACTCGGGCTCGGCGGACTCGGCCTGGGGCTGTTCACGGTGCCGTTCTTCACCGCGGCGCTGTCCGTCGTCCGTCCACAGGAGACCGGCTCCGCGGCGGGCCTGCTGAACGCGGTGCAGCAAATCGGTGCGACGCTGGGCATCGCGGTGTTCGGCACCGTCTTCCTGCACGGTCATTCCGTGGTGCGGGCGTTCTCACTCGCGGCCGTGCTGGTGGTGGCGACCGTGGTCGCGACCGCGCTGATGCCCCGGACCGGCGCTCTCGCTACCCCTCGGCGGCCCTGAACCACGCGCCGATCCCCGCGAGCGCGCCCGGACCGTAGTCGCCCCGGACGTCGTCGGCCAGATCCGCGATGGTGACGGCACGCAACGCCGCCCGCCACTGAAACTCGGCATTCGCCATCGCGCGGCTGATGGCGCACGGTGTCGTGCACGCCTCGGGCGGCGTCGCCATCGGGCCGCGCTGCCGGATCTCGGTGCAGACGAAGGCCGGGCCGGGTCCGTCGATGGCCTCGACGACGTCGAGCACCGTGATCTCCGAAGGCGGCCTGGTGAGGACGTAGCCGCCGGCCTTCCCCTGCACCGACCGGATGAGATCGGCCCTGGAAAGCGCCTGGAGCTGCTTCGCGAGGTAGCTCGGCGAGACGTCGTGAAGCTGCGCCAGGCGCGCGGCGGGCGCGGGCTCGTCGACGGAGGTCAACACGACACAGCAGTGCAGGGCCCACTCGACCCCACCGGACATCTTCACCCGGATGACTCTAACCCGCCTCTTGACTCGGACACAATCTATCCGAGTAATATCTCGGACATTCGGTGTCCGGGTTTGCGGGCGCCGCCGACGAAGGGGCACTGGGTCATGAAATTCGCGATCATCGGCGGGACCGGGCTGATCGGCTCGCAGGTCGTGCGCAACCTGAACGAGGCGGGACACGAGGCGGTGCCGCATTCGCCGTCCACCGGGGTCGACCTGCTCACCGGCCAGGGCCTGGACAGCGCGCTCGACGGCGCCGACGTAGTCGTCAACCTCACGAACTCGCCGACCTTCGACGACGCCTCCCCCGCGTTCTTCCGGACGTCGATGGACAACCTCGTGGCGGCCGCGAAGAAGGCGGGCACCGGGCATTTCGTGATCCTGTCGATCGTCGGCGTCGACCAGGTGCCGCAGCTCGACTACTACCGGGCGAAGACCCTGCAGGAGGACATCCTCAAGCAGAGCGGTGTCCCCTACTCGATCGTCCGCGCCACCCAGTTCATGGAATTCGTCGACGCGGTGCTGTCCTGGACCTCGGACGAGACCGCCGTACGGCTGCCCAGCACGCCGATCCAGCCGATCGCCGCCGCCGACGTCGCCGCCGCGGTTTCCGAGGTCTCGGCGGGGAAGCCGTTGAACGGCACCCTCGACGTCGGCGGCCCGGACGTCTACCCGCTGGCCGAGCTGGGCCGGATCACCTTGTCCGCCAAGGGGGACACGCGTCCGGTGACCGTCGACGACACGGCGGGCATGTTCGCCGCCGTCAAGGGTGACGTGCTCACCACTAAGGACGGCGCCCGTATCGCCGAGACCCGCTATCTCGACTGGCTCAAGTAGACGTGAAGGCCCCCTTCCCGCGGCTGAGCCGAGGGAAGGGGGCCTTCACGCGCTTCAAGCCCGCGATCAGCTGGGCAGCAGCGCCGGAGCCGCGAGACGGCTGGCGTTCGCCGCCTCGTCGTCCGGCTGGGCCTGTGCGGACCGTTCCGCCTCGACACGCGCGAGGTAGTTGGCCACCTCGCGCTCCTGCTTGTGCGAGTCCCAGCCCAGCAGCGGCGCCATCAGCTCCGCCACCACCGGCGCCGCGGTCACGCCGCGATCCCGCTCCTCGATGGAGATCCGGGTGCGCCGCGTCAGGACGTCCTCCAGATGCAGCGCGCCCTCGTGCGAGACCGCGTAAACGACCTCGGCCTTCAGGTACTCCGCGGTCCCCGGGATCGCTTCGCCCAGTTCGGGACGCTCCGAGATCGACTCCAGGATGTCCTCGATCGCGGTGCCGTAGCGCTGGAGGAGATGCTCGATGCGGGCGATCGGCAGCCCCGTGCGCTGCACGAGCGAATGCCGCGCGCCCCACATCTCGTGATAGCCGGTCGCGCCGACGATCGGCAGCCGCTCGGTCCACGACGACGGCGCGGGGCGGCCGAGGTCCTCCACCGCGACGTCGACCGCGTCGGCGGCCATCACCCGGTATGTCGTGTACTTGCCGCCGGCCACGATCACCAGCCCCGGCACCGGATGCGCGACCGCGTGCTCCCGCGACAGCTTCGTGGTCGACGTCGCCTTCGCGGCCAGCAGCGGCCGAAGCCCGGCGTACACGCCTTCGATGTCGTCGGCGGTGATCGGCGTGCGAAGGACGGCGTTGAGGTGATCGAGCACGTAGTCGACGTCCGCCTGGCTGGCCGCCGGGTGCTCGCGGTCGAGGTCCCATTCAGTGTCGGTCGTGCCGACGATCCAGTGCCGCCCCCACGGGATGACGAACAGCACGCTCTTCTCGGTGCGCAGGATCAGCCCGGTGTCCAGGTCGATCTTCTCGCGCGGCACCACCAGGTGGATGCCCTTCGAAGCGCGCACGGTGAACGGCGCGGGGATGCCCGCCGCTTCCGCCATGTCGTCGCTCCACACGCCGGTCGCCGCGACGACCGTCTTCGCCCGGACCTCGATCTCCGCGCCGCTCTCGCGGTCGACGACCTTGGCCCCGACGACACGTTCGCCATCGCGGATCAGCGAGGTCACGCGCGCCCGGGTGAGAACGGAAGCACCTTGCTCGGCCGCGGTCCGCGCGATGGTCATCGTGTGGCGGGCGTCGTCGACCTGGGCGTCGTAGTACTGGATGGCGCCGATCAGGGCGTCGTCCGCGAGGCCGGGCGCGACCTTGCCCGCGCCGCGCTTCGACAGATGCCGGTGCCGCGGCAGGGCCCGTGCTCCGCCGAGGGTGTCGTAAAGCGTGACACCCGCGCCGATGTAGCCGCGTTCCCAGACGCGATGCTTGAGCGGCACCAGGAACTTCACGGGCCGGACCAGGTGCGGCGCGAGGGTCTGCAGGAGCAGGCTGCGTTCCTTCAACGCCTCACGGACCAGCTTGAAGTCCAGGTTCTCCAGATAGCGCAGCCCACCGTGGATCAGCTTCGACGATCGGCTCGACGTTCCGGCGGCGAAATCGCGGGCCTCGACGAGCGCGACGGAGAGCCCGCGCGAAGCCGCGTCGAGTGCGACGCCGGCACCGGTCACTCCCCCGCCGACGACGAGCACGTCGATCTCCTCACGAGCGAGCTTGCGCAGCGTCTCGGCACGGTAGACCGGGGAAAGCGGTACGGGTGTCACCTTGTTCCTCCTGTTCATCGGGCTCACTCGACCTCGACCCAGTCGAGCGTGCGGCCGACGGCCTTCTGCCAGCCCGCGTAGCCCTCGGCGCGCTGTTCGTCCGTCCACGACGGCTCCCAGCGCTTGTCCTCGTTCCAGTTCTGTTCCAGCTCGTCGGTGCTCTTCCAGAACCCGACGGCGAGCCCGGCCGCGTAGGCGGCGCCGAGCGCGGTGGTCTCCGCGACGACCGGTTTCGACACCGGCACGCCGAGGATGTCGGCCTGCAGCTGCATGCAGAGTTCGTTGGCGGTCACGCCACCGTCCACACGCAACACGTCGAGCGTGACGCCGGAGTCGTTCTGCATGGCCTCGACGACGTCGCGGGTCTGGTAGCAGATCGCTTCGAGGGTCGCCCGCGCCAGATGCGCGTTGGTGGTGGCGCGGGTGAGACCGACGATCGCGCCGCGGGCGTCGGAACGCCAGTACGGGGCGAAAAGCCCGGAGAAGGCGGGGACGAAGTAGACGCCGCCGTTGTCCTCGACCTGACGCGCGAGGCTCTCGCTCTGGGACGCGCCGCTGATGATGCCCAGCTGGTCGCGCAGCCACTGCACGGCGGAACCCGTGACGGCGATGGAGCCCTCCAGCGCGTACACCGGCTTCTCGTCACCGAACTGGTAGGCCAGCGTCGTGAGCAGCCCGTGCTTCGACCGCACGACCTCGTGCCCGGTGTTGAGGAGCAGGAAGTTGCCGGTGCCGTAGGTGTTCTTGGCCTCGCCGGGGCGGAAGCACACCTGGCCGACGGTCGCCGCCTGCTGGTCGCCGAGCACGCCGGTGATGGCGACCTCGCCGCCGAGCGGGCCGTCCGCGCGGGTCACGCCGAAGCGGCCGTTGTTCGACGACGGCGCGATCGACGGCAGCATCTGCTTGGGGACACCGAAGAACGACAGCAGTTCGTCGTCCCACTCCAGCGTTTCCAGGTCCATGAGCATGGTGCGCGACGCGTTGGTCGGATCCGTCACGTGCACGCCGCCGTCTGCGCCGCCGGTGAGGTTCCAGATGAGCCAGGTGTCGGTGGTGCCGAAGAGCGCGTCACCCTTTTCGGCGTCTTCGCGGACGCCCTCGACGTTCTCCAGGATCCACTGCAGCTTGCCGCCGGAGAAGTAGGTGGCGGGCGGCAGACCGGCCTTGCGGCGGATGACGTCGCCCTTGCCCTCGCGCTCCAGCGCCGAGGCGATCCGGTCGGTGCGGGTGTCCTGCCACACGATGGCGTTGCAGTAGGGCCGCCCGGTGCGGCGGTTCCACACGACGGTGGTCTCACGCTGGTTGGTGATGCCGAGCGACGCGAGGTCGGCGGCGGTCAGCTTCGCCTTGTTGAGCGCGGTGGCGATGACCGAGCGGGTCCGCTCCCAGATCTCGGTCGCGTCGTGCTCGACCCAGCCCGGCTTCGGCAGGATCTGCTCGTGCTCGAGCTGGTGGCGGGCGATTTCGTTGCCGCCGTGGTCGAAGATCATGAAACGCGTGCTGGTGGTGCCCTGGTCGACGGCGCCGATATAGTCAGACATGGGTTTCTCTCCTTAGGAAACGCGCTCGATGTCCTTGGCGGGCAAGGCTTCCGGTGCCGGTTCGGCGGGCAGGTAACGCTCGATGAAGAACTTGTAGATCGCCCCGCCGATGACCGCGCCGATCACCGGCGCCACGATCGGGATCCACCAGTACGGATAGCCGTATTGATCGGTGAACGCGGTGTCGTACCCGGTGAGCCAGGACATCAGGCGCGGACCGAAGTCGCGGGCGGGGTTGATCGCGTAGCCGGCGTTGGTGCCCCAGGCCATGCCGATGGCGACCACGAGGAAACCGACGACGACCGGGGCCAGGTTCGCGGCGGGCGCGGTGTTGCGCAGGTCGGTGATGGCGAAGATCACCAAGGCGAGGATGGCCGTTCCGATGATCTGGTCGCGGAAGGCGCCCCAGTCACCCACCGGCAGGGTTCCGTTACCCGGAAGAGTGGAGAACACGCCCTGCGTCTTGATCGTCAGGCCGGGGTCCGCGGCGTTGAGCACCTCGGTGTAGTTCCAGCGCACCAGCAGCGCGGCGAGGAACGCGCCGGCGGTCTGCGCCAAGGCATACGGGGCGACCTTGCGCCACGAGAAGCCCTTGAACACCGCGAGCGCCACGGTGATGGCGGGGTTCAGATGCGCGCCGCTGATCCGTGAAGCCACGTAGATACCCAGCGTGACACCGATTCCCCACGCCCACGCGATGCTGTCGTGGTCCCCGATGCCCGCGGCGACGACTTGAGCCACCACCCCGCAGCCGAACAGGATGAGGATCATCGTCCCGACGAACTCCGCCGCCAGTTCGCCCGCCAGTCCGCGAGCCTTGAGGTTTCGCACCATTGCTTCCTCCACAAAGGACACCGTTGCCCTGTTGAGGCCGAAGTTAAGTTCGTGGAAACGCGGGGTCAACGGACACCGGTCGGCATTGTCGAACGCCCGGAGACGATGTTCGACATTGTCGAATCAGGGCCGGTCGGGCTACGGTTGGGCCGTGCCCGGTCCGATCCAGTCCATCGAGCGCGCCGCCGCGATCCTGCGGTTGCTGGCGCGCGGTTCAGGTCGTCTCGGGGTCGGCGAGATCGCCGATTCCCTCGAACTCGCCAAGGGAACGGCGCACGGGATCCTCCGCACCCTGCAAGGGGTCGGCTTTGTCGAACAAGACCGCGACACCGGGAAATACCAACTGGGCGCGGCGCTCCTGCACCTCGGCACGAGCTACCTCGACGTCAACGAACTCCGCTCCCGCGCGATCAACTGGGCCGACGCGCTGGCCGCGCGCAGCGGTGAGGCCGTCCGCATCGGCGCGCCGCTGGAGGGCCGGGTCCTGGTGGTGCACCACGTGTTCCGGCCCGACGACAGCCTGCAGACGCTCGACGTCGGCACGCTGCTGCCGTTGCACGCGACGGCGCTCGGGAAAGTCCTTCTGGCCTACGACACCGGTCTCGTGGCATCGTTGCGCACCGGCGGACCGGAGGCCTACACCCGCCGGACCTTGGTCACCCAGACCGCGATCAAACGCGCCTGCGGCAAGGTGCGCGAGGCGGGCTGGGCGAGCGAGAACGGCGAGATGATCACCGGCGAGGCCGGGATAGCCGCGCCGATCCGCGGCCACGGCGGCATCGTGGTCGGCGCGATCGGGGTCTCCGGCGCGGCGGAACGGATCTGTGAAGCCGACGGCAGCCCGATCCCGCGGCTGCTCGGCCACGTGCGCGACGCGGCACGGGCGGTCTCCCGCGATCTCGGCGCGTCCCGATGGTGATGGAGGTGCTCGCGTGGTCCAGCGCTACGTGATGTCGATCGACCAGGGCACCACCTCGACGCGGTGCATCCTGTTCGACGCGCGCGGCAGGCTGGTGTCGGTCGCGCAGCGCGAACACCAGCAGCATTTCCCGCGGCCGGGCTGGGTCGAACACGACGCGACGGAGATCTGGCGCAACGTCGGCCGGATCGTGCCGCAGGCGCTGGCCGACGCCGGTGTCGAAGCCGGCCAGGTGGTCGGGCTCGGCATCGCGAACCAGCGCGAGACGACGGTGCTGTGGGACCGGCACACCGGCAACCCGGTCGGGCGAGCGATCGTCTGGCAGGACACCCGCACCGACGCGATGCTCGAACACCTCGCCCGCGAGCCGGGCGCCGACCGCGTCCGGCGGCTCTGCGGGCTGCCGCTGGCCACGTACTTCTCCGCGCCGCGGATCCGGTGGATGCTGGAACGCACCCCTGGCCTGCGGGAACGCGCCGAACGCGGCGACGTCCTGTTCGGGACGGTGGAGAGCTGGCTGATCTGGAACCTGACCGGCGGCCCCGAGGGCGGCGTCCACGTCACCGACGTCACCAACGCCTCGCGCACCATGCTGATGAACCTGCGCACGCTGTCGTGGGACGACGAACTGCTGGAGTTCTTCGACGTCCCGCGCGCGATGCTGCCGGAGATCCGCCCGTCGACCGAGGTGTATGGGACGACGTCGCGGGTGGTCCCTGGCATCCGGATCGCGGCGGCGCTCGGCGATCAGCAGGCGGCGCTGTTCGGCCAGACATGCTTCGCCCCCGGCGAGGCGAAGTGCACGTACGGAACCGGCAGCTTCCTGCTGCTCAACACCGGACCGACGCCGGTGCTCTCGGCGCACGGCATGCTGACCACCGTCGGGTTCAAGATCGGCGACGAGCCCGCCGTGTACGCGCTCGAAGGGTCGATCGCGGTCACCGGCTCGCTGGTGCAGTGGTTCCGCGACGGGCTCGAACTGATCGGCAGCGCACCCGAGATCGAGACGCTGGCGAGGACGGTCGAGGACAACGGCGGCTGCTACATCGTGCCCGCCTTCTCCGGTCTGTTCGCGCCGCATTGGCACAGCGAGGCGCGCGGCGTGATCGCCGGGCTGACGTCGTACATCACCAAGGGGCATCTGGCCAGGGCCGTCCTGGAGGCGACGGGCTGGCAGACCCGCGAGGTGGTCGACGCGATGAACGCCGACTCCGGGCTCGCGCTCTCGACGCTCAAGGTGGACGGCGGGATGACCGCCGACAACTTGCTGATGCAGTTCGTCGCCGACGTCCTCGACGTGCCGGTGGTGCGCCCGATGGTCGCCGAGACGGTGTCGCTGGGCGCGGCGTACGCGGCCGGATTGTCGGTCGGGTACTGGCCGGACCTGGAGGGACTCCGGCGGAACTGGCACCGCGCCGGGCAGTGGCTGCCGACGATGGACCCCGCCCGCCGCGACAGTGAGTACTCGCACTGGCGTCAGGCCGTGGAGCTGACGTTCGGCTGGATGCGTCCCGGCCCGACGGCCGCTCCCCCGGGCTCCGACCTGGTGGAGGTCGTCCTGGCCGATCACCGCCGGATCGAACAGCTCTTCCGCGACCTCCGCAACGACGAGGCCGACCGTCCGGCGCTGATCGCGGAGCTCTCGGCGTCCTTGGTCGCCCATGCGACCGCGACGGAGCGGATCGTCCGTCCCGATGCGACGGAGAGCGGGCTCGCGGACGAGCTGCTGGCCGTGCTGGAGTCGGCCGACTCCGAGAAGGCGTTGGCAGCGCTGGAGAATTCGGTGGACGCGCATATCCGCGCGGAGGAACGCGGGTTGCTGAACGAGCTCCGGCGCACACTGTCCACTTCGGATCGCACCGGCCTCGGCCGGGCGTTCGTGGCCGAGCGGCAGCGGCAGCTGGACCTCGGCTGCGGTTCCGCCGCGCACGTCCGTGAGCAAGGTTCTCGGCTGCGCCTCTCGTGACGTGCTAGCCTGTCGCCGTGCGCCGCTGGACCCGACTCGTAGTCAAGCGCGCCGGCTGAACCAGGTCGCCGGCGCGCATTCCGGCGACCCCTCGATACGGGGCATCTCCCGGGACCTGGCCCTCCATGGCCTGTACGTTTTCCCGCCTTCGGAGACCACGATGTCGATCACCGCTTTCCAGGTTCCCGCCCCTCGCTCGTCCATGCTGGTCCGCCGCCGGATCGCCACGTACTTCGTCGGCGGCGTCGAACGGATCCCCGGCCTGCTCGAGGCGCTCGGCTGCCTGGTCCACGACCTGTCCGTCGACGTCCGCGACGGCGTCCGGGAAAGCACCATGACCTGCGCCGTCCTGATCGACGCCGCCGAGGTCGAGCCCTTGCTGGCCCGGCTGCGCGAGCTGACCTCCGTCGTCTCGGCCGAACTGGTCTGACAGTCCCGAAACCCGCAACACGCGTGATTAGACGGCGATCTTGCGTGATTGGACGGCGATCACGATGATCGCCGCCTGATCACGCGAGTTCCGTCTCTGATCACGCGTGATCGCCGCTCAATCACGCATGATCGCCGTTCGGGCACAAAGTCCCCTATGCCCGGAGTCACTTGCACGGTTCCATGCAGCCGGTCATCCAACGACCATCGGCCCCTTGACTTAGTTAAGAAGCCTTCTTAACTTCGATTTCATGGCCGAAACTCCCCGAAACAGCAGGTCCCAAGCCTATCGTCGGCTCAGCTTGGCCGAGAAACACGACAAGTTCGTCAATCAGTACTCGCGGCGGACCCTGTTCCGGGTGGGCGCGGTGAGCGGCGCGGCACTCGCCGCCGGCGGCGTCCTGCTCCCGGGCGCGGCCGCGGCCTCCCCCGGGCCGATGGTGCTGCTCAACGCCGACAAGGTCGCCGGTTCGGCGCTGCGGCCGTTCGGACGGCACATCGCCTACGGGGCCGACCCGTCCCAGCAGGTCGTCGTCTCCTGGCAGGTACCCGCGGCGGTGACCGCGCCGTTCATCCGGATCGGCACCGTGCCCGGCGACTTCAGCCCGCCGATCCAGGCCGAGGTCCGGGCGCTGACCAGCCAGATGTCCTGGCAGCACCCGGTCGAGGAGGTCCCGCCGAACAGCCCGAAGTCGATCACCCAGTACTACCTCCACGCCCGGATCGACCGCCTCCTGCCCAACACCACGTACTACTACGTCGTCGGCCACGAGGGCTACGACCCCGCCGCCCGGCTCGGCGAGATGGCGAGCTTCCGCACCGCCCCCGCACCGGGAGGCGACGGCACGTTCACCTTCACCGCTTTCGGCGACCAGGGCGTCGGCTACAACGCCGTCGCGACCAGCAGCCTGATCGCGGGCCTCGATCCGGCCTTCCACCTCGCCATGGGCGACCTGAGCTACGCGCTCGAAGGCGAGGGCGGGCATCCGGAGGAAGACCAGTACGACGCGCGGCTCTGGGACTCCTTCTTCGTGCAGAACGAACCGGTCACCGCCGGGATCCCGTGGATGATGGCGCTCGGCAACCACGAAATGGAGGGCTGGTACTCCGAGGACGGTTACGGCGGCGTGCGGGCGCGCTTCACCATGCCGGACAACGCCTGGGACGGCTCCACCTGCATCTACTCGTGGCGCTACCAGAACGTCGACATGATCAGCCTGGACGGCAACGACGTCTGCTACAACAGTCCGTCCAATCTGGACTACACCAAGGGCAAGCAGCTCAAATGGCTCGGCAAGACGCTCGCCGCCTTCCGCGCCGACCCCACGATCGACTTCATCGTCGTCTACTGCCACCAGTGCACGTATTCCACCTGCCATTCCAACGGCGCCGAACTCGGCGCGCAGAAGGACTGGGCACCGTTGTTCGACAAGTACCAGGTCGACCTGGTGCTCAACGGCCACAACCACATCTACGAACGCACCGACCCGATCCGGGCGGGCAAGGCCGTCAAGAAGGTGCCCTCCCGCGGGACCACCAACCCGGTCAAGGACGGCACCACCTACATCACCGCGGGCGGCGGTGGCGGCAGCGTCTCCGAGTTCCCGGCGCCCGACACGTACCTCGGCCACGAGACGAGCAACGACTCCCCCGTCCCGATGAAGTACTCGGAACGCGACGGCCAGGACCGCACCAAGAAGGTCACCTGGTCCCGGGTCCGGTTCCGCGGCTACAGCCTCGTCGCGGTCGACGTCGTCGCGGGGACGGGCACCACACCGCCCAAAATGGACGTTCGCGCGATCAGCGCCGACGGCACCCTCGTCGACCAGATCATCGTGCAGCGTTCCTGACCGGCGGCTGTTCCTCTCGTTACAGAGTCATGACACGAACAAGACGGGGCCACGATGATCGTCTCTGAACATCGGCACCATGTTCGACGAACGAACCAGGCCCATCGCAGTGCCCGGCGCGAACCGGCGATCACGACTCCGCGTGACGATCGTGATCGCCGTCCCGGTCATCGTCGCGATCCTCGGCTACGTGATCTTCCAGTCCGTCGCGGAAAGCCGGCCTGCTCCGGAAAGACGCGTCGCGACCGTGGTCTTCGACCGCGCCGCGGGCGAGCAGGTGATCGAGGAGCGAGGCTCGGAGAGGTTCCGCACGGCGTCGGTGGTGAAACTGTTCATCGCGCTGGACGCCGTCACCCGCAAGACGAGCAAGGCCGACGAAGCCCAGCTCCACCGGATGCTGGCGAAAAGCGACGACGCCGTCGCCAACACGCTCTGGACCAGGAACGGCGGCCCCGCGATCGTCGCCAGGACGGTGGCGGCCGCGGGTCTGAAGAACACCACCCCGCCCGCCGACGCGGGCCGCTGGGGCGACACATTGTCCACCGCGGACGACATCGCCGCGGTGTACCGGCGCGTCCTCAAGCTGCCGAAGGCCAAGCGGGACGTCATCCTCGCGCCCTTGCGCCAGGCGAGCCGCACCGCTGCCGACGGGTTCGACCAGCACTTCGGCATCCCTACGGCCTTCGGCGACCGACCGTGGGCCGTGAAACAGGGCTGGGCGGCCGGACGGGGTTCGGTGGACGCGCACACGACGGGGCTCGTCGGTGAAGGCGACCGCTACATCGTCGTCATCCTGTCCGGTTCCGCCGAGGGGACCGGTCTCGACGCGGCGACGGCGGCAGTCACTTCGGCGGCCAGGTCCCTGGCTCCACGACTGGGAAAGTGACTTCGGCCGCGTTTTCCACAGCGATCTTGAAAGCGCTTACAAGGAGGTCCGCGAAACAGGCTCGGGGAGCCGCCGAGCCCCCTCCCGTCTGAGCTTTCAGCGCGCCCAGCTGTTCGCCGGCCAAGGGCGCCACACGGTCCATGAACTGCCCGAGGAAGCGCAGGGCGGCGACGGGCGGGATCCCGGCCACGGCGAGGTCCGTCACCACGCGCGAAACGGACGGACGCACGACCGCCGGGGCTCCCGTCTCGTCCCTGCCGAGCACGCCGTGGCGTTCCAGGCACAGGGCGACGGCGGGCTGGTCGCGGGCGATGTCCGCCATCGCCTCGTCCAGCCGCTCGGCACGGTCCACTGTGGTCGTTCCGAGCATCGCGGCGATGGACACCAGGTTGAAGCCCTGTTTCTGCAGCATCGTGATGCGTCGCAGACGCCGCAGATGGGCCGGGCCGTAGTAGGCGGACCTGCCGTGCCGGACCGGCGGGGCGAGCAGGCCCCGCGTCTGATGGGCCCGGATATTGCGCGCCGACATGCCGACGATCGTGGAAAGTTCTTCGATCGTGTATCCGGCCGGCCTCGACGAAAAGGGCTTCACGCCGACAGCTTAACCAATGGTCGGATGAGTACACCACAGAGCCGGGGCAATGGCAGCGCCACTGTCAACCGGCTGAATCAGCGAGTTGCCATAAGTTCATCGGTTCCCGGCAACGAACGCAAGGTCGGCGGCCGGTTTACATGGTTTCGTGCCAAGCAATGCCGGATTTGGGGCGTTCCACCACCCCCGGTTACTCCAGTCAGGCGATCTTGATGGGCCGAGGACTTCTTTGCCGTTTAAATGCACCAGAGACATCCGATGTCTCAACTCTGTCGACGCCCGCGGAGCGCCGCTGAACCCGATGGTTGGTCGTCAAAGTTTCAACCTTTTCCCAGGAGGTTTCCATGTTCTGGAAACGGATCGCGGTCGCGGCCGTGGCCGCGACCGGTTTGGCCACGGCGCTGGTGGTGTCCCATCAGGACACTCCCGCCGCCGCGATAGAGCCCGCCGCGGCGAAAGTGCCCGCGTTCGACCACATCGTCCTCGTGATGTTCGAGAACAAGGACTACAAGGAGATCAGCGGCAGCTCCAAGGCGCCGTACTTCAACAAGCTCGCCTCACAGGGCGCCAAGTTCACCAAGGCGTACGGGACGACGCACCCCAGCCAGCCGAACTACATCGCCCAGTTCGCGGGTTCGACGCACGGGGTCGACAGCAACAAATGCCAGGATCTCGGGAACAAGGAGAACATCGCGTCCCAGCTGGCGGGGATCGGCAAGAAGTTCGTCGGTTACGCGGAAAGCATGCCTTCCGACGGCTACACCGGCTGCACGAAGGGCAATTACGCCCGCAAGCACAACAGCTGGGTCAGCTTCAGCAATGTGCCGTCGTCGGCGAACAAAAGGTTCTCGTCGTTCCCGAGCGACTTCACCAAGCTCCCCCACGTCGCTTTCGTGACCCCGGACCTGTGCAGCGACATGCACGACTGTTCGGTCGACACCGGCGACAAATGGCTGAAGAAGAACCTCGACGCGTACGCGCAGTGGGCCAAGACGCACAACAGCCTGCTGATCGTCAATTTCGACGAGGACAGCGGGACGTCGGTGAACCAGATCTTCACGACGTTCGTCGGCGCCCACGTGAAGCCGGGCAGTTACAGCGAATCCATCAACCACTACTCGATCCTCCGCACGATGGAGGCGTCGTTCGGCCTGCCGGGCATCGCCAACGCGGCCAACAAGGCGCCGATCACCAGCGTGTGGCAGTAATCGGGTGAATCCCGCGGGCGTGTCCACTGTGGACACGCCCGCGGGCGGAGAAGGGTGGTTCGTCGCGTGTACCTGTCCACGATCGGCCGCCGGGAGCATCCCGGTGGCGTGTCCAAGAAGTCTTTCGCCCTGCTGGGCGGGAACGTCTTCGCCCTGGGCACCGTCAGCCTCGTCACGGACGTCTCCTCCGAGATGGTGACGGCCGTGCTGCCGGTGTACCTGGTGCTCGGGCTGCACCTCGGCCCGGCGGCGTACGGCGTGGTGGACGGCCTTTACACCGGCGCGACCGCGCTGCTGCGCCTGGTCGGCGGCTACGTCGCCGACCGGGTGCGACGGCGCAAGGCGGTCGCCGGGCTGGGCTACGCGATGTCGGCCGTGGCGAAACTGGGGCTCGTGGCCGCGGGGTCGTCGGCGACCGCGATCGGCGTGGTGCTGACCGCGGACCGCACGGGCAAGGGGCTGCGGACCGCGCCCCGCGACGCGCTGATCACCCTGTCGGCCCCCGAGCACATGCTGGGCCGCGCGTTCGGCGTGCACCGGGCGATGGACAGCGTCGGCGCGTTCCTCGGCCCGCTCGCCGCGGTCGCGGTGCTGGCCGTGGCGGGCTCGGCGACCGGGATCGAGGGCTTCGACGCGGTCTTCGTGACCAGCTTCTGCATCGCCACCGCCGGAGTGCTGCTGCTGGCGTTGTTCGTCCGCGACCACCGCGCGCCCAAACCGCCGTCCGGCACCGTGTCCTTGCGAGCGGCGGCGGGGCTCCTGCGGGGCGCCGGCGTACGGCGGCTGCTGATCGCCGCGTGCGTCCTCGGCCTGGCCACCATCGGGGACGGCTTCGTCTATCTCCTGTTGCAGGACAAGGAGGACATCGCCACCGGCTGGTTCCCGCTGCTGGCCGTCGGGACCAACCTGGGCTATCTGCTGCTGGCCGCGCCGCTCGGCGCGCTGGCCGACCGTATCGGCAGGCTGCCGGTGATGCTCGGCGGTTACGGCGCCCTGATCGCCGTCTACCTGCTGCTGCTCAGCCCGCTCACCGGCTGGGCGTTGTTCGCGCTCACCCTCGGGCTGTACGGCGTGTTCTACGCGGCGACCGACGGTGTGCTGATGGCGCTCGCCGGACCGCTGCTGCCCGAGGCGTTGCGCACCACCGGTATCGCGATCGTGCAGAGCGGGCAGGCGCTGGCGTACTTCGTCTCGTCCGTCCTTTTCGGACTCTCATGGCAGTTCTGGGGCGCGACCACGGCGATCACGATCGCCGCCGGGACGGTGCTCGCCGCCGTCGCCGCCACCTTCGTTCTCTTGGTTCCCCGCAGGAAGGCACGACCGTGAACACCCGCACCCGCGTTCTGATCGCCGTCACCGGAGTACTCACGCTGGCCGCGGCCGCCGTGATCTACGTCGGGGTGGCGGGCGCGCGCAACCAGGACACCGCGTCGGCGGGCACCAGCGGCGCCGTCACCCTCGAAGGCGGGCGGTTGCTCTTCCGCAGCACCGCCGACGCCGACCGCGGGCACGTGTCCAGTGTCAGCGCCGCCGACCCCGGCGGCGCACGGGCGGTGTCGACCGTCTCCTGCAGCCGGGTCTACGCGGCGGGCGGCACGGGGATCTGCCTGCGGCCGGAAACCGGGCTCACCACGTATCAGCTGGCCGTGCTCGACGACCGTCTCGCGGTCACACAGGAGATCCCGCTGGTCGGCCTGCCCAACCGGGCACGGGTCTCGCCCGACGGGAAGCGGCTGGCGTGGACGGTGTTCGTCACCGGCGATTCCTACAACGGCGGCCGGTTCTCGACCCGCGCCGGCACCCTCGACCTCACCACCGACAACGTCGAGGGCACGCTGGAGGACTTCGCCGTGACCGTGGACGGCAAGCCGTACAAGGCGGCCGACTTCAACTTCTGGGGTGTCACCTTCACCCGTCAGTCTGGCCGGTTCTACGCCACCATGTCGACCGGCTCCCACCGGTACCTCGTCGAAGGCGACTCGGCAGCCCGGACCGTGAAGACCTTGCGGGACAACGTCGAATGCCCGTCCCTCTCCCCCGACGAGACCCGCGTCGCCTACAAGGCCGCCATCAACGGCGATCCCGCGAAGGGCTGGCGGGTGTCGGTGCTCGACCTCGCGAGCGGCACCGTGACGCCGCTGGCGGAGACCAGGAACGTCGACGACCAGCCCGCGTGGCTCGACGACCACACCGTCGCCTACGCCCTCCCCCGCACTCAAGGACACTCCGACGTCTGGGCCGTCTCCGCCGACGGCTCGGGCGCGCCGCGGCTGCTCATCCCGGAGGCCGAGTCACCCGCCGCGCTGCCCTAGGCACCGGTGATCAGGCGGACGCCTCGTAGGATCGGCCCGCCATGATCACGAACTTCCTGCTCGACCACTCCGCCCTCGTGCCGGCGGCGATCCTGCTGGTCGCGCTCGTCTGCGCCGTCCTGGGCCAGCTGTTCGCGGGCAGGCATCGAGTCCTCTGGACGCTCGCGGGAGTGGCGCTGGTGCCGGTCGTCGCGCTGACGCTGGTGCCCACCCGGCACACGATCGACGAGATCCTGTGCACGGTCCAGTTCTCCCTGCCCACGCTCGGCTCGGTGGAACTCCTGGCCAACGTCGCGCTGTTCCTGCCGCCGGTCTACTTCGCCGCACTGGCGTCCCGGCGGCCCGTGACGATGTTCGCGGCAGGCTCGGCGCTGTCCGCGGTGATCGAGGCGCTGCAGGCGTTCGTGCCCGCGATCGGCCGCGCCTGCGACACCAACGACTGGCTGATGAACACCATCGGCGCCCTCCTCGCGGCGGGTATGGCGTGGCTGGTGGGCCGCCGGGCTCAGTCGGGCAGTTCCACGGGCGCGATCTCGTCGTAGACGTCGCCGGGCCCCGGGTTCGCCGGATCCGTCTCGCCACCGAAGTGGTGCAGGACGCCCCAGACCGCGTTGAGCGCCGTCTGCACCGCGCCTTCGGCCCAGCCCGCCGTCCAGGAGACGTCGTCGCCCGCCAGGAAGAGGCCGCGGTAACGCTCCTCCAGCCGGTCCTGCTTGAAGTGGGTGAACAGCCGGTGCTGGTAGCGGTAGTGACCGGGCAGGTTGGCCTTGAACGCGCCCATGAAATGCGGTTCGGCCTCCCAGGACACGGTCACCGGGTCGCCGATGATGTGCCGCCGGACGTCGACGCCCGGGTAGATCTCCTTCAGCGACTGCAGCATCACCTCGACCCGCTCGGACACCGAAAGCGGCAGCCACTTCAGCGAATCGTCGGCCCAGGTGTAGGACAGGCAGATCACCGCGGGCGCGTCCGGGTCGTCGCCGAGCAGGTAGGTGCCGCGCGGCATGCGGTCGGTCAGCGTCATGCTCATCGTGTCGCGCCCGGTCTCCGGGTCCTTGTCCAGCCAGAACGGCCGGTCCACCGGGACGAAGACCTTCGAGGACTCCATGTAGTGCGTGCGCTCGATCGCCGTCCAGTGGTCGATCGGGAACAGCGCCTCGTCGCATTCGATCTTCGACAGCAGCATCCAGCTCTGCGCGGTGAACACCGCCGCCGGATAGGTGCGGATGCGGCCTTCGGTGTCGGTCACGGTGATGTTGTTCGGCGCGGTCCGGTGCAGCCGGGCGACGCCGGGGTTCGGGCTCCCGCCGTGCAGCGAGCTCAAACTCGTTCCGGCGGGCCAGAAAGCGATGTCCTCGGGCGCGTGTTCCCACAGTCGCAACGGAAGCCGCCTGCTGCCGCCGACGATGCTGCGGTGCTCGTCGTCGGCGCCGGTGTAGACCACCCGCAGGATCTCCAGGATGGAGTTCGGGAAGTCGGTGTCCCAGCCGCCGGTGCCGAAGCCGACCTGGCCGAAGATCTCGCGGTCGCGGAAGGAGGCGAACGCGGGCGAATCGCAGAGGAAACCGTAGAAGGTCTGGTTGTCCAGCTTCGGGACGAGCTCGTTCCACAGCCGCTTGATCGTCTTCACGTCGCGGTCGCGGATCGCCTTCTGCATCTCGGTGAACGCGGCCTGCTCGGACAGCGTGCTGTCCCACGCGGCCGCGACCTTGCCGAAGACGGCGGGGAGTTCGTCCGCCGTGCGCGCGTAGTGGCTCTCCCCCTTGAGATCGACGACGGTGCTCGGCGTGCCCGGCGCCAGCGGGTTCGGGAACGGCGTGGTCTCCAGGCCGACCTTGTCGATGTAGTGGAACAGCGCGGTCGAGGCCGGCGGGAAGCGCATCGCGCCCATCTCCGCGACGACGTCGTCCGGGCAGCCGGGGAAGTTCACCGTGCGCAGGCGGCCGCCGATCTCGGCGATCTCGTACACGACCGGGCGCAACCCGAGTTTCATCAGCTCGTACGCGGTGACGATCCCCGAGAGGCCGCCGCCGATCACCGCCACCTCGGTGCCGTGCCGCTCGGCCGGAAGGCTGCCGAGCCCGGCGGGGTGCGCGAGGAAATCGTCGTAGGCGAACGGGAAGTCGGGGCCGAACATGGTGATCGGGCGGCCCGCCGGTTCGTCGTGGTGGATCGCGGTCGGGAGGGCGGAGGTCATGCGGAAAGTCCTCGGTACAGATCGGGCCGTCGGTCGGCCAGGTGGGTGTTCTCCAGCCGCGACGCGGCGAGCGCGTCACGGGTCACATCGGCGCTGATCAGCTCCGGGCCGGCGCCCGCCCGGGCGAGCACCTCGCCGGTCGGGGCGACGACACAGGAGCGGCCGCAGTAGGTCAGCTCCTGTTCGGTGTCACACCGGTTCGCGTACGCGACGTACAGCTGGCTCTCGTAGGCACGAGCGGGCACCAGCGTGTCCGCGACCAGTTCGTACGGGCTCATCAGCGCGGTCGGCACCACGAGCAGTTCGGTCCCGGCCAGCGCGTGTGCCCGCACCAGCTCGGGGAACTCGACGTCATAGCAGATCAGCAGGCCGATCCGGAGACCGTCGAGCTCCGCCTGCAAGACCGCCTCGGCACCCGGCTCGAACCAGTCGCGGTCGATGTCGCCGAACAGATGCGTCTTGCGGTAGTTCGCCAGGCGTCGTCCGTCGCGGCCGATCAGCTGGACGCTGTTGTACACGCGGCCGCCGTCGGATTCGGGGTATCCGTAGGCCAGCGCGACGCCGGATTCCTTTGCCAGCGTGGACATCCGGGCCGCCGTCGGACCGTCGGCGGGCTCGGCGAGCTCATGTGACCGGGCGCCGATGTGGTAGCCAGTCGTGATCATCTCGGCGGCGATCACGAGATCGGCGCCCGACGCCTCGACGGCGGACGGCAGCTCGGCGTACGAGCCCTGGTGGACGGCGACCCTCATGCCGACGACGATATCCGCCGTTTCGCTGCACTGATAAGGGCGAATCGTTGCACAGGCGATTGGCAAACCAGCGAATCAGTGCGGCATCGCGCAACCCAGCGGCGATCTGTTGTCTGGATCACCCGCCCGGCGGCGGCTCCTCCGCGTGATCGTCCGCCCAGCCGAGTGCCTCGGTGATCGCCTTCTCCGCGATGGCCGACATCGTCGACATGTAGGTACCGCTGACGTGGTTGTCGTCGAGGTAGACGAGTACGTTGCCGATCACCGGCGGGCAGACCTCGGCCGTGCAGAAGTAGTCGCTGAAGTCGAGGAACCGCACGTTGGATGGCAGATCCGGCATCGTCTCGTACGGCGGCTCCGCCGCATAGAGGTCATAGCGCGGCGTGGCGCACTCGGGCGACTCCGCGCCGCGGCTCTCGACGCACGCCGACGGCGACTGGCCGAACCGCGGGTTGTCCCGCACCGCCAGCACCGGAATGCCCACTTCGTCGACCTTGCGCCACTGCGCGATGTAGCCGGCGGGAACCCGTTCTTCGACACCGACCTTCACGTCCCTGGTGCCGATCGTCATCACCGCGTCGGGGCGGGTGGTGACGATTTCGTCCACCACGGCGGTGTTCCAGTCGATGCAGGACTGGTCGCCCGGTACGGCGTCGGAGTCGGTCGAGAACGGGCAACCGCCGCGGAGGATCGACGTGACCTCCCAGTTCTTCTTTTCGGCGACCGGCAGCAGGGCGCCGAGGAACTGCCCGGCGTGCGAGTCGCCGGCGACGACGATCCGGCGGGTGGGATGTCCTGTGGTCTGCGACGTACAGACTTCGAGATCGGCGTTGCGCGGCGAGGTTCCGCACCGGGCCGGGTCGATCCCCGCCCAGTCTTCGGACACCGCGACGAACGACGGGACGAGCGCGGCGTCGGCGGCGCCCCAGTACGTGAACCCTTCGGTGTGCGCGAGCGCGCCGGGATGGTCGGGATCGTCGACCGCGATCGAGTAGTTCTCCGCCTGGCTCACGCTCACCCACTGCCAGGCACCGGTCGCGGCGAGCACGGCCGCGAGCGTCGCGGCACCGAACCGGTAGGCGCCCCAGCGGTTCCCGGCGCCGATCGCGGAAACCCGGACCGGCTTCTCGACCAGGTGATGGGTCAGCACGGCGAGGCCGAACGCCAGCGCGATGATCACCGCGCCCCCGCGCAGGCCGACCTCTTCCCGATCACGCGCGACGAGGTAGAAGACCAGGACCGGCCAGTGCCACAGGTAGAGCGCGTAACTCAAGTTGCCCAGATACTTCAGCGGGCGGCTGCTGAGGAAACGATCGGCGCCGGCTTTGAACGCGGTGTCCCCCGCGAGGATCACCAGCGCGGCCGAAAGCGTCGGCCAGAGCGCGAGATATCCGGGAAAGACCGTCCCGACCTGGAGCACCAACCCGCAGGAAACGAGCCCGGCGACCCCGGCCCAGCCGAACACGACCCGCGCCTGCCGGGGCACCTGGATCCGGTCGATGAGCAAGGCGAGCAGGCCACCGAGCGCGAACTCCCAAACCCGCGTCAGCGAATCGAAGTACGCCAGCGGCTGATCGACCGCGGTCAGCCACACCGAGTACGCGAGCGAGGCGGCGAACACCACGCCGAGCGTCGTGGCCAGCAGCGGAAGCACGTTCCGGCCCGCCCGCCTGGCGATCAGGAGCACCAGCCCGACCAGCAACGGCCACACGACGTAGAACTGCCCCTGGATCGACAGCGACCAGAAATGCTGGACGACGCTCGCCGAGTTGTGCTGGGCGAAGTAGTCCGCGGAATCCGCCGCCAGCTGCCAGTTCTCCAGGTACAGCGCGGAGGCGACGACCTCCTTGATCGTCTGGAACCAGCGGTTCTGCGGCAGCAGCACCATGCTCACCGCGACCACCAATAGCAGCACGGTGAGCGCGGCCGGGAACAGCCGCTTGATCATCCGGCCCCACATCGGCCGGTACTCGATCTTCCCGCGCGACGCCGCGCGGTAGAGCTGACCGGTGACGAGGAACCCGGAGATCAGGAAGAACGCGTCGACGCCGCCGGAGATCCGGCCGAGCCACACGTGGTAGACGACCACCAGCACGCACGCGAGCGCCCGCAGTCCCTGGATTTCCGGGCGGAACCGCCGCTCCGTCTCCCGCACACAACCACCACCATGATCACCGGCCGCCGACGGGCCGGGACCCTACGGCAGGAAGCTGTGAGCAAGCTATGCCCCCTCGTGGTGTGGGTGGCAGTTGATCGCAAGTCCGTGAAGGCCTCCTTGCCTACCCTGAAGGTAGGGAAGGAGGCCTTCACGGACTACAGGAGCAGCGTGGTGGGGCACCACTCACGACACCGCGGGCAGGGTCAGGTCGACTTCTGGCCGTCGATGCTCTCCCGCAGGATGTCGGCGTGCCCCGCGTGCTGCGCGGTCTCGGCGATGACGTGCGCCAGCACCCGGCGCACGCTGCGCACCGCGCCCGGCGGGTTCCAGGGCGCCTCCGGCAGCGGATGCGTCGCGGAAAGGTCCGGGATCGACGAGACGATCTCCCTCGTCCGCGCGGCCACCTCCTCGTAGCGCGCGAGGATCCCCGCGAGGGTGTCGCCGGGCAGCATCCTGAAGTTGTTCTGGTGGTCGATCGCCCACTGCGGGAACTCGCGGGCGGTCCCGGCGCCGATGTCCGCCCAGGTGACGCCTTCCGGCAGGTCGTAGGTCATCGCGGTCGGACCCTCGACCACGAAGCGCAGCCACATCTCCTCGATCGAGGCGACGTGTTTGACCAGTCCGCCGAGGCTCAGCTCGCTGACCGTCGGATGCTCGTCGAGCTGCTCGTCCGTGAGCCCCTGGACGGTGGTGGTCAGCGTGGCGCGGACGGTGTCGAGGGCTTCGAGCAGGTCGGCGCGCTCGGCGTCGAGGATGGTGGCGGTCATCGGGCCCTCCGTGTTGTCGTTTTCTGGCACGACATGACTCTCGCAGGGGTAGAGGACAGGTTGTGGCCGCTACTCCAGGCATTATGAAGAACATGCCGAAGACCTCCGCGCGACTGCTGTCGATGCTCTCGTTGCTGCAGGCCCGCCGCGACTGGCCGGGGGCGCTGCTGGCCGAGCGGCTCGACATCAGCCCGCGCACCGTGCGGCGCGACGTCGACAGGCTTCGAGAGCTCGGCTATCCCATCGCGACCATCAAGGGGCCCGACGGCGGGTACCGGCTCGACGCCGGATCCGAGCTGCCACCGCTGCTGTTCGACGACGAACAGGCGGTCGCGCTGGCCGTCGCGCTCCAGATCGCCACCACCAGCGGCGCGGGCATCGAGGAGGCGGCGATGCGGGCCCTGCACACCGTCCGTCAGGTCATGCCCTCCCGGCTGCGGCGCCGGATCGACACGGTGCGGGTCACCGCCGTCGAATCACCCGCGAGCCGCTCGGAGCCCCGCGTCGACGGCGATGTCCTGCTCGCGCTCGGCGCGGCGGTGCACGCCCGCGAGGTCCTGCGGTTCGACTACGCGGACGCGCGGCGCCGGGCCGAACCGCATCACCTCGTCACCTGGCACGGCCGCTGGTATCTCGTCGCCTGGGATCTGGATCGCGCGGATTGGCGCACCTTCCGGGCCGATCGGATCACTCCGCGCACCCCGACCGGCCCGCGGTTCACACCGCGTGAGCTGCCGGTCCCCGACGTCGCCACCTTCGTCGCGAGCCGGTTCCGTGGCGCGTCAGAGTCCGGCGAATGGCCGTGCCGCGGCGAAGTCGTCCTCGATCTCCCAGCGGCCACGGTGTCCCACTACGTCCGCGACGGCGTCGTGGAGGAACTCGGGCCGGATCGGTGCCGTCTGGTGCTGGGGTCGTGGTCGTGGGCCGGGCTCGCGGCGAGTATCGGCCGGTTCGACGCCGACATCGAGGTCGTCGGGCCTCCGGAACTCAGGGAGGCATTCGCCGTGCTGGCCGGCCGTTACGCGAAGGCCGCCCGCTGAACACGGCTACGGCGCCGGGAACCGCCCAGGGTCTGGAGGCGGTGCCCGACGCCGTCGACCGCCCATGGTCCGGGGGCGGCGCCCTCCGGTGCCGGCCCGCCCGGGGTCCGGCACCGAAGCCTCTGGGCCGTCACGACTTGTGGTGTACCTCCTGGAGCCCGTACACCGGCGTCGGGATGCCCTCGTAGCGCGCTTTCAGTTGCAGCGCCAGGTAAAGGGAGTAGTGCCGCGACTGGTGGAGGTTCCCGCCGTGGAACCACAGGCCTTCCTTCTGCGTGGGCTTCCACATGTTGCGCTGCTCCCCCTCCCACGGCCCGGGGTCCTTCGTCGTGCCGGAGCCCAGGCCCCAGCATTTGCCGACGAGGTCCGCGGTCTCCTGGCCGACCAGGTCGGCGACCCAGCCGTTCATCGAGCCGTAGCCGGTGGCGTAGACGACGACGTCCGCCTTCAGCTCCGTACCGTCGGACAGCACCACCGCGTCGCGGGTCAGATGGTCGACCTGGCCGTGGGCCAGTTTGATCTTCCCGTCGGCGACGAGTTCCGACGCGCCGACGTCGATGTAGTAGCCGGAGCCGCGCCGCAGGTACTTCAGGAACAGACCGGAACCGTCGTCACCCCAGTCGTGCTGGAACCCGGCCGCCTCCAGCCGCGCGTAGAAGTCCTTGTCCCGCTCACGGATCGCGTCGTACACCGGGATCTGGAACTGCGGCATGATCCGGTACGGGATCGACGCGAAGATCATGTCCGCCTTGTCGGTGGTGACCCCGGAACGCACCGCGCGTTCCGAATACAGGTCACCGAGCCCCAGGTCCATCAGCGAATCCGACTTCACCACATGCGTCGACGAGCGTTGCACCATGGTGACGTCGGCGCCGTGTTCCCACAGCGCCGCGCAGATGTCGTGCGCGGAGTTGTTGGAGCCGACCACGACCGCCTTCTTGCCGGCGTAGGAATCCGGGCCGGGGTGCTGGGACGAATGGTGCTGATCGCCCTCGAACTCGTCCATTCCCGGGAACGACGGGAGATTCGGCTTGCCGGACATCCCGGTCGCGAACACGACGTGCCGCGGGGTGAGCACCAGTTCCTCGCCCTCGCGGACGACGGTCACCAGCCATTGCTGCGCTTCCTCGTCCCAGGAGGCCGAGGTGACCTCGGTGCTCGTCCAGTACGGGACCTCCATGAGCCGCGTGTACATCTCGAGCCAGTCGGCGATCTTGTCCTTGGGCGCGAACACCGGCCAGTTGTCCGGGAACGGCAGATAGGGCAGGTGGTCGTACCAGACCGGGTCGTGCAGGCAGAGGTTCTTGTACCGCTTGCGCCACGAGTCACCGGCCCGCTGGTTGCGTTCCAGGACGAGCGTGGGCACGTCGAGCTGCCGCAGCCTGGCACCGAGCGCGATCCCGCCCTGTCCGCCGCCGATGACGACGACGTACGGCTGCTGCTCGTAGCCGAGCCGGGTCTGTTCCTCCTCGCGTTTCTCCGCCCACGACTTCCGGCCGCGGACGACGCCGTGCTCGACACCCTTCGGCCGCTGTTCGTTGCGACGCTCCTCGAAACCTTTGAGCTCGCGCAGGCTGGTCAGCAAGGTCCAGGCGCCTTCGTCCTTCAGCCTCAAGTGGCCCTTCGCGCGACCGGTCGCGGTTTCGAATTCCAGCCACGCTTCGGTCACGCCGTCGGCTTCGGTCGGCGTCTCGGTCGTGCGGAACCCGGAGGGGTCGATCCGGTCGAGGCAGTCGCCGAGCATCCCGGCCACCTCGTCGCGACCTTCGACCGTCTTGATCGTCCAGGTGAAGGCGACCAGGTCACGCCAATAACTGTCGACGGCGAAAAGCGCTGCGGCGGCTTCGACGTCGCGGGCGGCGAGGGCCGATTCGAATCGGCTCAGCCAGGCGTCCACCCGAGCCTGCGGCGAGCCCGTCGCCTCGATCCGGTCCACCGTCTGTGTCATGGCCACTCCTGAACTTCGGCGTTCGGCTGTTACCCCGATCACACGCCGCGGGCGGGTGGAGCGGCAAGGGTTGCAGCGAGTTGCAGCGCGACTCCGTGGCGCGCCTCGTCCGCCGGTCCTATGCTGGTCAGTCGACGCGATGGTGCGGAGGTGGCGTGTGGGCGTGCACAGCTCGGTCCCGCCAGGCGCCGACCTGCCGATGCACGCCCGCGACCTGATCCGCATGCACGAAGCCGTCATCGGTGGCGGCCGCCCTCGGGTCCGGCCGCGGCCGCTGGTGTCGCGCTCCTGGTCGCGGATGCTGAGCCTGGGGCTCGCCGCCGACGGCGTGAACACCCGGGATTCGGTGCCGCTCGACGAGGTCGCCCGCCGTCGACGCGCTTCCCCCTTGCGGCTGGTGGTGGACGATCTCGGGCAGGTGGTCGGCGCGACGGCCGACACCGCGAACATGCTGCTCGTGGTGACCGACGCCGACGGCATCATCCTCTGGCGGGTGGGTTCGCCCGCCGTGCGGCGCCGGGCCGACACCCTGGGCTTCACCGAAGGCGCCGTCTGGACCGAGACCAGGGTCGGCACCAACGCGATCGGCACCGCGCTCGCCGAGGCCGCGCCGGTGGAACTGCTCGCCGGGGAACATTTCGAACAGGGCCAGCATCCCTGGTACTGCACCGCGTCGCCGGTGCACGATCCGCGCACCGGCGATCTGCTCGGCGTGATCGACGTCAGCGGACCCGCGCTCACCTTGCACCCGGCGATCGGGGCGCTGGTGGAGACCGGACGTCGGCTGGTCGAATCCGAACTCTGGCGGCACCACCAGCAGGGTCTGGACCGATTGCGCCGGACCGCCGAACCGGTGGTGACCGGCGTGGGCGGCCCGGTCCTGCTGGTGGACGACGACGGCTGGGTGGCCCACTCCGCCGGGGTCGCCTCCGGCGCGCGGATCGCCGCGCCGTCGGAAGGACAGATCCTCGCCGTGCCCGGACTCGGCGCCTGCCTGCCCGAGCGGCTGGCCGAAGGCTGGCTCGTCCGTCCCGCCGACACCGCGCGCCAGGTGCGGCTGGAACTCGAACTCGGCCACGCGCCGATGCTGCGGATGGCGTCGGGTGACGTCGGCTGGGTCCGCACCGTGACACCGCGGCACGCGGAGATCCTGGTGCACCTCAACACGGCAGGCCTGTCCGGGCTTTCGGCCGAGGCGCTCAGCAGGGCGCTTTACGGTGACGCCGAACACCTCGTCACCGTCCGTGCCGAGGTCTCCCGGCTGCGAAGGCTGTTGGGGGCCATTGTGGACACCCGGCCGTACCGGCTCGCCGCGGGTGTCACCCTGACAGTCCATAAAGGACTCGAAGTCGGCGGCTGAACCTCGCCCGGTTGCCGGGCGGTCGGTCCGGGTACTCCGCGCGCATGGAGATCTTGCTCGCCGGAGCGGGCGTTCTGGCGTTGTGCGCCGCCGTGCTGCCGAACCTGCTGCACGAACGCGCCTTATCGATGCCGCTGGTCCTGTTGATGGGCGGGCTGGTCTTCGGGCTGCTTCCCTTCCCGCACCCCTACGGCCAGGGTGTCCTCGACCCGCGGTCGCAAGTGGGCGCCGTCGAGGTGATCACCGAACTCGGCGTCCTGGTGTCGCTGGTCGGCGCGGGGCTGAAGTCCGACCGGCTGATCGGCTGGCGATCGTGGAACTCGACGTGGCGCCTGCTGGCGATCACGTTGCCGCTTTCGGTCTGCGCGGTCGCCTTCCTCGGCTGGTGGGCGCTCGCCCTGTCCCCCGCCGCCGCGCTGCTGCTGGGCGCCGTGCTTTCCCCGACCGACCCGGTGCTGGCGAGCGACGTCCAGGTGCCCGCGCCGCATACCGGCGACGGGCGGGGCTCGGACAACGAGATCAGGTTCACGCTGACCTCGGAGGCCGGGCTCAACGACGGTCTGGCGATGCCGTTCGTGTTGCTGGCGCTCGTCTGGGCGGGGACGGCGAGTACGTCGCCGGTGCCCTGGCTGCTGACCGAGGTCGTCGTCCCGCTCGCGATCGCCGTCCTGGTCGGCTTCGTCTGCGGCCGGTTGCTGTCGTGGCTGATGTTCCGGGTGCGGCACGAAAGGCTGCGCCTCGGCGAATACTCCGACGGCCTGGTGGTGCTGGCCATCGCGTTCCTCCCCTTCGCGCTCTGCGAGTGGCTGGGCGGCATCGGCTTCGTCGCGGTGTTCATCGCCGCGGCGACCATCCGCGCCAGCGAACGGTCGCACGAGTACCACGGGGTACTGCACGAATTCGGCGACCAGCTGGAACGCCTCTTCGTCGCGCTGGCCCTGCTCGGTCTCGGTGTCGCGCTGGGCGACGGGCTGCTGGCGGGTCTGACGCTCGCCGAAATCCTGGTGGCGGTCGCGGCGGTGGTCATCGTGCGCCCGCTGTTCGGCGGCCTTGCGCTGCTCGGCGGCGCCACCACCCGCCCGGCGGCGACGGCGATCGCGTTCTTCGGCATCCGCGGGATCGGCAGCCTCTACTACCTCTCGTACGCGCTGGGGCACGGCGATTTCCCGATGGCCGACTCGTTGTGGCGGGTCACGGCGCTGACGATCGCGGTTTCGGTGCTCGTGCACGGGCTGCTGTCCGGTCCGGTGATGCGCAGGCTGGAGGACCGGGGAATGCAGAACCTGGAGAACGGGCCTTTCAAGCACGAAACCTAGCGATGCCACTCCCGGCCCTCGAGCCGCGCCTTCACCCGCTGCAACGTCGTCGCGATATTCGCCTGATTCGTCCCGGCGCGATCCGGCTCACCGGTGATGAGGATGGCGAGCGGCACGAACCACGGCGGCACCCGCAGCCAGTTCGTGACGGTGAGCCGGCTGCCGTCGCCTTCGGGGACGATGTCGTACTCCCACCGCGAAATCGGCACGAAGAACGGCGTGCGCACCCGGTAGGCGAACCGCCGCCCTGGCTCGGCCTCGACGATCTCGGCGTGGGTCACCCAGCGCCGTCGTCCGTTGCGGTTGCTGCCGGCGAACCAGTTCCCGACGCGCGCTTCGGTCGCGCCGCGGATCCAGCGGGCCTTGCGCAGTTCCTCGGTGCACTCCGACATCGCGACCGGATCGCTGACGAGCCGGTACACCTGCTCGGGGCCGGCGCCGATCGTGACCTCCCCGGTCGCGATCGGTTCGCTGTAGGTCAGGCTGTCCCTCGGCTTCGTCGCCATCGCGCCTCCCAGTCGACTTCGCCAGCCCACCAGCAGGAGTCCCGTCGGTCAAGCCCGGCGCGGGAAGCACCGCACGGACGCGGAATCATCGTGCCGCGATGAGTGCCTGGGGTGCGGCTTGCTTCATCCGCGTACGAAGCCAGGTCAGTTGCCGTGCGGTCTCCTGCTCATGGTCCTCGACGAGGTCGAGCAGTTCCCGGTCGCGCAGGCCCTGGGCGGCCTGGCCCACCACGGTCCAGGTGATGTCGGTGAACGACGACAGCGCGTAGAGGTCCTGCAGGTCCCGCAGCAGGCCGACACCACCGCTGCGGGTACCTTCCAGGCCCGCGGCGTGGAGCCGCTCGGGCTCCTCTTCACGGTCTTCGCCGTACCGCTCGACGATCGGGGCGAGCGCCTCGGTCTGCCGGTCGATCCGTCCGGCGAGCAGCAGGCAAGTGTGCTCGACGTCGGGTTCCTCGCCGTGGCCGCGGCCGACCTCCCGGAAGGCGTCGGCGAGGGTGGTCAGGGAGGTGTGCAGAAGGCCGAGGTAGGTGGCGAGATGCATGGGTCAGCCCTCCACCTTCCGGACGCGGACGGCACCGATCTTGAACAGCGGCTGTTTGGACACCGGATCCCATTCGGTCATGGTCAGTTCGTTGGCCGCCCGAGGATGCCCTTCGCCGCCGGTGTCCCAATAGCCGTAGTGGAACGGCAGGAACACGACGCCGGGACGGACCCGGCCGATCCGGGCGGGCACTTCGACCCGGCCCCGCGCGGACTCGACCAGGACGAGATCTCCGTCCGTGACCCCGAGTTCGGCGGCGTCGGACGCGGCGATTTCCGCCCACGGTTCCGGCGCGGCCCGCCGGAGCTTCGGGGCGCGGCCGGTTTTGGTCCGTGTGTGGAAGTGGTACACCGTGCGCCCCGTCGTGCAGACGAACGGATACCGCTCTCCGGGCTCCTCCGGCGGTGCCGTGTACTCGGCGGCCTTGAGGAACGCGCGTCCGTCCGGGTGCAGCGCCTGGTGTTCCTTGGCCGAAACCGTCCCGCCGGTGAGCAGGTCGTGACCGAAGTCCTCGCAGGCGTCCGAACTCGTGGTGAACACGCCGTCCGCGTAGAGCCGTTCGGTGCCGTCCGGGCGCTCGCCGTCACAGGGCCATTGGATCCCGCTGCCGCCGCGGAGTTTGTCGTACGACAGCCCGGTGTAGTCGCACAACCGGCCCCGGCTGCACTCCTGCCAGGCACGGAAGGCGTCCTCGGGGGTCCGCCAGCCGATCAGCGGATCGCCGTCGCGGTCACGGAAGTCCATCCGCCGCGCGTAGTCGAGGAAGATGTCCAGATCGGCGCGCGCCTCGCCCGGTGGCTCGACCGCCTTTTCCGACAGATGCACCGTGCGGTTGGCGTTGGTGAAGGTTCCCTGCTTCTCGCCCCAGAGCGCGGCGGGGAGGACGACGTCGGCGAACTCGGCCGTCTCGGTCCGGAAACCGTCCTGCACCACGACGAACAGGTCTTCCTTGCCGAGGATTTCGCGGATCCGCGGGAGTTCCGGCATGGAGACGGCGGGATTCGTCGCCGAGATCCAGAGGAACCGGATCGAGCCCTGTTCGGCGTAGCGCCAGATCTGCATGGCGTGGGTCGGCGGTGACCAGTGCGGGATGGTCAGCTCGTCGACGTTCCACAGTTCCGCCAGTTGCCGGACATGGTCGGGATTCTCCCAGTTGCGGAAGCCGGGAAGGTCGCCGTCGGCACCGCATTCCCGCGTGTTCTGCGCGGTGGGCTGGCCGTTCATCTGCAGCACTCCGCCGCCAGGCTTGCCGAGCATGCCCCGCAGCAGATGGAGGTTGTTGACCTGGCAGGCCGCGGCGGTGGCCTGATGTGACTGGTAGAAGCCCTGCAGCACGGTCGACAGCACCCGCTCGGACGTGCCGAAGATCTCCGCGGCTCGCACCAGGGCGTCCGGCTCGATCCCGCAGATCTCGCCGACGTGCGCGGGCGTGTACGGCTCGACGGTCTTTTCGAGTTCGGAGAAGCCGAGGGTGTGCGCGGAAACGTAGTCCTCGTCGATCCACTTGTTCACGATCAGCTCGCGGACCAGACCGTTCATCAGGGCCTGATTGGTACCGGGCAGCGGCGCGAGATGCAGGCCACCGGACTCCACCGCCGCCGCGGCGACCTTCGTCCGCCGTGGATCGACGGCGACGACCACGGGCGGCTCGGGTCCGGCGAGCCGGTCGAGGACCCGGCTCCACAACACGGTCTGCGTCTCGGCCATGTTGTGACCGAAGAGGAAAAGCGCGTCGCAGTGGTCGATGTCGGCGTACGTCCCGGGCTGGCCGTCGGAGCCGAAGCTCTCCTTCATCGCGGCGGCGGAGGTGGCCGTGCACAGCCTGGTGTTTCCGTCCATATGCGGGGTGCCGAGGCCGGCTTTGCCGATGACACCGAGCGTGTAGTACTCCTCCAGGAACAGCTGCCCGCTGGTGTAGAACCCGTGCGACAACGGCCCGGCCTCGTCCAGCAGTTCCTGGGAACGCCGCACGATCAGGCCCATCGCGGTGTCCCAGTCGGATTCCACCAGCTCGCCGTCGCGACGGATCAACGGCCGCGTCAACCGGTCCTTCCCGTTCCACTGCCAAGACCCGTAGAGCCCCTTGGGCCCCATCCGGCCGTGGTTGACCAGGTCGGTCTCGCGGCCGCGGACGCCGACCATCCTGCCGTCCTTCACCGCGATGTCGCACGCGCAGCCGTTGCTGCACAGGACGCAGGCCGAGCGAACCCAGCGGTCCACATCGGATTCACCGACGCCCGCCTCGAGGTGGAGGTCCGCTCTGCGAGGCCAAGCGTCCCCTCGCCGGTACGGGGTCCGCGCGCCCCAGACCTCGGCGATTCGCTCCGGTACCGCGTCTGCGTTCATGCGGAAGCCGTACCACGCCGCTCACCAGCCGAAACACCGGACAAAGCGGGCGGCCGGGTCAGGTGGCCGGTTCCGCCGGGAACACGACCTGGAAGCCCAGCCCTCGCAGCAGCTGCGTGAGCATCGCCCTGGTGTTGGCCTTGGCGCGTTCGAGCAGACCGGAGTGCTGCGCGGCTTCACCGATCCGTTTCTCCGCGGCCAGATAGAACGGCCGCTGATCCTGCACGGACACCAAGGCGCCGAGCCGGTCGATCAGGCCGCGCTCCTGACCGAAAACGTAGCTGCGTCCGTTGTCCAGGTTGGGTTTCGCGAGCTTCGGTTCGGGCAGGCGCACCTCGACCGTCCGCCGGTCTTCGGACACGGTCAGCGAATTCTCCACCAGCGGCCCGAAATCGACGTACGCGTCGACCGAACCGGCCGCGACGAACAGCGTGCGTTCCCCGGCGATGCTCGCGGGCACCCACGCGACGTCCTTCTCGATGTCGACGACGACCTGGTAGTCACCGACGGCCGCGTGGTATTGGCTCAGATCCCGCACCGCCTGGAGCACCGCCGGCTGCGAGCGGTCCACAGTGGACGTTCCGAACGGGTCGAGCTTCGGCAGGAGCCCGGTGATCTGTAGGGCCGCGGCGACGACCAGCAGCCCGGCCAGCACGAACGACCCGAGACGTACCCAGCGTTTCTTCACGCCCACCACCGCCTCTCGTCCGCGGGGAGTACCCGGCGGACGCGGTCCCGAAGCGTCGGAGGCGGATTCCCGTACGATCGGCGGAACCCGGTTCCGCACTTGGAGTAGTTTGACCGCATGCAGAACGTCTTGCCCGCGCCGGAGAAGGCCGGGCTGAACATCTCGGCGTTGCACTGGGCGGGTTTCCTCGGAATCGCCGTACTCGTGCTGGTCACGTCCGGGATCGGCCTGCCCTCGGTGCTGGTGGTGGCGCTGGGCGTCGCCGGGATGGCCACCCTCGTGCTGTCCTGGCTCGGCATCGGACGGCTCGCCGCCGGGCTGTCCGAGCGTCGGCTGTACTGGATCGCGGTCTCGTGGTGCGCGCCGCTGCTCGTCGCGCGCCCCCTGTTCAGCGGTGACATCAACAGCTACCTGGCGCAAGGCCTGATCGCGGCCAAGGGGCTGGACACCTATCTCGTGGGGCCCGCCGAGGCGCTCGGCGCCGATTCCCCGGTGACGATGGCCGTCAGCCATTACTGGCGGGACACGCCAGCGCCGTACGGTCCCGCGTTCGTCGCGCTGGCCCGCACGATCGCCCAGATCGCCGGGGACTCCTTCGTGCCGACGGTGCTGCTCCACCGGCTGCTGGGCCTGATCGGGATCGTGCTCATGGCGTGGGCGCTCCCCCGGCTCGCCCGCCGCGTCGGGGTCTCGCCGTCGATCGCGTTGTGGCTGGCCGTGCTCAATCCGCTGGTGCTCTGGCACGTCGTGGCGGGCGTGCACAACGACGGGCTCATGGTCGGGCTGATGGTCGCCGGGTTGGAGCTCGTCCTCATGGGCGCGGCGAAGACCGGCGCGGCCCGGCCCGCCCTGATCGCGGCGGGCGTGATCGCGGTGAGCGCGGCCGCGAACATCAAGATCGTGGCCGTCGCGGGCCTGCTGTTCGTCGGCGTCGACCTGTTCCGCCGGGCGACGCCCGCCGGCCGGGTGGCGGTCGCACTGGGGCTGCCCGCCGGATTCGCCGCCGTCACCGCGGCGATCTCACTCGGCAGCGGGCTCGGCTTCGGCTGGGTCCGCGTGCTGTCCGGGGTCTCCGGCCAGGTCCACAGCTGGATGGCGCCCACCAACGAACTCGGCTTCCTCGTCGGCGGCGTCGGCAAGATCTTCGGAGCCGACCTGACCGACGGCGCGATCGAGGTGTTCTCGCTCATCGGCGCGATCCTCGGTCTCGTCGTCGGCGCCAGGCTGCTGTGGCTCACGTACCGGCAGAAGCTGCACCCGCTCTACGCCGCAGGGCTGACCTTCGCCGCGATGCTGGTCCTCGGGCCGGTCGTGCAGCCTTGGTATCTCCTGTGGACGGTCGCGCTGCTGGCCGTGAGCCTCACGACCGACCGCGGGCGGTGGATCCTCGCCGTGGTCAGCGCCGTGTTCGGTGTGCTGCTCCCGCCCGCGAACGGCGGCGCCGTGTCCTTGGCGCTGGGCTACTTGATCGCCGTCGTGCTCATCGGCGGCACCTTGTTCGTGCTCAAACGGAAGGGCCTCTTGCCGGAGATCAGGCTCCGCAAGAGCCGGACGTAAAGGCTCCAGCGAGCGGGTGTCTCGACCGTGCCGGTGAGTTCACGCTCGGCGCGGTCGAGGCAGTCCTCCAACAGGGCGTCGTGCATCGGCCGCCACAGCAGCGGATACGTCAGCCAAGCGGGATGCCGGAGCCTCAGCACCATGAGATGCGCGAGCTCCGTCTTCCCGTTTTCGGCCGTCCGCAAGGTGAATTCGTGGAATCCGTCGAAACCGCGCGGCGCGGTGAACCGGAACCGCACCGCCTTCCCGGGTTCGTAGGACTCGACCCGATACCGCACCGGCCCGTGCCCGCCGGTCGCTCCCACCCCGAGCGGCCGGTCGAACCGCATCGTCGGCCACGCGTCGACGGGCCAGAGCTTGTCGCCGTCCGAGGCCAGTGTGTCGATCAACGCGCCGACGCGTTCCGGTGCCACATCGACGATCCGGTGATGCCTGTTCCATACGCGCATCGCGCGCCTCCCAGTTCTAGAGATCTTCCCCTAAAACGATAGTAGAGGATAGTCTCTGAAAATGGGACGGCCACCGCGGCACACCGCCGACGACTTCCTCGACGCCGCCGTGCGGATCTTCGCCACCGAAGGGGCCGCGGGGGTGACCATGTCGGCCGTCGCCCGCGAGGTCGGCGCGCCGAGCGGGTCGATCTACCACCGCTTCCCCGGACGTGCGGCACTGCTCGCCGCCGTCTGGCTCCGCACCCTGGACGGCTTCCAGCGGGGTTACCTCGAAGCGCTCGAACAGGAACCGGCCGTCGAAGCCGCCGTCGAGGCCGCCGCGCAGGTCGTCCGGTGGTGCCGCGCCCATCCCGCCGAGGCGAAACTGCTCTACGGGGGCGGCAGGGCACTCGGCGTCGACGACTGGAGCGCCGAAGATCGTGCCCGTGTCGAGGCCGCCAACCACCGGCTCGACACGGCGATCACCAAGGTGTTGCGGAAGCTGCGTCCGTTGACCGGCCGGAGCACCGACGAACTGATGCTCGCCCTGGTCGACCTCCCCTACGCCGCGGTGAGGAGACATCTCGACCGCGGCGAGGCACCGCCGCCGCGCACCGTCGACCTGGTGACGCGGACGACACGCACGCTGCTGACGGGCTGAGCTCAAGTCCGGGCGGGGATCACGAGGGAGAACTCCCCGCTGTCGACGAGGTCCAGCAGCAGCCGGGCGGCCCGGCTCGGCGGCCGTTCTCCCCTGGTGGCGATGGTCAGCGGCCACGTGAGGCCGGGCTCGTCGAGCGGGATCGTCCGGACCCCCGCGAGCAGCTTGAGATCGGGCACGACGGCGACGCCGAGCCCCGCCGTCACATAAGAGGGCACGGCACGCAGGTCGGCGACCTCGACGATGACCCGGCGCGGCGCCCCGAGCGCCTCGAAAGCGCGGTCCAGGGCCACCCGGTTGCCGAAGCCGCGGGGGTTGTCCACGAACGACTCGCCCGCGAGGTCGGCCAACGTCAGCGAACGCCGCCCGCTCAGCCGGTGGCCGTCTGGCAGCACAGCCACGAACGGCGCCGAACCGAGCAGTTTGGTGTCGAGCCCGGCGAGATCGGATTCGGGCAGGCCGAGGAGTGCGACGTCGAGCCTGCCCTGACGCAGGTCCTCGGCCAGTCCGGTCGAGCCGGTGATCGACACCGAAACGTGCAGGTCGACCAGCGGATAGCGGCGGTGGAACGCGCCGAGCAGATCGGGCAGGTCGAGATCGCCGACGCTGGTCAGCGTGCCGATGCGGAGGCTGCCCCGCAGGCCGGCGGAGGCGTCGGTGACCACCTCGCGCGCCCTGTCGAAGGCTTCCAGCGCGGCCTTCGCCTCGGGCAGGAACACCTTCCCCGCCGGGGAGAGCTCGACCTTTCGCGTGGACCGGTCGAACAGCTTGACCCCCAGTTCGCCTTCGAGGGCCTGAATCGTCGCCGAAACGGTCGACTGCACCGCGTACAACCGCTGGGCGGCGCGAGTGAAGCTGAGTTCCTCGGCGACGGCGACGAAACATTCGAGCTGGCGGGTCTCCACGGTTTCGATTATCGCATCCACCGATAACTGTGACCAGGATTGTTCGTTGGACTTGGATGATCCGAAGATTCACAGTGGAGACATGCTGAACAGTGTCGCCCTCCCCCGTCCCGCGTTCCGGCGGATCAGCCACGGTCGCGGTTTCTGGGTCATCGCGGCGGCCTACGCCGCCTCACTCGCCTTCTCGACCGTCCCCACGCCGCTCTATGTGCTCTATCAGCAGCGCGACGGCTTCCCGACCTACGTCGTGACCATCGTCTTCGCGGCGTACGCCGTCGGCGTGATGGGCAGCCTGTATCTCGCCGGCCATGTCAGCGACTGGCTGGGACGACGGCGGGTGATCCTCGCCGCGACCTTGGCCCAGGCGCTTTCCGCGACACTTTTCCTGGCGTGGCCGGACGTTCCCGGCCTGATCCTGGCCAGGCTCGTCGGCGGCGCGGGCATCGGCGCGCTGACCGCGACCGCCACCGCGCACCTGTCCGAACTCCGTGCCGTCGCCCGGCCACGGGAGGACCACGGCCGCGCGGGACTGATCGCGACCGTCGTCAACATGGGCGGGCTGGCGCTCGGACCGCTGTTCGGTGGCGTGTTCGCGAGTTATTCGGCCGAGCCGCTCACCACCCCGTTCGTGTTCTTCCTGGTCCTGCTGCTCGCCGCGGCCATCGCCGTCGCGCTCGTGCCGGAAACCGTGGAGCGCGCCGAAGAACGGCCCGCCTATCGGCCGCAGCGCGTCTCACTCCCGTCGAGCGCGCGGCCCGCCTTCTTCGGCGCGGCGATCGGCGCCTTCGCGGCGTTCGCGATCACGGGTCTATTCATGGCGCTGACGCCGACGTTGCTGGCGCAGGGCATGCACGAGAGTTCGCGGCTGCTGGCCGGTCTCGCCTCGTTCTCCGTGTTCCTCGCGGCGGCCGCGGCGCAGGTGCTCTTCGCCGGCCTGGCCAGGAAAACCCAGCTGCGCCTCGGTCTCGGGCTGATGGTGAGCGGGCTGGTGGCGCTGCCGGTCGCGGTGACGACGTCGCAGCTGTGGCTCTTCGTCGCGGGCGGGATCGTCGCGGGCGCCGGTGTCGGGCTGGGCTTCCGCGCGTCGGTGGCCACCGTCGCCGCCCTCGCCGAACCGCCGGTGCGCGGCGAGGTCCTCGCCGCCCTGTTCCTGGCCGCCTACGCCGGGCTGGTCCTGCCCATCCTGCTCGTCGGCATCGCGCTGATCTGGCTGCCGAGCGCGTGGGCGCTGATCGGATTCTCCGTGCTGGAACTGGGTTTGCTCGCCTGGTCGGCCCCCAAGGTGCTGACCTGACCGTCCACAATGGCGCGCCCGCGTGGTGACCCTCGTCAAACCGGCGGGCGATCCACACGGGCGATGTGCCATCCTGGTGACGGAACCTCCTCAACGAGGTCCCCGGACGAGTGGGTGCCGTACCCGGCCAGCGACAAGACGGCGCTCTGGGAGCGCGTCATGTCGTGGCTTGTCCTCGTCGTCTCGGGTGTGCTGGAAGCCGTGTGGGCCACCGCCCTCGGCAAATCCGAAGGTTTGTCCCGGCCCGTTCCGTCGGTGATCTTCGGCGTCACGCTGGTCGCCAGCATGGTGGGTCTCGCGTACGCGATGAAGGATCTCCCCGTCGGCACCGCCTACGCGGTCTGGGTCGGCATCGGGGCTTCGCTCACCGTCGCCTATGGCATGTGGTCCGGCGCGGAAACCGTTTCGGTGGCCCGGATCCTGCTGATCGTGGGGATCGTCGCCTGCGTGGTGGGCCTGAAGGTCCTGCACTGACGCCGATCGGTCCAGGTGGTCGTGAGTGGCGTTTCGGGTTAGAACCCGAAACGCCACTCACGACCCACCCGACCAAAAAGGGACCGCCCCCGACGCACGGACGACGTCGGGGGCGGTCGGGTCCGGGCGCACCCCTGCGTGTGGCCCGGACGGCTAGGTGGTCAGGCGCGCGCCCAGAGCGCTGGGACGTTCGGCGGCTCCCAACCGACCTGAGCGGTGTGGCCCTGCAGGGCCCGGTACGAAACGCCGTCGTAGGTCACCGTCGCGCCCGCGGCGTAGGTGGTACCGGCCGCCCAGGTTCCGCCGGGCGGGTTGTTCGACGTCGTGGTGGTCGGCGTGGTGCTCGACGGCGGGTTCGAGCCCGAGGTCACCAGGCGGAGGCTGTAGACGCTCAGGATCTCCGAGATCGGCTGGAAGTAGAACGTGCCGCCCGAGCTGCAGTTGCCGGAGCCACCGGAGGTGACGCCCTGCGCCTGGTCGCCCGCGAGCCACGAGCCACCGGAGTCACCCGGCTCGGCGCAGGCGTTGGTCCGCGTGAGGCCGGAAACGGTGCCCTGCGGGTAGTTCACCGAGGCGTTCTTCTGCTGGATCGTGCCGCAGTGCCAGCCCGTCGTGGAACCGGAGCGGCAGACCGACGCGCCGATCGCGGCCTCCTGCGAACCCGCCACCGGGACGGTGCCCGGGTACCGGTTCACCAGGCCGCGCGGGGTGTTGCCCGCGTCCACCCGGACCCACGCGTAGTCGTTGCCGGGGAAGCTGGAGCCCGCGACGGTCCCGCTCGGGTTCGACGTGCGCGTGCCGGTGGTGCCGCAGTGGCCCGCGGTGACGAAGCCGCCCTCGACCGAGAAACCGATCGAGCACCGGCCCGAGCCGAAGGTGTAGGCGTTGCCGCCGATGACGTCGATCAACGGCACCGGGCTTTCGGTGCTGGTCTCGACCCGCACCGCGTCGGCACGCACACCGGAAGCGGTCGCCCACGACTTCGCGGCGGCCTCGCCACCGGCGTTGGCCAGGACGACGATCGAGTTGGTGGTGGCGTCGACGTACCAGCCGGGCACGGTCTTCGGCGCGCTGGTTCCCTTGGCGTCCAACGACAACTTCGCCGCGTCGAGTTGCGCGGCGCTCCGGGCGACCGTCTTCGGGGTCGCGCCGGCCGCACGGACGACACCTTCCAGGGCCGCGTCGGTGACCGCGACGGTCAGCGTGGTCCCGGACGCGTCCAGCCACGATCCGGCGTAGGACGGGCCGAGCCGGGTCTTGAGGTCGCCGTCGGCGCGGGCCGCCTTCTGCTCGCCGGCGAGCCGGGTCTTCGCCTGATCCGGGCTGATCTTCAGGTCGCGCGCCAGTGCGGCGACGATCTCCGACTGGACCTGGTCGGCCGCCGAAGCGGTCTGGCCGGCGCTGGCGCTCGGCGTCAGCGCGACGGCTGTGACCAGGCCCGCGCCGGTAAGGGCCGCCGCGGCGGCCGCTACGATCTTTCGGTTCATTTCAGGCGTTTCCTCACCGCGTTCCGGAAGAAGATCTCGTCCCAGACCGTACGAGGCACCTGCTACAAATGGTACATACCATTTAGGTCATATCCACCGAGTGGACTGGACCTTTCAACCGCTTCCGCGCTGGTCAGCCCACTCCCGCATCCGTGTAGTCGACGCCATAACCCGGATTCAACTCCAGATACTTCGAGTAGGTCGGCCGCCGGTCGATCAGCTCGCCGTACACCGCGCGCGACAGCGCGATCATCTCCGCGGCGAAGGGCCCCATCTCCCCGCGTTCCGACCAGCCGACGAGATTCCGCCAGCTCAGCGGATTCCCCGCGATCGGGACCGCGACGATCCCCGGGATCTCGTGGAACAGCGGCTGGCACAACACGACCGCGTGTCCCGACTCGACCATCTCGATACAGGTCAGCACATCGGTCTCGTACAACGATCGGGGCGTGAAGCCCGATCTCGCGCACGCGGACGCGAAACAGTCGCCGAAGCATCCGTCCCCCGGCGTCGCGCACCAGCGTTCGTCCGCGAGGGCGCCGAGTTCGACCTCGTTCTGCTGCGCGCGCTCGTCTCGCGCGGACATCAGCACGAACACCGGATGATGCGCGAGCGTCCGCCAGCGAAGACCGGGTTCCGGCGGTGGGCCCGCGTCACCGCAGACGCCGACGAAGGCGAAGTCCAGCGCGCCCTCGGCGGTCATGTCCGCGAGTTTGTTGGCCGACCACGACGTATGCGTGGCGACGTGGATGTCGGGATGGGTGGTGCCGAGGCGTTGCAGGAGGGCTCCCAGCATCGGCCCCGTCGCCGAGCCGAGCCGCAGGGTCACCGGCTCACCGGTGCCCGCGTGCTGGGCGAGACGTGCCGCTTCGTCGTGCAGCGACGACACGGCGGGCAGCACCATCTTGGCCCGGTCGAGGACGAGGAGACCGAGCGCGGTCGGCCTCGTGCCGGTGTGATCGCGGAGGAACAGCTTCCCGCCGAGGGTCCGTTCGATGCGCTTCAGTTGTGCTGTCAGTGCAGGCTGGGCCATTCCGAGCGTATTCGCCGCTTTGGTGATACTCCCGAGTTCGGCGATCGCGCACATGATGCGCAAGTGGCGCAGTTCCAGCTCCATCCCTCTACGTTAGTAGACATAACTGGACTGGACCAGACAAACGGTTGAGCCAAATGGCTTCGTATCGCTTGGTTCGCGGTATGCCATCGATGTCAGCAATCCCGGACATGCCGGGGCGTCCGGCCGATACTGTCTCCACGCAACCAACGACGAGGGGGTTCAGTGGCGGACGAGCGTCGACGGATCCGGCGATCGCTGGCGCGGGTGATCACCGACGACAACCTGGATCTCTACGTACTGGGCACCGTCGCCTTGGCGTTCACCGTCCTGGGCGCGACCGGGATCTCGGACGTCAAAACGCTTTCCTCCGTGGTGACGGCATTGCTGGCCCTGCTCGCCTTCTCCCAGATCCGCTCGCGGCGGCTGACCGAACAGGTCCGGGATTCGAATCGCGGCGGCCCCGCCGCGCTCTTCGATCCGGAGTTCCCCGCGGATCTCATCTCCCGGCGCGCGGCGGCCTTCGACATCCTGCTCATCGGCCATTCGATGACCAGGACCGTGCAGGGCATGCGCAGCGATATCCGGTCGATCCTCGACTCGGGCGGACGAATCCGGGTACTCGTCCTGGATCCGACCGACGAAGAACTCGTCGCGGTGGCCGATCGCCGAATTTCCCAAAGCCTCGGACAAGGACGGCTGCGGCAGCGGATCCTTGCGACACTGGACGAACTGACGTCCTTGAAGAGCAGGACGAGCGGCAGGCTCGAGATCCGGGTTTCGTCAAGGATCTCGTCCGCGGGCTTCAACTGTCTCGACGTCTCCACCAAACGGGGCCTGGTCTGCGTTCAGCACTACGAATACCGGCCGACCGGTGAAGCGTCTCCGGTGTTCACAGTGGAACCGAAGGACGCGCCGTGGTACCGGCACTTCGCCGACGAGGCGGAACGGCTGTGGGAGGACGGCACCCCCTGGCCCTTGTCCGCCGAGGACCGGCTCGCGCGGGCACGTCGTCCGGTGTTCAGCGAGGACTTCGGCGCCGGACTCGCCGAGGCGATCGACGGCACGAGCGAACTGCTGGTCACCGGGATGGCCCGCAACACCCTGGTGAACAACAGCTACGGCAAGTTCGAAGAACGGTTGCGCGCGGGCGCGAAGATCCGGTTCGTGCTGATCGACCCGCATTCGCCCGCGATCGACACGGCGGCCTCCCGCTACTACGCCGTGCGTTCGCCGGAAAGCGCGCGAGAGCGCGTGCTCCACACGCTGCGGGTGCTGGCCGAACTGCGCCGCTCGACCGGCGGCGACCTCTCCGTCCGGCTCGTCACGCATCCGATCGCGATCGGGGTCATCGCCACCGGCTCGGCGCTGTTCGCCGAGTACTACACCTACCAGGCCGCGGGTGAGCCGAAGTTCGTCCTGCAGCCCGCGGACGGTGCGGCGTACCGGACCTTCCTCGGCGAGGCGGAGGCGTTGTGGAACAGCGCCGAACCGTACGACCTGACCTTGGACGACGTGGAGACGCCGGGCAACTGACCCGGTAACGGTTCGGGAACGGGGCTCGTCCGCTCGATTCTTCTCTCATAGAGTGCCCTCTTTCGCGCCCAGGGGAGGGTTCGTGCACATCCACGCCAGACGTCGATCCATCAGCTTCAGCGGCCGGACGATCACGATCAAAGCCGCGGTCAGCGGGTTCAACGACAAGAAGCACACGTTCAGCCTCGAGAAGGTCACAGCGATCAGGAACTTTCCGCCGACGGCGTTCAAGCCGGGAAGGCTCGTCTTCGAGGTGACCGGCGCGTCCAAGGCGATCGTCGAGGACGTGCCCATGTACGCCGACAAGGTCGACATGAACACCTTCACTTACGGCGGCATGAATTCGAAGCACGTGAAAGAGCTCGAAGCGGCGATCAGGAAGGCGATGAGCGGCTGACCGCGAGGGCGCCGGTCAGGTCCTCTTCGACTTCCGGTTCAGGAACGCCGAAGCCCCGACACCGTGCGCGACGACGCTCGCCAGCACGGTCACCGACATGACGCTCAGCGCGACGTCGGCCGCCTCGCCGTCGAGCGAGTTGAACGCCAGCAGCCCGAACACGATCGACGCCGCGCCGCGCGGGGCCAGCAGGCCGATGGTCATCCGGTCCTTCCACCGGAAGTCCGTCCGCAGCAAGGCGAGCAGCACCGGGATCAGCCGGGCGACGGTCAGCGCGACGACACTGACGAGCACGATGCCCCACGTCAGACCGAACGACAGCACCAGCACCGCGGTGCTGCCGAAGACGAACCACATCAGCAGCCCGCACAGCGAACTGACGTCCTCGGCGAGCCCGAGTTCCTCTTCACCGGGGTGCCGGGCCGTCTTGTACGCGATCCCGCAGATGAACGCGGCGACGAACCCGTTGCCGCCGATCGCGACGGCCGCCGTGTAGGTCAGCAGCGGCAGGGCGACGGCCGCGACCCGCGCGGAATGCCGGGTCGACCAGCCGTGTTTGGCCGTCACGTTCATCGTCACCGCGGCCACCGCCCCGATGACGGAGCCCGCGAGCACGGCCAGCAACGCCGCCGGGATCGCGGCCTGCAGCGCCTCACCCGGCGTGTTCGCCTGGTGATGGCTCCCCGCGAGGGTCAGCGCGAAGATGAAGACCGGCGCGACGACGCCGTCGTTGTACCCGCTCTCGACGTTCAGCAGATGCCGCACGCGTTCGGGCACCCGGACGTCGTGCACCACCGACGTCGCCGGCGCGAAATCCGTCGGGGCGATGATGCAGGCGATCAGCAGGACCGCCGCCCAGCCGAGGCCCGGCAGCGTCAGCAGGCCGACGCCCATGACGATCAGGATCGTCAGCGGCAACGCGATCAGCAGCAGCCGCACCGCCGTTTTCGCGTCGTGGCCGAGGTAACCGCCCTTCACCGCGGTGGCGTCCACGAACAGCAGCAGCGCCAGGATCAGTTCCGCCGCGTTGAGCGCGATCTCGGTGTTGAGCCCGTTGCCGAGGTCGTTGCGGGTGGTGAACCCGATCGCCAGCCCGGCCGCGACCATCGCCATCGGCGCGGTGATCTGCCAGCGCTCCAGCCGTGCCGCGGTCATCGTCCAAGCCAGCACGACGACCGCGCCGACGAGCACGCTCTGGATCATCTACCCGCCCCTCGTTCCCGGTGGACTCCCCTGCCACCGGGAACGAGCATAGAGGCCGGGCGAAGCGCGGCGGTCCACAAAGGAACGTCGATCACACCACCGCGCCGTTGTCGTCCCGCTGCCGTGTCGGATTCGTCTTCCGGATTGGACGTCCGGCCCCGGGCCACCGCTTGTCGAGCAGGATCGCGACGGGGCCCGCGGTGGCCACTGTGGACACCGTGCCGGCGACGAGGCCGAGCAGGAGCGCGAGGGCGAAGTCGGCCAGCGAACCGTCTCCGAGGACCAGCAGCGCCCCGAGGACGAACAGCACTCCGATGCCGGTGTTGATCGTCCGTGGCAACGTCTGCAGGACCGCCGTGCCGACGACGCGCGGGAACGGTTCCTTGCGGCGTTGTCCCCGTACCTCCCGCACCCGGTCGAAGACCACCACCGAGTCGTTGACCGAATAGCCGATCACCGTCAGCAGCGCGGCGAGGAAGACGCCGTCCATGGACTTGCCCAGCCAGGCGAAGATCCCGAGGATGATCAGGACGTCCTGGGCGAGCGCGGCGACCGTGGCCAGGCCGAGCCGCCAGTCGAATCGCACCGCCAGGTAGATCAGCTGCGCCAGCACCGCGAGGCCGAGCGCGATCACCGCCTTGGTGCGCAGCTCGGCGCCGAGACTCGGGCCGATCTTCTCGTCGCGGATCTCGGTGGCGTCGCCCGCGACCCCGGCGACGGCGGTGCGGATCCGCTCGGTGGCGTCTTCGTCGATCGGCTCGGTGCGGACCGAGATGTCCTTCTCGCCGGACATCTGCACGACTGCGCGGGGGAACCCGGCGTCGGAGACCGCGTCCCGGACCCGCTCGACGTCGGCGGGCGCCGAAGTGCTGTATTCGACGACCCGGCCGCCGGTGAATTCGACGCCGAGGTTCGGCCCGGCCACGAACAGGCCCGCGATCGCGGCGATCACGACCACGCCCGCCACCATCAGCCAGCGTTTCGGTTTCCCGAGGAATTCGGGATCGCGGCGGTTCACCCACTGCCGGACCCGACCCTCGTGGGTCAGCCCGGACAGCCGCGGTTTGCGCGCGACCACGCCCCGCATCGTGAGGTGCAGCAGCAAACGCGTGAGCACCAGCGAGATGAACAACGCGACGACGACGCCGATCGACAGCGTCACCCCGAAACCGCGCACCGGACCGGACGCCAGCCAGAACAGCAGGCCCGCGGCGAGCAGGGTGGTCACGTTCGAATCGACGATCGCCGACAACGCGCCGCTGAACCCGCGGCTGACCGAGCGTGGCAGCGAGCCACCCCGTTTGACCGAGTGTTCCTCTCTCGCCCGCTCGAAGACGAGCACGGTGGCGTCGACGGCCATGCCGATGGCCAGCACGAATCCGGCGAGCCCCGGCAGGGTCAGCGTCGCGCCGACGGCGAGCAGCGCGGCATAGGACACGGCCGCGTACGCCACCAGCGCGCCCACGGCGATCAGCCCGGCCAGGCGGTACACCGCGAGCAGGAACAGCGCGGTCAGCGCCAGCCCGATCACGGCGGCGCGGGCGCTGGCGTCGATGGCGGCGGCGCCGAGGGTGGGCCCGACGGTGCGCTGCTCGATGATCTCGACCGGTGTCGGCAACGCGCCGGCGTTGATCAGCAACGCCAGATCCTTTGCCTCGGCCGGCGAGAACCGCCCGGTGATCTGCGTGCTCCCGCCGACGATCCCGACCCCGCAGGCGACCTGCGGGCTCACCTGCGGTGACGAGATCACCTTGTCGTCGAGCGCGATCGCCACCCGGCGGGCGGGATCTCCCGGCGGCGAGCAGGCGGCCTGCCCGGTCAGCCGCTCCCAGGCGCGGCCGGAATCCCCTTTGAAGTCAACCGAAACGAGCCAGCCGCCGCCCTGCGAATCGATCGACGAGCGCGCCTCGTCGACGCCTTCGCCGGTCAGCGCGGCGGGTCCCAGGGTGATCGGCTGCCCGCTCTCGTCGTTGAGCACACGGGAGTCCGCGGCGCCAGTGGCGAGCACGGGATGGAAGGACAGCTGAGCGGTACGGCCGATGACTTCGACGGCCTCGCGTGGATCCCGGACGCCGGGAAGTTCGACGATGATCCGGTTGTCTCCCGAGCGGGCCAGCATCGGCTCGGCGACCCCGAGGGCGTCGACGCGGCGGCGCAGCACCTCGAGCGTCCGGTCGGTGGTCTCCGCGTCGGCGGTGACGGTGGGCGAATCCTTGGTCTCCAGCACGATCTGCGTGCCACCACGCAGATCGAGCCCCAGTCTCGGGGCGGTGGTCAGCAACAGGTACACGGTCGCGGCGAGAACGACCAGCGAGACGACGGCTCGCCCGGTCATGCCCCGCCGCGCGGTTTCGCGCGGCACGAAGTTCTCCTTGGTGATTTCCCGGTTCGGGCGCGCGAACACGCGCCCGTGAGCGTCAGACGGCTACCGGGAAAGGAGGAGCGCGATCACCGAGCGCGAGGCGGTTCGCCGTGCGCGAGGCGGGAGTGGCTTCGTCGTGGAGTTCGCTGAGGCGGAGCAGCGTGGTGGACGCGGGCCCGTGCGGGACGGTGCCGAAGAGAGGCAGATCACCGTGACCGTGCACACCCAGGAGCGCGGGTTCGGCGGCGAGCCTGCCCGCGGCGCGCACCGGCGCGACGGCCTTGGAGACCGAGGAATCGACCGTCGCGTTCGCCCCGCGCGACTCGTCCGCCGAAGCGGAACCGCCCGAGTGGAGCGCGAAGAACAGGCCGAGCGCGGTCAGCACGGCGGCGAGCAGCACCGGCACGGCCTGCCTGGCCGTCCTTCGGCTCGCCACCATCATCGACACACTCCCGGGGTTCTCGCCGACACCCTACTGGGATCCGGCCGCCCGCCACAGGCGCGTGATCCCGGCGCGGACGCGCTCCTCCCCCAGTTCCGGCAGCAACGCGGTCAGATGTTCGGCCGCCAGCGGGGCCAGCAGAGCGTGCGCGGCGTGCTCGGGGTCGGGGGTTCCGTCGAGCAGGATCGCGACGTGCCGGTGCCAGAACCGGTAGGCCCCGATGCGATAGCGCGCGCCCGGCGCGGCGGTCTCCGACATCCGCACCAGCGGCAGATGTTCGAGCACGTAGTCGACGTACGCGTCGGCGAAGGCCACCAGCCGGTCGGCCGGTGGAGCGCCCGGGCCCAGCGGCGGCGGCCCGTGCAGGATTCCTTCCTGGAGCAGGCGTTCCCGCGCGTCCAGCAGCGCGACAGCCAGCCCGGCCTTGTCACCGAAGCGCCGGAAGAGCGTTCCCTTGCCCACCCCCGCGGCCGCCGCCACCTGATCCATCGACACCGCTTCGACCCCGTGTTCGGCGAACAGCGACGCCGCCGCGTCCAGGATCGCGGCCCGGTTGCGGGCGGCGTCGGCGCGCTCCTTGGGCGGCGGCGTGCGCAGAAGCTCCAACGAGGTTGCAAAAGCGGACTGCGGTCCGTTATGGTCGTGAGGCACATACGGACTATAGTCCGATTAACTGGAGGTAGCGACATGACCGCACTCATCACCCGTGACGAGCTGAAGGCCGCGATCGACGCGAAGACCGTGACGGTGGTCGACGCACTGGGTGGCGAGTACTACGCCAAGCAGCATCTGCCCGGCGCCGTTCCCCTCGTCCTCGCCGACGTCGACGCGCACGCCGCGACCGTGCTGCCCGATCGCGGCGCCGCCATCGTCACCTACTGCTCGAACCCCGCCTGCCCCAACAGCGGCCAGGTCGCCGACCGGCTCACCGCGCTGGGCTACACCGACGTCCGCAAGTACCGGGAAGGCATCGAGGACTGGGCCGGCGCGGGCCTGCCCCTCGAGTCTCAGGTCTGAGCGGGGACGCGCTCCCGCAGGATCGGGACCCCCTCGCCGTCGAGTTCGGCGAGGTAGGCCGCCCGTCCGGTCATGGCCATGATCAGGGCCAGTGTCGTGCCCGAGACGAGCGGCCCGGACCCGGCGGCGAAGGGGCCATCGGTGGCTTGCAACCGCAGCCCGCCGATGCGCCCCTTCGCCGTCACCACCATGTCCGAGCCCCCGTAGTACCCGGCCAGTTCGGTGAGGACGGGGATCGGGTAGTCGCGCCGAAGGCCGAGCGGACGGCGGATGTCTTCGGCGTGCACGATCGCCTCACCCAGCATCGCGATCTTCGGCAACGGCGGTTTCGTCGTGCTGGTGACGACGCGCCGGAACCGCTCCAGCGTCTCGGCGCCGTCGGCGCCCATCTGCTCGGCGAGCCGCATGGCGACCTGCTTGTCGAAGTCCCATCGGCAGCGGATCACCCCGGCCATCCACCGCAACGGCGTGAGGCTCGCCCCCGCGGTGACATGCGCGAGCACCTCGCGCACCGTCAGCCCGGTACACAGCGACGGCGTCTCCCACTGCTCCTCGGTGAGCTCCGCGAGGTCGTCCGCCAGTGCCGCCCGCTCGACGTGGACCAGCGGCCAGAGCTCGGTCTTCGTTCCTGCATCCGTCATCCGGAACCCTCCAGTCGTCGTTCGTCGAAGGTGAGACTCCCGAGGCGACCCGGAATCATCGGTACGTTGGAGACGATTTTCTCGAGTGGACGAAAGATTGAGGACTGATGATCCAGCGGTGGAACCCGGAGACCGTCGCGGCGCCGATCGGCCCGTACAGCCATCTGGTCCGCGTGCCCGCCGATCACGAACTCGTGGTCGTGTCTGGTCAGATCGGCGTGCTGCCCGACGGCGAACTCGCCGGGCCCGACGCCGAGTCCCAGACCCGCGCGTTGCTCGGCAACCTCGAGCGGCTGCTCGAAGCCTCGGGTGCCGGGCCTGAGCACCTGGTCAAGGTGTTCAGCATGCTGTCCGGCACCGAACACCTCGCCGGGTTTCGCACGGCGATGCGCGAGACCTTCACCCGCTGGTACCCCGAAGCGGACTGGCCCGCCCAGTCGCTGATCGTCGTGGCGGCACTGGCCCGGCCGGAGCTCGTCGTCGAGGTGGAAGCCCTGGTCGCGGTGCCGCGCGCCGTCTAGCAGCGGTTCGGCCCCGGTCCGTGAAGGCCTCCTTGAGGGACTCTGGGTCCCTCAAGGAGGCCTTCACGGACTTCGGTCTAGGACTCCCGGCGCCTCCGTCCGGCGAGGAGCAGCAGCGCGCCGATGGCCAGCATCCCGAACGCCAGCACCGTCATGGTCTTCACCGGTGAGCCGGTCACGGCGAGGCCGGGCGGACGCGGGGTGGTCGGCGGCTGCGGGTTCGGCTTCTCCGGCGGCTGCGGGTTCGGCGGCGTCGGCGGCACCGGGGTGTCCGTGCCGCAGTCGGGGTTCGCCGAACCCGGCGGGCAGTTGCCGCCCGGCGTGTCCGACGTGACGACGTTGCGGAGGCGGTGGTCACCGGTCGCCGGCTTCCGCACGGTGACCGCGTAGGTGACGGTGGCCTTCTCCCCCGGCTTCAGCTCGCCCTTCCAGGTGAGCTTCGGCGCGGAGTAGCTGACCGTGCCCATGCTCGCCTTCGCGGTGCCGTCGAAGGTCGCGTCGTCCAGCACCTGGCTCAGGTCGTCGGTGAACGTCGCGTCGTCCACCACGGCCTGCCCGGTGTTCTCCACCGTGACGGTGTACGTGACGACCTCGCCCGGCTTCGCCTCCGTCTTGTCGACCGTCTTCTTGATCTTCAAGCTGGACAGCGGTGTCGTCGTGCCGCACTTCGGATCCTTGCTGCCCGGCGGGCAGTTGCCGCCCGGGGTGTCGGACGTGATCACGTTGGCGAGTTTGCCGTCGCCGTCGGTCTTGGTGACCTTGACGCTGTACGTGACCGTCGCCGTCTGCCCGATCTCCAGGTCGCCGGTCCAGGTCAGCTTCGGCTCCTCATAGGTCACCGAACCGATCGTCGCCGCGCCGTCCTTCTGGAACACGGCGTCGTCGAGGACCTCGGTGAGGTCGTCGGTGAACGTCGCACCGGTCAGTTTCGTCTTGCCCGTGTTGCGCACGGTCACCGTGTACTTCACGACGTCGCCCGGATTCGCCGTGGCCTTGTCCGCCTTCTTCTCCAGCGAGATCCCGGGCACCGGGGTGACGGTCGAACACGCCGGATCGTCGGACTGCGGCGGGCACGTGCCCGGCGTGTTGGTGCTGACGGTGTTCCGCAGTTCGTGATCACCCGTCACCGGGTTCTTCACCTTCACCGAGTACTTCAGCGTGGTCGTCGCTCCGACCGGCAGATCCCCCACCCACACCAGGTTCGGCGCGGCGAAGGAGAACGTGCCGGCGACCGGCGCAGCCGTGGCGTCGTCGGAGTAGTCGGCGTCGTCGAGCACCTCGGACAGGTCGTCCGTGACCCGTGCGGCGTCCTCGCCGACCAGGGGGACCTTGCCGGTGTTGGTGACGGTCACGGTGTAGGTGACGACGTCACCCGGGTTCGCGGTCTGCTTGTCCGAGGTCTTCTTGACCGTCAGCTCGCGCGACGGCACGTCCGCGACACAGTTCGGGTCGGTCGAATCCGGCGGGCAGTTGTTGCCCGGCGTGTCCGAGGTGACCACATTGGACAGTTTCTTGTCACCGGGGTTCGGGTTCTTGATCTTGACCGTGTAGGTGATGACCGACGCCTGCCCGATGCCCAGCGAGCCGGTCCACGTCAGCTTCGGCGCCGCGTAGGTGACACCGCCGATCGTCGCCGCACCGTCGTTCTGGTAGTCGGCGTCGTCCAGGACCTCGGTCATGTCGTCGGTGAAGGTGGCGCCGACCTGTTCGGTCTGCCCGGTGTTGGTGACGGTGATCGTGTACTTCACCGTGTCGCCGGGGTCGACCGACTTCTTGTCGGCGGTCTTCTTGATGAGCAGCCCGGAGACCGGCGTCGTCGTGCCGCAATCCGGATCGGTCGAACCCGGCGGGCAGTTCCCGCCCGGAGTCTCCGACGTGACCACATTGGACAGCTTCTTGTCACCGTCGCCCGGGTTCTTCACCTGGACCGAGTACGTCACCGTGGCGGTCGCACCGATTTCGAGGTCGCCGGTCCACGTCAGCTTCGGCGCCGCATACGTGACACCACCGATCGTCGCCGCACCATCGTTTCGGTAGACGGCGTCGTCGAGAACCTGCGTCAGATCATCGGTGAACGTCGCACCGGAGATCTTCGTCTGGCCGGTGTTCCGCACCGTGACCGTGTACTTCACGACGTCACCGGGGTTCGCGGACTGCTTGTCGACCGTCTTCTTGATCTCCAGACCCGAAACCGGGGTCTCCGTGCCACAGTCCGGATCGGTCGAACCCGGCGGGCAGTTCCCGCCCGGCGTCTCCGACGTCACGGCATTCTTGAGCCGGTTGTCACCGGTGTTCGGGTTCTTCACCTTGACGGTGTAGGTCACCGTGGCGGTCTCGCCGACGCCGAGATCACCGGTCCAGGTCAGCTTCGGCGCCGCATACGTGACGCCACCGATGGTCGCCGCGCCGTCGTTCTGATAGTCGGCATCGTCGAGAACCTGCGTCAGATCATCGGTGAACGTCGCACCCGAGATCTTCGTCTGACCGGTGTTGGTGACGGTGACCGTGTACTTCACGACATCGCCGGGGTTCGCGGATTTCTTGTCGACCGACTTCTCGATCTTCAGGCCGGAAACCGGTGTCGTGGTGCC
>NZ_JPLW01000002.1:1805584-1817905 GCF_000754115.1 Amycolatopsis sp. MJM2582
GCACTTCGGATCCGTCGACCCCGGCGGGCAGTTCCCGCCCGGCGTCTCCGACGAGACCACGTTCTTCAGCAGGTTGTCACCCGGGTTGGGACTCTTCACCTTGACCGAGTAGGTCACCGTCGAGGTGGCACCGATTTCCAGATCGCCGGTCCAGGTCAGCTTCGGCGCCGCATACGTGACACCACCGATCGTCGCCGCACCGTCGTTCTGATAGTCCGCGTCGTCCAACACCTGCGTCAGGTCGTCAGTGAACGTCGCACCGGTCAGCTTGGTCTGCCCGGTGTTCTTCACGGTGACCGTGTACTTCACGACGTCGCCGGGATTAGCCGACTGCTTGTCCACGGACTTCTCGATCGTCAGCCCCGAAACCGGCGTGGTGGTCCCGCACTTCGGATCGGTCGAGCCCGGCGGACAGTTACCACCCGGAGTTTCCGAAGTGACCACATTGGACAGTTTCTTGTCACCTGGGTTCGGGTTCTTGACCTTCACCGTGTACGTGACCGTCGCCGTGGCGCCGATCTCCAGGTCACCGGTCCAGGTCAGCTTCGGCGCCGCATACGTGACACCACCGATGGTCGCGGCGCCGTCGTTCTGATAGTCAGCGTCGTCCAGCACCTGCGTCAGATCATCGGTGAACGTCGCGCCAGAGATCTTGGTCTGCCCCGTGTTCCGCACAGTCACCGTGTACTTCACCACGTCACCGGGGTTCGCGGACTGCTTGTCCACCGACTTCTCGATCAGCAACCCCGAAACCGGTGTCGTCGTGCCGCACTTCGGATCCGTCGACCCCGGCGGACAGTTACCGCCCGGCGTCTCCGACGACACCGCGTTCTTCAGCACGTCATCGCCCGGGTTCGGATTCTTCACCTTGACCGTGTACGTCACCGTGGACGTCTCGCCGACGCCGAGATCGCCGGTCCACGTCAGCTTCGGCGCCGCATACGTGACACCGCCAATGGTCGCGGCGCCGTCGTTCTGATAGTCAGCGTCGTCCAGCACCTGCGTCAGATCATCGGTGAACGTCGCACCCGAGATCTTGGTCTGCCCCGTGTTCCGCACCGTCACCGTGTACTTCACCACGTCACCAGGATTCGCGGACTGCTTGTCCACCGACTTCTCGATCAACAGCCCCGAGACCGGCGTCGTCGTCCCGCACTTCGGATCCGTCGAACCCGGCGGACAGTTACCACCCGGCGTCTCCGAGGTCACCACGTTCTTGAGCCGGTTGTCACCGGTGTTCGGGTTCTTCACCTTGACCGAGTAGGTGAACTCCGCGCTCTGCCCCGCGGCGAGCGTGCCGGTCCAGGTCAGCTTCGGTTCCGCATAGGACACCGAGCCGGGCGACGCGGTGGCGTCGTTCTGATAGACCGCGTCGTCCAGCACCCCGGTCAGATCGTCCACGACCTTGAGATCCGCCGCGGTCACCTTGCCGGTGTTGGCGACGACGACCTTGTAGCGCACGGTGTCGCCGGGGTCGGCGGACTCCTTGTCCGCGGTCTTGGTCACCGTGTACGACGGCGGCGGCACCTTGGTCTTCGCGCACGCGGCCGCGGGATCGTCCGGGCAGCGGTTGTCCGGCGGGACGACCGGCGGCGGTCCGGTCGGGACGTTCGCGCGGTTCACCAGTTCCTTGCCGATGGCGGCTTCCTCGACCTTCACGCGCACGGTCAGCGTGGCGGTCTCTCCGACCGTGAGACCGTTCACGGCCCAGTCGATCGGCCCGGTCCCGGACGCGGTGCCCTTCGACGGAGTGGACGACACGTAGGTCGTCCCCGGCGGCAAGGTGTCGCGCACCGTGAGCGCGGGCACGGGGATCACGCCGGTGTTCCGCAGCGTCACCCGGTAGGTCAGGGTTTCGCCGGGGACCGCCTCGGCGAGGTCGACCGTCTTCGTCAGCTGGTACCCGGGCGACGCGACCGTGTTCCGCACCGTGTTCGATGTGCGTTCCTGCGGCCGTCCGGTGTCCTCGCCGCGGAAGGTGAGCTTGCCGGTGTTGTCGAGTTTGGTGCCGTCCGGCACGTCGAGCCCGACCTTGACCTTGAAGGCGACCTTCTGTGACTGTCCCGGCCTCAGATTCCGGAGAGTGCACGTGACCACCTGCCCGGCGGCCGAACAGTCCGGATTGGACCCGGCCACGAACGTGACGCCGTCGGGCAGGGTGTCGGTGAGCACGACGTTCGTCGCGGTGTCGAGGTCGGTGGTGGAGCCGTCGGCGTGCCGGTTGGCGACGTCGAAGGTGTAGGTGACCTCCCCGCCCTTGGTGACGTAGCCCGGCGGATTGTCGTCGGTGTTGCCGACCGGGTCGTTGGCCTTGGTGATCTGCAGATCCGGTTCGAGCGCGTCGGTGACGAGCCAGATAGTCTGCGGGTACAGCGCGTCGCCGACGGTGCCGATCTTCACCTGGAGCGCGGTGGTCCCCGCGGGGACCTTGCCGGTGATGTCGATGCTGCGGGCGTCGTACCCGACGTTGTTCACCGGATTGGGATTCCGCGACGTGACGTTCGTGCCCGAACCGGTGGCTGTGACCCGGTCGATGCGGCTGCTGAAGGCGTTGTTGGTCGCCACCCCGCCGGGCGCGGGCATCGCGATCGTCTGCAGACTGGCGGCGTCCGGGCCGACCTGGAGGTAGTCGCCGGTGATGGGCGCGTCGCCGTCACCCGCGACGATGCCGAGTTCGACGTTGGGCTGACGCGAGGTCGGGGCCTTGATACCGCTCAGCGCGATGGTCGCCGAACTCGGCGTGCTGCCGCCCGCGACCACCTGCATCCCGTCCCAGACCTGCAGGTACCGCAGCGGCTCGCTGGGCAGTTCGTAGGCGACCACCAGCGACCAGCCACCCCAGCAGCCGAGGTTCGTCCGGCTGATCGACTGGCCCTGGCAGGCCTGGATGTCGGCGACCGTGTACTCCCCGGTGCCGGCGTTCGTGACGAGAGACGTGACGTCGGCCGCGCCGCCGTAGGCGTACAGCGTCGGGGACCCGCCCGTGGTGGTCGCGGGGAACCAGTCGTAGGTTTCGGCGGTGATCCGCTGATACGCGCCGGAGCCCGGGGTCTTGATGGAGACCTGGTTGCCCCGGCTGCCGTCACCGGAGGTCCCGCTGCTGGCGACCGGGTTGAACTGCCAGTACAGCCGGGCGTTGAGCACCTTCGCGCCGGCGGGCACGTTCAGGTTCGCGGCGGACGCGGTGTTACCGGGCGCGGCCGGGTCGGTCTTGATCCACGACACCGGGCTCGCGTTGCTCGCGGACTCGTTGCAGACGACGCCGACGCCGCACTGCACGACGGAGTTGGCGGCCATCGTGATACCGCCGTGCGCCAGCCCGGAGTACACCGGCTCCGGCCCGATCGGCCGCTCGATGCCCGCCCCGCGCGGCTGGACCTGCGCGCTCGCGGGCAGCGGGGCGCCCATCAGCAGGGCCACGACGACCACCGTGAGCAGTGCCACGCCCCGGCGCCACCGATTCCGCCCACGCCGTTCCGCCATGCCGCCTCCGCCTCACCCCTCGCTCCCGTCGGCCCAGGTCAGGACGGCGGGGACAGCGAGCCCAAGTGATGGTCATCCTGGGTCGGCAAGATCGTCGTCGGCAAGCGGGAGCAGCGGTGTCTCCTGGATAAAACCCATTGAGTGGCCCCGAAACCCCCGGACGGGTGATGAAACACCGTCCACAACGGACAAAGGCGAGGGTGGCGTTCCGGCGTGAAATCCGGCATCGTCGAACGCGTGATCGAAATTCCTTATCGCGGCTCCGGCCCCTATTGCTATACCCATTCCCTCGCGATGCTGCTCGGTGCCGAGGCGCCGGGACCCGACGTGCTCGAAACCGTGACCGGCAGCCCCTTCGGCATGCAGCTGGTCGGCGGAACACTGCCGTTTTTCGACGCCTTCGGCTGGGATCCCGATCTCGGCATCGGCGAGGCGCTCGACGCCCTCGGCTGGAGCGCGGAAACGACGAGCGAACCGGATCCGGACACCGCGTTCGCCCGGCTCGTCGAAAGCCTTTCCGACGGGCCGGTCCTGATCGGCCCGGTCGAAATGGGGCACCTGCGCCACCAGCCGGGAATGACCGGCCCGATCGGCGCGGACCATTTCCTGGTCGCGCTCGCCGCAGACGACGAGTCCGTCACCGCCCACGACCCGCAGGGATATCCGTACGCGCGGATCCCGCGGGCGGATTTCGCCGCCGCCTGGCTCGCCGAAACCGTCGCCTACGGCAAACCGCACACGATGCGGACGAATTTCGTACGGCACACCGTCGTCTCGGAAGAAGCCGCGATCGTCGCGGCACTCCCCCGGGCGATCAGGCGGCTCGGCGGCGAAACGGACACCGGACTCCCGCCCGGCACAGTGGGCAACGGCGACGCCGCCCTCGCGCTCGCCGCCCGGATCGAAGGAGGACCCGACCCGGAACTGCGTGGGCTGCTCGTCCATTTCGTGGTGCGCCTCGGCGCCCGGCGGACGAACGACGCCGCGACCTGCCTGCGCCGGGTCGGCCACGAAGCCGCGGCCGCCGTCCTCACCACGCAGGCGCGGCTGATCGGCTCCCTGCAGTACGACCTGGTCGTCGAGGACGACGCACGGGCCGCCGCGACCCTCCGGACGCTCGCCCCCACCTATGAAGACCTGCGGCGGGCGCTCACGTCATCCTGAGGATCTCGCGGACGATCACCTCGGGCTCGGTCTTCGGGACGTAGTGACCGGACCGCTCCGCGATCACGTGCCTGCCTGCGGACGAAAGGGTCACCCGATGGGCGTGGGACGCGTTCGCCCGCGCTCTCATCGCACCGGACATCCCGCCTCCGCCGAGGCCGCCGGACACGACCGTGAGCGGGATGTCCCCGAGCACCGGTGGGTCGTGCCGCCAAAGGGCCAGTTCGTCGAGGAAGGTGCGGGCCTGCTCCCGGTGGGTCCGTGTCGTCCCGACGGTGAACGCCTCTCGTTCGAGGTCGCGCCGGACGTCGTCCGGGATGTCTCGCAGCAGACCGCGGAAGACGACCTTGAGCAGGCCCAGCCACGCGAGCGCGGCGCTGACCCCGACCGCGACGCGTTCACCGGTGCGAAAGGCCCGGCCGAAGAGCACTTCGGCCGCTTCATCGGTCGGGTCGACCAGGACCAGCCCGGCTATCCGCTCCGGACGGCGGGCGGCGGCCTGCCGCACGATCGGCCCGCCCGCGCTGTGCCCGGCGAGGATGTACGGCCCCGGGCCGAAATGGTCGAGGACGTCGTTGAGGTCGTCGGCCATCCGGCGCAGCGTGCGGCCGCCGGGGTCGGGGGCGCTGCGGCCGAGCCCGGAGCGGTCGTAGGCGATCGCGCGGGTGTGGCGGCCGACCTCCGGCTGGACCGCCGCCCAGGACGACCGGGTGGCGGCCGCGCCCGCTTCGAACACGACCGTCGGCCCGGTGAAGCCCTCGGGTCCCGGGTGCACCATCGCGTAGAGCCGTCTGCCGTCACGGGTGACGACCCATTCGGGCTCGCCTTGGGTGTGGGTCATCCCGCCGTGATCCTCCAGCCGGTGGCGTCGAGCTGCCGCCGCCAGAACTCGGCGAAACGTCCTTGCGCCTCAAGGAGTTCTTCGACCGTGCCCGATTCGGCGATCCGTCCGTCCTCGAGGAAGAGCACCCGGTCGGCGTGCCGGATCCCGGCGATCCGGTGGGTGACGATCACCCGCGTCCTCGACACGGGATCGGCGCTGAGCGAGCGGACCACGGCGTCCTCGTTCTCGGTGTCCAGTGCGCTGGTCGCCTCGTCGACGAGCAGCACGGGCGCAGGTTTGAGCAACGCGCGGGCGATGGACACCCGCTGCCGCTCGCCGCCGGAGAGAGCGGTGCCCGCCTCGCCGACGGCCGTGTGTTCCAGCAGTTCGCCGACCCTGGCGAGCCTCACGACCTCGGCGACCCGCTCGTCGCTCGCCGAGGGATCCCCGGCGAGCACGTTGTCCCGCACCGATCCTTCGAAGAGATACGGCTGCTGGAAGACGAACGTGACGAGATCCCGGCGGAACTCCGCGACATCCTTGCCGTCGGCGAGCACTCGTCCGCTCGTGGGCCGGTGCAGACCGGCGAGCAGCGCGAGCACGGTGCTCTTGCCCGAGCCGGACGGCCCGACAATCGCGGTCGTCGTCCCCGGTTCCAGGGTGACGTCGAAGTCCTCCAGCACGTGCTCGGTGTCCGGCGAGTAGCGGAAACCGACCTTCTCGAACCGGATCTGCGGTGCTTTGGCCGGTGCGGCGGATTCCCCGGCCGGGGCCACGGGCGCGGTGAGGACGGTGCGGATGCGGCCGAGCGTGGTGGTGGCAGTTTCGATACCGGGCGCGAGATCCCCGAGCGCGGTGAACGGTTCGAAGTACCGGGCGATCACGACGATCAGCGCGACGGCCTCGGGCACGCTCAGCTCACCTCGTGTGGCGAGCAGGACCGTCGTCCCCGCGAGCAGGACCAGCGCCAGTTGACCGGCGACGCCGAACAGCATCTGCCCCGGGATCTGCAGGCGGAGCAACCGGACGGTCGCGCCGTGGTGCGCGGTGAGCGCGGCGCCGGCGTGACTGCGCGCGGGTTCGACGCGGCGGGCGGCCCGCAACGTCTGCTGGGTGCGGGCGAACTCGACGATCCGTTCGGTCAGCGTGGTGTTCGCCTCCGCCGTCGCCCGGTCGGCACGGCGGGTGATCCGGCCGGTCGCCCACAGCGCGCCCAGCAGCACCGGGACCCCGGCCAGCGCGGCGACACCGAGCGGCCAGGCGATCGGCAGCAGGGCCAGCGCGATCGCGATCGGCAGGAGGACCGCGCCGATGAGCGGGGTGAGCAGGTACCCGACCAGGCCGACGAGCTCGGGACCGGTGGCGGCGATGGCCTGCCGGGCGGTCTGGGTGTGTTCACCGTCCAACCAGGACAGCCGGACGTCCGTCAGCCGCTCGGCGACGTCGTGCTGGGCGTGGTCCAGCACCCCGAAGCCGAGCTCGAAGCCGAGCCGCCCCACGACGGCGTCGATCGCCCAGCCCGCCGCGGTGACGGCCGCGAGCGCGCCGAGCCAGGGCAGCGCGTCCGAAGGCTCCGCGCCGAACAAGGCACCCACCAACGGCACCAGCAGGACGACACCGGCGGCACGCAAGAGCACCGAAAGCACGGCTAGCACGACATAACGCCGGAAGGCCGAGCGTTTCGCCTCGGGGATCAGGCCCAGCAACGTGCGGATCACGCGGTCACCCCCGCACCGGCACCGGCCCGCCACAAGCGGGCGTAGCGCCCATCCGAGGCGAGAAGTGCTTCGTGGGTACCGCTTTCCGCGATCTGCCCACGGTCGAGGACGACGATGCGGTCGGCGCCGATGATCGTGTGCAGGCGATGGGCGATGACCAGGACGGTGCGGCCCGCGGTGAGCCGGTCGAGTGCTTGCTGCACGAGATACTCCGACTCGGGATCGGCGAAAGCGGTCGCCTCGTCGAGGACGAGGACAGGGGCGTCGGCGAGGATCGCGCGGGCGATGGCCACCCGTTGGCGTTCACCGCCGGACAGCTGGGAACCGGCGTCGAGGACGGTGTCGTATCCCTGGGGCAGCCGGAGGATCCGCTCGTGGATCTGCGCGTCCCGGGCCGCGGCGACGACCTGCTCTTCGGTGGCGTCCGGAACGGCGAGGGCGATGTTCTCCCGTACGGTCCCCTGGACGAGTTGCGGATCCTGGAGCACGAATCCGACGCGGCCGTAGAGTTCGTCGGCGGCGAACGCGCGGACGTCCCGGCCGCCGACCCGGATCGCTCCCTCGGTGACGTCGTGGAACCGCGCGACGAGGGCGGCGAGCGTCGACTTCCCCGCTCCCGACGGGCCGACCAGCGCGGTCACCGTGCCGGGACGCAAGGTCAGGGAAACGTTCTCCAGCACGGGAACGCCGGAGCGGTAGGCGAAGCCCACCCGGTCCAGTTCCACGGTGCCCGGCTCGACGGCGTCGCGGACTGCCAGCTCCACTGTGGACAGTTCCGGCTCGTCGAGCACGACCTGGATCCGGCGCGCGGCCAGCATTCCCTCGCGAACGCCGCCGAGACCGTAACCGATGCCCAGCAGCCGCGCGCCGAAAGTGGTGCCCAGCACCAGGAACGGGATCAGCGTCACCGGCTCCATACCGCCGCCGACCACCATCAGCGTGCCGGTGCCGGTGATCAGGAGCAGGAAGGTGGCGGGCCGGGTGGCGAAGTCCAGCATGGTCTTCTTGCCGGTGAACGGGCGCTGCCAGTCGCCGAGGAAACCGAGGTACTCGTCGAGCCGCCGCCGGAACGACGAAGCCGCGGCGCCGCCGAACACGCGGATCACCGGCTGCCCTTCCAGATACGCGCCCGCCTCGCCTGCCATCCGCTCCGCCCAGCGCATCGCCTGGCCGGTCTTGGGTCCCGATTGGACGACCATGATCGACGTGGTGACGAGGTAGACGAGGATCGGGACGAGCAGGACGAGGGCGAGCCGCCAGTCCACCGCGAACAGATACGCCAGTACGGCGACCGGCGCGACGACGGCCGCCACCGCGTCGGGGACGGCGTGCGTGAGAAGGTAGTGGAGCGAGAGGGTGTCGCCCTGCACGAGTTTCGCGACCGTGCCCGAACCCCGCGCGGTGAACCAGCCCAGCGGCAGGCGCGCGAGTTTGCCCAGCAGGCGCTGACGCAGGTCGCGGGCGAACCGCGCGTCGGCCGCGTGCAGCCAGAGCACGACCGCGGACTCCAGCAGGGTGCCGACGCCGAGCAGGACCAGCGCCGAGACACCGAGCGCCCACAACGATTCGCCGCCCGCGAGCATCCGCCGGACCAGTTCCACCAGCAGGACGAAGGGAGCGAGACCGATCAGCGTCACGAAGGCCTGCAGGATCCCGGCGAAGATCAGCGTCCGCCGCACCGGCGCGAGCAGCCGTCCGGCCGCCTGTGCCCGCCATGCCCCCTTCGGCGCCGCTGCGACGGGCTTCGGGACTTCGGCGGCCGTCTCTTCCTTTTCCCCGCGGAAAGCACCCATGGCCCGGCCGTAGTACCAATACGCGCGGCCGTGCACCTCGGACTTGGGGAAGCCGAACGCCTCACGCAAACGCGTCTTCAGGTGTTTGAACGAACCGGCTTCCGTCGCGATCCACGCCTGCCAGTCCGACCAGTCGCGCGTCTCGATCGCCGCGGCCAGCGACGTCGCGTCCAGGCGCGGCACCCAGTGCACGGTCAGCCGCGGGTGTCCGCCCAGCGGGATCAGCCGGTCGGTCTCGTCGTGCTCTTCGAGGTACAGCTCGATCGGGACGTCGGCCGGGATCACTTCGAGGATCGCGTTGATCGCCGGGATCGAGGCGGAGTCGCCGATCAGCAGGTAACCGGCGGGAGGTTCGGCGGGGACCGAGAAGGACGAGGAACCCAGTGACATCACCGGAACCTTCGCGCCCGGGCGCGCGTCACGCAGCCAGCGCGACGCCGGACCGGCGGGCTCGTGCAGGACGACGTCGATCGCGAACGTGCCGGCTTCCGGGTCGGCCTCGGTGAGCGTGTACGCGCGCTGGAACTCCGTCGGGCCGCCTTCCGGATCGGGGAACCAGAACCGGAGCCAGGCCGCCGGCTCCACGACGACGTCCTCGAACAACGTCGGTGAAACGAACCGCACCCGCACGAATTTCGGCGTGATCTCTTCCGTCTCGACGACGGTCGCTTCGTGGTCTCTGGCCCCGAAACCGCGCATCACCGCGCCCTGGAATCCGCGCGCCATCACAACCCCTCCCCCGTGGCGGCCAGATCGGCCACCATCTCGGCGACCGGCCTGCCCGGCGGGCAGGACCCGATCAGCCCACGGATCGACGCGGTCAGCAGCAGCCGCACGTACTCGGGCCGCGGCACCTGCGGCAACGCGGCGGATGGTGCGGCGAGCCGGTCGTCACGGGACAACCGGTCGCGGACCGCCTCCCGCTCGCGGTCCAGCCCGTCGCCGTCGGCCTCCTCGGCGGCCGCGCTGTTCTCCTCGGACGCGGTCATCGCGATGGTCATCGAAGCGACCGCGCCGCTGAGCACGATCGCCGCGCCGGGCTCGTAACCCCGGCGGACGAGGGCCTCGACCTCGATGTTCAGCAGGCGCTGACCGCCGTCCCCGCGCGGAAACAGCAGCTGCAGATAGCCGGCGAGGCCCGGGTGCTCCAGCATGAACGCCCGCATTTGCAGGGCGAAGGACAACAGGTGTCGTTCGAGGTCGTGCCGCGGCTCGTCCCGGAGCTGCAGCTCGGCCAGGATGCTCTCGCCGACCAGCCGCTCCAACCCCCAGCGGCTCTCGACGTGGCGATAGAGGGCGGTCGCGGTCACCCCCAGCCGGACCGCGACCGCCTTGACACTGAGCCCGCGCATCCCGAGCTCGCGACCGGCCCGCACGATGTCGTCCACCGCGACCATGGCCGGGCGGCCACCGATGTTCGGCATGTCGCCCCCTTGGGAAAGTTATAGGGGGAAACTAAGGGTGGGCTTACCTAATGTCAAGGGTGGCTTTGTGTTGGGGACAGTGGGCCGCGGCCGACTCGGTGGGCGCTCGGTGATCGAGGCTCCCAATGTGGCATTGGGGACACTCGACGGCCCCAATGCCACATTGGGCGCACTGAGCTGCGACTTGCCCGGTCCGACGGGGATCCGTTTGCCACATCGGGCGTGGTGTCGCCAAATACCGGCAAGAGCCCAAGCACGGAACTCCAAACCGCACCAAGCGTTCAGCGCAGCAAAGCGGCAGCGATCGCCTTACCCCGAGCAGCCGCATCCGGCGCGTTCTCGCGCACCGCGGTCACGATCGCACCGTCCACGATCAGAACGAGCTGCGCGGCGAGTTCCCCCACATCGGCCCGGCCCGCGTCGGCGAGCAGACCGGCCAGATACTCGGTCAGCGCCGCCTTGTGCTCGGCCGCGACGGCGTGCACGGGGCTCGCCGGATCCGCCGTCTCCACCATGGTGTTGATGAAGGCGCAGCCGCGGAAGTCCTTGCGGGAGAAGCGTTCCAAGAGGGCGTCGAAAACCGCCAGGATCCGATCCTCCGGAGCGAGACGGTAGCCGTCGACCGTGCTGGAGAGCCAGTGCCGCCAGGTGCGGTCCCGTTCCCGCAGCACCGCTTCGACCAGCGCGTCCTTGCTCGGGAAATGCCGATAGAGCGACGCCTTGCCGACGCCGGACTCCTCGAGGATGCGATCGATGCCGACCGCGCGGATGCCTTCGGCGTAGAACAGCTCTTCGGCCGTGCTCAGCAGCCGCTCGCGCGCTCGGGTTCCCACGGGCGAAACAGTACCACTCTGTACCGAATTGGTTGACCGCAGACGGTACAGATCTGTACCGTCCAACTCGGAACAGACCTGTACCGTTTGGAGCGATCGTGCCCCGCATCCCCCAGCTCACCGAGCATCCGTTGCTGACCGACGTCCGTGCCCAGCTCGGCCGGGTGCCCAACCTCTATGCCGCGATGGCCAACGGCCCGGCGGCGCTGAGCGGCTATCTCGCGTTGCGCGACGCCCTTACACGCGGCGAACTGACCGCACGCGAGCGCGAGTTGCTCGCGCTGTTCACCGCACAGCGCAACGAATGCGGCTACTGCCTCGCCGCGCACACCTTCCGCGGCGAGAAGATGCGCATCCCCGCCGAGGAACTGGACAAGGCCCGCGAGGCGGAAAGCCCCGACCCGCACACCCGCGCGGTGCTCCGGCTGGCCGATGCCGTCATGGCCCACCGCGGCCGCGTCCCCGACGAGCAGCTGGCCGAGGCCCGCGCCGACGGCGTCACCGACGCGCAGGTCGCCGAGGTGGTCGCGCATATCGCGCTCAACGTGCTGTCCAACTACTTCAACCACGTGGCCGAGCCCGACCTCGACTTTCCCGAGGTGTCCCAGTGAGACACGCGTCGCCGATCCTGCTGACCGCGGCGGGCGCGGGCGGGGTGGCCGCCGCGGGGATGGGCTCCGGTGTCGGGCCGGCGGCGTCGGCACCGCTCGCCGCCAGCCTCGCCCTGGTGCTGGCCAACCCGGCGCTCCCCTCCGCCCGGCCGGTCGCGGTTTTCGGCGGCCACGCGCTCGCCGTGGTGGCCGGGGTCCTCGCCGCGTTCGCGCTGCCGCCCGGACCGGTGGCCGTCGCGGTCGCGGCGGCCACCGGATTCGGCGCCATGCTGCTCTTCCGGGTGGTGCATCCGCCCGCCGTCGCCTCCGGCTGCCTGATGGTCCTGCAGCCGTGGCCCACCGGGGTGTTCCTGATCGGTGCGGCGGCCGCACTGGCCGTCGCGTTGCTCCTGTACGCCAGGTTCAGCCGTGACATCGGCGGGGCGCCGGCAGCGGCCCCCCCGCGGGTCCCTCCCCCCCCCCCGCCGGGGGT
>NZ_JPLW01000002.1:1818210-1867584 GCF_000754115.1 Amycolatopsis sp. MJM2582
GGCCGAAAGCGACCCCGCCGATGGTTCCCTCCCCGCCCCTGCCGGCGAGTCTCAGTGATTTCAGAACGTGACGGTGAACCCGTCGATGCTGCCGGTGTCGAACCGGTAGACGTCCTGAGCGCTCAGCTTCCAGGTGCCGTTGGCCGTTTCACCGGAGGCGTCGACGGTGAAGGTCTGGTGCACACCCCCGGCCGAGCCGACACCGCCCGGGTTCTTGAGGCGGTAGGCCTTGCCGCTCGGCCCGATCAGGTCGAGCACGAGGTCGGCGCTGTAAGTGTGCGAAACGTCCACCTTGACCGACAACGACGCGGAAGCCTTGCCGTCACAGCCTTCCTGGGTCACGGAACTGGTCACGGCCGCCCCGGCGTCCGGAATGGACACCGGCGTGGTGTTCGACTTGGCCCCGCAGTTCGGGCCGGGGCCGCCACTGCCGATGAACGACACGTTCAGCAGCTTGTTCGGCGATCCACTGCCCGCGTTCTTGATGACCCCCGCGGTCGCGCCGTTCACCAGCGCGTCCCGCACCTGTTGCGGCGTGGCTCCCGGGTTGGCCGACAGGTAGAGCGCGGCCGCGCCGACGACGTGCGGCGTCGCCATGGACGTCCCGCTCATCCCCGCGGAACCGCCGCTGCTCGGGCTCAGCGACGTGATGTTCGTGCCGGGCGCGAAGATGTCCGTGCAGCTTCCGTAGTTGGAGAACGAAGACCGGTTGTCGGCGGAGTCCGAGGCGTTGACCGTGATCGCCTCGGGCACCCGTGCCGGGCTCGTGTTGCACGCGTCGGTGGAGGCGTTGCCCGCCGCCACCCCGTACACGACACCCGACGCGATCGACCGCTTCACCGCGTCGTCCCCGACACCAGGGGCGTCCATGGTCAAGCTCATGTTCGCCACGGCGGGCTTCTTCGCGTTGGCCGTCACCCAGTCGACGGCGTCGATGATGCCCGAGTCCGGTCCGGAGTTGTTGCAGCCCAGCACCTTCAGCCCGACGATCTTGACCTTCTTCGCGACGCCGTAGGTCTTGCTGCCGATCGTGCCCGCGGTGTGGCTGCCGTGCCCGTGGCAGTCGGAGCCGTCTCCGCCCATGAAGTCCTTGCCGAGGCTGGCGCGGCCTTCGTACTCCGGGTTCGACGGGTTGATGCCGCTGTCGAGGTCGTACGCGGTGACACCCGCTCCGTCGTTGGGGTAGTTGTAGGCCTTGTCGAGCGGAAGGCTCTTCTGGTCGACCCGGTCCAGTCCCCAGGTCGGGTTCTGCTGGGTGCCGGTGCCGCGGGCGGTGCCGTCTTCGTACACCGCCTTGACCGACGGGTCCGCGGCCAGTTTGCGCGCCTCGGCCGCGGTCATGCCCTTGGCCGAGAACCCGCGGAGAGCCGCCGTCCAGACCGAACGGACCTCCCCGCCGTATCGTTTCACGAGATCGGCGGACGCCGTCTGTCCGGCAGCCGCGACGTCGTGGAGGACGACGATGTACTGGTCGCCGTAGTGATCCTTGGCCGGGATCACTGTGCCTTCGGCTTCGGCGGCGACGGCCGATCCGGCGCCGAGTGCGAGCAGCGGGCTCAGCAGCCCGAGCGCCAGTAGCGTTTTCGTCTTGTCACGCATGGGAAATCACCTCTGTTTCGGCGAAGGTCACTGGACGGTGAGGGTGTACGTGGTGGTCGCGGTCTTGCCGCCGCTGTCCTTCGCGGTCACCGTGACCGGGTACGTGCCGGCGCTGTACGGCGCGAAGACCTGCATGGTCGAACTGCCGCCGCTCGAAACGCTCTGCGGCCAGAACATGGGGCTGAGCGGCAGCCCGGGACCACTGGCGGAGAACGTGATCGAACCGGTGCCGCCGGTCGCGGTGACGGTGGCGCTGACGAGCGTGCCCACGCGGCCCGACCCGGAGGGCGGGTTCACGGTCACCTTCAAATCACCGGCGGGAGGTTCGCCCGCGCCGACGGTGAGCGAGAGCCCCGCGGTGGCCGTGTCGGTGGTCCCCTTGCCGGAAATCGTGACCTGGTAGGCCTTTTCCGGGGTTCCGGCGGCGGTCTCGATGGTCAGCTTGGCGACCTCGCCCGCCTTGATCGTCGCGGGCTGGAAGGTGGCCTTGGCGCCCTCGGGCAATCCGGACGCGGAAAGCGTGATGTCCTCGGCGCCGTTCTTGCCCGGTTTGCTCGTGACGCTCGCCGACACGTACTTGCCCGGCAGGACCTTCACCGACGACGGCGAAGCCGCGAGCGTGAAGGCGTCACCGGGCTGCTCGCCGCCGATCTGTTCGGCGACCCAGTCCCCCATGTCGTTGTTGAGCCTGCTGTAGACGCTGTACCAGCGGAAATCGCTGCGGCTCCAGGAAGCGAGGCCGGTGACCTTCCCGTTGACGACGAACGGGCCACCGCTGTCGCCGGGGAGGATGGTCTTGCGGCCGTCGGAGTAGCCCGCGCAGATCATCGTCTTCGGGTCGACGCCGTTCTCCACGCCGGTGCACTGGCTCGCGTTCACGATCGGCAGGGTCAGCTTGTGCAGTGTGACGTCCTGGGTGGAGTCGTTGATGTCCTTCTTGCCGTAGCCGAGGCTGAACCCGTCCTTGCCTGGTGTCTCCAGACCGGTGTCGGCGGAGGTGGCGACCTTCGCGTAGCCGCCGGGCGGCACCGGGATGTCACCGTCGACGGTGATCACCGCGACGTCGTAGCCGTACCAGGGCTGGGTGAATTTGGGATGTGTCTTGTAGTCGACGGCCTTCAGCTGGGTGCCGCCCGCGCTCTTCAGGTCGTCGAGTCCATAAAGGACACTCTTCTCGCCTGCCAGTTCCTTGCAGTGGGCCGCGACGAGGACCTTCCGCGGCGCGATGACGGAACCGGAACAGCTCTGGCCCTTCGGCCTCGAACCGCCTTCCCGCAGGGCGGCGATGACATACGGGTAGTCCTTGACCGACGCGGGCGAGCCGCCGATGCTCTGGCCGTGGACGCCTCCCGTCGGCAAGGGCGCGGCGTCGGTCGGGGAAATGGCGCGAAGGGTGTCGGCCGGTTCCGCACCGGCGAGACCCGCCGCCGGTGCCAGCGCGGCCAGGGTCAGGGCGACCACGCCTAAGATCCGTTTTCTGCTCACGGTGCTTCCTTTCCGGGAAATCGCGAACTGCCCGACAACCATCGATCGACGGCGGAAGCGGAACAATAGTGGAATACGGACCGCGCCCCACTATTTAAAGAAACCACCCCTGACCTGCGGTTTCTCACCTTGTACCCAGCGAATCGACGAGTACGTGCCCTTAGGGAATGTCGCTGAGCAGATCAGCGGTCAGGACGGTACGCGAAGGCAATCCCAATTTGCGCAGTGCTCGTCCGACGTGGATCTCGACCGTCCTCGGTGAGAGGAACAGCCGCTCCCCGATCTCCCGGTTCGTCAGGTTCTGGGCGGCGAGCCGGGCGACTTCGAGCTCTCTCGGGGACAACGCTTCGCCGTAACCCTTGCGCCCGCGCCGGGGCATCTCCGGATCGCAGCGGCGCAACGAACGACGGCAGCGCAGCGCGTCCACGGCGGCACCGAGGCTCGCGTACGTCGTCTCCGCGGTGGTGAAGGAAGCGACGGCACGCTCCCGCACCCCGGCTTCGGAAAAACATCCGGCGGCGAGTTCGTCGGCGTAGGCGGCGAAATACGGGAGTGGCAAGGCGCTGTAGGCCTGCGCGGCGCCCAGTAGCAGTTCACCGGCGGCCAATGTCTCGCCACGCGCCTGCGTGAGCATGCCCCGGCACAGCAGCGCCGACGCGTTGGCGACCGGCGCGTCCTTGCCGTCGATGCCTTGCCGGTACTCCGCCAGCAGCTCTCGCGCCTCTACGTGCTGTCCCAGCCCGAGCATGGTGCGCACGGCGAACGGCATCAACTCGGCCGCCCAGACCCAGTTGTTCTTGCGGCGCACGGTTTCCAGGCCGAATTCGGCCAGGCGCCGGGCGGCTTGCAGATCCTTGCCCGCCTGATGGACGGCCACCCGCCCCGCGTACGCCGAAGCCTGCACCGGGACACTGCCCGCGGACAGCGCGAACGCCGCGTCGAAATTGCGCAGGGCCGCGGTCGGCCGGTGCTGCCCGTACTCGTACCAGCCGAGCACCAGCAGCGGCTCGGCCGCCAGCGAACTGTCCTTGTCGACCCGCGTCAGCATCGCGCGCGCCTTCTCCGCGACGCTCGCCCACTCCCCCATCGCCAGATCCAACCGCAGCTCCGTGCCGTCGGCGAGCGCGTCGAGATAGGGCTGGTGGTCGTCGCGGATCAGCCGCCGCGCGGTCGCGAGGTAGGCCCGCGCGACCGGATAGTGCCCGTTCCACGCCACCGCGTCGGCCAGGTTGATGTAGGTGCGGGCCACTTGACGGCAGACCTCGGCCGACTCCGGGGCCCGCGGCAGATCCGCGATGTCCTCCCAGGCTTCGGGATCGGCGACCTGCATCCGTGCCGAAAGCCGGTTGGCGGCGATCGCGGCGAGCAGCCCGGCGTCGTGTTCCCCCTTGCTGACCTGCTCGGCCTCGTCGAGCCAGCGGAGGTTCTCTTCGACCGGGACGGTCCCGATATGCGGCAGCGCCAACGTCACCAGGCCCCTGGCGAGCAGCGCCTGGCGTCTGCCGAGGTCGGCCGCGCCCAGTTCGATCTCGAGCCTGCCCGCTTCGACCTTGCCCACCTGGTTGATCAGCACCTGTCCGAGGTGGACCCGGATCTCGCCCCGCGCGGCCTTGCTCAGCGGCCATTCGCGCAGGATCTCCCGCAGCAGCCGCACCGTGCCGGCGTGCGCGATACTGCGCGGCAGTTCCCTGCCGAGCCGGACGGCGAACGATTCGCGCGCGTTGCGCGGCAGGTCCGCGTCCCGCAGCGCCGTTTCGAGCAGGCGGCTCGCTTCTTCGGTCCGTCCGTCCTCGATGGCGTTGTCGACCGCGACGCCGGTCCACTGTGTCCACGCGGCGATGTCGCCCGCCAGCCGCGCGTGACGGGCGATGAGCGACGCGAAGGGTTCGGCGTCCGCGGAGAGCCGGGCTGCGGCGCGTGCGTGCATCGCGCAGCGCTGAGGCCCGGGGAGCAACGCGTAGACGGCTTCGGCGATCAGCGGGCTCCCCGAGACATAGCGGCCTCGGCCGAGATCCCGCAGCAGGCCCGCTTCCACGGCTTCGGTGACCGCGCCCTCGATGTCCGCGCACGCCGCGACCGCGCCCAGATCCGGCTCCCCGGCGGGCGCGCCCAGCACCGCGGCCGCGCGGACGACATCCCGGGCGGCCGGCCCGATGGCCGCCATCAGCCCGGAAACCCGGCTTCGCACGATCGGCGGCACGGTCGCCGACGCCAGCCGGTCCGCCGAAAGCGCTTCGGCCGTGTCGCCGACGCTCTGGACCAACGCCGTCAGGTCGACGGCGATCCCGGACGTCCGCCGGTGCGCCGCTTCGGCGAAATCCGGCGCGCAGCGGCCGAAGGAGGCGTCCAGCAACGTCCGCACCTGGACGGCGGTGAACGCCGCGAGCGAGAGATGCGCGGCCGTCTCGCGCAACGGCGGGAATCGCCGCGGCCCGCCCGCCGTCGCGCTGACCACCACGCTCAGCGCCGCCGCCGGGGAAGCCGCGAGCCCGCGCAGGAACTCCCAGGTGTCGTCGTCCGCGCAGTGGACGTCGTCGAGTATCAGTACCGCCGGGCCGCAGCCGGTCAGCACCTCCCGTACGGCCCGGAACTCCTGCTGCCGGACGGTCTCCGCGTCCGAGTTCTCCGGGAACGGCGGCAGCCACGGCGACCATTCGGGAACGAGCCGCCGCAGGACACCGGTCACCGGGGAGAAGCCGGCCGCGTGAGCGGCGGCCACGGCGCTCTTCTCGAGCAGCGCGTCGACCAACGGCGCCAGGCGGCAAGGCCGGGAGAACGAACCGCAGCGGGCGGACCACACCACACGCGAGGCGAGCACGGGATGGGCGGCCAGTTCTTCGAGCAGCCGGCTCCGGCCCACCCCCGGTTCGCCCTCGACGACGGCGACCGACGGCGGGCGCGAGGCGACGCGCACCAGTTCGGCCAATTCGGTGTCGCGGGCCACGAACACCGGTGCCGTACCGATCGTCGGCATGCTCGGGACCATACCGAGCGGACACCCGCCGAAAGGCGGGAACACGAACAGTGACCACGAGCCGCACGCTTTCCGCTGGTCCACACCACCGGAGTCACGACTTCACCGCACTGTTAACTCGATCGGGCGACGACGACCTGCGGTGACACCGACCCCCGCATCGGCAATACGGACCCTTAGGTATTGCCGCGAACCTTGCCATGTGACCACCAGAGGGTGAATCTCAGACTGTTCGCAGTGCCCCTCTGTTACCTCGCCACAGCGCAACTCCCCCGCACGCGCCGGTCTGCCACCCAGTCGGGTAGCCGAAGTCCCCACCTGTCCCTTACGGGTGGCCGCCGCGCTTGCTTCGCGTTCGACCATCCAGTTAGGAGTGTTCCGACGGTGAAAACCTCGTTCAGGCGCGGGCTGGCCACGGCCTGCGCCGGTGTCGCCGCGCTGGTCGCCCTGCAGGCGCCCGCCACCGCGGCACCCGCCATCACGGCGGCCACCACGATCCCGATCACCATGCAGGCGCAGGAGAAGAGCAACTGGTGCTGGGACGCCAGTGGCAACACGATCGCCGCCTGGTGGGGTCACTCCCTCACCCAGACGAAGTTCTGTCAGGTCGCGCACAACGAGTCCGGTTCGGACTGCGCGAACAACCAGGGATATCTGAGCGATCAGCAGCGTGTGTTCCGCTGGCTCGGGTTCAGCAACGTCGGCACCTACAGCTCCTCGGGGCAGACGCTGAGCTTCGCGTCGATCAAGAGCCAGGTCGACGCGCGGCAGCCGATCGGCACGCGGATCGGCTGGCGCAACGGCGGCGGCCACATGCACGTGCTCTACGGCTACGACAACACCAATGGCGCGACGACGGTGTACTACGGCGACCCGTGGGGCTCCAGCCCCCGTTACAACCAGATGAGCTACAACGCCTACCGGTCCAACAACTCGTTCACCTGGACCCACACCGTCTACGGGATCAAGGACTGAAACCATGAAGCGAACCTTCCTCGGCGCCACGATCCTCGCCCTCGGACTGTCGCTGGCGCTCGGCGGCCAGTCCTCCGCGGCCGACGCACCCAGCGGCGCGCCCACCGCCGCCGACCTCGCCGCGGTGTCCACAGTGGTCACCAGTGACGCGACCACCCAGCGGCTCGCCAAGGCGCAGTTCCCCGGCGCCGTCAAGGCGGACACGGCCCTCGCGGCCAAGACCGCCAAGGCCGATCCGCGCACACCGGTGGCGGTGTACCAGCCGACAGCCGCCTTCATCGCCGGCACCTCCACCGTCCCGGCCGAGCTCGCCTATGTCGCCACCCCGGCGACCCTGGGCAACGGTGACGCCGCGACCGTGTGGTCGCAGCGTGAGGGCTCGGGCTGGTCGGTCTACAACGTCGCCTCGGGTGACGTCGAAAAGCGCCTCGCGGCGCAGGTCGGCAAGGGCTACCTCCTGAGCGAACCTCAGGCGGGTGCCTGGTACGCCGTCGACGGGGACACCGTGACCGTCCTCGACGGCTCGTCGGTGGCGAAGACCGGCGAGAAGATGTCGCTCGCCGCCTACCGCGAAGCCCTGCAGAGCCGCTACGGCGACAAGCTGCCCGGCTCGACGTACGACCGCACCGGTGCCGCCGGTGGTTACGGTGCCGCCCCGGTGGGCGACACCGAGGTGCCGTGGTGGCCGTACGCGCTCGGCGCGGTCTTCCTCGCCGCCGCGGGCACGGCCGTCACGCTGCGGCTCCGCAAGCAGTAAGCGCCAGGGGTGCCGGGACCGCGCGGGGTCCCGGCACCCTACGCGAACGTGTAGTCCTCGATGGGGAAGCTCTGCGCCTCCTTGATCGCGTTCAGCGTGGACGACGGCCGCAGCAGGGTCGCCTCCCCATGCGGGTTGAAGTAGTAGCTGTTCGCCGGGGCGCAGTTCCCGAGCGTGAAGATCGAGTCGCCGAGGCGTTCGGTCATCCGGTCGAGGAACGCGTCGTTCGCCTCCTGCGTCACCTCGAACTCCGTCGCACCACGCCGCCGCATCGCGCCGAAGAGCCGGTCCATATGCCGCATCTGCGTCTCGATGGTGGTGAAATAGGACAGTCCCGAGTAGGAATACGGGCTGTTGAGCGAGATGAAGTTGGGGAACTTCGGGATCGCGACACCCTCGTAGGCCTGGAAACGGTTCTCCCGCCACCACTTCCCGAGATCCCGGCCGCCGCGTCCGATGATCTCGATCGCCGGGAAGTTCGCCTCCCAGAGGTCGAATCCGGTCGCCAGCACCAGGACGTCGATGTCCCGCCTCCGCCCGTCCGCGGTCTCGATGCCGCTCTCGTCGATCTTCGCGATCGACGTCGTCTCCAGGTGCACGTGGTCCTTGGTGAAGGCCGGGTAGTACTCGTTGGAGAACGTCGGGCGCTTGCAGCCGAACGAATAACGCGGCGTCAGTTCCGCGCGCAGCCCCGGATCCCGCACCTGACGGCGCAGATGCGCCTGGCACCACAGCTTGCCGAGCCGGTTGGCCATCGGCAGCTGCTTGTAGTGCAGTACACCGGAGACCATCATCAGCTCCAGCAACGCGGTCCCAGTTAGCCGGGCGGCCCGCTGGGTGAACGGGAGCGCGGCGAACGCGCGCCGGACCGCCTTCGGCACCGGGAAGTCCAGTTTGGGGCTCACCCAGATCGGCGTCCGCTGGTACACGGTGAGGTCCCGCGCGACCTTCGCGATTTCGGGGATCAGCTGGACCGCGGTCGCGCCGGTGCCGATCACCGCGACCCGTTTACCCGCGAGGTCGTACTCGTCGTCCCAGGCGGTGGTGTGGATGACCTTGCCGCCGAAGGTGTCGATTCCGGCGATGTCGGGTTTCTTCGGCTGGGAAAGGAATCCCGTGGCGGTGAGGAGGTACTTGGCGGTGACCGGTTCGCCGTCGGCGAGCGAGACCTTCCAGTGCGCGTCCGCCTCGTCCCAGACCGCGCCGGTGACCACCGAGCCGAACCGCATGTAGCGCCGCAGCCGGTACTTGTCCGCGACGTGCTCGGCGTACCGCTTGAGCTCCGCGCCCGGCGCGAAGAGCCGCGACCAGTGTGGATTCGGTTCGAACGAGTACGAGTAGGTGGCCGACGGGATGTCGACGGCCAGCCCGGGATAGCGGTTCACATGCCAGGTGCCGCCGAGGTCGGACTCGCGTTCGAGGATGAGCAGGTTGTCGTAGCCGAGCCGGTTGAGCTGGATCGCCGCGCCCATCCCGCCGAACCCGGCCCCCACGACGACGGCGTCGTACTGCGTGGTCATGCGTTTTCCTCCCGGTGGGTGTCCTGGTCGAGGCGGGCGCGGTAGCCGTCCCGCTCGGGTGAATCGGGGCGCAGGGCCCGGTCGTCCCGTATCAGCCGCCGGAACGCGTTGAGCGCCGGTTCGGGGGTCACGTTCGCGAGGGTGGCGAGCGCGCCGACGTAACCGGGCACGGCGATCTCCGCGGCCCGGGTGCGGACGGAATCCACCACGGCGTCGGCGATCCGGCCCGGTTTCACCTTCGGGATCGGCCGCATGTCGAGCCCGGACGCGAGCGCGGTGTCGACCGCCGACGGCAGCACGGCCGAGACGCTCACGCCGTGCGGCGCGTACTCCAGCCGCGTCGCCGCGGTCAGCCCGACGACGGCGAACTTGCTGGCGTTGTAGATCGCCAGCCCCTTCACCGGGAACTTCCCGGCCAGCGAAGCGACGTTGACGATGTGCCCGCGCCCGCGTTCCAGCATGCCGGGCAGGGCAAGCCGCATGCCGTGGACGACGCCGAAGACGTTGACCTCCATGGTCGCCCGGTTCAGCGCGTCGGAGAGATCGAGGAAGCCGCCGTTCGGCATGATCCCGGCGTTGTTGACGAGCACCGCGAGCGGTCCGTTCGCCTGTTCCGCCTCGCCGAGGAACGTGGCGAACGACGCCGGATCGGCGACGTCCAGATGATGCGCGGTACCGCCGATGTCTCCAGCGGTCCGTTTCGCGGCTTCGAGGTCGAGGTCACCGATCGAGACGCGCGCGCCGAGGGCGGCCATGCGTTCGGCGGTCACGCGGCCGATGCCCTGCCCCGCGCCGGTGATCGCCACGTGCGCGCGAGCGAGGTCGAGCCGCGGGTACTTGGTCATGCGCGTACTCCTTCTCGTTCGAAGGCTTCGGCGACCAGGCCGGGCGCCGTCCTCGACGCCGTGGCGAGCACGTGCTCCCGGCGCCGTCCGTCCATGAAGTTCGCGCCCATGGCGGCGAGATCGGCGGGCCCCGGCTCGATCCGCACCACTCGGACACCGGCCGCGCGCAGTCGTCGCACCTCGTCGTCGACCCGCCTGGTCATCGCCGTCCGCAGCAGCCGTTCCAGCCGGGCCGCACCGCGGGCCGGTGCGCCGCCCTCGCTGCTCATCGGCGCGATCAGCACGACCTCGCCGACGTCGTGACCGATCAGGAGATCGGCCGAGGTCGGAGAGACCGTGCCGCCGTCGAGCAGCGGCCGTCCGTCCACAACGGACGGCGGGAACCAGCCGGGGATCGCCCACGACGCGGCGATCGCCTCACCGAGCCCGGCGGGCGGCGCGTCCGGGGAGCCGAGCGCGATCCGCTTCCCCGTCAGGTCCGCGGCCATCAGCCAGGTCGCGGGATGCGGGACCCAGCCACCGGGCGCCAGCGCGTCCCCGAGCTCGCGAAGCCAAGTCGCGTCGCCCCGGCCCCGGGGCAGAAGGCCCGCGAGACCGGCGAGCGTGTCGACGTCCCGGCGCAATGCTGCCCGCACCAATCCGGCCGCCGGCCAGCGCGGGGACGGGACCGGCGGAAGCCTGCCCGGTGCCCGCCGGACGTGCGCGGCGACGACGGCGTCGCCACCGGGCGCGCCCGCCACCGCGTCGAGGATCGCCTTCGCCGGGATGCCCGCTCCGAGCATGGCCACCGCTTCGGCCCCCGCCGACGTCCCGATCAGGACGTCCGCCTCTCTCGGATCCCAGCCGGCCTCGGCGTGCAGCGCGTCGAGGACCGCGGCCGTCCAAGCGAACCCCAAGGTCCCGCCGCAACCGAGCACCAGCGCTCTCGCGGAATGACGTGTCATTTCCGGAACGGTATGTCATTTGAACGCGTCAGGCAATAAGCTGGCGGAATGACGACGGAGATCCCGGTCAGCAGGGCCGCACGGAAGAAGCAGGAACTACGGCGCGAGATCGTGGAGACCGCGTTCGACTGCTTCGCCGAACGGGGCTACCACGCGACCGGCATCGCCGACATCGCCGCCCGGCTGGGCATCGGGCACGGCACCTTCTACCGGTACTTCCAGAACAAGCGGGACATCGTCGACCACGTCATCACGGACCTGGTCGAGAAGGTGGTCGGCGCACTGGCCGCGGACAACGCGCCGGACGCGGTCAACAGCCTGGCCGAGTACCGCAAGCAGAGCGCGCGGATCGGCGACGCGCTCGCCCGGATCTTCGGCAGCGACCCGCGCATGGCCCGGTTCCTGCTGCTCGAGGCGGCGGGTATCGACGCCGAGATGCGGGAACGGGTGCTGGACTTCTACGAGACCGCCGCCGAGCTGACCGCGGGCTATCTGCACCACGGCGTCCGCCTCGGGTATCTGCACGAGGACCTGGACGTGGACTCCACCGCCCGCGCGATCAACGGGATGATCCTCGCGTCGGTGCTGTCCGAACTGCGCGATCCTTCACCGGAGCGGCAGGCCGCGATGAGCCGGGCGGTCCGCCGGGTGATGTACGACGGGATCGCGACACACCAGTAAGCGGGGTCTGGGCGATACTGGTGCCACGCTTATGGAACAGGGTCCGGACAGCCGGGTCTAGCGCCTGAAACGCATACCGGCACCGACGAAAACGAACCTTCACGGATTCCGCAGGGTGTGGCTGGGCGGTTCGCCGAACGCCGCGCGGTACTGCGCGCTGAACCGGCTTCCGCCCAGGAAACCCCACTTCGCCGCGACACCCGTCACCGTCGTGCCGTCGCCGGGTGCGGCGGCACGGAGGTCCGCCCTGGCCAGGTCGAGCCGGATCCGGCGCAGGTAGGCCATGGGCGTGGTGTCCAGATGCCGCCGGAACGCCAGTTGCAGGGCCCGCACCGAGACCCGGCAGGCGCGGGCGATGTCGGCGACACCGAGGTCGAGGTCCGGATTCGCCTCCAGGAACGCGACCGCGCGGCGCACCGTGTCCGGGACGGCGTCGCGGCGGTCGCTCGGGCGCTCTTCGCCCCTGCCCGTGGTGAAGGTGTCCAGTGCCATGGCGGCCATCAGCCTGCCTGCCGCGCCGAGTACCAGCGGGCCGTTCTCCACATCCGGATCGGTGAACAAAGCGGTCATGTAGTCGACCGTCCGGCTCCATCGCCGAGCCTTCTCCGGGCACACCGGCTCGTAGCACAACCGCTCCACCACGGGATCCGGGTCGATTCCGCCGAACAGCGAGAGGTCGATCCCGGTGATCTGCAGCCGCGTGCCGTGCAGCCCCGTCCGGTACTCATGGCCGGGATGCGGGCCGACGAACACGTCTCCCGGGCCGAGCCTGCGGTCGCTGACCCCGTCGTCGAGCTCCTGTTCACCGCCCAGCACCCGCAACAGCACCACCCTGCCCAACGGCTGGACGACGACCTCCGTGGTCAGCGTGTTGTGCAGGAAGTCGAAATGCACATCCCCGAGATCACAGCGGTTGTGCTCGAAACGGTAGCTCTCGACGCTGCCGCGGACCCGCAAACGATTGTCCCGGTACGCCTCGGCGAGCAGGGCACACGCCTGTTCCGGATCGGTGGTCGCGAATTCCGTCACCTTCGGTTCGTGCACGCCGACCACGCCTCCTTTCCGTTCGCCCGTAACGAAAAGTCCGCCCGCCGGAACGCTACCGCCACCCGGCGGGCGCTACCAGGGCCGTCGGCGTCGTCCGGTTGGTCGGAATGGCTCACTCGCGCGATGGAGGATCGCCCTGGGAAGCCTCGGTCATGTGGCTATCATGAGCGGTCGCCGCGCTCGCCTCGAAAACCCGGGTTGGTCACCGGGATCGTCACGGTCGACCTGCTGGAAAGCGCCGCCGAACGGCGTCCGTCCGCTGGTCCGCGAACGGCTCCGGGCGGCTCTGGGAAGACCGAACAGGAGAAGAATGAGCTCGCTCCCCCGCACCGGCCACGCCGTCGCCGCCGACGGCACCCGGCTGGCCTACCAGTGGCACGGCACGGGCCGGCCGCTCGTGCTGCTGGCCGGGCAGGCGAACGACCACACCTGGTGGGACCGCACGCGCGGGGATTTCCCGAGCACGATCACCATGGACTATCGCGGCACCGGCGCCAGTGACGCACCCGATTCCGCTTACTCCACAACGGGTTTCGCGGACGACGTGATCGCGGTGCTCGACGAGCTCGGGGTCGGCGAGGCCGACGTCTACGGCACCTCGATGGGCGGGCGGGTCGCGCAATGGGTCGCCGCGCGGTATCCCGATCGGGTGCGGCGGCTGGTGCTCGGCTGCACCACGCCGGGCGGCAAGCACGGCGTCGAGCGATCGAACGACGTGCGGCTGGCCCTGGCGCGACGATCCTCGGTGGAAGCTCGCGAGACGCTGACGGACTTGATGTACACGCCCGTCTGGCGCGCGGCGAATCCCGGTCCGTACCGGGTGCTGGGCGCGCACGGTATGCCGCCGCACGCGGTGCGCGGGCATCTCGTCGCGAGCAACAGCCACGACGCCTGGGACGTACTTCCGAAGATCAGCGCGCCCACGCTGGTCCTGCACGGCGACGACGACCTGCTCGCGCCCGTGGCGAACGCGCCGTTGCTGACGGACCGGATTCCCGACGCGCGGATGCATCTCTTCGCCGGCGCGCGACACGCGTACTTCGACGAATGCCGCCCTGTATCGAGCGACCTGGTGAGCGACTTCCTCGGGTAGAGCATCGCCTGCGGGGTATGTGCCTTTCGCGGGTTTCTCGTCTTCGCGGTGGGTTTCTGGCGGCTGGCTCCTGGGCTTCTACGCGGACAGATTCGGCCGCCGGGCGGCACACCTTTCCGAGGGCTTTGGCAAGGCCTGGGTGATGGTGGTCGCCGTTGCGGTAGCCGAATTCCGGCAAGGACAGACCGGTGGCGCGGAGCCTTGGGGAGTTGCCATATTTCGGTAACGGGCAGGCGGCAGTGGCGATGCTTGGAGTCCTGTCCGCTCTGGCAAGTGTTGCCGAATTCCGGCGACGGCGACCCAACGGCGCCCTCACGAGATGTGCGACCGCGTGCTGAGCTGTAGCCGGATTTCGGCGACAGCGGTCCCGGCCGAAGGAAGCTGCGTGAGGACCTCCTCGGAGTTGAGCCGTGGTCGTTTTCCGGCGACGGCATAGCGACACATGACGAGGTCGGCTACTCGTGAACCATCGCCGACTCCCGGCAACACAACCGTTGGGAATACAACATCGTGGTCGTTTTCCGACCACGGCTCAGAACGGTGGTGCTTCGTCGCGGGGTTCGTGCAGCGGGGGTGGTGTGCTGTCGTAGCGCTGCCCGGTGGGTGTGGTGATCGTGAGAGTCCCATCGGAAGCGAGCTGGTAGTTCCAGCCGGGTTCGTCTTTCAGTCGGTGGTCGCGGCGGCACAGATCGATCAGCTCGGTATCCGACGTGTGGCCGCCGTGTTGCCAGGGCAGGGAATGGTCGAGGTCGCAAGCCTGGGCCGCACGGTGGCAGCCGGGTCTTCGGCATTCTCTGTCTCGCACCCGCACGAACTCGTCGAGCCCGGCGGTGGGTCGGTAGCGGTTCCGGCCGAGGTCGAGGACCTGTCCTGAGAGCGGGTCGGTGATGATCCGCCGCAGCACCGTATTCGACCCACCAGCGATCTCCCGCGCCAACGACGCCGGGATGTGGCCGTGCCCGGCCATCTCGGCAGGATCGTCGTTCAACCCGAGATAGGTGTTCAAATCCATGTAGAGGAACACCTCCGACCGTTCACTCTTCCCATCCTGACCACCCAACAGAAGGTCAAGGGCGACGTCAGCACGCAACTGATCCAGAGTGCGCGTTTCCCCACCGGCGCGCAGGGCACGGGCCTCACGATCGATGCGGGTGTAGGCGGCAGCCACCTTCTCGACCGGGCCGTCCTCGACTTCAATGGACGCCACCCCGGTATCACCCTGCCGCACCGTCAAACGACGTCCGCCGCGGTTGCGTTCGGCCCGGCGGGAGGCGCCGTCGCGGTCGGCCATCATCGCCGCGTGGTTAGCCGCTTTCCGGATCTGATCGGAGTTGCGGTCCGGGATCCGATCCTCCAGGACCGCGTCCACCGCGCGGGCGTCCTCGTCCGAGAGCCAGGCGGTGGCCGTGGCGACTTTCATCGCCCCATAGCCGCCCACCTTCCCCTGATCGAGCAACCCCAACGTGCGCGGCAGCCGAGTCGTCAACGCCTCAGCCGTCGAGACCAGCCCGACAGCATGCCCGTCCACAACGGACAGAGCAAACGCAACCTCCTGCACCACACTCGACGCACCATCACGGTGACGGCTTAAACGACCCAAAGCACGGAACCGGACAGCCTCCAGCCGGGCGATGCCCTCCGACGCAGCGATGGCGGCATCCACGGCATCCTGATCCCCCAACGAATCCAGCGAAGCATTAACCTCCCGCAAAACTTCCGACGAGGTGATTTCCTTCAAACGCGCCACAGTGGCGTTGAGTGTGTCCACACACAGAACGTACAACCGACCACCGACAGTTTCCGAAACCGTTACACAGCAACACTAATCGACATCAAGCAACCCCTGGGCACCATTCTCCAGCCGCCGAGCGAACTCAGCCGATCGCGGCAGCATCGTCGCCTCATAAACCCCGACAGCCTCACCCAAACTGGCCGAGCCGGCCAACGCCAGAGCGAGTTCGCAAGCGTCGAGCATCGCCAGGTTGACCCCGACACCCAGCGGCGGCATCAGGTGAGCGGCATCGCCGAGCAGGGTCACCCAAGGCTTGTGCTCCCACGTATGCGGGACAGGCAGCGCGAACAACGGCCGATCGACATACGGCCCGTCGTTGTCGGTGATCATCCGCAGCAACGACGGCGACCAGCCGGAGAACGCTTCGAGTAGCCGACCGCGGACGTCACCACCCGACCCGGCCCAGTCCGCGGGCATCCGCTGGACGATGTAGACCCGGATGTGGTCGCCACTGTTGCGCTGCGCGAACAGACACCGCTCGCCGTCGGCCGCCATCGCGCTGCCCTGGCCGACGAGTTCGGCGAGTTCGGGATGCGCGTTCCGGACATCGTCGAACCACGCCTCCAGGAAGGTGACCCCGACATACTCGGGCACGGCCGCCGAAACCGCCGGGCGGACCCGCGACCACGCGCCGTCGGCGCCGATGATCAGGTCCGTCTCGACCGTCTCCCCATCCGTGAATCGAAGAAGCCCAGGAGCCTCGACCCGGTCCAGGGTCCGTCCCCACTGGACAGTGTCCGGCTTCAGCGAGTCGAGAAGCAGACCACGCAACTGACCACGGTCGATCTCCGGTTTGAACAGCTCCCCCTCGGCCGGGACATGGTGCGCCAAGAGCCGTCCGGCGGGATCCAGTTTGCGCATCTCCTGCCCTTCCGGGCGGGCGAGCGCGAAGAACTCGTCGAGGAGGCCAGCTTCGCGCAGGGCCAGCTGCCCGTCGTCCGCGTGCAGGTCGAGAGTGCCGCCCTGGTTGCGAGCCGCGGGATGGGGGTCCCGGTCGTAGACCGTCACGGGAATGCCGTGCTGTTGAAGGATGCGGGCGCAGGTCAGGCCGCCGGGACCCGCTCCGATGATGCTGATCGTCATGCGTCCAGAAAAGCAGAACGAGTTAAAAAGTGCAACGAGTCAACTTAGTGACTGCGACAACCCATGCGATAGAGTGCGTCCATGGAGACACCGGGACGGCGTGAACGCAAGAAGGCGGCCACCCGCCAGGCATTGGCGGACGCCGCGCTGAGCCTGTTCCTGGAGCGCGGCTACGATCAAGTCAGCATCCGCGACATCGCCGAGGCGGCCGACGTCTCGACGACGACGCTGTTCAAGCACTTCCCCGGCAAGGAAGCGCTGGTGTTCGACGAATCGGCAGACCGTGAGGCACGCCTTGTCGCCGCCGTCCGGGAGCGCGAAGAGGGCCAGAGCATCGTCGAGGCGTTGCGCGCCTACGTGCTCGCCACCTGGCTTCCGCTCACGACGCATCCCCAGTACGCCGAGTTCACCGCGCTGGTGAGCAACACCCCGGCTTTACAGGAGTACGGCGAGCGCATGTGGACCCGGCATGCCGCGGCCCTCGGCGCCGCCATCGCCGAGGAGACCGGCGTGAGCTCCGAAGACATCGCTTGCCGCGCGCTCGCCCGCTTCGTACTGGACATCCCGGCCCTCACCCGAGGCCGAAAGGATCCGCGAGAGGACGTCGAGAGGATCTTCGATCTCCTCGAAGCGGGCTGGCGCTAGTCCTCTTCGGGACGGGAGCCGCGCAGCGAGCCCGGGTGCGCTTTGGCGGAAGGATCGTTGCGGGTCTTGAGCAGGCTCGCCACCGTCACCACCACGAGGATGCCGATGATCACCGCGAGGCTGACCGGCGTCGAGATCTCCGGAACGCTTTCGTCGATGTCCACATGTGCCCAGTGCAGGATCAGCTTGATCCCGATGAACCCGAGGATCACCGCGAGCCCGGCGGACAGGTACACCAGGCGATCGAGCAGGCCCTTCACAAGGAAGTACAGCGCCCGCAGGCCCAGCAGGGCGAACGCGTTGGCCGCGAAGACCAGATACGGCTCGTCGGTGACACCGAAGACCGCGGGGATCGAGTCCAGCGCGAACAGCAGGTCGATCCCGCCGATCGCGAGCAGCACCACGACCAGCGGCGTGCCAACGCGCTTTCCCTCGACCCGGGTGAACAGCTTGCCGCCGTCGTACTCGGTCGACAGCGGCAGCAGGCGGCGCGCGGTCCGCACCACCACGTTGTTCTCGACGTCCGGATCCTCGTCGCGATGCCGGAACAGCTGGACACCGGTGTAGATCAGCAGCAGCCCGAACAGCAGGAACATGAAGGAGAACAAGGAAAGCAGCGTCGCGCCGAGGGCGATGAAGATCGCGCGCATGATCAGGGCGACGACGATGCCGAACGTGAGCACCTTGTGCTGGTGTTCCTCGGGTACCGCGAAGGTGCTCATGATGATCACGAAGACGAAGAGGTTGTCGACCGACAGACTCTTCTCCACGATGTAACCCGCGAAGTACTGCTGACCGAAGTCACCGCCGTGCGCCAGCGTCAGCCAGACACCGAACGCCACCGCGACCAGGATGTAGCCGATCGACCAGGCCACCGCCTCGCCGAAGCCGACCTTGTGCGGCCGCACGGCCGCGAGGATGAGATCGAGCGCCAGGAGCCCGAGCACCAGCCCGATCGTGACGATCCAGGTGAGGGCATCGATCTGGAGCATCCGGACCCTGTCTTTCCTTCGACGGCAGGTGCCCAGATCTTATGTGCGACTCCCCCGCTCCGCATTCGCATGACCCGGCGCCGCGTCCAGCAACGCGGCGAGCACGGTCTTGAGCAACGGATGGTCCGCGCTCCCCCGCCGGACGGCGGCGAACACCCGGCGCAGCGGCGGTTCGCCGCGCAACGGGCGGCCACCGCACCGGGAACCGCCGTGAAAGCGTTACGCGGCACCAAGGCCACCCCCTCGCCGGCGGCGACCAGGGTGGTGATCGCGTGGAAATCGTCGGAGACGTGCCGGATCTCCGGGTTGGCGCAGACGATCATCAGCACGTCGCGGCAGGGATTCCCGGGTTTCGGCGCGATCCACTCGTCGTCGGCGAGATCGTCGATGTCCACTTCGGACGCCCCGGCGAGCCGGTGCGCGGTGGGCAGCACGACGTCGAAGGGCTCCACGTACAACGGGAACCGGGTGAGCCTGCTTTCATCCGTCCGTGGCGAGAGCCGGTACTCCTCGGTGATCGCCAGATCGACCTCGCCGTCGAGCAGGAGCGGGATGCTCGCGTGCCCTTCGACGTCCTGCACCTGCATGGTGACCCCGGGCGAACCGGCACGCAGCGAAGCGATCGCGGGCGCCACGACCATCGTGATCGCGGAGGCGAAACTCGCCAGCCGCACCATGCCCTGGACACCGGAATCGAGCGCGGCGAGGGTCGCCTGCGCCCGTTCCAGTTCGGCCGCGACGGCGTTGGCGTGCACCACCATCAATTCACCCGCCGGGGTCAGCGAGACCCGCCTGCCCCGGCGGCGGAGCAGCTGCTGGCCGCACTCGGCTTCGAGGGCGGCCAGCTGCTGGGAGACCGCGGACGGCGTCAGGTGCAGCGCCTGGCCCGCCGCCGTCACGGTGCCGTGGTCGGCGAGGGCCCGCAGCACGCGCAGCCGTCGCGGATCGATCATTCGTCCATCATGGACCTTGCCGTCACGAACGCGTCGACGGCCCGGTTGACGTCGTCGGTCGAATGCGCGGCCGACATCTGCGTGCGGATCCGCGCCTTGCCGTGCGGCACCACCGGGTACGAGAAGCCGATCACGTAGATGCCCTGGTCGAGCAGCAGATCCGCCATCTTGCCCGCCTTGGCGGCGTCACCGATCATCACCGGGATGATGGGGTGCTCACCCGGGAGCAGATCGAAACCCGCCTCGGTCATCCGGCGCCGGAACAGCTCGGTGTTGGCGCGCAGCTTGCCCAGCAGGTCGCTGGAGGAGTCCAGCAGCTCCAGCGTGGCGAGCGCGGCCGCGGTGATCGACGGCGCCAGCGAGTTCGAGAACAGGTACGGCCGCGAGCGCTGGCGCAGCATCTCGACGATCTCCGCGCGGCCCGAGGTGTAGCCGCCGCTCGCGCCGCCGAGCGCCTTGCCGAGCGTGCCGGTCAGCACGTCGACCTTGTCCTGCACGCCGAACAGCTCGGGCGTACCGCGACCGGTCGGACCGGTGAAGCCGACGGCGTGCGAGTCGTCCACCATCACCAGCGCGTCGTAGCGCTCGGCCAGCTCGCAGATCTCGTCGAGCGGGGCGAGGTAGCCGTCCATCGAAAAGACGCCGTCGGTGGCGATCATCCGGTACCGCGCGCCGGACGCCTCCTTCAGCCTGGCCTCCAGATCCGCGACGTCACGGTTACGGTAGCGCATCCGCTTCGCCTTGCAGAGCCGGACGCCGTCGATGATCGACGCGTGGTTGAGCTCGTCGGAGATGATGACGTCCTGATCGGTCAGCAGCGTCTCGAACAGCCCGGCGTTGGCGTCGAAACAGGAGCTGTAGAGGATCGTGTCCTCGGTGCCGAGGAACTCCGACAGCTTCGCCTCGAGTTCCTTGTGCGGCTGCTGGGTCCCGCAGATGAACCGCACCGACGCCATACCGAAGCCCCAGCGGTCCAGCGCCTCTTGCGCGGCCTTGATCAGCTTGGGGTGGTCGGCGAGGCCGAGGTAGTTGTTGGCGCAGAAGTTGAGGACGTCGCCGTCGCCGACGCTGACCGAAGCCCGTTGCGGTCCCTGGATCACCCGCTCGCCCTTGTACAGCCCGGCTTCCCGGATCTCGGCGAGCCCGGCCTTGAGGTCGTCGCGCATCGCGCCGTACATCAGTTCTCCGTCCAGTCCAGAATGACCTTGCCGCAGCGGCCTTCCCTGGCCGTCGCGAACGCCTTCTCGTATTCGGTGTAGCCGAACCGGTGGGTGATCACCGGCGAGATGTCCAGCCCGGCCTGCAGCAGGACGGACATCGAGTACCAGGTCTCGAACATCTCGCGCCCGTAGATCCCCTTGAGCTGGATCATCTTCAGCACCACGGACGCGATGTCGACCGACACGTCGGAAGCGGGAAGGCCGAGCAGCGCGACGCGCCCACCGTGGGACATGTTCGCGATCATGTCGCGCAGCGCCTCGGGCCGCCCGCTCATCTCCATGCCGACGTCGAAGCCCTCGGCCATGCCGAGCTTCTGCTGCGCGTCGGCGATGGTCGCGGAAGAGACGTCCAGCGCGAGGTCGACGCCGACCTTGCGGGCCAGTTCGAGGCGGTGCTCGCTGACGTCGGTGACGACGACGTTGCGCGCGCCCGCGTGGCGCGCGATGGCGGCGGCCATGATGCCGATCGGGCCGGCGCCGGTGACCAGCACGTCCTCGCCGATGACGGGGAAGGACAGCGCGGTGTGCACGGCGTTGCCGAGCGGGTCGAAGATCGCGGCGATGTCGAGGTCGACCTTGGTCCGGTGCACCCAGGCGTTCATCTCGGGCAGCACGGCGTACTGCGCGAAGGCACCGTCGGTGTGCACGCCGAGGCCCTTGGTCCTGGCGCACAGGTGACGCCGCCCGGCCTTGCAGTTGCGGCAGCTTCCGCAGACGAGATGTCCCTCGCCGCTGACCAGGTCGCCCACCTTGACCGTGGTCACCGACCGGCCGATCTCGACCACCTCGCCGACGAACTCGTGCCCGATGACCAGCGGCGCGGCGATGGTGCGCGACGCCCAGTCGTCCCAGGAGTCGATGTGCAGATCGGTACCGCAGATCCCGGCGCGCAGCACGCGGACGGCGACGTCGCCGGGGCCGACCGCGGGGTCCGGAACGTCGGTGAGTTCCAGCCCGGGTGCTCGGTCGGCTTTGACCAATGCCTTCATGGCGCGAAGTCTGGCCCGCCCGTGCTGTTCAGTCCATCGCGAGTTTCTGAAATCCCTCGTTAGCGTGTCTTCACAAGGAGCCCGGGACCCGGACCGACACGAAGTCCGGCCGCGGCACCACCTCGAAACCGATCGATTCGTAGAGCCGGATGGCCGAGGTGTTCGTCGCCGCCGCGTGCATCATCGGGTGTTCGCCGCGGGCGCGGATCCCCGCCGCCACCGCGCGGATGAGGCGGGTCGCCAATCCCTGGCCGCGATACGCCGGGTCGGTGCAGACGGCACTGATCTCGGTCCAGCCGGGCGGGTGCATCCGCTCCCCCGCCATCGCGATCAGCTCGCCGTCGCGCCGGATTCCCAGATATGTCCCCAATTCGATGGTCCGCTTCCGGAACGGCCCCGGTTTGGTCCGCTCGACGAGGTCGAGCATCTCCGGGACGTCGTCGGGCCCCAGCACGACCGCTTCGGGATCTTCGGCGGCTTCGAGCGCGACGTCGACCAGCCGGACTCCGGCGATCCTGCCGAGGACTTCCCAGTCGGCCGGGACGGGCAGCGCGTTGTGGACCGTGACCGTCTGGCCGGGGCCCGCCAGCGCGGCGACGTCGGCCCACACGCCGTCGTCCGGCTCAGGGGGCAGGGCGAAGAACGGCGCGACGTCGACCTGGTAGCGCAGGACCTGGCCGGAACGCTCCGCGAAATGGGCGTGCGGGCCGGTCAGCGAGGCCCAGGCCGGGTCGTCGAAAGGGGTGACCATGACCGCTCCGACACCGGCGGACCGGCTTTCATTCCCGCTCCCACATCCTGAGCGCTCAGCCGCCCGGCACGAGCAGCGGCGAATGCGGGTCGAGTTCGACCCCGCGTTCCCGGAGCGTGTCGTCGATGACCCGCCAGATCCACCGCACCAGCTGGCTCGCGAGCTCCGGGAGCTCGAGGCCGCCCGGATTCTCCAGCCAGCGCGCGGCACTCGTGTCGACGAGGCCGACCAGCCCGAAGGCGAGCGGTTCGGCGATCCGGCCGTCGAGATCGAAGGTGTCGAGGTAGTGCTCGAACAGGATGGAGAGCTGCCGGGCGATCGCCGTTCTGACGTCGGTGATGGCGTCGCCGCCGCGCCGCCCGGCTTGGGAGTGCCTGGCGAGATAGCGGTAGAGGTTCCCGTGTTCGGCGAGCCAGCCGGTGTGCGCGCCCACCGCGATGGTGATCAGCTGCATCGGCGTCCCGCTCGGGTCCCACAGCGGGGCCAGTTCGGCGGTGATGAGGCGGACGGCGCGGTCGGCGATCGAACGCTGCAGGTCGGCGGCGTCGTCGAAGTGTTTGTACACACGGGTTCTGGCCACCCCCGCCTCGTCGGCGATCTGTTCGGTGGAGACCTCCGGACCGTGCTCGGCGATGGCGCGCAGCGCCGCGTCGACGAATTCCCGTCGACGGCGCTCCCGCTGTCCCGCCCAGCGCGCCGCCCGGCCGTCCGGCCGCGGCGCGTCGGCTTCAGGCGTCATCCCCCGGAGTTTATCGGTGGCCGGGTTACCGGTACACTGCCGTACCCGTTACTTCGGGAGACCGCGATGAGGAATGACGTCGACGAGACCACAGCGGACGCCACGCTGCTCGACGCCTTCCGCGCGGGTGACATCGCCGCCGGCGAGACACTTTTCCGGCGCCACTCCGAGCCGCTCCGCCGTATCGCCGCCGGCTGGGTCGCCGACCCCGCCGAACGGGACGACCTCGTGGCCGAAGCCTTCGTGCGGGTTCTGAGCGTCATCCGCGACGGCGGCGGGCCGCGCGAAAACCTCCGCCCCTACCTCGCGGTCACCATCCGGAATCTCGCCGCCAAGTGGAGCCGTCACCACAAACGGGTCGAGCTGTACGGCACGACCCCGGCGGTCGAAGAGGCCACCGGCGTCGTGGGCGCGGAGGAACTCGTCATCCTCCGGTCGAACGCCCGGCTGGCGTGGACCGCGTACTGCGCGCTGCCCGGCCGCTGGCGGACCGTGCTGTGGCGGACCGAAGCCGAGGGCGATTCCCCGAAGGTGGTGGCGCCGCTGCTGGGCGTGTCGCCCAACGGCGCCTCCGTCCTCGCCTTGCGGGCCCGCGAAGGGCTGCGCCAGGCATTCCTCCAGGCGCAGGTCCCCGAGACGGGAACGCCGTGCTGCCAGGAAGCGCGGCGCCGGATGGGCGCGTGGCTGCGCGGCGGCGTGCCGGGCCGCCGCGCGGATCTGATCGCCGAGCATCTGGCGGGCTGCGAACCCTGCCGGACCGTCGCCACCCGGCTCGACGAGGTCAACCGCGAGATGCCGCCGGGCGTCCGCGCCGTCCCCGCCTGAGTCGGCCGGGTACCGGAGCGGCCTCCCGCGCGGTCGGCTGAAGTCCTCCGAAGTGATGACGCGGACTCTCGCCACTTCCAAGATCCTGACCCGGTGACAGAAAAAACCGGCACCCGCCCGGGTGCCGCCTGGGGAATCCTCTTCGGCGGGCTCGCGGTGTTCGCGGCCGCCCCCGCGCTGCTGCTGGCCACCGGGCACGACGCGATCACACCGTCCGCGGATTCGGCCAAGGAACTTTCCCTCGCGGGCACCCTGTTCCCCGCACTGGCCGGGATCCTGCTGATCCACGGGATCCCGCTCCACGCGCCGAAACTGCTCCCCGAGGTGACCGACCGGCGCGGGCTGGGCAGACAGGCGACGGCCTTGGCGCTCGTCGCGTTCCTGTGGCCGCTGGCGTTGTACCTGTTGTCGGCGGCGGGACAGCAAGCGCTGGTCCGCGACATCTGGGCGCTCGCCAAACCGCTGGTTTTCCTGGCGCTGCCGGTAATTCTGCTTCGGGCGCTGCCCGCGCGGGATTCCTTCCGGCTCACGTGGCGGCCCCGGGAGACCTGGCAATGGCTCGCGCCGATCCCGGCGGTGCTCGTGTTCGGCTGGCTCTACGTCCTCGGCCCGCTCGCGCCGCCGCTGCCCACTTCGGAGGACTACCCGGACCCGGTGTACCTGGCGGTCGGCGCGACGCTGACCTTCTTCACCGCGAACGTCCTCGAAGAGGTGTTCTTCCGTGGCATGCTGCAGACCCGGCTGGAGGCGCTTTTCGGGCGGTGGCCCGGAATCCTGCTGTCGGCACTGCTGTTCGCGTGGCTGCATCTGCCGACGCACGGACAGGGATCACTGCCGCTCACCCTGGGCGCGATCATCGCCTTCCAAGGGTTCTTCGGCCTGTTCACCGGTTACCTGTGGTCGCGCTACCGCAACCTGTGGGCACCGATCGCCGCGCACACCGCGATGAACACGCTGCCGCTGCTGCTGATGTGACGCGCCGGCGGGTCGTGAGTGGCGATTCGGGTTCTAACCCGAATCGCCACTCACGACCCGCTTGACGTCAGGCGCCGATGGTCGCCGCGTCGATGACGAACCGGTAGCGGACGTCGCTGTTCTCGACCCGGTCGTAGGCCACGTTCACCTGGTCGGCCGAGATCGTCTCGATCTCCGCGCCGATCCCGTGCTCGGCGCAGAAGTCGAGCATCTCCTGCGTCTCGGCGATCCCGCCGATCATCGAGCCGGCGAGCACCTTGTTCCCACCCAGCAGCGAGAAGGCGTTGTAGGACAGCGGTTCGCCGGGCGCGCCGACGTTCACCATCGCGCCGCCGACCCGCAGCATGCCGAGGTAGGAGTCGACGGGCAACGTCGCCGAAACGGTGTTGAGGATCAGGTCGAAGCGGCCGCGCAGCGCCTTGAACGTCGACGCGTCACCGGTCGCGAAGTAGTCCTTCGCGCCCAGCTTCAGGCCGTCTTCCTGCTTCTTCAGGCTCTGGCTGAGCACGGTGACCTCAGCGCCCATCGCGACCGCGATCTTGACCGCCATATGCCCGAGCCCGCCGAGTCCGACGACGGCGACCTTCTTGCCCGGCCCCGCTCCCCAGCGGTTCAGCGGGGAGTAGGTGGTGATGCCCGCGCACAGCAGCGGGGCGGCGACGTCGAGGCCGATGCCTTCCGGGATGCGGCAGACGAAAGCGTCCTTCACGACGATCTGGCGGCTGTACCCGCCGTAGGTGTTCTCGCCGTCGAAACCGACTCCGTTGTAGGTCTGGATGTTGCCCTTGACGCAGAACTGCTCGGTGCCCGCGAGGCAGTACTCGCACTCACCACAGGAATCGACCATGCAGCCGACCCCGACCCGGTCGCCGACCTGGTACTTCGTCACGTCGGAGCCGACCGCGGCGACGACGCCGGCGATCTCGTGCCCGGGCACCATCGGGAAGATCGCGCTGCCCCAGTCCTCCTTCACCTGGTGGATGTCGCTGTGGCAGATCCCCGCGTACGCGATGTCGATCAGCACGTCGTCCGGACGCAGGTCGCGACGCTCGATCGTCGTCGGCGACAGGGCGGCGCCCGGGGACGGCGCGGCGATGGCGTGCGTGGTCGTCGTCATGAAACCCTCCGAGAAACAGTGAGACCATGTAAGAGGTCACTTACAACCAGCGTAAGAGGGCTCTTACATATTCCGCGACCGGGACGGTGTGATTCACGACATGGGCGGCAAGTACCATCACGGCGACCTTCGCGCCGAACTCGTCCGGGTCTCCCTCGACCTGATCGCCGAACAAGGGCTCGGCGCGTTCTCCGTCGCCGAGGTCGCCAGGCGCGCGAAGGTCAGTCCCGGCGCGCCCTATCGGCACTTCCCGGACAAGGAAAGCCTGCTGGCCGCGATCGCCGCCAAGGTCGCCTGTCAGCTGGCGGACAGGGTGCACGACGCCATCGAGGCCGAGACCGAACCGGTCGCCGCGCTCGCCGCGGCCGCCGGCGCGTACACGGAGTACCTGATCGAACGCCGGGCCGGGATGAACATCATCTACTCCGACGGCCTGCAGGGCCCCGAGCACGCCGCGCTGCACGAGCAGACCCGGCGCCTGACCGACCAGTTCGTCATGCTCTGCCTCACCGTCGCCGACCGGCCGGAGGACGGGCTCGAACTGATGGAGCAGCTGTTCACCCAGGCGCACGGCTACGGCACGTTCTACCTCGACGGAGTGTTCACGAAACAGGGCTACTCCACGGAAGTCGTCGTCCGCAAATCGGTCGAGGCCGCCCGCGCCGCGATCGAAGGCCGCACGAAAAGATGAGGTGAACCGCGGTGATCAGTTCCGGGAGCGCTTCACGCGCACGCGCGGGAGTGCTTCCGGACAACCGCCGTCGCACCGGATGTGCGCCCAGACGATCTTCCCGCCGCGCACCGGCTCGCGCCGGACACCCCATTGCACGGCCACCCCGTCGACGACGAGAAGGCCGCGCCCGCGGGGATCCTCGAACTGCGAGCACCGCGCCCGCGGCTGTTCGACGCTGACATCCGCGACCTCGATGCGGACAGCACAAGGCGACACGCCACGCCACAACTGGATGTGGCGCGCGCCACCCCCGTGCACATAAGCGTTGGCGACGAGCTCCGTCGCCGCCAGCAGGACGTCGTCGCGATGTCCCTCGCCGAGATCGGGAAGGCATCTGACCACCCAAGCGCGCATGTCCGGCAACGCCCGTGGCGTCGTGGCCCGCAGGTCGAGCACCCAGGTTCCCGGCACCGGATGCTCCGCGATGTTGATCATGGAGCCACCCTTCCCCTCGCGCGCGACCTCCTTGCTGAAGTCGCACAACCGGGTTACCCAGAACACCCACTGATCAACCCGTGTCGAACGCGACACGGGCGTCAGCGCACCGCGATACCCTCCAGCACCGTCTTGACCACTGCTTTCACCGCGGGCGACGTGGCCACCCGCGGGCCGTGCGGGAGCAGCGCGGTGAGCACCGATTCGTGACAGACGCCGACCAGCATCGACGCAGCCGCGTCGACATCGCCGTCCAGCCTGCCGAGTTCCTTCTCCGCGCGCAGATATCCGGCGAGGCGATCGCGCCAGGTCTCCCCGTCTCCGGCCAGTTCGCCGAACCGCGCGAGCACGGCGGGGCGGGCGAGCAGTCCGGCGAACGCTGGCAGGATCTCCTTGTGCAGAGCCAACCCGTACGCCAACTGGGCGCGGAGATTGGCTTCGACCGTGGCCGAACCGGGCGCCAGCAGCTCGCCGAGCCCCGCTTCGACCCGCCGCACGTGTTCCGCCAGCGCGTCGGCCAGCAACTCCTCCTTGTCGGTGAAGTGGTTGTACAGCACGCCGTCGGCGACCCCAGCCGCCCGCGCGATGGCCCGGACCGTGAGTTCCGCGGTGCCGTTGGCGGAGATCAGGTCCGCGGCCGTGCCGATCAGATGCTCGCGCAGGCTCCGGCCGTCTTCGGTGTCGCGCAGTGCCGCCGCTTTCCTCGGTGCCATCAGGATTTCGCCTTGACCAGCCACGCGGCACCGCGCAGCCGCACACCGCCCGGCCCGGCGAAGGGCCGCAGCGCGGCCGAAAGCGCTTCTCGCGCGCCGTTCGCCGCTTCTTCGCCGGCCAGACCGAGGTGGTACCTGACCGGACCCCAGTCCGCGATGAACCCGGCGGCGTCGGCCACGTCGCTCCCCCAGACCTGATCGGCCTCGACGCGAGTGGCCGTGACCTCGCGGAATCCGGCGTCCGTCAGCACCGAGCGAGCCCGTTCGGGGTCGGCGAACGCCGTCGGGCCGGTACCGTCCTCGCCGGTCGGGGTCGGCAGGAACGGTGACAGCGCGCCGAAAACGGTGCCGAGATCGGTTCCGGCGAGTGCGGTCATGCACAGGAACGCGAGCCTGCCGCCCGGCTTCAGCGCCCTGCGCACATGCGCGAAGGCGGCGACCGGATCCGCGAAGAACGTCACCGCGAACCGGCTGAGCGCGACGTCGAAAACCCCTTCCCCCAGCGGAAAGACCTGAACGTCGCCCTGCTCGAACCGCACGTTCGCCACACCCTCGGCCTCCGCGCGGGCCCGCGCCGTGGCGAGCATCGGCGCGGACAGGTCGATCCCGGTCGCCTCCCCGAGCGGAGCCCGAACGGCGGCGAGCCGGGTGACCTGCCCGTTTCCACAGCCGATGTCGAGCACCCGGTCCCGTTCGCCGATTCCGGCGGCGTCGAACAGGAAGTCGTTGAACCCGCTGTTCACCGCGTCGTAGCGCCCGTCGTGCTCGGCCCAGTGCCGTCCCTCGTAGCCGTTCCACGCCTTGGACTGCGCGGTGTTGACGATGCCGGACATCGCAGAACCTCCTCCGTCATGAACACACGTTCATGAACACGTGTTCATATTGATCGAGGCCCGGTCTCGCCGTCAAGCGGTGACGGTGAACTCGGCGGTGCGGACCTTGCCCTCGTGCTGGAAGTCGAGGAACAGCCGGTAAGTCCCCGCCGTCGGGAACCCGGCGAAGAACGTCACCTCGGGACCCGCCGCGGTCCGGCCGTCGCCGGATTCGCCGTCGGGGTGGACGTGCAGGTACGCGAGGTCGCCACCGCGCAGCGCGACCAAGTGCCCATACGCACCCAGGTACGGCTGGAGATCGGTGACCGCACGGCCGTCCTTGGTGACGGTGAGGGTCACCTTCGACGGCATTCCCGGCGTGAGTTCGCCGTCGAGGTGGACCCGGTAGCCATCGACCTCCGCGACGCGCGAAGTCCGGTATTCGACAGGGCGGAAGTCCCCGCCGGCAAAGAGATCGACCCCCAAGGTGATCCCCTCGCCGCCGCTAGGCTTGAAGTCGGCGAACACGCGGTAGACCCCGGCGTCGGCGATGGTCAGCGGAACCGACCAAGTGCCGTCGTCGCCGAGTTCGGGATGGATGTGCTGGAAGCCCGCGGTGTCACGGCGGACGACGATGAGGTGCAGCCGCTTTTCGTGCTCGACGTCGTAGGCGGTAACCGGCTTGCCGTCGGCGCCAAGGATTCGGAAGGTGAAGGGCGCCGTCGTTCCAGGGATGAGCTTTGTGGTGGTGGGCGCCGGGGTGTAGCCACCTTGGGTCGACGCGAGACCGGCGGGTTCGTGGCCATGCGTTCCGTGGTGCATCGTCATGTTCATGAGCTCACCATACATACCCCCTAGGGGTACTAGGCAGCGATGCTCGTCACATACCCCTGAGGGGTAGGCGCAATTCTCGTCCGGGCAAGGACCGCCGCCGGTCCGTCACCAGGATCATCGCCAGGGTCCCGATTCCCAGCCACACCACGAGCTGCACGATCCCCGACGTCAGTCCGTCTGTCCCGGTCAGGAGCGACCGCAGCGCCACCAAGGCGCCGTTGGTAGGCAGGATCCCCAGCACGGTCCCGAAAAAGCCAGGCACGGTCGAGACCAGCGAAGCGCCGACTGTGAGCACGAGGATCGCCAGGGCGGCGAAGCGGCCGGGACGTTTGAAGATCGCCACCAGCGCCTGGTTGACGACGGTGAACGTCCCCGCCGCGAGCACGAGCACCACCAGCAGCGTCACCGCCTTGCCGAAGCTCAGGCCGAGGAACGCCCAGAACACGCCGGTCAGGATCAGGGCGGTCAGCACCGCCAGCGTCGCGCCGGGGACGGCCGCGGCGAGGATGATCCGCCAGCTCGGTTCGCGGGTGGTGAGCACGCTCGGCGGCACCGCCCGGATCACCTGGTACGTCGCCAGCGCGCAGCCCCACAGCGCCAGCACCAGGATCAGCGCCACCGCGCCTTCGCCGAACGATCCCGAGCCCGCCGTGTCGGCGATCGCGGGGGTGGCGGCGACCTGTTTGAGGTGGTCGCGTTCGGCCTGGGTGTAGTCGGGCACCTTGCCCCGGCCCTCGTTGAGGCCCTTGGCCAGTTCCGAGGCCCCGGATTCGGCGCGCTCGGCGCCATCGGCGGCGGAACGGGCGCCGGTGGCGAGTTCACCCGCACCGGTGGACAGCGTCGTCGCGCCGCCGGCGAGTTGCCCGGAGCCGTCGGCGAGCTGCCGTGCCCCCGAGTCGGCGGCCTTGACCCCGGCGTCGAGTTTCCGCGCGCCGTCGGCCGCCGTGCCGATGCCGCCCGCGAGTTCCTTCGACTTGTCCGCGAGCTGCTTGTTCCCGTCGGCGACCTTCTGCGAGCCCGCCGAAAGGTCTTGCACCGCCTTCTTCGTCTGGACGACGGCGTCGCGGATTTCGGCGCGTTTGCCGTCGAGGATCGCGGCGTCGGCCGTGAGCTTCTCCGAAGCGGCCTTGAGATCGGCGCAGAATTTCGTGTCCTGATCGCATTTCCGGGCCAGTTCCGCGAATTTGCGCGCCGAGTCGCCAGCCGACGGCAGGGCGTCGATGATCCGCACGACCTTGTCCGCCAGCGGCGAGATCTTGTCGGACAGCTGCTTGTTGCCGTTCGCGACCTGCTGTGCCCCGTCGGCCAGTTCCCTGGTCAGCCGGGGCAGCTGCGCGGTGTCCTTCTCCGCCTGCGTCAGCCCCGACGACAACTGACCGGAACCGGTGGCGAGCTGCCCGGTGCCGTTCGCGAGTTTGCGCGCGCCGTCCGCCAGCTGCCCGGCGGCGCCGCTGAGTTTTCCCGCCCCACCGGCGAGTTCTCCCGCGCCCGCGGCCAGTTTCCCGGTCCCGTCGGACAACTGCCGCAGTCCGACCACGAGCTGGTCGCTGCCGTCGGCCGCCTGCACCAGCTGCTGGTGGATCGAGGAGAACCCGACGTACAGATTGTCCACATAGGTCTCGACGATCTGCCGGTTCAGCGCGGTGAGCGTCGCGTTCGCGACCTCGCGGCTCGCCACCGGATCGACCAGACCGGTGCGCTGTGACGTCTCGACGCGCATGATCGCCTGCTTCGCGTCGAGCGGCTTACCCGACGTCGACGTGGCCTGCGCGGAGAAATCCCGCGGAATCGTCACGACGGCCGAATACGTGCCGTCGGAGATGCCCTCCTTCGCGTCCTCGGCGTCGGTGAGCACCCACGTGTACGCGGAATCCTCGCCGTGCACGAGGTTTCCGGCCAGTTCCCGGCCGAGCGGGATCAGCTGCCCGTTCACCGTCACCGGCTCGTCGTCGTTGACCACGGCGGCCTTGGCCGCGCCGTGGTTGGCCTCGGGCGACCAGAACGCCCACGCCAGCCCGAGCGCGACGATCACCGGCACGAGCACGATCCCGAGCCAGGTCTTCCAGGTCAGCGGTCCGATGGCGGTCGCGCGGGCGGAACCGGTGAAGAAGCGGGACATCAGCGGACCTCGGCGGGGACGGGGGCGGGTGTCATGGCGAGACCCGCGACGGCGGTGGTGGGCAGCAGATCCCGCACGATGGCGAGGCTCTGGCAGGACACGGCGAAGGTCGCTTCCCTGCTCGCGAACGAGGCTCGCAACCCCGCGCGCTGGGCGGTGTTGACGACGGTGTCCAGGTCGTCGAGGAAGACGAGCGCGACACCGTCGTCGAGCGCGCGGCGGACCTCGCCGGCCGGGTCGTCGGTCTCCTTGCAGGCGACGAAGGCCACGTTCCGCCGGACGGCGTGCGCATGCTGCGGCAGCACCCGGCCGAGGACCTTCAGATCACCGCGGACGTTCGGCACCCGGCCGGCGAGCGCGTAGAGCAGCGCGCTCTTGCCCGCCGGGCCGGAACCGTGCACGGCGAGGATCTCCCCCGGGCCGAGATGCAGTTCGACGTCGCGGAAGATGGTGCGGCCCCGGTCGTCGTCGACCCGGAGACCGGCGGCACTGATCACCTCGGGCGAACCCGGCGCGGGCCAGTCGGCGAGCCGGAGTTCGTGGACGAGGCCGTCGCCCTCGGCGTCGAACACCGGGAGTTTGCGGTCCAGCCACGGCGGCAGGCCCCAGGCGCGCGGGCCCAGCAGCGCGAGGATCGCCGGGACGAGCGTCATCCGCACCAGGAAGGCGTCCACGAACACCCCGACCGCGAGACTGAACGCGATCGGTTTGATCGTGGCGCTGCCGTCGGGCACGAAGGCGGCGAACACGCCCAGCATGATCACCGCCGCCGCAGTCACGACCCTCGACGCGGACACGAAGCCCGTCTCGATCGCCTTGTGCGCGTCGCCGTGATGGACGTAGTCCTCCCTGATCCGGGACACGAGGAACACCTCGTAATCCATGGCCAGTCCGAAAAGGACACCCATCAGGATGATCGGCAGGAAGCTGATCACGCTGCCGGTGCGGGTGACGCCCAGCGCGTCCGCCAGATGTCCCTGCCCGAACACGAACGACGTCGCGCCGAACGCCGCACCGATCGAAAGCAGGTAGCCGAAGGTGGCTTTGAGCGGCACGAGGATCGAGCGGAACACCATCGCCAGCAGCACCAGCGAGAGCCCGACGACCAGGATGCCGAACGGCAGCAGCGCGTCGCCGAGTTGCGTGGACACGTCGATGCCGACGGCGGTGAACCCGGTGACCGCGGTCTGCACGCCGTACCGGTCCTTGAACTGTCCTTCCATGGCCCGCAGCCGTTCGACGAGGTCGTCGGTCGCTTCGTCGAAGGCGCCGGTCGTCGGCACGACCTGGATGATCGCGGTGTCGCCCTTGGGGTTCGGCGTCGCGAGTGGGACGACGGCGACGCCGGGCACCTTACGGATGTCGTCGGCGATGCCGTTGGTGATCCCGACCGGGTCGGTGGTCGACAGGATGTCCGCGGTGACGACGAGCGGGCCGTTGAAGCCTGGCCCGAAATGCTCGGCGACGGCGTCGTAAGCGACCCTGGCCGGAGTGCCGTCCTCGTCGGTTCCGTTGTCCGGCAAGGCGAGCCGGAGATCCAGCGCGGGCACCGACGCGATCGCGAGCACCCCGACGATCAGCGCGATCGTGACCCACGGGGACTTCGTGGCGAGCCGGACCCAGCGAAGGCTGAACCGCGTCTTCTTCTTGGTCTTCCGTGCCTTTCGCGGCTTCTTGGGCCGCAGCCGTTCGCCGGCGAACGCCAGCAGTGCGGGGATGAGGGTGATGGCCACGATCACCGCGACCGCGACGCCGCCCGCCGCCGCGATACCCATCGTCGTCAGGAACGGGATCCCGGCGACGAACAGGCCCAGCAGCGCGATCACCACGGTGAGCCCGGCGAAGATGACCGCGGATCCGGCGGTGGCGGTCGCCCTGGCGATGGACTCCTCGACCTCGAGTCCTTCGGCGAGCTGATCCCGGTGGCGGGAAAGGAGGAAGAGCGCGTAGTCGATGCCGACGGCCAGCCCGAGCATGACCGCGAGCATCGGCGCCGTGGAGGACACCGTCGCCACCGACGTCGCCGCGTAGACCAGCGCCACCGAGACGCCGACCCCGAGGATCGCCGTCAGCAAAGGCATTCCGGCCGCGATGAACGAACCGAACACCATCAGCAGCACGACGAGCGCGATGACGAGGCCGATCCCCTCGGTGGGGCTGAGCTTCGGCACCTTGTCCGAGAACGCGTCGCCGCCGGTGAGCACCTCGGTGCCGTGGCCGATCCGGTTCTCCAGGTCCTGCGCGATCCCGGCGAGCGCGGTCCGGGTCGACGGCTGGATGTCGGCCAGTCCGACGTCGAGCTGGACGGTGACCAGCGCCGCGCGACCGTCCTTGGACACCGCGTCGTGCACGGCCGGATCGAAGGGATTGACCACCGTCGAGACCTGCGGGGCACCGGTCAGCTCCGGGACCACGGCGGAGACGGAGTCGCGTACAGCGGCGGAATCGGCCCTCTGCCCTTCGGGGACGAGCACCACCAGCTGCGCCGACGTCCCGCTCACTTGCGGGAAGACGCGCCCGAGGTGATCGAGCGCCTCCTGGGACTCCGAGCCGGGGATCGCGAACGTGTCGTCGGTGCCCTGGCCGAACAGCAGCGCCGCGCCGCCGGAGACGCACAGCACGACCAGCCACAACGCGGTGACCAGTACGCGTCCGCGGGCGGCCAGCCTGCCGAGGCGGTAGAGGAATGACGACACGATCGGCTCCCGGCGCTCGTTGGATACATGGCGTATCGTAATACACGCTGTATCCGATTCACGATGTATCCTGTCCCACAGCCGGGTGAACCGGGCCGATGCGAAAGAATGGCGAGATGACCGAGGAGCGGGGCGCCACCATGACCAGGCGCCGGGCGGACACCCGCCGACGGCTGATCGACGCGGCGTACGAGGCCTTCTCCGAACGCGGCATCCGGGACACCCCGGTCGAGCTGATCTGCGAACGCGCCGGCTTCACCCGCGGCGCCTTCTACTCGAACTTCAGCTCGAAGGAAGACCTCTTCCTCGCCCTGTTCCAGGAGGAGAACGCGATCCGGCTCGAGCGGTTCCGCGAGGCCACCGAGAGCGTGCTCGGCGACACCGTCGTCGGCGCGCACGAAGACCTCTCCCCCACGCTCGGGCGGATCGCCGAACTGTTCATGGTCGCGCTCAACGCGGACAAGGACTGGTACCTGCTGTGCGCGGAATTCCGCACGCAGGGCCTGCGGCAGCCGGAGCTCCGCGACCGGATCGGCGCCGCGTTCCGGCATTTCCACACCGAACTGGGCGCGATCCTGGTCGGCACCCTGGACCGGATCGGCCGGAAGCTGACGATCTCGGCGGACGACGCGGTGCTCGTCCTCGTCGCCCTGTACGAACAAGGACTGCAGAACTATCTGCTGGCAGGCGGCGAACTCCCCGCCGACGGCCGGTTCGTCAGCGAACTGATCCCGAAGGTGATGGCGTCGCTCATCGTCCCGGCGCACTGACCCGTCAGCACCGGGGCGGAAGCCATCCGGGCGTGGTCACGACGCGCTCGGGAGCCACGGGCATCTGCGCGGTCTTCGGCCCGAAGACGAAGCCGACGAGCCCGCCGGGACAGACACGCACCGCGCCGGGCCCGTCCTGGGTCCCGGATTCGCGCCAGGCCACCGGATCCAGCCCGACCCGCCACACCTTCCAGAACGACGTTCCGTCCCGATGACCGGTGCACGGATCGCCATCCGGCAGGCCTTCGACGCGGCAGACGTAGCGGGAATCGCCGTATGGCCCCGATCCGTCACCCAGCCGAATCGCGAGCCCGGAGCGTTCGAGCGCGGTCCGCGCGTCACCGGGCGAGCCGGGCACGCACCGCACGAGCACGCCGACCGCGACGGTCACCCCGTCCGTTCCCTCGCAGGCACCCGTTCGCGCGACGGGGTCCACGACGGGAAAGAGGGCCACCAAGCTGAGGAGCGCGGTCAAGATCGACATCTTCGAATACTAAGGGTGTCCACCCGGATGCGCACAGTGAATCTTTACGAGATATAGACGCGAGCCACGCTTGCACATTCTTCGGCACAGGAAAAAGATGTGTTCTTCTCGCGCGCACCACTCCATCGGGTGCGGCTCTTCGAAAGGTTCAGAGCGTGACGCGCAGGCGCCTTGTCGCATTCGTCGTTCCCCTCGCCCTCACCGGATTCCTGCTCACCGCGGGCGGCACCGCCCACTCACGGCAGCCGTCACAGAGCCCGGTCGACATTTCCCCCGGCGCGATCAGGTTCGACCCGGCCCTGCCGAAACCGGACATCTCCTACGGCCACTCGCACCTGGACCTCGAATACATCCGAAAGGACGCGTCGGACGCCAACGGATGCGGTACGAGGAATCACGAAGAAACCGAAGAGGCCATCGTCAGGCCGGGCACCGGGCACGTCACACTCGCCGGGGTCCGCTACGAACTCGAACAGTTCCATTTCCACACCCCGTCCGAACACCGTTTCCTCGGCCGCACCGATCCGCTGGAAATGCATTTCGTGCACCGTAGTGCCGCCGGGAAACTGCTGGTGATCGGCGTGCCGCTGCGCTCGGGCGCCGCCTCGCCGGTGGATCGCGTCCTGGCGAAGCTCGCCCCGGAATGCGGCGAAACGGTGGCATTGGAGGACTTCGACCTCGCCACGCTCCTGCCCCGCGACCGGAGCACGCTGCGGTACGACGGCTCGCTCACGACGGCCCCGTTCACCGAAGGGGTGCAGTGGTTCCTGATGTCCGAGCAGACCGTTTCGCCGTCGACGATCGCGCGGTTCCAGGGCCTGTTCGGTGCGGGCAACGCCCGCGCGCCGCAGCCGCTCAACGGACGGCGGCTGACCGTGGTGCCGCAGTTCTAGTGCCACCGGCGTTTCATCGGGATTTCATGGCTCCGCCCTACGGTTCCGGGCACGGATCCGCGACCGCGGACCGGTGGTCCACGAGGAGACGTGCATGAGCCCGGCGAGCCGGACCCCGTACAACATGGTGACGCCCCGGGACGACGCGCCGAGCCCCGGGCAACGGGACGGGGTCGCCGGACCGGGCTGGAGCTGGGCGGCGTTCTTCACCCCGTGGGCCGACGGCCGCCCGTCGCCGAGATACCGGTGGACACTGTTCGACACCGCCGCCGACGCCGTCGAAGACCTCCGTCGTTGTCTCGACGACGGCGCCGTCGGCCGGCGCGGCGCCCTCTGCTCCTCCGTGCTCCGCAAACGCGGCGCACCAAGGGAATTGGTGCTGTGCGACGCCGCGGAGTGGGCTTACGCCGTCCACGAGGTCCGCGCCGGCGTGCACCTGGCCGACGCCGCCGACACCTACTTCGCGCGCTGGCGGACGAGCATGACGGGGCACCGGTTCACGATCGTCAACGCCGGAGTACCGACTGTTTGGTGAGCTCCAGCCCCTCCAGCGCGAGAGTGCGCTGAGCGGGATCGCCGTCGGGTCCGATGGTGGTGAGCACCCACTCGAAATGCTCCCTCGCCGCCACCGGGTCACCCGCCGCGAGGTGGGTACGGCCGAGCCGGTTACGGATCTCGGACTCCATCCCGACGATGGTCTCTTCGGTGACCGCGGTCAGCGCGCGCCGCTGGAGTTCGAAGGCCGCGTCGAGGTTCCCCAGTTCCAGTTCCGCGGCGCCCAGCCGAGCCAGGCTGGACGCGATCAGTAGGCCGTCCGTGGTCTCTTCGGCGAGTTCGACGGAGCGTCGGAGGTCCAGCGCCGCTTCGGCGAACCGGCCGATTTCGAGGCGGACGGTGCCGCTGTGGCACAGCACCCTGGCCACCATCCCGGGACTGCCGATCTCCTCCCCCAGCGCCTGGGCGCGGCCGAGGTGGCCGAGCGCCTCTTCGTGCTCCCCTCGCATGTACGCGAGATAACCGAGCGCGGACAGCGATCTCTCGGCGAGCCACCTGTCCCCCACCTCGTCGGCGAGGACCATCACCCGCCGCATGCCGGGGATCGCCAGATCGTGCCGTCCGGCGATCAGATCCACCATGGTCAGCCCGCCCAGTGCCCGCGCCTCCACACCGCGGTCCCCGGAGGCCTGGCCCGCCCGCAGTGCGTCGTCGAACCAGCCGCGCGCCCGGTCCAGCTGCCCTTGCATGGCGTAGGCGTAGCCGAGGCAGAACCGCAGCGACGAGACGAGGCGTTCGTCTTCGGCCCGTTCCGCCAGCGGGAGTGCGATCTGCAACGCCGTCCGGCATTCGTGGTACCGCTGCTGGCGCGCGAGATAGTCGACCAGTCCCTCGGCGACCGCGCACGCGAGGTCGTCCAGCCCGGCTTCGGCCGCTTGCGACACCACCTCCGGCAGTTCGCCGACGGCGTCGAGCCAGGCGGAAGCGTCACGCTGGCCGGTGAAAGGACCACCCGTCTCCAGCGGGAACCGCGCGACACCCCATTCGCTCGCCCGTCGAGCGGCGCCGAGATACAAGCCGTACACGCGTTTTCGTGCCGCTTCGGCGGCCTCTTCGGGCATCTCGCCCGCTAGCCGCCGGGCGTAGACCGCCACCAGATCGTGCAGCCGGTAACGGCCGCTCGCCGGCTCCTGCACGAGGCTCGCGTCGACCAGGCTTTCCAGCCGCCGCTCGGCTTCGGCGGGCGAGCAGTCCAGCAGCGCGGAGACCGAGAGCCGGTCGAACTCGGCGGTCGGCGACAGGCCGAGCACGCTGAACGCGTCCTGCTCGGCGGGGCGCAGCTGTTCGTACGACAGCCGCAGCGCCACCTCGACACTGCGGTCCTCGGCGGTCAGTTCGCCGAGCCTGCGCTCGTCGTCCGACATCCGGTCCACCAGATCCTTGAACGTCCACATCGGACGGTTCTGCAGGCGGGCGCCCGCGATCCGCAGCGCGAGCGGCAAACGACCGCACAGCCCGGCGAGCGCACGCACGGCGAACCGCTCACCCTCTGCCCTCGGTGCCCCGACGATCCGGCCGAGCAGCCGTTCCGCCGCTTCGATACCCAGCGCGCCGAGGGAAACGCGGCGATCGGCGTCCAAACCGGACAGACGGCGACGGCTGGTCACCAGCACCCGGCTGCCCGGCCCGGACGGCAGCAAGGGCCGCACCTGCCCGGCGGACTCGGCGTTGTCGAGCACCAGCAACAACCGCAGTTGCGCGGTCGCCGCCCGCCACGACGCGGAGAGTTCGTCGAGATCGTCGGGCATGAGCCCGTCGTCTACCCCGACCGCGCGCAGCAGCCGACGCAGCGCGCGCTCCGGCGTCACCGGCTCACGACCTTCGGTGTAGCCGTGGAGATCCACGAACAACGCACCGTCCGGATAGGACTCGCGGAGCCCGTGGGCCGCGCGCACCGCGAGCGTGGTCTTCCCCGCGCCCGGGACGCCGTCGACGGTGTCGACCGAAACCGACTCCGGATCGCCGTCCGCCACGAGCAGCGCGAGTTCCCGGTCCCTGCCTACGAGTTCGCCGTTGGTGGCGGGCAGTTCGTTGCGGATCCGGCGAGTAGGCTCCCGGCGCGGGGCGACACCGAGCAGCGCTTCGTCCCCGCGCAGCACCGCCTCCTGTACCTGCCGCAGCTCCTCACCCGGCTCGACACCGAGCTGCTCCACCAGCCGCTCGCGGACGTCGGTGAACACCTCCAGCGCCTCCGCCTGCCGCCCGCCGCCGTAGAGCGCCCGCATCAGCAACGCGGCCAGCGGCTCGCTCGGCGGATCGGCGGACACCAGCGCCGAAAGCTCGCCGATCACCTCGTCGAACCGTCCGAGTTTCAGCTGGGCCTTCAGTTTCCGGCGCAGCAACAGCAGTTTGCGTTCCTCCAGCCGTCGCCGCTCACCCTGGACGAACGCACCGGGCAGTCCCGTCAGCGGCTCGCCGTGGAACAGCCGGAGCGCGTCGGCGAAGGTGTCCACCGCGGCGACGAGGTCGCCCGCTTCCTCGGCGGCGGCCGCGACGGCGGCGACCTCTTCCAGCCGGATCACGTCGAGGCGCACCCCATTGCCGGCGAACCGGTAGCCACCGCGGTCGGACACGATCACCGAGTCCCGCGGCTTCGTCCCCGAGGTGTCCAGGCATTGCCGCAGCCGCCGGACGTACACCGGCAGCACGTTCGACTCCGGCGGTTTCTCCCAGAGCCCGTCGGTGAGTTCGTAATGGCTGACGGTCACGTCCGGGCGCAGCAGCAGCGCGGCGAGGACGGCCTGCTGGCGGACCGGCCCGAGGTCCAGCCGGGTCTCGCCGTGCCAGGCCCGCAACGGGCCGAGCACTTCGAACCGCAGTTTCGATTCCGACATGATCCCCCCTTCGTCCCGCACTAGCCCGGCACCACGATCCCGTGATCGAACGCGTACACGATCGCCGCCGCCCGGTCCCGCAACTCGAGTTTGGTGAAGATCCGGCCGATATGGCTTTTCACGGTCACCTCCGAAATCACGAGAGCCGCGGCGATCTCCGCGTTGGTCAGCCCCCGGCCGATCGCCCTGAGCACGTCCTGTTCCCTCGGTGTCAGCAGTTCCGGCGAACGCCCGCCGCTGCCGTTCCCGGCGGCCTGCCGATAGGCGGCGAGCACCCGCCCGGTGACGCCGGGGTCCAGCCAGGCGTCGCCCGCGGCGACCGCCCGCACGGCCCGGATCAGGTCTTCGGCGGGGGAATCCTTGAGCACATAACCCGCCGCGCCCGCCCTCAGCGCGTCGGCCAACAGGTTGTCGTCGTCGAAGGTGGTCAGCGCCAGCACCGGCGGATGCCCGCCGGTCCGCCGCAGCCGCCTCGTGGCCTCGACGCCGCCGACGTTCTTCATCCGCAGGTCCATCACGATGACGTCGACCTCGTGCGCGGCCAGCGCCGCGGGCACCTCCGCGCCGTCACCGCATTCCCCCGCGATGACGAACCCGTCGCGCCGGCGCAGGATGCGCCGCAGCCCGGACCGGACCAGCTCCTGGTCGTCGACCAGCAGCACCTGGATCTCGGCGGCGCTCACGGCTTGACCCCCGGCACGGTGACGCGCACGATCCACTGCCTGCCGCTGGGCCCGGCGCTGAGATCTGCACCGAGCTGCGCCGCCCGGACGGCCATCCCGGCCAGCCCCGAACCGTCCTCGGCCGCGCGGCGGACGGTCGCGGGGAGGGTGTTGCTGACGACGAGGTTCAGCCCGGAACGGCCGGCGTCCAGCCGGACCTCCGCGGTCGCGCCGGGGGCGTGCTTGACGACGTTGACAAGTGATTCCTGCACGATCCGGTAGAGGCCCAATCCTTCCGAGGCGCCTACCCGGCCGAGGTCGCCTTCCTGTGTATAGCGCACCGCCAGTCCGGCGCTGCGGGTGCGTTCCACCAGCGTCGCGATGTCTTCCACGCCCGGTAGCGGGGCGCTGCCCGACGGGGAGTCGGCCAGCAGGCCGACCGTACGGCGGATGTCGGCCATCGCCGCCCGTCCCACCTGCTCGGCTTCGGTCAGCGCTTCGATCGCCTCGTCGACGTCGCGGTCCTGTTGGAGCGCGTGCCGGGCACCGGTCAGGTGCAGCAGGGTGATGCTGAGCGAATGACCGACGACGTCGTGCACCTCACGCGCGATCCGCTGGCGTTCGGCGAGCAGCGCCTTGTCGCGGGAGACGTCGCGTGCGCCGCGTTCGGCGTCGAGTGCCCGGGTGTACCAGCGGACCACGAGCCCACCACAGAGGCCGAGCAGGACCGCGACCATGTACACGGGCCCGCCGATCAGGCCGCCCCAGATCCCCGCCACGACCAGGACCAGTTCACCCGCGGCGGTCACGAGGGCGATCCCCAGCGGCGTCCGCAGGATACTGCCCGCCTCGGTGGCCGCCATCAGAAGCAGCAACGGCGCGAAATCCGGAAGCACCGGCTCGATGAGCAGGATCGCGGCCGCGACGATCAGCGCGGCCATCCGCACCCACGGCACGACCCAATCGGTGGTGGCCCAGATCAGCGGTCTGACGATCACGACCAGCCCTGCCAGCGCCACCGGGCCCGGCGGCAGCAGGGCGTCTCGCTGAACCAGGGCGACCACCGCGAACACCGCGCTCACCAGGGTGGAACTCACCGGCACCCACCACGGCAGGGTCAGCCCGGCCCGGGCGAGGCTGACCTGCACCCGTGCCCGCAACCGGTCCCGCAAGATCTCCAGCACGGACATCAGCCTAGGAAGTCCCGGTGGGCGAGTCATCGTGCGGCGGTCGGCACCCATCTCCGCCCACGGTAGGAGGCAGAGACCGATGAAATCCCGATGAAACCTCCGATGCTCATTCCCGGCTGAGCGCGACCCAGTTCAGTTTCTCCTGTTCTCGTTTCGGCAGGCCCGCGACGACGAGGTCGTACGAGTCCTCGATCAGCTCCCGGACGAAGTCGTCGGTCAGCGAACCGTCCAGTTCGACGGTGTTCCAGTGTCGTTTGTTCAGGTGGTAGCCGGGGATGATCGCCGGATGCTCGGCACGCAACCGGACGGCGAGGTCGGGCTCGCATTTGAGGCTGATCCGCAGCGGTTCCGCCTTGAGCGGACCGAGCGCGAACACCTTGCCCACGACCTTGAACACGTTGATGTCCTCGCCGAACGGGAACTCCTCCCGGGCGCCGGGGAAGCCGAGGCAGATCTTCCGGAGGGCGGCTGACTTCATGGCGTTCAGGCTAATCGCGACCACCGACAGAAACCTGTCCCGTCCGGGCCGTTGACCGCCTGTCGGTGATTCACTGACGATGGGTGGAGCCGACTGGGTGGAGGCGAAACCGACATGCGCGTGAAACAGCTCGCCGTAGCGGGAATCCTGGTGCTGGGTGTGGTGCCCGGGGTCGCAGCGGCGGCCCCGCCGTCCGGAGTGGAAAGCGCCGCCTCGAGCGGCTGGGTGGGCACCTGGGCGGCGGCTCCCGCGGCCGGGGTGGCCGGGACCGACAACGGCTATCCGAACTTCTCGATCCGCAACGTCGTGCACACCAGCGTCGGCGGGCACGAGGTGCGTGTGCGGCTGTCCAACGCCTTCGGCCGGACTCCGGTGCTGTTCGGCCGGGTGACCGTCGCGGTCGCCGCCGGCCCGGACACCCCGCAGGCCGTACCGGGCACGATGCGCACGCTGACCTTCGGCGGGGACCGCGAGGTCACCGTGCCGCCGGGCGCCGACGTCCTCAGCGACGGTACGGCGCTGACGGTGCCGAGGGACGGCGATCTCCTGGTCACCACGTACACGCCGACGCCGTCGGGTCCGGTCACCTACCACCCGTTGGCGATGCAGAACTCGTACTTCACCCGGAACGGCGACAAGGCGGCCGACGAGTCGGCGGCGTCGTTCCCGGAGAAGACCGCGGTCTGGCACTACGTGTCCGGTGTGGATGTCCGGGGCCGCGGCCTGCGGGGCAGTGTCGTGGCGATCGGCGATTCGATCACCGACGGGGCGAACTCGACCTGGGGCGCGAACCTGCGCTGGCCCGATCAGCTCGCCGACAAGATCAGCGCGCGGACGGGTGTGCTCAACGCCGGGATCAGCGGGAACCGGCTGCTGCTCGACGGCGGCAACTACGGCGTCAACGCACTGGCCCGGCTGGACCGGGACGTGCTCGGCCAGTCCGGCGTGCGGACGGCGATCGTGTTCGAGGGCATCAACGACATCCAGCAGACCCCGCACCAGGCCGACCCGAACAAGATCATCTCGGCGTTGAAGCAGATCGCGGGCCGGGCGCACGACCGCGGTCTGCGCGTACTGGGCGCGACGATCACGCCGTGGAAGGGCTGGGGTTCGTACACGCCGCAACTCGAGGAGACCCGGCAGGCGGTGAACCGGTTCATCCGGACGAGCCGGCTTTTCGACGGCTACATCGACTTCGACGCGGTGATCCGCGATCCCGCCGACCCGCAGCGGATGAAACCCGAGTACGACTCCGGTGATCACCTCCACCCCGGAGACAAGGGCTTCACCGCCATGGCGGATGCGGTCCCGCTGCCCGGGCTCCGCTGACGGTCAAGGGCTGCGCCAGGCGGTTCGGTGGGGCACGATGAACTGATGGCGAGCAGCGACAGCGGGATCCGGGAGACGGCGCGGCTGGTCCGGTTCGCCGAACACGAGGCACGTGCCGAAATCCTCCGGGCACGGCTCGCCGATCTCCACGGGACCATCCGGCTGGCGAAGCGGACGTCGAACCTGTTCCGGGCACGGAAGGCGACCAGCACACCGGGGCTGGACGTCTCGGGATTCACGCACGTGCTCGACGTCGATCCCTTGGCGCGCACGGCCGACGTCGAAGGCATGGTCACCTACGAGCAACTGGTGGACGCGACCCTGCCGCACGGGCTGATGCCGTTGGTCGTGCCGCAGCTCAAGACCATCACGCTCGGTGGCGCGGTCACCGGCCTCGGCATCGAGTCGTCCTCGTTCCGCAACGGGCTCGTGCACGAGTCGATACTGGAGATGGAGATCCTCACCGGCGACGGCAGGATCGTCGTCGCCAGGCCGGACAACGAGCACAGCGATCTGTTCCACGGCTTCCCGAACTCGTACGGGACGCTCGGCTACGCGTTGCGGTTGAAGATCGAGCTGGAGCCGGTCAAGCCGTACGTCCGGCTCGACCATGTGCGGTACGAAGACACCGAGGAGTACTTCGCGGCCCTCGGAGAAGCATGCCGGAGCGGGTCGGCGGACTTCGTGGACGGAACGGTCTTCGGGCCGGGCGAGCAGTATCTGACGCTGGGCACTTTCACCTCCTCGGCACCGGTGACCAGCGATTACACCTGGCTCGACATCTACTACAAGTCGATCCGCTCCCGCGAGACCGACCATCTGAGCGTCCGGGACTACCTGTGGCGCTGGGACACGGACTGGTTCTGGTGCTCGCGGGCGTTCGGCGTGCAGCACCGGCTCCCCCGGTTGTTGCTGGGCAGGCGGTTGCTGCGGTCGTCGGTCTACTGGAAGGTCGTGGCGCTCGACCGCCGGTTCGGGATCGCCGCGAAACTGCTCAAGCTCCGTCGTCTTCCCCCGGAAGAGACCATCGTCCAGGACATCGAAGTACCGCTCTCGCGGGCCGCGGAGTTCCTGGACTTCTTCCGCCGCGAGATCCCGATCAGCCCGGTGTGGATCTGCCCGCTGAAGCAGCGGCCGGGCGGCGTGAACTCGCCGCTGTACGAAATGGACCCCGGGACGCTGTACGTCAACTTCGGGTTCTGGTCCGCCGTGCCGCTGGACCCCGGCGAGGCGCCGGATACGCACAATCGGCTGATCGAGGCCGAAGTGACCCGGCTCGGCGGGCGGAAATCGCTGTACTCCGACAGTTTCTATGCCGAAGAGGAGTTCTGGCGGCTGTACAACGGCGACGCCTACCGGAAACTGAAGACGGCCTACGACCCCGACGGCCGCCTGCTCGACCTGTACGCGAAATGCGTGCGGCGGCGGTGATCGGGCCAGGGAAGAAGAGAGACGATCATGGCTGAGACGACCACCGTCGGGAAGATCTTCGAGCGGTTGCTCGGCCCGAGCGCCGAAGTGTCCATCACCGCCTACGACGGCAGCACGAGCGGCCCGGCGGACGCGCCGGTGTCGATCCAGGTGCGGTCGCCGTTGGCGCTGACGTACCTGATGTCGTCCCCTGGCGATCTCGGGCTCGCCCGTGCCTACGTCGCCGGCGCGCTCGACGTGGACGGCGATCTCTACTCGGCGTTGCGCGCGCTCGTGGCCCAGGTCGATCAGCTCAGCGCCGCGGACCGGTTGTGGCTGCTGCGCGAACTCGGACCGAGGCATCTGCGCCGAGTCGCCCCGCCCGCCGAAGAACTGCCGAGCCGCGCCAAGCGCGTCTTCGACGGGCTACGGCATTCGAAAGCGCGCGACAGCAACGCGATCTCGAACCACTACGACGTCTCGAACCGGTTCTACGAACTGGTACTCGGCCCGTCGATGGCCTACACCTGCGCCGCGTATCCGTCCGAAGGCGCGTCGCTGGAAGAGGCGCAGGCGCACAAATTCGACCTGGTGTGCCGGAAACTCGGGCTCCGGCCCGGCATGCGGCTGCTGGACGTCGGCTGCGGCTGGGGCGGGATGGTCGAGCACGCGGTCGCGAACTACGGCGTCGAGGCGCTGGGCGTCACCCTTTCGCGCGAACAGGCGCAATGGGCGCAGAAGGACATCGTGACCAAGGGGCTCGCGGACCGCGCCGAGGTGCGGCATCTCGACTATCGGGACGTCACAGAAACGGGCTTCGACGCGGTGTCGTCGATCGGGCTCACCGAACACATCGGCGCGCGCAACCTGCCGTCGTACTTCCGTTTCCTCGCGGGGAAACTGAAGCCGCACGGGCGACTGCTGAACCACTGCATCACCAACCCGGACACCTCCGTCCCGCACCGGTCACGCGGGTTCATCGACCGGTACGTCTTCCCCGACGGCGAACTGGAATCCGTCGGGGAGATCGCCACCGCGATGCACGACAGCGGGCTGGAGGTGCGGCATTCGGAGAATCTCCGTGAGCATTACGCCACCACCCTCGGCGCCTGGTGCGCCAACCTCGACGCGAACTGGGACGAGGCCGTCGCCGAAGCGGGCGCCGGCCGGAGCCGCGTCTGGGCGCTGTACATGGCCGCGTGCCGCCTCGCCTTCGAACGCCGGGAAATCGAACTGCACCAAGTGCTCGGGGTGAAGGTCGGCCCGGACGGCGACGCGGGCATGCCGCTGCGGCCGGACTGGGGCGTTTAGAGGACTCAATGCCGGAAGGCTTCGGCGAGCCACCACGAGCCGCCGTCGTCGGAGATCTTGGCGTCGACGACGAGCGGCGCGTCCCGTGGGCCGTCGAGCCAGTCCTCGACGGCGGCGAGATCCTCGACCGACCGCACGGTGACCCCGGTGCAGCCGAAACCGCGTCCGATCGCCGCGATGTCGGTGTCGGGGAACCGGACCGTCGTCATGTCCGCGGTGCCGAAATGGTGGATCTCGGCGCCGTACGCCGCGTCGTTGTAGACGATGACGACGAGCGGGATCCGTAGTCGTACGGCGGTTTCCAGCTCGGAGAGGGCCATGTGGAACCCGCCGTCGCCGACCCCGAGCACCGGCAGGCGCTCCGGCTTGGCCAGCGCCGCGCCGATCGCCGTCCCGAGGCCGAGCCCGATGCTTTGGAACGCCTGGGTGAAGCAGAAGCCGTTCTCGTCGGGGACGGACAGATACGCGCTCGGGTAGCCCATGAAGTTGCCGGAGTCGATCGAGACCACCCGTTCGGCGGGCAGTATCTCGTCGAGACGGCGGCTGAGCGTGCGCGGATCGATCCTCCCGCCGCCGGATAGGTCGTTATACGGGACGTCGTTCCATCGGGTGGTTTCGGGAACTTCGCGGCTCCTGTGGTGGCCACGCCTCACGAGTTCGGCGTGCACGTCCGCGGCCGTGCCGGCGACGTCGCCGACGACGCCCAGGTCGATCGGCCGGTGCGCCCCGAGCGCCGCTTGGTCGACGTCGACCTGGACCCGCCGGGCGGCCGGACCGAGTAGCGTGCCGTGCCGGGTGGTCCACATGTTCAGCGCGCACCCCCAGCCGATCACGAGGTCGGCGTCCCTGATGAGATCCGCCGCGCGCGGCGACGAAAAGCCGCCCGAGATCCCGATCGAGAAGGGATCGTCGCGGAAGAGGCCGTGCGCCACCGCCGAAGTCGCCAGCAACGCGCCGGAGACCTCTGCGAGCTCTTTCAGAGGTGTGGCGCTCCCCCGTGCGCCGCGGCCGGCGATGAACACCGGCCGCCGCGCTTCGACGAGGAGATCGGCCAGTTTGGCGATCGCGTCGGCACTCGGGCGGATCGACGCCGGGCCGGGGATTTCCGGAACCGTGACCGCTTCGGGCGCTTCCTGCGCTTGGACGTCGAGCGGAAGGTTGAGCAGGACGGTCCTTCGCTGCTGCACCGCCGTCCGATAGGCACGGACGGTGTCGGCGACCGCGGTCCGCGCGCCGTGTACACGTTCGGACACCGCGCCGACGGCGGCCGCGAGCGCGTCCTGATCGACCCGGAAGTTCGACAGCACCGCGGACGCCGCGGTATCCCCAGCCAGGACGATCATCGGGGTCCGGCTCTTGGCAGCCTCGGTGATTCCGGTGAGCGCGTTGGTCAGCCCGCAGCCCTGATGGAGACTCAGTACCGAGACCTGGCCACTCATCCGGGCGAACGCGTCGGCCATACTCGCCGCGCCGCCCTCGTGCCGCGCGGCGACGAACCGCACCCCACCGGCCCGCAATCCGTTGGTCGCCTCGAAATTGCCGCTGCCCACCACCCCGAACGCGGCACCCACACCGAGTTCCGCGAGTGTGCGGCCGACCAGCTCGGCGACGTTCATACCCGCTCGACCAGCGCGTAGACCCTGGCGGGACTGCCGGAACCGCCGACGATCGGGAGCGGGCTGACGATCAGCAGCGAGCCGGTGGCCGGCAGACTCGCCAGGTTCCGCAACTGGGTCAAGCCGTGTTTTCCGGCGCCCAGAAGGAGTTCATGGCATGGGAAGGCCGGTTCGAGCGCGAGAGCCTGTCCCGCGTCGGTGCCGACTGTCTCCACCCCGAACCCGGTGATCGGCGCCTCCTCCGCGAGCCAGCGAGCGCACTCCCCCGAAACACCCGGGGTGTGCGGACCGTTCTCGTCGTTGTTGAGGAAGGCTTCCTGATCGTGCGAGCGAGCGTCCCAGCCCGTGCGGTAGAGCAGCCAGCCGCCATCGGGCAGTGGCCCGTTCACGCGCTCCCACTCACGGATGTCTTCTATGGACAGCAGGTAGTCCGGGTCTTCGGCCGCGCGGGCGGACGCGTCGAGCACCACGGCCGGGGCGACCAGCGTGCGCAACGGCACCTCGGAGACGTCGTGGCCGTCCTTTCCCGACACCCAGTGCACGGGGACGTCGAGGTGGGTCCCGGTGTGCTCGCCGGTGTGGATGTTGTTCCAGTACCAGCGCGGCCCGCGTTCGTCGTACCGGCTGATCTCCTCCAGGCCGAACGGGATCGTGTTCGCGAACGGCTCCGGCAACTGGAGGATCGGGGTGCTCGCGCTCAGCGGGGCGGTGAGGTCGACGACCTCGATCGCGCCCGTGGTGATCGCGGAGTTCAGCTGGGCCAACAACGACATGCGTGCCTCCCGGGGATGACTGCGGCGTCTCGGCCACCTTAGGCGGATTTCGGGTTTGATGGTTGGCTGGGACGTCGCCGATACGCTGAGGAGGAGATCGATGGTCGAGGTGGCACTGCGGTCGGTCGAGGACCGCGACCTGGACACCTTGTACGAGCTGATGCGTGACCCCGAATCGGTCAGAATGGCCGCGTTCGTCGCGAGGGACCCCGACGATCGCGAAGCGTTCGACCGCCACATGGCGAAGTTGAGGACTTCTCCGGATCTCATCGTGCGTGCGGTGACCGGTGATGGCCGCTTCCTCGGCACCATCGGCAGATTCTTCGTGGAAGGCGACGCCGAAATCACCTACTGGATCGACCGTGCCGTTTGGGGGCAAGGAATCGCGAGCCGAGCCCTCGCTCTGTTCCTGGAGACGATCGAGGTCCGGCCTTTGTATGCCCGCGCCGCCAGCGACAATCTCGGGTCGCTTCGGGTGCTGGAGAAGGCTGGCTTCATTGTCGTTGGGACCGAAGTCGCCTACGCGGCCGCTCGGGGTGGCGAGATCGAGGAAACCATTCTGCGCCTTGATCTTTGAGGGGTCAACGGTCTGACGAGGCTTTCGCAACCTGCCCCACGAACACTTCTTGAATTAGATTTCGATAAAAGTTTTCACATTCGCACACTTGTTCGATCTGCGGTATTCTTGTGGGGTGTCCGGACAACGTATCCTCGAACCGCCGCAGG
>NZ_JPLW01000003.1:0-27983 GCF_000754115.1 Amycolatopsis sp. MJM2582
ATCGTGACGTGGTCGCCGAGATTGTGCCGCAGGTTCTGCCCGTAGTCGCTGATCACCCGGAGCCGGTCGGCGGCCGGGTTGAAGTCGACGCCGAAGTCCTTGCCGTACAACGGAACGCTCAGTTGCGAGACCTTCGTGACGATGACGTCGGGTGCCGCGGGCGGGAATTTGATCGTGTAGATACAGCCTTTCTCGCCCACGCCGTACAACAAACCGTTCTGGACGCGGAAATCGAGCCCGATCAGGCGCGTTTCCCCGCAGGTGAGGCCCTGTACGAGCCGGACCCAGTCGAGGACCTGGGGTGTGTCGGTGTAGAAGGTGGCCATCAGCTTGCCGTCCGACGAGATCGCGAACGCCCGCGGCCCGGCGGCTTGCGCCGAGGTCGCGGTCCCGACGACAAGCGTCGTCGCGAGCGCCACCACGGTCAAGACCTTCGTGAGTCGTGCCCTCATCCGTACTCCCCTCAGCGGAAACTGTGCGAGCACAAGCTATTCGGCGGCACTGGACGGCCATTGGACGTCGGTTGGACCCGGCATCCGGCGGCTTGCGGACGAGCGGGTCCGGCGGAACAGTGGGAGCGATGAACGTCCTTGTCTGCTCGGCGATCCTCTGTGCCGGTCTCACGTTCGCCGTGCCCGGTGAGGCGGAAGCGGTCCGGGAATGCGCTTCCGGTGCCAAGGTCATCAAGCCGGTCGTGCTCGAAGATCCGGGGAGGTGGACCTACACGTTCGACCTTTCGTGGTGCGCGGAGGGCGGGAGCATCGTTTGGGCGGACCCCTCGGTGACGGCGCGGGTGCACAGCCCGGCCTGTCGCTGGGTCGGCCGCGTCGAGGAGTCGATCAGGCGACTCCCGGACAAGACGTGGAGCGTGTTCGACATGAGCGAGTTCTCCTGCCAGGACGGCGCGGGCAAGGAACACGGCGTCAACCCGTGGGTCGTCGTGACCTTCCATCCGGCGGGCACGTACGACGCCAGCGGTGACATCGCGGCCTAGGCCCGGAGGATCGAATCCACCGCGGCCGACGCCCGTCTTCGCAACGCGTGATAGCCCGCCTGCTCGGCGAGGGAGAGCGCCTGACGGGCCTGCCCGAGGTCGCCGGTGACGGTGGCGAGCCCGATGAGCGCGTCTGCCTCGGGATACCGGTCGCCGGTTTCCCGCAGCAGCACCAAAGCCTGCCGGTACCGGCGGACGGCGTCCTGCCGGTGTCCCGCGCGCTGATGCACGCGCGCGAGTGCGACGAGCGCCTCGCCCTCGCCGCGTGGTTCGCCGGTCTCTCGCGCGAGCCGCAGCCCTTCGCGCGCGTGGTCGAGCGCGTCCGAGTGACGGCCGAGATCGCAGTACACCGACGCGAGTCTGCCGAGCGTTTCCGCTTCTCCGGCGCGATTCCCGACCTCGCGATGCAGCACGAGCGCCTTGGCGAGCAGCCCGGCGGCCTCCGTGACCCGGCCGCGGGCGTGCTGCGTCTGCCCGAGGTTGGCCAGGTTGATCGCCTCCCCGTAACGCGAGCCGATGCCGCGATACCGGCGCAGTGCCTGGACGTAATGCCCGGCAGCCCCGGAAAGATCGCCCATCTCCCACTGCACCAGCCCCAGATTGCCCAGCGCGACGGCCTCCCCGGCGGGGGTTCCGGCGCGTCTGCTCAGCTCCAGCCCCCGCGAGAACCGTGCCGCGGCCGCCGGGAGCCGTCCGGATTGCCAGTACACACAACCGAGATTGCCCAGCACCGCGGCCTGCGCCTCCACCCAGCCCGCCCGCCGGGCGAGCACGAGCGCGCCGGTGTAGTCCCGGACGGCCTTTCGATACCGCCCCTGACGGAAACCCAGATCCGCCAGGCTGAACCGGGCGGACGCGCGGGCGCGGAGATCGCCGTCCTCCTCGGCGGCGGACAACGCGGCTTCGGCGGTCGCCCGCCATTCCACCTGGCGCGACGACATCCAGAAGTAGCCACGCAGGGCGTCGGACAGCAGCCAGGCGACCGAAAGCGGTCCGGTCCGCGCCGCGTCTTCGGCGGCGGCGGCAAGACTTCCCAGCTCGGTTTCCAGCCAGTCCGCCGCCGAGGCGGGAACCGGGCCGCCGGGCACGGCCAGCGGGATCCGGAACATGTGCGGGTACAACAGTTTCGCCGCGGCGTCGACGCCACGCAGGTACCACTCGTGCAGGCGTTGCCGGGCGGATCCGATCTCCGCCGGGGATTCCCGCAGGCGATCGGCGGCATAACGGCGAAGCAGGTCATGGAAGTGATAGCGATCCGGCGCGTGCTGCTCGACGAGATGCGCACCCGCGAGCGTGTCCAGCATCCGCCCCGCCTCGTCCGAACCGGTGAGGATCTCGACCGCTTCGACGCCGATGTCGTTGCCCGGCACCAGGCTCAGCAGCCGGAACAGCCGGCGTGTTTCCGCGGGCAAGGCCGCGTACGAAAGGTCGAACGCGGTCCGGACGGCGATCTGCTCGTCGCCCGGCACGGAGAGCGCGGCGAGCGGATTACCTTTGCGCAGCTCGATGGCGTAGTCCTCGATACCGTTCCCTGGATCGTCGGCGAGATTGGCCGCCGCGATCCTCAGCGCCAGCGGAAGATACGCGCACAGCCCGGCGACCTCGACGGCCGCTTCGTGCTCGGCCCGGACCCGCTCGACGCCGAGCAGCCGCGCGAGCAGTTCCAGCGCTTCACCGGGATCGAGGACACCCAAGGTGATCCGCCGGGCGCCGTGCAAGGCGACCAGCCCGGCCATCCGGTCCCGTGCGGTGACCAGCACCAGACAGCCGGGGCCGGCGGGCAGCAGCGGCCGGACCTGCTCGACGTCGACGGCGTTGTCCAGCACCACCAACGCCTTCCGGTCGGTCATCAGCGTCCGGTACAGCGCGGACGCGGTCTCCGTGTCCGCCGGAAGCCGTTCGGCGGGGATCTCCAGCGCGGCCAGGAACCGGGTGAGCACTTCGAGTGCCGTCGCGGGCGCGCCGCCGGAATGGCCGCGCAGGTTCGCGTAGAACTGCCCGTCCGGGAACCGGTCCTTCACCCGATGCGCCCAGTGCACGGCCAGCGCGGTCTTCCCGGCGCCCGCCGTTCCCGTGACGGCCGCGATCGCCACCGCGCCACCGGAGCGGCCGGGACGCGGCACCAGCTCGTCCAAAATGGACAGTTCAGTCGCCCGGCCGGTGAACCCGGGTGGTTCGGCGGGCAACTGCCGGGGAACCCGGGTGGCGGGACGCGGGCTCGGGAGCGGTTCGCCGTCTTCGAGCAGGGCGGTGTGCGCCGCGACGAGTTCCGGCCCGGGTTCGACGCCCAGTTCCTCGAGTAGCCGCTCACGAATGTCCTGGTAGAGCCGGAAAGCCGTCGCCCGCTGGCCCGCGCGATGGTACGCGCGGAGCAACCGGGCTTGCGCGGGTTCGTCCAGCGGCTGATCCGCGGCGGCTTCGACCAGTTCGGTCAGCACTTCGTCGACGGCACCGATCGCGAGCATCGCGTCGCCGTAGCGGGCGAGCAGCGCGCGGCGTTCCGCGAGCAGGGCCAGGACCTTGGGATGTGTTGCGAGCGAAGGTACATCGGCCAGCGGCCTGCCACGCCACCGGCGCACGGCCTCGCCGAACAGGGACGCGGCACGGCCGGTCTCGCCGTCGCGCTGGGCGTCGTTCGCTTGGGCGACGAGCCCGCGGACGTGGGGCAGGTCGATTTCGACGGCGTCCCAGCGCACCGCGTAACCGCCGCCGACATGGGGCAGGATGTCGCTTCCGGATCGCGACGGGCGGCCGGGTTCCAGCAGCCGCCGCAGGTGTTTGACGTGTGTCTGGAGGACGTTCACCGCGCTGCGCGGCGGCCGGTCACCCCACAGCGCGTCCACCAGTTCCTGCTTGGACATCGCCTCGCCGCCGGCGAGCACGAGCAGACCCAAGACGGCGCGGCGGCCCGGTGGGCCCAGGTCGACCTCCGCCCCGGCCAGCCACACGCGCAGCGAGCCCAGCACCTGGATCCGCACGGCCACCGGCAGGAACGTAGCGAGCCCTTCCGCGCCGCACAAGGAAAAACGACGGAAAGGGCCCCGCTGCGCCCGGCTTTGGGGCCGCTCAGGCTAATGCCCGGCGGGCTGGAGGTCGTGGCCGTTCCAGGTGAACCGGGCCGTGGTGACCGCGTCGTCGCCGTCACCGCCGGTGATGAGCTGGTGGATCCCGACGCCGCCGAGTTCGGCGTAGGTGCACCATTCGTGGTCCGACGTCAGCATCAGGTCGAGGTCGAGTGCGGACAGCAGGCCGAACACCTGCCCCCGGTTGGTGGTGTCGACGCCGACGAACACCTCGTCGAGCAGGATCACCCTCGGCGCCTCGGGCGCGGCCTGGTAGTGCGCGGCGACGGCGGCGAACAGCGGCAGGTGCAGCGCGATCGCCTTCTCCCCACCGGAAAGCGCGCCGTGCAGCTTCTTGGTCAGCAGCTGCCAGCCCGCCCCGTTCGCGCGGTCCACCTTGACCACGAACCGGTGCCACGACGTGTAGTCGAAGACCTGCGCGAGCTGCTGTTCCCAGCTGGTCGCCGTGTCGTCCGCCTTCGCCTGCTCGACGCGCTCACGGAAGAACTTGTGCAGCGACACACGGTCTTCGGCGGTCAGCTGATCCGGATCCTTCAGCAGCAGATCCCGCGCGGTCTTGGTACCCGGCGGCAGATCCGGGGAGACCTGCCAGACCAGCCGGACGGCGACCCTCGACGCGGTCCGCACGCGTTCCAGCCGCGCGTTCATGCCGTCGACGAGGTCGTTGGCCTGCCGGATGCGGGCCGCGAGATGACGGCGGGTGTCGCCGGTCAGCGTCTTGTCGAACAGGTCGCTCTCGCGATCGGTGATCTCGTGCCTGCTCTGCTCCGCTTCCGCGTAAAGGATCTTGAGCAGTTCGGCCGCGCCGACCCGCAGCCCGTCGACGACGGCGGTGAAGATCTGGACGTCCTCGTCGGTCTCCAGATCGAGTTCCGCGCGCGAGCTGAGCGTGTTCCGGCAGGTGTGCACGGCTTCCGACAGCCGGTGCAGTGCCTCACCGAGGTTGCTCGGCGCGTGCGGCACGGACGGCCACGCGGCGGCCACCAGCCGGGCCGTGTCCAGCGCCGCACGGACGCTCTCGGACGCGGACAGGGTGGCCTGGAACTTCGGCAGATCCTCGATCCCGCCGTCCGCGGGGAAGATCCCGGTGGCGAGCTTCCGGAACCGGAGCGCGGCGGCGTCCTGCTTCTTGGCCGCCTCTTCGCGTGCCCGCGCGTCGGTGGTCCGGCGGACGCCGAGCGCGCCCAGCGACACCGCGAGCTCCTTGGCGTCGGCGTTCGCGGCGCGGAGTTCGCCCGAGAGTTCACGCAGTTTCGTGCGCAGGCCGTCGATCTCGGCGAGCACCTCGCGCTGGCCGGTGCCGACCGTCCCGTCGATCGCGTCGAGCATCGCGGTGAGCTTGGTGCGTTCGGCCTCCGCGTCGGCGGCCTCGTCCTCGCGCCGGGCCGCGTTCCCCTCCGACCGGTCCGCCTGCTCGGCGCACAGCTCGGCCCGCTGGGTCGCGGTGAGCAGGTTCCCGTGCTCGTACAACCAGTTCTCGCCCTGGTCGGAGTACGTACGCAGAGCCGTGGCGAGCGCGGCCAGCGGTGCGCGTTCGGTCGGCAACCCGGATTCCGAAGCCTGCGCGGTCAGCTCGTGCAGCGCGGTCTTGGCCTCGATCTCCAGCGCGGAGACGGCGCCCTCCAGATGCCGGACGGCGGCGTCGGCGGCGGTCAGCTCGGCCTCGGCCGTGGTCAGTTCCCCTGTGGCGGCGAGGAGATCGTCGTGACCGGGGCGGGCGGCGCGTTCGATCTTGATCAGCTCGCGCCTGCCGCGCAGGGCGGCCAGCTCGCCCTCCAGCTCGGCGATGGTCTTCTCACGGAGGGAGATCTTGTCCCGCAGCGCGGCGATGCGGCGTTCGCGGGCGCGCAGCCGCGCGGAACCGCCAATGTAGGCCGGGGCGTCCTTCGCCCAGCTACCCGACAGGCTGCCCATCCGCCAGCCACCGTCCGCGCCGATCGCCGCGGGACCGGCGGGGAGGGTGTCGTCGAACGCGATCACTTCCAGGATCCGGCGGATCTTCGTGGGGGAAACCTCCGCGTCGGGTTCCGGCACGAGGACGTCGGCGAGCGAACGACCGGAGGCCACCGGCAGCGTCCCGGACTCCGCGAGCACGTCGTGCCCGTCGACGACCCCGTGGGAGTTCACCCAGGCGTCCAGCAGACCGGCGCCTTCGAGCGCGGCCTCGATCCCCGCGTGGCTGCTTTCCGGGACCGAGCCGGCGAAATCGACCAGCCGCCACAACGGCGCGCCGCTCATCTCGGCCCGGTCCGCCGTGCGGGTGCGCGGCGGCTCGGGCGCGAGGATGTCCTCCGTTTCGAGCACGCCCGCCTCGACGAGGAGTTCGTCGTGCTCGGCGCGCGCGGTGGCCAGCGCGGCACCGGTCGCCGCCTCCCGCCGGATGATGTCTTCGAGCACGGTCTCGGCGACGACGCCGAGCCTGCCCAGCAGCGAGACCTCCGCCTCGGCGTCCCGGACGACCGCTTCCACGTCGGGGAAGCGCAGCTCGCGGCAGCCGATCGCCCATTCGGCGAGCCGGGTGCGCAGATCGCTCAGCGCGAGTTCCCGCGTCGCCGTCGTGAGTTCGACCCGCTCCTGCGCGACCGAGAAATCCGCTCGTGCGCGGTCCAGGTCCGCTTCGGCCTGGTGACGTCGTCCGACGGCGCGTTCGTGTTTGTCCAGTGTCCGGCCGAGTGCCTCGACCTGATCGCGTTTGCCGCGGACGGCGGCCTGCAGCAACGGGCGGAGCCGGGCCGGTTCGTCCAGCCCGGCGACGAGTTCGTCGTGTACCCCGGCCAGATTCGCGCGGGTCGCAGCGGCGCGGACCTCGGTCTCCAGCGAGCGCACGAGGTCGGCCTGCCGTTTCACGACCTGCTTCGCCGCCCATGAGCGCTCCTCGTCGGCATCCGCCTCGGCACGGAGCCGGTCCGCGTCCGCGCGCAGTGCCTCCGCTTTCTCGCTCGTGGACAAGGTCCGTTGCCGCAGCTTGTCGAGCTCCTGGCCCTTGCGATACGACTCGGATTCGGTCAGCCCCGACAGACGCGCTTCGGTCTCTTCGACGTCTTTTTCGAGCTTCGCCGCCCGTGCTTCGGCGGCCTCCTTCTTCGCGGCCACTTCGTCGTGCTCCTCGGCCGAACGGCGGGCGGCCGCGGCGAGCTCGTCGAGTTCCGTGGTGGCGTTGATGAGGTTCGCGGCGCCCGCGCGCAGCACACGCTGGGCGTAGGTCTTCTGCCGCGCGGCGAGCGCGCGGGTCGCGTCGACCTCGGTCTCCAGCGAGCCCAGCCGTTCGCGTTGCGCGTCGAGCCGCTCGAAACCCTCGGCGAGGTCCGCGATCTCCTGCTGCCCCAACGGCGGAAGCGCGCGGGAGAGCAGGTTGGACAGCAGGCTCGGGTCGAGCCGCTGCGAGAGTTTGGGCATCCGCAGCTGCAGCAGCGCGGTGATCAGCGCGTCGTAGCGCTGTTCGCTCAAAGTGGGGAACAGTTTCGCGCGGATCGCCGCGCGGTACTCGGCCGCGCCGTCGTGCACCGTCCCGTGCTCGCCGAGCGCCTCTTCCAGCGCGCCCTTGGTCAGTGGCTGACCGGCCTCGTTGACCAACGCCAGGCCGTCGCCCACGCGCAGATCGGTGGTGAAGAAATCGGCGTGCACCGTGCTGGTGTGGGTGCTGGCCTGCAGCCGCGCGCCGCAGGTGAACCACTTTTCGCCCGCCATGCCGAATTCGAGCCAGACGTACCCGACGCGCGTGGCGCCGGAAGCGCCTTCACCCATCAGGTTCCAGTGCATGCTGCGCTCGCTGGTGCCGAACGTCGACAACCGGTTCGCGCGCAGGCTCGCGTCGAACAGGAACGGCAGCAGCAGCTCCAGCGCCTTCGACTTCCCGCTCCCGTTGGGACCGCGCAGCAGCAGGCGCCCGTCGTGGAACTCGAAGATCTCGTCGTAGTAGCGCCAGATGTTGAGGATGCCCGCACGGGAGGGGATCCACCTCGTCACGGTCACGGTGCCTCCTCGGTGCGGTCGGTGTACCTCGCGGCGGCCGGGAGCGGCCGGACGAGTTCGGCTTCGGTGCGGACCAGTCCGAAGCCGGTCAGCACGGCGAGCGCGTCGACGGTCAGCCGTCGCACGCCGTCCTTGCCCCGGTACGTCTTGGCCCAGCGCGGGAAGCGTTTCAGCAGTTTGGCGGTCGCCTTCTGCAGGTAGTCGATGGTCCGCGGCTCGTCGAGCACGTCGAGCAGCAGGAGCGCGGCGACCTTCGCGTTGCTGCCGTCGTCCGGGAACCGCTCGTCGGTGGCCAGCCCGTCGACGTCGACGAGCAGCACACCCTCCGCGCGCTCTTCGAGGACGAAACCGCCCTGCTCGGCGGCACGCCGCAGCAACTGGCGGCCGGTCGGCGTGCCGAGGTACGCGCGTTCCTCCGCGGTCAGTTCGGCGAAGTACAGCACCGGATCGTCGACGAGACGGCGGAACACCGTGTGCCGCAGCCACAGGTTCCGCTGGACGTCCGACGCGCTCGGCGTGTCCTCGTGGCGGCCGGAGGAAAGGCCGTAGCGCTGCTCGTGCGACACCGCCTCCAGCAGTTCCTCGAACCGCAGCGCGACGTCGTCGGCGGGCACGGCCAGCTGGGAAGGACCGACCGGCGCGGCGAGCAGCCGCAGCAACAGTGTCGCGTCGACCCGGAACAGCACCTTCGCCGCCGGATCGTCCACAAAGGACTCCGGATCCCCGTCGGCCGCTTCGAGGACGCCGAAGGACTCCAGGAGCTTGAGGACGTCTACGAACGCCAAACGCTCCGCCCTGGTGGCGACGTCGAACGTGGTGACGAGATCGTCGGCGGCGCTCGCCTGCGCGACGCGGCCGGCGAGGAGTCCGATGGTCGTCACCGGCACGGTCAGCAGTTCGGCCGCCACCACGCACAGCAGGACGTAGCGGCGGCGGTCGAACGCCGCGCGCCCGGAGCGCAGCCGTCGCGCAGGTCGGGTGGGGTCGGCGGCCGCGCGGACCTTGACCAGCCGGGCGTAGCCGAGCCGCGGTTCGACCGTGAGCGTCCATCCGCAGTAGTAGTCGAACCACTGCCGGATGGGTTCGCGGCGGCGCCGGATGAGGTCGAAGGTCTCGGGGGAGCCGCGTTCGCCGATCAGCGGGGTGGCCAGCAGGGCCCGGATCCCGCGCGCGACCTCTTCGCGTTCCGCGATGACCAGTTGGTTCGTGAGGCTCACGCACCGCCTCCGGCCGTGCTGATCTCGATTTCGTAGTCGGGGCCACGGAAGACGCCGCTCGTGGTGGTCAGGCGCGCGACCGCGCCGTTCCGCGGTGGCCGCAGGACGATCTCGATCTGGCCGTCGGACGTCGTGCTCCGCCGGGCGCCCTCCGCGCCGGGAGGCCTGCCCAGCGCCTGTCCCAGCAGATCCAGCAGCCGCTCGAAAACGGTGTGGTCCAGCTTCTCGAACGCCGAAAGCCGCACGACGCCGCCGGTGTCGAGCATGTTCCACGCGGCTTCGAGCTCGGCGCGTTCCTGCAGGGCTTTTTCGGCTCTCGCGGCTCTGATCGCGCTGACGTCGCGGACCCGCCCGGTCCGGGTGAACCGCTCGGTGCGGCCCGCGGAGCGGAGCAGTTCCGACACCTCGACCGGCGGCGCGTCGAGCCACGAAGCCGTCGTGCTGACCACTTCCGGGTCGGCGTGGGCGAGATGCGCGTGCCGCGCGGAGCTCAGGCCGAACATCGTGGACCACAGGCGATGCAGGTCCTCCTGCGCCGGGACGACGGTGAACCACCGCGCCAGCTCCCGGAAATCGGCGACCGCGCTGCTCGCGCGCCGCCGCGACTCGGTGATCCGGTCCAGGACCTGGAGAAGCGTGATGATCGCCCGCCGCGCGAGGTTGTGGAGGTCCTCGACCCGCGGCGTCGCCCCGTCCGCGGGCAGGAACCACGCGCGCAGCCCGTCCCACCGCGCCTTGCGGACGTCGAGCCAGCGCTGATCCGGGTTGTTGAGGGCCGCTCCGTTGAGCGCCCGCCGGTGCACGCGCTCGATGCCGTGGTCGTCGATCTCCTTGATGCGGGTGGCGATGGTGTGGGTGTGATGCTCGAGATCGTTGAGGAACTCCTGCAGATACGCGACCGTCGCCGCCTTGACCTCGTGGAACGTCGCGAGATCGGCCTCCGCGTGCAGCAGGCGCTGGAGGTCGCCGTTGAAGCGCTTCGTGTTGTCGCGGAACGCTTCGAGGTGGCCCTCGACTTCGGAGAGCGCACTGAAAACACGCCTGTCGGTGCCGTCTTCGAGCTGCTTCGCGAGCTCACCGAGCCGTTCGCCGAGCGCTTCGAGCGTCGCCGTCTGAAGCGCCCCCGTCGCGTTGAGCACCTCGTTCGCGCGGACCACACCCGCGTACGCCGCCTCGCCCTGCCGGGTCAGCGCGTACTGGAGATTGCGGCGCTCGTACTCGGACGCGGTCCGGTAGTCACCCGCGTGGCTCTGGACGACGTCGAGGTGGCCCTGGCCCTTGAGCTGGTCCAACGCCTTGACGAGGTCTTCGTCGTCGAGCGTCTCCAGCCAGCCGACCTCACGCAGCCGCGTGCGGACGTCGTCGATCCCGAGCGCCGTCTCCAGCCGCTCGTTCGCCTCGCCGAAGGCGTGCAGGATCGCCAGGGGAAGCCCTGATCTGCTCCCGTCGGTGAAACGGAACAGCTCGGGCGGTACACGGAACGGATCCATGCGTCCTCCGGCGGATGGTGCGTGGAGGTACACGTTAGGGGGTCACCCAGGCGAGTCCGAACGGCCCATCTTTTTCACGCAGAGTGCTCACGTCGTGAACATCTCGAGACGCACCGTGGTTCCCTCGATGGTGACCCTGCGGTAGACGTGACGACCGTTGACGACCCGGTCGTCGTTCAGGACCCCGGGCGCGAAGTTCGACCCTTCGAGCAGCTTGGGCACGTCCTCCGCAGGCAGGGTGAGGACGACGACGTAGCGCGAGTCGATGCCCCGGTCGTACTGCGTCTCCAGCACCTTGCCGCTGGCTGGCATCGAGATCCCGCCGAACCGGAAGGCGTCCTCCGGTGTCGGGCTTGGCGGGGGCGTCGCACAGCCGGCCAGGAGGAGGGCGAGGACCGCGAGGAGGGCTTTCACCTAGCGTGAGACGCACGGTGGACGTAAGCGTTCCGTCACACTTGGACGGGGATGACAGGGGCGGTGCGACACGTTGTACTGGGTGTCAACGACCGAAGGAGATCTACAGTGACGGAAAAGGCTGTTCTCGCGGGCGGCTGCTTCTGGGGCATGCAGGACCTGTTCCGCCGGCACCCCGGGGTCGTCTCCACCAGGGTCGGCTACACCGGCGGCGACGTGCCGAACGCGACCTACCGCAACCACGGCTCCCACGCCGAAGGCATCGAGATCGTCTTCGACCCGGAGCAGCTGACGTATCGGCAGATCCTGGAGTTCTTCTTCCAGATCCACGACCCGACGACCCGCAACCGCCAGGGCAATGACATCGGCACGAGCTACCGATCGGCGATCTTCTACACCGACGACAAGCAGAAGCAGGTCGCCGAACAGACGATCGCCGACGTCGACGCCTCCGGGAAGTGGCCGGGCAAGGTGGTCACCGAGGTGACCCAGGCCGGTGACTTCTGGGAAGCCGAGCCGGAGCACCAGGACTACCTGGAGCGCATCCCGAACGGCTACACCTGCCACTACGTGCGGCCGGAATGGCAACTCGGGGAGCGCTGATCGTCGCGCTGCACGTCTCTTCCGTGCACGCGTACGAGGGCCGTCCCTCTGACGGCCCTCGCCCCGATCCCGCTCCGGTCTCGCGCGACCATGTCGAGGTGCGCGCGGGGCTGGGGCTGGTGGGGGACCGGTACTTCAACCATCCCGCGCATCGCTCGGCCGCGGTCACGCTCTTCTCTTCCGCTGTCCCTGGCGATCCGCTGCTGGCCCGGCGGAACATCGTGCTGTCGGGCTTCGATGTGGACGCTTTGCCGCGGGGTTCGGTCGTGACTCTGGACTCCGGTGACGGTCCTGTGCGCTTCGAGGTGCACCGGCCCGCGAATCCGTGCGCTTGGATGGACGTCGTTTACCCTCGCGGGACTTTCGCTGCCCTGCGGGGCCGCGGTGGGAAGCGGTGCGTGCCGCTTGACGACGGCGTCTTACGCGTTGGTCCGGTAGAGATCTACTAAGCCATTGGCCACGGCGAGGCGCTGGTCGGCTTCGTCGAGGTCGAAGTGAGCGGGATCGAACTGGCCAGGGTCGTCGAGACCGAGCCAGTCGACCATGTCCTGGTGTTCCGGATGCCCGGGATCGCCGAGGATCTCGATCAGACGGGTATACCCACCGGTTCCGCCGACGTCCTCCGGCGGGCAAGCCGATTCGCCCGCGATACACCTTGGGTAACGCCCATTTGACGTGGCGACTGTGGCTTCCTCGACGAGGACTTCGTGGTCCCAGCTGTCGCCGAAGTCGTAGTTGTACAAGAGGCGGCCGCCGGGCTTCACGAGGTCGTCCAGCCGCACCTGCCGTTCGTCGCGGTACTGCAGCTCGGGCTCGGCTTCGCCGTAGTAGGTCTCCCCGTCGAGGAAGTAGTGCAAGTGGTAGTTCTCCCAGCCCATCGCGGCCTGGATGACGATGTGCAACCTGTCGAGCGGGATGGCCGACGGGACCAGCAAGCGTCGCCACACCGGGCGACTCTCGGTGTCCAGCAGAGTGATTTTCACCTGGTAGATCGGATCGCCGGCGTCCGGCTCGCCCAGGAGCCGTCGCATACCCGATCGGCCGAGCTCGGTCATCTCGGCTGATTCGTCCTGGAGGATTACGGCCCCCAATTGCCGAAGGGCATCGAGTGCGTGCGCGGTGTCGCGATCGGTGGCGAGGCGCAAAGTCTCGAGTTGGAGTTCGTTGAGATCTTCCAGCACATAAGGCGCGCTTACGACGTCCCAGACCAGCGCACACAAGCTCGCGATCGCGACAGCACCGTCCGCGGCGTACAACGACGCCAACGCGGCGCGGCTGCCATGCGTGAACTCCGGGCGCAGCAATGACTCGCCGAATCCCGAGTGCAGGAACGCCTCGCCGAGTTTCTCGAACCCGGTGAATAAGGCGAGCCACAGTTTCCGTGGGTCCTTGAGAAGCGCCTGATTCTTCTTCACCGGAACCAGCCGTTGCCCCGTTTTGCGAACCAGCCCCGCCGCCTTGGCGCACTCCACGACGAGCATCAGGTTGAGAAGGCGCTCGCTCGACCTGGTCCGGTACACGTGGCTGCCGATGGTCTGCTCGAGCACGTCACCGGTCTTCAGTAACGGCACCAGCGCTTTGGCATCTGCCAAGGTGATACGCCCGGTCTGGGTGAGCTTCAGCCCGTCGCCCACCCACTCGGTGAACGCGCGCACCTGCTCGACCAGTTCGGACTTCACCGCGAGATCCATGCCGCCCCTTCGAGTTTCAGTCATCCAGCCGGCACAGGTCACGCAGTCCCGCTTTGATCTGGTCCGGTGTCATGCTTCGCCGCTGGTAGACGTACTGCGCGGCCGCCAGTGGTGCGAGCAGCGCGTCGGCCCTGAAATGCGCGTCCGCTTCCGGTTCGATCTCGCTGATCAACGCGACCAGGTGACTGTGGTGCAGCCGGTACGCGCCGGTCACGAATCGAGCCATCGGCGTCTCCGTCTCCGCGACCATCAGCAGTTCGCCGTGGGTCTCAAGCCTGTCGACGTACGCTTCCAGAAACGCCCTCAGTCTTTGAGCCGCCGCGGCCCCGGGTCCGAACGGCGGCGGCCCACTGATGAACGCTTCCTGGAACTCGCGCTCGTTCTCGTCGAGCAGCGCCTGCGCCAACGCTCCCTTGTCCGGGAATCGGCGATACACGGTCCCGATCCCGACGCCCGCCTCCGCCGCGACCTCGTCCAACGCGAGCCCGTCGATCCCTTTGGCCGCAACGAGCTTGGCCGCCGCTCGGACGATCTTCTGCCGGTTGCGAGCCGCGTCCGCCCGCTCTGGAATCCCGGCTCCTGCGATGGGAAGCACCCAGTGAGCCTAACCGGTGGACAAGTGGAACTTTCTCCAGTTAACTAAGTGGAAGAACTTCCACTTAAGGAGACTTGGATGTCCGTCGAACACTTCACAAGCGATGACGCTTCGACCTGGTTCCAGCGGCTCGACCAGCAGATCTTCTTGGCCGACGTCCTCGCGCAAGACAGCGGCGCGGCCATGTCCGTCGGCTTCGCCCGCTATGGCAAGGGCGAGAAGAACCCCTGGAAGATGACCTACGACGAGGCCCTCGTCATCACTTCGGGCGTTTTCACGGTCGAGGGCCCTTCGGGTTCGGTGACGGCTCGGGCCGGCGAGGTGATCTACCTGCGTTCCGGTGCCGAGGTCGTCTACGTGGCCGACGAGGACACGGAACTCGTCTATGTCACCTATCCGCATTGGCTGGCCGCCACGGAATCTTCAATCGAAGCCCATCGTCTCGACGATTTCCACGAAGCCTGACGGCGACTTGAACCTCCCAAATAGGACAAGTAGCCTCAATCTGAGGGGGAGGGGTCTATGACGGGGTTCGAAGCTGATCCGAAAGCCTTGCGAGATGCGGCCGATCAGGCCAAGCGAGCCGCTGGAATCGTGCGTGAGCTGGATCTAGAGCGAGTGGCGGCGCTTTCCGGCGCGTTGACCGGAACCGAGTCGGCGAAGACCGCCGCCGAGCTCGGTCCGCATTGGGAGAGTTCCATCGGCGTCTGGGCGAAGGGTGTGGATTCCTACGCCGCGTCGCTGACCACCGCCGCAACTGCGTACCGCGCTCGAGATGGCGCCGGTGAGCAGGAATTCGATGGGCCGGGTGGCAATTGATGGTTACCTGGGCCGATGTCAGCCAATGGAACGCTGATGGGATAGGGCAGATCGGTGACCACTTGGCCGCGCAGAACCGCCAGGTGCTCGGGTTGCAGGACGAGATCGACGGTGCCAAGCCCGCCGGGTGGGCCGGGGAAGCAGCGGACGCGGCGACCGAGAACCTTCGCGCCCGATGTCAGGAACTCGAGGACCTGGCGGCGCGCTTGTCGGCAGCCGTGAAGATCATCGATGACACGGAGCAGGCTGTGCGCGATTTGGTGCGCAGCGTCGAGACGACCGAGGACTTCGCCACCAAGAACGGTTTCCGGATCGACAACGGCAAGGTCGTCGAGACCGAGGAAGCCACTGGGTTTCTCTCCAGCGTGCTCTTGCAGGTCGAAGTGGAAGCCATCCTGGCCCGCGCCGGCCAGATCGACACCGAACTGAACTCCGTGCTCAAGCGCATCATGGCCGGCGAGATCGGCGACGCCGGTGCGACGACGTTGGCCGCTGCCGCCGCGGCGGGTGAAGACCGCATCGCCGACGAACAGCGGCATCGCGATCTTCTGGCGAAATATCAGGTCAAGACGGACGGCACGACAGTGTGGCCGAGTGGCCTGACAGGCTGGCTCGCGGAGCGGGCGGGTTTCACTAAAGAGAAGATCACCCAAGCCGAAGCCAAACTGCTCGACGATCTGCAAATGCGCAAGGGATTGCTCGGGCTCAAGGAGTTCGCCGACATCCGGCAGGATGCCTTACACGTCGCAGAAGGCAAGTTCGAGGGCAAAGGCCTGACCGACGGGCACGCCGACGCGTTCCGCCACGCCTACTGGAACGCGATGATGACGCAGCGGTACGGAGAGGAATGGGCCCGCGACTTCGCCACGGCGCACGAGCGGAACCCGAACAGCCACCATGTCCCGGTGGCCATGGACCTCCACAACAACGAAGTCGGCCGCGCGATCGCCCGAGCCAACCCGGACGCCAGTCCCGAGCAGATGGCGAACCTGATCGAACAGGCGGTCAAGGACGGCAAAATGGTGGTCATCGACAAGAACGACACACTGGTATCGTCCAACGAATCGCCTCCTGGCGAGACCCGCGAAACCAAGAACAAGCCTTGGCCCACGGACAATCCGGGGCGCAACGACGACCACGACCCCGGCGACCCGTCGGCGTATCCGGACCAATACTGACCATGCGCTTGATAGTGACTCTGCTCGCCCTGCTCGCCCTCGTGGCGGGCTGTGGCACGAGCACCCCAGGAGTGACAGTGGAATTCGACGAAGGTCTCGAGAAGACGATCAGCGATCTCGCCCGGACTGGCGGTTCGCGACCGCTCAAGGAACTCGCGCCCGGCGATTGGACGTCAGTGCACATCCTCACCGGTCCCGCTTCAGGCGCCCGAATCGAACGCGAGCTCGGCAGGCCTGTCACGGTCGAGGGCGATGGCACCCATAGCGGCGACTACGTCCAGGATGGCAATCTGCTGGTGTTCGACCGCGACGGCGCCACCACACGGATGGTCAGTCTCGGCACTCTCGCCGCCCTTGGTGAGGGGAAGTATCAGGCCGATGTGGTGCTGCGGGCGCAGGGTGGCGCCATCACGATGACGGACCCGGACGGCCGTCCCGCAGGCCGCTAGTTGAGTCGTTGGCGCTGGGAATTGCCGAGCCGTTGGTTCCGGCTGAAGCCGAGGACGACGGCTCGTCCCAAGCCGAGGCTGATCTCTATCTGCTGTGCAACCAGTTCGGTCGCCGCGCCGCGTGTGCCTATCCATCCATCCCCGAGTAGGCCTGTGAACAAGGTGTTGTTCAGGTAGCGCGGAACGGTTCCATAGTCGATCCGTCGTCCTCGGCGCTTGGCTGGCTGGCCGTCGGCGAGCAGGGTCTCGACGTGTTCGCGGGCAAGGTACATTCCCGGTACGAGGTCCTGTGTCCCTGGCTCGAAGGGGACAGGGTCGCAGAATTTGAAGAAGGTCGCCGAACGCATCAGTTGGATGTCTGCCGGCCTGTAGTCGACCGAGCAAGCCTTGTCGATCTCGCGCATGCGGGACAGTTCGCTCGCGAAGTTCTTGTCGCTGTCCGGCCTGTAGACGAGATCCTGACCCTTCGAGTCGAACTTCTTGTATTGGACCAAAACAAAACACCTGTGAAAGTCGTTGTAGTAAATAAGGTCTACGCCGGTTTGTCGTTCGAGGGAACGAGTGTTCGCATAGTAGATGCGCAGTTCACGGCCACCGCGGCTATGGCTTCGTGCCGTCCAGTCGATCGCTTGCCCGGTGGGCCAGCCGGGGAGGTGCATGAAGTCGTTCCGGATCAGATCATCCTCATGTGGGACTGCATCCCCCGGGATGGCGTGGTAGAAGGCGGTCGAAGTGGTTGACGTGGGCCAGTTCCTGATGGGCGCACGGTCCATTCCGAACGCAGTCAGGAGGACGTTGCTCGCGTCACGCTGCCCCAAGGAGCTGCCGACGGCATCTCCTGTCTGCACCGGCACGGCCACCCTTGACTGGAGTTCCGCTAACAGCGACGCGAGCGACGGAGATTCCTGCGCCAGTGCGTTGACCAGGCGCTGCGCCCGGGCGGCTGTCAGGGGATCTTCCGCATGGATGGCGTCGGAAAAACCCTTGAGACGGGCAGAGATGCTGTCGACGGGTATCGGCGAGGGCAGGGCGATGAACTCCTCGACCTCGATGCGCCGCTCGTAGGAGGTCGCTTGACGACCTGGAATCGCCACGCCCAAACCGACGATATATTCCGGTTCGCTGTCTAGCGCGCGGTCGACGAAGACGACGAGGTATCGACGTCGAAGGTGCCACTTGCGCTTTGACGAGGCCGGATATGCGAAGACCGGCGACTCGACGGTCCGCAAGGACTCGCCAAGGAGCCGAGAACGCATGACCTGGGTGAGCCGGAGCACCGCGACACGAAGATCCATTACGACATCGTGGCAGCTTGTCTTTCCGGATATCGGTGCTTTTAGATACTCAGCCCGGTGAGAGTAATGAGGCACGAGTGGTTGTTCATGCCTTCGGAACTGGTGACGTTGAAATCGACCTATCCTGGTAGGTGTGCCACTGCGGCTCACGAAACCGCACGTCAGGACGAGGTCAAGCTGATGCTGTCCCAGTGTCTCGTCCGCGGGGCTCGGACTACGTGCGGGTTTGGGCCGATCGGTTGAGTGGACGAGTGCCCCCGACGGGAGCGCCAAGGGGGACAAGTCTGGCCAGCGGTTTCGGAGCGGATGCTTGGTGGTGCAGGCCAGTTTTGTCTAGTAGTAGTCGTGTGACGCTCGCGCCCGGTGACGCGCCGTTGCCGTTTCGTCGGTACCACTCCACTAAGGGGTCATAACAGAATGAGTGGGTTTTGAGGCGGTGCCAGCAGATGATGGCGTAGCCGAGGGTGAGGAAGCCTTGGTGGAGGTCGTCGCGGATTTCCCAGCGGATGCGCAGGCGGCGGAACCAGTGCAGGAGGGCGAAGGCGCCTTCGACGACCCATCGGTGGACACCGAGGCCGGAGCCGTGGTGTTCACCGCGGCGGGCGATGACCGGTGTGATCCCCTCGGCGCGGACAAGGCGGCGGTATTTGTTGTGGTCATAGGCCCGGTCGGCGTAGACCCGGCGTGGCCGTCGCCCCGCACCGGTGGGATCGCGTGGATCAACGGCATCAGCTGGGTGACGTCGTGCCGGTTCCCGCCGGTCAGGGTAGTCGCCAAGGGGATGCCGGTGCCGTCGGTGATCACATGGTGTTTCGATCCGACACAGGCTCGGTCGACTGGACTGGGGCCGGTTTCCGGCCCCCTTTAACGCCCGCACATGCGATCCGTCGACCGCCGCCCGCGACCAGTCCAGCAGGTTCGCCCCATGCAGCTCCGCCAGCAGCAGCTCATGCAGCTGCTGCCACACCCCGGCCTCGGTCCAGTCCCGCAACCGACGTCAGCACGTCATGCCCGACCCATAGGCCAGCTCCTGCGGCAGAAACTCCCACGGAATCGCCGTATAGAGCACGAACATGATCCCGCACAACGCTTTACGGTCATCCAGCCGCTTACGCCCCGGATGCCGGAACCGACGCTCCACCCGCGGCAACAACGGCTCAATCCGCTCTCACAAACCATCATCACCTCCCACGGACGCCGCTGCCCCACCCAGCACACCCCTCCCCAGAAGATCAACGAGACACGACATCAAACCACGCTCGAGATCATTCTGTTAGGACCCTAAGTCGCAGATGACCGCCGCCTGCTGTACACCCAGGCGCTCAGCTTCGACGCTGTCTGGTTCGAATGATCTCGAAGACGACGTCCGCAGCTTCACCGTGCTGCTGATGGCGAGCCCGCGTCTCGGACTGGCCGTCGAGTTCATGCTGCGATCGGGGCATCAGCGTGTTTCAGTGCTTCGCGGTCGACTCTGTCGATTGGCGAGTGCCATGACGGCGTAGGTGAGGCGGACCGGGCATAGGGAACAGGTCCCTTCGCACTCCGCCGCCCCGCTGCTTGACTCGGCGTCGATCCAGTCGACTTCCTCCCCTGCGTTTCGCGCATGCTGCGTACGTCTGCCACTCCGGTGCACGCAGCGCCAGAAATGTGGTCATGCGACCGCGCCGCTTGGCTGCGGTTGACCGGTCTCTGTGGTCGAAGAGGACATCGGAGGAGAGGTCGGTTTCGTGGGGTGTGATGACACCCGAGAGCATGGCTCGTGTGAGGACGAGGTCTGGGTACCCGCACTTGTTGGCCATGGTTCGGTGTGCGCGCCTTGCAGGCTGAGCTGCCAATACGCCGCCATCAGGACGAGAGTCGAGGCCTGCCTGCCTGACTTGGCGCCTGTGGTACATCACCAGTCAAGCTGGCGGCGATGCGCGTGCTCTCGAATCTGAAGTGCTTTTGAGACAAAGCTCACGAGCTCGTGGGTCACCCGCGGACTTTCGCGAACTCGGCGCGCGGCGCCGATCTGGTACTTGGCTCGGACGAGTGTTGGAAGGATCTGTGACCGCCGTGTTGGATTCGTTACTGTTTGATTATTTCCAGCAGCGCGTATGTGGCGCTGCTTCGGCCAAGTCGGCGTGGTGACCTTGTGGTGGCTCAAGTTGCCGCGGATGCACTCGGCTCGGCATACCTTCCGTTGGTGTGCACGGATGACAAGGACCCTTATTGGTGACAATGCGACAGATCTCTGAGCTGACTACAAGCCGCTGGCTGTCTTCGTGGCTCCACCATGTTTGGTGACTCGTGGTCGGCATCGGATGCGTATAGCTCCGTGCGTGAATGCCGGGTCGGTGGCTTTGCTGGCCCACACGTAGGCTTCGCCCGGCTGTAGTCGCGACATCTGCTCGGAACTGAGCGTGGAGAGTGAGGCATTGGCCTTCTGCAGATGCTTGAGCCACGCGGGGGAGGTGAACTTATGCAGAATGATGTGGTCAGAGAGCTCGATCAGGGAGATCGGAACTGAGGGCGGATCCTGGCTGGCGACCAGGACACTCATTCCCTTATGCCGCATCTCTCGGACCGTCTCGACCAGTCCCGCCACCAGATCCGGGCTGTCAATGTATTTGTGTGCCTCGTCAAAGACGACGAGTTTGTTGAAGTGCGCGCCGCCGTCGTGCGCTTCCGCGAACAGCTGCATGAGGACGACGAACAGGCCGAGTGCTTCGTCCTTCGCGATGAACTCGTCGCGCAGGTCGACGATGATCAGCCGGCCCGGCCGGACCAGGTTGGTCAAGCGCGTGGTGTCGTCAATGTACTCGGCGGCGAGGTTGAGTCGCTCCTGTGCCAACCGCTTCAGGTTGTCAGGTAGTTCGGACTCCTCTACGCCCTGCCGGATGGCCGTCAGGTTCAGATTGTCACGGTGCGCTCGCATGATCCGTGTGAGTTGGCGGATATAGATGGACTGATTGCCGACCGCTCCCATGAGGAAGCGCCAATGCGCGGCCTGTAGCTCGTTCGATGCGAAGGTAAGAGGCTGCACCTCGATACCTGGGTATGTGGCCCGCCGCTCTGCAAGCTGGGCCGCTGGCACGAGGAGTAGGACATCTCGAAGAGCCTTGGGCTCTGCGCCGTAGCGTTCCTTGAGGGTTCGGAGTTGTGCCTCGTCGTCGTTTGGGTATGCCATGGACGTGAACTCAGGCGCGTAGTCCTGCGTCTGACTGTAGTGGAATACCACTGTCGCCAGCGGATGCGGTAGCTCGTTTACAGGGGATGCCTGGAGCGACGCCATTTCCATGACGCTACCCAAGGTGTAACTTTTGCCGCCGCCCTGAACGCCGAACAGACTGATGGTGTGCGTTTCGTTGAGATCGAGTGCGATGGTCCGGCCAGCGACGTCACCGAATACGCCGTACTGCGCAGACGGGCGCATGACGCCGAGGAACGCGTCCGGAACTAGTGCTGGGATTGCCAGAGGCGCCTCGGCGGTCAACACGTGCTGAAGCACCTCAGACTTGGCGACCGTGGACGATGGAGTGGGCTCTGGCCTCGCCCCTTGTTGGCTCGAATTGCTCGGTGCGGCCGGCGGGATCGGCTGATCGGAGCCGGGAATGATGTCGTTAGCAGCCGTTTTTGATGTCGTCTCCGGCAGCTCTGGGGGCGCGGACGCTTCTTGAGCCGGTGCCGGTGGGCTGGGTGTGGCTTCGGCTTCTGGCGCACGGAAGGCGGCATCGGCAATCCGGGGCACTGTCAAATTGAGCCGCGACAGGGTGGTAGAAGACCCCCCTTCGCTGCCTCCGGGAACGCCATTGGACTGTTCAAGGTTCTGAGGTTGGACGGTCGGAATCGCGTCGACTAGTTCCTTGATCAGGTCGCGGCCGATTCGATGGAACTCGGCAGCGTGGTCGAGTTCGCGATCGGTACCTGGTCGAGCAAGGTCGAAGATCAGCCCGCTGCGGGTGAACTGCAGCGTGTAGCCCTCGTCGAGGCGGCCTAGAAGACGAAGCGCTGCCTCGTATGGGGCGTTGCCCATCGTGCCATGGCGGAAGGCGCGCGCCAGATAGAAGCGGAGTAGGGAGCTGAGTGCGAGGTTCTTCACGCTGCGGTCGACACGGTCCGGAGCACTGCGATGCGGGTCAAAGGCGGAAGCGAGGACGTCCTGGCTGCGTTCCAACTGTTCAGCGACCTTCACCTTGAGTTGCTGATATGCGCTGATGTCGTTCAGGGCGGTATAGCACTTGACCTCGACTAGGCGGCAGGTGATCGTCTTTTGCGATTCATCAAGGTGGAACAGTGCCAGGTCGCTGCGGTGGAAGGAGAGAGAGTTTCCCAGTTCTCGTACCTGACGGCGTACTTCCCGATAAAGCTCGGGGTGCGCGTCCAGAGGGACGACAATCTGGTTGGTGAGAACCCCCTGGTAGTCGAGGTAGAGACGGGCGAGTGATAGGCCGAGGACTTCTGTGCGTTGCGTGGGGGCGGCGGAGGCCAGTTTGAAGGCCAGATTCCCGGACAGCAGCCGCAATTGGTCGAAAAACGTGTGAAGATGACGCTGGTCGACATCCAGGCCGTGATCTTCGGCGACCGGCCGAAGTAAGGCGCGTAGTTCGTCCACGGATTTGGAACTGACCATGATTTGGTGGCCCAGGGTGCCGCCCGCTTGTGGTGCGTAGTCGATGACGTATTCGAGGCGTCCGTCACTGCCGGAGTGGTCAAAGTACTCGAGCCCGAAGGTGCGGTCGACGGTGACAACCCAGTCACTGACCTGGTGGGCGTGGTATAGCAGAGCGCGGTCCGCAGTGTCCAGGGCCAGTACAGTGCAGGGGACATGCCGCGGTGCGCGACCTGCGGTGGCCACACTCGCGGCCGCCGAGGCCATGAGCGCGGGGAGGCGGCCGAGAAGCACGGTGAGATCCTCCGCGTCGTCCAACGCCGATGCTTCCCCAAATCGGGGGAACTTGTGCCACGCGACCTGCTGGTCGTTCTCCACGTACCGAGAGGCCATCGCCTGTACCAGCCCGTGGATCGGCGCATAGGCAATGTCCTGGTGCTGAGTGGAACCGAGTTGCTCGCCGCCGAAGGCGTCGATGAGAACGGTCAGGTGTGCATCGAAGTCGCCCGGATTGGCGGTAAATTCGTTCACCGCCCGGATGGAGAAGGCGAGTTTTGCCTGAAGCGCACCCCCAGCGGGATTGAGGAATGCCTCAGCCTCGGGGGCCGACACTTGCGCCTCCGCCCGCAGCAGCTCGGCGAGCGCCGCTCCTGCTTCCGGGGCCTCGGGATCGCCGACACACAGACGCAGGTCGAAGCGGAGAGAGCGCGTTACGTCCCGCCGCTGCAGCTCCAACAGCATGTCGGCGAGCAGCTCGCCGCGTCCCGCGTTGACCACGTTCATGACGAGGGTGTGGACGTAGGGATGCAGGCGGACGTAACGCTCTACACGGTCCGCGAGTTGTGCGCCGGACAGGCCCGTGGCTCCGGCACCGGTGTCGGACGTCGTGGTCGGCAGTCGCAGTGTCGATACTAGTTGACCCAGGAGACCGCGCGGGTCTTCAACCTCGCTGGGCAGATAGGCACCCCAGTATGGAGTGACGTTTTCGGCAGCTACCAGGAGGCGCCCATCCCGCCGCGGCACCACGAAGGGAAAACCCAGCGAGGACAGCTCGTCCATCAGTGAGCTGCGAGCGGCGATGATCTGGCCCCGGTCGGCCCCGGCCAACCGGGTGATCCAGTCGACTCCTAGCGCTGACCAGGTCGCCAGCCACAGAGCGCGCAGAGGGTGCGTGGGAGAGACCAGCAGGATGCGGTGGCGCTGTCCGAGCCCGTCGGTGAGCGTCACCGCCACGCAGTCGATCTGCAGCAGTTGGGCAAGACGGATGAGAACCGTGGCTCTCTCCGTGTCCGCGGCCTGCTCCAGGTGTTGCAGTTGAGCCGCGATGAGTTCGGTGTATGCCTCCGCGTATACAGCGAGTTCGGTGCGGACCGCTGAGAAGTCGACAGCCTCGGTGATCAGAAGATTCTGATGCGCCGTGGGATCGTCCTCGCCGCGGAGTGCGGAGAAGTACGCCTGCCTCGCGGCGAGGAATGCGTCGAAGGCTTCGGCTCTACGGCCGGTTAGCGAGACCATGAGGCCGTCGTCGGCATCAAGTACAGGTTCTCTCACGCCGTCCGGGCCCAGGCTGAGTTGCCACAGCCCTGGTCGGTTCGCCGCCGCGAGGATCCGCTGCTGGAGCGTGGTGAGGGTGGGCGAGAGGCGGATGTCCACTTGCCCGGTGGCATTGATTCTGGCACTGAGCGTCCGCTGCTGGGCGCGCCCGGAGCCGACTTTCCAGCGTACTTCGCCGAGCGCGACACGCGTCGGGTCATCGCCGTTGGCCAAGGCGTGGAACTGAAGGTCGCGCAGTGCTTGTACGACACCCTCGTACCGGCCGGCGGTGCGCTCCGGCGGTTCCTCCGTCTCTGCGTCGGGTACGATATAGAACCGCTCGCTCTCGCCGCCCGGCATGTCGTCGCTGCACGACTCGACAGCGAGTGGCTGCGCCTGGTCGTCGAGTGGGGTGACGGTGACGTAGTGCCAGCCCTCATCCCAGTCAATCTTCGTTAGCTTGCGCAGCGCCGCCTTGTACTCCGCCTTGGCCACTTTCCCTACCGAGACGTGCGTGCTTCGGCCAATCGGCCCGGACTTCTCCGACGCAATCTCCACACGGAACCGGGCGAGCCCCTCCACTTTGCGGGGGTCAGGCTGGACCGTGAAGCGGGCGACGAGCTCGCTGACACCCTTCGGCCCTGCCAGCAGGTAGGGCTGGCCCGCTATGGCGGACAACGCTGGGTATTCGGCCAGGTCATCCGGTACGTCCCCCGAGTGCGGCAGCCCGAGCTCCTGCATATCGATGGAGACAGACGCGCGTCGCCGGTCGTCGAGGCGCCAGTTGCCGAAGGAAAGCGCCCAGTTTTCACGGTCAACGACGATGCGCCGCGTCCAGGCGACGCGATCCTCCAGTCCGCAGCGGGCCGCGAACCCGGCCAGACGGCTGGCGAACTCCGAGTCGGTGAGCCCGAGTTCCAGCACGCTCTGACGCTCAGAGCGGGTGGACTCGGTCAGCTTGTCGACAAGTTCGCGATTGCGGACGGTCCGCTCACGCACCTCGCCGGGCTGAGCGAACAGCTCGAAGTCCGGAACCAAGCCAAAGTGGAAGACCGCGGCCCCGGCCGCCTGCTCCCCATAACCGTTGGCCTTGAGTGTGAGCAGGTAGGTGGCCCGGGCCCGAGCGCCCAAGCGTTGGTCGGGGGCCTCGCTGAGGACCGCGAGCAACTCCTCCACGCTGGGACGCAGCATGGCCGGCACCTCGTCTAGCAACCTCGCGGCGAGGAGGTCATAGCTGTCACCGAGGGAGATCTCCTCGAAGGTCGCGATGCCGAAAGAATCCTCAGCACTGGCCCTGAGCCCCGGTGGTACGAAGACGAGCAGAGGGCCGGGAGCGCCCGTCGTCTGGGGCTGCTCCGTCCGGTTGCGTAACTCGACCAGTTTGGTGCTGGTCACCGTGACGTCCCGCAGCTCGCTGCCTTTCTCAGTGTCCCGCGCCGCACCCAGTAGACACACCTCGGCACCTGTGCCGTTGGCGCTTCTGAGCCGCCGCACCAGCCGTGCCGCGAGCGCGGAATCCACGTCGGTCACCCGCACGCAGTGGCCCGCAGCCCGCTGCGTGAGCAGGCCTGTGAGCCGTGGGACCAGCACACTCTCCAACGCGTCGCGCAGATCCGCAGCGCTCGGCTCGGTCAGTCCCACGGTGCTCACAGGACCGCCTCCATCCCGGGCATCGTTCCCATGGAATAGCGGGGCGTGATGGTCTGCGTCAGATATGCGTCTGACATGTCTTGGTAGTAGCCGATCTCGCGGAGGCGATTGAGGAAAGCTGCGGAGTTGGCGCGCAGCGCTGCCTGGTCGTCCAAGTCGGCGCCCGCGAAGCCGTCTGTGCCGGGCAGTTGGTCGACGTACAAGCCGTATCGCCCGCGCAGCACGGCGAGGAACTCGTCGACGCGCATGGGCGCGGTCGACAGATTTCCGGTCGGTCCCGGACGCAGCAGCGAGATCTGCAGCAGTACTTCCAGCAGCCGTGCGTCGAGGACGAAGCGGCGCTCGCCCCGGGTGCCTCGCGGCTGGGCCAGCAATGCGCCAGGCCGGTTCTTCAGCAACAAGGAGTCCAGGCAGTCGACGATATAACTGCGGTGGTAGCGGCCCTTGTAGTGCAGCAGCATCTCGATGTACTCGTCGAACGGGGTGAGGCCCAGGTCCACGATCCGCCGTACCTCGGCGGGCAGTTCGGTCTCGTCATCTAGCACACCGTTCACACGTTGGTCGAAGAAGTTGTCTCGCTCGCTCCTGTAGGCCTTACCCAGCAGGGTCAGCACTTCGGCGGCCGAGAAGTATGAACGCCCCTGGGGAGCGGTGAGCTTGCGACGCTTGGTCATCAGGTGCTCGGCGAACTCGTCCAGCTTCTTCACCTCGAACGTGGCTTTGACGAATCGCTGGATGCGGCTATACCACACGTCGGCGCTGTGCTCTGCGAGGGCGGCAGCCGAGGTATCGGGGACACCCTCGACGTCTACGAAAAGCCGGACCCGGTAGGGACATTGGTGGGCCGCGTCCGCTCCCTTGTGCCCACTCGCGCACGAGGCGTCCACGGCGCCCGCGTCGACCGCCTTCGGCAGCAGCTTGATCATCCGCAGGTGGTAGAGCGCCAGATGGAAAGCGAACAGCACCTTCAAGTACTCCACAAGGACTGTGCGCGGCATGTGCTCCTGGTGGTAGAGCAGCCGCATGACATCCTCCGCGAGCAGCCGCGCAGGCTCCCGGCACAGCGTTGGGTACGGCCTCCGGGGTTTGCTCGTGTCAGGTCGGTCCTCGACCTTGTCGTATGCCTTGCTCACCAGGTGCAGCAGCGCCTGCGTCTCCACGTCAGTGTCCGGACCCGGTTTGATCGCACCGGTGGTCCGGTCCACGTCGGAGAAGAAGAACGACTGCAGCTCCTGTAGCACGCCAGGCGTCTCGGCGAGCATCTCGTAGAGCTGTTCATCGGCGCCGTACGGACGGGACTTGCGGCTGTTGCGGAAACGGTAGGTGAAGCCGTGCAGCGGCCGCGGACCCGCCACTGCTTCGTTCGCCCCGCCCCGGTTGACCAGGTCCATCAGATGTGTGCTCGTCCAACGCGTCGTCGTGTCCCGATCGAACCCCTCGAACACATCAGGGTTGGTCATGAAGAGATCCACGAAGTCATCGACGGCGAGGTCACCGGCGCGGCTGAGTTTGCTCGGCAGACCGTGGTGCCACAGGCGTGCCAGAAAAGCGGTAAGGACTCGGTCCATGTGGAGGGTTTTGTAGTCGAGCCGGCTTACTCCGGGGTGATGGAACTTGCCGTGCACGCCGGTCAGCGCCATGTCTCCTCCTCCGCCCTGTCACCGGACACGACAGATAGGTCCTCCATGTGCAGCACATGGTCCGCGGTGCGGTGGACCCGACGCAAATCGTGCCCGTGAGCAGTGAGGAGCACCTCCTGGTACGGGACTGACGCCAGCCGGTTCTTGAATACGGCGAGGGCGAGCTGCTGTCCCTGCATGTCAGAGATGCCGGGCCGGTACCCCTGGGCGAAGCGCTGCAGCAGCTCGAACAATTCGAGTCCGATGGCCAGCTCGGCCTCTGCGCCCTGCCGCCCATCAGGATCTCGGTAGCGCAGCCGGAGAGCTGTCCGGCTGCCTTCGATGTACGTCGAGACCGGGGAATCCTCAGGCTCCAGGATGAAGCCCTCTGCGGGGAAAAGCCGGAAGCTGCGTACTGTGCCGTGTGGCACCTCCCGTAGCTTCAGCGCCAAGGCCTCCCCGATTCGATCCGGCGCGGCTAGCCCCTCTCCCCGGTTGAGCGCATACAGCAGCTCGTCACGGGCCATCGCAGCGGCCGTCGGCGAGGCGAGCAGACGAAGGAACCGCAGCGCGGATGGGTAAGGCAGCATGCGTTCGGCCCGTGTGTCGTCACGCAGTTCGAAATAGAGCAGCCGCCGGGCCGCGTCCAGGTAGCGGCGGTGTGCTAGGACCTCGTCCGGCAACGCAGAGGTGGACCGCGCCAGCCGTGCGAACTGCGCCGCGATCAGCTGCCGGTCTCGGTCGGTACGTCCGTCGATGACGACCATGGCGCGATCGTCGATCAACCCGG
>NZ_JPLW01000003.1:28413-220603 GCF_000754115.1 Amycolatopsis sp. MJM2582
AATCGAGCCGCCGGTCCAGCTGTGGTTGGGGTACCGCAGCGACGTCCGTCTCCCGCAGCAACCGCAGCAACCGGTCCTGCTCTGCGGGCTTCCCGTCTGAGGCGGGCGACGTACCCAGGTATGCCGAGAAGTAGTAACTGTCGAGCAGGGGCTGTGCATCGCCTGCTGCGTGCAGCGCGTGAATCTCTGCGCAGTCCCGTCCTGAGGTGAGTGTGTAGGCGAGGGCAGAACGCAGGTCGCGCAAGGTGATGTGGAGACGGCCACGTAGCTGGGGGAGCTCGTACGTCCTGCGCAGCCGGCGCTTCACCTGAGAGCCTGCGTCGGGGTGGCGGAACGTCTGGGCATTGTGCCGCGCGTAGCAGGTGTCGGCGATGTCGCAGGAATCGCAGGCCTCCCAGAAGCGCTCGTGTGTCATCCGGTCCAGCATCCGCTCCAGGATCGACTCATCGTCGAGAGGATTGCCCTCTCCATCGACCGGGCGGGCCGTCACGTCACGCGCATTGAGATTGACCACGGCAACTGCGTCACCGGTCGCGCCGCCCCCCAGCCCTATGTTCGTCAGTTTGGACAGGAGCGGGAAACGCTCATGGCGGTGGCTGAGGAAGTCCACCAGACGCCCCTCGTTCACCGCGATCAGGCGGGTTTCTCCCAGCTGCGCCCAGCCGGTGGCGTCCTCGCCCGCGTACGGTGCGAAGAAGTCCTCCAAGACATCGTCACTGGCGGCGTCGGCCTCGTCCTGGCTGCCATCGTGGTTGGTCCGAAAGCGGCGCCCATCGAGGGTGAAATCACTGCCGTTGACGCGCTGCGGGCCGAACCGGGCACCAAGCTCGCGGGCCTGGGCTTCGAAACGCTCTAGAAATGCTGTCTTTCCGTCGCCCGCGTTACCGGTGACGACGACTAACGCGTGTCGGCCCGCGGTCAAAGCCGGAAGCAGCTCGCGGTCCAGGGCTGTTTCGACGTACACCTGCATGCCCTGCGGATCGAGGCCACGGGTGCCCCGATTGCTGCGATGGCTCTGGCTGTAGAGCGTCTGCAGGTGGGCAACGTACGGATTGGAATTCGGTGCGGGCTCGGCGGATGGGACATCCGGGAAGACGCCGGACGGGATGGCGTCCATCGGCTGGACAGGCCGCGACTTAGTCACGCGGGCGGTCCCAAGCGCCTCCAGCGCCGTGCACAACTCCTCGGCAGAGGTAAAGCGCTCGGCACGGTACGGGGAGATGGCCTTCAGCAGGACCTCCACCAGGCCCGGAGCCAGATCACCGAATCCACTGAAGGCAGTACGCGGGTCGAGGGCACGCGCCCCAGGCGGGGGCTGCCCCACGTTTCCCCACGGATATTGACCGAAGGTCAGCACCTCATACATCGTCACACCCAGCGCGAACAGGTCACGGTCGGCGAAACCGCTACCGTCGGCCGGTACTTCGTCCAAGTCGGGTGGCGTGTAGCGGGGACTGGTGTGAGTGTGCCCTTCGGAGGAGTCCGCGGTCTTGGCGATCCCGAAGTCGATGAGCTTGACGCCACCGTCGGTCCACAGCAGGTTGCTAGGCTTGATGTCGCAGTGCCACACGCCGAGTTGGTGGATGTGTGCGAGTCCCCGGGCTGTATCGATCCCAAGACTCAGCACATCAGCCGGACTGAGCCGCTCGTCGCGGATTGCCTCACTGACATCCTTACCTTCGACGAACTCGAAGACTAGATACGGGTAGTTGTCCGGCGGCAGTAGCCGGTCGGCATCCACCATTGCGACCACGTTCGGATGCGGAGAACTGGTCAGACGCTCCAGCACGCTCGCTTCGCGGCGTAGCCGCTCCAGTGGCGAGTCCCGGTCGTGCAGGACTAGTTTCACTGCCCGGTCGATGTTTCTGATGGTGTCGTACACCCGATAGGCGACGCCGAAGGAACCTGGGCGACCCAGCCGGTTGCGCACGATGTACTTCGTGCCGAGCGGGAAGTCAGCGGGCAAGTTCTTGAAGAACGCGGGACCACGGGCCCCGTTGGCTGCCGCGGAGGGCGCTTGCGGCGGCGTACCTGGCGGTGGAGGAGGAGCGGCGGAACCTAGGCGCTTCTTCGGGGCGCGTTGTGCGCCCAGCGCGAGGTTTAGCCTGCGCAGCGCTTGCACAGCGGTCGGTCGCTGCGCGGGGTCCGTAGCACATAACGTCTGCAGCCAGTGTGCAAGTTCGGTGCGCACACCGGCGGCTTCAAGTTCGCTCGCGGGCAGCCGCCCTCCCGCACTGGCCTGCTCCGCAGCGGAAGAGAACGGCAGATGGCTGGTGAGCAGCTCGAAGCCGATGACCCCTACGGCATAGATATCCGAGGCCATCCCCATCTTCGCTGGATCCGCATGGCACTCGAGGGCCAGATATGCTAGGTCTGCAGAAGCATGGGCTTGGTGCATGACGGTGTGGCCACGCCGCTGCGCCGTCTTCGCATAGTCGAAGCCCGTCAGCACAGCTCGGCCATCCTGCGTGATCAGGATGGTGGACGGACTCAGCTCACGATGCGCGATACGACGGTTATGTGCGTGCGCCAGACCCAGGAGAACGTGCCGGATAGTCCGCAGCTTGGCGTCCGCGGTGAGCGGATCGTCGGCGCCGTCGCCCAGGTGAAGCCGTAGGGCATGTCCGGGAACGTCGTCGTAGACGGTGACGACCGCGCTCTTGTCCTCCAGTGCGAAGAAGTCCCGCACGCCGACGATATGCGGGTGCGGCGGCAGCTTCCCCAGAGCTTCATACGCGATACCAATCTGCTTCTGCCGCATCAACCGGTCGGTAGTGGGAGCGTATGGGTCAGCGGCGCGCACCGATAGTCGCACCGTACCCGACCCCTGCACGGCGAGGGCGTTCTTCGCCCTGTACTCGTCCAATACGTCGATGCCGGGCGCGCGCTGGGACTCGCTAAGCCGCTCGATCACCTCCCAGCTCCCGAAGCGGAGGGGGCCGGACGGGGCTCGGGAGGAGCCTTGGACGGTGGTGACGATGGTCGCGTGGTGGGCCGAAATGTTCGCATCTACGGGGCGGGTCGTCACAGGTACACAGCTCACGTCGGCGAGTCGGCCGATCAACTCGGGCAGCGTCACGGTCGCCTTGAGGTCCCGCTGGTCCGGCGTGTGGTCGACCAGCACCGCATCGGGTGCGGGCAGCACGATGAGTGCGTTCGTATAGACGCGTGACAACTGTGGGTACGTGTGCTCCAGGATGCTCTTCAGCTTCTTAGCGTGTCCGCGAAGCTTAGGCAGCGGGCTTTTGAATGGTGCCCGCTGCGCCGGATGCCAACGGCTCCCTTCGACCTCGATGCGGCCTCGGGTGCCCTTGACGTCGATGACGTACACGGCATGCCCAGTGACGACAACGAGGTCGACCTCGAACAACTCGTCACGCTGCGGGATTTCTACAGAGTGCAGGACTGTCCAGTCGGCCGGGCCGTGATCGCGTAGATGTGCGATCACCCGCCGCTCGGCATCGTTGACGGCCTCCCCAACGGCAACGATCCTGGCACCCATCAGGCAGCGGCCTCCTCGATGGCTTTGGTCAGCAGGGCGAGCGCCTGGTCTTCGAGAACATCGGCGCGATCACGGTTGCAGTAGGCAAGGCGTACTGTTTCAGCGATGCGCTGACGGTCGTCGAGGTCGGCGAGGGGGATCGGGATCTTACCGCGCAGTTTTTCGTGAATGTCCTGCTGCTTGCCTCCTACGCTCATTGAGCGGAGTAGGCGGAAAGCAGCTTCGGATCGGAGAAAAGCAAATAGGTATGCCCCGGGGATTTCGGCATCGCCGCTGACGACACGCAAGAAGTGCTGTGTGTAAGCGTATTTCAACCAGCTTCCAGTAACGAAGAGTGGGCGGCAGAATACTTCATTCTCCCCCAACGTTCCTTGAGCGGCAATCATGACTGTTTCATCTTGTGTGAAGATGCCTGGCGGGGCTTGCTCGGCGCTGATCCATCGGCCTTCAGGGCGCAACCAGAAGCCTTGCCGCTGACCTACCAACTGTACGCCATGTGTAGGGTCGGCATCGATGCGCTTGAAGCGGGTCCCCGAGCCCAAATTGCCCTCGGCGCAAATCTCACCTAGGGTCCTGTGTGGAACCGAGCTGAGCTTCTCGACGACCTGCAGTGCGCGTGGAGCGAAGTTGAGTGCTCGCAGTGAGATTGGCCCGACCTCTTCCACCTCGAATCCAAGGTCTCGCTCTTGCTGATGCCAACGCAAGTCGATCAATTCGGGCAGGCCAACACTCTTGAAAAAGTCTTCCGTCGCGCTAACCAGTCCTTCCTGGAAGTCGGCCAGTAGTCGAGCGCTCTCCTCTATCAAGTCGTGGATTCGCTGCTCAATCCCCTCGTTGAACCGCGGTATTGGAAGATCGGCGATATGGTGCGGCTCAATGTGCTGAATAATAGCCCCGTATGCCGAACTCTTCACAAGAGCTTCGCCGAAGCGGCTCGATAAGAAGGCGTAAAGGTAACCAGACTTGACGCGTTCTGGGTCTGCTTGAACCTTTAGTACATCTTGCGATGACCAGAAGCCGGTCATGTCCGGGCGCACGTATCCCATTCTGCCGATGGATCCAGAGCATGAGATGAGGGTCATTCCAGGCTTGACTTGGAGGTATGCCAGCTTGTCGGATTCCGCGTCGGATTTCTTCAGTCGCGGCAGGTTCGTGAAGTCGGCCTCCAGCATGTCGGTGCTACCAAGGAACGGCACTCCGTGCTCCGGGTCGGAAACGTAGACGCGTCGAAACTTGGGTCCGTTGAAGATGCCCCCGTTGTATCCCGCTGTCACGCTGTCTAACCGCACTGTATTCGGCAAGCGCTCCAACAGCTTTCTAGCCTCTAGCGCACCCGACAAATAAGGCGATGGATCTAGTCGGAATTCCTGGTCGGCGAGCCATTCCGACGTGACTGGGTTGGTTAGACTGACGACTTTCACGCTCGGGTCCTCACATCCGCCTTTACCGCACGCGGATCGAATCCCGGCATGGGGTGCTTTTCGCGGAACTCTCGGTACTTCTCCGCGATAATTGGCAGGTCATTGTCGATGGCAGGCCGACTCCGCTTCAGCTCCCGGACTTCTTCCGTCCCGTTGATGCGAATCCGCTCGCGCTCGACCGTCGTCTCCATGACGACGTCGCCGTTCGGATGGCGTTTATGCAGTTCGTTGCCTCGCCGGTCGAAGCCGACCTTCTCAGCGACAGCCATGAAAACCGGGTATGGCTGCTCGGTACCCATGCGGTGGTTGCGGACCTCCTGCGCGGTCTTCTTCTTCAGGAAGAGCAGTGTGGTCAGAATATTGACGTTGGCGTCGACGATGAAGGTCTCCACCGGCAGCTCGACGCTTCCGAGCACCCAGCAGTGCCCAAGGATGTAGCGGCGGATCGCTTCGTCCGTCGGGCCGGGATTGGACAGAATGCCATTGGGCAAGACGATGCCGATACGGCCGCCGGGCTTGACGAACTCGATGGCCCGCTGGATGAACAGCTGCTCTGGAGCCATGCTCGCCGGCTTGCTGGTGGCGCTCTCCACGAGCTTGCCGGTCGCCTTGTCGCGACCCCAGGACTTGGCGACGCCGTCGCGGAACGATCCCAGCACCGATTCGTCGCTGATCGGGATGTCTGCACCGAAGGGTGGGTTGGTGAGCAGCACGTCCACCGTCTGGTGCCCCTCATCGATCGGGATCATCGCCCTAGCGGGTTCTACACCTGGCAGATGTCCTCTCGGGAAGGCGAGCGAGTCCATATGGAAGACGTTCCCCGTGGTGTCCGCCAACGTCATGATGTTCATGGTCGTGGCCCGCACGAGGAATGGGTCGAAATCCGCGCCGATCAAGTGCTCGTCGGCATACGCGCGAAGCTTGTCCCTGAACCGCTCCTGTTGCTCGGGGGTGTCTGGGAAACCGTACGTCCCCTCCTCTTTCTGCCAGGTGTGGTGCAGGTGGTTGAGCGTGGCTTGGAGGAAGCCGCCGGTGCCGCAGGTCGGATCGAGGACGGTTTCGTCCTCCTTCGGGTCAAGGATTTCTACCATTAGTTGCACGGCGCCGCGCGGAGTGAAGTACTGGCCTCGGTCGCCGCGCAAATTGGTGCCTACCAGTTCCTGGTATGCGATGCCCTTGGCGTCAACGTCGGTGCCGCCGAGGTCGTACGGGGCGAGCTCACTGACGACGAATGCCAAGGCACGGTCGGACAACGTGATCTCGTCGGTCGGCTTGAAGATGTTCGTCTTGGCGTACTCGGCCTTGACTTCCTCAAAGAGGTCTTTGATCCGCTTGCTGATGTCGGCTATACCCTCATCGGTAAACGGTTCCGTCATGTCAATGCGGAAGCGAGCGCGGCCCGTGCCCCGGCTCTTGCGTTCGTCGTACATCTTCGCAAAAAGCAGATATAGAAATTGCCAGAATGCGGCGTCTTTCGGCATGCCCTCATTGCCATGGATGTAGTTGTGGCAGCGGCGGAAGGTGGTCTTCAGCATCTCCGGCTCGGCCCGGCGCAGCCGCTGGTGGGAGGCGACAGTACGGCTGCCGACGCTCTCGGGCGCCACGTCCCAGTCACTGCGGTGCTCGTACGTCGCGCCGAACTGGCCGACGATTTTCTTAAGGAAGAAGAAATCGACGCCGTCGGTCCACATGCCGTCGACGCACTCAGGACGGTTTTCGGCACCGAGGAGGTCCTTGAGATCCTGAAGGTCCTTCTCAGCCTGGTCTGGCTCGCGAAGCTTGACTACGTTCTTGCCGCGGTTGGGCTCAGGTTTACAGACTACGACCCGGCGCAGGTTCTCCTCGGTGTGTTGCGAGCCGTGGGCGAAGATCGCGATGTCAGCCTTTTTCTTCCGCGTGCGGGCGCCGTCTGTACCAACCGTGACGGGGAAGTCGCGCTCCATGTCTCCCGGCGAGATGCCGTGCTCGTGGAAGAGAGCCCGGGCGATGCGCTGGCGGACCTTCTCCTTCGGAGTGTCTTTGACCGGAGTGTTGGTGATGTAGTCGACGACTTCGCCCTCGCCGAGGCTGGTGACCTTGGGCTGCGTCGCCGCCTCCGGGGATGTCTCCGGTTCCGCGAAACGCGGGATCTCCAGGTCCAAGGTCAGCTCCTCCAACAAGGTCCACTCTTCTCTGTGCGTTAGGCTCGGGCAGCGGACGAAGTCCGGTAACCAAGCCCGCTTCACCAGCGAATCAAGGTCACGAATGCGGGCAGGCTCCGTCCTTCGAAGCTGACCAAGGTCACCAGCATCGCCAGCGAGTGGTGAGCCTACTGCTTACCACCGACAACCCGCCGCTGAGAGTCAGCAAGGGGCTTCCATGTGATGCACGACTGGCGCAGAGGCACCCACGTACGTACTCCTGCTACTCACCCTCGGGCACTTCATCGACCAAGCCCTGGTCCGCGCGCACAGCGTCGGCAAGGTAGCTGAGTGACCCCTCTTCTGGGACGTACCAGTGCTCTGGCCCCTGCACCGCCTGATCCTTCCCCGACGCCATGCGGCGCATTTGCCGTACGAGGCCGCTCGGCGAGTACCACTGCATGTCTGCCTGCCATTGCAGCTGCTTCGAGGCGGAGTTCCGCCACACGGCTAGGCCTCGGGACGGTTCTTCGGCCAGCCACTCGGTCATTTCGCGGCGCTGCGGCCTGCTGCTAGGACGGAATTCCAGCACAGTTCCGTCGGGAATGCGGCCGACCACGACCAGCGTCTTGACGGCATCGACCTGGCGCCCCCTTGACTCATCGTTGTCTACAACCTGGTACTCCGCGTCCAGTGCTGGTGCAGGATGGCCGGCCAGCATGCCTCGCACGGCGGTGCGGGCCACCCTCTGGATGCGCTCCGTGTTCCGGACCGCTGCGATCACGTGGCTGGTGGGTCCGTACTCCTTATCGATTGCCTGCAGCGCCCAGCCGAGGGCATCCTCGACGAGCGGAGGAACACGAGCAAGCTGCGCGTCCCAGTCCGCGTTCGGATCCTTGATGGCGCTGGTGTCGAGCTGACGGTACACGACGTGGGCGATCAGTAGATCGCCGTAGCTTGCCGCAGCCTCTGCCCGCCCGCGCAATCCTTCTCTGAGGTCAGCAAGCCGGTCGCGAACCGCGCGCAGCAGCTGTACACAGCGCCACACCTGGTATGCGTCGGGCGAGGAGCCGAAGAGCTCCTGGTAAGCGTCGTCGCTCCAGAGGGCGGAGAGGTCGCGCTTGGCTAGAGCGGCGAACTCAGCATTGGGATGTGTGGCTGCGAGCGCTTCGGCCGCTTCAGTGATCGAGCAGCCGTGTTCACGGTCGGGCTTCGGCTCCCCGCGCTTGATGACGTAGCTGCGATGCAGCGAGAGCGCGAAATCCTCGCGGAGCTTGACCTGGCCTGGGTCGAGGGACTTGAAGTCGCGGTCTTCTATGGGGTTCTGCGTGTTCGTGCTCGTGGTGACCTGGTCACCGAAGCCGGGTGGGCAGTTTTCCAGGGAGATCAGGCGCACCAGCACTCGGCCTTTGGCGGCCTTCTCGGCGTCGCTGCTGTGGGCCTTGTGAATCGCGCTTACTGTCTGAGCCCCATTGACGACGCTGACGCCAGTGAGATGGAAGTCGCCTACACCTCCCGGTACCACCGAGGGCCCAACGGGCTTGACGCTGTCGCAGAGCATCGTGATGCCATTGCTGAAATACCAGAAGTGCTCGGGGTGTTCGAGCAGGGTGTTCCGGATCTTGATGTTGACGTCCGTCAGGTCGAGCGCATCGCGGATGTTCCTGGCAAACAGCCCCCGGCGGTGCTCGGTGAACAGGTCGGCGACATCTGGTACGGACATTGTCCCGTACATGGCCTGGTACGGCATTGACTCGTGTCCGAAGCCTTCGAGCCGCACTCGGGTGTCGATTTTCGGCGCCGCAGCGTTGCCGAGGATCTCGCGGTGGAAGTCACGCAGATCGAGGATCTTGTAGTCGACCATGTCCACGACTTGGTTGTGTTTATCGATGCCCTCCTGCAGGAGCCGACGCACTTCGGAGTTGAGCGGCTCAGTACGCATCAGCGCCAGCACCAAGGTGATCTTCGGTGTTCCACCCTCAGTCTCTAAAGCTTGCTCGAGCCGGGGTACATGCCGCTGGAAGCGGCGGTTGAAGCGGTTGAAGTCGAGGTGCAGGATCAGGTCTAGGCCGCGGAGCATCTTGTGGACTTCGTCCTCGCCGAACTTCGCCTTACCTTGATGATTCCACTTGGCCTGAACGAGCGAGATGCGTGGCTGGGCCGACCGCAGCTCGATTGCGATCGAGTCCAGCCCGCGGTCGTCCTGGCCGTCAAACACTGCTTGAGCGGCAACCGCATCGCTGCAAGGGCGCTCGATTTGGGTGGCGAGAGCGGCGAGGCTGCGGCTGAGGCGAGCGTCCTCGCGATGCTTCTCCGTGGGCCACTGCTGGTCCGTCAGGTCGATGAGATCAGCGAAGCGCTCTTCCAGCACCTTGCGGACATATCTAACCTGCACCACGCTCATGCCTTCGTCCCCTCACGAGTGCCAGTCGAATCACTCTATTAGATGTGGTCACGGCGGCTCTCCCGGCAAGGGTCAGGATACCGACGGGTGGGCGCGTGCTCGACCCGTTCAGCGGCACGGGGCATCACGACTGGTCGCGCGGCAACTTGGCCGCTCCTACATCGGCGTGGACTTGAACACCAGATTCGACGACCTCGCTGATCGCCTCCGCGGCGTCGATTCGCCAGGCGATGCACCGATGCGGTGACGGAGTCCCATCAGGTCGGAGCTGCGCATCGGGCGATGGGCACAGCGGCTCGCGGGTGGCGGCGCACATGGCGCCCGCTCCGTTGGGTAGCAACTCCTGATCCATCACAAGCTCGGCGTGCGGTGAGCGTGTCAATAGTGTGGATCGTGCTAGCCCTACTCTAGTCTGTTGGCCACCGCCGTTAACCTCCTCGCCGACGTAACCATTGCCACCCTGCTTACTTTGCGCACAGGCGTCTGCGGCGTCCGCTTCACCCTGATGTGGTGGAGTTTCGCCTTCCTCCGGTGCACCGTCGTTACCGGCATGAGTGCCTGGCCCTCCAGTATCAATCCGGAACATTCAGGTCACTCGGTAGTCGCTCTCTATGTCGTCCGGACCGTCGCCTGGGCCACCGTCGCTGCAAGGACGATGCAAGGCGTCTACTGTGAGCATCCGCCCACTCGCACCGCTTGGGAGTTGTCCTCAGACCGCCCCAGAATCACGGCTGCAGACAATCAGTGTCGATACCGACCCGGCATGGAAAGAAGAAACACGCAAGGGTAGCCAGCGCCAGCCATACCCTATACGAGACTAAGGGAGACTGAAGAGATCTGGGCTTGGCGTTCTGCTTCAACGCCAGTGTCAAGGGAGGAACAGTGCTGAACTGTAGAACCGCTTTATCACTTCGGTGCCCCCGGCAGGATTCGAACCTGCGACACCCGCTTTAGGAGAGCGGTGCTCTATCCCCTGAGCTACGAGGGCATGTACTGCCAGGCGCAGCCTACCGGGTGACGCGAGCCGCCCGAGCGCGAGGTCGCAAGTCACACCCGGGCGGACCAAGCGGCCGGCCCGGTGAAAGTCCGAAATGCCCCGAACGGCGGTTGCCCGGCAGGCCGGCGACAGCAAGCGGCCGGACAGCGACACTGGCCGTCCAGTGACACTCGACCTGCGGATCCGCTCAGGAGCGGCGACACTCGATCCAGGCAAAACAGGGTCTGAATCGAGCGCTAGATCGACACAGATGACCCGCGCGGGTCACTCGTACGTGTCTGGTTTCGAAACCCTGAACAACAGTAGGTAATCTTCGTTAACGGGACGCGAGACGCCGCTCCCCCGGCTGCCGGAGGGCTTCGTTGATCAAGCTCATGTTCGCCGACGACGAGGAACTGGTCCGTTCGGGCCTGCGTGCCATGATGTCGGGCGCTGCCGATATCGAGATCGTGGGCGAGGCGAGCGACGGGAGATCAGCGGTCGAGGTCGCCCGGAGGTACCACCCCGACGTCGCGCTGCTCGACATCAAGATGCGGGCGCCGGACGACGGCATCCGCGCGCTCAGGGCGATCTTGGCCCTGCCGGATCCGCCGACCGTGGCCATGTTGACCACGTTCGACATCGACGACTACGTCAGTCTCGCGCTCAGGCTCGGGGCGAATGGCTTCCTTCTGAAGGACATCGACCCGGCGGCGCTGCTCAGGGCCGTCCGCGACCTGGCCCGCGGTGGCGCGGTGCTCGACCCCGGGGTCGCGGCGCGCATGGTGCAGTCGCATCGGGACGAGCAGCGGGCCGCGCAGCCGGCACGCAAGCTGCTCGCCTCGTTGTCCGAGCGGGAGCGTGAGGTCGTCGGGCTGATCGGCCAGGGGCTGTCCAACGCCGAGATCGGCGGCCGCCTTCACTTGTCCGAGGCCACGGTGAAGGGCTACGTCTCGGCCGTCCTGTCCAAGATCGGCGCGGCGAACCGGGTGCAGGCCGCGCTGCTGGCCTACCGCGGTGGCCTGCTCGACCAGTAATGATCCTCACCGCCCTCGAGTTCCTCGGCTTGATCGCGTTCGCCGCTTCGGGGGCGCTCGCGGCGGTGCGGTCCAGGTTGGACGTCTTCGGAGTCGTGGTCGTCGGGTTGACGACCGCGCTCGGCGGCGGGGTCATCCGCGACGTCCTGCTCGGGATCACGCCGCCCACCACCCTGCGGACCTGGCCTTATCTCGCGGTCTGCGGCGGGACGGCGCTGATCGTGTTCGTCTTCCATCCGCAGATCGCGAAGCTGCGGCGTGCCGTACTCCTCGCGGACGCGCTCGGGCTCGGGGTGTTCGCGACGGCGGGAACCACCATCGCGTTGAACGCGGGCGCCACCCCCTACGCGGCGTGCTTGATCGGCATGACGACGGGTATCGGCGGCGGTGCGGTGCGTGATCTCCTGCTGCGGGAAATCCCGCTCGTGCTGCGGAAGGAGATCTACGCGGTCGCGGCGCTCGCGGGGGCCGTGCTCGTCGTGATCGGTCACGCTCTGCGACTGCCGCCGGGGCCGGTCACGGTGGTAGCAGCCGCCGCCGTCGTGGGGGTCCGGATGCTCGCTTTGTGGCGTAGATGGAACGCACCTGTTGCAAAAGGGCCCGAGACCGGCTGAAACGTCTTCCGGACCGCCGGATTTCCTTTGTTGGTTCTGTGTGTGTTCTTAGGCGAGTCTCAGCACTCTGCGTAAGACTGTCGCCATGCGCATCCTCGTAGTGGACGACGACAGGGCCGTCCGTGAATCACTCAGGCGATCCCTTGAGTTCAACGGCTACCAGGTGGAGTTGGCGGGGGACGGCGCGCAGGCCCTGGAAGCGATCATCGCCAACAGACCGGACGCGATGGTCCTCGACGTGATGATGCCGCGGCTCGACGGCCTGGAGGTCGCCCGGAGGCTGCGAAGCACCGGTGACGACCTGCCGATCCTCGTGCTGACCGCGCGGGACACCGTTTCGGATCGCGTGTCCGGCCTCGACGCCGGGGCCGACGACTACCTGCCGAAGCCCTTCGCGCTCGAAGAGCTGCTCGCGCGCCTTCGCGCGCTTCTGCGCCGGGCGATCCCGGATCCGCAGGCCGGTCAGAACGCCGAGGTCCTCTCGTTCGCGGACCTCACCTTGGACCCGGGGACGCGCGAGGTGCGCCGCGCCGGGCGGGAGATCAGTCTCACCAGGACCGAATTCGCCCTGCTGGAGCTGTTCCTCTCGTACCCGAAGCACGTGCTGACCCGCAGCCGGATCCTGGAGGAAGTATGGGGATACGACTTCCCGACGTCGGGCAACGCGCTGGAGGTCTACGTCGGCTATTTGCGCCGAAAGACCGAGGCTGGGAACGAACCGAGGCTGATCCACACGGTGCGGGGAGTGGGCTACGTGCTGAGGGAAACCCCGCCGTGACGGAGCCGGTCCCGGTCGTCGACGTGTCCGAAAAGGATCCGCGCGGCGACCGCTGGGGCACGCGGCGTTTCTCGCTCCGCGGCCGGGTGACGCTGCTCGCGGCCGCGTCGGTGGCGGGCGCGGTGGCGCTGGTGTCCCTCGGCGCGTATCTCGTCGTGCGCGACAACCTCTACCAGCAGGTGGACGACAACCTGCTCGCCCGCGCGCAGGCCGCGGTCGATTCGCCGCAGGTGCAGACCGAACTGCAGCAGGTCCCCGGCGCCTTCCTGGCCAGCGCGGACCTGCAGATCGGCCAGCTGACGGTGGGGCAGAAGGTCCGGCTGACCTATCCGCAGTCCGGCAGCCGCCCGCCGTACGGCGACGACGAGATCGCCGTCGCCTCCGGGGACAAGGCCTTCTCCCTGCGCACCGACCCGAAGACCGACAGCCGGGTCGTCGCCCTCCCACAGGGCGCCGGCCAGGCGATGGTGCTCGCCCAGTCGCTCGGCCCGACCAAGCGCACCCTGAACGAGCTTTCCGTGGTCCTGTTCCTGATCGGCGGCGCCGGGATCCTGGTCGCCGCGGCGGCGGGAACGGCGGTCGCGAGAGCGGGGCTGAGGCCGGTCGACCGGCTCACGTCGGCGGCGGAACGCGTCGCCACCACGGGCGACCTGCGGCCGATCCCGGTCAGCGGCGACGACGAACTCGCCCGTCTCACCCAGAGTTTCAACACGATGCTGGGTACGGTCGCCGAATCGCAGGAACGCCAACGGCAACTCGTCGCCGACGCCGGCCACGAACTGCGCACCCCGCTGACGTCGTTGCGCACGAACCTGGAGCTGCTCCTGTCCGCGAGCAGGCCGGGGGCGCGGACGCTGTCCGACGAGGACCGCAGCGACATCGAGGCCGACATCCGCGGTCAGCTCGACGAGCTGACCCAGCTGATCGGCGACCTCGTCGAGCTCGCGCGCCAGGACGAGCCGCGGATCGAGCACGAGCGGGTCGAGATGGTCGACGTCGTCGAGCGCGCGCTGGACCGGGCACGCCGCCGCGCGGGCGAGATCGAGTTCGACGTCTCGCTCCAGCCGTGGGTGCTCACCGGCGACACCAGCGCGCTGGAACGCGCGGTGCTGAACCTGCTGGACAACGCGGTGAAGTTCTCGCCGGAGGGCTCGACGGTCGGGGTCCGGCTGTACCCGGTCGGCGACGGCACGGCGGTACTCGAAGTCGAGGACTCCGGGCCGGGGATCGCCGACGAGGACCTGCCGAAGGTGTTCGACCGCTTCTACCGCTCGTCGGAGGCACGGACGCTGCCCGGTTCCGGGCTCGGCCTCGCGATCGTCCAGCACGCGGCGCAGCGGCACGGCGGCGACGTCTACGCGGGCCGCGCGTCCACCGGCGGCGCGCTGATGACCTTGCGGCTCCCGGGAGCACCGGCCTGATGGGTGATTACGACAAGGGCCTCGAACTGCTCCGGCTTCTCGGTGGCGTCGAGAACCCCGCGGTGCTGGAGCTGTTCGACGCCGTCGAGGCGACGGACTACGGCAGGGAAGCGGTCGCCTTCGTCTACGGCGGCGTCTACCAGCGGCCGGGGCTTTCGCTGGCACAGCGGCAAGTGATCACCGTCGCGGCGCTGGAGGCCTTGGGATACGCGGAGGCGCAGCTTCGGTTCCACCGCGACGCCGTGGCGAACGTCGGCGGTGACCTGGCGCAGGACGACGAAACGACCAGGCGGCTCAAGCGGATCGCGGTGTACACGGCGAAGGGTGGCGTGGCGCCGGAACTGGCCGACGTCCTTCAGGAAGCGAAGGACGCGGGGGAGCTCCGGGAGGCCGTCGAGGCGATCCTCCATCTGGCCGTCTACGTGGGCTTCCCCGCCGCGCTCAACGCGCTCGCCATTACGCTGACGGGTGATGAGCACCGAGAACGCGCCTGAGCTGCCGCCCCGCCGTCTGCTGTGGACACTGCTGGTGGCCGCGGTGCTGCTGGCCGCGGACCAGTTGACCAAATGGTGGGCGGTCGACGCCCTCACCGACCACGCGCCGATCCCGGTGATCGGCGACTTCATCCGGTTCCGGCTGCTCTACAACCCGGGCGCGGCGTTCTCGCTGGGCGCGAACTCCACCTGGATCTTCGCGATCCTGGCCGCGGCCGCGGTGGTCGCGCTGCTGTGGATCTCCCGCAAGGTCCGGTCGGCGGGCTGGGCGATCTCGCTCGGGCTGCTGCTCGGCGGTGCGACGACCCATCTGGGAGACCGCCTGTTCCGCGAGCCCGGCTTCGCGCGCGGTCACGTCGTCGACTTCATCGACTACAACGGCTGGTTCGTCGGGAACGTCGCGGATATCGCGCTGTTCTTCGGCGCCGTCTCGCTTTTCGTGTTGAGTTTTCGCGGCGTCCCGATCGAAGGCGTCAAGGAGACGGCGGAGAAGTAACGAGGCAGAACTCGTTCCCTTCAGGATCCGCGAGCACGACCAGCCCGTCTTCGGGGTGTGCGAGGACGCGCGCGCCCAACGCGACGAGCCGTTCGACGCTGTCTCCGGTCAGGTCCAGATGCACGCGGTTCTTGACGACCTTCGCTTCCGGCACCAGCTTGAAGAAGAGCCGCGGTCCCGATGCCGCTTCGACCAGGACCGAAGGATCCTCGTCGGGACCGGAAAACCCCAGGGAACGAAGGCGATCAAGCTCCTCTTCGTCATAGGGTGCGACTTCGTAGCCGTCGAGCGCGGCCGCCCAGAAGCGGGCGAGCGAAGCCGGATGCCGGCAGTCGAAGACGACGTCGCGAAGCCTGGCCATGGCCTCATGGTGGCAGGCGGCTCGGCTCGTTGCGCCATGTTTGATCGTGTAGGATTTTGTGTAGTTGATCCAGGGAGGCGTCTTGCTCGCGCGGCAACGACAGGCGGTGATCCTCGAGGAGGCGCGCCGGACCGGGGCGGTCCGGGTCAGCGATCTCGTCGTGAGGCTCGGCGTTTCCGATATGACGGTGCGCCGCGACCTCGACGTGCTCGCGAGCCGAGGCCTGGTCGAAAAGGTTTACGGCGGCGCCACCTCCATCGTCGGCAAGAGCACCGACGAACCCGGTTTCGAGGCCAAATCCGTGCGCCAGCGCGCGCAGAAGGAGGCCATCGCCGCCCTCGCCGCCGGGCTGGTCCGGCCGGGCACGGCGATCGGCATCTCCGCCGGCACCACCACTTGGACGCTCGCCAGGGCGCTCGACGAGGTCCCCGGCCTGACGATCGTCACGAACTCCATCCAGGTCGCCGACGTGTTGCGCGGCGCGAACCAGCCGGATCGCACGGTCGTCCTCACCGGCGGCGTCCGCACCCCGTCGGACGCGCTGGTCGGGCCGGTCGCCGTGCAGAGCCTGCGGTCGCTGCATCTGGACGTCGTCTTCCTCGGCGTGCACGGGATGGCCGACGGCCCCGGGTTCACCACGCCGAACCTCACCGAATCCGAGACCGACCGCGCGCTGGTCGAGGCGGGCCGCAAGCTGGTCGTGCTGGCCGACCACACCAAATGGGGCATCGTCGGGATCTCCACCATCGCCGGGCTCGAAGAGGCCGACGTCGTCGTCTCGGACGACGGTTTGTCCGACAACGCAAGGGAAACGCTCACCGAGCAGGCGGGTGAGCTGATGATCGCCGAAACGGCGGAGACGGCTGAGGCTGAAGAAGCGTGAAGCGCACGGTTAGGCACCTGGCCGACGGCCGGGAGATCATCTATTTCGACGCACCGGGCGCGCCCGAACGCACCGCCGAGGACACGCGTGACCTGCCCCAGGTCGCCGCCGCCTCGGAGATCCGGCGCGACCCCCTGACCGGCGAATGGGTCGCGATGGCCGCGCACCGGCAGACGCGCACCTACAAACCGCCCGCCGACCTGTGCCCGTTGTGCCCCACGAAACCCGGGAAGCCCAGTGAGATCCCGGAGCCGGACTACGACGTCGCGGTGTTCGAAAACAGGTTCCCTTCCTTCGCCCGCAACGTCCTCGGTGATCCGTCCACAGTGGATGGAGCAGGGCTGGTACCGGTCGCGCCGGGTGTCGGCCGCTGCGAGGTCGTCTGCTTCACCAGCGACCACGACGGTTCTTTCGCCGGGCTGACGGCGAAACAGGTCCGCGCGGTCGTCGACGCCTGGGCCGATCGCACCGCCGAACTGTCCGCGATGGACGGTGTCGAGCAGGTCTTCCCGTTCGAGAACCGCGGCGAAGAGATCGGCGTGACCCTGCACCATCCGCACGGTCAGATCTACGGCTACCCGTTCGTCACGCCGAAGACCGAGCGTCTGCTGGAGGTCGCCCGCGCCTACGAGGCGGAGCACGGCCGTCCGGTGATGGGGGACGTCCTTGCCGCCGAGCGGGCGTCCGGGGAACGGGTCGTGGTCGCGGGCGAGCACTGGACGGCGTTCGTGCCGCCCGCCGCGCGCTGGCCCGTGCAGGTCCAGATCGTGCCGCATCGCCAGGTGCCCGACATCCCCGCGCTTTCCGACGCCGAGCGTGACGACTTCGCCGACGTCTACCTCGAAGTCCTCCGCCGCTGCGACGGGCTCTACGACCGGCCGCTGCCCTACATCGCGGCCTGGAACCAGGCGCCCGCCAAACGCGACCGCGAACTCGGCTGGCTGTACCTGGAGGTCTTCTCGGTCCTGCGGTCCAAGGACAAGCTGAAGTACCTGGCGGGTTCGGAGTCCGGGATGGCCGTGTGGATCAACGACGCCACCCCCGAGCAGATCGCGGACAGGCTGCGCGCCACCCGCTGACGGGGCCATACTCATGTGCGATGCACAGCTTTGGCTCAGGAACTTCTCAGGACCATCCCGCAAGGTGAAGACATGACCGAGAACGACGCCGAGAAGGCGCGGCCCGCCGGCGATCGGCCGGACGCGGAGCAGAGCGCGAACTGGGCGGCTCAGCCCGCGCCGCAGCAGCCCGACGCGACCGGCCTCGGCGGCCATGCCACTCCGCACACCGGAGCGCAGCAGGCCTACCCCGCGGAGCAGCAGCAGTACAACCCGTGGTCGCCGCAGGCCCAGCAGACTCAGACCCAGGAACACCAGGCGCAGGGCCAGTACACCCAGGGGCACCAGATCCCCGGCCAGCAGACGCCGTTCACCCAGCCGGGTCCGTCCGTCTACGCGGTCCCGCAGCAGCGCCAGGCGCAGAAGTCCACGTCGGGCAAGCTGCTCGCCGGTGTCGCGGCGATCGCGCTCGTGGTCGGCGGGGTCGCGGGTGGCACGGTCGGCTACCTGACCGGTGACGGTTCCGGCGGTTCCGCGGTGAACGCGCTCGACGCGCCGAAGCCCGCCCAGCAGACGGGCAACCTGCCCGCCGGTTCGGTCGAGGCCGTGGCGCAGAAGCTGTCGCCGAGCGTGGTCGAGCTGCAGGTCTCCGGCCGCTCGGGGGCGGGCGAGGGCTCCGGCTTCGTGCTCAGCACCGACGGTTACGTGCTCACCAACAACCACGTCGTCGAGGTCGCCGCCGGTGGCGGCCAGATCCAGGCGGTGTTCCAGGACGGCAAGAAGGGCACGGCGACGGTCGTCGGCCGCGACCCCACGACGGATATCGCCGTGGTGAAGGTCAGCGGCGTCAGCGGCCTGACCCCGGTGGAGCTCGGCCGGTCCGACGACCTGCGGGTCGGGCAGCCGGTGGTCGCGATCGGTTCGCCGTTCGAGCTGACGGGCACGGTCACGTCGGGCATCGTCAGCGCGCTGAACCGGCCGGTGAGCGCCGGCGGCAACGGTGACCAGACCACGGTCATGTCGGCGGTGCAGACCGACGCGGCGATCAACCCGGGCAACTCGGGCGGCCCGCTCGCGAACATGGCCGGCCAGGTCATCGGCATCAACTCGGCGATCTACAGCCCCAAGTCCGCGCAGGGCCAGGGCGGCGAGAGCGGCGGCAACGTCGGCATCGGTTTCGCGATCCCGATCGACCAGGCGCGCCGCACGGCCGACGACATCATCAACACCGGCCAGGCGACGCAGACCTTCATCGGCGCACGAGTGCAGACGGCGCCGACCGGTGGGGCGCAGCTCGGCGAGATCACGCCGGGCAGCCCCGCGGAGAAGGCGGGCCTCAAATCCGGCGACGTCGTGACGAAGCTGGACGACCGGTCGATCCCCAACGCGGACGCGCTCGTCGCCGAGATCCGCACCAGGGCGCCGAACGACAAGGTGAAGTTCACCCTCAGCGGTGGCAAGGTCATCGAGGTGACCCTCGGCGGCCAGCCCGTCACACCGAACTAGAGACGCTCGGCCGCAGTGCGCGGCCGAGACCAGCTCCGGCTCGAACCCCCAGCGGGCCGGACCTCGGAGGCCACGTGCGACCGGCTGCCAATCCCGGTCGCGCGTGGCCCCTTTTATTGCGTCTTCCGCCTGAGGAACACGGCCACGAGCACGCCGAGCCAGACGACCGCCAGGGTGACGAGCAGGCCCGTAACCGTGTCGGCGTCGTGCAGGCCCGGGTTCCGGGCGCCGCCGAAAGGCCGCCACAGCAACGGGAACGCGAGCAGCGTCAGGACACCGGTGAGCACCGCGCCCGTCTTCACCGGGGTCTTCCACCGATCGGGGAGAAACCTGCTCAGCGCGAAACCCACGGCGCCGACCAGCGGCGCGATCAGCAGGTCGTGGACCAGCGGACCGCCGGCGAGCCAGCCGAGCGTCCCGAAGACGTCCGGGCGCAGCGGGAACGCGTACTCGGAGAACAGCACCGCGCCCCACGCGAGCGCGGCGAGGCCGGGCAGGAACAGCAGCAATCGCAACGTCTTCACAGCGTCTCCAAGCGGGTGACCCATTTCGTCTGCAGGACGCCGGGCCGGTTCGGGGCGATGATCCGGCACGGGAAGCCGTGGTCGGCGTCGAGCACCTCGCCGTTGAGTTCCAGCGCCAGCAGGGTGAGTTCGTCCGCGGTGTGCTCGCCGGGGAGATCGCTGATCCCGTACGGCCCCGCCTTCTCGAGCGAGAACACGCGGACCGGTGTCCCCGGCGTACTTCCGGCGTGCCGCAACAACTCCGGCAGCGAGACCCCGCTCCAGTGGGCGGACTCGCTCCAGCCCTCGACGCACGCGATCGGCAGTTCGGCCGAAGTCCTCGGCAGGGCGCGAAGTTCCTCCAGTGAATAGGTTCTGGTGCCGTTCGGGGTCACCACCGAAAGCCGCCAGTTCGGATCTTTCGCCGCGTCCAGGACGCCGGCCGCCGCGGCGGTCCGGTTCACCGGCAACCCCTGCGGCCCCTTGTCGCTCCGCCACGACAGCCCGGAAACGGTGCGCAGCAGAGGAACCGTCGCTCCGGCCGTCGCCACGACCGCGACCCCCGCGGCCAGCCAGGTCGTGCGGAGGAAGGCGCGCCGCGAGGGTTCGGGCTTCGTCGTGAGCGAGCGGCGGACGATGGGGAGTTTCACCGCGATGTGCACCAGGATCGAGCCGATCGCCACCCACGCGACCGCGTAGTGCAGCTGCGGGAAATAGAAGTTCCACGGATAGTTCTGCGCGACGTTGAACAGGCCGGTGCCGAGTTCGAAGAACGCGGCCGCGGAGAGCACGAGGATCGACAGACGTTCGAGCGCGTGCGGCAGCGAACGGATCACCGGGCGTTCGAAGAGTTTCGGGTAGACACTCCAGAGTTTGGCCAGCAGCAAGGGAATCGACGCGATCCCGGAGATCACGTGCGTGCCCTGGGTGACCCGGTACAGCCAGACCGGACGGCTCGGCCAGCCGAACCACGACGGCGGATGCTGGATGAGATGGCTGATCAGGCCGGTGACGAAGCACAGGGTGAACGTGACGGCGAGGGCGAGCCCGATCCGGGACGTCACGCGCTCGGAAGGCGTGTTCATGCTTTCTCCAGACAGGCGAACCAGCGGTGGCCATGGCTGGTGGACCAGGCGACGCGGAACGCGGTGCGGGCGGCGAGGTCCGCGATCGCTTCGACACCGACCCACGCCCAGGTGAACCAGGCGCCGTCGTCGGGGCGCAGGCGGACCCGGTCCTGGCGGAGGCCGCGGCCGGGCGGGTCGAGTTCGACGAGCACCGTCCCGCCGGTGGTGACCAGTTCCGCCATCCGGGTCAGGAGGCGGTGCGGATCGCCGCCGATGCCGATGTTCCCGTCCGCGAGCAGGACATGCCGCCAGCGTCCTTCGCCGGGGAGCCGGTCGAAGACGTCGCGATGGAGCGCGGCTGCGCCCCGGTCGTGGGTGAGCCGCACGGCGGTGGCGGAGATGTCGACCCCGAGCGAGGCGACACCGCGTTCGGACAGCGCGGCTGTGAGCCTGCCGGGGCCGCAGCCGACGTCGAGGGTCGGGCCGTCACAGGCGTCGAGGAGGACTTCGTCGCCTTCGCAGGGGATGGCCGTCCAGCGGTCCACCGGCAGGTCGACGCGTTCGCCGGTCGCCAGTTCCAGCCAGCAGCGGTGGCCGAGCAGGCCGCGGTCGAAGGCGGTCACCGGACTTCGCCCACCGCTCGGGCGAACCGGCCGTGCGGCGCCATCGCGGCGACGCGGCGCGCGTCCGCGATCGTGTCCACATCGGACAGTGTGGGCAGCTGCCCGGGGTGCAGCCCCACGTCCGCCAGTGCGCGCAGGGTCTGCCGTCCGGTGTCGTCACGCGACATCGGGACCCCGGCGAGAGCCTTGGCGTGTAACGAATTCTTGAGCCCCAATGCCCACCAACCGCCGTCCTCGGCAGGCCCGAGGACCGAATCCTCAGGCCTGTTCGCGGCGTCGGCCAGGAGCTCCGGGGTGACCTGAGGCGTGTCCATGCCGATCTGCAGGACCGGCTCCCCGGGGCGGGGAGCGTCCGCGTGCGCGTTGACGAGCCGGATGTCGAAACCTTCCCCACGTTGCGGGATCACGTCGGTTTTTCGGAGTGCTGCGGCGATTTCCGTGCCGCGGGCAGCCTTGCCGAGGCCGCCGGTCATGGCGACGACCACGCGTGCGTCCGGGGTCCGGAGGGCGGCGTCGAGGGTGTCGAGCAGCGAGGCGGCTGCGATCTCGGCGGCCTGTTCCGGCGTCGCGGGCGGGCACAGCCGCGTCTTCGCGAAACCGGGCACGGGCGCCTTGGCGACGATCAACAGGCAGAAGGTCATCGGCTCAGCACCCGCCCGAAATCCCGTGTGGCGCGCAAGGTTCCCCGGAGCGAGCCGGAGACCTTCGATTTCGTGCCCTTCGCGCGTTCGCCGTACGACACGTCGAATTCGGTTACCCGCCAACCCGCGCGCTTCGCCTTGATCAGCAGTTCGAGCGGGTAGCCGAAGGCGCGATCGGTGACGTCGAGATCGAGCAGTGCCCGCCGCCGGACGGCCCGCAACGGCGCGATGTCCCGGACCGGCAATCCCTTGTACCGCAAGAGCGACGAGATCAGCGCGTTCCCGGCTCTGGCGTGCCACGGCCAGACTCCCGGTCCGGTCGGCACCCGCCGCCCGACCGCCAGATCCGCGTCCACGAGGCCCTGGACGAGCATCGGCAGTTCGGCGAGATCGAGAGAACCGTCGGCATCGGCGAAGCAGACGACGTCCGCCGTCGCCGCTTCCAGTCCGGTGTGCACGGCGGCTCCGTAGCCGCGCCGGGGTTCATGGACGACGTTCGCCCCGAGCCCGGCCGCGATCTCGGCGGAACCGTCCGTGGAGCCGTTGTCGACCACGATCGCCCGATACCGCTCGGGCAACGCCGTCAGTACGCCGGGCAGGGCACCGGCCTCGTCGAGACAGGGGAGCACGACGTCAACCTGGTCATCGTTCACGCAAAGAACGCTAAGTCCGGGATGGACGGACGAAAACCCTTGTCGTGCTTACCGAATCATGACGTCGGCGAAGTTCTTACCGAGTTCTGACGGATCCCGCGCCCCGGCCGCCGGACCCGGGGAACGCGGTTACGGTGCCGGTGATGTCCACTGTCACCGCCCCTTCCCGTACCGGTCGCCGGGCCGATCTGATCGCCGTGGGGCTGGCGATGCTCGTGGTCGCCGCCGCGATCGGCGTCGGCCTCTACTACAACCGGCCCGGCTCCGGCGTGGTGATCTACGCGTTCGCGCCGCCGCTGTTCGGCTTGTGGCTGCCGCACGTGGGGCCGGGTTCGGTCGCCGCCGTGGTGCTCGCGCTCCTCGTCGTCACCAAAGGTCCCTCGCTCGCCGCGCGGCTGCGATGGCGTCCACTGCTGGCGCTCGGTTACGTGACCGCGCTGGCGTGGACGTTCTCGCTGGCGATGATCGACGGCTGGGCGCGCGGTTTCACCGGCAGGCTCACCACGGAACACGAGTACCTGCACGAGGTCCCTGGCATCACCGACATCCCGGCGATGCTGACCGAATTCTCCTCGCGCATCCTCGACTTCCAACCGGACTCGTGGACGACGCACGTTTCCGGGCATCCGCCGGGCGCGACGCTGGTCTTCGTCTGGCTCGACCGGCTCGGCCTGCAGGGTGGCGCGTGGGCTTCGACGGTCGTCGTGCTCGTCGGGTGCCTGGCCGTGGTCGCGGTGCCGGTGACGCTCGCCGCGCTGGGGCGGGAGGACGCCGCGAGGACGGTCCTGCCGTTCGCGGTGCTGACCCCGGGCGCGATCTGGATCGGGGTGTCCGCGGACGGGCTCTTCGCGGGGGTCACGGCGACCGGGATCGCGCTGCTGGCGCTCGCCACACGACGGCGGATCCTCGCGCTTCCCGGCGGTCTGCTGCTCGGGTTCGGGCTCTTCCTTTCGTACGGCCTCGTGCTGCTGGGCGTGCTCGTGCTCGCCGTCGTCGTGCTGACCCGCGAGTGGCGGATCCTGCTCCTCGCCACGGTGGGCGTGGCCCTGGTCGTCTTGGCGTTCGCGCTGGCGGGTTTCTGGTGGCTCGACGGCTATCACCTGGTCGTCGAGCGCTACTACCAGGGGATCGCGACGCTGCGCCCGTACTCCTACTGGGTGTGGGCGGATATCGCGGCGGTGCTGATCGCGATCGGCCCCGCCGTGATCGCCGGGACACGACGGGCGGGCGCGGAGTTCCTCGCCGAGCCGAAACGGTCGTTCCGCGAGCCGGTCACGCTGATCGTGCTGGCCGCGGCGCTGACGATCGCTTTCGCCGACCTGTCCGGCCTGTCGAAGGCGGAGGTCGAACGCATCTGGCTACCGTTCGAGGTGTGGCTGCTGCCCGCGGTGGCGCTGCTGCCGTCGAAGGGGCGGCGGTGGTGGCTCGCCGCGTCGGCGGCCACGGCGCTGGTGGTGAACCATCTGGTGCTGACGAGCTGGTGAGGTGGATGGCATGACAGAACAGGGCCGGGTGCTCGTCGTCGACGACGACGAGACCGTGCGGGACGTCGTCCGGCGGTATCTGGAGGTCGCGGGCTTCGAGGTCGACGTCGCCGGGGACGGCACCGAGGGGCTTCGGCTGTTCTCCACGACCGGGCCGGACCTGGTGGTCCTCGACGTCATGATGCCCGGGCTCAACGGGCTCGAGGTGTGCCGCCGCCTGCGGCAGGTGAGCCAGGTGCCGGTCGTGATGCTGACCGCGCTCGGCGAGGAGGAGAACCGCATCGCCGGACTCCAGCTCGGCGCCGACGACTACGTCACGAAACCGTTCAGCCCCAAGGAACTCGCGTTGCGGGTGGCGTCGGTGCTGCGGCGGGCGCGGATGCCACGCCCCGAACCGGCGGCGCGCGTGATCACCGACGGAGACCTCGCGTTGCAGATGTCGGCCCGGCAGGCGGCCCTCGGCGGCGTGGAACTTCCCCTGACGAGCCGGGAATTCGATCTTCTCGCGTTCTTCCTCACCCATCCCGGGGTGGCGTTCTCCCGCGCCGATCTGCTGGAGAAGGTCTGGGGCTGGGACTTCGGCGATCAGTCCACCGTGACCGTCCACGTCAGACGGCTGCGGGAAAAGATCGAGAAGAATCCGGCGAAACCCGTCCGCGTCGCCACCGTGTGGGGCGTCGGCTACCGGTACGACCCGGTGCGGCGATGATCGGCTCCGGGGAGTCGCTCGGCGAGATGCTGGCGCACGCCTGGCACATCCTGCCGTTCGCGCTGATGTTCGCGTTGCCGGTGGTGCTGCTCGGCGGGCTGGCCCTGTACCTGCTCCGGCACGGTTCGCTGGCCAGCACGATGACGATCCTCGTGCTGATCCCGGTGCTCGCGACGTTGATCGCGGTGCTCGGGATCAGCGGGTTCATGTTCACTCCGGCGCTGACCACGATGACCCTGGTCTGTCTGCTGGTGGCGCTCGTGACCGTGCCGGCGGCGCTCGTGCTCGGCCGCGCGATCGCGCGCCGCAGTGTGTGGGAACGGGAGGCGCGGGAACGGGAGCGCGCGGCCGAGGCGTCGCGGCGCGAACTGGTCGCGTGGATCAGCCACGACCTGCGGAGCCCGCTGGCCGGCATCCAGGCGATGGCCGAGGCCGTCGCGGACGGCGTCGTCGCCGACCCGATCGAGGTCACCGGTTACGCGCGGCGGATCAGCGGGGAGACCACGCGGTTGTCCGGCATGGTCGGCGACCTGTTCGAGCTTTCGCGGATCACCGCGGGCGCCCTGCAGCTGACCATGGCCGCGGTGCCGCTGCGCGACGTCGTGAGCGACGCCGTCGCCGCGCAGGCGCCGCTCGCCGACCAAAAACGCGTGCGCATGATCGAGTACGCCAACGTGTGGCCGGTCGTTTCCGGCAGCGATCCGGAACTGGCGCGGATCGTGCGCAACCTGGTGTCCAACGCCGTGCGGCACACCCCGCCGGACGGGACGGTCGCCGTCCAGATCGGCATCGAAGGCGGCGAGGCACTGCTCGCGGTTTCCGACGGCTGCGGCGGGATCCCCGACGACGAGATCGGCCGCGTCTTCGACGTCGCTTTCCGCGGGACGCGGGCGCGGACGCCCGAACGCGGTGGGCTGGCGAGCGGCGGCGGGCTCGGCCTCGCGATCGCGAAAGGCCTGGTGGAAGCCCATCGCGGCCGGATCGGCGTCCAGAACCACGGACCCGGCTGCCGGTTCGAGGTCCGGCTTCCACTCGCCATGCCCTGACGTGTCAGCGGCGTGTCACCGCGGTGTCAGCGCGGACGGCGATCGTTGCCGCCATGACCACTTCAGCGAAGCGATTCTTCCGACGGACGGCGATCACCGCGGTGGCGGCCGCACTGCTGGCCGGGGTCGCGCCCGGCGTGGCCGCCGCGGACAGCGGACGGGACCGGCCGGACCTGCGGGCGATGGCCGAGGAGATCGCCGCCTCCGGTTTCGCCGGCGCGCAGCTGCGGGTGCACGATCCGCGAGGTGACTGGACCGGCAGCGCGGGGGTGCGCGAGCTGGGCTCGGCCGCCAAACCGCCGACCAACGGACGGTTCCGGATCGGCAGCAACACCAAGACCTTCGTGGCCACCGCCGTGCTGCAGCTGGTCGGGGAGGGCAAGGTCGGCCTCGACGCGCCGGTGGCCGGGTACCTGCCCGAGTTCGGCCTCGACCGGCGGATCACCGTCCGGATGTTGTTGCAGCACACCAGCGGCCTGTTCGACTACACCGGCGCGATGCTGCCCGACGGCACGATCGTGCCCGGAATCCCCTTGACTGGCAAGGAGTTCCTGGACAACCGGTATCACACCTACCGGCCGGAGGAGCTGGTGCGCTTCGGCCTGTCGAAGCCGCCGCTGTTCGCGCCGGGAACGGACTGGACGTACACGAACATCAACTACGTCCTGGCCGGGCTGGTGATCGAGAAGGTCACCGGCCGCCCTTACGGCGACGAGCTTCAGCGGCGGATCTTCCGGCCGCTCGGACTCCGGGACACCGTGGTGCCCGGCACCTGGCCGGGTATCCCCGGGCCGCACGCCCACGGCTACTACCGCTACGAGGAGAAGCCCGGGCAGTGGAAGACGGTCGACATCACCAACCAGAACCCGTCGTGGGCGTCCAGCGCCGGTGAGCTGATCTCGACCACGAAGGACCTCCACACGTTCTTCTCCGCGCTGCTGGGCGGAAAGCTGCTGCCCGCCCCGTTGCTCGCCGAGATGCGCAAGCCGCACCCGAAGGGCGGCTACGGACTCGGGCTGTACGTCCAGGAAGCGAGCTGTGGCACCGTCCTCAAGGGAATGGGCGGTTTCCACGGCTTCGGAACGGTGATGGCCAGCACGGCCGATGGCAGCCGGACCTTCGAGTTGTCCATGACCTACGGCGACTCGGCGGCCGATCTGGGGCAGGCCTACAACAAGGCGGACCAGCTGCTCACCGACAAGGTGCTCTGCGGCAAGTAGCTCAGAGCCGCAGGAACCCCATATCCGGGAAGTGGGCCGGCGCGATGATCGCGCCGGTCTCTTCCGCTTCGGCGAGAAAGCGTTGCCGGGTACGGAGAGCGAGATCCGGGTCGACGTCACCGAGGAAGCCGACCCGCGAGTCCGTCAGCTGCGCGGGAGTGTGCAGGACGTCGCCGAGCAGCAGCAGACGCTCGTCGTCCGCGGTGATGTCGAGGACGTAGTGGCCGGGCGTGTGCCCGGGGGCGTGCCGCGCCACGATCCCGGGCGCGATCTCGACGTCGTCGCCGCTGATCGCCTCGGTCAGCCCCGCGCCGCGGGCGGTCTCCATCCCGACGCGGCTCCATTCGCCCGTCCCGGCGGGCGCGATCAGCGCGTCCCAGTCGAGCCGGCCGAAGACGACCTGGGCACCGGGGAAGGTCAGGTCGCCTTCGGGGGCGATCCAGCCGATGTGGTCGTTGTGCAGGTGGGTGAGGAAGACGGTGTCGATCTCGTCCACCGGGCACCCGGCCTTGTCCAGTGCGGCCGCGAGGTCGCCGCCCGTGCCCATCGGCGGGGTGGGGTCGCCCTTGGCGGGCGTCATCCCCGGCGGGAAGGCGAATTCGCGCGGGCCGAGGCCGGTGTCGACGAGGATCGTGCGGCCTTCGCCGCGGATCAGGTACGCGCCGGTCGGGACGTGCACAGTGCCGTCCTCGTCGAAGACTTCCGGGTGGGCTTCGGGGTCGAGACCGGGGAAGAACGCGAGCGGCAGCCGGATCAGGCCGTCCCCGAGCGCTTCGATCTCGATGTCTCCGACGGTGATGCCCACCAAAACCCCCAAAAAAGTCGATTCCGTTGCCGGGAACGACAACCGGCCGGGGGCCCGGTCTGTTCCCGGTTTCAGGAACCGACCGGTTCCCGCAGCTCAGCGGTGGCGAATCCGGCGATGCCCTCGGCGAAACCCGTTCGCGCGGTGAAGCCGAGCAGCTTTTCGGCGCGAGCGGGATCCGCGACGACATGCCGCACGTCGGCCGGCCGGGCGCCGCCCGCGATCTTCGGGGCAGGTCCGTCACAGGCCTTCGCGAGCTCCTCGGCGAGTTCGCCCACGGAGTGGGGCTGCCCGGAACAGATGTTCAGCGGCGTCAGGTCGCCTTCGGGGCCGTCGGTGCCCAGCGCCAGGACGTTCGCCCTCGCCACGTCGTGGACGTGCACGAAGTCGCGCTGCTGCTTGCCGTCCTCCAGCACGATCGGCGCCTCACCACGCAAAAGCGAAGATCGAAACAGCGACGCGACGCCCGCATACGGGGTGTTCTGCGGCATCCGTGGCCCGTAGACGTTGTGGTAGCGCAGGGCCCAGACCGTTCCGCCGGTCTGCCGGGCCCACGCCGCCGCCAGATGTTCCTGGGCGAGCTTGGTGGCCGCGTAGGTGCTCCGCGGCCGCAACGGCGCGTCTTCGGGAACCAGCCGCCAGCCGAGCTCGGCTCCGCAAGCCGCGCAGGCAGGCTCGAAGCGTCCGGCATCCACATCGGACTGTTTCCGCGCCGACGGCGCGACGATCCCGTGGACGGGGCACTCGTAGCGCCCCTCGCCGTAGACGACCATCGACGAGGCGAGCACCAGTTTCCGGACCTTCGCCCGGTGCATCGCCGCGAGCAGCACAGCGGTCCCGTAGTCGTTGTTCAGCGCGTACGACGGCGCGTCGGACGGATCGATCCCGTGTCCCACGACGGCCGCCTGATGGCAGACCGCGTCGACGCCGTCCAGCAACTCGGCGACCAGTTCCGTGTCGGTGACGTCGCCACGCAGGAACCGGTGGCGGCCGGTGTACCCGGGCGGGCGCGGCGAACCGTGCGCGGTGCCGAGGAGGTTGTCGAGGACGACCACCTCGTGGCCTTGATCGGACAGCAGATCGGCGACGTGGGAGCCGATGAACCCGGCCCCGCCGGTTATCAGTGTTCGCACCGCTCCGACGCTAGGGGCGATTTCCGGCGGCGGCGCCGGATCACCGGCTCACGTCAGGGAATCGTCACAACTACGCGGCACCGCCGAAGCGAAGATCAGCCGAAACCGGATACGGTGTGCCTATGGAACGGAGCGCACAACGGCTGGGCCGCGCACTGGTGGTCATCGTGGACGATCGCGTCGCCCACGGCGAACACGAGGACAACACGGGACCGTTGGTCACGGAGCTGCTCGAAGAGGCCGGATTCATCGTCGACGGCGTCGTCGTGGTCGAGGCCGAGACGGCCGCGATCCGCAACGCGCTCAACACCGCGGTGATCGGCGGCGCCGACCTGGTGATCACCGTCGGCGGCACCGGGGTCTCCCCGCGCGACCGCACGCCCGACGCGACGGCCGGTGTGCTCGACCGCCCGATCCCGGGCATCGGCGAGGCACTGCGCGCGTCCGGCCTCGCCGCCGGCGCGGTGGACGCGGGCATCTCCCGCGGGCTCGTCGGCGTCTCCGGCAGCACGCTGGTGGTCAACCTCGCGGGTTCACGCGCGGCCGTCCGCGACGGCATGGCGACACTCTCGTCGCTGGTGCCGTACGTGATCGACGAGCTGTCCGGGCTCGAAGAGGCTTAATTCTGGGGCGCGGGTCCGGGCTCTGTCCCGGGCTCGCCCTTCTTGTCCTGGTGCAACACTCCTTCCACCTTCTCGGTGACGTGGCCGATCTTGTCCTCGAACCGGCCACCGGTGACCTTGTTCGCCCCGGCGGACGCCGCCGAGACACCCTTGGCCGCGACGTCGCCCGCCTTCTCGGCCAGCGGCCCGGCCTTCTCGCGGACTTCGCCAGCGACCTCTTCCGCTTTGTGGATGGCCTGAGCGGCCAGCCCCTTCGCTTTGTCGACAATGCTCATGCGCTGATGGTCCCACCGGTCGGCGGACCTCGCGACCGGTGCGAAAATGGACGTCATGCCAGGTGAAGACGAGGACAAGCGCTCCGCCGCGGCGGAGAAACGACGGGTCGACGAGATCTTCGGCGACGTCCTGCCGGACACGACCTCCGACGAGCGAGAGCCGGGGCGGCGCACCCCGGACTCCGACTCGTGGTTCCTGGAGAACCGGCCGCCTCATCACGACCGGTGAACCGGGTCAGCCCTGGCGGTTCTGCTGCGCGCGGAGCAGGTCGCGGATCTCGGTGAGCAGTTCGACGTCGGTCGGCTCCGCCGGGCCGGCTTCCTCGCCGCGCTTGCGCCGCTCCTGGACGTGCTTGACCGGCAGCACGATCACGAAGTAGACGACGGCCGCGACCAGCACGAAGTTGATCGCCGCGTTGATCACGCCGCCGAAGTCGAGGAACGTGGCGTCGTTCTCGGCCAGGATGTTGAACCCCAGCCCCTTGGCGGCGTCCGACCCGCCGATGGTGTTGATCAACGGTTTGATCAGGCCGTTCGTGAAGGCCGTGACGATCGCCGTGAACGCGGCGCCGATGACCACCGCGACCGCGAGGTCGACGACGTTCCCGCGCATCAGGAAGTCCTTGAAACCCTTGAGCAAGACGCTCTCCTCTTCACCTGGGACGGTTCGCCGACCGTCCCTTTTCCATACCGGGGGGACGCAGGCGCCCGCCGCCATGGGCAGGCGCGAGCTAGCGGAGGGTAACCGTTATGGACCGTTCCAGCGAAGTGGCGGCGACTCGTGTCGCGATCGCGGAAGGCAGCGAAAGCAGCACCAAAGGTCCCTTGCTCCCGGCGCCGGGAGGCGTCGGGTCACGGGCAGCCTGAGCCCCCACGGCCGCCACGACAGCCCTGCTGGCCAGCACAGACGCCTCGTGCCCGGCTTCGGCGGCCGCGACGACGTCGACCCGCTGGCCCGGCCTGAGCAGCTCCGTGACACCGGCGTCGGCGAGCCTCACCGGCACAGTTGAACTCTCGGGATCACCCGATCCGGGGATGGCCGCGTCCAGCAGGCGGACGTCGGTCAGCGGTTCACCCGCCCGCGCCGCACCGACGAGCAGCCGTCCCTCCACCGACGCGGGCAGGCCGGTGGCGCCCTGTGGACGGACGTCGTCCGGGAGATCGACGAGCTTGAGGTCGACGGCGCGCAGTACCGACCCGGCCGGGAGGTCGCGGGCGGAGACCACGGTCGCGGTGCCGGGCGCACCGCGGGCGGACGCGGGCAGGAAGAGCGCGACCAGGCCGCTGAGCAGCAGGGACACGGCAAGCCAGCGGCGCAACAGCCGCGCGGGCCTGCCGCGAAGTCTTCGCAGGACGGGCAAAGCGTGGAGCACGGGATTCCCCCTCGTCGATCGGTGATGATCTCGACGCTAGGGGTGGCACGCGGCCCTGGAAAGAACGAAAACCCCCGGCTGTGGATAACCGGGGGCCTGTGGACAACTCGGGACGTCAGGAAGCGGCGGCGGCCGTTTTCGTGGTACCCGTGGAGGAGGATGCCGCGCTCTTGGTCTCGGACTTGGACTCGGTCTTCGACTCCGACTTCGTCTCGGTCTTGGCCGGGGCCGCGGTCGTGTTGGCCTTCGAGTCGCGCGAGTCGTTGCGGTAGAAACCGCTGCCCTTGAAGACCACGCCGACCGAGCTGAAGACCTTGCGAAGCGGGCCCGAGCACTGCGGGCACACGGTCAAGCTCGCGTCGGAGAACGACTGCACGGCCTCGAAAGCGTGGTCGCATTCCTTGCAGGCGTATTGGTAGGTGGGCACTGCTGCTCCTTCGTGCATTGGCACTCAGCCGACAAGAGTGCTAACGCCTAACGGTACCGGGGCATTCCGCCGCAGGTCAAACAAGGTTTCCCAAGGTCACATGACGCGCTGGTCACGGGCGTCGCGCCTAAGCTCGTGAGGTCGTGCCACGCCGGAGTGCGGGAAAGGCGGTCACCATGTCGCAAGAGGATCCGTTCGGCGGCAGGAACCCGACCAGTCACGAGCGGATGACCGGCCTGCCCTGGGACGCCTCGTACCTCGAAGGCCCCGCCCCCTGGGATTTCGGCGGACCCCAGCCCGCGGTCGTGAGGGCGGTGGGGAGCTTCACCGGCACGGTGCTCGACGCGGGGTGCGGGTCGGGCGAGAACGCGCTTCATCTCGCGTCGCGAGGGCTTCCGGTGCTCGGCGTCGATGTCGCCGAGACGGCCCTCGCCATCGCACGGCGAAGGGCGAGCGAGCTCGGGCTCGACGCCGAATTCATGACGGCGGACGCGCTTCACCTGGAGCGGCTCGGGCGGCGGTTCGACACGGTGCTCGATTGCGGGCTCTTCCACGCTTTCGACGCGGACGAGCGCGTCGCGTACGTCAAGAGCCTCGAAGCGGTCACCAAGGGGACGCTCTACATCTTGTGCTTCCGCGACGGCGAGAACGCCGGTCCCCACCCGGTAAAACGTGAAGCGCTGACAAAGCCCTTCGGGGCAGGATGGCGTGTGAAGGCCATCGTGGAGGAGCGCGTCCGGACGAGGTTCCACGACGAAGAGGGCGCTCCCGCGTGGTTCGCGACGATCGAAAGAGAGCCGTCGGATGAGTGAGTTGCGAGATCTCCTGGCCGACGTCGCCGCCCGCGTCACCCGGTACCGCGAAAGCGTCGCCGACGCCCCGGTCTTCCCGGACGACACGACGGGTGTCCGGGAGAAACTCGGCGAACTGCCCGAGAAGCCCACCCCGCCCGCCGACGTGATCCGGCGGCTGGCCGACGCCGTCGAGCCGGCGCTGGTGGCGAACACCGGGCCGAGGTACTTCGGTTTCGTCACCGGTGGCGCGCTCGACGCCGCGACCGCGGCCGACATGCTGGCGACCGGGTGGGACCAGCCCGCGTTCAACCAGGTCACCTCGCCCGCCGCCGCGATCGTCGAGGAAGTGGCGGGTGAGTGGCTCAAGGAGGTCCTCGGTCTCCCGGCCGGTGCCTCGTTCGGCTTCGTGACCGGCGGGCAGGGTGCGAACACGGTCGGCTTGGCCGCCGCCCGGCATCACCTGCTGGCGCGGGCGGGATGGGACGTCGAGCGCCGGGGACTGCAGGGGGCGCCACCTCTGCGGGTCGTCGCCGGAGAAGAGCGGCACGCGTCGATCGACCGGTCGCTCCGCTTGCTCGGCCTGGGCACCGACGCCGTGCGGCCGGTGCGCGCGAACGGCCAGGGTGCCATCGACATCGCGGATCTCGAAAGGACACTCGACGGGCCCGCAATCGTTTGCCTCCAGGCCGGGAACGTGAACACCGGCGCTTTCGACGACTTCGCCGCCGCGACGGAGATCGCCCGCCGGCACGACGCGTGGGTCCACGTCGACGGCGCGTTCGGGCTCTGGGCGGCCGCCGCTCCCACGCTCAGGCGATGGACCGCGGGCCTGGAAGGGGCCGACTCCTGGGCGGTCGACGGGCACAAGTGGCTCAACGTCCCGTACGACAGCGGCTACGCGTTCTGCGCCCATCCCGAGTCGCACAGGGCCGCCATGGCGGTCACCGCCGCATACCTGACCGGCCAGGGCGCCGGTGGGGTGCGAGCGCCGGGCGACTTCGTGCCGGAGTCCTCCCGCCGGGCGCGAGGATTCGCGACGTGGGCCGCGCTCAGCGAGCTCGGCCGCGAGGGCATCGCCGAGATGGTCGAACGATGCTGTGCGCTGGCCAGGAGGTTCGCCGGGAAACTCGACGCGTGCGAGGGCGTCACCGTCGTGAACGACGTGGTGTTGAACCAGGTGCTCGTCGCTTTCGACGGCGATACGGACCGTGTCGTCGAAGCCCTCCAGCGGTCAGGCGAGTGCTGGATGGGCGCGACCACTTGGCACGGACGGCGCCTGATGCGCATCTCCGTGTCGAACTGGAGCACGACCGAAGCGGACGTCGATCGCAGTGTCGAGGCGATCAAGGCGGCTCGGAAGAGCGATCAGGAATCGAGAAGCGTCGAGAACCGGTCTCACCTAGCGTGACCGTCATGGACATCGCCATTCACGGGAGCTTTCTCCCGCAGACCGACCCCGAAGCCGCACTGGCCTTCTACCGCGACCTTCTCGGTTTCGAGGTGCGCAACGACGTCGGCTACGACGGCATGCGCTGGCTCACCGTCGGCCCGCCGGGACAGCCCGTGTCGATCGTGCTGCACCCGCCCGCCGTCGACCCGGGCATCACCGACGACGAACGCCGGGTGATCGGCGAGATGATGGCCAAGGGCACCTACGCGGGGATCCTGTTCTCCTCCGACGACCTCGACGGCCTTTTCAAGCATCTGCAGGAGGCGGGCGCCGAGATCATCCAGGAGCCGACCGACCAGCCGTACGGCCTGCGTGACGGCGCCGTCCGCGACCCGTCCGGGAACCTGATCCGTATCCAGCAGCGCGTCTGACGTCATCGGGTGCGGGCGCGGACGTGGATCCGCTCGCCCTGTTCGCCGAAGAGGCTGAGCACCTCGACCCGCCCGCGGCCGGTGGCGCCGAACCAATGTGGCGTCCGGCAGTCGAACTCGGCGGCCTCGCCGGGACCGAGTACGACGTCCTGGTCGCCGAGCACGAGCCGCAGCCTGCCTCGCAGCACGTAAAGCCATTCGCGGCCGGTGTGGGTTCGGGTGCGGGGTTCGTCGTCGCTGGCCGGGATCGTCATCTTGTAGGCGCGAGGCCCGTCCTCGTGCCGTGTGAGCGGGATGAGCGCCCGGCCGTCCGAAGGCGCTTCGAGCACCCTCGGTGAGGCGACGATTTCGTCGACGCGCAGGCCCAGCGCGGCGATCACCGGCAGCAATAGTTCGAGGCTCGGCTTGCGCTGTCCGGATTCGAGGCGGGACAGGGTGCTGGTGGAGATGCCGGTGGCGCGGCTGAGCTCCACCAGCGTCGTGCCCTTCTTGTCCCTGGCGCGGCGCAGCCGGGGCGCGATCAGTTCGATCGCCGCGGTGACGGCGGGTTGGCTCTCCATGCCGCCAGCAGAGCAGCTCGTCCCGGTTCCGGCAAAGTTCTTTGCCGAAACAGCCAGAATCTCCCGATGCTGGCGCCATGATCGAGACGAAACGCCTTCCCGCCGGTGTCTACCTCCTCGCCTTCAGCCTGTTCGCGATGGGGAGCGCCGAGTTCCTGATGGCCGGGGTCCTGCCCGCGGTCGCCGCCGATCTCGGCGTCTCCCTGTCCTCTGCGGGCGTGCTCATCACCGCGTTCGCGCTCGGTGTCGTCCTGGGCGGTCCGCCGTTCGCCGTGCTCAGCCTGAAATGGCCGCGGCGTACGGCGTTGATGACCACGCAGGCCGCCTTCGCCGCGGCCATCGCCGTCGGCCTGCTCGCCGGCGACTACTGGATCCTCCTGGTCACCAGGTTCGTCGCCGGTCTCGCCTACGCCGGGTTCTTCTCGGTCGCCACGGTGACCGCGATCAGCCTGGCGACCCCCGACCGCAACGCCCGCGCCTCCGGCGTCGTGGTCGCCGGGCTCAGCGTCGCCATGGTGGCCGGGGGACCGGTGGGCACCCTGCTGAGCAACCTCACCGACTGGACCGGCGGCTTCTGGGGCGTCGTGACGCTGACCGTCGTGGGTGTGGTCGCGTGCGCCGTCGGCCTGCCCGCCACCGCGCCTTCGACGGAACCCAGCCTTTCGGGGGAGCTGCGCGCCATGCGGACGCCGCGCCTCTGGGGCGTCTACGCGATCACCATCCTGAGCACCGCCGCGTACATGGTGTCCTTCAACTACCTGGCGGCGATGCTCGCGGACGTCGTGCCCGCGGTCTGGATCCCCGCGGTCCTCGCGCTGTTCGGGATCGGAGCCTTCGCCGGACTGTCGATCGGCGGCCGCATCTCCGACCGTCGGCCGCGCCACGCGCTGTTCGGCGGCGGTGTCGGCATCGCGGTCTTCTCGGCGATACTCGCCCTTTTCGCCACTTCCGTCTGGGTCGTCGTGCCGACGGTGTTCTTGCTGGGTATCGCGGCCTTCGTGCTCAATCCGGCGCTCTACGGGCGGGTCTTCACGATCGCCGCGTCCGCCCCGACTCTGGCAGGCGCGACCACGGTCTCGGCCTTCCAGCTGGGCATCAGCCTCACGCCGGCCTTCGCCGCCGGGGCGCTGAATCTGGGCGCTTCGCTGGCCGCCATCCCGTGGATCGGCGCGGGGCTGGCGCTGGTCACGGTGCTGCTTGTGCTCGTTTGCTAGCATGCGAGCATGGTCGAGAAACGGCAATTCAACGTCTATCTGCCGCCCGACCTCATCAAGCGGGTGAAGCACGCCTCCGTCGACGCCGACGAGTCGCTCTCGTCGTTCGTCGAACGGGTGCTGGAGGAGTACCTGCTGCGGACCAGTGAGGAACGCGAGCGATGAAGATCATGCCGATCCGCTACAGCGCGGACGTCGAGGCCATGACGCGGTTCTACGAGGTGCTCGGCCTCCGGACCGGGCCGGTGTCGCGCCCCGGCGGCTGGGTCGAAATGCCCGCCGAGGCCGGGATGCTGGCCATCCACCGGTCGTCCGGCGACGACGTCGGCTGCTGTGAGCTGGCCTTCGAAGTCGACGAACCACTGGAGGACGTCGCGGAACGCTTGCGGGCAGCCGGATTCGAACCAGGCCCGCCGATGGACGAGGCATTCGGTCACTCGCTGCGCGTCCAGGATCCGGACGGGGTCTGGGTGCAGCTGAACCGGTACGACCGAGACCTCTACACATGACCGGAATCCGGCTGGCGGTCGGCATCGTCGCGCTCGAATTCGCGGCCGCCGTCACCGGTTTCGTCGCCTCCACCTTGCTGCCCGTCGTCGCCGGCGATCTCGACGCGAGGAGCGACCTCGGACTCCTGATCGCCGGCTCGACGCTGGGGTTGTTCGTCGCGCTCCCGTTGGCGAGCCGGGTTCTCGGCAGGCTGGGCCCCCGCGGCACGCTCGCGGTCGGGATGATCGCCTACCTCGGCGGGCTCACCCTGGCCGCGTCGGCGCGGACGGCGTGGATGTTCGCCCTCGGCCAGTTCTCGGCCGGGCTCGCCAGTGGTCTCCTGGCGATTTTCGGTGTCAGCTCGGCGATCCGGCATCTCGACGACCGGCTGAGGATCCGCGTGATCGCGGCGTCGTCGGCGATGTGGATCGTGCCCGCCCTGGTCGGCCCGGCCGCGACCCTCGGCCTGGAACACCTCGTCGGCTGGCGGTGGACCCTGCTGCTTCCGGTACCGTTCGTCCTTTTCGGACGGTTGCTGGTCGTGCGAGCCGCGCGCGGCGACGCAGCCGATGCCGCTTCGCGACCCTTGCTGCGGACGCTTTCGGTGCCACTGGGAGCGGCGATCGTCGTGTTCAGCGCGGGTTTCTGGCCGCTCGCGCTCGCCGGGGCGGCGATCACCGCCGCCGGGATGATCGCGATCCTGCCGCCGGGCACCGCACGGCTCCGGCCGGGAACCCCCGCCGCGCTCGGCGCGATGGTGCTGTTCGCGATCGGCTATTTCGGCGCGGACAGCCTGATCACCGTGCTCCTGACGAGCGGTTTCCACCTGAGCCTCGGGCAAGCGGCGATCGTCCTGAGCGCCGCCCCGCTCGGCTGGGCGGTGACCAGCCTCGTCGCGGCCAAATTCTCCTCGGCGCGCTTTCCTGTCGTGGGCCTGAGCCTGACCGCCCTCGGCACCGCGGCCGTGGCCTTCGGTGGCTCGTTCGCCATAGCCCTCGTCGCCTGGACGGTCGCCGGAATCGGCGTCGGACTCGCTTACCCGGGCCTGTACATCCGGGCCACGACGGCGGACGCGAGTGGTTTCACCGCCGCCGAGCTCGCGACCGCCGTCATCACCGCCGAATGCGTCGGGCAACTGCTGGGCAGGGCCGTCGGCGGTGCCCTGAGTTCTTCAGGCACCGGATTGTTCGTCTCGTACGGGCTCTTCGCGGCCGCCCTGGCGGCGGCCGCGTTCGCCGCGAGTCGTCAGTCGATGAGGACGTTCTTGTAGAACAGGTTCGCGTAGCGGTTGATGTTGTCCATGCTGCTACGCGATCCGAAACCCATGTACAGCCGGGTTTCCCCGGCGAGGCTCCGGTAGATCCCGAGCCCCTCCGGTTCACGGAACACCAGCGACTGCCCAGCCTTGGTCAGCGCGCGGCTCTTCACGGTGCCCGTGTTCATGTCGATGCAGGTGACGTAGGAGTTGATGTCGGCGGGATCCTCGTGCCCCGTACCGTCCAATGTGTACAGATACTGGCCGTAGATGGTGTAACCCTGGAAAGTCACCGGCACGGTCGACAGCGCGGGTTGCGCGAAATGCGCCAGCGGTGAGCTGAAGTTGCCCGCGGCCGCGGAAGCGAGCGGGTAGACGCTGTAGAACATCTTGCCGCCTTCGTTGCGGCGCACCGCGATCCGCTTGTTGATCGGATCGGTGGCGCAGGTGATCGTGTCGCTGCCGGTGAGGAACTTCTTCACCGACGGCGTGCCACCGTTGACGAACTTGAACCGCGCCAGCGCCGTCCCGCGACCGGCGCTCGTCGGCCCGTCCGAGTCGCATTCCATCCAGATGTAGGAGTCGGTGCCCACCGGTTCGACGCCGATCGACACCCCGTGCCCGGCGTTGTTCAGATGCATCGAGCCCTGGATCTCGCCGGAGAAGTTGACCTGGGTGACGCACAGGTCGTCGCCGGTCCCGCCGTTGCGGGCGTTCACGATGAAGATGCGCACGTTCTGGTTGTCGAAGGCGAAGCCCTGCATCACATGGTGCGATTCGTGCAGGATCTTGCTGCGGAACTCGTCGTAGGACGGCTTGGTGAGGTCGAACCGCTTGGACGCCGGCACCGCGGCCGAAGCCGGCCCGGCGAACACCGCGCCGGTGCCGAGCAGCGCCGTCGTCGCGGCGAGACCACCACCGGCCCGCAGCAGCGAACGCCGGGAGAACGGGGACCGGACGGGGTCCGGGGGCAGCTGCTCGGACATGGGCGCTCGCCTTCGTCGGGTTTCGCGGTCCGATGGAAGGTTGTTCACGCTCGTACAAGATTCGTACAACCCGGCCTACCTCCCCTCGCACAGGGCGGCGTTGGCGACGTCGATGGCGCTCGGGTCGGTCGGGAGCTGGTTCGTGTTGGTCACGACCGACGCGAACCGGCCGTCGTCGGTGGCCAGTGTCAGCGACGCGTGCCCGGTCGGCAGGGAACCGTCGTGCCCCCAGGCCACGCCGCCGCACGACAACTGGAGGCTGAACTGCCCGAGCCCGTACCCGGCGGGGGAACCCGGCGTCCACGGCACGACGGTGCGCATCTCCGCGAGGGCCTTCGGCGAGACGATCGTGCCCGAAACGAGCGCGCGGTAGAACTTCGCGAGGTCCGTCAAGGTGGATTCCATCGCGGCCGACGAACTCCACTTCGAGAGTTCGAACGAGGTCGTCATGTCGACCCAGAAGTAGGCGCCACCGAACTGGAACCCCTGGTAACCGGGCAGATACGGACTGGTGATGGTGCGCTTTCCCGGCGGCGGGAACGAGGTTTCGGTCAGCCCGGCCGGTGCGATGATCCGCTCGGTGATCGCGTCGCCGACGTACTTGCCCGTGAGCTTCTCGATCAGCAGGCCGAGCACCAGGTAGCCGACGTTGGAGTAGTGGTAGGCGCCGGGCGCGGAGACCGGTTTGTCGTCCATCGCGGCCTGCACGAGCGTGGCCAGGTCGTACGTGCCGTCGGGCTTGGTCTTCGCGCCGGCGGGGTCGTGGGGGAATCCCGCCGTGTGGTTGAGCAACCGCCGCACGGTGATGACGGTGCCGTCGTAGTTCCCGGTGACGACGCCGGGCAGGTACCGCTCGATAGGAGCGTCGAGGTCGACGAGCCCCTCGTCGAACAGCTGGAGCACCACGGCCGCGGTGAAGGTCTTGGTCTGGCTGGCGATCCGGAAATGGTCGTCCGCCGTGATGGGCCGCTGTCCGGGGGTGGTGGCCGAGCCGCTCGACAGGGACCACGAGCCCTGACCGTCGCCGGCGTGGACGGCGGCGCCGGGGCCCGCCTTCCGCTGGAAGCGGTCGAGCATGGTCTGTACGGCGGCGTGATCGCCGGTCTCGGCCGCCACCGCGGGCGCGACCGGTACGGCGAGCGCGACGGCCAGTGCGACACCGGCGATCCGCTGGGTATTCGTTCCCATTCTCTTCTCCCTCAGTCTTTTTCGGAGTTCGCCGAGGCCTCACCGATCGCGGTGAGACCCTTCTCGACGACGTCGAGCACACCGGCCACGCCTTCGAGCAATTTCACGAGGTTTTCGCCGCTGACGAGCAGCTCGCCGAGTTTCGCCGCGATCCGGCCGCCGTGTTCGACGGCGATCGCCACACACTCCGGGATCGCCTCGGCGATGCTGGCCCCGAACGTCGCGGGCGCCGCCGCGATGGCCCTCGTCATGATCGGCACGATCTTCCCGACGGCCTCGGTGATCAGCCGGGTGACGATGTCGACGGCCTGCGCCACCACCTCACCGGCCGCGACGATCGCCTTCGCGTTGGTCGCCGCGGCCTCCGCGACCGTTTTGACCCCGTCGACCAGCTTCGTCGCCGTCGCGGCGTAGTCCTGCTTCGCGTTCCCGGACCATTCGCTCGTCTCTTTCTCCGTCGTGGAGCCGTAGTCTTCGGCGACGGAGTTCGCGCCCCGCGAGACCCGGTCGTGCTCGGCGGAGGGAGCCGAAACCGACCCCGGATCACCGCGAAGCTGCCCGAGCGGCTCTTCGAGGAACGAGATCATCGGTGTCAGGAAGTCACACCCGGCGCTGCTCAACGCGGAAAGCGGGCTCGCCGTCGAGCCGAGCATGTCGAGTGAGACGGCCGGTTCGCCGCTGAGCTCCGCGGACAGCCATTCCTTGCCGCCGACGGAATCCCGCGCGATACGCAGGTTCGCGAGCGCGGTGCCGATCTCCACCGCGGTGGTCATCGTGCGCCTCCGTCTCGGTTCAGGCGGGCGGCGTGTTCTTCGTCCGTGCTCTGATACATCCCGGCCGCCTTCCGCATGCCTTCGCCGACGTCGTCCATGACGGACGCGGTGCGGGCGAACGCGTCCCTCGTCCGGCTCATCGCGGCGCCGATACCCGCGGTGAAGCACTGCGCGAACGGTCCGAGCGCCGTCGGCGGCATTTCACCGGGCAGGGCTGTGCCGAGCGACGACAACTGGTCGGCGTGCGCGGCGAGCCGGCCCGCGTGCCGGCGTAACTGATCGGGATCGACGGTGTAGGACCGTTCCGCGGTCATCGCACGACCTCCGGCGAGAGGTGCCGGGTGAGCCGGGTGAGTGCCGGACCGTCACCGAGATACCCGGCCATCACGTCTGCCATCCGTTCGCCGGCGAGAGACTGGGCCTCGCGTGCGGTGGTCACGATCAGCACGGCGAGCGCGTCGGCTTCGAGTCTGCGCGCGGCGGGCGTCAACGCGACATCCTCGAGCACACCCGCCGCGTTGACCGAAACGGTGACCTCACCCCGGGGTGAGCGTGCCGTCGCCCCCGCCTGTTCGAGGCTTTCCCGAGCCTGGCGGGCGCCGTCCGCGGCGCGTTCGAGCCGGTCTCGGTAGTCGGCGAGCCATTGTGCCGGCTCCATGGTGTTCCCCTTCCCTTTTCGATGGAACGCGTCGTCACTGACTGGCCAGTGCCGTCGCCTCGCGTAGTGCGTGAACGAGTTCGTTGTGCCGCAACGGGTTGACGCTCACCCAGCCGCGGTCGTCGTGGTCGATCCGGACTCTCCCCGAAGGACCGTCCAGCCAGGAGATTTCGAGTGGCCGCTTCTCGGCGCCCGATCGGCGCACGACACCGAGCTGGCCGCGTCCGGTCAGCGAAGGCAGCACGGTGGCGAGCGCTTCGGCGGCCGGGTCGTCGCCGACGGCCCCCGGGGACAAGGTGATCGGCAGGGTCGGTGCGGCGGGCACGTCGGGAAGGAGCCCGGCGAGAGTGTCGGCCACCGCGTCGTACGCGACCCTCATGACGGTCACCTGGCTCGGCGTGCCACCGAGCGTCTGTCCACAAAGGACCACTCGGTTTTCGTGGATCATCGCCGCGAACCCCGTCAAGCTTCCCTGGTGGGCCAGCACCAGATCGACCGAGCTGTGGTACCCGCGCAGCGCGGCGACCAGAGCCCCGGCCAGGCCGGCGGGTCCCTCCGACGTGGCGAGACCACGCTCGGCCAGCGAACCGCCCGCGGCGCTGAGCGACACCTCGCGTTCGCCCGCGATCCGGCCGAACGACGGAATCCGCATCGGAAACGGCAGCGGTACCCCGGCGAAGGTCGCGAGCAGATCCAGCTCCGCGAGTGCGAAGCGGGTGCCGTGTTCGTCGAGCGGGGTCATGACGCCCGCCCCTTGAGTTCGTCGCCGGAGCGCTCTTCCCGCTCTTGGTACTCACGTTTGGCGGACGCCAGCATCTGCTGGTACTCCCGGACTTCGCGTTCCGCGGCCTTCACCTCGCCCGCGAGTCCGGAGCCTCCCGCGGCTTCCCGCAGGCGGTGCGCCAGATGCGCGGCGGGCGGCGCGGTTCCCAGCATCGGCAGCCGTTCCGCGAGCCTGCTCGCGGTGGCCACCAGATCGGCGGTGAGATCGCCGAGCTCGGCCAGCGTCGTGATGCGCGCGTCGAGCAGGTCCAGCTCGACTTCGATGCCCCGCCCCGCGCTCATCGCCACTCCTGCCGGGGAAGACCGATGACCGCCTCGCTGGCGGGTTCCGCGAGTGGGAACAGCGCGTGGTCGATCGTCGGCAGCTGGTTCGTGTGGTCGTCCTCGTCGGACCGGCCAGGCGTGCCCGAGCCGACCGGCGCCGGCTGACCCACGGAGCCGGTGCGCGCCGCGGCCGGTTCGGCGGCCGTCTGCGCCGCCATCGCGCCGGGCCCGGCCGGCAACGCCGCCGCCCCCACTCGCACGCCGTTCGCGAGAGGATTCACGAAGGCGCCGGTGAGGCCGGCACTGACGGCCGGGACTGGTCCGAGCCCGCCGGACCCGGTGAGGCGCTGCCAGGAAGACCCGCTCGGGGTGGTGCGCTCCGGTGAGGAGGCCGAGGCGCTCACCGTGGTGTCGCCGCCGCCCGGCATGGTCGAGGCGGCCGGGACCGTGCCTTGTGCCTGTCCGATCAGCCTGCTCGAATTCGTCAGGCTCGACTCATAGGTGCGCATCGTCTGGACGGCGCGCTGCTTCCGCAGATCGGCCGAGCCGGTTTCGGCGTAGAAGCTGAAACCGGCTCCGCCGAAGGTCCAGTCCAAGAACATGCCCGTCATGCGTCCGGCCGGATCGTCCGCCGGGGCGGGCATCGTGGCCTTGGCCCATGCGAGCGCGTCGGCCGCCTGTTGCGCGGCCCGTTCGCCGGCGTGGGCGAGTTCCGCGATCTTCTCCACCCGTTCGGCGAGCACGAGTAGCCGCTTGGCCGCCTCCTCCGCGCCGCTGCCGTGCCAGCCGTCCAGCAGCGCGTCATGCTGTTCGCGCAGCACCTCGGCGTGGTCGACCAAGGCCGCCCGGTGCCCGGACCAGTCCGCGGCGATCGTGCTGACGTCCGTGACGTCGGCGTCCTGCCACAGCATCCCGTGGAGCTCTTCGTGGCTGTAGGCATCCCAGTTCACCCCGCCATCCAGCGCGGTCTCGGCGCTCACCCCGGTTCCCCCTTCCCACCGACCGCTTGTCGATGCGACCCATGCTGGCGGCGGGCGTGCCGGAGCCGGAAGGTCGAGCGGCGGCCATTTACGGCCGGTGGCGCTGAGCTGCGAAAAGGCCCTAGAGCTGGGAGCGGTAGGCCTTCGCGAGATGCTGCTGCAGCCGGGCGTGCCGGAACTGGTAGACCGCGCCGGACTGGCGCAGGACCCCTCGCCGGTACGCGTCGTCCAGGAACGCGGTGACGGCCCACGGCAGCTTGCGGAGCAAGGGGAGCCGCAAGCGGGTGAAGACCAGCCACTGGCCCCACGCGGTGAAGGTGATCACGTACGCGAAGGCCGTGACGAGCCCCGCGGTGAGGCCGAGCAGGGCACTGACCCTGAACGAGCGCACAAGGTGGAAGGACGGGCCCGTGATGCTCTCCAGCGCGGCCGCGGCCCCGAAGCTGCCGAGGCCGATCGCGATCGCGAGCACCGGCGCGAACAAGCCGACGACGCGCAGCACGGTCGAGCGGTTCGCCGCGAGCAGATCGGCGGGGCTGGTGGCGGTGGTCAAGTTGGCGGGTACCTGGAGGAGGGTGAGGAGCGCCAGCAGCCCGCCGCAGACAGGGCCGAAGGCGAGCCCGAAAACGGTGACGTCGACCAGGATCAGGCGAAGGAGATGGCCGAGATCATCGATGACGACGAGATCCGGCGACAGCGCTCTCACGAAGACGCCGACAAGGGTGACGGCGACGGCCGCCAGCACGCCGCCCGCCACACCCGCCGCGAACCTGACCGCGATCCTTCGCCGGAGGCGGGGCCGTCGTGCCCGCCGGTCGAACAGCCGCATCCGCACACGTGTCGGTTCAAGGGACCCGGCCTTGCGGACCACGAGGAACGAATACAGCAGACCGAACGGAACGGCGATCACGGCCCCGCTGGCCAGCCCGTCGACGAGGACGACGGGCCACCGGAACGGCAGGCCGGAAGTGAGGGAATTGAGCGGGCTCAACACGAACCAGATGACGAGCGCCGTGGTCAGCCAGGTGGAGGCCGTCACCAGGAGGATGCGCGACCAACGCGTCAGCGAGCCGCCCAATCGCCACCATTCGAGGTCACCGGTGTCCCGCCGGTCGAGGTCGTCGGCGAGAAAACCCAGCCAGCGGCGGACCTGTTCGAGATCCCAGCGCTGCCGGACGTCACCGGCTTCCCAGACGGTGGGGACGAAGGTGTCGAGCAGATGCTCCTCGAGCGCCTGCGTCGTGGGGAAGCGGTCGGTGTCCAGCAGACTTGCCGGATCGCGTTCGCGCGAGTCGCTGTAGACCGTGCGGGCGAGCCCGACCATGAGCGGGGTTTTCAGGACCGTCGCCAGGTTCGAGGCCGGCGCTTCGGTATCGCGCAAGGCGGCCAAGACCGGATCCCACGCCGTGGCCGTTCCGCCGGGAGTGACGCGTCGTGCCGTTCGGGGCAGGTAACCGGCGAGATCGTCGACGCCGAGGTCGGTCAGTTCGACGACGGCGGCCGACGTCAGCGTGTGGACGTTGGTGACAGCACGTTCGTACTCGTCGAAACGACTGGTCAGGAACAGCGGCCCGGACAGGGAGTTGAGTGCTTCGAGCGCCGGCCGGTGCAGCCCCTCGGCGATCTCGTCGAAGCCGTCGAGGACGGGCAGGACGTATCCGGTGTCGACCAGCACGGCCGCCAACGTCGAGCCGCCGGGAGCCTCGGCGGAGAGCCCGGGATGGTCGCGCTGAAGCGTTTCGACGAGCCAGGAACGCAACGGTGTCGTGGTCGGGTCCCACGAACCGATGGTGAAGATGACCGGCACGACGCCGCCGCGATTCCGGACGGCCAGCGCGTCGAGCGCGAAACGCAGCGTCAGCACGGTCTTGCCCGCTCCCGCGCGGCCCAGCACCACCAGTTTTCGTGACGGGATGCCGCGGTAGACGTCCGCGATGTCGCCGATCTCGCCGGAGAGATCGAGCGGCGCGGCTGTCACCCCGTGCGGAACGCGGCAGATGTTGTCCCAGTGGTCGGCGAGTTCGGCCGCGACCCGCCACCGTACGGGCAGGGGGAACGGATCGTGCACTCGGCGCAGTTCCTCCTCGCGCCGGAGCCGGGTGGCGATGATCGTGGCCAGGTGGTCCGCCGCTTCGGTCACCTCTTCGGGCACGATGACGAGGGAGGGAGCCGGAACCACCGGTGTTTCGACGGTGTCCTCGGGCGGCGCTTCGACGGGCTCGTCCGATTGCCTGCCGTCGGCGGCGGCGAGGAGATCGGCGCGCTCCTGCGGGGTGATGCCGAGTGCGTCGGCGAGCAACGTCACGGTGCCGACGCGCGGGTCGGTGCCCCCACCGGTTTCGAGACGGCGGATGGTCCGCACCCCGACCCCCGAGCGGGCGGCCAAGCCGTCCTGAGTCAGACCTGCCCGGCGGCGGGCGTCACGGAGGAGAACGCCGAACCGACCGGCCACGGGCGACGTCCCTCCAGAAGCGCTGTGCGACGGGTGATCATCCTAGTGGCGGGTAGGCCGCGAACGGGAGTCCGTAAGCCTGGTCGGTACCCCGCGCGAATCCTTTCTTTCGTATTTGCCGATCCCGGTATGTTTCGCGACGAAATCGGCAAGAAAAGCGGGCGGCTGTGAAACGCGAAAGACCCGCACTTCTGGGAAGCGCGGGTCTTTTCTACTGTGGAGCTGAGGGGAATCGAACCCCTGACCTTCTCGATGCGAACGAGACGCGCTACCAACTGCGCTACAGCCCCTGGTGAAGCTTGCCCCTGCGTTTGAGGCTCCATGAGCTTAGCAGTGGCTCTGGAGGCCCAAACGCAGGGGGGTCACTCTCCGGAGGCCCGGCGGAAAGGCCTGGTCCCGGGCTCGTCGAGCTCGTGGAAGGCCGGGTCCTCGTCGTCGAGGTCGACGACGACGGCTTGGCGCCGGAGGCGGGACATCGGGGACGGTTTGCGTTCCACGACGGCCGGACGTTCGGTGGCGACGACCTCGATGTCCTCACGGGACTCGTGGTCTTCGTCGTCGACCGCCGGCCGGCGCGGGGCGCGGGTGCTGTTGAAGCGGGCGAGGCGGCGCTGCCGGATGTCGTTCTCGATGCGGACCTGGCGGCGCAAGTACGCCAGGTAGCCGATGAGGACGGCGTCGACGACACCGTTGGCCCACCAGACCGTCGGGGTCAGGAAGCCGGCGACGGCCGCGGTGGTGACCACCAGCACCAGGAGGGCGATGACGACCCGCTGCCGGAACGCGTACTTGGCGCGGGCGGCGATGTCCGCCGCCTCCGGGTCGAAGCCGCCACGGCCGGGACGGTAGCCCGTGCCTTGGCGTTCTCTTTCCGGGCGGGCCGTGTGCGAGGGCTGGGGAAGCGGTTCGGCTTCCGGCTCCTCGTCCTCGAGGTCGGCGTCGAGCTCCGCCTCGAGTTCGGCCAGGTCGTCTTCTACCGATGGTTCCGTGTTTTCCGCCATCGCGAACTCCTCCGGTCCCTCGTGGCGTGTGCTCCCGCTCCGCACGACTCGCGCCGCCAAGGCCGAGTCCGTCGTCCGTGCGACCTGCTGGCGCTTGCGGGCGACCATGGGCACGAGAACGACGAGCCATGCCGCTGCGAGCGCGACGATGATCACCGAACTGGGCATCTCCCGTCACCTCCCCCGATCCACTGCTGTAGTCACGCTAGCCACAACAGTCACACACGCCGCGCAGACTCGCCGGTTTCGATCACGGAAAATGCATCACCAAATTAGGTGAATCTCACAGCTTGTGGTAACGCGGTCACCGGAACGACCCGGTAATGGGGTCAAACGCGCTCCGCGAGGCCCTTCGAGACGAGCCGTGAGACCAGTCCGTCACCGGTCTCCTCCTTGGTGACGGCGTAGCAGAAATGGTCCCGCCAGCCACCCGCGACATCGAGATAACGCTCGAAAAGTCCTTCTTGCCGGTAGCCCGCTTTGCCGAGAACTCGCAGGCTGGGGGTGTTTTCGGGGCGGACGGTCGCCTCCAGGCGGTGCAGCCCGCCGAAGTCGAAGACGTGGTCGGTGACGAGGGCGACGGCGCCGGTCGCGACGCCGCCGCGGACGATGTCCGATGACACCCAGTAGCCGATCCAGGCCGATCGGAGCGACGCCCGGATGACGTTACCCACAGTGATCTGTCCGGCGAAGCGTCCGTCCACCGTGATGGTGAACGGGAGACATTGACCGCGCCTGGCCAAGCCGCGCAATGCCAGCCATTGGGACGGCCATGACCAATACGCGTTGCGATCCGGCCAGGGCCCGACGCCGGTCGGTTCCCACATTTCCAGGTGCTCGCGATCGCGCAGTCGGACGCGGCTCCACTCGCCGGCGTCGCGGAGACGGACCGGCCGGACGGCGAGGATCCCGGCGGGCACCCGGAGCGGGCCCAGCTTCGCGGGCCAGCCCGGATGCCTGCTCTCGATCGGATACGCGACGCCGGAAATCGGTGCGCCCATTACGCCCGCTGGGCCAGGAAGGTCACCTTGACCTGCTCGCCCGCGGCGACCTCGGTGAGGTCTTCGTCGATGTTGATCAGGCAGTTCGCCTCGGCCAGCGACGCGAGCAGATGCGCGCCGGAGGTGCCGAGCGGCTGCACCAGGTACTCGCCGTTGCCCTCGTCGCGCAGCAGCTGCCCGCGCAGGAACCCTTTCCGGCCCTTGGTCGAGGTGATCGGGGAGAGCAGCCGCGCGCCGACGATCCGGCGGTGCGGGTTGCGGGTGCCGCGCGCGGCGCGGATCAATGGGCGGACCAGCACCTCGAATACGACCAGCGCGCTCATCGGGTTGCCGGGGATCAGGAACGTCGGGACCGAGTCGGGACCGAGCCTGCCGAAACCCTGCACGGAACCGGGGTGCATGGCGACGCGGGTCATGTCGATGTGGCCGAGATCGGACAGCGCCGCGTGCACTTCGTCGCCCGCGCTCCCGCCGGCGCCGCCCGCGACGACGACGATCTCCGACATCAGCAGGCGACCTTCGACGACCTCTCGCAGGCGCTTCGGATCGCCGGGGACGATGCCGACGCGGCTCACCTCGGCGCCCGCGTCCCGCGCGGCCGCGGACAGCGCGTAGGAGTTGACGTCGTAAACCTGTCCGACCGACGGAGTGCGGTCGATGTCGACCAGTTCGTCGCCGACGGAAACGATCGAAACCCGGGGTCGCGGGTAGACCAGGACCTTCGCGCGGCCGACCGCGGCGAGCAAGCCGACCTGGGCCGAGCCGATGGTGTCGCCCTTGCGCACGGCGACGTCGCCGATCTGCACGTCCTCGCCGGTCCGGCGCACGTAACCGGCCGACGGCACCGACCGATGCACGGTGACCTTGGCCTGGTGCCCGTCGGTGTAGGCGGTCGGGACGACGGCGTCGGCGAGCGTCGGCAGCGGCGCGCCGGTGTCGACCCGCACGGCCTGCCCCGGCTGCAACCGCCGCGGCTGGCGGGAACCGGCGGCGATCTCGCCGACCACCGGCAACTGCACCGGCTCCTGACCCGCGGAGCGGACATCGACGCTTCGCACCGCGTAGCCGTCGACGGCGGCCTGGTCGAAACCGGGCAGCGCGTGTTCGGCGACGACCTCTTCGGCGCACAGGAGGCCCTGGGCCTCGGAGATGGCGACCCGGACCGGGCGCGGGCGTACCGCCGCGTCCAGGGTCAGGGAGATCTGATCCTCGACGGAACGGAACTGTCCCGCGTCTTCGGTCTCGGCCGCTTCGGCGATGGGTTCCGTCATGACTGGGGGATCTCGATCCGTTCGTTCGACCAGGCACGCGTTGAAGGCCCGTCGGTGAACTGAAGTTCACCACCGTTACCAGGAGTGATGCGGTCCGAAGCCGCGGAAATCGCCCGATCGGGCAAGCTCCTCGTGGTCCGTGCCGCCGGGGTGGTCGCTGCGCCTGTCATAGGCGTGAAGCCTAACCTGACCACGTGGTCGAGCCCGGCAATGAACACCTGAGCAAAACGGAGTGGCGTTCCCGGATAACCGCCGAACGGCGTTCGCAGGTGTCGGAAGAGCATGCGCGGGAGGCCATGGCGCTAGCCTCGGCCGCCGCTCGGCTGCCCGGTGAAGTCGTGTGCGCCTATGTTCCGTTCGGTACCGAACCGGGTTCGACGTCACTGCTTGATCAACTTCTGGACCAGGGCAAACGGGTGCTGCTGCCGATCGTCCCCGACGCGCCGGGCCCGCTGGAGTGGGCCGTCTACGAGGACCCGTCGAGCCTCGGGCCGGGACGGCTGCGGGGGTTGCTCGAGCCGACCGGGCGCCGCCTCGGTCCCGACACGCTGAGGACGGCCGATCTGGTGCTGATCCCGGCGCTCGCCGTCGACGACGCGGGCGTCCGGCTCGGCCGCGGCGCCGGGTACTACGACCGGTCGCTCTCCTTCGCCGCGCCCGGCGCGGCACTGATCGCCGTCGTCCGGGACGCCGAACTCGTGCGCGAGTTGCCCGCGGAACCGCATGACGTCCGCATGACCGGGGTACTGACCCCGGAGCACGGCTTGGCGCCGCGCCCGGTAATAGACTGACGCCCCGACGCAGTGGTTCAGAAAGGGCACAATGAGCTCTGACGCGCACCTGTCCGATCATTTCGCCGAAACGCTGTCGAAAATGCGTTCCGCGGGCGCCCACCCCATGGAGCTGGCGGCCCTGCGACGGCGTCTCGAGCAGCTGACCGAACCCGGCGCCGGTGAATTGCCGGGAAACGAACTCGAACCTCTCGATGACATCAGCAGGCTCGTGGATCTGCCGGAGCCGGACCCCGAAGAAGCGCGCCGGGTGCTGGACCGCACCGCCGTCCTGAAGCTCAACGGCGGGCTCGGCACGAGCATGGGGCTCACCGGCCCGAAATCGCTGCTGGAGATCAAACCGGGGAAGACGTTCCTCGACGTCATCGCCATGCAGGTGCTTTCGACCCGGGAGAAGTACAACGCGCGGCTCCCGCTGATCCTGATGAATTCGGCGGGCACCCGCGAACCTTCGCTGGAGTTGTTGAAGAAGTATCCCGATCTCGCCGACGACGTCATCCCGGCCGACTTCCTGCAGGGGCGCGAACCGAAGATCACCGCCGACGGGCGGCCCGTCGCCTGGCCCGCGAACCCGGAGCTCGAATGGTGCCCGCCGGGGCACGGCGACATCTACGTCGCGCTCGCGGTGAGCGGAATGCTCGAAACCCTGCTGGCCGAGGGAATCCGCTGGTGCTTCGTGTCCAACTCCGACAACCTCGGCGCGCTCCCGGACGCCCGGATCGCGGCGTGGCTGGCGAAGGAGGACATCCCGTTCGCGATGGAGACGGTGCTCGGCACCGCGGCCGACCGCAAGGGCGGGCACCTCGCGCGGCGTGCGGGCCGGATCGTCCTGCGTGAATCCGCGCAGGTCCCCGACGGGGACGACTCGTTCGGCGACGTCGCCAAGTGGCGTTACTTCAACACCAACAACATCTGGTTCGATCTCGAACGCCTGAAGGCGCTGCAGGACGCGGACCCCGCCGCGCCGCTGCTCCCGCTGATCGTGAACCGGAAGACCGTCGATCCCGCCGACGCCGCCAGCACGCCGGTGATCCAGCTCGAAACGGCGATGGGCGCGGCGATCGGTTCGGTCGAGGGCGCGCGGGCCATCGAGATCCCGCGGAGCCGGTTCGCGCCGGTCAAGACCACCGACGATCTGCTGGTCGTCCGGTCCGACGCGTACGTGCTCGACGACGGCGGGCAGATGGTCCCGGAGTTCACCACCACCCCGCCGGTCGTGTCGCTGAGCAAGGAGTTCTACAAGCTCCTTCCGGACTTCGACGCGCGTATCCCCGTCGCGCCTTCGCTCAAGGAGTGCACGAGCCTCGCGGTGGACGGCGACGTCACCTTCGGAAAGGACGTCGTCGTCCGGGGCGATGTGAAGATCACCGGGCCGAAAACCATCCCGGACGGCGAAGTCCTCTAGCCGCGCTGGGCGATGAACACGTACTCGCGTCCTGGACGGTCGGGGGCGTCCCGGACGTCCAGGACGCGAAATCCGTGCTCCGCCAGCAGGGACTCCAGGTCTTCGCGTTCGCGGAACCACAACGTCGAGTCCGAGGTGACGACCTCGCCGTCGGGGAACCGGTAGCTGTACCGGAACGACACGAACGGGAGGTTCACTTCGGTGACCTCGCGCCACTGCTCGACCTCGCCGACGCCGGGAACTTCGATGGTTTCGTGTGCGGTGTCGGCCGCCCAGTCCTCCCACGCCCGGCGTCCGGGGCGCCGGATCTCGAAGACCAGGTGACCGCCCGGCACCAGCGCGGTATGGACGCCTTCGAGGGTCCGGTTCCATTCGTCGTCGGTCAGGAAGACCTGGGCCACGTTCCCGGTCATCACCGCGAGATCGGCTCCCACGTCGCCCGCCGCTTGCGCGTCACCATGGATCCAGGTGATCTTCCCTTCCGGGTCTTTGGCTTTCGCGACGTCCAGTGACGCCTTCGCGGGATCGACACCGACGACCTCGATTCCGCGCGCGGCCAAGAGAACGGCCAGGCAACCGGTGCCGCAGCCGACGTCGAGCACTCTCTTCGCCCCGAGTTCGCCGATGATGCCGAGGTAGTGGTCCAGGTCGTCGCGAGCGCCGTCGAAGGCGTCGTAGATCGGTGCGAGCCGGGCGTGGGCGAAGAGCGCGTCAGGCATTCGGCGACGATAGTTCCGGGACGCGTGCGGGAGCCACGGATTTACGGTCGCGCCGCCACGCCCGTTCTTCCAGTGACGCCAGCTGCGGCAACGCCCGGCTGATGCCGAGCTCCTGTACATGCCGAAGAAACCTAGCCGGTGCCGGCTTCGTCCACCGGGTGCTCGAGCCAGGCGTTCGGCTCCGTGTAGACGCCGACGTCCAGCGCCGAGGAGGCGAGCACCGGCGCGATCCCGCCCGGCACGGCCGTGAGGCCGTCCTGGAGTTCGACGCCGGTCCACGCCTTCCACTGGGCGAAGGTGCCGGTGACCGTCATCGCGAACGGCGCCACTTTCCGGAACCTGGCGCCGAGCCGTTCATGCGTGCGCAGCCACGGATCCTCCGGCAGCCCGTCCGCGCGACGGCGAGCGATGTAGTCCTCAAAGGACAGTCTTGGTTCGTTCTCCTTCCCGGCCGGGCGGACCGGCACGACGAGTTTGCCCATCCCTGTTTCCGAAGCGCGCTTTTTCAACGCTTCCAACGCTTTTGTGGCCAGGCCGCCGCCACGGCGGCCTGGCGCGACCATCACTTCGAGTGCGATCAACGTATTCGTCTCACGGGAGCTCAGCAGGTCTTCCGCGGCCCAGATCAGGGCGGCGTCCCAGCCGTGGTCCGGCAGTTCCGGGCGTTCGGCGGTCGGGAAGCCGACCGGGACGGCGGCGGTTCTCGCCACGGGAACGCCGTCTTCCAGCAGCACGAGGAAGTATTCCGGCCAGCGGGCGGCCAGGTGGGACGACTTCGCCAGCAGTCCGGCCAGACCGTGCTGGAGGAATTCGCCGCCGACGCCGCCGAGGCCGAGCGCGGGCTCGCGCAGTTCGGGCCTGGTGGCCAGGTCTTCGATCACGATCATGTCCTCAGTAGACCCGAGGACACGCGATTCTCACGAGATAGTTTTCCGGTATGACGAGAGGGAATGGCGCATACGCCTGTCCTTGCTGCGGCTATCTCACGCTGGGCGAGCGTGGCGCGTTCGAGATCTGCTCGGTCTGCTTCTGGGAAGACGACGGGCAGGACGACCACGACACTGACGTCGTCCGAGGTGGGCCTAACGGTGCCCTGTCACTTACGGTCGCTCGGCGGAACTTCGATCTTCACGGTGCCTGCGAAGAGGCGCATGTGCACAATGTGCGGCCTCCGGAACCGGACGAGATCCCTGTCGAGGGGAGCGCTCGGCCGCTGCCCGAAGACGCGAAGGTCAGGCGGGTGAAACGGATGCGGTACTGATCAGCGTACGGGCAGCGCGCGGCGCCGTCCGGTGATTCCGGTGGTGTTGAGGTTGGCGCGCTCGCCGGCGGAGTGACCGTCGAGATAGCCGCTGCCGGACAGCCGCCTCGGCGGAGCCGAGCGCAGGTCGCCGTACTGCTCGTCGTACGCCTGTTTGACCATCGCCGTCCGATCCTGGATCACCAGTTCGGCCGAGCGGTGACCGGCGGTGGCCGTATGGGTCCTGGCCGCGGTGTCCTCGCTGTTGCGGAGCCGTTCGTAGACCGCGCCGGAGAATCCGTGCAGCCACGTCCGCCGGTACGCGGCCAGCGATTCGCCAGCGAACACCCGGTTCTCCGGGCGCACCCTGGTCAGCTGGGTGGTCGCCTGCAGCAGCAGGCTCGTGTACAGCAGTTCCGTCCGCTCCAGATCGGAACGGAAACCGAACACCGTCACCGCGGTGACCGATTGGCCGAGCCGGTGCAGCAGGGCCCGGCAGCGCAGCGGATGCGCGATGTTCGTGAGCAGGCCCGCCTTGTCCCGGCTGTACGGGTTGTCGATCGGGATCTTGATCTGGGTGATCTCGTCGGCGGTCGCCCCGGAGGCGGCCAGCAACGCCTGATCGATGCCGTACCGGGCGATCAGTTCGGCGGCCTTGGTGTTGTACGACTCGGCTTCGGCCTCGGTGACCGCCGGGTCCTCCGCCTTCGCGAGGAGTTTCCGGACGCGCGCGAGCAGCGTGTCATGGTCGGGCATGGTCCTCCTTCCTGATTGGGTTGGAGCGGATCAATCTAGGAGAGAGGTCCGACAATATTCGGACGAGAGGTCCGGATGCCGGTGAGGGGGCGGTATGCCGGTCGACGTGTCGGTGGTCGGTTCCGGGCCGAACGGGCTCGCGGCGGCGGTCCTGCTGGTCAGGGCGGGGCTGACGGTCGAAGTGCACGAAGCGGCCGAAGAGATCGGTGGCGGGACGCGCACGGCTTCGCTGTTCGACGACGAGGTCCGGCACGACATCTGCGCCACCGGACATCCGCTGGCCGCGGCGTCTCCGTTCTTCCGCTGGTTCGGCCTCGCCGAACACGGTGTCGACCTTCTGCGGCCGGAGATCGCGTACGCGCATCCCCTCGGCGGTGACCGGGCCGGTCTCGCGTACGAAGATCTCGACCGGACCTGTGACGCCCTCGGCGCGGACGGTCCCCGGTGGCGGCGTCTGCTGGGCCCGCTGGTCGAACGCAGCCGCGAACTGGCCGATCTCCTGCTCGGAGACCTTCGCCATCCGCCTCGTGACCCGCGCGCCGCGGCCCTCCTCCCGGCCAGGATCGCGCTGCTCGCGTCCGGTTCGGAGCGCCGCATGTTCACCGGTCCGGAAGCGCCCGCGCTGCTCGCCGGGGTTTCCGCGCACGTGATGAGCCGCCAGCCCTCACTCGCCGCGGCCGGTGCGACACTCCTGCTCAGCCACCTCGCGCATTCGACGGGCTGGCCGATCGCCCGCGGCGGAAGTCAGACGATCACCGAGGCTCTGGCCGCCGATCTCCGCGCTCGCGGCGGACGGATCCACACCGGAAGCAGGATCACCGATCTGCGGCGACTGGCGAAGTCGCGCACGGTGATCCTCGACATCGCCCCGCGTGGTTTCCTCGAAATCGCCGGCGGGCTGTTGCCGCCGCGATACCGGAAGGCGCTGGAGGCCTACCGCTACGGACCCGGCGCGGCGAAGGTCGATTTCCTGGTGTCCGAACCGGTTCCGTGGGCGGCGCCGGAGGTCGGCAAGGCGGGCACCGTCCATCTCGGAGGCACCCGAGACGAGGTGTACGCCGCCGAAAACGCCATCGTGCGCGGGCAAGATCCGGACGACCGGTTCGTGCTCGTGTCGGATCCGATGGCGATCGACCCGTCGCGTGGGCTGCCGGGCAAGCGGCCGGTGTGGGCGTATTGCCATGTGCCGAATGGGGATCCGCGAGACGTCACCGAGCTCGTCCGGCGCCGGATCGAACGGTTCGCGCCCGGCTTCTCCGACACGATCCTGGCGAGCCGTTGCGTCACCGCGCCGGAACTGGAGGCCTACAACGCGAACTATCCCGGCGGCGACGTCGCGGCGGGCGCGGTGACTCTGCGGCAGGTGCTCGGACGGCCGGTCGCCCGGTGGAAGACACACCGGACGCCGCTCGGCGGTGTCTTCCTGTGTTCGGCCGCGACGGCCCCGGGCCCCGGCGTGCACGGGATGGGCGGCTGGTACGCCGCGAAAGCCGTGCTGGGGAAGGATTTCGAGCGGGTGATTCAGGAACCGCGCGGTCGCACGAGTCCCGTTTCGTAGGCCACCACCACGGCTTGGGCCCGGCTGGAGATCCGGAGCTTGGTCATCAAACGGTTCAGATGCGTTTTCACCGTGGCCTCGCTGACCAGCAGGCTCCGGGCGATGTCCGCGTTCGGCATGCCGGTGCCGACGAAACGCAGCACCTCGATTTCGCGTTCGGTCAGCCCGGCCAGCGCGGGCGGGGCCGCCGGCTTTTCCGGCGGGCCCTGGGTGAAGGCCTCCACCAGCCGCCGCGTGATGGTCGGGCCGAACAGCATGTCGCCGCGCGCGACGGCGTGGATCCCGGCGATCAGGGTCTCCGGCGGGCTGTCCTTGAGCAGGAAACCCGCCGCGCCCGCGCGCAACGCCGTGTAGACGTATTCGTCGAGGTCGAACACCGTCAGCATGAGCACGTGCGGCTTTTCCGCCCTGGTGTCCGCGAGGATCCGCTCGGTCGCCTTCACTCCGTCGAGTTCGGGGAGCCGGATGTCCATCAGGATCACGTCGGGACGCAGTTCACGAGCCTTCTCGACGGCTTCGAGCCCGTCTCGCGCCTCGCCCGCGACCCGGACACCGGGAACGGCTTCGAGCAGGGCGACGAATCCCGCCCGGACGAGATCCTGGTCGTCGACCACCAGCACACTGGTCACCGGGCTCGCTCCTGCGGCAGATAGGGAAGGGTCAGTTCGATCGCGAAACCACCGGATCCGGCCGGTCCCATTTCGATCGAACCACCGTACATTCTCGCCCGTTCACGCATTCCGATGAGGCCTTGTCCCGCCGGATTCGGTGGTGGTGTCCCTTCGGACGCGGAATTGCGGACACTCAGCACGAGCGCGTCTTCGCCGTATTCGAGGACGAGTTCCACGATCGCCTGATCCGCGTGTTTCAGCACGTTGGTAAGCGCTTCCTGTGCGATTCGGTAGGTGCACAGCTGCTGACCCGGCGGAAGTCGTCGCGGTTCGCCGATGGTCCGCGTCTTCACCGTGAGGCCGGCTTCACGCACTCGGGTGACCAGTGCGGGAAGGTCGGCGAGGCCGGGCTGGGGGCGGTACTCGTGGGTTTCGCGTTGAGGCGGGCGCAGTACGCCGAGCAGGCGCCGCAGTTCGTCGAGCGCTTCGGTCGTGGTCCCAGTGATGGTGTCGAGTGCGGTGCGCGCGGTGTCCGGGGAGGATTCGAAGACGTACCGGGCCAGATTCGCCTGCACCGCGATCACCGAAATGTGGTGGGAGACGACGTCGTGCAGCTCGTGGGCGATGCGGATGCGCTCCTCGACGACGGCCTGTTCCGCCTCGAGCCGGATCTCCCGTTCCGCGCGGACGGCGCGTTCCACCATCCGGTCCGCACGCAGGTAGCCGAGCCGTCCGACGATGATCGTGCCCGCGCACTGCGCGAGCAGGCGGGTCGTGTCCACCACGAAGGACGGCACTTCGCCGAGCACGAGTCCCAGTTCGAAAAGGGCGATCCAGGCGATCGTCGGCGGGACGGCCTTGGCGGGTGGATACCGCGCCCACACCGTGTACGCCGCGATGAACGCCGACGGCTCGCCCAGCGTGGCCCGGTAGCCCAAGGCGGTGTAGACGGTCATGAGGGAGACCGACGCGAGCAGGACCGCGATGGGATGACGGCGGCGCATGATCAGCGGGAGGGCGATGAGCACCGCGAGGATGACGCCCGCCCCGGCCGGGTCGCCGAACGAACCGCCGCGGGGTGCCGCGCCCAAGGCGAGAAGGGTGGCCGCCGCCGCGGTGATCAGGCAGTCGATGAGCAGCGGCCGTGCGCGGAGGAGAGAGAAGAGGGACGGCACTTCCGCAAGTTACCGTCGCGGCGAGAGGGCGCCCAATTCCTGCAACCAGCGCGGTATTCATCGCGTCATATACCGCCAAGGTTTACCCCGGCTTCCGACTCGCGGGGATTCCGCTCGGTGATCGGTCCGGATAACGTCGCAACAGGATGGATATTCCATTCCCCGACTCGGCGAAGAGGATGACCCGCTCCGGGTAAGAGGGCCTTCGGGAGGGGATATCCGGAACAGGCCGCCTCTTCGCCGAGCTTCAGCCCAGATAGGCGTCCAATGTAACGGCCAGCGCCCGCTCCGGTGTCGGCGCGAAGCTCGCGCCCGCCAGCCCGCCCCAGAGCCACAACTGGGCGAGGCCGTGCAGTGACGCCCACAGCGACGACGCGAGCAGCCGCGGATCGGTCGCGGGATGCCAGCCGCCTTCCTGCACGTCCTCGACCAACGCGGCGAAGAAGTCGAACACCGCGCTGCTCACCCGGGTGAGCTCTGGATCGTCCGGATCGATGAGATCGCGGCGGAACATCAGCTCGAACATCGCCGGATTGGCCAGCGCGAAATCGAGATAGCCGTGGCAGGCAGCGATGAGCCGCTCCCGGGGTGTCCCGGCCGGCAGGTCGGCGCCGCGTTCGAGCAGCTCGATGTAGCCACGGGTGGCGACCGCCGATAGCAGCGCCGCGCGGCCGGTGAAATGCCGCAGCGGCGCGCCGTGTGAGACGCCCGCGGCCTTGGCGATCCCGCGCAGCGTCACGGCGCCGACGCCTTCTTCGGCCAGCAGGGTCGCCGCGGTGTCGATCAGGCGGGTTCGGGCGCCCACGACCGGGTCTCCTCGAGAACGGGCAGCAGGTCGGGGCGTTTCGGCAGGAACCCGTCACCCGGCTGGCGGCCGATGAGCCGGTTGCGGAACCGGCTGACCGCGACCGGGAAGACCTCCCTGGTCAGCCAGCGCAGATCCGCGCGCAGGCCGGGCCGTCCGGCCGAACCGGGCAGCGGAGCGAGCCAGGCCGGGTCGTGGGTGACGTCGAGCTTGCCGAGCACGTGCCCGGCCAGGCGCCGGTGGCCCTGCTCGGACAGGTGCAGCCGATCCGGGCCGAAGTAGCGGGAATCGTGTGCCGCGTCGTCCGGCCAGAGGTCGACCAGCGTCGCGCCGTAGCTGACGGACGCCTCGCGGACGGCGTCGTTCAGCGCGACGATGCGCGGGCGCATGCGGTGGCCCATCGGCATGCGGTGGGAGATGTCGCTGAGGGTGAAGGTGACGACCCGCGGCGCGATCTCGGTGCACGCGCGGATGGCGGTGTCGACGCGGCGGGCGACCGTGCGCGCGTCCCAGCCGCGGCTCATCACGTCGTTGCCGCCGCCGAACAAGGCGATCAGATCCGGCTGGAGCCTGGTCGCCGCCGGGATCTGCTCGGCGTGGATCTGGTCGAGCCTGCGCCCGCGGACCGCGAGATTGGCGTAGCGGAAACCGGGCTCGTCCTCGGCGAGCCGGTGCGCGACGAAGTCGGCCCAGCCGCGGTAGAAACCGCCCGACGGATGCGGATCGGCCAGCCCTTCGGCGCAGCTGTCGCCGAGCGCGACGAAACGTTGGTAGCCCATCCAGATCTCCGTAACCGCGAGTTCACCTTGTAGACACTGTCTATCAAACTGATGTAGACGCTGTCTACTCAGCGGTCGAGACGGTTCCGATGGGTGAAGGCGACGGCGCGCCGCGGATCGCCGTCCGGGAGCACCCGGCACAGCGCGTCGACGATCTCCAGGTCGTCGGCCCCGCACGGGGTCTCCCAGTACGACCACAACGCCGACGCGTCGCCGCTGCCGAGGACGACCCGCCGGACCGACGCGGTGACGGCTTCACGCTCCTCGCGTACGGCGGGGGATTCCGATTCGGCGAGCAGCGGACCACGGAAGGCGTCCGCCGCGGCCGCGACGTCGCCTCGTTTGAGTGCCGCGCGGACGCGCAGGAAGTCGGCGTCCACCTCGGCGGAAAGCCGGTACGGCCGCGTCTGCACTATGTCCGAGCCGAGCTGTGTCCGGAGCCGGTGGATCTCGGCGCGCACGGTCACCGGATTGCCGCTCTCGCCGTAGAGCAGCAGGGCCAGCCGCTCCGCCGAGAGTCCGCCCGGGTTCAGTGCGAGCAGGGTGAGGATCTCCGCGTGCCGCAAGGTGAACGGCACCTCGCGACCGTCCACTGTGGTCGACGGTGGCCCGTCGGTGAGGAACTCCAGCGCGAGCCGCGGCCGCCGCGCCGCGGCCCGGTTCCGCAGGCGCAGCAGGTAGCCCTCGGTCAACGGCTCCACCGTGCCCAGCCGCCCGTCTGGCAGGGTGACCGCGCCGCCGCCCGGCCGGATGTCCACAGTGGAGGGAAGGTCGCCGCAGGATTCGGCCGCCAGCACGCGGCCCTTCGCCGAGAGTAGTGCTCCCGGCGCGCCACGCAACGCTTCCAGATGGGTCATGTTCGCGGCCCGCAGCCGCTCGTCGCGCATCGCGAGCCGGGCCCGCAGCTGGCCCTCGGCGAGCTGGGCGGCCGCCGTGACCAGCGCGAGCATCGCGGGATGGACGGTCCGCAGCGGACCGCTGACGTCGATCGACCCCAGCAGCGCGCCGGTCTCCGGATCGCGTACGGGCGCCGCCGCGCAGGTCCAGCCGTGATAGGTCCGCACCAGGTGCTCGGCCGAGTAGATCTGCACCGGCTCCCCAGTGGCGAGCGTGGTGCCCATCGCGTTCGTCCCGATGACGTCCTCGCTCCAGCGCGTGCCTTCGGCGAGCATCACGCCGTCCGCTCGCCGCAGCACACCCGCGGCGCCCTCCCGCCACAGGATGTGCCCGGCCGCGTCGGTCACGATCATCATGTGCTCGGCGTCGTCGGCGATGCTCACCAGCGTCTGACGCAGGATCGGCAGGACCGGGGCCAGCGGATGCTCGTCGCGCAGCCCGTTCACCTCGCCGGAGTCGTAGACGAGCGGGGCGACGCCGGTGTCCGGATCGACGTGCGCGGCGAGCGAGCGATTCCACGACGCGGACACGATCGACCTGGGGGAACGTGGCGCGGGAACCCCGGAGAGAACGGCGTCGTGGACGTCCTTCAGCAGCCGCGCGTACGCCTGAGGGTCACGCGGCGAGGACTCTCCAGCGGGCCGCTCTGCCACGTTTCCGAGAATAGGTGACCGCGCTCACTTCGTTGCAACGTGCGTGCAACCTCACCCGCCCTAGCTTCGCCGTCATCCGCCACCCCTAGCGATGAGGCAGGAAAGATGGCCAAGTACGCGGCACCGAACACCGAAGGCAGCGTCGTCAGCTACGAGTCGCGCTACGACCACTACATCGGAGGCGAGTACGTACCGCCCGCGAGCGGTCAGTACTTCGAGAACCCGACCCCGGTGACCGGACAGGTGTTCACCGAGGTCGCCCGCGGCACCGCCGCCGACATCGACCGCGCGCTCGACGCCGCCGAAGGCGCGGCCGCGGCCTGGGGGCGGACGTCGGTGGACGAGCGCGCGAACGTGCTGCTCCGGATCGCCGACCGGATGGAACAGAACCTCGAAGCGATCGCCGTCGCCGAATCGTGGGAGAACGGCAAACCGGTCCGCGAGACCCTGGCCGCCGACATCCCGCTGGCCATCGACCACTTCCGCTACTTCGCCGGCGCCCTGCGCGCCCAGGAGGGCGGCATCTCCCAGATCGACGACAACACCGTCGCGTATCACTTCCACGAGCCGCTCGGCGTCGTCGGCCAGATCATCCCGTGGAACTTCCCGCTGCTGATGGCGGTCTGGAAGCTCGCGCCCGCGCTGGCCGCGGGCAACGCGATCGTGCTGAAACCCGCCGAGCAGACCCCGGCGTCGATCCACCTGCTGATGTCGCTCATCGGCGACCTGATCCCGCCGGGCGTGCTGAACATCGTCAACGGTTTCGGCGTCGAGGCGGGCAAGCCGCTCGCGTCGAGCAACCGGGTGCGGAAGGTCGCGTTCACCGGCGAGACCACCACCGGACGGCTGATCCTGCAGTACGCCAGCGAGAACATCATCCCGGTCACCGTCGAGCTCGGCGGCAAGAGCCCGAACATCTTCTTCGACGACGTCGCCGCCGCGAACGACGCGTTCTATGACAAGGCGCAGGAAGGCTTCGCGCTCTTCGCGCTGAACCAGGGCGAGGTCTGCACCTGTCCGTCGCGGGCGCTGATCCAGTCCGGCATCTACGACCGGTTCCTCGGCGACGCCGTCGAGCGGGTCAAGAAGATCAAGCAGGGGCACCCGCTCGACACCGAGACGCAGATCGGCGCGCAGGCCTCCAACGACCAGCTGGAGAAGATCCTTTCCTACATCGACATCGGTCAGAAGGAAGGCGCGAAGATCCTCACCGGCGGCGAGCGCAGCGACCTCGGCGGCGAACTGTCCGGCGGGTACTACGTGCAGCCGACGGTCTTCGAGGGTGACAACAAGATGCGGATCTTCCAGGAGGAGATCTTCGGCCCGGTCGTCTCGGTGGCCAGGTTCGACGACTACGCCGACGCGCTGAAGATCGCCAACGACACCCTGTACGGCCTCGGCGCCGGTGTCTGGTCGCGTGACGGCAACACCGCCTACCGCGCCGGCCGCGACATCCAGGCGGGCCGGGTGTGGGTCAACAACTACCACGCGTACCCGGCGCACGCGGCCTTCGGCGGCTACAAGGCGTCCGGGATCGGGCGCGAGAACCACAAGATGATGCTGGACCACTACCAGCAGACCAAGAACATGCTGGTGTCCTATTCGGACAGTGCGCTCGGGTTCTTCTGATGGCCGAGCGGGTCGGCTTGACACCGGCCGCCGCGGATCTGCTGCGGCGGCTGGTGTCGCTCCACGGACCGGTGATGTTCCACCAGTCCGGCGGATGCTGCGACGGGAGCGCCCCGATGTGTTACCCGGCCGGCGAATTCCGCACCGGGGCGTCCGACGTCCACCTTGGTGACCTGAGCGTCGAAGGCGTCGGCGACGTTCCGGTGTGGATGTCGGGCCCCCAGTTCGAGTACTGGAAGCACACGCATCTGACCATCGACGTCGTCCCCGGCCGGGGGAGCGGATTCTCCTTGGAGGCGCCAGAAGGGGTCCGTTTCCTGGTCCGGTCCCGGTTGTTCAGCGACGAGGAGTCGGCTGAGCTGAACGGCCCAGCAACGCGATGAGCCGTGCGCCCGGTCCGGCGTCCGGCGATGCCTCGACAGCGTGGTCGAAGGCGCCGCCGGGCCCGCGGACCGGCGTGACGTCGGGATAGCGGCTCGCCACCTTCAACGCGGCCGTCGCGAGCTCGTCGTCCCAGCGGTGTTCACGGCCAAGAGCGGTGTTGAGGTCCCAGTCGTGGGTGAGCGTGTCGACGAACAGCACGGCCAGCGCGTTCTTCCCGGGGAGCGGGCCGAAGCTCCCGAAATCGAAGGTCTTCTCCAGCGCTTCGCCGTCGAAGGCCGCGAGGAACTCGGCGGAACTCGCTTCGTAGGACCCGGCGAGGTCGTCGTCGGCCGACGGCCGGCTCTTCATCGGCTGGCCCGTCGCCTGCGCGGTGCGGGAATCGTGGCCCTCTATCAGGTGTTTCACGATGTCACGGACGGTCCATTCGGCGCAGGGGGTCGAGCGGTCCCAGTCGTCCGCGCCGATTCCGGCGATCGTGGCTCCGGTGGCCCGATGGGCCCGGGTGGTGAGTGCGATGAGATCCATGGCGGCAATGTATACGAACGATCGTGCTATCTTCTAGAGGTGAACACTCTCGAAGTGAACGAGGTCTTCGTCGGCCGTCCGTCGGTGCTGGGGACGAAGCGCGACGTGCCGGTGTACAGCGCCATCGCGAAATCACGGGTCGAGACGCCGTTCCTGGAACTGGACGAGATCAATCTGGCCGGCGACGACCAGGCCGATCGCACCGTCCACGGCGGCGTCGACAAGGCGGTCTACGTCTACCCTGCGACGCACTACGCCGCCTGGGCGGAGCAGGGTTTCCCGGTGTCGGCGGGTGATTTCGGGGAGAACGCCTCGGTGACGGGTGCCGACGAGTACGACGTCAGGATCGGCGATGTCTGGTCCTGGGGAGACACGCTGGTCCAGGTCTCGCAGCCGCGGACGCCGTGCTTCAAGCTCGCGATGAAGACCGGGCGCAAGGACGTCATCCCGGCGATGATCGATTCCGGTCGCAGTGGCTGGTACCTGCGGGTGCTTCGGACGGGCGTGGTGCCCACGTCGGGACGGATGACGCTCGAAGAACGCGATCCGGTGAATCCGACGATCGCCGAGGTGTACGTCGCGTCGTTCACCAACGTCGCCCAGCTCGACGACGAGCGCCGGGAGGCGTACTGGGCCCTGCTGGACCGGGTGCTCGCGGCGCCGTCGCTTTCCCGGCAGTACCGTGACGGCCTGGCATCGGCGAAGAAGCGGCGAGAGGAACGGAATGCCGGTTGACGGCCGGGTGGCCCGCGGTGACGCGACGAGGCGGATCGTGCTTCGGCGCGCCGTGGACATCGCGTCCGTCGAGGGGCTCGACGGGTTGTCCCTCGGCAGGCTCGCCACCGAATTGGACTTGAGCAAATCCGGCGTGTTCGCCCTGTTCGGTTCCAAGGAGGAACTGCAGCTCGCGGCGGTCGAGACGGCGAGCGCGATCTTCGCGGAGAACGTCGTCGAGCCGACGCTCGAGGTCGAGCAGGGGATCACGCGGCTGCGCGCGTTGTGCGCGAACTGGCTCGACTACTCGGAACGCCGCGTGTTCCCGGGCGGCTGTTTCTTCTTCAACACCGGCGCCGAATTCGACGCGCGGACCGGCCGGGTGCACGACGCGGTCGCGAACGCGAGCCGGGCCTTCGCCCAGTTCATCCGGTCCACCGCCGTCGAGGCGCGGAAGGCCGGGCACCTGCGGGAGTCCGTCGACGTGAACCGGCTGGCCTTCGAGCTGCACGCGCTGGGGCGGGCCGCGAACGCCGATTCGGTGATGTTCGGCGGGACCGAGCCCTACGCGCTGGCGCGGGCCGCCATCACCGCCCGCCTCGACGCCGCGGCCGTGCAATGAACGGGACGTTCCTTGCAAATTTCGCAAGGAACGTCCCGTTCATGGCGCGCTACTTCCAGTCGACCTGCGTGGACCGGTAGAAGTCGATGCCCTGCTGAACCCACCGCGGGCTCTGCTTCGCCAGCCGGAGCCGATAGGCGTCCCAGGTGCGGGAATCCTTCGGCGACCACCCGATCTCGGCGTACCCCGGCAACCTCGGGAACGCCATGAACTCGATGTGGTCACTGGTGATCAGCGTTTCCGACCACAGCGGCGCCTCGACCCCGATCACGTTCTTCTCCGTCACGCCCTCCAGGTACGTGGCCGGATCCCAGTCGTACCCGGTCTTGACCTCGATCAGGCCCGCCCAGCTCAGTCCGAGCGGCGTCTGTGGGTGGTACTTCATGTCCAGGTACGCCTTGTTCGCGGGCGACATCAGGATCTTGTTGCCGCGTGCCGCCGCCGCGGCGACGTTCGCGTCGGTGCCCGTCGTGCCCCAGAACTGCGGGACGGCCGAAACCGGCGGATTCGTCTTGGCGATGTCGTGCCAGCCCGTGATCGTCTTGCCGTACTTCGCGACGATCGGGTGCACCTTCGTGGCGAAGGTCTGGTAGTCGGCCGGGGTGGTCGAGTGCGCTTCGTCGCCACCGATGTTGATGTACTTCCCGGGGGTGATCGCCGACAGCTCGCGGATGACGTCGTCCACGAACTTGTAGGTGATGTCCTTGCCGATGCACAGCGAGCTGTAGCCGACCTCGATGTCCGTGCGCGGCGGTATCGGCTTGCCGTCGCAGTTCAGTTCGGCGTAGGAATACTGGGCCGCGTTGGTGTGGCCCGGCATGTCGATCTCGGGAACGATCGTGATGTGCCGCGAAGCCGCGTAGCGCACCAGGTCCTTGTACTGCTCCTGCGTGTAGTAACCGCCGGGAGCACCGCCGACGGCCGTCTGGCCGCCCACGGTCGCCAGCTTCGGCCAGCTCTTGATCTCGATCCGCCAGCCCTGGTCGTCGCTCAGGTGCAGGTGGAGGTTGTTGATCTTGTACTGCGCGATCTGGTCGATGTACAGCTTGACCTGGTCCGGCGTGAAGAAGTGCCGGGCGACGTCGAGCATCGCGCTGCGGTAGCCGAAGCGCGGATAGTCGAGCACCGTGCCGCCCGAGACCACCCACGACCGCTTCTGGACGGTCTTCGCCTCGATCGCCGAAGGAAGCAACTGACGCAGCGTCTGCACGCCGAGGAACAGGCCTTCGTCGGTGTTCGCCTTCAAGGTCACGCCGGAGGGCGACACCTTGAGCTGGTAACCCTCGCTGCCGACGCGGTCGCCCGCGTGACCGGTTTCGAGCGAGATGGCCGGGCCGCCGCCACGGTGGCCGCTGACGACGGGCAGCCGGTAACCGGTGGCGGGCCGGAGCAGGCCCGCCAGGTATTCGGCGACCTGCTTGCCGTCGCGGTCGGTGCGGATGACGGTCGCGGGGCCGAGGCGGAAGTTCGCGCGGGGGTCGGGTTTCGCGTCGACCGGCGCGGGGACGACGTCGGTGACGGTCCGTTCGGCCTTCGCGTGCTGTCCCGCGCTCGCCGTGGCGGGGAGCCCGAGCGTCACGAGGCTCAGGACGGCCACGCCGAGCACGGTTCTGGACAGGCGTTTACTCATGGAGCACCTCCGGTCGGGGTACCTGGAGACTCTCTTCTTCTAGAGGTATAGACCAATAGGGCAAACACGACAACACCCGATCGGACCAGTACGCCGTACCGATCACCGGTCACTCGCCGCGCAGAACCGCTTTCAGGGCATCGAGAACGCTCGCGTCCTCGATCGTCGAGGGCACCTGCTCGTCGCGGCCGTCGGCAATGCCGCGCATGGTCTTGCGCAGGATCTTCCCGGACCGCGTCTTCGGTAACGCGTCCACAATGGACACGTCACGGAACGCGGCGACCGGGCCGATGTCGCGCCGCACCAGCGCGACCAATTCGGCCTTGAGCGTTTCGGCGTCGACGTCGGCGCCCGACTTCAGCACCACGAAACCGCGCGGAAGCTGCCCCTTGAGCTGATCGCGGACCCCGATCACGGCGCATTCGGCGACGGCGGGATGCGACGCCAGCACGGCCTCCATGGAGCCGGTCGAAAGCCGGTGCCCCGCGACGTTGATGACATCGTCGGTGCGGCCCATGACGAACAGATAGCCGTCTTCGTCGACGTACCCGGAGTCACCCGTCAGGTAGTGGCCTTCATACCGCGAAAGATACGCCTCGTGATACCGCTCGTCGTCTTGCCACAACGTCGGCAGCGATCCCGGCGGAAGCGGCAGTTTGATGGCGATGGCGCCCTCGCGCCCGGCGGGAAGCGGATCGCCGGCCTGGTCCAGGATCCGCACGTCCCAGCCCGGCACCGGTTTCGTCGCGGAACCGGGTTTGACCGGCATCGGTTCCAAACCGCGCGGATTCGCGGCGATCGGCCAGCCGGTCTCGGTCTGCCACCAGTGGTCGATCACCGGTACGCCGAGCTTGTCGTGCGCCCAGTGATAGGTCTCCGGATCGAGTCGTTCCCCCGCCATGAACAACGTCTTGAATCCGCTGAGCTGGTATTTTCCGATTTCGACGCCATCCGGATCGACCTTTTTGATCGCCCGCAGCGCGGTCGGCGCGGTGAACAACGCCTTCACCCCGTGATCGGAAATGACGCGCCAGAACGCGCCCGCGTCCGGAGTATTGACTGGCTTGCCCTCGTACATGACCGTCGTCGCCCCGATCAGAAGCGGCGCGTAGACGATGTAGGAATGGCCGACGACCCAGCCGACGTCGGACGCCGTCCACCACACGTCGCCGGGCCGGATGTCGTAGATCGCGTTCATCGACCAGGCGAGCGCGACCGCGTGCCCGCCGGTGTCGCGCACGACGCCCTTCGGCTTCCCCGTGGTGCCGGAGGTGTACAGGATGTACAGCGGGTCGGTGGCGGCGACCGGCACCGGATCGGCGGGGGAGGACTTCGCGACCAGTTCGGCCCAGTCGGCGTCGCGGTCACCCAGTTCGGCGCGGGCGCGCTCCCGCTGCAGCACCACGACCTTGCCCGGCTGGTGCGCGGTGCCCGCGAGCGCCTCGTCGATGATCGGTTTGTATTCGACGATCCGCGTCGGCTCGATCCCGCACGAGGCCGCGACGATGACCTTGGGTTTCGCGTCTTCGATCCGCGCCGCGAGCTCCTTGGGTGCGAAGCCGCCGAAAACGACCGAATGCACCGCGCCGAGCCGGGCGCACGCGAGCATCGCGACCGCCGCTTCGGGGACCATCGGCATGTACACGATGACGCGGTCGCCCTTCCCGACGCCGAGGGAAGCGAGCGCGCCGGCGAAGCGCGCGACCTCGTCCAGCAGTTCCGCGTAGGTGAACCGGCGAACCGAATCGGTTACGGGCGAATCCCAGATCAGCGCGGTCTGCTCGCCGCGGCCGTCCCGTACGTGCCGGTCGAGCGCGTTGAACGCCGTGTTCAGCTCCCCGTCCGGGAACCAGCGGTAGAAGGGCGCTTTCGACGCGTCGAGTGCCTGCGTCGGCGTGCGGGTCCAGTCGATCGCCTGCGCGGCTTCGAGCCAGAAACCCTCCGGGTCTTCGAGGCTCCGCTGGTACGACTCGGCGTGCATCGAATGCTCCTTCGCGTTCGGGTACGGGGACCATCATGGACTTCCGGACCGGCCGATGCCTGGTGGTAACGGCGGAGAGACGCCCGCGACAACCCGGCAACCCTGTGAGGGCATGGAGCGTCCTAAGCTGGACTAGGGGGAAAACCGCCGGAAACGGCCTCGACGAGCGAGGGGAGCAGGGTCCATGGGACTAGCGAGCGCGCTGCTTTCGTTCGCGCACAGCCTGTTCGGGCCAGGGATCTGGCCTGGGGACTGGGTGTGGGCGACGAGCACCGCGGGAGCGCTGGTCGCGCTGCTGCCCGCACTGGGAGCGATGATCGTCGCGATCATCCGCAAAGGCACCGGCAACCGCTACGACGTGGTGACCCTGTCCGTCTTCGGCGGGATCGGCGTCGTCGCCGTCTTCCTCCTGCCGTGGCTGCTGGCCACCGGGGTTTCGCAGACGTACCAGGAGGCCGCGTCCAAGTCGGGCGGTCAATCCGGCTTCTCCAGCAGTGATCTGGCGACCTACAACGCCGACTACAGCCCGCTGATCGGCAAGCAGAGCGAATACCTCGGCCGCGGCCAGAACGTGTACGAGGTCCTGTTCTACCCGAACGGGATGCAGCTCAGTTACATCTTCTACCTGATCCTGCTGGTCGGGCTGCCCGCGCTGTCGCTGCTGTTCGTGATGCTGCAGGCGCGTACCGCGTTCCGCCGCGGCCCGAAGTGGCCTTCGCGGTTCTTCTGGATCCCGTTCGTGCTGATGGTGCTGGCGAGTGTCGGCATGGGCGCGAACACGGCCGTGCACTTCTGGCTTGGGTTCTTGCCGTTCAGCGTGCTGGGCCTGATCCCGGTCGCGCTCGTCGGTCCGCCGCCGTGGTCGGTGATCAACCGGCCCGACCCGCAGCCCCGGCAGAAGGTGGAGCCGTACCGCCCGGAGCCGCCCGCCCCGAAGCCGCAACCGCAGCTGCCGCCCCCGCCCGCCAAGCAGTACCCGGCGACCGCGCTGGCGCAGGCGCCCGAACCACCCGCGCTGGCCGCGGCCCCGGGCCCGATCCCGCCTCCGCCGGGTTCCCGTAACTCCGGCGGCAGCCGCTACAAGCGCGTCCGGCGGCTCGGCCACGGTGGCTTCGGCACCGTTTGGGAAGCGGTCGACACGCAGCTCAACCGCACGGTCGCGCTGAAGATCGCGCACGCGCCGGACCGGGACACCGAGGAACGGATGCAGCGCGAGGCCCGTGCGCTGGCCGTGGTGAACCACCCCAACTGCGTCAAGGTGTACGACCTCGTCGAGGAACCCGACGGGCTCGCGCTGGTGATGGAGTACCTCGAAGGACGCTCGCTGGCCGAGATCGTCGACTCGCAGGGCCCGCTCGACGACATCGCCGCCGGGCGGCTCTGGTCGACCATGGCCGGCGCGCTCGCGGCGGCGCACGAGAAGGGTGTGCTGCACCGGGACCTGAAGCCGTCGAACATCATCCTCGACCGCAACGGGCTCGCCCATCTGATCGACTTCGGCATCGCCCGCAGTCAGGGCGATTCGAAGATGACCGCGACCGGGATGATGATCGGCACGCCGGACTTCGTCGCCCCCGAGCAGGCGATGGGCTCGCCGGCCAGTCCGGCGTCGGACGCCTGGCAGCTCGCCGCGACGGTGAGCTACGCGCTCTCGGGTCAGCCGCCGCGCGGCACCCGGGAGACCCCGATGGCCGCGCTGATGGCCGCGGCCCGCGCCGAACCGGTGTCGAAGCTGCCGAACCGCAGCGCCCACGCCCGGATCCTCATCGCGTCGCTCGACCAGGAGCCACGCCGCCGCCCGACGCTCACCGCCGTGCGGCGCGACGTCGAAGGCTGGCTCGCCCGGGCCGGGAAGTCGCCGGACGGCCCGGTGACGCAGATCGTGACGCGTCGCCCTCCGCAGCAGCAGCCGCAGCCCCGCCAGCAGCCGCAGCCTCAGCGTCACCCGCGCTGACCTGCGAAAAGGGAGCAAGGGACCTTTGCTACCACTTGTCTCGACATCGAGATAAGGGGTAGCAAAGGTCCCTTGCTCTCCCTCAGTCGACGATGACCCAGGTCCCGCCTCGCCAGGCCATGGTGAACGTCTTGGGCTGAGCCGCCATCATCGCGATCTGCGGAGCGATCGCACCCGGCGGGACGACGACCTTGTCCGGCCCCTTGCTCTGCAGTTTCGCCCGATCCACGCGGGTGGCCTTCAGCTTCTTCACGTCGTCGGCCGAGAGCATCCCGAACTGCATCGGGGTGAGCTGGCGGCATTCCTTCATCCCACCGTCGAACGCCGGCCCGGTGATCCGGCAGACGGTTTCGAGGTCCTTGTCGCCCAGCGCGTGGTGGTACTCCTCCATCACGCTCGCGGCGCCGTCCGGGGTGTGCGCGACGGTGCCACCGGCGGCGGGTGTGGTGGCCTCGGAGACGGTCGCCGCGGTCGCCGAAGGCCTCGAAGCGCTGGCTTGTGTCGTGCTGGTGGCAGGCGCTTCGGAAGTGCTCGGAACGGCCGAGGTCTGCGGCGACGCCGTTCCCGGCGTCTGCTCTTCGCACCCCGCGATCAAGAACAACGCCGCGGCCGCACAGGCCGCTCCGAGCGGTCGGATCGTCATGATGCCCCCTGTAGAGCTGCTGTTGACCAGCGAAGAGTAACAACTCGGGGGCAAGTGTCACACTTGAATCGGGAAAATCACGAGGTTGCTCGACCGATCGCGGTCACTTCCAGGACGGAAGCCACAATTCGGCGTTCCAATGCTCGTTCGTGATCGCGTTGCCGTTCAGGATCGGCCACAACCAGGCGAAGTTGGCCACGACGAGCCCCACGTAGAGGGCGACGACGAGCAGGCCGGTGCCCCGCCGCTCGAATCCGCGTTTCGCGCTGCCGAGGATCTGCCCGAGGACCAGCGTCAACCCGAGTACCAGGAACGGCGCCAGCGGCGTCGCGTAGAAGTAGTACATCTGGCGGTCGAGGTTGGTGAACCACGGCAGGTACCCGGCGAGGTAGCCGACGAGCACGGCGGCGTAGCGCCAGTCCGCGCGGAAGACCGAGCGCCACACGCTCCAGCCGAGCATCGGCAGCGCCAGCCACCACATCGCCGGCGTCCCGATCAGCATCGTCGCCCGCACACAGGTCGACTCGCCGCAGCCGGTCGCGTCGGTGCCGCCCGCGTACGCGTACAGCATCGGCCGCAGCCCCATCGGCCAGGTCCACGGCTTCGACTCCCACGGATGCGGTTTGTCCTTGGGCGTCACCAGGTTCGCGTGGAAGTCGAGCACGTTCATCGAGTAATCGCCGAGCGACCGCAACGCGGGCGGCACCCAGGCCCAGAAACCCGGATCGATTTCCTTGATCGCCACATAGTTGCGGTCGGTCGCGGTCTCGCTCGCGAACCAGGCCCAGTAGCAGGCGAAGTACACCAGGATCGGGATGACGACGATCGCCCACAGCGCGGGCAGCACGTCGCGGCGCAGCGTGCCGACCCAAGGCCGCTGCACCCCGGCGGCCCGGCGCGCGGCGACGTCGAAGAAGACGGTGAGCAGGCCGAACGCGGCGATGTAGTAGAGCGCCGACCATTTGACCCCGAAGGTCAGCCCGATCATCAGGCCGCCGGCGAACCGCCACCAGCGGAAACCCAGCTTCGGGCCGAACCGGGATTCGTCGATCCAGCCTTCGCGGACGGCCACGGCGAGCCGTCGCCGCACCTGGTCGCGGTCGCACAGCACACAGGCGAATGCGGCGAGGACGAACAACGCGATGAAGATGTCGAGCATGCCCATGCGTGACTGCAGGTGCAGGACGCCGTCGCTGATCACCAGGATCCCGGCGACCGCGCCGAGCAGCGTCGACCGCGTGAGCCGCCGGGCGATCCGGATGGTGAGCAACACGATCAGCGTGCCCGCCAGCGCCGGCATGATCCGCCAGCCCCAGGCGTTGTAGCCGAACAGCCACTCACCGATCGCGATGAGATGCTTCGCCAACGGCGGGTGGACGATGAGTTCGTAGCCGTAGTTGTCCTCGTAACCGCCGTTGCGCAGCATCTGCCACGCCTGCGGGACGTAGTGCTTCTCGTCGAAGACAGGGGTGCCCTTGTCCGTGGGCGTCCCCAGGTTCTGGATCCGGACGATGCCGCCGATGAGCGTCAGCACCAGCGTGACGATCCAGCCGCGCAGGCGGTCCGTCGGCATGCCGCGGCCGAGGAGGGTGGCCTCCCGGTCGTTCGGTGGCCTGAGCGCGTCGACCGGGTCCGGCCGCACGCTCTCGTTGTCGCGGGTCAGCAGTGCGGTCACGGGGCATGATCCTACGGGCGGAAGAGTGAACTCGGTGTCCGGATCTGCGAACCGGTTAACCTTCGGGAATGACCGAAGGACGCCTCGTGCTGGCAGCCACCCCGCTCGGAGACGTCCGTGACGCTTCGCCGCGCCTGTCCGAAGCCCTCGCGACGGCCGACGTGATCGCCGCCGAAGACACCCGGCGCCTGCGCTCACTCACCGCGGCCCTCGATGTTTCGCCGGTCGGACGCGTCGTCAGCTTCTACGAGGACGTCGAGACCGCCCGTCTGCCGAAACTGCTCGAATCGCTGCAAGCGGGCGAGACGGTGCTCCTGGTGACCGACGCGGGGATGCCGAGCGTCTCGGATCCCGGATTCCGTCTGGTGGCGGCCTGTGTCGAGGCGGACGTGCCGGTGACCTGCCTGCCCGGCCCGTCCGCGGTGACCACGGCGCTCGCGCTGTCCGGCCTGCCCTGTGACCGTTTCTGTTTCGAAGGTTTTGCCCCGCGCAAGCCCGGTGAACGCGCGAAATGGCTCGGTTCGTTGAAGGACGAGCCCCGTACGGCGGTGTTCTTCGAATCCCCGCATCGCCTCGCGAGCACGCTCGCCGACGCCGCCGACGTCCTGGGTTCCGAGCGTCGTGCCGCCGTCTGCCGCGAACTGACCAAAACCTACGAAGAGGTCAAGCGCGGCACTCTGCCGGATTTGGCCGCTTGGGCCGCCGAAGGGGTCAAGGGCGAGATCACCGTCGTTCTGGCGGGTGCGCCGCCGCGTTCGGTGAGCGTCGAGGACCTGGTCTCCGAGGTCTCGTCGCGGGTCTCGGGAGGTGAACGCCTCAAATCCGCCGCCGCCGAGGTCGCCGAAGCGGCCGGAGTGTCGAAGAAGGAGCTCTACGACGCTGTTCTCGCTTCCCGCAAGCGCTAGGACAGCAAGGCCGTCACGGCCGCGTGCGCCTTCCCGGCGTCGGGTTCGTCGCCGGTGATGACATCGGTGTAGATGAAGGACTCGCCGATCCGCACCAGCAGGTAAGCCAGGTCTTCGATCGGCAGCGGGGGAGTGAGCCGCCCGGCCTCGACCTCTTCGTCCAGGAACTCGCGCATCTTCGCGATCGCGCGACTCTGCACCACGCTGGCCTTCGTCGTCAGGATTCGCAACGCCCGCTCGGGCTCGTTGCGCAGGAACTCCCGGAACGGCTTCGAGCCGTTCACGGTCCGGACGAAGGTGCCAACGAGTTCCGCGATCCCTTCCGCGCCGCGCCCGAGCTTGCCGGAAGACCGCGCTTCGAAGACCTCCACGGTCATCGACCACAGGATTTCGCCGAGTAGCTGATCCCGGCCGCCGACCCAGCGGTGCAACGTCGCCCGGCTGATCCCGAGCTCGCTCGCCAGTTCGCCCATGTCCACCCGGCGCCCCTCCAGAAAGCGGTCGCGCGCGATCGTGAACGCGCGCAGGGCGTCCGGGCGCGGCGAGGTCAGCTGGCGTTCGAGTGCGGTTTCGATGCGTGAAACATATCACGCGGTGTCTCATGCATGAGACATATGCAAGAATGTCTCATCTCGACGAGGAGGATGCGGATGCGCGCAGTACAGGTGACCGAGTTCGGCGGACCCGAGGTGCTCAACCTCGTCGACCTGCCCGATCCCGTCCCCGGCCCAGGTCAGCGGCTGGTCGAGGTCGACCGGATCGGCATCAACTACGCCGACACGCATCAGGCCGAGAACTCGTACCTCGCGCCGAGCAAGCTCCCGCTCGTCCCCGGCGGCGAGGTCGTCGGCCGCACCGCCGACGGCAAGCGGATCGTCGCGCTGCTCAACGGCGGTGGCGGTTATGCCGAGCGCGCGGTGGCCGACGACGTCACCAGCTACGACGTTCCCGACGGCGTCGACGATCTGACCGCGCTTTCCTTCATCGTCCAGGGCACCACGGCCTCGCTTCTGCTGCGCAAGAGCGCCCACCTCGAACCGGGCGAAACCGTCGTCGTGCACGCGGCCGCGGGCGGGGTCGGCTCCATCGCCGTGCAGCTCGCGAAGGCTTGGGGAGCGAGCCGGGTCATCGCGACCGCCAGCAGCGACGAAAAGCGCGCCCTCGCCCTCGAACTGGGCGCCGACGTCGCCATCGATTCTCGGGCCGAGAACATGACCGACGCGCTCCGCGAGGCGAACGGCGGCAAACGCGTCGACATCGTGCTCGACATGACCGGCGGCCCGGTCACGGACCAGAGCATCGCGGCCCTCGCGCCGTTCGGCCGCCTCGCGTTCTACGGAATGGCCAGCCGGGAGAACCCGAAGCCGATCGAAGCCCGAAACCTCCTCGGGCACAGCACCGCCGTGGCCGGGATGTGGCTGCCGCACGCGTTCAAGCTTCCCGGAAACGTCTTCGGCCGCGCGCTCGACGAGCTTTTCGAGTTGGCTCTTGCCGGCCGGGTTCGCGCCGTCGCCGGTGGCGAGTACGCGCTGTCCGACGCTCGCGCCGCCCACGAGGCCCTGCGCTCGCGCGGCACGATGGGCAAGCTGCTGCTGGACCCCACCAAGTAGTCAGCCGAGCAGGCGCTCCAGCGGAGCGGATTTGTGCAGGCATTCCTGCCATTCCGCGTCGCTGTCGGAGTCGGCGGTGATCCCGCCGCCGACTCCGAGCGCGATCGTGTCTTCGTGGATTTCGAAGGTTCTGATCGCGACGTTCAGTTCCAGCCCGGCGATCGGCGAAGCGAGGCCGATCGCGCCGGTGTAGACGCCGCGCGCTGTGGGCTCCAGCTCGGCGATGAGGTCCAGCGCGCGGATCTTCGGCGCGCCCGTCACCGAACCCGGCGGGAATGTGGCCGCGAGCAGGGCGGCGTCGTCGATCCCGTCGGCGAGCGATCCCTCCACAGTGGACTCCAGATGCCAGACCCCCGGCGCGGGCCGGACCGCGAGCAGTTCGGGGACACGCACACTGCCGGTGGCGCACACCCGGCCGAGATCGTTGCGGACGAGATCGGTGATCATCACGTTCTCGGCGACGTCCTTGGTGGATTCCCGAAGCCGCCGCGCGAGGTGTTCGTCAGCGGCGTTCCGCCGCGGCAGGGTTCCCTTGATCGGCGTCGACCGGACAGTTCGCCCATGCCTGGCAAGGAAAAGCTCAGGCGAGAACGAGACGACGGAGCCCCAGTCCCCGGCGAGGAACGCCGCGCGGCGGGCTCCCAGGCGACGCACGCCTTCGGCGAACAACGCGATCGGATCGCCGGTGAACCTTCCGCCGAAGCGGGCGCAGATGTTCGCCTGGAAAAGCTCGCCGGCCTCGATCGCGTGCACGCACGCCTTCACGGCGTCGTAGTGTTCCGAAGGAAGCGGCCGTGACAACGGGCCGGAACTCCAAGTCGTCGCCTCGGGAAGCCGGGTGAGCGCGGATTCCACCGCGGACACTTCGTCGACCGGATCCGGATCGCCATCGGGAATCAGGGCTTCGAACCACCAGGTTCCGTCCGCGTCCAGCCGGAGAATCCGGTCGACCCAGCCCCACGCGGCCGGGGGGAGCGATCCGGAACGGCCCGAAGGATCGGTCAGGTCGTAGCTCAGGTAACCGAACCAGCCGCCCCCGACCGCACCGGGCACCGCGCCACGGACGTCAGGCATCCGAGAGGGGATCGAGAACGCTTCGGACACGTCATGGACCGGAGTCAGCGAAGCGTTCAGCGCGATGACCGCGCGCGAAGAGAACCACTCGCCGCAAAGCGCGGCGGGCGGTGCGAGCCCGAGCTTCTCGGCACGCGCGCCGAGGACCGCCAGTGCCCGTTCGGGCCCGACGTCGGTCCGCAGCTTCCGGCACATCAACCGCACGCGACATTGTCGCCGTTCGAGTGGCCGGAAAAGCAACCCGCCGCTGTCGGAAAGTGAGATCCGCGACCACATGGTGACGTCGTGCGCATCCTCCGTCACGCAGCGGAAATTACAAGAGCACGTCGGTCAGTTTGAAGGGATAGACCACCGCGTCCTGCGCGATCGGTCCGTCCACACCGGGCAGTCCGGCGCCGAAACCGTGCTGATGCAATCCCAGCCGCGAGTGGAACCAGCCCGGCCTTCCCGGGATTTCGTTGTGCCTGACCAGCCACAACACCACTTCGCTGTCCGCCCATTTGTCCGGCCGCAACCGGTTCGTCCAGCAGTCGAGCCCCGCGTACACGAGGACGCGTTCGACGCGCGCCGCCTGCCTGACGTGTTTGATCCACGCTTTGATGAACCGGTCGTCGACGCTGGGTGCCTCCACTTCGAGCGCGGGCGCGAGCGAACCGGGCGCGAAGGCGCCGAGCGCGCTCGCCGTCCGTACGAAATGCTCGGCTTGGTCGTGGACGGCACCAGGACGTGCGTAGTGCCGCGCGCCGGTGTGGATGCCGACGTGTTGCGCGCCGGCCAGATTGCGTTCCGCCGCGGCGTCCCGCCAGTTGGTGTTCTCGGTGACGGTGACCGACGCGAACCGGATGTCGGCGCCGCGCACCGCCGCCCAGTCCGTCACCGTCTCACGGTGGGACAGGGTGACGCCGTGCTCGCCTTCCGGATCTATCAAACCCACCCGCCTCGAATTCCGCCCCAGTACGACCGAAAGGTCACCTTACGTCCGCGGAGCGGCCGCAAGGTGACCTTTCGGTACAGCGTGTCTCAGGCGTTTTCGCGTTGGAACGTCCGCGAGCCCCACCAGATGGCCAGGACGGCCATGACCAGCACCACGACGCTCCCGGTGAACAGCGCGTCCATCGAGAAGTCGCCACGGAAACTGTTCCGCTCGACATCCACCACGTGCCGGAACGGATTGATGCGGGAAATCGTGTACAGCCAATCCGGCGCCGAGCCCGCGGTGATCGGGATCAGGATTCCGGAAAGCAGCAGCAGTGGCATGAGAACCGCGTTGAGCAAAGCCGGGAAGGCGTCTTCGCTCTTGAGGGTCAGCGCCAGCGCGTACGAGCACGACGCCAGCGTGACCGACAGAAGGAAGACGATCACCAGGCTGAGCACCACGCCGCTGAACGGTGCGTTCAGGTCGAAGACCAGATACGCCAGAGCGATGATGAGCAAGGCCTGGACGACGGTCTGCAACGCGTTGGCGAGCACCTTGCCCAGCAACAAGGCCACCCGGCTCACCGGGGTGACCCGCAGGCGTTCGACCACGCCCGACCGGTATTCCGCGAGGAGCCCGAACCCGACGAACGAACTGCCGAACAACGCGAGCTGCGCGATGATCGCCGGGGTGAAGATCATCCATCCGTCCACATCGGACAGCCCCTGCGCGTTGAGCGCCTTCACCAGGAGCGGCCCGAAGAAGAACAGATAGAGGAGCGGCTGCATGATGCCGATGGCGAGCCACGTCGGGTTGCGCAACGCCGCGAGCATGTCACGGCGGAAGATCAACCAGGTGTCATGCAACATGCGTGGTCTCCTTCTCCTCGGCGGGGCCGGTCGGCGCGCCCTCTTCGGCGTCGCGCAGGCTCCGGCCCGTCAGGGTCAGGAACACGTCGTCGAGCGTCGGCCGGTGCACCTGCATGGACGTCATCGCGATGCCACGCGCGTCGAGCGCCCGCAGCAGTTCGGGCATCGCGGTGTCCCCGCGCGGCACCCGGAAACGCACTGCGCCGTCGGTGACCGTCATTTCGTGAGCCCCTTCGAGGCGGCCCGCGACCTCCGCGGTCTCCTCCGCCGACTCCGGTGAGACGCCGATGACGACACTGTCGCCGGAAACCCTCGCTTTCAAGGAGTCCGGCGTGCCTTCGGCGACGATCTTTCCGTCATCGATGACGATCAGCCGGTCCGAGAGCGCGTCGGCCTCGTCGAGGTAGTGCGTGGTCAGGAAGACCGTGACGCCCTGCTCGTCGCGCAGCCTGCGGATGTGGTCCCACAGGTTCGCCCGGCTCTGCGGGTCGAGTCCCGTCGACGGTTCGTCGAGGAAGACGAGCCCGGGCGAGTGGATCAGCCCGAGCGCGATGTCGAGCCGGCGGCGCTGTCCACCCGACAGCGTCGCGGTCGTCCGCTGGTCGAGCCCGGCCAGGTCCAGCTGCTCGGCGAGAACGGCCCCACGAGCGAGCGCGTCCTCCTTGCTCATCCGGTACAGCCTGCCCTGGAACTCGATCTCCTCGACGACCTTGCTCGCCGGCGCGGTGCCGCCGCCCTGTGCGACGTAACCGATTCGCCGGCGCACCCCCAGCGGGTCGGCGAGCAGGTCGCAGCCGCCGACCGTCGCCTCACCGGCGGTGGGCTTGAGCAGCGTCGTCAGCATGCGCAGGGTCGTGGTCTTCCCCGCGCCGTTCGGTCCGAGGAAGCCGACCAGTTCCCCGGCCGACACGTCGAGATCGACGCCCTTGACGGCGTGGACCTCGCCCCCATTGCGGCCCTTGCGGCGGAACCGCCGCTCAAGGCCGCGTGCCTTGATCATGTCTACTCCTTTCGGTGCCCGGCTAGTCAAGTTTGACTAGTGGCTGGACGCACTGTGCCCTAGGAGTCGTTCCGTAGTCAAATTTGATTACTTGGGCGGCGCGCCGAACACGGCCTCGTCGTCCGCACCTTCGCCCGCCATGACGTACTCACCGGCTTCCAGACGGCCGATCAGATCCCTCATCCAGCTCACGTTCGCTTCCGCGTGCACGCTCCACAGGCGGTACAGCTCGCTCACGTGGGGAGGTTTTCCCAGATCGACGGCGTGTTCACGGGCGTAATGAGTCGATTGGGCGTGTGCTTCCATGTTCGCCAGCTGTTGTTTCAGCAGGGCCAGCACCTGCGCGCGGGGCAGCGTCGGCATGAACGTTACGGCCGCGGACAGCGAGTACCCCGTGGCGTCGTCGCTCGACAGCGCCCTGCCGAGTTGCACGAGGAACTCGGTTTCCCCGTCTTCGGTCAGCCTGTACGCGATCCTGTCGGGCCCACCGCCCGCTTCGGCATCCTCGACCTGTTCCAGAAGGCCTTCGGTGGTCATCTTCTTCAGCGCGTGATAGATCGAACCCGGCTGGACGTTGCCCCACTTGTCGGCCGCCCACGAGAGAAGCTCGCGCCGGACCTGGTAGCCGTGCGCCTTGCCGTACATGCGCACGACACCCAGCACCAGCAGACGCGTGGCGGACACCGAGGCCTCCGATCCTCTCCCGGACAACAATGCCTTAGACGACGTCCGTAGGCTAAACAAGCATGAGCACCCCAGTGTTGACTGCGGTGGCCTGGCCCTACGCCAACGGCCCCCGCCACATCGGCCACGTGTCCGGATTCGGCGTCCCGTCCGACGTCTTCTCCCGCTACCAGCGAATGGCCGGCAACCGGGTGCTCATGGTGTCCGGTACCGACGAACACGGCACCCCGATCACCGTCCAGGCCGACAAAGAAGGCATGACCTCCCAGCAGACGGCCGACAAGTACACCCGCCAGATCGGTCAGGACCTGCAAGGGCTCGGCCTCACCTACGACCTGTTCACCCGCACCACCACGGGTAACCACGCCGAGGTCACGCAGCAGATCTTCCTCGCGCTGCACCGCAACGGCTACGTCGTCCCCAAGACGACCCGGGGCGCGATCAGCCCCTCGACCGGCCGCACCCTGCCCGACCGCTACATCGAGGGCACCTGCCCGATCTGCGGCTACGACGGCGCGCGCGGTGACCAGTGCGACAACTGCGGCAATCAGCTCGACGCGGCCGAGCTGATCAACCCGAAGTCCCGGATCAACGGTGAAACGCCGAAGTTCGTCGAGACCGAGCACTATTTCCTCGACCTCTCCGCGTTCGTCGAGACCCTGGGCAAATGGCTGTCCAGCAAGACCGACTGGCGTCCGAACGTCCTCAACTTCACCAAGAACCTGATCGACGACATGCGGCCGCGGCCGATCACCCGCGATCTCGACTGGGGCGTGAAGATCCCGCTGGACGGTTGGCGCGACCAGCCGATGAAGCGCTTCTACGTCTGGTTCGACGCGGTCATCGGCTACTTCTCGGCGAGTGTGGAGTGGGCGCGCCGGACCGGGAACCCGGACGCCTGGCAGGAGTGGTGGAGCAACCCGGAGGCCCGCTCCTACTACTTCATGGGCAAGGACAACATCACCTTCCACGCCCAGATCTGGCCCGCCCTGCTCTTCGGCCACAACGGTGAGGGCGACCGAGGCGGCGTGCCCGGCAAGTACGGCAAGCTGCACCTGCCCGACGAGATCGTTTCCAGCGAGTTCCTCACGATGAGCGGCTCGAAGTTCTCGACCTCGCGCGGCACGGTCATCTACGTGCACGACTTCCTGCGCGACTTCGGCCCGGACACGCTGCGGTACTTCATCTCCGTCGCCGGCCCCGAGACCCAGGACACCGACTTCACCTGGGACGAATTCGTCCGCCGGACCAACTTCGAGCTGGCCAACGAATGGGGCAACCTCGTCAACAGGTCCATTTCGATGGCGCACAAGAACGTCGGAGCCATCCCGCGTCCCGACGCCCCCACGGCCGCCGACGAGGAGCTCAAGGAGCTCTCTCGCAAGGCGTTCGACACCGCCGGAGCCCACCTGCAGCGGTCTCGGTTCAAGGCGGCGGCGAGCGAGGCCATGCGCGTCGTCACCGCGGCCAACCGGTACCTCTCGGACCAGGAGCCGTGGAAGCTCAAGGACGACCCCGCGCGGCGCGACAGTGTTCTGCACACCGCCCTGCAGGTCGTCTCCGACGCCAACACGCTGCTGACCCCCTTCCTGCCGCACTCGGCGCAGAAGGTGCACGAGGCCCTCGGTGGCACCGGCGTCTGGGCGGCCCAGCCCGAGCTTCAGGAAGTCGAGGACCTCGACATCCCCGGCCGGATTAACCCCATCATCACCGGGGACTACAAGGCCGAGCAGGCGCGCTGGAAGTCCGTGCCCATCGAGGTGGGCAAGCCTCTGGAGAAGCCGACCCCGCTGTTCGCCAAGCTGGACCCGGAGCTCGGCGAGACCGGTCCCGAATGGGCGCCGATCTCGAAATGAGCAACTGATGGGTGCGGAGAAGAAGGAACTGCCGCCGATCCCGGACAGGTTGCCGGTTTCGGTGGTGGACGCGCACACCCACCTCGACGCGTGCGGCGCGGTCACCGCGGCTGATGTGACAGCCATGGTCGACCGCGCCGAGCGCGCCGGCGTGTCGCGGGTGATCACCGTCGCGGACGATCTCGCGGCCGCTCGCTGGGCCGCGCAAGCGTCCACTTGGGACCCGCGGGTGTGGGCCGCCGTCGCGATCCATCCCACGCGTACCAAGGAATTCGGCGAAGCCGAGAAATCCGAAGTGGAGAGTCTCGCGAAAGAGTCCAGAGTGGTCGCGGTCGGCGAGACCGGTCTCGATTACTACTGGGACTATTCACCCCACGACGCCCAGCAGGACGCTTTCCGGTGGCACATCGATCTCGCCAAGCGCATCGGCAAGCCGCTGATGATCCATGATCGAGACGCTCACGACGACGTTCTCCGGATCCTCGAGGAAGAGGGAGCGCCCGAGCAGGTCGTCTTCCACTGTTTCTCCGGGGACGAGCACGTCGCGCGCCGCTGTGTCGACGCGGGATACGTGCTGTCCTTCGCCGGGACGGTCAGCTTCCGCAACGCCCGAGGGCTCCATGAGGCCGCACGGATCGTTCCGGCGGACCAGTACCTCGTCGAAACGGACGCTCCCTTCCTGACCCCGCATCCGTTCCGTGGGCGGCCGAACGAGCCCTACTGCGCCGCCTACACGGTTCGGCACCTCGCCACCCTCAGGGGCGAGGCGGTGCACGAGGTGGCCGAATCGGTGCGAAAGACCGCTGAGCGGGTCTTCCGTTTGCCGACAGTCACCGCGGGTTGAACGGATTGCGACATTAGTGATCAGCAATGGTCCACTCTGATGAGTGACCAACGTCACGACACTCCGGGCGGTGTTTGCGCAACCCGGCGAGGTTCGTTACTGTCCCGTGATCGTGCCGGTCGGTACCCGCTCATGCGGTTTCCGGCTGTTACGCCCACAGTCACGTCAGTGCACGTCGGGGAAGCGGAACCAGGAGCGGTACGGCCTGGAACCGTGACGATGGCGCTGGCTGCGGGTGTCGGACTTCTAGAGGTGTGCCGAAGAGCGCATCGAGACGAAGGACGTAGTGGAGCGGTTGTCGAGCTCCTCGACGTCTTGGGAAAGGGAACGACCCAGTGACTGGTAGCAGTAGGCAGGATGGCTCGCGCCTCGGCGCAGAGACGAACACCTTCGCTTCCGCCGGCTCGGTCGCCGTGCTCGACCGCGACACCCACTACGGCGAGCTCGACTACTCCGACGATCCGCGCATCACGCACCAGGACGTCCTGGCCGCGCTCGGACCCGACGCCGACGCCCTGATGGCCGAGATCGACGTCGACGTCGACGAGCTGATCCGCCTCATCAGCGCCGAGACCACCATGCTCCCGCCGATCGTCATTCCGGACGAGGTGGCCGAGGACCGCACCGCGGGCGCGCCGATGAAGGTCGCGACCAAGGACGAGGTCATCTCGAACTCGACCCGCGTCTGGAAGAAGCGGTTCCTCAAGGGGACCGTCATGGCGGTGCTGCTCACCCTCGGCGGTGGGGGCGCGGCAGCGATGGCGATGAACAAGAGCGTCACGCTCGACGTCGACGGCAAGCAGCAGACCGTCCACAGCTTCGGCGACACCGTCGGCGAGGTCCTCGAAGACGCCGGTCTCTCGGTCGGCGCGCACGACTCGCTCTCGCCCTCGCCTCAGGCCGAGGTGGGCGACGGCGGCGTCATCAAGCTGGAGCGCGGCCGCAAGCTGAACCTGATCGTCGACGGCGCGCCGCAGCAGGAGTCCTGGGTCCGCGCGACCAACCTCGGCGAAGCGTTGAACCAGCTCGGTCGCGCCGACCTCGCCAAGGCCGGCACCTGGACCTCGCTCCCGCAGAACGGTGAGCTGCCGCTCGAGGGCGCCACCGTCGAGGTCAAGACCCTCAAGAACGTCACGGTCTACGACGGCGCGAACGAACCGCGCAAGGTTCAGACCAACTCGGTGACCACCCAGGAATTTCTCGGTGAGCTCCGGATGACCCTCGGCCCGGACGACGAGGCCGTCGGCGGTCTCGACGTCAAGCTGGTCGACGGCGCCGAGGTCCACATCAGCCGGACCGGCGTCACCATGGTCAAGCAGAACGAGGAAATCGCTCCGCCCGAGCAGAAGGTCGACGACCCGGAGCTCGAAAAGGGCAAGACCAAGGTCGAGGACCCGGGCACCCCGGGCCAGAAGACCGTGACCTACAAGGTCACCAAGCGCAACGGCAAAGAGGTCGGCCGCGAGAAGGTCTCGGAAGAGGTCATCACCGAGGCCAAGCCCAAGATCGTCAAGGTCGGTACCAAGAAGCCCGCCGATCCGGTCATCGGAGACGCCGGAGCCTGGGACCGCATCGCCCAGTGCGAGTCGACCGGCAACTGGGCCGCCAACACCGGCAACGGCTACTACGGTGGCCTGCAGTTCAACAAGAGCACCTGGGACGCCTACGGTGGCGAGCAGTACGCCGCCTACCCGCACCAGGCCAGCAAGGCCCAGCAGATCGCTGTCGCCGAGAAGGTCCGCGACGCGCGTGGTGGCTACAGCGCTTGGCCGCACTGCGGCAAGAAGGCCTGACGCCAGATCGTCCTCCTTTCCTGAAGGTCACCATGTGGGTTCGCCCGCACGGTGGCCTTCAGGCCGTTAGAGGCTTCTGCGGCTGTGTCGGATTCCCGGATCTAGGTTTCGACAGTCGTGCCCACCATCGAGGGGGACGTAGGTGGGCGACATTCCGGGGTCCTCCGGCTGCGGTGGCCGCTTGTACGCCTTCGTCACCGCGGTGGCGGCCCTGTGGCGGCATCTGGGTGGGCTTAGGGGGACTCGCTGGTTCCTCGCTGGGCTGTGCGGGCTGAGGCTCCTCAGCGGCCCGCTCCGCGGCCTGCCGGGGCGCGGGGATGTCCGGGCCGGCCTCCGCGAGATCGACGATCTCCGCGAACGCGTCGCCGCGTCTCTCCGCCGGTGCACGGTCGTCGGCTACTTCGCCGGGAGCCGGATACGTACGCGGCACCAAGAGCGCGTTCAGGCGGGCGCCTGTCTCGGGGTCGAGGTTCCCGCGCATGTCCCACCGGCCGGTCCGTTTCTGGCGCAACCAGAATTCGCTTCGTTGACGTTTCGGCTCGGGATCGTCTTTGGGCTTCCCATCCGGATCGTGCCGTGCGAGCAGGTCGGTACCCGCCATGGTGACGTCGCGCGGTCTTGCGACAGCCGCGAGTTCGACCAGGCCCTTTTCGGCGTCAAGCCGCTCGTCCGCCTCTAGGTGGTCCGGCAGCCTCTTCATGACGGTGACGATCCGGTCGATACCCGCCTCGGCCAACGCGCCGGTGCTGGCCGACTCGCCGGTCAACGGCGCGACGGGGTCGATCGACGTGCCGTCGCGCGCCCGTCTCGAATTGAGCGCGAGCGCTCTGCTTGCCACTTTCTGAGCCTCTGCTCGAGGCACTCGAGCCACATGCTCGTAGAAGGCGGCGATCGAGTTGTATCCGTAGAGGTCTCGGACCCCACGTGCCTCGATCTCGGCCAGGATCTGGCCGACTTCGGCGAACAGACGTCGCCCTTCGCGTAGCCGTGTCTGCAACTCGTCGAGGAGCAGTTCGGCGTCGCCTTCCGGCAGGTTGAGCGGGAAGGCCTTGGGAGTATTTGTGCTGGTCATCCCTCGATTGTCGAGGCAGATTCGAACGAATGCACGGTATCGATCGGGTGGATGATCATTACGCTCCGGCTGCGCTGACCTGCGCCGATCACACGGGAGTGGGATACGTGTCAGTTCGAAAACGCCATTCGGATGGTGGGGGGCGGGATCACGGCTCGGCGCTCAACTGGTTCATCCGGTCCCACTCCTCCCGGAGCACCCCATAGACGACGGCGTCATGCACGCCTCCGGACCAGCGTCGAGCGCGTCGGAACCGGCCTTCCTCGACGAATCCCAGCCGCTGCCCGACGGCGATCATCCCCAGGTTCCCCGAGAATGTGGCGAAGTCCAGGCGGAGCGTGTCGGTGCGAGCGAACAAATAGGTCGTCCACAGGCGTAAGGCCTCAGTGCCGTACCCGCCGCCCCAGTACCGCTCGTCGTAGATCACCAAGCCCATCCGCCGCCAGTCGGTCTGCCTGCTTTCCCAGTACCAGCTGACCCTGCCGATCAAGCCGCCGTCCTTCAGATCGCATACGGCGAGGCTGGTGCGGGGATCGGAGGGCTCGGCCGTGGGCGTGGTGAGTTCGCGGGCCGTCGAGTCGGCCGCTGCCGCGCTCGGGGTGCCGAAGTAGGGCCCGTTCGTTTCGTGCCAGGGCCGCGTGGGATCGAGTAGGTCGCGAAGCGGTCGAAGGTCACTCGGCGTCCAGTCGCGCAGCCGGACTTTCTCGCCTTCGAGTACGACGTCGTCCACCGGCCAATAGTGGCCCACCGGGGCTGGTTACGATCGTCGGGTGACTGAACTGCTCGGTCCTGCGGAGATCAGGGCGCTGGCGGCCGAGCTGGACGTACGTCCGACCAAGAAGCTCGGCCAGAACTTCGTGCACGATCCCAACACGGTGCGCCGCATCGTCGACCTCTCGGGGGTCGGCGAAGGCGACGTCGTGTTGGAGGTCGGGCCAGGCCTCGGCTCCTTGACGCTCGGACTGCTCGCGACCGGCGCCGAGGTCGTCGCGGTCGAAATCGATCCTGTGCTGGCGGGGCGATTGCCGAATACCGCCGCCGAACGGGGCGGAGCCGAACGATTGACGGTCGTCGGCGCGGACGCGTTGCGGATCACGGCGGACGACCTGCCCGCGAGTCCGACGGCGCTCGTCGCGAATTTGCCGTACAACGTCGCGGTTCCGGTCGTGCTGCACCTGCTGGCCGAGCTGCCGTCGCTGACCAGTGGCCTCGTGATGGTCCAGACCGAAGTGGCGGACCGGATGGCGGCCGGTCCGGGGAGCCGGACTTACGGCGTCCCCAGCGTCAAGCTCGCGTGGTACGGAAAGGCGCGCAAGGTCGCCGCGGTGCCTCGCGCGGTGTTCTGGCCCGTTCCGAACGTGGACTCCGCACTGGTCGCTTTCGAGCGGGGTGAGGTGGTCTCGTCCGTGGACCGGGAGCGATTGTTCGCGGTGGTCGACGCCGCCTTCTCCCAGCGGCGGAAGACCTTGCGCGCCGCGTTGGCGTCATGGGCCGGTTCCGCCGAACGCGCGGGGGCGCTGCTCGAGAAGGCGGGTATCGATCCCAAGACGCGCGGTGAGCAGTTGGATGTCCACCAGTTCGCGCGGATCGCCGCGGCCGCGGGTTGACCGCCTGCTCGGGATGTGACCGGCACCGCGCGAACGCCCCTCGGCCCAGGTCAGCACGAGTGCGTAAGTCTTCCTCTCGATCTGTATGAGCCGGCATTGTCTTAGCAGGTAGCACGCCTGGGGCAGGTCGAAGGCGCCTGCCTTTGTCCAATATATGGACAGCTCATCCTGTATGATGGACGCGACCAGACGTGTGATCTGCGCCTACGCGCTTGCTTTCATCCAGTGGGATCGGTTTTACTCAGTGAGCCATCCCGAGCGACTGAGAGACCTGGCTCGCCGAAGTCGCAGCAACCACCCTCCACAGGGCAGGTGCTACAGCCAGGACCGATGGAGGCTGTGCCTAATGAACAGGGTCACCCACCCGCTCCTGCTGACCAGGCGACGTGTCGTCGATGAAGGTCGCCGCACGGTAAGTGCGTGTCAACGCTCCACCGTTACTGCCTGAGTCCTTCTCCCTTACCTCTGAAAACCGTCCGTTTCCGGACGGTCACTCGGTGACGGTCGGCGCGCTCGAAAGAAGCAGCGCCCCATTCGCATGGAGCCTTTCGTGATCACTGTTGAAAACCTGTCCAAATCCTTTCCTCTCAACGGAAATCCCGTCGTCGCGCTGCGCGATGTGAGCGTGGACATCCAGGCGGGCTCGCTGTTCGGAGTCGTCGGCCCGGCCGGTTCCGGCAAGTCGACCCTCGCTCGTTGCATCGGTCTTCAGGAGCGCCCCGACCGCGGCGTCGTCCGCCTCGACGGCCTCAACACCGGGACCCTCGACGGACGCCGCCTGCGCGAGATCCGGCGGCAGGTCGGTGTCGTGAGCACCAAACCGGAATTGCTCGCTGAGCGCACCATCGCCGGCAACATCGCTTCCCCGCTCGAACAGCTCGGTCTCGACGGGCCGCAGCGCCGCAACCGGGTCGGCAACCTGCTCGACCTGGTCGGTCTCACCCCTCGGGCGGGGCAGCGGCCGGGCGACCTGTCCGAAGGGCAGCTGCGTCGAGTCGCCATCGCCAAAGCGCTGGCCGCCGGGCCGTCCGTGCTCTTGGCCGACGACCCGACCGCCGGTGTGCAGTCCGAGGAGACCGGCGCGGTCCTGACCGTGCTCGACCGGGCCCGTGCCGAGCTCGGAGTCACCGTGCTGCTCACCACTCCCGACGCCGGCGTGGTTCGCCGTGTCTGCGATGACGTCGCGGTTCTGGAGGCTGGGGCGGTCATCGAACGCGGGACCGTGCTCGACCTGGTCTCCGACCCGAACAGCCGGACCGCGCAGGCGCTGCTTCCCGCGATCGAGACCGGACGGGCGCAGGCCTCGAAGTACGACCGGGCAGTGGACGTCGTGCTCGTCGGCTTCGCTTCGGTCGGTGCGCTGCTCCCGGAGGCCGCCGGTCGCTTCGACGTCGAACTCGCCACCATCGGCGGCGGCCTGACCCGGATCGGCGACACGCCGGTGGGCCGGTTCCGTCTCGGTGTGCGCGGTGAGCGCGCGGACGCCGCGCTCGCCTGGATCGCCGAACGCGGCGGCCACGTGACCCACCCGGTCCGCGGACCGCAGGGTGTCGCTGCCTGATTCCTCCACGAACGGGCCGCTCAGGACGAAATCCGTCCGGGGCGGCCCGTTCGTGTCCGACTCGTCCTGTTCTCTTTTCTCCTGGTGACAGCGCAAGTGGAACGGCCACGTAGGCTTGACGGGTGCTCGCCGTCGTACCGCCCCCAGTAACCGTCAGGGTTCCCGCCAAGGTCAACCTGCACCTGTCGGTCGGTGACGTACGCCCGGACGGCTACCACGAGCTGGTGACCGTGTTCCAGGCGCTTTCCTTGACCGACGAGGTGACCGTCGCGGTCACCGAAGATCCCGGTGTCGAGGTCTACGGCGAAGGCGAAGGCTCCGTACCGACAGGGGCCAACAACCTCGCCTGGAAGGCGGCGCAGGCGCTGGCGGCACATGTCGGCAAGGCGGACGGCGAGTCCAAGGTCAGGGTCGTACTGCGCAAAGGCATCCCGGTGGCAGGTGGGATGGCCGGTGGTAGCGCCGACGCGGCCGCGACCCTGGTGGGGCTCGCGTCGCTTTGGAAGCTCGACATCTCCCGAGACGAACTGGCGGGTATCGCCGCGAAGCTCGGCAGTGACGTCCCGTTCGCGCTCTACGGCGGGACCGCGTTGGGCACCGGCCGGGGTGAGCAGCTGGTGCCGGTCTTGTCGCGGCACACCTTCCATTGGGTCCTGGCCTTCGACCAGCGAGGTCTTTCGACGCCGAGGGTGTTCGGCGAGCTGGACAAGTTGCGTGAAGAGGGCAGCCCGCCGCGGATCGGTTCGCACACCCCGGTGGTCGAGGCGCTGGCGTCCGGCGACCCGCGGCAGCTGGCGCTGCTTCTCGGCAATGACCTTCAGGCGGCCGCCGTCTCGTTGCGGCCGGGGCTGCGTCGCACCTTGCGGGCCGGGGTCAACGCGGGTGCGCTCGCCGGCACCGTCTCCGGCTCCGGACCGACCTGTGCCTTTCTGTGCGCGGATGCCCAGTCGGCCGTCGAGGTCGCCGCGGAGCTGTCCGGTGCGGGTGTCTGCCGCACGGTACGCGTCGCGCACGGGCCGGTGCCCGGAGCGCGGCTGGTCGGCGGCGACGACGCTCCGCGGCCGTCTCCGCCGCGGGTGCACGCGTGAGGATGTCCGAAATGGACATCGACTAATTCGTTGTGGTGCAAGCTTTTCGGAAAGGATCGGCTGAGGCATGGCCAACTTGGTCAACCTGGAGTCGGTGAGCAAGTCCTTCGGGGTGCGCCCGCTGCTCGACGGTGTTTCGCTCGGTGTGGCGGAGGGGCAGCGTATCGGTGTCGTCGGTCTCAACGGGGGTGGGAAGACGACGCTGCTGGAGGTGCTCGCGGGGATCAGCGAGCCGGATACGGGACGGGTCAGTCAGGTCCGTGGCTTGCGGATGGCCGTGGTCACCCAGCGGACCGAGCTGCCCGCCGGCAGCACTGTCGGCGATGTCGTGCTGGAACGTTACGGCGCGGAACACGAGTGGGCCGCTGACGCGCGTGTCCGGTCCATTATGGACGGTCTGGGGATCACCGCACTCGGCGTCGAGAAGGAAACCGCGAACCTGTCCGGTGGCGAACGCCGCCGGGTGGCGCTGGCGGCCGCTCTCACCGGTGAACTGGACCTCGTGGTCCTCGACGAGCCGACCAACCACCTGGACGTCGAAGGCGTCCGCTGGCTCGCGGATCACCTGCTGAACCGCAAGATCGCGGTCGTGGTCGTCACGCACGACCGGTGGTTCCTCGACACGGTCGCGAGCCTGACCTGGGAGGTCACCAACGGCCGCGTCGAGCAGTACGAAGGCGGGTACGCGGACTGGATCTTCGCGCGGGCCGAACGGGCGCGACTGGCGGCGACCGCCGAGGAGAAGCGGCAGAACCTGGCGCGTAAAGAGCTCGCGTGGCTGCGTCGCGGCCCGCAGGCCAGGACCTCGAAGCCGCGTTACCGAGTAGAGGCGGCCGAGGCGCTGATCTCCGATGTGCCGGAGCCGCGTGATTCGGTCGAGTTGCAGGCGTTCGCGCGTCGGCGGCTGGGCAAGACCGTGCTGGAGATCGAGGACGCCACGTTGACCGTCGGCGACCGCACCCTGCTCGATCACGTCACCTGGCGGATCGGCCCCGGCGACCGGGTCGGTCTCGTCGGCGTCAACGGGTCGGGCAAGACCACGCTCCTCAAGCTGCTCGGCGGCGACAAGGAACCCGAGACGGGGCGACGTATCCAGGGCAAGACGGTCAGCCTCGCGCACCTGCGGCAGGAACTCGACGACCTGCCGGGTGATCTGCGCGTGCTGCAGGCGATCGAAGAGGTGTCCGGCCGGGTCGTGTTCGGCAAGCAGGAGCTCACCGCTTCGCAGCTCGCCGAGAAGCTGGGGTTCCCCGCGGCGAGGCAGTGGACACCGGTCGAGGACCTTTCCGGTGGCGAGCGGCGCCGTCTGCAGCTGTGCCGGCTTCTGATGGCCGAGCCCAACGTGTTGTTGCTCGACGAGCCGACGAACGATCTCGACATCGACACTTTGCAGCAGCTCGAAGACCTGCTGGATTCCTGGCCGGGCAGCCTCGTCGTCGTCTCGCACGACCGGTACCTGGTGGAACGCGTCTGCGACACGATCGTGGCCCTGTTCGGCGACGGGCAGGTGACCCACTTGCCCGGCGGGATCGAGGAGTACCTGGACCGGCGCGCCAAGAGCCTCGAGAAGGCAGGCAGTGACCGGAAGGCGGGCAACGCGCAGACCGCCGCACCCAAGAAGAGCGCCGCGGAGCAGCGTGCGGCGCAAAAGGAGCTGTCCCGTCTCGAACGCAAGCTCGACCAGCTGCACGCGAAGGAAGAGAAGCTGCATGCGGCGCTGCTCGCCGCGGCGACCGATCCGACGAAGCTCATCGAGCTGAACACCGAACTGAAGGCTGTCGAAACGGAAAAAGAGGAGGTCGAAGCTCAGTGGCTCGAGACCTCCGAAGCGATCGAATGAGTTCACGCGACGGCGCGCGGGTCTTCCAGCGCGGACAGTAGTGTGACGCGCATGAGTCGGTTCGTGGACACGCTCGTCGCCACCGCGGCGGGGCGAGGTCAGCAGCGGGGAATGGTCACCGGGGAGCCCAAGGAGCCGGTTCGGCGGACCTGGGCCGAGATCCACGAGCAGGCCAAACGGGTCGCCGGGGGTCTGGTGGCGGCCGGGCTGGCGCCCGGCAAAGCGGTCGCGGTCCTGGCGGCGGCGCCGTCGCTGATCGCGCCGACGGTTCAGGCGGTTTGGCTCGCCGGCGGCAGCGTGACGATGCTGCACCAGCCGACGCAGCGCACCGACCTCGCGGAATGGGCCGAGGACACCGTTCGCGTGCTCCGGATGATCGGTTCCGGCCTGGTTCTGCTCGGTGAGCCGTTCGACCAGCTGGCGCCGGTGCTCACCGAGCACGGCATCGCCTTCCAGGTCATCACCGAGCTGCTCGAAGCGGAACCGTTGGCGGAGCCCGTGCCGACGGCCGAATCGGATACGGCGCTCTTGCAACTGACCAGCGGGTCGACGGCCGACCCGAAGGCCGTTCAGATCACCTACGGAAACCTGTATTCGAACGTCAAGGCGATGGTCGATCGGGCCGAGTTCGATTTCGACGTCGACGTGATGGTCTCGTGGCTGCCCACCTTCCACGACATGGGGATGGTCGGCTTCCTGACGGTCCCGATGACCTTCGGTGTCGAGCTCGTCAAGATCACGCCGCTCGAGTTCCTGTCCGGACCGTTGATCTGGCCGCAGCTGATCAGCAAGTACAACGGCACGACCACGGCCGCGCCGAATTTCGCGTACGCGATCGTGGGCAGGCGGATGGCCCGCGTCGAGGACGACAACGCGTACGACCTCTCGAAGCTTCGGATCGCGTTGAACGGCGCCGAGCCGATCGACGAAACGGCCGTGCAGACGTTCGTTGATGCAGGGGCGCGCTTCAAGATGCCCGCCGAATGCGTCTTCCCGGCGTACGGCATGGCGGAGGCGACTCTCGCGGTTTCGTTCGCGCCGTTGTTCACCGGCTTGACGCTGGACGTCGTCGAGGCCGACGCGCTCGAGACGGATAACCGCGCGGTGCCGGTCCCCGAGGGCGACCCGCGCCGCGGGACCGACGAGGTCCGGTCCTTCGCCGTGCTCGGGCCACCGCTCGACGGGCTCGAGGCTGAGATCGTCGACGACAAGGGAACCGTGCTCGGGGAACGCCAGGTCGGGGAGATCCGCCTGCGGGGCGAGGCCGTAACGCCGGGGTACCTGACCATGGACGGTCCGCTCGCGACCCAGGACGAGGACGGCTGGCTGCTCACCGGCGACCTCGGTTACCTGGTCGACGGCATGATCGTGATCTGCGGGCGCCGTAAGGACGTCATCATCATGGGCGGCCGGAACCTGTATCCGACCGACATCGAACGAGCGGCGACTTCGGTCGAAGGGGTGCGCGCGGGGAACGCCGTAGCCGTGCGGCTCGACGCCGGCAGCCGACGGGAACGGTTCGCGGTCGTCGTCGAATCGAAACTCGCCGGGGACCCGGAAACGGAGAAGGCGCTGGCGAAGGAGGTCGCGGCCAAGGTGCGCGGCGCCGTCGACATGCGGCCGTTCGCTGTTGTGGTGCTCCCCGCGGGGAGCCTGCCGAAGACACCCTCAGGCAAGGTGAAGCGGGCCGCGACCGCCGTTCAGTTCGCGGACAAGATCGCCAAGAACGCGGCGACCAGCTGAGACGAAAGGGCCGGGGCCGCGAGTATCGCGGACCCGGCCCTTTCGCGGCACCTCCCGTTGGTCAGCGGCGTCGCCACAATGGCTTGCGGTTATGGGTGTGCTCCAGTGCGGGCGCTATGTAGTAGCCGGAAGACTGGGACAACCCGGCCAACGTCCCCTCGACGTCTCGCAGGAACGCGTCGACGGCTGCCGGGTCGTAGCCTCGTTTCGAGAGCGGCGCTTTGGCGAACGCCACGTTGTGGACGTCCGAAACCGACAGGTCGTCGTCGCCGTCGAGAGTCGCCGCGACCCGTTCGAGGAAGGCGTCGACCTCGGGTTCGTGGTAGCCACGCGCACCGATCGGCGCCCTGTCGAACTGCCGGGTTCTGGCCTCGAACGCAGTGACGGGCACTAGCGCTCCCGGAGGGTCTCGATGGGACCGCGGTCCGGAACGGCGCGTTCGGCGGTGGCTTCGTCTTCTCCTCGGGCGCCGGGCACGTGGAGTGCGTGCTGGCCGGTGCGGTGGGCGAGTTGCCCCTCGACCTTGTCGAGGAAATCGTCGACTTCGCGTTCGTCGTAGCCGCGCTTCCCGATCAACGGACGCGAGAACATGACGTGGTGGACCTCGGCGGCCGTCAGGTCGTCCCGGTCCGAGAGCGTGTCGGCGATCCGTTCCAGGAACGCGTCGACCTCGTGTTTGGCGTATCCGCGCCGCCCGATCGGGGCGTTCGGGAAGGTGGCGCCGGTGATGTCTTCGGCCGTAAACGACATGAAACTCTCTCCGGTTTCGGTGGGGAATGCGATCTCCGCATTCCGTCCTAACGGGTTTGAGAGTTCCCCGGAAGAGCTCGCCCTATTCCACGACTCGATCAGGGGCGTGGTGAAACGCCTTCGAGTGACGAGGTGTAACGCACCGCCATGTGAGCGGATTCACCCAGCGTGGAAGGTGTTCTGAGCCGCCGCGAGACCGGTGCTGATAAGCGCTTCAACGGCGTCGGCGCAACGATCGATCTCGAAAGCGAGCTCTTTGCGTTCGACCGTCGAGAAGTCTTTCAGCACGAAATCGGCCGGATCCTGCCGCCCCGGAGGCCTGCCGACGCCGAAACGGACACGGTAGTAATCCTTCGTGCCCAGGGATTTGGTGATCGAGCGGAGACCGTTGTGGCCGTTGTCGCCGCCGCCCAGCTTCATCTTGATCGCGCCGAAGTCGACGTCCAGCTCGTCGTGGACGACCACGACACCGGCCGGGGGGATCTTGTAGAACCGGGCCGCGCCCACGACCGGGCCGCCAGAGAGGTTCATGTACGAACGCGGCTTGGCCAAAACCACCCGCTGGCCCGCCAGCCTGCCTTCGAGGATTTCGGCGCCGCTCTTGTGCGCTTTGAACTTGCCGCCGACGCGGCCGGCCAGTTCGTCGAGCACCATGAAGCCGACGTTGTGCCTGTTGCCCGCGTATTGGGGGCCGGGATTGCCGAGGCCGACGAGCAGGATCTGCTCGCCGGCCCCGGGAAGTACTGCTTCGGTCACACCGGTGACTTTATTCGGCGTCCTCGGCGGGGGTCTCCGCAGCCTCGGCCTCTTCGCCCTCGAGCGAGGACTCGGACGGCGCCTCGTTCACGGCGACGACCAGCGCCTCGGCGTCGGTGACCAGGGTGGCGCCCTGCGGCAGGGTGACCTGCGAGGCGAGGATCTGGGTGCCGGCTTCGACGCCCTCGACCGAGACCTCGACCTGCTCGGGGATGTGCAGCGCCTCGACCTCTACCTGGAGGGTGTCGAGGTCGGTGGTGACCAGGGTGCCCGGGCCCGCGGTGCCGGTGACGACGACGGGGACGTCGACGGTGACCTTCTCGCCGCGGCGGACGACCAGCAGGTCGACGTGCTCGATGTAGTTCTTCAGCGGGTGGACGACGATGGTCTTCGTCAGCGCCAGCTCGCTCTTGCCTTCGAGCTCGAGGGTGATGACGGCGTTGCTGCCGTTCTCACGCACGACGCGGGCGAACTCGAGGGCGGGCAGGGCATAGTGGCGCGGGTCCGAGCCGTGCCCGTACAGCACCGCGGGGATCTTGCCGGCACGACGCGTGCGACGCGCGGCACCCTTGCCGAATTCGGTGCGGGGCTCGACGGACAGGGTTACCTCGGACACGGTGTAGCACTCCTTCAATTCACCAACATGTTCAGCGAAAGCATGCTGAGGTGGGGATGGTTCGGGCGGTTCGGGTGTTCGGCGGCGAATTCCACAGGCGTGCTCGACCGCGTGTGGCCACTCAAGCCGCCGCGTCGATCACGTCGGGCACCAGGTGCTCACGGAACCCGCCTCGCCGAGACCGGGAAAGTGTAGACCAAGCGGTCGTGCCGGGGTCCCGCCGGGTGGCTCGTTCAGGTGACAAGTCGGTGACAGGTGCTTCGGGAACCCGCGGATGCGGTGGTGCGCGACCCCTTTTCTAAGGTGTGATCTCCTCGCACTCGAGACAAGGGGGCGGAATGGCGGCACGACGGTCGAGGATCGGCGCGATCGCCGCCTTGTGCTGCCTCCTGGCGGGGTGCGATGTCGCCATCGACGGGGCGGCCGGGATCTCGCCCGCCGAGCAACAGCGGGTGGACAGGCGCGCCGAGCAGCGCGGCGCCGTCGAGAGTGCGCTGAAGGCGCTCGAACAAGCGCCCGCCGTCATCTACAAGTCGACAATCAAGGACGCTTCGGGCAAACCCGCCGAGCTGCAGTTCCGGATCACTCGTAACGGCAGCGCGCAGGGGGCCCTCCCGGTCGACGGTCAGCCGATCCAGATCGTGTCCGCCGACAAACAGCTGTACCTCTCGGCGACGCCGGAGTACTGGAAGGCGCACGGGCTCGGCAACAGCGAGCAGTACGGCACCAACTGGGTCCGTACGGACGGCTCGGACCTGCCTGTGAACGCGGTCGAGGTGCTCAGCCCGCGCAAGGCCGCGTCGACGTTGAGGACCGCGGTGTCCGCGATGGACCCGCTGACCGATCCGGTCCGGTCGAAGTTGCCCGACGGGACCGAGGTCTACGACGTCGGGAGCGGGCTCGGGGCACTGCGGGTGACCACCGCCGCGCCGCACCGCGTCGTCAGCTTCGCGCCTTCCCTCGTCGCCGCCGCGGGCGGTAAGACGCTCGGTGCCGAGATGCGGGTCGAACCGCTCGCCGGGGACGCGCTGAAGAAACTTCAGACCGATCTGGACGGCGCGATCGGGGGAATCGGGCAGCCGTTCGACGCACTCGCCCAGGTGAGCGTCAGCGTCGTCAACGACAAGCTGGACTGCACGGATTTCGTCGGAACCTGCCGGGCGACCATCGACGTGGCCAACACCGTCATCGGTGGCGTGAGCGGGACGCCCGTGCATTTGACGCTGACCGTCGATTTCACCGCGCAATCCCTCGGCGCGCAGAGCTGCACGGCGAACGCCGACGCGGCCCCCGGCGCCACGACGAGCATGACCTGCGAGGTCAAGTTCAAGTTGCCGAATCGGAACGCCAGCTATCAGGTGCAGGCGAAGCCTTCGGCGCGCGGCGAGGTCCGGGCGGCGCTCGACGTCAACGCCGTCCGCGAGAAGCTCAAGTCCGAGTTCGCCGCGCTGGGTGGCTGACCTGCACACTCACCTCCGGGTGCGTTGCATACGTTGAAGTAGCCGATCTCGCGTTCTTAGCATCGGCGTGGTCGCCGATGAAAAGGGAGAAACGCGATGGCGAAGTTGGTTGTGTTCGGTGGAACCGGGTACGCGGGCGGAAAGATCGCCGCGGAGGCGCGCGGCCGCGGTCACGAGGTCCTAGTGGTGTCGAGGAACGCGGAAGGCGAGGGCACCCGGGCGGGCTCGCTCTACGACGAGGCCTTCCTGGCCGACGTCGCCAAGGGCGCCGATGTCCTGGTCATCGCGGTTCACGGGCAGAGCGGTCTACTCGAAGCGGTGCCCTCGATCGCCCAGGTCGCGAAAGACAACGGAGCGCGGATCGGCGTCGTCGGCGGGGCCGGCAGCCTGAAGGTGGCCGAAGACGGTCCGCGCCTGATCGACACCCCCGAGTTCCCGGACGAGTACAAGGGCGAGGCCGGTGCGCACGCCGAGGTGCTGGAGGCGTTCCGGAAACTTCCCGAGGACGTCGACTGGTTCTACCTCAGCCCGGCCGCGGAGTTCGGCGCGTGGGCCGAGGGCGAGCGGACCGGCGAGTTCCGGCTCGGCGATGACGTGCTGCTGACCGACGAGAACGGTGGGTCGAAGATCAGCGGCGCCGACTACGCGATCGCGTTCGTCGACGAGATCGACAAGCCGGAGCGCCGCCGTCAGCGTTTCTGCGTCGCCTACTGACCGGACAGTTCCTTGACGACCGGCGCGAACGTTTCCAGCATCGGCTCGAACACCGTGATGTAGGAGAAGCCGTACCTTTCGCGGCGCTCTTGGAGCTGCCGGACCATCTCGTCGGTGGTCCCGAACAGCAATTGGGGTGTTTCGAGCACGGCGTCGACGTCGAGGCTGTCCTGGTCCTTCAGCTCTTCGCGCCAGGACTCGGCGGCCGCGCGCCGGTCGTCCGTGACCACGACCCGCTGGACGAGCATGTTCAGTTCGGGATCCCGGCCGTTCGTGTGTGAACGGAAGAAGGCGACGCGCTCGTCCATGCGTTCGGCGTCGTCGAGCCGGAAGGTTCCCGGCGGTTTTCCCGGTGCTTGCCGAAGGCCCGCGAAGCCGGCGATGTCGGCTTCGCGGGCAGCGAGGGAGAGCACGCCGTCACTGTTGCCCGCGAGGAGCAGCGGAGGGGGAGTGATCCCTTCGGCGGCGAAGTGTTCGCGCAGGTGGTCAAGGCCCTTGGCGAGGTACTCGATACGGTCCTTGGCCGGGATCCACGGCAGGCCGGCCTCGTCGAATTCCGATTTCATGTGACCGGAGCCGAGACCGAGGTCCAGCCGATCGCCGGTCATCTTCACCGTCGTGACGACGTCGCGCGCGAAGAGCGCGAAGTTGTAGAAGGGCACGTTGGACACGAGAGTGCCGACGCGGGGCCGTTCCGTCACCGCGGCGGCCATGGTCAGCGCCGGGAAAGGCGAGTTCCGTCCTGAGCCGAGGTGATCCGGCACGGAGATGACGTCGTATCCGAGTGCCTCGACGCGGCGGCACTTCGCGACCCAGTTTTCGCGGTTCTCGGCGCCCCACAGGTTCACGCCGAACTTGAATTTCCCCATGCCGGAAACCTAGCCACGCGGGGAGGCCGGGCGCGCGCCGTTTCGCGAGGAGCCGAAAACGAAGCAAGGGACCTTTGCTCTCACTCTCCGAAAGAGAGTGGTAGCAAAGGTCCCTTGCTTCGTCGGGGATCAGGCGTTGCCGTCGAAGAGGGACGTGACCGACCCGTCCTCGAAGACCTGCTGGATCGCCTGCGCCAGCAGCGGCGCGATGGACAGCACGGTCAGCCCGGGGAACCGCTTCTCCTCCGGGATCGGCAGCGTGTTGGTGACGATCACCTCGCGCGCCTTGCAGTTCGACAGCCGCTCGGTGGCGGGGTCGGACAGGATGCCGTGGGTCGAGGCGATGACGACGTCGGCCGCGCCTTCGTCGAGCAGGGCCTCGGTGGCCTTCACGATCGTGCCGCCGGTGTCGATCATGTCGTCGATCAGCACGCACAGCTGACCGCGGACCTTGCCGACGACGCGGTTGGCGACGGCCTGGTTCGGCTTGTCCGGGTCGCGGGTCTTGTGGATGAAGGCGATCGGCCGGTCACCCAGCTGCGCCGCCCACTTCTCGGCGAGCCGCACCCGGCCCGAGTCCGGCGAGACGACGGTGATGTTCTCGTCCTGGTAGGTCTTGTTGATGTGCGCGGCCAGCACGTTCTGCGCGAGCAGGTGGTCGACGGGACCGTCGAAGAAGCCCTGGATCTGCGCGGTGTGCAGGTCGACCGTCATGATCCGGTCGGCGCCGGCGGTCTTGAACAGGTCCGCGATCAGGCGCGCGGAGATCGGCTCGCGGCCCTTGTGCTTCTTGTCCTGCCGCGCGTACGGGTAGAACGGCATGATCACGGTGATCCGCTTGGCGCTCGCGCGCTTGAGGGCGTCCACCATGATCAGCTGCTCCATCACCCATTCGTTGATGGGCGCCGGGTGGCTCTGGATCACGAACGCGTCGGTCCCGCGCACCGATTCGTTGAACCGGACGAAGATCTCCCCGTTGGCGAAGTTGTGCGCGGTCTGCGGGACGACCGACACGTTGAGGTGCTTGGCCACCTCTTCCGCGAGCTCCGGGTGCGCGCGCCCGGAGAACAGCATCAGGTTCTTCTTCGGTGTTCCGGACTTCGAGCTCATGCTGGCGACTCCCCGTCGTTTCCCTTATCTGAATCGGACACGGCGGTGGTGTCCTGCTTCGCGGCGGAAGCTGCTTCCGCCGCGGGTGTGCCCGGCCTGCGCCGGGACACCCAGTCTTCGATGTTGCGCTGCGGCCCGGTGGACACGGCGAGCGCGCCCGGGGGCACGTCTTGCCTGATCACGGTGCCTGCCCCACTGTAAGCGCCATCGCCGATGGTCACCGGGGCGACGAACGTGTTGTCCGCGCCGAGCCGCACATGGGAGCCGATCGTGGTGTGATGCTTGTTCACGCCGTCGTAGTTGACGAAGACGCTGGAACACCCGATGTTGCTGTTCTCGCCGATGGTCGCGTCGCCGACGTAGGTCAGGTGCGGGACCTTCGTGCCGGCGCCGATGTCGGCGTTCTTCGTCTCGACGAAAGCGCCGAGTTTGCCCTTGGTCCCCAGTTTGGAGCCGGGACGCAGGTAGGTGAACGGACCGACCTTCACGCCGTCGCCCAGTTCCGAATCGGAACCGTGCGTTCGCACCACCGACGCGCCCGCGCCGACGGAGACGTTCTCCAGAGTGCTGTCCGGGCCGATCTGCGAACCCTCGCCGACCGACGTCGAGCCCTTGAGCTGGACGCCGGGTTCGATGACGACGTCGCGCGACAAGGTCACGCCCGCGTCGATCCAGGTGCTCGCCGGGTCGACGACGGTGACACCCGCCCGCTGCCAGCCGCGGACGATCCGGCGGTTCAGCTCGGCGCCGAGGACGGAGAGCTGCACGCGGTCGTTGACGCCTTCGGTCACCCACGGGTCGTCGATGACCAGCGCGCCGACACCCTTGCCGTCGCCGCGGGCGATGCCGAGGACGTCGGTGAGATAGAGCTCGCCCTGGGCGTTGTCGGTCGAAAGCTTCGAAAGCCCGTCGACCAGGACCGAGGCGTCGAAGGCGTACACGCCGGAATTGATTTCGGCGATTTCGTGCTGCTCGGGGGTGGCGTCCTTCTGCTCGACGATCGAGGTGACGACGCCGTTTTCGTCGCGGATGATCCGGCCGTAACCGGTCGGGTTCTCGACGACCGCGGTCAGCACGGTGACCGCGTTTCCGGTGGAGGTGTGCTCCGCGACCAGGGAAGCGAGCGTTTCGGTGTCGAGCAGCGGGACGTCGCCGTAGCTGACGACGACGGTGCCGGTCAGCCCCGCGGGCAGCGCCGAGAGCGCGCACGAGACGGCGTGCCCGGTGCCCTTCTGCTCCTCCTGGACGGCCGTGACGACCTCGCGGCCGAGCGCCTCGCCGACGTTCGCCAGCCGGGCGCCGACCGAGTCGCGACCGTGGCCGATGACGACGACCAGGTGCTCCGGGTTCAGTCCCGCGGCGGCCCGCACCGCGTGCTCGACCAACGGGCGGCCGGCGATCGGGTGCAGCACCTTCGGGGTGGACGAGCGCATGCGGGTGCCCTCACCCGCGGCGAGGATCAACGTGCTCAGCGGGCCGGTCACGGCACTCCCAACATTTCACCAACGGTGGTTGTCGGGCATTGATCCTACGTGGGCTGCTCGGCGTCCCACGCGGGGTCGGTCGGAGCATCCTCGCCGGGCCATCCGGTCACCGGATCGATGGCCATCGAGTTCACCGACGAAACCTGGTTCCCGCCGCCGCGTTTCGCCTGGTACATGGCCGCATCGGCGCGTGCGAGGACCTGTTCGGCCCGTTCCTGCGGGCGGAGCGACACAAGGCCGACGGAGAGGGTGACGCCGTGCGAAAGATGATGCGGCAGAGATGCGACGGCATTCACAGAACGACCCAGCGCCTGTTTCGCCGCGGACGCCGGAGCCCCAGGTAGAAGCACGATGAACTCGTCTCCGCCGTAGCGGGCGACGACGTCGTCGCCGCGCAGGGCGTCACGCAGCGTGCTCGCAATGACACGGAGCACGTTGTCGCCTTCGGCGTGCGACTGCTTGTCGTTGACGTCCTTGAAGCCGTCGAGGTCGACCAGCGCCACCGCGAGCGGCTGGGCGTCGGCGGACGACGCCAGCGAACGCAGCTTTTCGTCGAGCGCGCGCCGGTTCGGCAACCCGGTGAGCGGGTCCTGCAGGGCCTGCTGGGTGATGGCGCCGTGCTCGGCGGAGAGCCGCTCGTGCTCCCGCCGCGCGTTGAGCGTGGCGATCTGCGATTCCCGCAGCGACCACATCTCGGTTTCCAGGATGGTCGCGTAGTCGATCAGCGACTGGCTCGCCCCGGACGCGTAGTCCGGCGTGGTGTCGAGCCTGGCCAGCTCGCGGGCGAGGTTCAACCGCATCGACGGCAGCGAGCCCTCTTCGTTGTCCTCGCGGACCTCTTTGAGCACCTGCAGCGCGTCCTCGCGGCGGCCGTCGTTGTCCAGGCAGCGGGCCAGCGCGATGGCGATGATCTCGCGTTCGTGCGGGAACACCAGTTCCGGATGCAGCAGCGAGGTCAGCCGCTCGATATGCGACGAATCGGGCGACGCCAGCGCGGCCGCGGCGGCGAGCACGCCGACCTGGTCGATCGCGGGCACCCCGGCCTTACGCGGGAACAGCGATTCGGTGAACGGGCCTTCAGCGGCCTGGGCCATCGACGCCGCGGTTCGGAACTTGTCCGCCCCTTCGTCGTACCGCTCGATCCGTTCGAGGCGCAGGCCCCAGCCCAGCAGCATCTTGACCCGGTTGATCAGCTGGAGCGCGATCTCGTGCGGGCTGGCGCTGTCGCGGATCGCCTGCGCGGCGCGGGCGATGGCCTCCTCGGCCGCCTCGTAGACGCCCAGCTGGTTCAGCACCAGCCAGCAGTCGACCAGGGTCGTGGACAGCATCCGGTCCCAGTTGCGCCTGCCGACCTGGCGGTCCGGGACCGCGGAGTCGTCGAGGATGGCCAGCGCCCTGGCGATCTCGGTGAGGGCGGCGTCCTCCTGTTTGGCGATCACCAGGCGGCGGCCGCGCATGGCGTGCGCGTCGGCCCGCATCAGCGCGAGACCGTGCCGCCGGGTGTGCGCGAGCATCTCGTCGAGCCTGGGTTCTGCTTCGGCGGCGAGACCGCGGGTGACCAGCCTGGCCATCGCGGAGTACCGCAGCAGCTGGGCGACCAGGAGCGGTTCGCCGCGGCGCTGCGTCTCGTCGAGGAGCTCGTCGAGGCTGGTGACGATGTCCAGCTGCTCGGCGAAGCTGACACGCTGTATGGCCGCACCGAGTTCGCGCGCGCGACCGTAGAGCCAGGCGTCGGACATCTCCGCAAGCGCCGGCCGCCTGCCACTGGTCGTCGCGTCCTCGGTCAGCCGCACACACCCCCACCGTTGAAAACGCCGCTGGTCATCTGTTCGTCTGCTCCGCCGCCAGGATTCGAACCTGAACTGTCAGAACCAAAATCTGAAGTGCTGCCGATTACACTACGGCGGATCGATCCTGGTCAGGATAGCCATGTCGGGGACGTCCACGTGCGCCCGGGGGTGGCGTCACCGTCGCGGGCACTCCACAGGGGACCAAACCTCCTGTACCGTAACTTACGGCATCGTAGGTAAGGTCACCCTTAGGGAAACCCTCAGGGTTGCGCGTAGAAAAGAAGTGACTGCATGACGGCTACCCTCGACCGTTCCCAGAAGCCCGCGAAGGGCCCCAAACCGGTAATCGACGGACAACGATCGGGCGCCGTGCAGCTCTCGGTCTACCTCGGGGTCATCTTCCCGCTCGCCGCGCTGCTCGTGGCCGTCCCATTCGCTTGGGGCTGGGGACTGACCTGGGTCGACGTCGGCCTGTTCGTGGTCTTCTACGCGATCAGCGGCCTCGGAATCACCGTCTCCTATCACCGCTACTTCACGCACGGCTCGTTCAAGGCCAAGCCGTGGCTGCGCGTCGCGATGGCGATCGCCGGCAGCATGGCCGTCCAGGGCCCCGTGATCACCTGGGTCGCCGACCACCGGCGCCACCACGCCTTTTCCGACCGCGACGGCGACCCGCATTCGCCGTGGCTGTTCGGCACCTCGCCGCTCGCCATCGCCAAGGGGTTCTGGCACGCGCACATGGGCTGGCTGTTCGATCGCGACCAGACCAACGCGGAGCGGTTCGCGCCGGACCTGGTGAAGGACCCGGCCATCAAGAAGGTCGACGACCTGTTCTGGCTGTGGAGCCTGCTCACCCTGGTGCTGCCCGCGATCCTGGGCGGACTGATCACCTGGTCGTTCTGGGGCGCGGTGACCGCGTTCTTCTGGGCCGGGCTGGTGCGGGTCTGCGTGCTGCACCACGTGACCTGGTCGGTCAACTCGGTCTGCCACATGATCGGCGAGCGCCCGTTCGCCGCCCGCGACAAATCGGCAAACTTCTGGCCGCTGGCGATCTTCTCCTTCGGCGAGTCGTGGCACAACCTGCACCACGCCGACCCGACCTCCGCGCGGCACGGGGTGCAGCGCGGCCAGATCGACCTTTCCGCGCGTCTCATTTGGATCTTCGAGAAGTTCGGCTGGGCCTACGACGTGCGCTGGCCGACCCCGCAGCGCCTCGCGCGCATCGCCGCTGAAAGCAAATAGCGAGGTCGCGTTAGTCTTCTGCGATGGCGGGGAGAAGGCGGACCAAACGTGAAGCGGTCACCGGGGCGCGTCCTGTCGCTCCGGTGGCCCGGGTGCGGATGACGGGGACCGAGCGCAGACAGCAGCTGCTCAACGTCGCCAGGGCCCTTTTCGCGGAGAAGGGTTTCGAAGGAACGTCCATCGAGGAGATCGCGCACCGCGCGAACGTCTCCAAACCGGTGGTGTACGAGCACTTCGGCGGCAAGGAAGGCATCTACGCCGTCGTCGTCGACCGCGAGACGCAGCTGCTGCTCGACCGGATGGTCTCCACCCTCCACGGTGGACACCCGAGGGTGATGCTGGAGCAGGCGGCGATCGCGCTGCTCTCCTACGTCGAAGACTCGCACGACGGCTTCCGCATCCTGGTGCGGGATTCGCCGGTCGCGAGTTCGACGGGCACGTTCTCGACGGTGCTGAACGACATCGCCAGCCAGGTCGAGCACATCCTCGCGCAGCAGTTCGCCGCACGGGGTTACGACGAGAAGCTGGCCGCGCTGTACGCGCAGGCGCTCGTCGGGATGGTGGCGCTCACCGGGCAGTGGTGGCTCGACGCCCGGAAACCGAAACGCGACGAGGTCGCCGCGCATCTGGTCAACCTGGCGTGGAACGGTCTGTCCAATTTGGAGCACAAGCCCAAGCTACGGTTGCACTGAGACCTGCGTCGCGCGGCAGTAACGTTTCCCGGGTGGTGAGCGCTAGGTCCCCCATAGAGATCATCCAACTGGGGGAACAACCGTGGAGAACTTTCCCGCGCCCGCCGTCGGGCAGATGGCGCCGCAGAAGAAGAGAACGTGGCTGAAGCCGGTCATCCGCTTGGGCATCTTCGGTGTCGTCGCCCTGATCGCGTTCTTCGTGGCGAATCCGTTCACGGCGTCGAGCACCGAGGTCGGCGCTTGCCTCAAGGGCAGTGTCGACAACGCGGACAGCGTCAAGAGCACCGAATGCGGAACTCCGGACGCGAACTTCAAAGTCGTCGGAAAACAGGAGAACAAGTCGGAAATCGGGCTCAGGCTCTCGGGCGGGTCCGAATGCGAGGACTACCCGACGACCGACGCGTACTTCTTCCAAGGAAAGAGGGGGGCCACCGACGGCACCCTGCTCTGCCTGGAAGACCTGAAGAACCCGGGCGAACGGGCGCCGGTCGTCGGTGACTGCCTCCCCGACGGCGTCGTCGGCGCGAAGAAGCTCACGAAGGAGGACTGCGCGACAGCGCGGTACAAGGTCCTCGCCATCGAAAAGAGCGCGACCTTCCTCATCGACGGCAGCACGGTGTGCACCCAGGTGCCGTCGACCGACGAGAAGATCCAGTGGCAGCGCTCGGGCGGCACGCTCCCGCAGTCGCGGGTGCTGTGCCTGGACGACCTCAAGAAGTAGCGGTCAGCGCAGGAGGCCGGTCTCCCGCAGGTGGTCGAAGATGAGCTTGCCCACCGCGGAGAGCCGGTCCCTGTCCTCGTGGCCCAGCCACGCGATTTCCTCGATTTCGCTGCTGGCCGTGGGTGTTCCGCTGAATTCGGCGAGATAGCAGGTCGTCCGGACCACGAGCCCTGACGGGTGCCCGTCGGCTTGAGCCTCGAACGAGCCGGCGGGCTCGATCGTCGCCGGATCGATCTCGACGTTCAGTTCCTCACGGACTTCGCGAACCAGGGTCTCGGCGTCGGTTTCACCGGGTTCGCGTTTGCCGCCGGGCAGATAGAACACGGATTTCCCGCGCGAGCGGGCGCCGAGGACACGGCCGTCCTGGAAATACAGCAAAGCGATTTTGTCGATCATGGTTCAGCCCAGCGCCGCGGCGGTTTCGGCGGTCGTGAGCACTTCGCCCAGCCGCGGGAACACCTTCGTGATCGCCGATTCGTGGGAGATCGCGGCGATACCCGCCATCGCGTCCGAAACGGCGATGGTCTCGTAGGCGTGGTCGATCGCGGCCCGCAGCGTCGATTCGACGCCGTACTCGGTGGCGATCCCGGCGAGCACCAGCGTCTTCACGCCGAGCCCGCGCAGGAGTTCGTCGAGTCCGGTGCGGTAGAACGCGCCGATCGTGTTCTTGGTGATCAGGTGCTCGCCCTCGCGAGGTGTCAGTTCGGCGACCAGTTCGCTGCCGGGCGGCTGCTCGTCGACGTCCGGCCGATGTGCCCGCACGTGGACGACCGGCGAGCCGGCCGCGCTGAAGGCGTCTCGCAGCAGGACGGCGTTCGCTACGACTTCGGTGCCTTCGATCGGCACGGTCTCCAGCGCGACGATCCGGGTCTGGAGGTCGATCAGGACGAGCGCCGTCGTCGCCGGGTCGATCTTCGTCATGCGGGCAGCCTAGTGGTCCCTATGCTGGAGACATGGGGCAGAACAGGGAAGTAGTGGTCACCGGCGGCGGAACGGGAATCGGCTACGCGGTCGCGGCGGCCTTCGCCGCGCGAGGTGATCGGGTGACGATCACCGGCCGCCGCGTGCAGGTCCTCACCGAGGCCGCCACGTTGCTCGGCGCGCACCCGGTCCCGTTCGACGCGGCCGATCCGGCGGCGGTGGAACGCGCACTGGCCGACCTGCCGGAGCGCGTCGACGTCCTAGTCAACAACGCGGGCGGGAACACCGACTTCCGCGGCGGGCAGGCCGAAGACCTGAAGTCGTTCGCCGCGAACTGGCAGGCGAATCTCGACGCGAACGTCTTCACCGCCGTCCTGGTCACCCGTGCCTTGCGGGAAAGGTTCGCCGACGGGGCGCGGATCGTCACCATCGGCTCGATCGCCGCGCGCACCGGGGCGGGTTCCTACGGTGCCGCCAAAGCCGCGCTGGAGGCGTGGAACGTCGACGTGGCAAGGGAATTCGGGCCGCGCGGGATCACCGCGAACATCGTCGCGCCCGGGCTGGTCGGCGACACCGAGTTCTTCCAGGGCAAGCTCTCCGACGAGCGCCGGGCGTGGCTGATCGGCAACACGCTGACCAAACGCGCCGGCGAGCCCGCGGACGTCGCCGAAGTGGTCGCCTTCCTGGCGAGCCCGGAGGCGCGGCACGTCACCGGGCAGATCGTCCACGTCAACGGCGGCGCGCACCTCGGCCGTTAAGCGCCGGGCGTGACCTTCAGCAGTTTGTCGTCCTGGCCTTCCGAAGTGGTGATGTAGAGGGCGCCGTCCGGCCCGCCGCGGACGGCGCGCAGCCTGCCGAACTTGTCGTCGAACTCCGGCGGCAGCGTCACTTCGGTGACCTTGCCGGAGTCGTCGAGGCGGAACAGCAGGAGTTTCTGTCCCTTCAGCGCCGTCACGGCGAGCGAACCTTCGAGCGCTCCCCACTGCGAGCCGGTGAGGAACTCGGCGCCGCAGATCGCCTCGGTGATCTCGCCGGTCGTCCACAAAGGACTGACGGCGTCCGGGAAACGCTGCTTGTCCGTCATCGGGACGCTTTCGTCGTAGCTGGTCTCGGTGCCGCCCTTGGACGGGTCCCAGCCGTAGTTCCCGCCCGCGGTCTCCAGGTTGACCTCGTCGTCGATGGTCGGCCCGTGTTCCGCGGTGAACACCTGCCCGGTGCCCGGGCGGACCGTGACGCCTTGGACGTTGCGGTGCCCGTAGGTGAACACGCGCTGTTCGTTCGGGTTCGCGGATTTCGCGAACGGGTTGTCCGGCAACGCGTTCCCGGTCTTCGCGTCGACGCGCAGCACCTTGCCGCCGAGGCTCGTCCGGTCCTGCGGGTGCTGCGGGCGGGCGGTGTCGCCGGTGCCGACGAGGAGCGCGCCGTCCGCGCCGAACGCGGGACGGCAGCCGGAATGCCTGCCGCTGGGGTTCACCGGCAGCCCGGTCAGCAGGTCCTTGACCTTCGTGGCGCTGGCGCCGTCGTCCGAAAGCCGCCAGGTGACCAGCCGGATGTCGACGGCCTTGTCGCCTTCCTTGTGGGTCTGGCAGGTGATGAACTCGCGCGACGTCGCGAAGTCCTTGCTGATCACCATCCCCATCAGACCGCCTTCGCCGCGTACGTGGACATCGGAGAAGTCCGCGGCGACGTCACGCTTCGCGCCGCCCTCGATCAGGGCCAGCTTCCCGGGGCGCTGGGTGACGAGGATCTTCCCGTCCGGCAGGAAACCGACGTCCCAGCCGTGTTCGAGCCCGGCCGTCACCTGCTCGACCTTCAGCTTCGACACCGCGGGCTTCGAGGTGACCGGCGGCGCGCTCTGCACCGTCTCGCTCGACGCCCCGGAACAGGCCGTGACCAGCAAGGACAGGGAAGCGAACGCGACGACGGCGGAGGTGCGCATGACATCAGCATGCCACCGTGCTCAACCGCCCGCGCGAACCAAACCGCTTTCGTAGGCGAACACGACCGCGTGCACACGGTCGCGCAGCGAGAGCTTCGCGAGGATCCGGCCGACGTGGGTCTTCACGGTCGTCTCCCCGATGTAGAGCTTCGCGGCGATCTCGGAGTTCGTCAGGCCGCGCGCGATGAGCGAGAGGACGTCCTTCTCGCGTTCGGTCAGCGTTTCGAGCCGCGCGCTCTCACCGGCGTCCCGTTCGTCGGCCAGGTAGCGATCGAGCAGCCGTTTCGTCACCGAGGGGGAGACCATCGAATCGCCGCGGAGGACACCTCGGATCGCCACGAGGATCTCGTCGGCGGGCGCGTCCTTGACGAGGAAACCACTGGCACCGGCACGCAACGCGGCATACGCGTACTCGTCGAGGTCGAACGTGGTGATCATCAGGACCCGGGTGTCCGGAAGCGACCGGCAGATCCGCTCGGTCGCCGCGACGCCGTCGAGCACGGGCATCCGGACGTCCATCAGGACCAGATCCGGCCGCAGCTTCTCGGCGGCCTCGACCGCTTCGGCGCCGTTGGTGGCTTCGCCCGCGACGGTCAGGTCGTCCTGGCTGGTGACGATCATCCCCATCCCGACCCGGACCAGTTCCTGGTCGTCGCAGATCAGCACCTTCACCGCCGTCATCCCGCCTCCACCACCAGATTCGCGGCGACCCGGTAGCCACCGTCGCGGGTCGGTCCGGTGTCGAGGGTGCCGTGGAACATCTCGACGCGCTGGGTCATGCCGGCGATCCCCCGGCCGGACGACGGGAGCCGCGGCGCGACGGGTTCGCTCCCGCCCGTGTTCGTCACCTCGATCCGGACGTTCCGGCGGTGGCCGCCCTGGCCGAAATCGATCTCGACCTGGCCGCTCGCGTCCCCCGGCGCGTGTTTGATCATGTTGGTCAGCGACTCCTGGACGATGCGGTACGCCTGCAGCGCGGCGCTCGGCGGCAACCCCTCGGCGTCCCCGGTGACCTGGAGATCCACGTCCCGTCCGCTCGCGCTGACCTGCGCGACCAGGTCGCGAAGCTCCGCGACGGTCGGCTGCGGGCTTCGGGCGGCTTCACCGGCATGGAGGACCTCCAGCAGACGGCGCAGCTCGGCGAGCGCGTCGCGGCCGGCCTTGCCGATCGTGTCGAGTGTCCGGTCGACGACCTCGGGATCCTTGCCGCGCATGAGTTTCGCGCCCTCGGCGTTGATCACGATGACGCTCACGCTGTGCGCGAGGACGTCGTGCAGTTCGCGGGCGATACGGGTGCGTTCCTCGGCGACGGCGGCCCGGGCGCGGGCCTCTTGTTCGGACGCGGCCAGCTCCGCCTTCGTCGCTTCCTCCGCCGAAAGCCGTTGCCGCGCACGGAAGAACTCGCCGAGCGCCCAAGCGGCGACGTGCAACGGGATCGTCGCGCCGATGGCGAGCCAAGTGCCCTGTTCGGTGGTGACTCCCCAGGCGAGACCCCACGTGACGTCGAGGGCGACGATCGCGGCGGCGATCACCGCGGCGAAGCGGCGGTTCCCCGCGCGGACCAGCGTGTAGAGCGCGACGGCCATGGCCAGTTCGCCCCGGCCGCGGTCGTAGGCCCAGAGCTCCGTCGTGTACTGCGCGGTCACCCCGGCGACGATCAGCACCGCGACGATCTCGGGGTGGCGCCGCCGCCAGAGCAGCGGCACGAGGAAGAGGTACGGCACCAGCAGGACGGCCTTGGGGGCCGACGACGATCCTGTCGGCGCGAGGAAGACGAACCACGCGTACAGGGGAAGGTCGGTCACCCACGGGTGGGCGCGGAGCCGGTCGAGCAGCCTTTGCACCGTTCGAACGTAACCCCGCCCGGCACGGGAGCGCGTCGTCCTGGGGTACTCCCGGGGTCCTCCCACGGGAGGACGGAATCGGCCGGCGAAGCCGACGCGGAGCCACGAAACCCGTTCCTAGCGTCGGGAACATGTCGATCACCAGGGAATTCCTCCGCCATCCCGTCCTGACCGGGGCCGTCGCGGCCAGCTCCCCGAAACTCGCGGAGGCCATGACCGCGGGCCTCGGCCTGGAAAGCGCCAGGCTCGTCGTCGAACTCGGCCCCGGGACCGGTGTGTTCACCGGCGCCGTCGTCCGTCGCCTGCCACCGGGCGCGCGGCTGATCGCGGTCGAGATCAATCCGCGGCTGGCGCGGGAACTGCGGTCCCGGCACGGGGACGTCGAGGTCGTCGAGGGGTCCGCCGAAAACCTGATTTCGTATGTGGACGAGGCCGCCGACGTCGTGGTCTCCGGACTGCCGTGGACGGTCATGCCCGGTGAACGGCAGCTTCGGATCCTCGACCAGGTGACGGAGATCCTCGCCCCGCACGGACGGTTCACGACGTTCGCCTACGCGCACGCGGCCTGGACGACACCCGCCCGCCGGTTCGCCGTGGCGCTGCGGGACCGGTTCGCGGTGACCGGCCGGACCCCGCTGGTCTGGCCGAACCTGCCGCCCGCCTTCGTGCACCGCGCGGCGCTGCCACAGAAAGCGGGGAGGCGTCGTGGACAGCCTGCTGCGGCCGCTTCTTGAGTCGCCGCCCGCGCTCGTCTACCTCGTCTGCGGTGCCCTGATCTTCCTGGAGACCGCGCTGCTGCCGGGAATCGTGCTGCCGACGTTGTCCAGTCTGTTGTTGATGGGATTCCTCGCCGGGCGCGGCACGCTCGACCTGCCGCTGGCGTTGACGGTCGCGATCGGTGCAGCCGTGGCGGGTGACCAGATCGCTTTCCTGGAGGGGCGGCGGCTGGGCCCGCGGCTGCGGACCACGCGGTTCGGGCGGCGGTTCGGCCGGGATCGGTGGGAGCGCGTGGAGCGGGCCGTCACCCGGTACGGCGTCCCGGCCGTGATCGCCGGCCGTTGCCTGGCCGGGGTGCGGACCGTGGTGCCGCGTATCGCGGGAGCCGCCGAGATGCCGTACCGGCGGTTCGTGCCCGGGAGTGTCTGCGCGGCCGTGCTGTGGGCGTGCGCGGAGCTGTTCCTGGGCCACGCGGGCGCTTGGGTCAGCGGGTGAGGATCGCCGCCGTCTCGGCGTCGGCGGGGAGGAACGTCTCCAGTTTCAATTCCGAAACCGTGACATCGGCCGCGGTCGCGAACGTCGTGATGGCCGTGATCAGCCGCAGTTCACCCGCGGAAGTGGAGAGGCGCATCGGCACGGCGAAGCCGAGGTGATCGGGCCCGGGCGGACCAGGAGCCGGAACGTAACCTTCGAGTTCGGCCAGCAGCGCGATGAGCCGTTCGTCGGGCGCGTGGGCGATCTCCTGCGTCAACCGTTCCAGGATGTGCCGGGCCCAGTCCGCGAGGTTGCGCACCCTCGGCGCCATCCCCTTCGGGTGCAGCGCGAGCCGCAAGGTGTTGACCGGTTCCTCCAGCAGTTCCGGCGCCACGTCCTCGAACAGCAGGTCGAGCGCGTCGTTGCGGGCGACGAGCACGCCGTAGCGGTCGACCACGATGGCCGGATACGGGCGGTGCCCGTCGAGCAGCCGCCGCATACCGTCGAGGACCGGCCGCAGGCTCGGATCGTCCAATTCGGTTTCGGGGAAACCGGGGGCGAACCCGGCGGCGAGCAGCAGGCCGTTGCGTTCACGCAGGGGCAGTTCGAGCGATTCGGCGACCCGCAGCACCAGGCCGCGGCCGGGGATCGACCGGCCGCCTTCCAGGAAACTCACGTGCCGTTGCGTGGTCCCGGCCCGGATCGCCAGCTCCAGCTGGGAAAGCCGCCGTCGTTCGCGCCAGCCCCGGAGCGCGGGGCCGAATCCGGAAACCATGGCGTCATCTTGGCCGAGACGTCGTCGGCGTCGCCATTCCCTCGAAGGAATTGAGACGATTCCCCGCCGCGGAGATGCTTCCGGCATGAAATTCGGTCTGGTCGTCCCCAGTTATCGGTCCACCCTCGACGCCGGGCGCACCGCGCCGGAAATGGTCGCCGTCGCGGTCGAAGCCGAACGCCTCGGCTTCGATTCGGTCTGGGTCGGGGACACGCTCGCGAAGGCGCCCATCGATTCCTTGACGTTGCTCGGCGCGTTCGCCGCCAGAACCGAGCGGGTCACCCTCGGCACCGCCGCGCTGCTGCCGGCGTTGCGGGATCCGCTCCTTTCCGCGAACGCGATCCTCTCGCTCGACCTGCTCAGCCAGGGCCGCGTCACGCTCGGCGTCGGTGCCGGATTCGCGGGTCGCAGCGAACCCGAATTCGCCTTCACCCGGGTCCCGTGGGAACGCCGCCGCGCCCGCCTCGACGACATCGTCGCGTTGTGGCGGCACGTGTGGAGCGGGAAGAGCGGCCCGTTCCACGGCGAGGTGCTGCACTACGACGCCCTGCCGGAGTACCCGGAACCGCACCGTCCCGGTGGCCCGCCGGTGTGGCTGGCCGCCTTCACCCCGGGCGCGCTGAAGCGTGCGGGACAGCTCTACGACGGCTGGTTGCCGTATCCGCCCGACGTCGCGGACTACACCGACGGCCTCGCGAAGATCCGCGAAACGGCCGTACGCCCCGTGACGCCGGCGCTGTTCGCGACAGTGCTCATCGAGGATGACCCGATCAGGGCACGCGAGCGGCTGGAGGACTACGCACAGCGGAACTACGGCGTCCCGCTGGACTTCGTCGAGAAGATCCAAATGCTGGTCGCGGGCAGCCCGGAGCAGGTCGCCGACCGGTTGCGCGAGTACCAGGACGCGGGTGCCGAACACCTGCTGATCCGCGTCGCGACGCAGGAACCGGCCGAGTTCGACGAGCAGCTCCCGAAGGTCTTCGACGCCCTGCCCCGGTAATCGCGCGGCGGACTGTCGGTGCCCCCACGTAGGCTGGGACGGTGACAAACGCTCCATTGTCCGGACTCCTTCATTCCATCCTTCCCGATCCGGCCCTTCGCGGGGTCGTGGAGCGGGCCGGTGCCCCGGTGCTCGAACTCCAGGGCGCGATCGCCACCCGCCAGCTGGTCGCCGGTGCCCTCGCCGCGGACGAGGGCGCCGGCCGCCCCGTGCTCGCGGTGACCGCCACCGGCCGCGAGGCGGACGAATTGACCGCTTCCCTGAAGTCGTTCCTCGGCGAAGGCGCCGTCGTCGACTTCCCGTCCTGGGAGACGCTGCCGCACGAGCGGCTGTCCCCGCGGGCGGACACCGTCGGGCGGCGGCTGGAGGTGCTGCACCGGCTCAAGACGGGCTCGGACGGTCTGCGCGTCGTCGTCGCGACCGTCCGCAGCCTGATCCAGCCGATGGCGCCCGGGCTCGGTTCGCTCGCGCCGATCGACCTGGTCGTCGGCGAGGAGCAGAGTTTCGAAGGGCTGCTGGATCGGCTGGTCGAGCTCGCGTACACGCGGGTGGACATGGTCGAGAAGCGCGGCGAGTTCGCCGTGCGCGGCGGCATCCTCGACCTGTTCGGGCCGACGGCGCAGCATCCGGTGCGGGTCGAGTTCTGGGGCGACGAGGTCAGCGAGATCCGCGCGTTCGCGGTGTCCGACCAGCGGTCGCTGCCGGGGGAGATCCAGCACGTCAGCGCGCCGCCGTGCCGTGAGCTGCTGCTCACCGAGCCGGTCCGCGCGAAGGCCGCCGAGCTCGCGACGACGTACGAGGCGGACGCGCAGCTCACCGAGATGCTCACCAAACTCTCCGGCGGAATCCCCGTCGAGGGCATGGAAGCGCTCATCCCCGTGCTGTGCGAGGGCGAGCTGGACCTGCTGACCGACGCGATGCCCCAGGGCACGCACGTGCTGCTGGCCGATCCGGAGAAGATCCGCGCCCGCGCGGCCGACCTGGTCCGCACGGGGCAGGAGTTCCTCGAAGCGTCTTGGACCACGGCCGCCGCGGGCGGTCAGGCGCCGATCGACCTCGGCGCGTCCGCGTACCGGGACCTCGCGGAGATCGCGAAGCACGCTCAGGAGACGAAGCGCCCTTGGTGGACGCTGACGCAGCTGGCCAGCGACGATCCCGACGTCTACCGCGTCTCGATCGAGGCCGCGCCGAACTATCGCGGCGAGGTCGAGCGCGCGACGACCGATCTGCGCGCCCACACGGCGGCGGGCGGGACGGCCGTGCTCGTCGTCGCCGGGCACGGCACCGCTGCTCGCGCCGTCGAGCAGCTGTCGGCGGGAGATGTCCCCGCGTCGCTCGCCGAAGGCATCACCGGTCCGCTGACGCCGGGCGTCGTGACGGTGACGTGCGGCGGTCTGTCGGACGGTTTCGTCTCGCCGGAGCGCGCCCTCGTGGTGCTGTCCGAATCGGACCTCACCGGCCGCGGCTCGGGCGCCGGAACGTCCACAAAGGACTTCAGCACCAAGATGCCGTCGCGGCGCCGCAACGCCGTCGACCCGCTCGCCCTCAAGGCGGGCGACTACGTCGTGCACGATCAGCACGGCATCGGCCGGTTCGTCGAAATGGTGCAGCGCACCGTCGCGGGCGCGACCCGCGAGTACCTGCTGCTGGAGTACGCCTCCTCCAAACGCGGGCATCCCGGGGACCGGCTGTTCGTCCCGACCGACCAGCTCGACGAGGTCTCCCGCTATGTCGGCGGTGAGCTGCCCACGCTGAACAAACTCGGCGGGTCGGACTGGAAGAACACCAAGGCCAAAGCGAAGAAGGCGGTCAAGGAGATCGCCGCCGAACTCGTGCAGCTCTACGCCGCGCGGCAGGCCGCGCCGGGGCACGCGTTCGCGCCGGACACCCCGTGGCAGGGCGAACTCGAGGACGCCTTCCCGTTCACCGAGACCAACGACCAGCTCGCCGCGATCGACGAGGTCAAGTCGGATATGGAACGCGGCGTCCCGATGGACCGCGTCATCTGCGGCGACGTGGGCTACGGCAAGACAGAGATCGCGGTGCGCGCGGCGTTCAAGGCGGTGCAGGACGGCAAGCAGGTCGCGGTGCTGGTGCCGACGACGCTGCTCGCGCAGCAGCACCTCAACACCTTCACCGAACGGATGAGTTCGTTCCCGGTGAAGATCAAGGGGCTCTCGCGGTTCACTTCGAAGCCGGAGTCGGACGCCATCCTCGAACAGCTCGCTTCGGGCGACGTCGACATCGTGATCGGCACGCACCGCCTGCTGCAGACCGGGATCCGGTACAAGGATCTCGGCCTGGTGATCGTCGACGAGGAGCAGCGGTTCGGCGTCGAGCACAAGGAGCACATCAAGGCGCTGCGGACGCACGTCGACGTGCTGACCATGTCGGCGACGCCGATCCCGCGGACGCTGGAGATGTCGCTCGCCGGCATCCGCGAGATGTCCACGATCCTGACCCCGCCCGAGGACAGGCACCCGATCCTGACCTACGTCGGCGCGTACGACGACAAACAGGTCGGCGCCGCGATCCGGCGCGAGTTGCTGCGTGACGGCCAGGTCTTTTACGTGCACAACAGGGTTTCCTCGATCGAGAAGGCAGCGAAGCGCATTCGCGAGCTGGTGCCGGAGGCGCGCGTCGTCACCGCGCACGGGCAGATGAACGAGGAGAAACTCGAGAAGATCATCCAGGGTTTCTGGGAGAACGAGTACGACGTGCTCGTCTGCACCACGATCGTCGAGACCGGGTTGGACATCTCGAACGCCAACACACTGCTGGTGGAACGCGGTGACCTGCTGGGGCTCGCGCAGCTGCATCAGTTGCGCGGCCGGGTCGGGCGTGGGCGTGAGCGCGGGTACGCGTACTTCCTGTACCCGCCGGAGGCGCCGCTCACCGAGACGGCGCACGACCGGCTCGCGACCATCGCGCAGAACACCGAGCTGGGCGCCGGTATGGCCGTCGCGATGAAGGACCTGGAGATCCGCGGCGCGGGCAACATCCTCGGCGCGGAACAGTCCGGGCACATCGCGGGAGTCGGTTTCGATCTGTACGTGCGGCTCGTCGGCGAAGCGGTCGACGCGTTCCGTCGGCACGCGGGCGCGGAAACCTCCGAAGAGGAGGAGCTCGCCGAAGTCCGCGTCGATCTCCCGGTGGACGCGCACATCCCGCACGACTACGTGCCGGGCGAGCGGCTGCGGCTGGAGGCGTACCGCAAGATCGCGGCGGCTCCCGACCAGGCCGGGCTCGACGCCGTGCGCGAGGAACTGATCGACCGCTACGGTCAGCCGCCCGCCCCGGTGCGGAGGCTGCTCGCGGTCGCCGCGTTCCGGCACACCTGCCGTGCGGCGGGCGTCACCGAGGTCGCCGTCCAGGGCACGTCGATCCGGTTCGCGCCGCTGCCGCTGGCGGATTCGCAGATGGTGCGGCTGAAGCGCTTGTACCCCAAGGCTCTCTACAAGGCGGTGACGAACACGGTCTCCGTGCCGAAGCCGACGGAGGGCCCGGCCGGTGGTCGTATGGGTGCCCCGGCGCTGCGCGACGAGGAATTGCTGGACTGGTGCGCGAAGCTGCTGACGAATCTGATGAAGTCGCCGGCGCCCGTCGCGTGAGCCGAGCTCGAATCGCGACTTATGACCTGGTTCTCTCGCCGGGGCCGGTATGAGAGGGTAGGCCCTGTGATGCGGATCATGGGGCGCCGTCGCGCGCTGGTCGGGGTTCTTGCCGGTTCTCTCCTTCTCGCCGGATGCAGCGCCGGTCCCGGGCAGGTCGGTGCCGCGGTGATCATCGACGGCAAGACCGTTTCGGTGGATCGTGTGCAGCAGCTGATCGACAAGGCCGTCCGTGAGCACCCGTACGGGCAGCAGCTCGCCAGCGAGCACAAGCTCGACCTCGTCGGCCGCGAGATCGTCCGGCAGGAGATCCTGCACGACCTCACCGAGCGTGCCGCTCAGCGGGAAGGCGTCCGGGTCGACGAGTCCCTCGTCGTGAACGCGCTGCAGAACGACCCGCTGGCCAAGCCGATGGAGGCCAACCCGCAGAACGATCCCGCGCTGAGCGTCCAGCAGCTCGTGGCGCGGGTGCGGGACCACCGCGACGCCCTGGTCGACGCGGCGCTGCAGACCCAGCTCGCGATGAAGTACCTCGACAAGCTCACCGTCACGTTCGATTTCAGCTCGGTCTCCTCGACCGACGCCACCGGTGCCGACGCGGACAAGCTGCGTGAGCAGGCGATCGAGAAGGCCAAGAAGTTCGCCGCGTCGCCGAACGCGGCCGCCGAGCTGATCGCGCAGGACCAGCAGACCGCCGACACGCAGGCGGGCACCGGCCAGAAGCTGCCGGCGATGCAGTCGCCCGCGACCGCGGCCACCGTCCTGTTCGGTCTCGAACCCAACACCGTCGCCGCCTTCCAGCCGACACCGCAGCAGCCGCTTTGGGTCGTCGTCGTGGTGCGCGAGCGGGCCGCCGACAAGCCCGTCGCGTCGGATCAGGCCGCGCAGCCGAGCGCTCAGCAGCTGGCCGGAGTGGGTATCCGGCTCCTCCAGCCGTACCTCGACCAGGTCGACCTCAAGGTGAACCCGCGCTACGGCGTGTGGGATGTTGTCGGCATGGACCTCGCGCCCAACGAAGCTTCGAAGAAGGGCATCGTGCTGCCTGTGCACGGTGCCGCGCCGCAAAACCCGTGACCGCTGCCGTCGTCGTGATCGCCCGCGGGGCGACACTGCCCGCCGCGGCACTCCCGATCCTGCGAAGCGGCGCCGCGGTGTACGCGGCTTCCGATGTCGATCCCGACGTTTTCGGGGTGCCCGCGCTCGGTGATACGCAGGCGCGCGACCTCGTACTCATCGCGGGTTCGCGCCGGGAAGCCAAGGCCGCGGCGCTGATCAGGGCGGGCGCGCGGGTGATCGAGGCGCCCGTTCCGCCGCTGGTCGAAGCCGCCGAGGTGATGGACCGCCTGCGTTCGCCGGGCGGATGTCCGTGGGACGCCGTCCAGACCCACGAATCGCTGCGCCAGTACCTGGTCGAGGAGACCTACGAGCTGCTCGACGCGATCGAGGAGGGCGACAGGGCCGCCTTGCGCGAGGAACTCGGCGACGTCCTGCTCCAGGTGCTCTTCCACGCGCGCGTCGCCGTCGAGGACGCGGCCGATCCGTTCGGGATCGACGAGGTCGCGTCCGGACTGGTCGCGAAACTGGTCGGACGTCATCCGCACATATTCAGTGACGCTCCTCGGGTCGAGACCGTCAGCGATCAGAACCTGAAATGGGAAGAACTGAAGCAGGCTGAGAAGAGCCGTCAGTCCATTGTGGACGGCGTCGCGCTCGGGCAGCCCGCCGTGGCGCTCGCCGGGAAGCTCGGCCAGCGCAGCGGCCGGGCCGGGATCCCGCTCGACCTGTTCCCCGACGGCACCGAGGCGGCGGCCCAGCTGTTCCGGGTGGCCGCGACCGCGCGCCGGGCGGGGATCGATCCCGAAGGTGAGCTCCGCGCCGTCGCGAAGCGCTTCGCACGCGACATCCGGGACGCCGAACAGGCTGCCCGGGACGCCGGTCTGGAGCCGACGACGCTGGAGGCCGACGGCTGGCGCAAGTTCTGGCCGAGCTAGATCGTCAGCACGAGTTTGCCCCGGACGCGTCCGGACTCGCTCAGTTCGTGTGCCTTCGCCGCCTGTTCGAGCGGGAGGACCTCGGCGATCGAGACCCGTAGTGAACCGGCGTCGGCCAAAGTGGCGATTTCGGCCAGATCGGTTCCGGACGGGGAGACGTAGAACTCGTCGAAACGGACCCCGAGTTCCGCGGCTTTCCGCCGGACCTCCGTCCGGTCCGGGCCGTGCCCGACGATGTCGATCAGCGAACCGCCCGGTTCGAGTACGTCGAGCGACCGGGGACCGTAATCCCCGGAGATCGGGTCCAGTACGACGTCCACGACCTGCGATTTCGCAAAATCGTCGGCTGTGTGGTCGATGAGTTCGTCGGCGCCGAGGTCGCGCAGGAACGCGTGGTTCGCCGCCCTGGCGGTTCCGATGACGTACGCGCCGCGGGCCTTCGCGATCTGGACGGCGAGGTGTCCGACCCCGCCCGCCGCGGCGTGGACGAGCACCCGGTGCCCCGGTCGGACCGGGAACACCTTGGTGAACGGCTGCCACGCGGTCAGCGCCGCGATGGGGAGCGCGGCAGCCTCGACGTGATTCAGACTTTTCGGTTTCGGTGCGAGCGCGTCTTCGCTGACCGCGACGTACTCGGCGTACGAGCCGTCCGGCGGGAACGTGACGCCGTAGACCTCGTCCCCGGGCTGGAACCGTGTCCCGGCCGAATCGACCACACCCGAGAAATCGAGGCCGACGGTCAGCGGTAGTTCGCCGACGACCAGCCCGTTCCGGATCTTCCAATCGGCCGGATTGACCCCGGCCGCGTGGACGCGCACCAGGACCTGGCCCGCTCCCGGAACGGGCTTTTCGGATTCGGTGAGTTCGAGGACGTCGGGTCCGCCGAAGGAGATTTGCTGGATCTTCCGCATGGAACGAGCATTTCGTGGTCGGTACCTGTTGTGAAGTAGGCACTCCACTGATATCTAGGTACCTCATGGGTACCTTCGACGAGCGGCGGTTGTTCGAGGAATGGGTGGCCGTGCACGGCCGTGACTGCCCGTCCAGGACGGTCATCGAAGTGCTCGCGAACAAATGGGCGCTCTACGTCCTCGGCGCGATCCGGCGCTACGAGCGGCCGATGCGGTTCAGCGAACTTCGCCGATTGCTCGACGGGATCACGCAGAAGATGCTGACCCAGACGCTCCGCTCGCTGGAGCGGGACGGGCTCATCCGGCGCGACGTCTATCCCACCGTTCCGCCGCGGGTGGAGTACGGGCTCACGCCGCTCGGCGTCGACGTCGGCAGGCTGACGAACGCCGTCGCCGAATGGGCCGTCGAAAACGTCGACCAGATCCTCGCTTCACGTTCCGCTTTCGACGAGAAGGCCGCCGAAGCCGTCCGGCCGCTGTGATGCGGAACACAATCGGGTGAGAACCGGTTCGGTGATCTCGGCGTCTTGCCGGATGTGAAGGGAACGGAACCGGACGAAGAGCAGCTCGTCCGCCGCACCGCCAAAGGCGACCGTGCGGCGTTCGAGGAGCTCTACCGCCGCACGTCGCCGTGGCTGGCCGTGCGCCTGCGCCGTCGCTGCGCCGACGAGCAGATCGTCGCCGAGGTGATGCAGGAGACCTACCTCGCGGTCTGGCGCGCGGCCGGTGCGTTCGCCGGTGCGGCCGTCGGCGGAAGTGCCGTCGGCTGGCTGTGGACGATCGCCGCGAGGCGGCTGGTCGACGCCTTCCGCCGACGGGCGAAATTCGCGCAGCCGTTGCCGGTCGCGGAAGCGGCCGTTGCACCCGCGGCCGAAGACGAGGCGCTGGCCGGTGCGGTCGGTGACCACGTCGGTGACGCACTGCGACGGCTCGCTCCCGAACTCCGACAGGTCCTGCAGGCCATGGTGCTCGACGGGCTGACCGTCCGCGAGACCGCGGTGCTGCTCGGCGTGCCGGAAGGAACCGTCAAAACCCGCGCCAGGCGGGCTCGGATCGCGATGCGGGAGGCGCTGTCGTGAACAAGGAACACGTGTCCGAACAGCTCCTCGCGGGTTACGTCCTCGGTGACGACGGCTTGGCCGGTGACGAGGTCTGGGCGGTCGAAGCCCATCTCGAATCGTGCGCGGAATGCCGGGGTCGGTTGTCCGCGATCAGTCTGCCGTCGGTGTCTGCGCTGGTGGACGACGTCTGGGCCGGGCTGGGGCCGAAACTCGCCGAAGCGGGGCCGAGCCCGATGCCGAGGCGGTGGGCCGGACGGCTGCACACCTGGGTGACGCCGGTGATGCTGCCGTGGCTGGCGATGATCCTCCTGATCCCGGCGATCGGTGTCCTGCTGGACGGGGTCGGGTTCACCGGGAGCAAGGGCTACTCGTTCGTCCAGCTGTTCTCGCCGGTCCTGCCGGTGCTCGGGGTGGCGGTGTCGTGGGCGAAGGGGCTCGACCCCGCGTACGAACTCGTCACTTCGACGCCGAGGGCCGGGCTCTACCTGCTGCTCCGCCGGACGACGGCGGTCCTCGCCGTCGTCTTGCCGATCCAGGCCCTTTCGAGCTGGATCGGCGGCGGAGGATTCGGGCTCGGGCTCCTGCCGAGCCTGGCCTTCACCACCGGGACGCTCGCACTCGGCGGGCTGATCGGCGTGGTGCGGGCGGCCTATGTCCTCGCCGGGGTCTGGGTGGCGGTGATCTTGGCGCCCGCGGTGGCTTCGCAAGGGCGTGCCACCGCGCTCGAACCCCGGCTGCTCCCGGTGTGGGGCGCGATCTTCGCGGTGACCGCGGTCGTGGTGGTGCTCCGGCGGAGCGTCTTCGGCCTGCTCACCGGATCCGAACGGTGAACGAAGGGGAGAAACTGATGCGTGCTGTCGGGGCCGCGGAGGTCGCGCCGACGACCTACGCGTGGCAGATCAAGGCCGAGGGATTGAAGGTCCGGGTCGGCAAACGCAAGTTCGCCGTGAACGGGCTCGACCTGGACCTGGGCACGGGGGTGCACGGTCTGCTCGGCCCGAACGGGGCCGGGAAGACCACGCTGATCCGGGCACTGGCGACGGTGCTCCGGCCGGCGGAGGGAGGGCTGACGCTGCTCGGTGAATCCGTCGGGGGGTTCACCGATCAGCGCCGCCTGCGCCGCCGTATCGGCTATCTGCCGCAGAATTTCGGTTTCTACAAGCGATTCACCGTTCGCGAGTTCGTCGAGTACATCGCTTGGCTCAAGGAAATGTCCAAAGAGGACATTCCGGCGGCGGTGCAGCGGTCGATCGAACGCGTCGGCCTCGCCGATCGCGCCGACGACCGGATGAAGACACTGTCCGGTGGCATGGTGCGCCGGGTCGGGATCGCGCAGGCGATCGTCAACGATCCGGACATCCTCCTGCTGGACGAGCCGACCGCCGGACTCGATCCGGCGCAACGCGTGCGCTTCCGGGAGCTCATGCAGGAACTGGGCCGGGACGCCTGCGTCGTCGTCTCGACGCATCTCGTCGAGGACGTCGCGACGGCGTGCACCGACGTCGTCCTGTTCGAAAACGGGAAGCTGGTCTTCCAGGGCACGCCGGACGAACTGGCCGCCGCCGGGAGCGAGGAGCACGTCGGCGACAGCCCGATCGAGCGCGGCTACTCGGCGCTGCTGGGGCACGAGCCGGGGAAGGGGAACTGGTGAACACTTGCGTCCTGCGGACCGAAGCCCGCCGTTCCATCGCCCCTTGGGCCACGCTCGCGATCCTCGTCGTCGCGTTCGGTTTCCTCTATTCGTTCAGCGGTCCGTGGACGAAGCCGCCGCTCGCCTGGGACGAGCACTGGACGCACGCCGCGGAGTGGAGCCGGTTCCTGCTGGTGTTCCTGTGGCCGATCGCGATCGGCGCCGGGGTCATCCAAGGTATGCGCGACAGCCGGTCCGGCACGGTCGAACTCATGACCACCATGCCGCGTCCCGGTTGGCAGCGGGCCGCGAAACTCGCCGGCGCGCTGGGCGGCCTCCTGGCGTTGGGCTTCCTGCTGATCTTCGCCGTGGGTGGTGTTCAAGCCGCTTTCAATGGCGGGTTCTTCACCTTCGGCTGGCTGCCGATCGTCGTGGTCGGGGTGCTCGCGATGCTCGCGGGCGCCTGGTTCGGGCTCGGGATCGGCCGGTTGCTGCCGCATCCGCTGACCGCGCCCGCGGTGGCCGTCGCCGCCTTCGTGGCCGTGCTCTTGTTCCAGTTCGCCGGGGCGGAGGGCAGCGTGCTGGCCGGGATCGTGCCGTTCCGCGTCTCCTTGCTGTCTCCCGCGATGGACGTCGTCAGGGATCCGTTCAAGACCACAGCGGGCTGGATGGATCTCGGGCAGGGGGTCTGGCTCGCCGGACTGGCCGTGACCGGATTCCTCCTGCTGGCAGCCCGCTCCAAGCGGGCGAAGTGGCTCGCCGTCGTGCCGGCGCTGGCGGCGGTCGTGATCGCCTTGCCCGTTCTTCCCGGCAACACGGCCGAAGCCGAGGTGTCCGACCCGGCCGCGACGGAGATGGTCTGCGACGGCCCGGTCTGCGTCCCCCGCATGCTCGAAGCCGAGCTGCCTCGCCTCGCCGGTCCGGGCAGGGAAGCGTTGCGGCTGCTGGGAACCTTGCCGGACGCGCCGGTGAAGGTCGCAGTACTGGACCGGCGGCTGGGCTACGACGAGGTGCCGCCGCGTGCCGCTGACACCGTCTACGTGGACCTGGTGGACTGGTCCATCCGTTCGGTTCTGAATTCGGACGACATGACGCGGACACTGGTCGCCGGCTCCGGGACGCCGACCTGCTACAGCCCGCGCGGTGTCAACAAGTCCTTTTTGGACGAACTCGCCGCGCGGTCCATCTCGGCGAGCTGGTTCCTCGGCGAATGGAAGGTGACCGGGGCTTCCTGGCTGAGCGACGACACGAAGAACGAGGTCGTGCGGAAGTGGGAGGTCTTCCGTGCCCTTCCGCCCGATGTGCAGCGAGAGCGGATCATCGCGCAGCGGCGGGCGGGCCTGACCTGCGAAGGTGACCAGCTCGGCATCCTGCTCGGCGGTGCGCGATGAGATGGGCGGTGCTGTACGCCCGCTCCCGCGCCTTGCCCGCGTCCTTCGCGGGGCTGGCGGTGAGCATGGCCGTGATCTGGATCCTCGCGCGGGATCATTGGACGGAGGTCCCGGTCTCCCTGGCGCTCCTGGTGGCGATCGCGGTGACCGCCATCGGCCTCAGCGGGCAGGACGCCGACCTCGACCGGACCGCCGCGATCCGCTGGGCGCCCCGCCGCGTCCTGCATCTCCTGCTGATCGGCGGCCTCGGCGCCGGTGCCGCGCTGCTGCCGCGGCTGTGGGAGACGGGGCGGGTCCCGGTGGAGATCATCGTGCGGAACGCGGGCGGGCTGCTCGGTCTCGCCGGGATCGCCGCGGTGCTGTTCGGCGGGGCCTTCGGGTGGACGTTGCCGCTGCTCGGCTTCGCGGTCGCGTTCCTGGTCTGGGCCACCACGTCGAGTACGGAGAGTGCGCAACTGGTGATCACCTGGCTCTTCCAGCCGGCCGGTGTCGCGGAAGCCACGTGGACGGCCGTGGTGCTGGCCGCGGCGGGCCTCGGGATTTACGCGGTCTTCGGCAACCGCCGCTGAAATGTCATGAAAGGGCCGTTCCTGACGTTTTTCGTCAGGAACGGCCCTTTCATGACATCCGCGGGGCTCAGACGTTCCGGTTGTGCGGAACGAGATCGAGCGGATCGTGGTCCGGGTCGTCGACACCGAGGCTGATGATCCGCGACGGGTGGATCCGGATCACCGCGCCGTCGAAATGCCCGTCGGCCGTGCGGGCGCCGGTGAGCGCCTCGGCCCGGCCGCGGATCTCGAGGCAGCGGATCCGAGGCGGGTCCTGTGAAGGCATGTCGTCCACCACGAACGCGGCCTGCCCGTTCGCGGCCACGTTCCGGAACTTCTTGCTCTTCGCCAGTTCGTAGCCGGTGATGTCGATCGTCTTGGTCTCGGTGTTGTAGGCGTAGCCGACGGGGCTGACCTGCAGTGTGCCGTCCGGCTGCGCCGTCGCGAGCCGTCCGAGACCTTGGGCGGCGAGGTAGTCGAGTTCCGCTTCACTGAACATGAGCCCAGTGTGCGACCTCCACTTAACTGGAGGTCAAGAGAACAGGCCCTCGCCCCAGAAACCGCCTTCGCGCACGCCCGGTGGCACGGCGAAATGAGCGGATCCGGTGTGCTGCAGGTACTCCATCATCGCGTCCTTCGACGACAGCGCCTGCTGCATCGGCACGAACTGCTTGCGCGTGTCCCTGTTGAAGGCGAGGAAGAACAGCCCGGCTTCGAGGTGCCCGACACCGTCGGAGCCATCGACGAAGTTGTAGCCGCGCCGCAGGATCCGTGCCCCGTTCAGGTTTTCGTGCGAGGCCAGCCGGACGTGGGAGTCCTCCGGGATCAGCTTCTCGCCGCCGGCGCCGCCGACCTGGAAATCGGGGGTGTCGAATTCGGCGGCCTGGCCCAGCGGCGCGCCCGAGCCCTTCGACCGGCCGACGATCCCTTCCTGCCCCTTCAGCGATTCCCGGTCCCAGGTCTCGATGTGCATCCGGATCCGCCTGGCCACGAGGTACGACCCGCCCGCCATCCACGGCTGCCCGTCTTCGGCCGTCGCCCACACCTGATCGCGCAGGACGTCGGTCTCCTCGGCCTTGATGTTGCGCGTCCCGTCCTTGAACCCGAAGAGATTCCGCGGCGTGGACTGCGCCCGCGACGTCGATGAGCTGCGGCCGAACCCGAGCTGCGACCAGCGCACCGCCGTGACGCCGAAACCCAGCCGCACCAGGTTCCGGATGGCGTGCACCGCCACCTGCGGATCGTCCGCGCAAGCCTGGACGCAGATGTCGCCGCCGCTACGCGCGGGGTCGAGTTTGTCCTGGGGGAACAGGGGGAGATCGATCAGCGCGGCGGGCCTCTTCGAGGCGAGCCCGAACCGGTCGTCGAACAGCGACGGGCCGAAACCGATCGTCAGCGTCAGCGAGGACGCCGCCAGATCGAGTGCCTCGCCGGTGTCGCTCGGCGGGGCGGCGGGGGCGCCACCGACGGCGCCTCCCGTCCCGACCTCCTGGCCCGCGGTCATCCGCCGCGCCGCGTCCGTCCACGTGCGCAGCAGCTTGACCAGTTTTTCCCGATCCTTCGTCGTCACGTCCAGCGCGACGAAATGCAGGTTCTCCTGCACGGGAGTCACGATCCCGGCCTGGTGCTCGCCGTGGAACTCGACGACGCTCTGCGCCGCCTGCGCCGGGCTGTCCCCGCCGAGGAGCTGGTTCGCGCCGAAGCCCGCCGCCGCCCCGGTCCCGACCAGGGCGGCGCCCGCGCCCGCCATGCCGAACAGCTTCCGGCGGGTGACCGGGGTGTGCTCCGCGCCGGTCATTGCGCCGCGACCTCGGCGACCTTGCTCAGCGGTTCGCTCAGCGCGTCCACCGCCGACGCGAATTCCTTGACCTGGTCCTGGCTCAGCGTGGTGTACAGCTTGAAGCCGTCGCCTTCACGCTGCTTGTCCAGCAGTGCCTGCACGTTGCCGAACTCCTTGTCCAAAGTGGACACCAAGGCCGGGTCCTTCGCCTGCAGCAGCGGACGCAGCGAGACGATCGCGGCCTTCGAACCGTCGAGGTTGCCCTGGAAGTCCGAGAGGTCGGTGTGCGAGAACGCCTCCTCCTCGCCGGTGATCTTTCCGGTGGCGATCTCGTCGAGCAGTTCCTTCGCGCCGTTGGCCAGGTCGAGCGCGTTCAGCTCGATCGACGCCGACTTGGTCACCAGTTCCTTGACGTCGGCGAGGAGCTGGTCGGCGATCTGCGGCGAGTCGGCCTGCAGACCGGTCACCCAGAGATCCTTTTCCAGCCGGTGGAACCCGGTGAACTTCTGGCCCGGTTCGAGGTCGGCCTCGCGTGCGTCGATCTTCGGGTCGAGGTCGCCGAACTTCTCTGCCACCGGCTCGACCCGCTCGAAGTAGACGCGCGTGCGGGCGTACGCGGCCTTCGCCTCGTCGACCTTGCCCGCCTTCACCAGCGCGACGAACTTGGCGGTCTCCTCGTCGAGCGCCTTGGTGTTGTTCGCGACGTACTCCGCGTAGCTCTTGACCGCCTGCGCCTTCTGCGAGTTCGGGTCGTTCTGCTTCGCGCCGCCGCCGGTGACGGTGAAGTCGCCGCGAATGCCGGTGCCGGTCATACCGGGTTTGCACGCGGTCTGGTACTTGCCCGCTTCGGCGACCTCGACGATGAGCCGCCGGTTCAGCCCCGGCGCGATGTTCTCGACCTCGCCCATGATCCGGTCGCCCTCGGCGTAGAGATAGAACTCGGTGACCTTGGTGCCCTTGTTGGTGATCTCGAAGGTCACGTTGCCCGCGTTCGCGGTGGTCGCCGAGACGGCGCAGGCCGAGTCGGAGGCTTCGACCTTGATCGGGCCGCCGGCCGCGGTGGGCGTTTCCTCGCCGCCACCGCAGGCGGTGAGCACGATGGCGCCGACGCCGGCGAGCGCGACGAGCGGGAATCGACGAGACACGAGGGTCACTCCTTGATCGCGGCCGCGGCGGGTGCCGTGGCCTTCTTCTTGGGCCTGAGGAACAGCGGCAGCACGATCGCCACGTAGGCGACCCACGCGACGGCCTGCAGGACCGTCGTCTGCTGCGAGTAGTTGAAGATCCCCTTGAGCAGCGCGCCGTACCAGCTGTCCTCCGGCAGGACGGCCGAGGCGTCGAACGCGAGCGTGGTCAGCCCGGGCAGGAAGGCGGCCTCCTGCAGGTCGTGCAGGCCGTAGCCGAGGACGCCCGCCGCGACGAACACCAGCAGGACACCGGTGATCGTGAAGAACTTGCCGAGGTCGAACCGGACGGCGCCGCGGTAGATCAGGTACGCCAGCACGACCGCGACGAGGATTCCCGCGCTGAAACCGATCAACGGTTCGGTCGTGCCGCCCTGCGCGGTCTGCACGGTGGAATAGAAGAACACCGCCGTCTCCAGGCCTTCGCGGCCGACGGCGAAGAACGACAGGACGAGCACCGCGACCGGGCCGACGTCGAGCGCTTCGTCGAGCTTTCCGCGCAGTTCCGCGGCGATCGTCCTCGACGCCTTGCGCATCCAGAAGATCATCGCCGTCACGAAACCGACCGCGACGATCGACAGCGTGCCGCCGAGCAGCTCCTGCTGTTCGAAGGTCAGCTGGGCGGTGGAGTAGGTGAGGATCGCGCCGACCCCGACCGACAGCGCGACCGCGACGCCGACCCCGAGCCAGACCCAGCGCAGCGCGTGCCGTCGTTCGGTCTTGACCAGGAACGCGACGAGGATGCTGACGACGAGGGCCGCTTCGAGGCCTTCACGCAGGCCGATGAGCGCACTCGCGAACCACACGTCGTTCTCCCTGGTCGTGCCGACTGAACCTCCTGGTTTTAGGTAAGGCTTCCCTGAAAGTCCAGGGGGAGTGACACGGTCCAGAACTGGACGAAACGCATGAAGAGACCTTGATCGGACGGGGTGTTTCGAAGCATTCCCAGGTCAGCGTGAACTCGGTGCTTCAGATAACGAATCGGCCGCCGAGGACCGGTTACCGATTCGCTTTACCGTCAGTTGGCTTCGTAAGCCGAATGGGTCATCGCCCGGAAGTGTGGCGCAGTAACCTGTCCGGGTGGCCGAAACCGCCCAGAGCACCGACGCCCCGGAGCATCCAGCGCGCCCTCTGCCGCCGTACGTCCCCAGGCTCGCCTTCGCGGGCGGGCTCGTGCTCACGGGCGTGGTGCTGATCATGACGGTCGGGGTGAACCGGCCTGCCGGCGAGGAACCGCCTCCGGCACCTCAGCCCCAGCCCGCGCTCGCGGTCCCCGACCAGAAGCCGCAGCCCGGGGTGGCGACGCCGCGCGCCGGGCTCGCCGCGCCGCCCGACCGGCCCACCGTTTCCGACGCGGCCGAATTGGAGACCTGGGCGAAGCGCGTGGCCGCGAAGACCCGGCTCTCCGCCACCGATCTGTCCGCCTACGGCCGGGCCGAGATGTGGCTGCGGCGGCAGAAGCCGGGCTGTCATCTCTCGTGGGCGACCCTCGCCGGCATCTCCCACGTCGAGACGGCGCAGGGCAGGCCCGGTCCGATCACGCTCCCGCCCGAGATCTGGGCCAAGCACTCCGCCCGGGCCAGGAGCGACGGCAAGCAGCCGGACCCGAAGGACCTCGACGACGCCGCCTTCGCCACCGCCCGCTACCTCTGCGCCGCCGGCGACGACGTCGCCACCCCGGACGGCTGGTGGAAGTCGATGCGGGTGTTCAACCCCGCGGTGCCCTACGTCCAGGAAGTGTTCAGCGCGGCCGACACCTACGCGGACGCCAGCGTCGCGCCCTGATCTTCGAGCACCAGATCGAAGTTGAGCGCCGCCGCCATCCGGTAGGCGTCACCCGCCGCGACGACGAGCTGCGCCATCGGATCGACGACGTTCCCCGCCGCCCAGACACCGTCGACGTTCGTGCGGCCCTGTGCGTCCACCGCGATCGAGCCCGTTTCGGTCCGGGCGCAGCCGACCTGGGCGAGCAGCCGGTCGTGCGGGACGAACTTCGGGCCGACGAACACGATGTCGCGTTCGACGAATTCGCCGTCGACGAGCCGGACGCCGGTCAGCCGGTCGTTTTCGACGGCTAGCTCGGACACCTTCCCGTCGACGATCCGGACGCCCAGCCCGGTCAACTTCGCCCGGTCTTCGGCCGAGAGCTGCTGGGTATGCGTGAAGAAGGTCAAGTCCTTGCTCCACTGCCAGACGATCAGCGCCTGGTGGACCGAATTCTCGGACGTGGCGAGCACGCCGAACCGCTGATCGCGTACCTCCCAGCCGTGGCAGTACGGGCAGTGCAGCACGTCGGCGCCGAAGCGCTCCGCGACGCCGGGGATGTCCGGCAGTTCGTCGGCCAGCCCGGTGGTCACCACGATCCGCCGTCCGCCGACGACCCGTCCGCTCGCCAGTTCCACCGCCTTGTCGTGGCGCAGCCGGTGGACGACGTCGTCGATGATCTCGACGCCGTACGCGCGGACTTCGTCACGGCCTATCTCCAGTAGTTCTTTGGGTGGAATGCCGTCCCTGGTCAGGAAACCGTGTGCGTGCGCGGCGGGCGCGTTGCGCGGAGTGCCGCCGTCGATCACGGCCACCTTGCGCCGCGCCCTGCCCAGCACCAAGGCCGCGCTGAGGCCCGCGACGCCACCACCGATGATCACCACGTCGAATTCTTCGCTCATGGTCCCGAGCATCCGGATCTCCGCGAAAGTTGGCAAAGTTCATTGCCGATTTGGCAAACTGAAGACATGGAGGACATCGAACGGCGGCTCGCCGAGGTCGGCCCGAAGCTCAAGGCCCTTCGCAAGGAACGCGGTACCACCCTCTCCGCGCTTTCGGAGGCGACGGGGATCTCCGCCAGTACGCTCTCGCGGCTCGAATCGGGCACACGAAAGGCCACGCTTGAGCTGCTGCTCACGCTGTCGGCGGCGCATCAGGTCCCGCTCGACGAACTGGTCGGCGAACCCGAACCCGCCGATCCGCGGGTCCGGATGAAGGCACAGAAGTTCGGCCGGTTCACCGCGTGGGCGCTGACCGCGCAGCCCGGGCAGCCGCAGGCGTTCAAACTGCTGATCCCGGTCGAGGACATCGAGCCGGTGCAGCGCACCCACGAGGGCTACGAATGGATGTACGTCCTCAGTGGACGGTTGCGGGCGTTGCTCGGCGATCGCGACTTCACGATGGGGCCCGGCGAGGCCGCCGAGTTCGACACTCGGGTGCCGCACTGGTTCGGCAGTGCGGGGCCGGGACCGGTGGAGCTGCTGGTGCTGTTCGGCAAGCAGGGCGAACGGGCGCATCTGCGGGCCAGGTCGAAATGAGGCGCCCGGTCAGTCGCGCAACGCGATCCGCGCGCTGACCTCGCTGATCGCTTCCAGATACTCCGGGATCGGATGCATCGCCGACGCTATCCGCATCTGCGCGAGCGCCTCGGTCAACCGGCCGAGGCGCTGGAGGGTTCGTCCGAGTACGAACCGCGCGTAATGATCGGTGGGATCCAGCTCCAGCACCCGGGTGAAGGCACGCTCCGCCCGCCGCAACTGTGCGGAGTGGAAGTACGCGCGGCCCGCCAGCAACTGAACACTCGGTTTGTCGGTTTCGTGTTCCAGCAAGGGCTCGAGTGCCTTGAGCGCGTCGAGCGGCCTCCGGCTTTCGACCAGCGCCTCCGCCTGTCGGAAGGCGCGGAACCGTGACTCGCCGGACGGGTCCGGGCCGGGTTCTGGGGCGGGTTCGGCATCCATCATGGTCCGCTCCACGATACGCCTGGGCAGGGCCGATCTCGACTGCTGAAACGGTCATGGTGGACTGTCCTGCCATGAGCAGTACCGAAGCGGATAGGCCCGAAAACGAGCCCGGATACCTCGGGCTCGCGCCGTACCTCTACTACGCCGACGCCACCGAGGCGGTCGCGTGGCTGGTCAGAGTGTTCGGGTTCACCGAGGAAGTGCGCTTCGCCGACGGCTCGGGAGAGGTGTTCCAGGCCACGCTGTGCGCCGGTCCGGCCAAGATCCAGCTGGCCGGGGTCGGCCCCGAGTACTGGCAGGCCAAGGGCGTCGACGGCCCGGTCGGGCAGCTGAACATCGTCTACGTCGCCGACGCCGACGCGCAGTACGAGCGGGTCCGCGCCGCGCTGGGCGACGACGCCGACATCGACGCGCCCCAGGATCAGCCGTACGGCGCCCGCGTGTTCACCGTCTCCGACATCGGCGGCAACAGCTGGACCTTCTGGCAGCAGTTCTCCGACACGGTCGAGCTCCCGTCGGGCTGGAAGGAAGTCCGGGCGGACGAACCAGTCGAGGAATAGCCCGGTCGGCGGCTGATGTGGCGCGTGCCTCCAACGGGTGAACTGCGGTGACGGCTAGGCTGGGCCCGGTCACCGCAGGCACAACCCACATGAGGAGCATGGCGTGGCGCTCATCGAGCAGGTAGGCGCTCGCGAGATTCTGGACTCGCGAGGCAACCCGACGGTCGAAGTGGAGGTGGCTCTCGACGACGGCACGCTGGCGCGGGCCGCGGTCCCCTCGGGTGCGTCCACCGGCGAACACGAAGCCGTCGAGCTGCGTGACGGCGACACCGGCCGGTACAACGGCAAGGGTGTCGAGCGCGCGGTCGCGGCCGTCCTGGACGAGATCGGCCCGGACCTGGTCGGCACCGACGCCGTCGACCAGCGCATCGTCGACCAGAAGCTGGTCGACCTCGACGGCACGCCGGCGAAGTCCCGCCTCGGCGCGAACGCCATCCTCGGTGTTTCGCTCGCCGTCGCGAAGGCCGCCGCGGAGTCGGCCGAGCTGGAGCTCTTCCGCTACCTCGGCGGGCCGAACGCGCACGTGCTGCCGGTGCCGATGCTGAACATCCTCAACGGTGGCGCGCACGCCGACACCGATGTCGACATCCAGGAATTCATGATCGCGCCGATCGGCGCCGAGTCGTTCCGCGAGGCCCTGCGCTGGGGCACCGAGGTCTACCACTCGCTGAAGTCGGTCCTGAAGGGCCGCGGCCTGGCGACCGGCCTCGGTGACGAAGGCGGTTTCGCGCCCAGCCTGAAGAACAACCGCGAAGCGCTCGACCTGATCCTTCAGGCGATCGAGAAGGCCGGGTACGCCCCGGGCCGCGACGTCGCGCTCGCGCTCGACGTCGCCGCGACGGAGTTCTTCTCCGACGGCGCCTACACCTTCGAAGGCGCGAAGAAGAGCGCCGAGCAGATGTCCGCCTACTACGGCGAGCTCGTCCGCGACTACCCGCTCGTGTCCATCGAGGACCCGCTGAGCGAGGACGACTGGGACGGCTGGGTCCAGCTGACCACCGAGATCGGCGAGAAGGTCCAGCTGGTCGGCGACGACCTGTTCGTCACCAACCCGGACCGCCTCGAAGAGGGCATCACCCGCCGCGCCGCCAACGCGCTGCTGGTGAAGGTCAACCAGATCGGCACCCTGTCGGAGACCCTCGACGCGATCTCGCTGGCCACCTCCTACGGCTACAAGTCGATGATGAGCCACCGGTCCGGCGAGACCGAGGACACCTTCATCGCCGACCTCGCCGTCGCGACCGGTGTCGGCCAGATCAAGACCGGCGCCCCGGCGCGCGGCGAGCGGATCGCCAAGTACAACCAGCTGCTCCGCATCGAAGAGACCCTCGCCGACGCGGCTCGCTACGCCGGCGACCTCGCGTTCCCGCGGTTCAGCCCGGAGGGGTAATCAGCCATGGCGGACCGGGGGAGGGCGCGGACGACGACCCGTCGTAGCGGCGGGCGCGCGAGCGGTGGCGGCTCCAGCAGGGGCCGCCGGCCGGAGCGTGCCCGTCGCACGACGACGACGGAGGTCCGCGCCCGAACCCGGCTGCGCCGCAGCCTGGCGGCGAAACGGGCATCGGGTGCCGCGAAGGTGCTCGGCATGTCCACCACCCGCCGGGCCGCGGTGGTGGCGATCGTGGTGTGCGCGCTCGCGTTCACCATCGCCGTCCCGCTGCGCACGTACCTCAGCCAGAAGTCCGAGGTGAACGAACAGCAGCAGCTGCAGTCCGAACTGCAGCGCAGCGTCACCCAGCTGGAAGGCCGCAAGGCCGAGCTGAGCGACCCCGCGCAGATCGAGGCCGAAGCCCGCAAGCGGTTCGGTTTCGTGAAGCCCGGCGAGACGCCGTACATCGTGCAGCTCCCCGAGGACAAGGCGCCCGAGCAGGGACAGTCGCAAGGTCAGCAGCCGGTGCCCGCGGGCTCCTGGTACGAGAAGCTGTGGGATCAGGTCGCGGGCGGCTGAAGCACTCCCTTTAGCCTTAGGGGTGTGAACAGCACGGAAAAGTCTTCCTTCGAGCCCGTGACCGACGCCGACCGCGAGATCATCGCGGAACAGCTCGGCCGGGCACCCCGTGCGCTGCGCGCCGTCGCCGCGCGCTGCCCGAGCGGCCACCCGTCGGTCGTGCAGACCAGCCCCCGCCTCGACGACGGCACGCCGTTCCCCACGCTCTACTACTTGACCTGCCCGAAGCTGACGTCGATGGTCGGCACGCTCGAAGCGTCCGGGCTGATGAAGGAGATGACCGACCGGCTCGCGGAGGATCCCGAGCTGGCGGCCGCCTACCAGCGGACCCACGAGAGCTATCTCGCCGAACGCGACGCCATCGACTCGCTCGGTCACGAGGTCAGCGCGGGCGGGATGCCCGGGCGCGTCAAATGCCTGCACGTCCACCTCGCGCACACACTCGCCGTCGGCCCCGGCGTGAACCCGTTCGGCGACGAAACCCTCGCGCTGCTCAAGGCGAACGGATGGCCATCGGGCGACTGCCAGGGGTAACACCGGCCACCGATGTACAGATAGTTCCTCCAGGTGGGTTAATTCACCCGATGTCGGCCAACTGGTCGTCCTCAATGGGGTGAAACCGGTCACCGCATGCGGCAGGCTGTGTACCAGTCGTGGGTTTGTCGGGGTGGGTTTACCGGATCACCGAGTCGTGATCCGCCGGGGAGGGTTCAGGGGTATGCGCGTGAGGCAGGTGCCAGGCGCGGTCTCCGGTCATGTCCGGAGACTTTGTCTCCGGCACCGCACGATCGCCGCGGTGGCCGGAGGTGTCCTCGCCATCGTCCCGGCCGGTGCCGCGGTCGTCGGTACCGGCAGCTGGGCCGCGACGGCGAGCACGATCCACACCGACAACGTCGCCCTCGTCGGCGGCTACGACCCCAAGAACCCGCTGGTCCAGCAGATCGGTGTCGACGGCAGCCTGCCGAACGCGCCGACCCCGCTCCCGCTCCCCGCGGACGAACTCCCCAACGGACCGCTCGGCATCCCGGTCACCGCGCTCGCCGCGTACCGCAACGCCGCCGACATCCTCATCGCCGAACAGCCCGGCTGTCATATCGACTGGGCGCTGATCGCGAGTATCGGCCGCATCGAGTCCAACCACGCGCGCGGCGGTTACGTCGACGCGAAGGGCAACACCCTCGAACCGATCCTGGGCCCGCAGCTCAACGGCGCCGGCCCGTTCGCCGCCATCCCGGACACCGACGGCGGGAAGTTCGACGGCGACACGGTCTGGGATCGCGCCGTCGGCCCGACGCAGTTCATCCCGTCGACCTGGGCCCGCTACGCCTCCGACGGCAACGGCGACGGCGAATCCAATCCGAACAACATCTTCGACGCGGCGCTGGGCACGGGCCGGTACCTGTGCTCCGGCGGCCTCGATCTGTCGAAACCGGATCAGTTGCGCGCGGCCGTGTTCCGCTACAACAACTCGGACACCTACGTGAACACCGTGCTGATCTGGGCCGAGGCCTACCGCACGGGGGTGCTGCCGACGCCGGACAGCAAGGTGCCCATCGGCGCGCCGAACGCCGGTGCCGCGCCGCCGCCCGTGTCGGTGCCGCCGCCTCCGGTGCCGTCGACACCACCCGGTTCGGTGACGCCGCCGCCGTCGAGTTCGCTGCCGCCGAGCAATTCGGGTTCGTCGTCCTCGTCGAAGCCTGCAACCACTTCGAATACGTCCACTCCGTCTTCGTCGACTTCTCTGCCGCCCTGCCCGACAGAGAGCCCGTCTTCGACTCCGCCGAGCACGTCCCAGAGCCCCACGGCGACGCCGACGTGTACACCTCCGCCGAGCTCGGAAGGGTCGACCAGCGGCAAACCCACCTGATCGGCATTGACTACGCTGGCGTCATGCCTCGTGTTGCCGCGATCGACTGTGGGACCAACTCCATCCGCCTGCTCGTCGCCGAGCTGACCCCCCGCCACGACGGGACGGTCGACCTGCGCGACCTGCACCGCGAGATGCGGATCGTCCGCCTCGGCCAGGGTGTGGACGCCACCGGCAAGCTGGCGCCCGAGGCGCTCGAGCGCACCCGCAAGGCGCTGGCCGATTACACGATCGCCGCGCGCCGCAAGGGTGTCGAGAAGGTCCGCATGGTCGCGACGTCCGCGACTCGTGACGCGAGCAACCGTGACGAGTTCTTCGCGATGACGCGCGAGGTGCTCGGCACCGAGGCCGAGGTCATCAGCGGCGACGAAGAGGCGCGCCTTTCCTTCACCGGCGCCGTCGGTGAGCAGGATCCCGACGACGGTCCCTTCGTGGTGGTCGACGTCGGCGGCGGTTCGACCGAACTCGTGGTCGGCACCTGGGACGGCCGCCAGGCGGAGGTCATCGCGGCCAAGTCGGTCGACATCGGCTGTGTGCGGATCACCGAACGCGCGCTGAAGTCGGACCCGCCGACCGCGGCCGAGATCGCCGAAGCCCGCGAGCTGGCCGCGAAGGTGCTCACTGAGGCCTTCGACGTCGTGGACGTGTCCACCGCCAAGACGTGGATCGGCGTCGCCGGGACGGTCACGACCCTGACCGCCGTGGCGCAGGGCCTGTCGGAGTACGACTCCGAGCGCACGCACCTTTCGAAGCTCTCCCACGCCGACATCGACCGGGTCGCGCAGTCGCTTCTCACGGCCGACCACGCGACCCGCGCCGCGAACCCGGTGATCCACCCGGGCCGGGTCGACGTGATCGGCGGCGGCTCGGTGATCGTGCAGGTGCTGGCGGAGCAGTTCGCCACGCGCGGTGGTCCCGACGAGCTGGTGATCTCCGAGCACGACATCCTCGACGGGATCGCGCTGTCCTTGGCTTGACAGTCGGGTTTTCTCTTACGTGAAGCCATTTCTTTAGGTGATCAAGTGGTGACCTCCAGCCAGGATTGGGCCATTCGGCGCAGCGTCGTTCCTACCAACGTTGTGCTCTAACCGGGTGGTCCGGGAGACCGTCACACATTTGCAACACCAACGCACTGTGATCGCCTTCACCTGTCCCATAGCGTCGTCTCACCTTCTGGGCGGTAGGGCGCGACCAGCGCCCGCCGACAATCCGACGACGAGAGTTGGAGGGGACATGCGGGCTTCACGCGGGTTCTGGGGAGCGACGGCGGTGGTGGCCACGGCGGCCCTGCTGCTGACGGCCTGTGGGGGTGGTGGGTCCGGTGAGAACAAGGGATCCGGCGCCACCGACGCCAACGCGTCGGTTTCGGTCTACGGCACCGAGCCGGAGAACTCGCTGATTCCCGCCAACACCAACGAGCTCGGCGGGTCCAAGGCCCTCAAGCCGGTCTTCTCGGCGCTGGTCGGCTACAAATCCGACACCGCCGAGCCGTACAACCTGATGGCCGAATCGATCAACACGACCGATTCCAAGGTCTTCGACATCAAGATCAAAAAGGGCTGGAAGTTCCACGACGGGACCGAAGTCAAGGCCAAGAACTTCGTCGACGCCTGGAACTACAGCGCGAACGGCAAGAACGGCATGCAGAACGCGTCGTTCTTCGAGCAGATCCAGGGCTACGACGAGATCAGCGCCAAGGAACCGGCCGTCAAGGAGATGTCCGGGCTCAAGGTCGTGAACGACTACGAGTTCCAGGTCACCCTCAAGGGGCCGTTCTCGGTGTTCGCCACCAAGATCGGTTACCTCGCCTTCGCGCCGCTGCCGGACAAGTTCTTCGCCGACCCGGAGGCGTTCGCCAAGGCCCCGATCGGCAACGGCCCGCTGAAGTTCGTTTCGCGCACGCCCAACCAGAACATGAAGCTCACGCGGTACGACGAGTACCAGGGCGAGGACAAGGTCAAGTTCAAGGACCTGGAAGTCCGCATCTACACCAGCCAGGAGACCGCGTACCAGGATCTGCTGAGCAACCGCCTCGACTTCATGGAGGCGCTCCCGCCGGCGGCGAAGGCCGGCGGCAAGTACAAGACCGACCTCGGTGAGCGTCTGGTCGAAGGGAAGCTGCTCGGCATCAGCGCGCTCGCCCTTCCGTACTACGTCCCGGGTTACAACAACCTCGACCTGCGCAAGGCGATCTCGCTGGCCATCGACCGCGAGCAGATCGTCAAGACCGTCATGAACGACACCTACGCGCCCGCCGACGGCTACGTGTCGCGCGGTATCGAGGGCTACCGGCCCGGTGTCTGCGGCGAGTTCTGCAAGTTCGATCCGGTGAAGGCCAAGGAGTTCTTCGCGAAGTCCGGGTTCACCGGCAAGCTGACCATCGCGTCGAACGCCGACGGTGGCCGCAAGGAGCCGCTGGTCGCGGCGTGCAACAGCATCAAGAACGCGCTCGGCGTCGAATGCGACTTCGTGCCGGCGACCGACTTCGGGCAGTGGCGCAGCATCGTCAACAACCGCCAGCTGACCGGTATGGGCCGCTCCGACTGGTCCGCCGACTACCCGTCGATCGAGAACTACCTGAACCCGCGCTACAAGAGCACCGGTTCGTCGAACGACTCCACGTACAACAACCCGGCCGTGGACGCGCTGCTGACCCAGGCGGACCAGACCGCCGACAAGGCGGCCGCGATCAAGCTGTACCAGCAGGCCGAGGACCTGATCGCGAAGGATCTGCCGCAGATCCCCGTGTGGGAAGAGAAGGGTGTCGGCGGCAAGTCGAACCGGCTCAAGGTCGCGAAGCTCGACTTCGGTCGTCTCGCGGACTACTCGTCCATCGAGGTCGCGGCGAAGTAATCGCGTGGTTGCGCTGGTCGTGAGTGCCGTTTCGGGTTCTAACCCGAAACGCCACTCACGACCAGCCGGACCGAAGGCTCCCACCACGCGATCCCCAGGACGGCACGCCCATGCCCCAGTACATCCTTCGACGACTACTTCAACTCATCCCGGTCTTCTTCGGCACGACGTTCCTCATCTACGCCCTCGTGTGGGCGGTGCCCGGTGACCCGTTCGCCGGCAAATGCGGCCAGGTCGCCTGCCCGCCCGCCTACATCGAAATGATGACGGCGAAGTTCAACCTCGACGATTCGATCTTCGTCCAGTACTTCAAATACCTCGGCAACCTGTTCACCGGCGACTGGGGCGAGACCTTCAACGGTGTCTCGGTCGGCGAGCTGATCGGCAACGCCTATCCGGTGACCGTCCGGCTCGCCCTCATCGCGGTGGCCATCGAAGCGATCATCGGCCTGTCCGCGGGCATCCTGACCGGCCTGCGCGGCAAGGGTTTCCTCGACAACCTCGTGCTGATGTCCACCACGTTCCTGATCTCGATCCCGGTGTTCGTGACCGCGATCGTGCTGCAGATCGTCCTCGGCTCGGAACTGGGCATCATCGACGCGAGCGTGTCCGAGGACGCCACGATCGGCGAACTGATCGTGCCCGGAATCGCGCTCGGCAGCCTTTCCATGGCCTACATAGCCCGGCTGACCAGAACGAGCATCGCGGAGAACCGGCACGCCGACTACGTCCGCACGGCCGTCGCGAAAGGACAGCCGCGCAGCCGCGTCGTCGGTGTGCACCTGCTCCGGAACTCGGTGATCCCGGTGCTGACCTTCATCGGCACCGACATCGGCGCGCTCATGGGCGGGGCCATCGTCACCGAAGGCGTGTTCAACATCAACGGCATCGGCGGGCTCATCTTCCGCGGTATCCAGAACCGGGAGGGCGCCACCGTCACCGGTGTCGTCGTCCTGCTGGTGATGGTCTACCTGCTGGTGAGTCTCATCGTCGACCTGCTCTACGCCGTTCTCGACCCGAGGATCCGTTATGACTGACCCCAATGTGGCCGGCGGGGTGTCCTCTGTGGACGTCGCGAGCGCCGGTGTCGCCGACGACTCCGCGCAGGCGCACAAGCCGCGCAGCCTCGGCGGCGACGCCTGGCGGATGCTGCGCAAGCGGCCGTCGTTCATCATCTCCGCCGTCATCATCGCGCTCGTCGTGCTCATCGCGATCGCGCCCGACCTGTTCAGTTCCCGGCCCGCCGGGTTCAGCGATCTGCTCCACGCCAACGAAGGACCGTCCGCGGACGCCTGGTTCGGTTACGACAACCAGGGATACGACGTCTACGCGCGGACCATCCACGGCGCGCGGGCGTCGCTGCTGGTCGGTGTCTTCGCGACGATCCTGACGATCCTGATCGGTTCGGTGGTCGGGATCGTCGCCGGGTACTACGGCCGTCTCGTCGACAGCCTGTTCTCGCGGGTGGGCGACATCTTCGCGGCGCTGCCGTTCGTGCTCGGCGCGATCGTCATCCTGACCACGTTCAACGCGCCCGGCTCGAATCCCGGTGTGGTCACCATCATCGTGCAGGTGGTCGTCTCGATCGCCGCGCTGAGCTGGCCGGTGGCGATGCGCATCATGCGGTCGGCGACGCTGGTGGCCAAACAGCTCGACTACGTCAAGGCCGCGCGCGGTCTCGGCGCGAGCACACCGCGCATCGTGTTCCGGCATCTGCTGCCCAACACGGTCGCGCCGGTGCTGGTCTACGGGACCATCGCGCTCGGCGCGTTCATCGGCGCGGAAGCGACACTGGCGTATCTCGGCGTCGGCGTGCGGCCGCCGGTCGTCTCGTGGGGCGTGATGATCAGCGACGCGCGGGACTACTTCCGGGTGAATCCGCACATGTTGTTGTTCCCCGCCGGGTTCGTGACCATCACCGTGCTCGCCTTCGTCATGCTCGGTGACGGGATCCGCGACGCGCTCGACCCGAAGGCCCGGTGATCGGCCGTGACCGACGAATTGCTGCTGGAAGTGGAAGACCTCCACGTCGAATTCCGTACCTCCGACGGTGTCGCGACCGTGCTCAACGGGGTCGACTACTCCGTGCACGCCGGGGAAACCCTTGCCGTGCTGGGCGAATCGGGCTCCGGTAAAAGTGTCACGGCGCAGACGGTGATGGGCATTCTCGACAGCCCGCCCGCCGTCGTCACCGGCGGCGCGGTCCGGTACCGCGGCGAGGATCTGCTCACCGCCACCGAAGAGCGGCGGCGTGAAGTGCGGGGCGGGGAGATCGCGATGATCTTCCAGGACGCGCTGTCGGCGTTGAATCCCGTGTTCACCGTGGGCTTCCAGATCGAGGAACAGCTGCGGGTGCGGCTCGGTATGTCCAAAAAGGACGCACGCAAACGGGCGATCGAACTGCTCGACATCGTGCGCATCCCGGCGGCCGCCCGCCGGGTCCGCGAGTATCCGCACCAGTTCTCGGGCGGGATGCGGCAGCGCGCGATGATCGCCATGTCGCTCGCGCTCGACCCGGATCTGCTGATCGCGGACGAGCCGACGACCGCGCTCGACGTCACCGTGCAGGCCCAGATCATGGACCTGCTGGCGGAGATCCAGGCCGAACGGCGGATGGGGCTGATCCTGATCACCCACGACCTGGCGGTGGTCGCCGAGGTCGCCGACCGGATCGCGGTGATGTACGCGGGCCGGATCGTCGAACAGGCCGACGTCGCCGAGTTGTTCCGCTCGCCGGGGCATCCCTACACCGAGGCGCTGATGGCCTCGCTGCCGCGGCTCGACCTCAAAGGACAGACGCTGGAGACCATCAAGGGCCTGCCGCCGAGCCTGTTGAACGTGCCGCCCGGCTGCCCGTTCCATCCGCGCTGCCCACGGGCGGAAAGCCGGTGCGAGACCGAACGGCCCGCCCTGCACAGTCTCGGTTTCGGCCGGGTCAGCGCGTGCCACTTCGCCGACGAGGTGGTGAGCGGCCGTGTCTGAGCCCATTCTGCGGGTCGAGAACCTGGTGAAGTACTTCCCCGTGCGGGCGGGGATCCTCTTCAAACGCACCATCGGGCATGTGAAGGCCGTCGACGGGGTCTCCTTCGACCTGATGCCGGGGGAAACGCTCGGCGTCGTGGGGGAGTCCGGCTGTGGCAAGTCCACGCTGGCCCAGGTGCTGATGCGGCTGGAGGAACCCACGGGCGGGCTCGCGACCTTCGAAGGCCGCGACATCTTCGCGTTGCGGGGAGCGGAACTGCGGAGGCTGCGGCGTGAGATCCAGATCGTGCTGCAGGATCCGTACACCTCGCTGAACCCGAGGATGACGGTCGGCGACATCATCGGCGAGCCCTTCGAAATCCACACCGAGGTGGCGCCGAAGGGGTCGCGGGCGGCGAAGGTGCGGGAACTGCTCGACGTCGTCGGGTTGAACCCCGAGCACATCAACCGCTATCCGCACCAGTTCTCCGGCGGGCAGCGTCAGCGCATCGGGATCGCGCGGGCGCTGGCGTTGCGGCCGAAGGTCATCATCTGCGACGAACCCGTTTCCGCGCTGGACGTTTCGATCCAGGCGCAGGTGATGAACCTGCTCGGTGAACTGCAGAAGGAATTCGGCCTTTCCTATGTGTTCATCGCACATGATCTGTCCGTTGTCCGTCACCTTTCCACGCGGGTCGCGGTGATGTATCTCGGCAAGATCGTGGAAATGGGGACGGAAGAGGAGATCTACGAACATCCGTCGCATCCCTATACGCAGGCGCTGTTGTCCGCGGTGCCGGTCGCGGATCCGGCGTTACGCGGGCAGCGTCAGGTGATCCGCCTGGAAGGCGACGTGCCGAGCCCGCTGGATCCGCCGTCCGGCTGCCGGTTCCGCACGCGGTGCTGGAAGGCGCAGGACATTTGCGCGGATCAGGAACCCGAATTGATCACCCGGTCCGGTGGGCATTTGTCCGCCTGTCATTTCGCGGAGGAGAAAACCGTCGTCCCCTGACTTTCGTAGGGACTTCGTTGATACGTGATGGACAGCTGACGTAGTTTGCACGAATAGCATTCTTCAGGAGGCAGGAAGTGAAAAAGCCAAGATCTCTCGTGATCGCGCTCGCGGTACCGCTGTTCGGTGCAATCGTGGCCGCGCCGACGGCTTCCGCGCAGCCGCAGCTTTCCGGTGCGGCGACCGAATTCTCCGTACTGGCCCGTGAAGGCCAGAGCGTGGCCTCGGTGGAAAGGGCGATCCGCGCCGCAGGGGGCACCGTCGTGACGAGCAACGCCGCGGTCGGCCTGATCACCGCGACCGCACCCGCCAACGGTTTCGCCGAGCGGGTCTCCGCGGACCGCGCGGTCTTCGGTGCAGCCAAGGCGAAGGCGATCGGCACCGCGCCGAAGCAGGGCAAGGCGAAGGTCAAGCCGGGTGTCGTCGAGAAGGAGGGCCGCGGCGCCGCGTCGGCCAAGAAGCCGGTGCAGGCGAACGCCGTCGGCATGGATCCGCTCGACGATCAGCTCTGGGGCCTCAAATCCGTCCGGTCGGACCTTTCGCGTACCAAGCAGCCGGGTGACAAGCGGGTGAAGGTCGGCGTCATCGACACCGGCGTCGACGGCAGCCACCCGGACATCGCGCCGAACTTCGACCGTGCCGCGTCGCGGAACTTCACGAAGGACATCGTCTCCGACGTGAACGGCGGCGTCGTCGACGGACCGTGTGAATTCCGCGGCTGTGTCGACCCGGTGGACCACGACGACAACGGCCACGGCACGCACGTCGCCGGCACCATCGGCGCCGCCGCGAACGGTTTCGGCGTCTCGGGTGTCGCCCCGAACGTGACGCTGGTGAACCTCCGCGCCGGACAGGACTCGGGCTTCTTCTTCCTGCAGCCGACCGTGGACGCGATCACCTACGCCGGCGACGCCGGTGTGGACGTCGTGAACATGAGCTTCTTCACGGACCCCTGGCTGTACAACTGCACCGCGAACCCCGCGGACACGCCTGAGCAGCAGGCCGAGCAGCGCACCATCATCGAGGCGACGACCCGCGCGCTGAACTACGCGCACCGCAAGGGTGTCACCCAGGTGGTCTCGTTGGGCAACCAGCACAGCGACCTGGCCGCCCCGCAGCCGGACGCGTCGAGCCCGGGCTACCCGTCGAACAGCACGCACCCGCGGCAGATCGACAACGCGAGCTGCCTCTCGCTGCCCGTCGAAGGCCCGCACACGATCGGCGTCTCGTCCTTCGGCCCGTCGCAGGCGAAGGCGGACTACTCGAACTACGGGACCGAGCAGATCTCGGTGTCCGCGCCCGGTGGTTACTTCCGTGACTACTACGGCACCCCGTGGTTCCGCACGGTCGAGAACCAGATCCTCTCGACCTACCCGCGCAACGTCGGTGTCGCCGAGGGCATGATCGACGCGGACGGGAACGTCACGCCCGACGGTGTCACCGCCGGTGTCAAGAAGGCGACCGCCGCCGACGGCCGCGTCGGCTACTACCAGTGGCTGCAGGGCACGTCGATGGCGTCGCCGCACGCGACCGGTGTCGCGGCGCTGATCGTTTCGCAGTACGGCAAGGGTTCGCGCGATTTCGGGATGAACCCGGACGCCGTGCAGCGGGTGCTCGAGGGCACGGCTTCGGACATCGCCTGCCCGACGCCGCGGACCGTCGACTACCTGAAGGAAGGCCGGGACGCGTCGTTCACCGCGACCTGCACCGGTGACGCTTCGTTCAACGGCTTCTACGGTCACGGTGCCGTTGACGCCTGGTCGGCCGTGACGCGCGGTTCGGAGTTCCTGCGCGGCTGATCTTCGGTTTCTAGGCGTTGCGTCAGTGCGTGTCGCGGGTGTGGCGCCTGGATGTGTGTCATGAAAGGGCCGTTCAGGTCATAAAACGTCCTGAACGGCCCTTTCATGACATGGGGACGGCATTAGGCGGACAGTTTCCGGGCTGGGACGACGATCACCTGCGGCCTCGGGCGAGAAGACGCCCATTTGCGGGCCGCCCTGAGATCACGGATGACAGCCTCAGGATCAGAACGCAGCTTGCTCGGCAAAGTCTGTACAACCACGATGCCGTTCGCCGCGTAGCGGTTGTTCCGCTCGACGGTCTTCGCGAAGAGCGCACCTTTCTGGTGGAACTCCCAAGAATCGATCTCCCAGGCCATGGCGACTTCGTCGTCCCAGAGATCGGACATCGCGATGAGCCGGCCATCCGGGCCGAAGATCTTGACGTTGCACATCGGCTCGGGGAGTCCGGCGCGTCGCCACAGTGCGACGGCGTCGAGCTCCGGCACGGACCGAACGTCGTCCGTGAGTCTGTGCAATACCGACCTCGGCAACGCGGTACCCCGGCGGCTGCCGGAGTCCAGTTCGGCCACCAGATCGTGGTGAGTGCACAGACCCGATTCGAGAGCTTCGAGCAGGGTGGCGCTCACCAGGTCGAAGTCACGTATACGGCGGAGACCGTCCAAAACCGCCCGATTCGGCGGGGCAAGAGGTACGTCGTTAAGGACGACCGGCTCGGGGAAGTGCTTCGTCCGCTCGACGATCGTGAAGTTCGCGCTCGTGAATCTGTGTTCTTCGGGGACGAGCACATGAACCGCTCGGGTCTTGAGCGTCGCTGACAGCCCGTAGAAGCGCAGTGCCTCGAATCCGGTCACCATGCCGCGGTGATCGCAGTGCAGGAGGGCGGCTTCGATGCGTTGACGCGTCGTCGGAGGTGTTCGGGACAAGAGCACGATCCCTGGCAACAAATGTGTCCATGGACCGCCGGGTTGGCATCTGCGATATGTCGTGCGCTGGGGCACGCCCAGCTGTTCGAGCCGCCAAGCCGTGATCACGCCGTGGCTGCTGTGCTCGAGTAGTAGGGACTGGGTCAGGAGGAGCTTGGATTTGGTCATGTCGGGAATGATCGGCCCGACCTCCGACAGAATCCGCCACGGATATGTCATGAAAGGGCCGTTCAGGACATAAAACGTCCTGAACGGCCCTTTCATGACACTTCTGGCGCGTCTCCGGCTACTTTCCCGAGGCGGCCTTGATGAACTTCGCCAGGTCCTTCGCCTGCCGCACCCGCGACTCCTCGTGCACGTACATCATGTGCCCGGCCGGGTAATACGCCGTGTCGATGTTCTCCCGCAGTTCCTCGGGAATCTGAAGCCGCGCCAGCACGTGCTCCGACGCGAAGTACGGCGTCGCGCCATCGTAGTGACCGAAGGCGACGTGCACCCGAAGGTGCGGGTTCGCCCGCATGGCCGAGGCGAGCGAGTCCACAGAGGACACTGAGCGTCCCTCGAAGTCCGAGTACGACCAGGCCTTGAAGACGTCCGTCGAGAGGATCTCGTACGGCAGGTCGTTCTCGTATCCCAGTTCGGCCCGCACATAGTGGTTGAGCCCGCCCGTGTAGGCGCCGATGATCCGCGAGATCGACGGGTCGTCGCTCATGTGCTCGCGGCCGCCGTCGGGCTCCCACGTGGTGAACCGGCCGTCCATCCGCCCGACGACCAGCCCCTTGTCCCGCAGCAGTTCGGTGAAGTACCGCACGTGCTCGATCCGCAGGTTGACCCGGTCCACATAGGACTCACTAAGTCCGGTCAGCGAAGCGAGTGTCGCCACCGCTTCCGCGCGGTCCTGTGTGGACAGACGGGCGCCGCGGGCGAGGGCCCAGGGGAGTTCCTTGGCCGCGAAGTCCTCGGCGTCGGCGAGGACGTCGTCGAGCGGCCGGTCGCCGTGGAGACCGTGGTAGTGCGCGATCGCCGCGTAGGTCGGCACGTAGAGCGAGTACGGCAGGTCGTTGCCCTCGGTGAACCGCAGTGTGCCCAGGTCCAGCACGGACGAGATCAGCAGGAGCCCGTTGAAGTACATCCCGTGGCGTTCCTGCAGATGCGACGCCAGCCCGGCCGCGCGGAGCGTGCCGTACGACTCGCCGGCCAGGAACTTCGGCGACAGCCAGCGCTGTTTGCGCGAGACCCACAGCCGGATGATCTCGCCGATCGACTCGATGTCGGCGGTGTACCCGTGGTACTCCTTGGCCGCCTCGCCGTCCACGGCGCGGGAATAGCCGGTCGACACCGGGTCGATGAACACCAGGTCGCTGTGCGCCAGCAGGGTTTCCTGGTTGTCGGTCAGCCCGTAGGGCGGCGCGACCGGGTCGTCGACATCGCCGGAAAGCACGCGGCGCGGGCCGAGCAGGCCCATGTGCAGCCAGACACTCGCCGAGCCGGGCCCGCCGTTGAACGCGAACGTGACCGGCCGCGAGCCGGGCTCCGCGTCGTCGAGCGTGTAGGCGGTCAGGAACACCTCGGCCTTGGCCTTGTGGCCCTCGGACTTGCCGTCGGTGATGACCTCCTTCCGCAGCACGATCCGCCCGGTCTGGGCGGTGTACGCGAGCTTCTTGCGCTTGAGCGTCAGCGTGTGCTTCGTGGTGACCAGGTCGTCGGTCGGCTCGACCTTGGTTTCCACCGACGGGGTGTCCTTCTCGTCGGTGGCCTTCGAATCGGGATTCGTGTCCGGCATGCCTCCAACTTACTGGCAGTCTGTAGGAGTGGACATCGTCACGGCGCATGATCGCCCGAGCACGCCCGGGCAGGCGGTCGAGATCCAGGAAACCCTGCGTGGCCTGGTCGATCTCGAAGATCGCTGTCCACAAGAGATCGTCACGGTCACCGGGCTGGACGTCGCGTACGACGAGGCCAGCGGCCTGATCGCCGCGGCCGCCGTCACCCTCGAAACCTCCGGATTCCGCGTCGTGGAAAAGCGATCGGTCGTCTCCCGGGTTTCGTTCCCGTACGAACCGGGCTTTTTCGCGTTTCGCGAGCTTCCTCCGCTGCTCGACGCCCTCCGCGCGCTCGATCACGTCCCGGATCTGCTGGTCTGCGATGGGCACGGCCTGGCGCACCCGCGCCGATTCGGGCTCGCCTGCCACGTCGGGGTCGTGACCGGCCTGCCGTCCATCGGGGTCGGCAAGACCCGGTTCGTCGGTGAGCACGACGAACCCGGCGGCACCCGTGGCTCGCGGGCACCGCTGCTGGACAAAGGCGAGGTCGTCGGCTCGGTCCTGCGCACCCAGGACGATGTGAAGCCCGTTTACGTCTCCGTCGGTCACAAGATCTCGCTGGAGAACGCGTGCTGCCAGGTGCTGCGGCTGGCACCGTCGTTCCGTCAGCCGGAGACGACCCGGCACGCCGACCGCCTCGCCCGGGACACCCTGAAAGAAGCGTTATGAGGTTCCGTTCGCTCGCCGAACTCGACGCCGAGGTCGTGGACTGCCGTGCCTGCCCGCGGCTGGTCGCCTGGCGCGAGGAGATCGCCGTGGTCAAACGGGCGGCGTTCGCCGGCGAGACCTACTGGGCCCGGCCGGTACCCGGCTTCGGACCGCCGGACGCGTCACTGGCCATCGTCGGCCTGGCTCCCTCCGCGCACGGCGCGAACCGGACCGGCCGCCTGTTCACCGGCGACCCGTCCGGTGACGTTCTCTTCAAGGCGCTTCACCGGGTCGGGGTGGCGTCGCAGCCGACGTCGACCCATATAGGTGACGGGCTCGAGCTGCGGGGCACCCGGATGGTCTCCCCGGTGAGATGCGCGCCACCCGCCAACAAGCCCACACCTGAGGAACGGGAAACCTGCCGATCGTGGCTCGCGGCCGAACTCGCGTTGCTGAAGCCGACGCTGAAGGCCGTCGTGGTGCTCGGCGCGTTCGGCTGGCAGGCGTTGCTGCCGGTGCTCGCGGAGGCGGGCTGGCCGGTGCCCGCGCCACGCCCGAAGTTCGGTCACGGGGTGGAAGTGGAACTCGGCGACCTGCGCCTTTTCGGCTGTTACCACGTGTCGCAGCGCAATGTCCAGACCGGCCGCCTAACGCTTGACATGGTGTGCGACGTCCTGGCCTCCGCGACCTCGGCGGCCGGCCTGAACTGAATCGGTGCGGAAACCGTGGCGACGCTGGTCACAGCCGGATGGGGTCTGCGAGCGATCTCAGCAGATGGGTGCGACTATAGGAATATGGCTGGTGTTAAGTCGGAACCGACACGGATCCTCGTCCTTGGTGGTGGGTACGTCGGGCTCTACACGGCGTACGGGCTCCAGAAGATGCTCCGGGCCAACGAAGCGTCCGTGACGGTCGTTGATCCGCAGCCGCACATGACCTATGCCCCCTTCCTGCCCGAGGCGGCGGCCGGTGCGATCGAACCGCGGCACGTGGTCGTGCCGCTGAGGCGCGTGCTCAAGCGCTGCCACGTGCTCACCGCGCGCGTGACGAAGATCGAGCACGAGCGCAAAGCCGTGACGGTCGAGGCCGCCGACGGGCACGTCGAGCAGCTGAACTACGACGTCCTCGTGGTCGCGCTCGGCGCCGTCGCGCGCATCCTGCCGATCCCGGGCCTGGTCGAGGAAGGTATCGCCTTCAAGACCATCGGCGAGGCGATCTACCTGCGCAACCACGTCATGACGAAGCTGGACGAGGCCGCCAGCACGCTCGATCCCGAGCAGCGCAAGCGCCTGCTGACGTTCACCGTCGTCGGCGGCGGGTTCGCCGGTATCGAAGCGCTCGCCGAACTCGAGGACATGACCCGGTTCGCGGTGGAGAACTACTACCCGAACCTCAAGGTCGAGGACATCCGCTGGGTGCTCGTCGAGGCCGCCGGGCGGATCCTCCCCGAGGTGCGCGAGACGCTCGGTGTGTACACCGTCGAGCAGCTCGAGAAGCGCGGCATCGAAGTCTATTTGTCGACAGCCGCGAAGTCGTTCGAGAACGGCCACGTCGTGCTCTCGGACGGCACCGAATTCGACACCGACACGATCATCTGGACCGCCGGGGTGAAGGCGAACCCGGTGCTCGCCAGCTCGGACCTGCCGCTGGACAAGCGCGGCCGGGTCGAGGCCACCGCCGCGATGCAGGTCGTCGGGCACCCCGACGTCTGGACCGCCGGTGACAACGCCGCCGTGCCGGACCTCTCGCGTACCGAGCAGGACCCGACCGCGACCTGCCCGCCGAACGCGCAGCACGCCGTCCGTCAGGCGCGTCTGCTGTCGAAGAACATCATCAAGGTGATCCGCGGCGGCAAGCCGAAGGACTACTACCACAAGAACCTGGGTGCGGTGGCCAGCCTCGGCCTGCACAAGGGTGTCGCCGACGCGCTGAACCTGAAGATCAAGGGCTTCCCGGCCTGGCTCTTCCACCGCGCGTACCACCTCAAGGCGATGCCGACGTGGAACCGCAAGATCCGCATCCTGTTCGACTGGATGCTCGGTGGCCTGTTCCGGCGCGAGGTCATCTCGCTCGGCCAGATCAACAACCCGCGCGAGGAGTTCGACCGGCTGTCGAAGTCCTGACTTCGTGGTTCCGTGAAGGCCTCCTTCCCTACGTTCAAGGTAGGGAAGGAGGCCTTCACGGCGTTCGCGCTCCGGCTCTTCCGGCTCCGCGAGGAGCTCGGACTCCGTTGGCTCGAATATCGGCGTACTGAAGCGGCGAGCTGACAGGGATCGCCTAGGCTGTCGGTGCCCCGGTAGCCCAACTGGCAGAGGCAGTCGACTTAAAATCGACACAGTGCGGGTTCGATCCCCGTCCGGGGCACGAACGGCGTTCCGGACCTGAAGTGTTCCGCTCTGTGGACATGCTGGTCCGCGCGGTCGGCCGCTGCCGACAATGAGCCGCATGACCGGAACCGGCCTGACCGACGAAGCCACCTACGACCGCAAGCGGATCGAGCAATGGCGGGCGGGGAACGCGCTGTCGCGGCGCGGGATGCTCCGGCTGACGGCCGGCGGCTCGCTCGCGCTGACGGCGCTCGGCGCGCTTCCGTCCGGTACGGCGTCGGCGGCCACACCGATCGTGAAACCCCTGCCGCCGGAGATCTTCGAGATCTACGGCACCAACGCGGAGACGCGCTGGGAGGCGCTGAGCGGCCAGGGCTATCTGACCCCGGTCGAACGGTTCTTCGTGCGGAACCACACCGCCACTCCGGCGATCGACGTCGGCACCTGGCGGCTGAAACTCTTCGGGAGCGGGCTGCGTGGTGGGCCGGTCGAGTTCAGCTACCGGGATCTGCTCCGATTGCCGTCCGAGACGATCACTTCCGCCATCGAATGCGCGGGCAACGGACGGAGCTACTTCACCAGCCAGCAAGGGCAAACGGTGTCGGGCACGGCCTGGAAGCTCGGCGCGATCGGCGTCGCGCGCTGGCGTGGTGTCCGGCTCGCCACGGTGCTGGCCAAGGCGGGCCTGACGCGGAACGCGGTCGACGTCCTGCCGGAGGGGCTGGACGCCGATTACGTCACCGGCGGGGTCAACCTGGGAAAGGTGCGTCGTCCGCTGCCGGTCGAGAAGGCGCTGCAGGACGTTCTGCTGGCGTATGAGATGAACGGGCAACCGCTCCCGCCGGATCACGGCCATCCGGTCCGGCTCGTCGTGCCGTCCTGGGCCGGAATCTCGTCGATCAAATGGCTGGGGCGCATCGAAGTCTCCGAAACGCCACTGGTGTCCCCGTGGAGCACGCAGTACTACCGGCTGCTCGGGCCGGGCTATCCGGCGGAGGGCACGCTCGTGACCCGGCAGGTGGTCAAGAGCGCGTTCGAACTGCCCTGGAACGCCGAGTTCGCGGCCGGTGACAGAAAGGTGCTGCGCGGCCGCTCGTGGTCAGGCAACGGCCGGATCCGGCGGGTCGACGTCGATACCGGAAACGGTTGGCGGCAAGCGAAGTTCGTGGGCGCGGCGGCGGACCGGGGGTGGCAGCGTTGGGAGATCCCCTGGCGTGCAGGCGTTCCCGGTGTCCACACGCTGCGGGCGCGTGCCACCGACATCACCGGTGTCACCCAGCCCGAGGTCACCCCGCACAACACCCAGGGCTACCTGTTCGACGCCATCGTCCGGCATCCGGTCCGGGTGGTGTGAGATGACGCAGTCGGTCGCGGTGAGCATCGAGCCGACCGTCGAGCTGACCCTGGCGTTGCGGGTGAGCACCGACTCCGAGCACGCCGCCTCGATCGCCGCACGCCTCCTGGAGTCCTTTGAGGACACTGTTGGCGTGACGCTGACCGCGCGGACCGTCCAAACCGGCCAGGTCGTCGAACTCGCCGGACGGCGGCGGTCCAGTGAGTCCGCCCCGCCGCTGCGGATCGAGCCGGATTCGCGGCGAGTGCTGCTGCGCGGCGAGGTGCTGGAGTTCACCAGGCTCGAGTTCGACCTCCTGCTGTTCCTGAGCCGGAATCCGGACCGCGTCTTCGACCGCATCACGCTGATGGAGCGGGTGTGGGGCCTGTCCGGCGGCAACGTCCGGACCGTGGACGTCCATGTCCGCAAGATCCGGGGCAAGCTGGAACCCGTGCTGACACCGATCGCGACGGTGCGCGGGGTCGGTTACCGGTTCGACGGGGCGGGGCAGGTGCTCATCGCGGACTGAGCCGTCGGCCGGGCAAAGCCGGGATGTCAGGATACGAACGTGAATCCCACTTACGTCCTGCTCCACGGTTCCAACAGCGCCTCGTTCACCTGGGGACCGCTGCAACGCGAGCTCGCCCTGCTCGGCCACCGCACGCTGGCCGTCGACCTTCCCGGCCACGGCTTCGCCGCCGGTTTCCACGCCGCTTACCAGGCGCCGCAAGACCTCGAAGCGCTGGCCACGGCGCCGTCGAACCAGGCGGGCGCCACCTTGGCCGAGGCCGTCGAGCAGGTGGTGGACGTCGTGCGCAAGGTCGCCGAGCACGGTCCCGTCATCCTGGTCGGGCACAGCCGCGGTGGGCTCCCGCTCACCGGCGTCGCGAACGCCGTCCCGGAGCTGATCGACCGGATCGTCTACATCTCCGCGTGGTGCTGCGTCGACGCGACGGTGGGCGAGTACATGCAGGGGCCCGAGTACGCGAGCAGTGCACTCAACGACGTCGGCGGCGTCGTCGTCGCGAATCCGGCCGAACTCGGCGCGCTCCGGATGAACTGGCGCACCGCCGATCCCGCGCTGCTGGCGGCGTTGAAGATCGCGATGATCGAGGACGGCACCGACCAGGAGTTCTTCGCCTACCTCAACACGCTCGAACCGGACGAGAGCCTCGACGCCGGCACCGAACTCGCCGACGCCGCCACTTGGGGCCGGATCCCGCGCACCTACATCAGGCTCACCGAAGACCGGTCGATGCCGCTCGCGCTGCAGGACCGTTTCATCAAGGAGGCGGACGCGCTCACCCCGGGCAACCCGACGGACGTGCGGTCGCTGACGAGCAGCCACGTCAGGTTCCTCGTGCACCCGCAGGAGGCCGCCGCCATCCTCGCCGGGCTCGCGTGATGACGGACGCGCGGTTCACCAAAGGGCATCTGATCACCTTGCTGATCAGTTCCGCGATCGGCGTGGGATTCGGTGCCGGATGGTGGTTCTTCGGCGCCTCCTCCGTCGGAGACGGATCGACGCCGCTGGTCGTCGTGGGCATCGTCGCGGTGCTGGGCTTGGTGGGCTGGCTCGTCCTGACCGCCCGCCGGGGTGCCGGGCTGCCCGCGGGCGGCGGCCGGGAGGAAAGCCCGTTCGGCAAGCAGTACGGGATCGCCGTGCTGCTCATGCTGGTGGGGATCTTCGCCGGAGCGCGAGTGTTCTCAGCGGTCTTCGAACTTCCCGAAGCCGTGCCGGCGTGGGTGCTCTTCGTGGTCGGCCTGCACTTCCTGCCATTTGCGAAATTGTTCGGCTCACGGCGTTTCCTGGTGCTGAGCGCGCTGTTGTGCGCTGTCGCCGTACTGGCCGCCGTGCTCGCGATCGCGGGCTGGACCGCGGCCTGGCAGCTCGTGCCCGGCTTCGGAGGCGCCGTGGTCCTCTGGGGGACCGTCGCCGCCGGGCTGCTCGCGACGGAAGGTCAGGGAGCGACGAGCCCGGCTTCGTAGGCGAAGATCGTCAGCTGGACCCGGTTGGTCGCGTCGAGTTTCGCGAAGATCCGGGTGATGTGGGTCTTCACCGTCGCCTCGCTCAGGTGCAGTTCCGCGCCGATTTCGGCGTTGGTCCCGCCTTGCGCGACGGCGGTGACGATCTGCCGCTCACGTTCGGTCAAGGTGTCCAGCCCGGCTCGCGCCCGATGACGGCGCGGGCTCGTCCTGGTCGCGACGAAATGCCCGATGAGTTTCCGTGTCGTCCTCGGCGAGAGCATCGCCTCACCCGCCGCGACCACGCGCACCGCGTCGATGATCTCCTGCGGCGAGCCCTCCTTCAGCAGGAACCCGCTGGCGCCCGCGCCGAGCGCGTCGAAGACGTATTCATCGAGATCGTAGGTGGTGAGCACGAGAACTTTCGGCGGGTTGGGGAGCGCGGTGACCGCGGCGGTCGCGGTGAGACCGTTCATCCGCCGCATCCTGATGTCCATCAGCACGACGTCGGGCGCGTGCATGGACACCTTCGGCACGGCTTCGTCGCCGTCACCCGCTTCCGCGACGACCTCGATGTCGCCCGTGCTGGACAGGATCATCGACAAACCGGTTCGCACGAGCGGGTCGTCGTCGACGAGCAGCACTCGCAGTGGGCGCTGGTTCACCCGGACAGGTTAGTGGTGTCCCCACGGTAGCCAAGCCCGGACGGCGAATGTGCGCTCTTCGGTGGGGCCGGCGCTGACGTTGCCGCCGATCAGCGTGACACGCTCACCGATCCCGGTCAGTCCGGCTCCCGCGCCCGGCGGCTTTCCCGCCGCGGCGATCGCGGGCAGCGGATTGACGACCTCGACGGTGAGCCCGTTCCCAGGCCCGCCGCGAACCGAAACCTCGGCCGTCGCGCCAGGAGCGTGTTTCAGGATGTTCGTCATCGACTCCTGCACGATCCGGTACGCGGTCGTGCCGAGCAACGCCGGCGCGCCGCCCGCGTCGTCGAGCAGGATCGTCACGTTGACCCCCAAACCCGCCCGGCGGGCGTTGGCCACGAGTTCGGGGATGTCCGCCAGCGTCGGCTGCGGCGGCTCCGGATGGATTCCGTTCTCGCTGGTTTCGCCGAAACCCTGGCCATCGCGGAGGACCCCGATGACCTGCCGCAGATCTTCGAGCGACTGGCGCGCGGTCGTGCGGACGGTTTTCGCCGCTTCCGTCGTCGCGGGTCCCTTGCTGACTTCGAGCGCACCGGCTTGCAAGGACAGCAGCGAGAGCCGGTGCCCGAGGACGTCGTGCATCTCGCGCGCGATCCGGGTGCGCTCCGCGCGACGGGTCATTTCGGCGCGGAGTTCTTCTTCCTTGGCTTCACGGATCGCGAGCGTGTCCTGCATCCCGCGGACGACTCCGACGGTGAGCGGCACGGCCGTCATCACGACGGCGACCGTCAACGTCCCCATCAGTTGCACGGCGGAGAACTGCTTGCCGACGATCTGCCCCGCGACGGTCACGTCGGGATGGCGGTTGGCGTCGCCGAACAACGCCCACGCGGTGGCGACGTAGACCAGGACGGACCCGCTCCACAGGACGCGGTCGCGGCGGCGCGCGGCCAAGGCGGCGAGGGCGACCAACGCGGCCAGCGCGTCGGACCGGAAACAGAGCGGGGGTACCAAGGCGATGCCGAGCACGAGTTCCGGCCATTTGTGCCGCCAGCAGAGCATGACCGCGGCCGCGATCCCGGTGAAGAAGCCGAGCGTGGACCACCATGTCGGATCGAAGGATTGCGTCGCCGGAAGGTAACCCTGGGCGCTGAAGACGAAAATGCTGCTGATCACGCACGCCGCGACCGCCACGACGGTGAGCACCACACCGAGCACACGCCTTGCCATGCGCTGAGCGTACGCAAACCCGCTTGGCCGGAGGCATCAGCGGAAACGGTCCTTCACGACGCGTGGATTACGACTTTCGTCGTACCGGGTTCGCGCGCCGAGGACGACGCGGGCACCTCGCGATCGCTGGTTGTATGCCGCCTCGTTCATCCCTTTGGAAAGGAAAATCCCCCGTGCCCCAGCAAACCCCCTACACGCCGGCCCCGCAAGCCCCCGCCAGCCCGATGCCGCCGCGCAACGGCATCGGCGTCACGGGCTTCGTCCTCGGCCTGGTGGGGCTGGTCTTCTCCCCGATCCCGTTCGTCGGCGTCATCGCCTGGCCGCTGGTGATCCTCGGCCTGATCTTCTCGATCATCGGGCTGATCCGCGTCAAGAACGGGAAGGCCTCCAACAAGGGGCTCTCCATCACCGGTATCGCCTTGTCCGCGCTCGGCCTCGTGGTCTGCGTGGTGTGGATCTTCGTGTTCAACGCGGCGGTCAACGAGGTCAACGACGAAATCAACCGCACCGCCAAGGTGTCCTACGAGGTCACCGGCGACGCCACGAACGTCGAGGTCATCTACGGCGAGGTCCTCAACCCCGTCACGGAGACCGTCCCGGCGCTGCCGTGGAACAAGGAAGTCGAGAACAAGGGCGTCTACAAGGGCGGGACGCTCACCGTCACGACCGGCGAGACCGGTGGATCCGTCACCTGCAAGATCACCGTCGACGGTGCGGTGGTCTCCACCAAGACCGCTTCCGGCGAATTCGCGATGGCCGCCTGCACCGGAGTGTGACGGTCGGACCGTGAAAGGCCTCCTTCGCCATTCTCGGGGTGGCGGGGAGGCCTTCGCGTTTCCGGCATGATGCGGTCATGACCGAGCCCGTCCATCCGTTCGCCCCACCCGCCAACGAACGTCACTGGATCGAAACCGTCACCGAACTGGCGAAGGATTTCGCCGCGAGCGCCGCCGAGTTCGACGAAACGGCCGAGCTTCCCATCGACAACCTCCGTGCCTTGCACGCGGCCGGACTCGACCGGGCCACCTTGCCCGCGGAGTTCGGCGGCGAAGACCGGACCTACGGCGAGATCGTCCGGATCGTCAGCGCGGCCTGTTCTTCGACGGCGTGTATCTGGGTGATGCACATCGGCGCCGCCGTCGGACTCGCCCAGTTGTCCGCCCCTGATGTGGGGCGCTTCTACGCCGACGAGCTGATCGGCGGCAAGCGTTTCGCCAACGCGCTGTCGGAACCGAGCAGCGGCAACATGTTCCTGATGCCGCAACAGGCCGCCGAGCCCGTGGACGGCGGATACCGGCTCACCGGCGCCAAGCGGTTCGTCTCCGGTTGCGAGGTCGCCGACCACTTCCTGGTCAACGCGCTCGTCGGCGGCGTGCCCACGTTCTTCGGCGTCGCGCCGGACGACACGATGACCTTCGTTCCCATCTGGGACACGATGGGATTGCGCGCCAGCCGAAGCCAGCTCGTCTCGTTCGAAGGCACAGTTCTGCGGGAGGACCGCCGGTGCCCGCCGTCGACCGTGCGGCGGCCGAACCACATCGCGGCCGGCCTCGCCTTCCTGTCGCTGGGGATCGCCGACGCTGCGGAGCAGGCGCTGATCTCGCACGCCCGGAGCCGCGTCATCCCCGCGACCGGGGAGCCGCTCGCCGGAATGCAATGGCTGCAGTTCGAAGTCGCGGACGTCCACGCCCGTCTCGAAGCGTCGCTCATGTACGCCCGGAACATGGCGTGGCTGGCGGATCAGAACTCGCCGGAGTTCCTGCCCGCGACCATGACGGCGAAGGTGCTCGCGAACGACATCGCCCGTGACGTCGCCCAAGTCGCGCTGAAAGCCGGCGGGGGATCGGGCTTCCTGCGCACTTCGCCGATCCAGCGGCTGTTCCGGGACGCGCAGGCGGGCGGGCTGATGGCCTATTCGGCGGAAGTCAGCAAGGACCGGATCGGGAAGACGGTGCTGCTGCCGCAGGACTGACCTCGGATGGCCGGCCGGGTGACGTCAAGCCCGGCCGGTCCCGCCGGAGCGGGTCAGCAGCAGCCGCTGCCGCAGCAATCGCAGTCGCACCAGTCGTCGTTCCGCATGGTCATCCACCTCCTCCCTCGGGTCCGCATTCGGGCGGGCACCAGGCGCCGGGAAGCGGATCGGCGCATTCGTCGCCGGACATCCCGGACAGCAGGGAAGTGAGCTCGGCGCGCAGCTCGCCGAGGCGCGCCATCTCCGCTTCGATTTCGGCGAGATGGCGTTCCAGCATGGTTTCGGCGGGTTCGCACGGGCACACCCCGGTGTCGCGCACGCTCAGCAGGTCACCGATCTCCGTCAGCGTCAGCCCGAGCCGCTGGGTGCCACGGATGAACCGCAACCTGTCGATGACGTCCTCGTCGTAGCGCCGGTGTGCCCCGGTCGTCCGCGCGGGCGCGGGCAGAAGACCGATGCGCTCGTAGTAGCGCACGGTGTCCGGCCGGACTCCGGCGCGAGAGGTCACCTGGGACATGGTCAACGCCGTCAGCGCCTTCGCCGCTTCGGTTCGCATGATCCGAGGGTAGAACTTGGACCCGGCTCCAGAATCAAGTCCGAATTCGAGGGGGCTCACGAAGAGAAGACGACAGCCCGGCGCGTCCGCATCATTCGAGAGGGTGGAAACGGCGAGAGGACGGCACGGTGACTGACTTCCGGTACGTGATCAGGGACCTCACCACGGAGGGTGAACAGGTCGATGCCCTGGTGGCCGGCCTGGACGACGCGGGATGGGAGCTGCCGACCCCCGCGGCGGGCTGGTCGGTCAAACACCAGATCGCGCATCTCTCCTTCATCTTCAAGATCGCCGGATTGTCCGCGGGCGAGCCGCAGAGGTTCGCCGAAGTCATGAAGAGCTCGATGGTGCGCGGTTTCGACGCCGCGGTCAACGCGGCTCTCGACGACTACCTCGGCGACCCCAACGAGGTCGTGCTCAGCCGCTGGCGTGCCGAACGCGACGCCGGGATCAAGGCGCTCGCCGCGGTCCCGGCGGACCAGGTCGTCCCGTGGCTGGTCAACCCGCTGCCGCCGGCCATCCTCGCCTGCGCCGGGATGATGGAACTGTTCGCCCACGGGCAGGACATCGCGGACGCGCTGGGCGTGCGCCCGGAGCGGACGGACCGGCTCGCGTACCTCGTCGGTTTCGCCGTCCGGGTGCGGGACTTCGGCTACGAGGCCCGGGGGCTGACCCCGCCGGAGCAGGAGTTCCGGTTCGAGATCACCGCGCCGTCCGGGCAGTTGTGGACGTTCGGCCCCGAGGACTCCCGGCAGCGCGTCGCCGGGAGCGCGGAGGACTTCTGTCTGCTGGTCACCCGGCGCCGTCACCGCGACGACCTCGACGTCCGCGCCGAGGGCGCGCTGGCGGACCAGTGGCTCGACATCGCGCAGGCGTACCGCGGTCCCGCGGGCGAGGGACGCTCGCCGGGACAGTTCGGCCGGTGAAAATTTCGCCACGTCCGCGGTGATTGGGCATCCTGGAAGACGCGGTCAACTCCGCTCGGTGCGATCGTCGATGGCACACGGGGTCTAGGAGGCGATCGTGGCACGGGTGTGGCTGATCAGACATGGCGAAAGCGAATCCAACGCGGGGCTTCCCGGCGGCGAGCCGGGAGCTTCGGCGTTGACCGAACTCGGCCGGCGGCAGGCCGTCGAAATCGCGGATTCGCTGGCCGAACCGCCTCGTTTGATCGTGACGTCGCCGTTCTTACGGGCGCGGCAGACCGCCGAGCCGACGATCGAGCGGTTCCCCGGCGCGGAGCGTGAGGAGTGGCCTGTCCAGGAGTTCACCTTTCTCGGCGAACTCCATGGACAGGTCACCACCACCGCCACCCGCAAGCCGTACACGGAGGCCTACTGGTCCCGCGCCGACCCGCACCACGCGGTGAACGGCGCGGAATCCTTCGCCGCTCTCTTCATCCGGACCCAGGAATTCCTGGCACGGCTGGGAGAACGGGAACCCGGGCCGATCGCCGTCTTCACGCACGGCCTCTTCATCCGCGCGGTCATGTGGTCACTGCTGACCGGGACCACCACCCCGGACAGTGCGGCCATGCACCGATTCCGCACTTTCGCCGACACCTACGTCGTGCCGAACGGCAACATCACCGAACTGCGGTACACGCCCGGGAAGCGGATTCCGCGCATGGTGGTCCCGCTCGCCTCCCGGTTCGCCGACCGTTAGGGCTTCAGTAGCAGCCGGAGCTCGTTCACCCCGGTCATGTGCGGGCTGGGGATGAACGACGGCGGAACAGCCGGATCGGTGCGCAGATCCGGGAAACGGTCCAGCAGGATGTTGAGCGCCGTCTTGCCTTCGAGCCGGGCGAGCGGGGCGCCGATGCAGAAATGGATTCCGCGTCCGAAGGCCAGATGCGGGTTGTGCGCCCGTGCCGGGTCGAAGACGCCCGGATCCGTGAAGGTGCGCGGATCCCGGTTCGCCGCGGCGACCCAGATGCCCAGCATGCTGTCCGCCGGGATCGTCTGGCCACCCAGTTCGACTTCGGTCGTCGTGGCGCGGGCGACGAGTGCGAACGGGCTGAGGAACCGCAGGGATTCCTCGATGGTGGCGGGCAGCAACGCACGGTCCTCACGGACGCGCCGGTACTCGTCCGGATGGGAATCCAGGCACAGCACGGTGTTCCCGAGCAGCATCGTGGTGGTGATGTGCCCGGCGAGCAGCAGCACGTTCGCGAAGTTGACGACTTCGTTCTGCGTGAGTTTCGTGCCGTCGACCTCGGCTTCGACGAGTTTGGTCAGCAGGTCCTCGCGCGGATTCCGCCGTCGATCGTCGACGTGCTCGGAAAGGTAGTTCACCAGGTTCTTGACCTGCGCGGACGTTTCCTCGGCGGCCTTCTTGTCCTCTTCGGTCTGCTTGATCAACGACCGTTGCTGGCTGTTCCGCAGCAACGTGTCGACCCATTCCTTGAACAGGTCGCGATCACTCGCCGGGATGCCGAGGAGTTCGGCGATGACGATGACCGGCAGCGGGTAGGCCAGATGGGTCACCAATTCCATCGAGTCCGCGCCGTCGACCGCGTCGAGGAGTTCGTGCGTTAGTGCGGCGATGCGCGGTTCGAGATCCGCGACGACCTTCGGTGTGAAGGCGTGGCTCACCAGCGTGCGCAGTTTCTTGTGATCCGGAGGATCCATCTGGAGCAGATTGCCTTCGACGAACAGATCCTTGTCCGGCGAGATCTCCTTGGGGATCAGCCGGGTGGTGTCGGAAGAGAACACCTTGGGATCACTCAAGGTCTTCAACGCCTCGGCGTGGCCGTAGACGTTCCACATGCCCGTCTCGGCGTCGAAACGGACCGGGTCGGCCGGGAATTCGTCCCGCAACCAGAACTGGGCTTCGTGGACGCCCCAGGTTTCGGCGATCGTGGTCATGGCTTGCCCCCTTCTTCTCGTGGTGGAGGAGCGCGGATCAAGCGGGCTCCTCGGGACCGTCCTTCCGGTAGATCCAGGCGTGATAGGACGAGATCAGATCCTGGAACGCTTGGATCACTTCGGCCGCGGTGGCGGCCAGATTCGCGGTGGACGGTGGCTCCGGCGGCTCGAACGCCGTCCGGATGATGTGCGCGAGGGCGTCGGCCTTCTCTTCGATGGTGAGGTCGGCGCCGTCGCCGGTGAAGCTGTCCATCAGGTAGAACCCCAGCGCCGAAGCACGCAGGGAGAACAGCAGGTTCGGGATGTCGTCGCGCAGGAATCCCCGGTCGGTCATCGTCTTCAGGTACCGCTCGGTCACGACCGCGTCCTGATCCTGCAAGGGATGTTTCTTCAGTCGGCCCAGTAGTTCGGTGTTGCCGGTGATGAGCGCGCCGAGCAACGGGTTTCGCTGGGTGTACAGGAAAGCGGCCCGCTGGAACCGGTGCGGGACGACTTCCGCCGGATCTTCAGCCAGCCGCTCGAGAAGGTTCTCGGCGGCACGGAGGGATTCACGCAGGAGCAGCGCGTGGAAGAGGGTTTCCTTCGTGGGCCAGTGCAGGTAGACCGTGCCCTTCCCGATACCCGCCTGGCTCGCGATGTCCTCGATGGTCACTTTGCGATAGCCCAGCCGCGACAGCAGGACGCCGGCCGCGTCGAGGATGCGATCGGCGCGACCGGCGGTGCGGTCCGGACGTTCTGCCACGTGCGCTCCCATGTTCTGACTTCGTGACCAGATTTGCTCATCTGGTCATCCGGTCAGTTCGACGGTAGCGCCGGATGGGCTCGTCCGGCAAGGAAATCGACGAGTTCTTAACGCAGACGGTGGGCGAGCAGGAACTTCCAGATGACCGGGGTCGCGTCGATGACGGTCGGAGTGGCGGAGTCGTTGTTCGGTGCGGTGCTCGGCCAGACGTGCCCGGCTCCTTCGACCCGGTAGTGCTGAAGCGAGCAACCGAGCCATCGCTGGACGGTGACTTCGGTTTTCGGCGAGTACTGAATCGGTCGCGGGAAACAGCCGTTCCGGTCCGCCCATGCCGCGAGCCAATCCGGCAGGGTCGGCAGGCCCTTGGCGGGGTTCCCGGTGTAGGGGATCGTCGCGTCGGCCGTGCCGTGGAAATCGAGAATCGGCGCGGGGTGCGACGGGTGGCACTCGCCGCCTTGCGGGTAGAACGCGCCGGCGACCGGGGCGAACGCCGCGATCCGGCCCGGCATCCGGCAAGCGAGGACGCCGACGAACCCGCCGCCGTTCGACTTGCCCGTCGCGTAGATCCGGCGGGAATCGACGCACAGTTCCCGCTGGAGCGTGTTCAGCAGATCACTGGTGAAGAGCACGTCGTCCGCGGCGGCCGAGTACGGCGCGCCGGTCCATGCCGACTCCCCATCCGTACCCGGAAGTCCTTGCGGGTAGACGGAAATCGCGTCATACGCGGAAAACCCGGAGAGCTCCTCCTGATACTTCGACGTCCGTTTGTGGCCATGGAACGACAACACCAGCGGGTACGGCCGTGAAGACCGGTACTGCGCCGGGACGTGCACCGTGTACTCGCGGACCAGACCGCCGGACGTCAACGTCCGCAGCGTCGTCGCCCCGGCGGGGACCGGGGACGGACGCTGGCAGCCGGTCGTTCGCACCGGATGGTCGACCGGAGACGGCGTGGCCGACGCCATCGGCGCGGCGAGCAGGCTCAGACCGGCAGCGGCGGCGGCCATCAGCGCGAGACGACGCAGGTATTTCGTGGGACCAGGCACGCGATCCTCCTTGATCGGGCGGCAGGGCGGTGATCAGGGTCACTCCTGACGCGGGCCTGGTCAGCATTGTGTTCATTGAGTTTTCGGACTGCTTTTCACGTCACCCCGCCGGGCGACCCGCCTGATCGACCCGGCCTCCGTCGCGACCGGCCAGGTCAGCCGCAGGCGCGTTTCGCCGTGAGCACGCGGGTCAAGGCCTCTTCGACCCGGGCGGCCGGGAGATCGCCGGACGCCAGCGCTTGCTCCAAAGTGGCCAGCACTGTGCCGACATTGCCGCCGGAGGACCACAGCGCCTGATCCGCCCCCGCCTGCAATGCCTTGAGCACGGCCGTTTGCAGCGGGTACTGCGACGTGATCGCCTTCATCGCGCCGAGATCGTCCGTGATCACGGGGCCGTCGAACGCGTAGTCCTTCCGCAGCAGCCCGTACGCCGCCGCCGACAGGGTCGACGGCGTGCCGCCGGTCAGGTCGGGCACGTCCAGATGTCCGACCATGACGCCGATCTCGCCGTACTCGCCGATGTCGCGGTACGGAACCAGGTCGACCTTCCGCAACGAGGCCAGCGGCGGTGTCCGCACTAATCCCTTGTGGGAATCCCCGCTGGCGTGCCCGTGCCCGGGAAAGTGCTTCAGCACTGGCTGCACTCCGGCGTCCCGCAAGCCTTGCGCGAACGCCAGGACGTACTTGCGCGCGACTTCGGGATTCGCGCCGAACGACCGATCGCCGACGATGTCGCGGTCCGGCTGGTCGGTGATGTCGGCGTCGGGCGCGTAATCGACGGTGACGCCACGGGCCAGCATCTGCCGGCCTCGCTCGGCGGCCTTCGCCCGCACCTGTGCCGGTGTCAGGGTCGAGGCCATCTTGCGTGCGCTCGGCATGTCGCCGTCGAGGGCGTCGATCCGCTGGACGCGGCCGCCTTCCTCGTCGATCGCCACCGAGACCGGGACCTTCGCGGCACGCTGGACCTCGTCCAACGCGCGGTTCCGCAGAAGGGCCGTCTCGTTGCCGCCGAGGAAGATTCCGCCGACCTGCTGATCGCGTACCAGCTTCACCGCCGCCTGCGGGTCACCGGCGTTCACGCCGACCACCACCAGCTGGGCCAGCCGCTGCCGGGGGCTCATCCCGGCGATGACGGCTTCACAGCCTGGAACGGGCGCCTGCTCCACCCTCGGTGACGGCGAGGGTGAAGGCCTGCTGGAGCTGGGTGGGACTGAGGCGACGCTGCCGCGCGGCGGAGGCACCGTCCCTGCCGGCTGCGCTGATCCGGCCTCGTCGTTCGCCGTACCGCACTGCACGCTGGTGAACAGAACTGTCGCGGCTCCCAGGATGACGGTCGCCCATCGTTTCGTCGTCTTCGGTCGCCCGGAGTTCATCGGCTCGTTTCGTTCGTCGTCCATGCCGGTATCGACGGTAACCCCACTTGCCCTTTCGTACGCGCTCGCGTGCCCTTCGGTGCGTGCTTGCGCCCTGCCGGGTCTTTGGTCTCCTCTCCTTCCTCTTCTGCGTTTTCCCTTGTCAAACGGATGCTCGGACTTGACAGCTCGATCTGCTCCGTCGTAGATTACCACATGGTTATGGAACCGCAAGGTTATCAAGCGGAGCCGGCCGATCGTGAGAAGTCGAACTCGTGAGAACAGATGAACGAAAGGCGGGCGACCGTGGCACAGGATCTGCTCGATGTCACCTTCGCGGCGCTCGCCGACCCCACCCGTCGCGCGATCCTCGCCCGGCTCGCGCGGGGTGAGGCCACGGTGACGGAGCTGGCCGAGCCGTTCGCGATGAGCCAGCCCGCCATCTCCAAGCATCTGAAGGTGCTGGAGCGGGCGGGGCTGGTGGCGAGGGGGCGCGACGCTCAGCGCCGTCCCTGCCGCCTGGTGGCCCAGCCACTGAAGCGGGCGAACGACTGGCTCGGCGGCTACCGCCGCTACTGGGACGAGGCCTTCGCGGACCTGGATCTCGTCCTGGAAGGGGAGATCCAGCACCGGGAACGCCACGGCAAGACCGATTGACCACCGCACGAGCGGAAAGGAACAGCACGATGGGAAGAACTCTCAGCGTGACGAAATCCGGCGATCTCGAGATCGTCATGACGAGGTCCTTCGATGCGCCGAGGGCGCTGGTGTTCGACGCGTGGACGAAACCCGAGCTGGTACGCCGTTGGTTCGGTCCACGCGACTGCGAAGTCGTCGAATGCGAGATCGACCTGCGGGTCGGCGGCAGATGGCGCTACCGGCTGCGCCACGGCGGCGGGATGGAGATGCTGCTGCAGGGCGTCTACCAGGAGATCGATCGTCCTGGTCGGCTGGTCTCCCTCGAAACGAACGAGGACTGTGAGGCGTCCGAAGGTCAGGCCTTGGCGACTCTGACGTTGGTCGAACACGACGGTGTCACCACGCTGACCCAGGTGGTGCGGTACGGCTCGGAGCGAGTCCGGGACGCCGTGCTCGAATCCGGGATGGAGCGGGGCGTCGGCGAGGGCTTCGACAAGCTGGCCGAGGTCATGGCCGTTCCGGTGCGGGTGGGAACACGATGAACGCCATCGCCGACCGTTATCGCGTAAGGGCCGACGCCTTCGAGAGCAAGGTCGCCGCCGTCGAGGCCGGGCAATGGGAGAGCAAGTCTCCTTGCGCGGAATGGAACGCCAGAGATGTCGTCGGGCACATCGTCGACATGCATGGCGCGATGCTGAGCCCGTTCGGGCTTGCCCTCGGGCCGGCGCCCTCGCTCCTGGACGACCCGCTGGGCGCTTTCCGGGCGGCCCGCGCCGATGTCGAAGCCATCCTCGGCGATCCCGTGCTCGCGGCCACGGAGCACGAGACACCGACGGGGAAGATGACCGCCGAACAGCACATCGATCAAGTCGTCAGTGCCGACATGGTGATCCACGGCTGGGACCTGGCCAGGGCCACCGGTCAGGACGACACGATCGATCCGGAAGAGGTCGAGCGGATGTGGCCGGCGGCGCAGGCGATCCCCGACCAGATGAGGATCCCGGGCGCCTTCGGGCCCGGCATCGTCGTCTTCGGTCCTGAAGTGAAGGTGCCCGAAGACGCGCCCTTGCAGGACAGGCTGCTCGGACTGATGGGCCGAGACCCCAACGCCTGATACAGGTCAGACATGGATCCCGCGATGACGCCGGACGGGCCGGGCGGGAACCGGTACCTCGGCGGTACCGGTCCCCTTGGCCGCGGCCAGGACACGTTCCAGAACCGACAGAGAGGTGGTGAGCAAGGAAATCTGGTTCTGGATGCGGATCTTGGCGATCTCCAGTTCGCCGGCCAACTCCGGCGAGGGCACCAAATGCGTGTGATCCCCGGAAACACAGGGAAGGAGTTCCGCGATCTTGCCGCTGCACAACCCGGCTGAATAGAAGAGCTGGATCTGCAGCACCCTGGCGATGTCGTCTTCGGAGAAGGTCCGGTAGCCGTTGCCGCATCGGTCGGGTCGCAGCAGGCCTTCCGTTTCGTAGTACCGCAACGAGCGGACGCTCACCCCGGTTCGCTTCGCCAGTTCGCCGATCCGCATGAGTCCACAGTAGCCGCGGAAACCGGGGTTGACCGTGACGCCGGTGTCAGGGTTTAGCTTCGCGTCCATGAGGTTGCTAGAAGCGTTCCGCGGTGCCGCGATCCAGCTGCCGAACCGCATGGCGATGGCTCCGATGACCAGGGGCCGTGCCGACGATCTCACCGGCGTGCCGCATCCGCGGACGGCCGAGTACTACTCGCAACGTGCGAGCGCCGGGTTGATCGTGAGCGAAGGCATCTGGGTGAGCAGGACCGGCAAGAGCGGCCCGGGAATCCCAGGGCTGGTGACAGAGCAGCAGACCGAGGCATGGCGTGAGGTGACGGCGGCCGTGCACGAGGAAGGTGGTCGGATCTACGCGCAGCTCTGGCACGCGGGACGGGTCAGCCATCCCGGCGTGACGGGCCGGGTACCGGTGGCGCCGTCGGCGGTCCGGCAGGCTGGACGGATCTTCACGGCCGGCGGCTGGACGGACACCATCGAACCCCGCGCGCTCGGCGAGGAGGAGATCGGCGAGGTCGTCCAGGACTTCGCCGAGGCGGCACGCCGGGCCATCGAGGCGGGATTCGACGGCGTGGAGCTCCACGGTGCCAACGGCTACCTCATCCAGGAGTTCCTCGCCGGCAACACCAACCGCCGGGAGGACCGCTACGGCGGTTCGGTCGCCGCCCGGCTCACCTTCCCGCTCGAGGTGGTGGCGGCCGTGACCGAGCGGATCGGTGCGGCCAGGGTCGCTCTGCGAATCTCGCCGGGCAACCCGGAGAACGACATCGTGGAAGACGATTGGAAGGAGGTGTACTCACGACTGCTCGCGGAACTCCGCCGGTACGAGCTCGCGTACCTGCACGTCATCGATACCCCTGACGTCGAGGTGCTGTCTCACCTGCGACCTTTGTGGCCGGGAACGCTCGTCGCGAACCTGCGATCCGAGAAGCCGACCAGCCGCGCCGAGGGGGAGTCCTTGATCAGAGCCGGTCTGGCCGACGTGGTCGCCTTCGGCAGGTTGTTCATCGCTAACCCGGATTTGCCTGCCCGATTCGCTCTCCACGCCCCGCTCGCCGAGGCGGATCGCGATGTCTACTACGGCGCCCGGCTCGACGGCTACACCGATTTCCCGGCGTTCGAACCGGACTCGGCGAAGTTCGCCTGTTCGGCGCGCAGCTGATCTTGGCCGCCCGTTCTACAGTGCGGGGATGGTCAAGACGGCAGTGGAAATCGCGGCGGCTGTGCGCGCCAAGGAACTCGACCCGGTCGAGGTGACGCGTGAGGCGTTGGCCCGGATCGAGGCGGCGGACGGGGTGGTCGGCGCGTTCCGCCGGGTGCGGGTCGAGGAAGCCCTCGCCGAGGCCGCCGCTGTGGCCGAACGCGCGGATCTGGCCGATCTGCCCCTGGCCGGAGTGCCGGTCGCGGTCAAGGACGTCGCGCCGATCGAGGGGGAATACGCCTCGTGGGGTTCACGCGCGGGTTCGTCGACGCCGTCCACACAGGACGGTGAGATTGCGCGGCGATTACGCGCCGCCGGTGCGGTGATCGTCGGCCTGACCCGGGTGCCGGAGCTGTGCATCTGGCCGTCGAGCGACGATCCGGACGGGACGGCGCGCAATCCGCGCAACCCGTCGTACGCCGCCGGCGGTTCGTCGGGCGGGAGTGCCGCGGCCGTCGCGGCCGGACTCGTGCCCATCGCGCACGGCACCGACGGTCTGGGCTCGATCCGGCTGCCGTCCGCGATGTGCGGGATCGTCGGTCTCAAGCCGGGTAAGGGCGTGGTCCGCATACCGGGGGAGGACGGCTGGTTCGGCCTGTCCACGCACGGTCCGATGACGACCACGGTGGCGGACGCCGCCGTGCTGATGTCGGTCCTCGCCGAGCAACCCGGCCTGGCGGATCTCACCGAGCCGAAACGGTCCCGTATCGCCCTGTCGACCCAGGTCCCGTTGACGAGGGCGCCGCTGCCGCGCGCGTTCAGGCAGGCCGTCACCCGGGCCGGCGAGCTGTTCCGCGAGGCCGGGCACACCGTCGCGCCCGGAACACCGCGGTACAACGCCGGAGCGATCGGTGGCCTCCTCGCGCGCTGGGTCGCGGGCCCGGCCGAGCAAGCGGCCGAGTTCGATCTCGGCGCGCTCCAGCCCCGCACCCGTACCCACGTCCGGCTCGGGCGGCTGGTGGCCAAACGCGTCCGGGAGACCACCCGGGAGCGCTGGCTGGAACGTGCCGAGGAATTCTTCGCCGACCACGATGTCCTGGTCACGCCCATGATCGCGACCCTCCCGCTCAAGGCGCGCACGTGGCACGACAGCCGATGGATCGCCAATGTGCTGCCGTCGGTGCGGGTGGCGGGTTTCGCCGGGCTGTGGAATCTGGCGGGCTATCCGGCGATGTCGGTGCCGATCGGCGTGCATCCTTCGGGTATCCCGGCCTGCGTCCAGCTCGTCGCCGCGCCCGGCGGGGAAGCACTCCTGCTGGGCCTCGCCGCCCAACTCGAAGCGGCCAACCCCTGGCCACGCACCACCGCGTCCTGACCAAGTCCGAAAGAGAGCAAGGGACCTTTGCTACCACTCTCCACATGGAGTGGTAGCAAAGGTCCCTTGCTACTTCGCGCTGGTCAGGAGCCGGTTTTGGCCGGTGACGGCTTCTGCCCGTTCGCCTTCGGGCCGTTCTGCTCGCCCTGTCCGTTCTTCGGCGCAGCGGCGGCAGGCGCCGAAGAAGCGGGCTTGGCGGGAGAGGGTTTGGCGGCGGCCGGAGCGGCGGCCTTCGAGGCGGGCGGCTCGGCGGGCTTACCCGCGGGCTTCGTCTCCTCGGCCTTGTTGTCTCCGCCGACGAGCTTCGAGGCGTGCGGGATCACCGACTCCTCGGGCAGCGCGGCGAGCATCGCCTCGCTGCCCTTCAGGACCTCGTCGGCCTGCATGAGGCTCTTACGGGCCTGTTCGCGGATCTCCGCCAGCCGCTCGACCTTCCGCTGGGCGGCCGTCGTGCGCTGGGCGGCGGTCGTCGTGGCCTCGTCGAGCCTGCGCTTCGCCTCGGCCGTCGCCTCGTCGATGCGGCGCTTGGCCTCCGCGGTGGCCTCCGCGATCCGGCGTTCGGCCTGGTTCTTGCTGGCCGTCTGCTGGTCGGCGATGTGTTTCTCGTGCGCCGCCTTCTGCGCCGAGATCGTCTGCTCGAACTCGCGCTCGATCTTCCGGCGCTTGCGCTCGGCCTCGTTGTCCAGCAGTTCCCGGCGCTGGGCGGCCTCGACGGTCAGCCGCTGGACCTCGGCGCGCGTCTCGGCAAGTGCGGATTCGTGCTCGGAGTGCAGCGCGTCCGCCTGCTTGTCCAGCTCGGCGACGAGCCGCGTGTAGCGCTCGCGGAGCTTCTTCGAGGCTTCACTCGACGAAGCCCAGTGCTTCTCGGCGGCGACTTCGGCACGCTTCGTGATCTCGTCCGCGCGCGCCTGCGCGAGCGTGACAGTGCGTTGCATCCGCTCGTCGAGGTCTTCGAGCCGCTCCGGCGGCTTCTTCAGTTCCTCGATCCTGGCGTTCAGCTTCGCCACCTCGTGGCGGACGGTTTCGAGTTCGCGCGTGGCCGACGTCGCCTGCGCGATCGCGGCGTCGCGGTCGTTGATCACGCGATGCAGCTGGGCTTCGAGATGATCCAGATACTGGCGCACTTCGTTCCGGTCGAAGCCGTGCCAGGCCTGGGTGTACTCGCGCCGCAGGGGCAACAGGCCGTTGTCTCGCTCGGGAACCATGGCCACGACGGTACCTGCGTACGCGGGGTCGCCGTTGTCAGGCTTGGTGATTCACCGACGTGTGTCGTCTCTCAGCTGCGATCCCTCACCTGAACGGCCGCCACCCGTGTGCGCAGTGTCACCAATGGAACCCGCGGCTGAGCCGGGCGAGCGCCATCGCCGCACGGGACAGATGCTGCTCGCCCTTCCCGATCTTGAGTCCGCCTTCGCCGCCCGCGGCCGCGGAATCCGGGAACACGCGGAATCCTTGGTAGGCCACGGCATCCGTGAGCCCCGGCGTGAGCGTGTACGCGAGCCCGATCGCCTGCCCGGCGGGCGTGCCGATGTGCTTCGGACGTTCCCGCAGTGCCTTCATCACCATGTCCGCGGCCTGATCCGGGGATTTGGTCGGGAACGCGTCATAGATCTTCGTCGGCCGGATCATCGGCGTCCGCACGAGTGGCATGTGGATGGTCGTGAAGGTGATTCCGTCGCCGTGGGTCTCGGTCGCGGCGATCCGGGAGAAATAGTCCAAAGCGGCCTTCGACGCCGCGTACGCCGAAAAGCGCGGCGCGATTCCCTGCACGCCGATCGACGAGACGTTGACGATATGCCCGAATTTCCGCTCGGACATATGCGGCAGCACCGCGAGGATCAGCCGCACCGCGCCGAAGTAGTTGATGGCCATCGCGCGTTCGTAATCGTGGAACCGGTCGTACGACAGTTTGATCGACCGGCGGATCGAGCGGCCGGCGTTGTTCACGAGCATGTCGATCCGGCCGTGCTCGGCGAGCATCGCGTCGACAGCCTTGTGCACCGATTCCTCGTCGGTCAGGTCGGCCGGGTACACCGACGCCGTGCCGCCGGCGGCGATGATCTCGTCCCGCACTTCTTCGAGTTCGTGACGACGCCGCGCGACGAGCAGCGGCACCCCGCCCGCCGCCGCGACCTTGATCGCGGTCGCGCGGCCGATCCCCGAGGACGCGCCGGTGATGATCACGCGACGGCCGTCCAGCTCGCCGCGGGGCCCATGCTTGCGCGCGCGGAACGGGTCCAGGTGCTCTCGCCAGTAGCGCCACAGGGTGGGCGCGTACTCCTCGATCCGGGGCACCTCGACACCCGAGCCGATGAGTGCCTTGCGCGTCGACGCCGACGAGAACACCGACGGGAAGGCCATGGTCTCCAGCAGCACCGGCGGGATGCCGAGCCGCTCCATCACGGCGTCGCGCGCGATGGTGAAGCCGGGGATGTGCTCGCTCAGCTTCACCAGGTTGACGATGCCCTTGGACACGCGTTCGTTGAGCTGCACGGAGATGGTCGGCGCGCCCGCGGCCTTCGCGAAGGCGTTGTAGACCGACACGACCGGCTGCGGCTCCGGGTTGACCAGGTGGAACGCGCGCCCGTCGAGCCCCTTGGTGGTGACCAGGGCGTTCAGTGACTCGGCGACGTAGTCGACCGGGACGACGTTGGTGTCGCCGAGGTCGGGGCCGACGATCGGCACGTCGGGCAGCCCGGCCAGCCTGCTGATCGCGGGGAACAGGTAGTACGGGCCGTCGATCTTGTCCATCTCGCCGGTCTCGGAGTTCCCGACGACGACCGCGGGCCGGTACACCCGCCACGGCACGTCCTGCTGTTCGCGGACGAGGCGCTCCGCCTCGAACTTCGTGCGGTGGTACGGCGTGAGGAGCCGCTGGCCGACGTCGAACATCTCCTCGGTGAACATGCCCTCGTGGTCACCGGCGACGGCGACCGAGGACACGTGGTGCAGGCAGCCGGCGTTCAGTTCGGCGGCGAGCGCGATCACCTGCGCGGTGCCTTCGACGTTGGCCTTGATGCTGGCTTCGTCGTCGGCGGTGAGGTCGTACAGGGCGGCGAGGTGCACGACGTGGTCGACGCCGCGAAGCTTCTCTCGATCCTCTTCGCCGACGCCGAGCAGCGGCTCGCCGAGGTCACCGGTGACGAGGGTGACGCGTTCGGGATGCGGCCAGGCGTTCACGAGTTTCGCGAGTTTGTCCCGTGATGACGCGCGGACGACGAGTGCGACCTTGTCGACGTCGTCCCGGGTGAGCAGTAGCCGGGTGAACTGGCGCCCGATCAGTCCGGTCGCCCCGGTCACCAGAAAAGTCGCCATCTGCCTCACCCTTCACCGTGCTCGCCCGCGTCCCCCGGCATTCTGCTGCATCGGGACGGCGAGGACCACCACGGCGCCGGTGAAGTTACTCACGGGTAACTAGGCCGGGTCGGCGATGACGACCCGGTTCTCGGCGTAGCCGGTCTCCCCGCCGACCCAGCGGCCGCCGCAGGTGACGAGGACGATCCGATGTGGACCGGACTGGCCGAACAACTCGTCCGCCCGCTGCGGCAGCTCGTTCTTCTTCAGCGTGATCAGCTGGGAGACCTTGTACTGCCAGGACTTCCCGGCCTTGTCGACCACGGTGACGGCGCCGCCGATCCGCTCGGTCCACAGTTCCGCGAACGGGCCCGTCGCGCCCTTCCAGTTCACGTGCCCGGCGAACACGCTCGCCCCGGTGGCCGAGCTCAGCTCGGCGCCCCACCAGGTCACTTCGCCGAGGTTCTCCGGCACCGGAAGCTCCGCGCCCGGCCCGAGTTCCTTGCGCACGAGTTTCGCCGCGCCGCCCGCGGGCAGCCGAATCGTCCCCGGGCCCTGCGGCTTCGGGGCTTCAGGCTCCTTCGACGACGGCGGCGGAGCGGACGTCGGGGTCGTGGGGACGATGTCCGGCGGAGGCGGGACCTCCTGCTGTGCGGGCGCGGCGGGGGCGCCACCCGCGACGGTGACGGAGACGGGCTGAGCCGTCCCCGTCACCACGGTCGTCGGCGGCCAGATGAGCAGGGCCGCGACGAGGTCCGCGCACAGGACCGTGATCGCTCCCAGCGCGAACCCGCGTCGTACTGACATTCCTGAACCCTCTTAGCGTCGCGAAGACCGCCGCGCGGCCACGCCCACCATCACCGAACCGAGCAGCGCGAGCGCGCCGACGCCGAGGATGCCGGCGGTCGACGCCGAGTTCTCGACGGTGCCCTGCATCATCGCCACCGGCCGGTCACCGGCGGGGATGGTGCGCGGTACCTCGTTGGGCGTGTTGGCGACCTTGAGGGCCAGCGTCTCACCCGGCTTGAGCTCGCCGCAGGCGGACGGCGGATTCTTCGGGTCGAACGCGTTGGTGTAGCCCGGCGGCGCGCTGACCTCGACCACGCAGATCTCCTGCGGGGTCCGCAGGTTCTCCACGGTGACCGTGCCGTTCTCGCCTTCGGTGGTGACGACGGCGGGTTTGCCGTCGGCGCCGTTGAGCGGCTTGCCGTCGTGGCCGACGGCGGCGGTGGACTTGTCCTTGGCGGTGATCCGCAGCGCGGCGCCCGCGATGCCCTTGCCGGTCTTCGCGTCGACCTTGGTCACCTGGACCTTGCCCGGCTTCGCGACGACCGCGACCCCCTGGGCCTTCAGTTCCTTCTCGCCACCGGTCGACACGACCTTCTGCACCCCGGTCTCGACGGGGAACTGCACGTACGGCCGGTCCGCGGGGGCGGACAGCGAGCTGGCCAGCTTCGGCTGGTCACCGGTCGGCGTCACCTTTACCGTGACGGTGCCGTCCTCGCCGGTCTTCACCGTGGTGGCCTTCTCGGCCTTGGCGTTCGAGGTCGACGCGGGTTTCGTGCTCTCGCCGCCGCCGATGGTCGCGTTCGAAGGCGTGAGCTGCACGGGCACGCCGGAGACACCCTTGCCCTTGGCGTTCTTGACGCTGATCGTCCACTCACCCGCGGTGCCGATGTGCTGGTCTTCCTTCGGCGGCGCGATCGCGGTGGTCCACGGGCCGCGGTTGGCTTCGGCGTCCTTGGTCAGCTTCTCGACGGCCGTCGCGGCGTCGGCGTGCTGCGCCTTCAGCTTGTCGAGGTGGCTCTGGACGTCGTAGCCGACCTTCTCCGGCGGGAGGCTCGGCTTCAGGTCGTCGGCGGAACGTGGCTTCGACGTCCACGAGTGCAGCAGGTGCGCGAGCGCGGCGGCCTCGGCGTTGTCCTTGGTGCCGCCGTAGCGCAGCAGCAGATAGGAGATGTTGGCCGCGGTGTCCTCCGGGAGCTTCGCGCCCCACTTGTCGAGGAGTTCGTCGCCCGGCTGGTACTTCTCGTTGGTGTCCGGCGCCTTCAGCTGGAAGGAGACGCAGAACACGTGCTTGCCGTTGACGACGTAGGAGCCCAGCCAGTCGCGCTCTCTGGGCTTGTCACTGACCGTCTGGCCGGGCGTGACCTGGTAGCCGACGCCCTCCTCCTTGGCGGCCGAAGCCGGTGTCGCCGCGACGGTGGCGGACAAGGCGCCTAGCAGGCACGTCGCGATCAGGCTGGTCAAGGCGCGCGAACGCACGCTCGGGCGTGTGGTCCACCCCATGGTGTGTTGACTCCTTTGGCCGTGCTCTGCCGTCGACGCCTGTACGTCGACGCAGGTCACACGATCGATAGGTTCCCCGACACGCCTTCGGTGATTATCCGAACACGCAACGTGGAGAGTGTCCTGTGAGCAGCGCTTTTGGCAATAGGGCATCAGGTGGGGTATCGGTGAACGGTCGGTGATCTCCGCCGCATACGGTGTGGGGGATGGGCGTCGCGCCGATTGTGAGTAAAGTCGTCTTTACTTCGACGGGAACCGGGCGGCCCTCGCGGTCGTTGAACCCGATGCAGGTGCCAGTAGATCCAGGAGGATCAGGTGCGATCCAGTAGCAACCCGGCGTTCCGGAACCTGCCGCGTGGCGCGGCTCAGTACGGACCCAACGTAGGCTTCAACCAACCCCAGGGCGGCGTGCCCGGCTACGGCCCTCCGCAGACCTCCGCCGGCGCCGACGACCGTCCGATGACCGTCGACGACGTCGTCATCAAGACGGCGCTGAGCCTCGGCACCGCGCTGGTGACCGGTGTGCTCACCGGGATCTGGGCGCTCAGTCAGCTGCCCACGGACGCCGCGGGCCGGATCACCGGTATCAGCGGCGGCGTGATCGGCGCCCTCGTCGGCGGCATGATCGTCGGCCTCGTGATCTCGCTCGTGATCATCTTCAAGCAGAAGCCGAGCGGCCCGCTCACGCTGGCGTACTCGGCGGCCGAGGGTGTCTTCCTCGGTGCGATCAGCGGCCTTTTCGAGGCGCTGTACCCCGGTATCGCGCTGCAGGCGATCATCGGTACCGCGGGTGTCTTCGTCGCGATGCTGGTCGTCTACAAGACCGGCGCGGTCAAGGTCACCCCGAAGCTGACGAAGTGGATCATCGGCGCCGTCGTCGGTGTCGCGATCCTGATGCTGGTCAACCTCATCACCAGCTTCTTCGGCTTCAACCCGCTGCGTGACGGCGGGCCGATCGCGATCATCTTCAGCCTCGTGGTGATCGGTGTCGCGGCGTTCAGCTTCCTGCTCGACTTCGACCAGGCCGACCGGATGATCCGCGAAGGCATGCCGTCGAAGTGGGCGTGGTTCGCCGCCTTCGGTCTGATGACCACGCTGGTCTGGCTGTACCTCGAGATCCTGCGGCTGCTGTCGTACTTCCAAAACGACTGACGCGGATTCTCCGCGAAAGGGCGCTCCGAGCGATCGGGGCGCCCTTTTCCGTGGCGGCGAATACCCTGCTGGCATGACCGAACACAGGCGTTCCAAGTGGTTCTGGCTGGGCATCCTGCTGTCGGTCGCGATCGTGGTGCTCAGCGCGTCCTCGTGGATCATCGGTTATCTCTCCAACACGGACGACGTCCGGGTGGGCGACTGCTACGCGGTCACCACCTTCGGCGATGTCGACGAGGATCCGGCCAAGGCGGACTGCGGCTCCGTCGAGGCCAACGCGAAGGCCGGGGCGAAGACCGACGCCGGCGGCGCGTGCCCGGCGGGCGAATACGACCAGCTCACCGTCGACAAGACGTTCGCCTCGTACCGGCTCTGCATGATGATCAACGCGAAGCAGGGCGACTGCTTCGAGAACTTCCTCGCCGACAGCGTGGCCTATCAGAAGGTTTCTTGTTCGGACCGTGCGAAGGACGCCGAGGTCCTGAAGGTGGTCGACGGTGTCGCGACCTGTGACGACACGGAAGCCACCCATCTCAAGAGCTACTCGACGCCGCCGTCGACGGTCTGCGTGAAGAGCCTCAAATAGCGACCTCCACCAGGGACTTTCACCCTTTCGGGAGGCTGGATGGTGGCCCAGCCCGACGTCTTCGGGCAGCCGTCTGCACCCAAGAAGTCCAAGCTCACCTGGCTGAGATTCGCCATCCCGGTACTCGTCGTCGTGATCGGCGGCGGCCTGTTCCTCTTCAACCACTTCACCGGGACGGGCAGCGCCCAGGCGGGCGACTGCCTGAGCGTGACCGAATTCTCCCGGACGGCCGACGACCCGAAGCAGATCGACTGCGGCGCGCCGGAGGCGAACGTCAAGGTCGCCGCCCGAGTGGGCGGCGGCGAGTCCTGCCCGGAGGGCGGCTACGACAGCGTCTCGATGTCCGGCCGGATCTCGTACAAGCTGTGCCTCATGCCCAACGTCAAACAGGGCGACTGCCTCAAGGGTTAAGTCTCGCAGACCGCCGGCTACCAGAAGGTGTCCTGCTCCGACCCCGCCAAGGACGCGGAACTGGTGAAGATCGCCAACGTTTCGGACGAGGCGTCCTGCGAGGGCACCGAAGCCAAACGCGTGCCGGGGGAGCAAGGGACCTTTGCTACCACCCCGCCATCCGGCCGCGTCGGAGCCGCCGTTCGTCGCACAGTGTGGGACGGGCTGCGATCGGACGGTCACCGGTCCTAACGTTGCTCGTCCCCCACCCCGCCGATCGATCAGGAGTCCTGGTGGCGACGACGGAAACCCAAGCCGGTGAGAAGAAACTCCTCGACTTCCCGACCTCTTGCGCCGCCCCGGTCCCGCAACCGGAGGAACCGGTCAAGGTCGTGCCGCTGGCGGTCGCGGGTGCCCTCGCGATCGGGCTGACCTGGTACGTCTGGGCCGCGCACGGCGCGAAGTTCGGCGTGCTGCTCATCCTCGGCCTCCTGCTCGGCCTCGCGCTCTTCCATTCCCGGTTCGGATTCACCTCGGCCTGGCGGCAGCTGATCGCGGTCGGGAACGGCCAGGGCCTGCGGGCGCACACGCTGCTGCTCGGCACGGCCGCGACGTTGATCGCGCTGATCGTCGGCACCGGTTCCGGGCTCTTCGGCAGCACACCGAAACCGACCGCGGGCGGGCTGGGACTAGCGCTGTTCGTCGGCGCGACGATCTTCGCCATCGGCATGCAGCTGGGTGGTGCGTGCGCGTCGGGAACGTTGTTCGCCGTCGGTTCCGGGCAGTCGACGATCGTGCTCACCCTCGGCGGGTTCATCACCGGATCGGTCCTCTACACGTGGGCGTATCCGCTGCTGTCGGGCTGGCCCGAGTTCAAGGGTGTCCTGCTCGCCGACCACGTCGGCTGGTTCGGTTCGTGGGTGATCACCGTCGCCGTCCTCGCCGCGATCGTGCTGGGGACCCGGTTCGTGCAGAAGCGCCGCAACCCGCCGCCGGTCGACGTCGTCCCGACCGCGCGCGGATTCGCCCGGATCTACCGCGGCTCCTGGCCGATCCTCGTCGGCGCCGTCGTCCTCGGTGTGCTGGCGGGCGCGGTCTTCCTGGTCTCCGGCGGGATCTGGGGTGTCACGAGCGCGTTCAGCCTGTGGGGCGCCAAGATCCTGCAGGTGTTCGGCCTGCACCCCGAGACCTGGGAGTTCTGGCGGATCAAGGCGAACGCGGCTTCGCTGGCGGGGCCGATCTGGAAGGACAAGAACAGCCTCACCGACATCGGCATCATGATCGGCGCGGGGGTCGCGGCCGCGGCGGCGGGCGCGTGGAAGATCCACAGCTCGATCCCGTGGCGGACCGCCGTGGCCGCGGTGCTCGGCGGGATCCTGATGGGCGTCGGCGCGCGGATGGCCGGCGGCTGCAACATCGGCGCCTACCTCGGCGGTATCTCGGTCGGCAGCCTCCACGGCTGGCTGTGGGGCGTCTTCGCGCTCGGCGGCACCTGGATCGGGCTCAAGCTGCGGCCGCTGTTCGGGCTCGGCAATCCGGCTCCGGCCGACAGCGTCTGCTGATCACTCTTCGTCACGCCCTGTACGCGGGTCTGCCCTTTCGGCCCGCATACAGGGAAAAAGTTGGCAGGTAAAACCCGTGTTCGGCTACCCTCGGCTACATACCTGAGCTTGCGCCCTCAGGCACAAGCTCGGTTGGGGAAGGCCCGGCGCTTCGCCGGGCGTCGATCTCGTAGTCGCGACCACGGGGGTTGTCGCGTCCACTCAGTACCAGGGGACGGACCTTTCATGTCAACGCAAAGCCCGGCCGCACCGGGCGGCGACAAACTCGACGCCGGCGTGCTCAAGGTCGCCGGCGTCGTCATCCTCGGCGCGATCATGGCGATCCTCGACACGACGGTCGTCAACGTCGCGCTCCAGAAACTGACCATCGAGTTCCAGACCTCGTTCGACACCATCCAGTGGATCGCGACCGGCTACATGCTCGCCCTGGCGACGGTCATCCCGATCACCGGCTGGGCTTCGGACCGGTTCGGCACCAAACGGCTCTACATGACCGCGATCGGGCTGTTCCTGATCGGCTCGATGCTCGCCGGGATGGCCTGGAACGTCGAATCGCTCATCATCTTCCGGGTCCTGCAGGGGTTCGGCGGCGGCATGTTGATGCCGGCCGGCATGACGATCCTGACCAGGGCCGCCGGTCCGCACCGGATCGGGCGGGTGATGGGCGTGCTCGGGGTGCCGATGCTGCTCGGCCCGATCGGCGGCCCGATCCTCGGCGGCTGGCTGGTCGACGCGGTGAGCTGGCGCTGGATCTTCTACATCAACGTGCCGATCGGCCTGATCACCATGGCGATGGCCTGGCGCCTGCTGCCGAAGGACCGGCCGGAACCCAGTGAGCGGTTCGACTTCGTCGGCATGCTGATGGTCTCGCCGGGTCTGGCGGCGCTGATCTTCGGCGTCTCGAACATCCCGGCGGCGGGCGGTGTCGGCGCGGTGGACGTCTGGCTGCCCGCGCTGGCCGGGGTCGCGCTGCTGGTGGCGTTCGTGTTCCGGGCGAACCGGGTCACGAACCCGCTGCTGGACCTGAAGCTGTTCAAGAACCGGTCGTTCTCCGTCGCCATGGTGACGATGACCTTCTTCTGTGTCGCGTTCTTCGGCGCGATGCTGCTCCTGCCGACGTACTTCGTGCTGGCGCGCGGCGAATCGGCGATGAACGCCGGCCTGCTGCTCGCCCCGCAGGGTGTCGGCGCGATGCTGACCATGCCGATCGCCGGCCGGTTCGCGGACAAGATCGGCGCGCGGAAGATCGTGCTGCCCGGTCTCGTGCTGATGCTCGCCGGATTGATCGCTTTCACCCAGATCACCGCGGCGACGCCGTACTGGCTGCTGCTTTCGGCGCTGTTCGTGATGGGGCTCGGTATGGGCGCGACGATGATGCCGATCACCTCGGCCGCGTTGCAGACGCTCAAGTCGCAGGACATGGCGAAGGCGTCGACGGCGACGAACATCCTGCAGCAGACCGCCGGGGCGATCGGCTCGGCCGTGCTGTCGATCATCCTGGCGGCGCTGCTCGCCGGGAAGTTCGGCGTGCCGACCGCGCAGGGGCAGCTGGCCGCGACGGCCGCGGTGATGAACCCGGCGACGCGCGAAGCGGCTTCGGGGCTGACCGCGGACGCGTTCTCGACGACGTTCCTGTGGTCGATGATCCTGCTCGCGCTGTGCCTGATCCCGGCGGCGTTCCTGCCGAAGACCAGGCCCGCCGTGCCGGAGGGTGCGGCCGACGGTGAGGTCGCCGCGGCACCGCCGGTCATGACCCACTAGGGCACGAAAAAGAGAGCAAGGGACCTTTGCTATCGCTTACTTAGCCACGCTAAGCGAGTGGTAGCAAAGGTCCCTTGCTCTCTTTTCGCAGGTCAGCGGGTCAGGAGAGGCGCTCCAGCACCATCGCCATACCCTGGCCGCCACCGACGCACATCGTCTCGAGGCCGAACTGCTTGTCGTGGTGCCGCAGCGAGTTGATCAGCGTCGAGGTGATCCGCGCGCCGGTCATGCCGAACGGGTGGCCGACGGCGATCGCGCCGCCGTTGACGTTCAGCCGGTCGAGGTCGATCCCGAGGTCCTTGTACGACGGGATGACCTGCGCGGCGAACGCCTCGTTGATCTCGACGAGGTCGATGTCGCCGATGGACATCCCGGCACGCTCGAGCGCCCGCTTCGACGCCTCGACCGGGCCGTAGCCCATGATCTCCGGCGACAGCCCCGAAACCCCGGTCGAAACGACGCGGGCGAGCGGCGTGAGGCCGAGTTCCTTCGCCTTGGTGTCGGACATGATGATCACCGCGGCGGCGCCGTCGTTGAGCGGGCAGCAGTTGCCCGCGGTGATCCGGCCGTCGGGGCGGAAGACCGGCTTGAGGCCGGAGACGCCTTCGAGGGTGACTCCGGCGCGCGGGCCGTCGTCCTTCGAGACCACCGTGCCGTCCGGGAGGGTCACCGGGGTGATGTCGTTGGCCCAGAAGCCGTCGGCGATGGCCTTCTCGGCGAGGTTCTGCGAGCGGACGCCGAACTCGTCCATCTCCTCACGCGAAACGTTCTTCAGCCGCGCCAGGTTCTCGGCGGTCTGGCCCATCGCGATGTAGACGTCCGGCAGGGCACCGTTCTCGCGCGGGTCGGTCCAGCTGTCGGCGCCCTCGGCCGCCACCTGCGCGGTGCGGGCCTCGGCGTCGGCGAACAGCGGGTTGTGCGTGTTCGGCCAGGAGTCCGAGCTGCCGTTGGCGAAGCGGGAAACCGTCTCGACGCCGGCGGAGATGAACACGTCGCCTTCGCCCGCCTTGATCGCGTGCAGCGCCATGCGGGTGGTCTGGAGGCTCGACGAGCAGTACCGCGTGATCGTGCAGCCGGGCAGGTGGTCGTAGCCGAGTTCGACGGCGACGGCCCGGCCCATGTTGAAGCCCTGCTCGCCGCCGGGGAGACCACAGCCCAGCATGAGGTCTTCGATCTGCGTCGGGTCGAGCTCGGGGACCTTGTCGAGCGCGGCGCGGACCATCTGCGCGGTGAGGTCGTCCGGACGGATGCTCACCAGCGATCCCTTGCCGGCGCGGCCGATCGGGGATCGGGCGGTGGAGACGATGACGGCTTCGGGCATGGAACGACACTCCCTTGTTCTCGATCCAGACGCGCTAAGCGGTTGCTCACCCCGCATCCTCCACCGGAGGGAGGTGCGGGTCAAAGGCGAACGCGACCCACGCCACTCTCCGAAAGTGCGGTTTTCACGCCGCCTGGTTGAGTGGACACATCACGACCTGCGGCGTTTAGGCTGTGGGAGTGGAATACGTCGAGCACATCGTGGACCTCGTGGGCAACACCCCTCTGGTCAAGCTGAACGCACTGGCCGAGGGGCTGCAGCCGCTCATCCTGGCCAAGGTCGAGTACGTCAACCCCGGCGGCAGCGTCAAGGACCGCATCGCGCTGCGGATGATCGAAGCCGCGGAGCGGTCCGGCGAACTGAAGCCCGGCGGCACCATCGTCGAGCCGACGTCCGGCAACACCGGCGTCGGGCTGGCCATGGTGGCGCAGCGCAAGGGGTACAAGTGCGTGTTCGTCTGCCCGGACAAGGTCAGCGAGGACAAGCGCAACGTGCTCAAGGCCTACGGTGCCCGCGTCGTGGTCTGCCCGACCGCGGTGGCGCCGGAGCACCCGGACTCCTACTACAACGTCTCCGACCGCCTCGTCCGTGAGATCGAAGGCGCCTGGAAGCCGAACCAGTACGCCAACCCCGAGAACCCCGCCAGCCACTACCACTCGACCGGCCCGGAGCTCTGGAGCCAGACCGAGGGCAAGATCACGCATTTCGTCGCGGGCGTCGGCACGGGCGGCACGATCTCGGGCACCGGCAAGTACCTCAAGGAGGTCAGCGACGGACGCGTCCAGGTCGTCGGCGCCGACCCCGAAGGTTCGGTGTACTCCGGCGGGACCGGACGGCCGTACCTGGTCGAGGGCGTCGGCGAGGACTTCTGGCCGGACACCTACGACCGCGACATCGCCGACCGGATCATCGCGGTGTCGGACGCGGACTCCTTCGACATCACCCGCCGCCTCGCGCTCGAAGAAGGGCTGCTCGTCGGCGGTTCGTGCGGTATGGCCGTCGCCGCAGCGCTCAAGCTCGCCGAGGGACTCGGCCCGGACGACGTCGTCGTCGTGCTCCTGCCGGACGGCGGCCGCGGCTACCTCACCAAGGTGTTCAACGACAGCTGGATGTCCTCCTACGGTTTCCTGCCGCCGGACTCCAGCGGCGCGACCGTCGGCGACGTCCTGATGAAGAAGAGCGGCTCGCTGCCGAGCCTCGTGCACAGTCACCCGAACGAGACCGTCGCCGAAGCGGTGGCGATCCTTTCGGAGTTCGGCGTCAGCCAGATGCCCGTGGTCAGCGCGGAGCCGCCGGTCATGGCTGCCGAGGTCGTGGGCGCGGTCAACGAGCGCGACCTGCTCGAAGCGCTCTTCACCGGCAAGGCCCAGCTCGCCGACCGGCTCGAGCAGCACATGTCGCCCCCGCTGCCGACCATCGGCGCCGGTGAACAGGTGAGCGCGGCGATGAACGCGCTCTCGGGCGCCGACGGTGCGCTGGTGCTGGTCGACGGCAAACCGGCGGGGGTCGTCACCCGGCACGACCTGCTCGCGTTTCTCGCGGGACGGTAAAGAGGCATTTCATCGGATGGTCGGGCCGGGGCGTTACGAGCGGCCCGCCCGGCTATCCGATAGCGTGTCCGGTGAGTTGAACTTTTATGTCCTCGTCAAGGGGGTTCAAGACCCAAATGAGTGCTCCGCAGCCACCGAATCAGCCTTGGGGTGGCGCCCAGCCACCGCAGGGACCCCCGAGTGGCCCTCAGCCGCAGCAAGACAACCCGTTCGGTTCCCCGGAACCGACCCAGGTGGTGCAGCCCGGGCAGCCGGCCCAGCCCGACTACGGGCAGCCGCAGTACGGGCAGCCTTCCCATGAGCAGCAAGGCGGCGGGTTCGGCGACACGCCGGAGCCCACGCAGGTCGTGCAGCCGGTCCAGCCGGGTTCCGGCGACGCGAACGCCACCCAGGTCGTGCAGCCGGTGAGCGGCGGCGGCGAAAGCCCCACCGCCGAGTCCACCCAGCTCGTGCCGCCGGGTTCGCAGCCGCCCGCCATCCCGTACGCCCCGCCGCCGAGCGCGGCCGACAACCCGGCCGCCGGTGCCTACGGCGCCCAGGGGGGCGGCTTCGGTCAGCAGCAGGGTTTCGGCCAGCCCCAGCAGGGCGGGTTCGACCCGGCGCAGGGCCAGCAGCAGCCCGGTTTCGGTCAGCCGCAGCAGGGCTTCGGCGGACCGCCGCAGGGCGGCTTCGGCCAGCAGCCCGGTTTCGGCGGGCCGCCGCCGGGTTACAGCCCCGCCGCGGCGGGCGGGGGCGGTGGCAACCAGATGTTCGGGCTCATCGCCGGCGGCGTCGTGGCGTTGCTCGGCCTCATCGCCTTGATCGTCTCGTTCGTCTACTTCGGTGACGCCAGCGACTACTCGAAGGTCTTCGACAGCGCTCCGAACCAGGAACAGATCGACAAGTTCCTCGACGAGGCGGGACTGGTCGGACCGGGCGCGATCTGGTTCTACGTGATCATGCTTCTGGTCGGCTCGCTCGCGTCGCTCGCCGGTGGTGTCGGGCTCGCCCTCGCGGGCAAGCTCCCCGGCACGGTGAAGAAGATCGCGCCGATCGTCGTCGCCGCCGGTGGCGCGCTGCTGGTGCTGTTCGGCGTCCTCCTGCTCAGCGGTTCGTCCCCGTCGTCGGACTTCCTGGACAAGCTGCCGCCGTCCGCCAGGGACAGCGCCGGTATCGGCGGTGGCCTGCTGCACCTGCTCCTCGGCATCGTGATCCTGATCGTCGGTGTGCTGGGCCTGATCCCGGCGACCGCGCAGTTCGTCGGCCTCGGTGGCGGCGGTTCGGTGCTGGGTGCCCCGCAGGGCGGTCAGCCCGGTGGTTTCGGCGGTCCGCCGCAGGGTGGCTTCGGCCAGCCGGGGCAGCCGGGCCAGCCCGGACAGTTCGGCCAGTCGCAGCCGGGTGGCTTCGGTCAGCCCGGACAGCCCGGTCCGTCTTCGGGTGGTTTCCCGCAGCAGGGTCAGCCCGGTGGGTTCGGGCAGCAGCCCGGCCAGCAGGGTCCGCCGAGCGGCGGGTTCGCCCAGCCCGGTCAGCCGCCGCAGGGTGGTTTCGGCCAGGCTCCGCAGCAGCCCGGCGGTTTCGGGCAGCAGCCCGGACAGCAGGGTCCGCCGAGCGGCGGTTTCGGCCAGCCGGGCCAGCCCGGTCAGCCCCCGCAGCAGTGGTGATTAGCCGCCACTGAACGGTTTCGTACGGAACACCCCCGGCCCGTGGCCGGGGGTGTTCCGTTTTGGCCGGGGTATACCGATTCGCCTGCCAGGGCCGGTGCACGCGGACTAGGGTGAGCGCGGTCAACCCACACCTGGCCCGACGGGAGCGACGTGACCGGTCCGTACGGATATCCCGCCCAGCAGCCCGGACCGCCAGGTTTCGGGTATCCCGCACCGCAGGCCAAGCCGTCCGGGGCGACGGCGATCATCGCCGCGGTGCTCGGTCTCGTCGGGGCGCTCGCGTCCGGTTTCATCCCCATCCGCTACTTCATCGAGCTCCCGTCGGGGTTCAGCCTCTCGAACCTGCCCGGTTTCGCGCTCGTCGAGCTGGTGCTGTACCTGCTCGCCGCGCTGTTCCTGCTGATGGGCGCGCTGACGACGTTCTTCCGGTCGCTGATCGGCGCCATCCTGCTGATCCTCGGCTCGCTGCTCGCCATCCTGGCCGTCGTGCTGGAGCCGATCGCGTTCCGCGTGCCGTACCGGATCCACCTCGACATCCTGCTCCGGTTCGCCACCTTCGACGGTGTCCTCCGGCTGGCCATGGTCGTGTTCGGCCTGGTGGCGCTGTTGCTGGCGGTGCTCCCGCCGACGTTCAGGTACCTGCGCTGGCGGCCCGCCCCGGTGCAGCCGTACCGGCCGCAGAATCAGTTTCCCCAGCAGGGCGGATGGTGAGATCCTGAGCCGTCCGGCTCGGCTTGGGGGAGTTCGATGGGTCAGAACCAGTCTTCGGGGACCGCGATCGGCGCGGCCGTCCTCGCCATCCTGTGCGGCATGCGGTACTTGTCCGAGGCGGGCACCTTCGTCGGGCAGCTCGCCTTTCTCGGACCGGCTCCCCAGTACTTCGCCGGAACGGCGTGGAACGGGGTGCTGACGGCGACCCTGTTCGTGGGCGGCGTCCTGTTGCTGCTGCGCAGGACACTCGGCCGCACACTGGTCGTCGCCGGGACGGCGCTCGCGATGGTGGCGACGTTGCTCGCGAACGGCGCGGTCCGCGCGTACTTCTTCGCCGAAGTGGACGGAGAGCCGCTGGTGACGGGCGAGGTGGTCGCGTTCCTCCTGTTCGTGATGACCTTCACCGCGCTGGTGCTGTCGGTGATCAGGCCGACTTCGGACTGGCTGGAGGGGCGGCGGCGTGACGACGACGAGCCGTCGAAGCAGGATCGGCTTCCCGGCTGGTAGCCCGGGGTGGAACGAAGATTCGGCAAAGGGGAGAAATGACTTTCCAGCACTACCCGCCACAGGGCGGCTATCCGGCACCCGGTGCCTATCCGCCGCCGGGCATGGCGCGGCAACCGAGCGGGGCGACCGGGATCATCGCCGGGGTCCTGGCGATCCTCGGCGGGCTCTGGTTCCTCGCCGGGGTCGTGTCCCACGTCGTCGAGCTCTCGCATTACGTCATTTCGTTCCTCGTGGTGGGGGCGGTGCTGGACTTCGTCAGCGCGGCTCTGCTGCTGGGCGGCGGGATCCTGCTGCTCGTGCGCAAACGCGCCGGACGGGTGCTCACCGTGATCGGGTCCGCGGGCGCGATCGGGTTCGTGGTGCTGACCTTCCTGTTCCGGGCGATCGGCTCGAGCTTCTACTTCTCGTACGGCGGCGTGATGCTGCATTTCGGCTTCGGCTGGCTTCTCTTCGTGGTGCTGATCCCGGCGATCGTGACCCTAGTGCTGGCGCTGATCCCGCCCACGGGGCGCTGGCTGGCGGCCAAGAACACGGCCGCGAACCCGCAGAACTTCGGGTACCCGCAGCAGCCCGGATACCCGCCGGCTCCCGGTGCCCAGCAGCAGGGACAACCACCCGCGCAGTGGTGAGTTCAATCCCAGACGATGGGATCTCGAGTGGGTGGCCGTACCCTTGGGGGTATGGCCGACGATTACTCTCTGCTGGGCTTCGAGACGCGCGCGATCCACGCCGGGCAGACCCCTGATCCCCGGACCGGCGCGGTCATCGTGCCGATCTATCAGACCTCGACCTACGCGCAGGACGGCGTCGGCGGCACGCGCGAAGGTGACTACGAGTACTCCCGTACCGCGAACCCCACGCGCACCGCGCTGGAGGTCGCGCTCGCGGCGCTCGAAGGCGCGCGGCACGGTCTGGCGTACGCGTCGGGGATGGCGGCCAGTGACGTCCTGCTGCGGGCGACCCTGCGGCCCGGAGACCACCTCGTGCTCGGCAACGACGCGTACGGCGGCACTTTCCGGCTGATCGACAAGGTGCTCAGCCTGTGGGGCGTCGAGCACACGGTCGCCGATCTGGGGAACATCGCCGAGGTCCGCGCCGCGATCCGGCCGGAGACGAAGCTGATCTGGTGCGAGTCGCCGACGAACCCGATGCTGGGGATCGCCGACATCGCCGCGCTGGCCGAGGTCGCGCACGGCGCCGGCGCCCGCCTGGTCGTCGACAACACCTTCGCCACCCCGTACCTGCAGAACCCGCTTTCGCTGGGTGCCGACGTCGTCCTGCACTCGACGACCAAGTACCTCGGCGGGCACTCCGACGTCGTCGGCGGCGCGATCCTGACGAACGAGGACGAACTGCGCGAGCAGCTGTTCTACCTGCGCAACGCCGCGGGCGCGGTCCCCGGCCCGTTCGACGCGTGGCTGACCCTGCGCGGGATCAAGACGCTCGCGCTGCGGATGGAGCGGCACAGCGACAACGCCGAACTCATCGCCCGGATGCTGCTGAAGCACCCGAAGGTCGAGCGGGTCTACTACCCGGGGCTGCCGGAGCACCCCGGCCACGAGGTCGCCTCGAAGCAGATGCGGCGCTTCGGCGGGATGATCTCGTTCACCCACGTCGACGGCGAGCAGGCCGCTCTCGAGGCCGCGTCGAAGACGAAGCTGTTCATCCTGGCGGAGTCGCTGGGCGGGATCGAGTCGCTCATCGAGCACCCGGGCCGGATGACCCACGCGAGCACCGCCGGGTCCACCCTGGAGGTGCCGGACAACCTGCTGCGGCTGTCGGTCGGGATCGAGGACGGCAGCGACCTGGTCGCCGATCTGGCGAGCGCCCTGGGCTGACCGCCGCCGGGCCCGGAGAGTGAGCAAGGGACCTTTGCTGTCGTTCGCGTAGCCATGCTAAGCAAATGACAGCAAAGGTCCCTTGCTCCTTTCGCGCTGGTCAGCGCGGTGTGGTGGGAGGAAGCGCCCGGTTACGGGCGGAAGTTGCTGGGCGTGACGCCGGTCTTCGCGTCCGCCTCGTGTGAAGTCCCCTGCGGCGCGGCGGGCAGCTCCGAGCCGTCGACGCAGCCGCCGACGAGCTCGATGTGGTTGTCGTGCCGGATGTACTGACCCGGGTCCACGCAGCCGGCGCGGTCGACCGTGTAGACGGCGGCGCCGGTCAGCAGCGCGGCCGAGGTGAGTGCCAGCACGACCGGGAGCATCCCGGCGGAGCGGGTCGCCCGGACCCTGCCGATGTTCCCCCGTGCCATGTGTGCTCCCTGGTCGCCTTCGCCGACGCCGTCAAGAGTACCCGGACCGCGAACTTGTCACGTGACGTATCCGTCAGGTGGCATCTTCCGGCCGCGGATCGGCCTCGAACACTTGAGTCCTAAGTGGACGGACGGCCGGTGATCGCGGCGACCGCCAGTTCCCGTTCGGGCTCGCCGACCTCGGGCAGGGTGAACCGCAACGCCCGGATGTGGCCGAGGAGTTCGGGATCGGGAGCGACGTCGTGCTCGCGCAGGTAGTAGGCGACCGCGCCCGGCCAGTACCACCGGCCGTCCGTGCGGAAGTTCAACGGCACCAACGGTTCCCGGTCGGGGTCGAAGGCGTCGGCGTCGTAGGTCCGCGACGCCAGCACGACCGGCGCGCCGTCGAGGTACCGCAGCACCCGGTCCCGCTCGGCCGTGGACAGCGGCTCACGGTTCACCACCGGGCGGCCCGACTCGTCGAGGCCGTCGTGGACCCGCGGCGACTTCAAGGCTTCCGGTGTCTCCGCGGGTGGGGTGGCCACCGGCAAGGGCGCCAGACCCGCCCGTTGCCGCAGCCACGGCGGGATGTACTGCTCGGTCCGCGGGAAGAACCGCAGTTCGTCTTGGAACCCGATCGGCGGCGGGGGACGACGCCAAACCGGCTCCTGGTCGAGCATGAAATCGACGGAGGTGCCTTGAGCGGCGTCGAAGGTCAGCGTCGCGGCCAGCCAGGTGCCCTGGCCGGGCTGGTACATCCCGGCCCGCAGCGTGCCGAGGAGCTGGACCAGTTCCGGCGGTGCCGCGATCGGCTGCGTCGTACCGTCCGGTCCGGTGATGAGCACGTCGGTCTCGAGATGCCTCCCGACGGCCCGGTGCTCGGTCCGCAGCCTTCGCCAGCCGGGTGGGGCCATCGACGCGAGGCCGTTGCCGATCTGGGCGACGATCTGCTGTTGCTGTTCCGGGCCGAGCGGCCCGGGCGGCGTGGTCATCGATGCTCCCCTCAGCTCCGCGGCGGCGGGGGCTGCGTCGTCGCCTGCGGGATCTCCACGAGGGAGCCGTCGGCGAGCAGGTCCGCGACCGACCGGGCGAGGACGTACGCGGTACCGCCGCCGGCCTGCTCGTACCAGGCGACGGCCGTACCGGTGATCGCGCGCACCGGTCGCACCAGCCGATAGACGTGGTACTCCCGCTCCGCCCGCTCGGCTTTGTGCGACCGGTGGGTGAATTCGGTGCGGGCGGCGAACAGCGTGTTGCCCGACGGGTCGCCGTAGCGGTCCATCTCGGTTCCCGGCGGCAGCGTCACCAGCCGTTTCCCTTCGTACAGCGACAGCCCGCCGTCATCGCTCATCGGCTGGATCGGCCAGGCCGACGTCGGTCGCTTGGCGTCCGGCGGCAGTTCGTCGCGGAAGGCGGGCCGATTCAGGTACAGGTGACCGGTGAAGTACCGCGCGGCCTCCCACGCGGTGGCGAACTCGGCCCGGGCGAAGCGGTCTTCTCCCTGTGCCCAGAACACCGCCCAGCGGCCTTCTTCGGGAACGAGGCACCACGCGCCGTCCGCGACCTCACCGATCCGGTAGCGGCTCGTGTCCAGTTCCAGCTCGATCGCGGCCTGACTAGCCGCGGCCAGAGCTTCCTTGGCCGCGATGTCCGCGTCGGAGTGTCCGGCGAGTGTCGCGACGGCGGCCCGGCCCGCCCGGTCGGCCAGCCAGTCCGGCACCATCCCGGCGTCACGGGGGAAGTCGGCGAGCTCCCGCACGAACGCCGAGGCGGGTGGTTCGCCGTCCCACGACGGTTCCTGATCCCAGACGTAGGTCGACTCGATCCGCGAATCGAGGTGGACGTGCGCGGTGGTCTCGCTCCACGTCCCCCGGCCCGGCCGGTACATCCCGGCTCGCAGACGGGAAAGCAGGCCGGCCAGTTCCGGCCGCGGCGTCCACAGGTTCAGTCCGCCGTCGGTGGCCCGGCGGACCATCACCGAAAGCTCGGTGTACTCCCCGACCGCGCGGTAGGTGATCATCACCTGCGACCAGTCCACCGGGCAGAAGTTGGTCACCAGGTTGGAGACCAGACTCCAGAGCTCGTCCTGTTCCTTGGCACCGAACGGTTCCTGTGCGGTGGTCATCGGTCTTCCTCCGCGGCTCCGGCCTCGGCCAGTTTCTCGTTCAGCCAATCCGGGATGTGCGCCTCGTCGCGCGGGAACGCCTCGAGGTCACGCGCCCAGCCTTCGGTCGCGATCGACGGGTTCCACAACGGATCCCAGTCGTAGTTGTACTTGACGTAGATCGTCCCCGGCGCGTCGATGATCACCCGCGAAGAGAACCACGTTCCCTTGTCGGGTTCGTGCATCCCTTCGCGGAGCCGGAGCAGGCTCTGGCGCACCTCGTCGGGAATGAGCACGGCAGGGTTGGAGCCGTCCGCGAGCAGCACCGTCAGCGACAGGTCGTGCACGTCGATGTTGGCGAGGCACATCAGGTCGATGCGCCGCCAGCCCTCGGGCGCCGCGTCGACGAGGGCGATGCCCACGGCGTTCGTCAGCTCTTGCCGTTGCGTGGCGTCGATCGCCATCACGTACCGCCCCCTGCGCTAGGTGGCACATTCGGGAAACTCCGAATGCGCACGGTGCGGACCACGTTGCCGTCCGCGTCGGTCACATTCTCCACCCACCGCACCTGCAAGGTGTGCGGTGCCCGGTCGCCGTCCGCGCGCAGCGCGTACGTATCGACCTGTTCGATGCTCCGGTTGAGCCCGTCCGTGTGCTTGGCCGGATCGAGGAAGTCGGACAGGTCGCTTTCGAAGGCGTACCAATGCGCGTCTCCGGCGGAGTGCAGACCCTGGTTCTGCGCCCGCCACTGGCCGAGCATGTTGAGCAGCTCGCCGGGACCGCGGAACTGGTTGCCCGCGATATGCCCGCCGTCGTACTTGTTGATGTTGCGGCCGGTCGGGTTGCCGTCGGCGTCCAGCTCCGGTTCCTTGCCTTCGACCCCGCCGCCGCGCTTCTGCGAGGATTCGTCGCGCCGGTCGATCTCGTGCTTGTCCGCACGCTCCAGGTCGTTGCTCGTGGCCGCGACCGTGTCGGTGTCGTAGGACCGCGTGCCGTGCCGGTTGCCGACCTCCGGGCCCGTCTCGTACACGAACCGTCCGCCGTCGACGTTGTAGACCATGTTCGGCTTCGGGTAGTTCAGGTCCGGGTGATGCGGCTGGTAGGTCTCGGCGAGCCGGATGTTCCCGTGTTCGTCGGTCCAGTAGACCGCGCGCTGCCTCGTGACGGTCTTGTCGCCGTCCTTGTATTCGCTCTCGACGACGTACCGCGAATTCGCTTCGAGGGGCGGCGTGTGCCTGTCGAAGAAGGATTCGTTCTTGTCGAGGGGGACCTTTCGCTGCGTCGAGCCCTCGAAATCCTGCGGGTTGCGCACATTGGGCGGGACCTCGGCGTCCGGGTCGATCCGCTGGACCAGCCGGACCTCCCCGATGTCGGCGCGCGGCATGTTCGCGAGATCGGGATTCGTCCGCGCGATCCGGCCGGATTCGACCTCGGCCCAGCGAACCCGGCCGTTGCCGTCGGTGTAGTAGGTGCCCCGGTAGTCGCCGTTGGTGTCGTGCACCCGGTAGGCGGTGTTCTCCTGCAGGTCCGTGCGGGCGACGAACGGCTGGCCGGGCTTCGGCGGGTTGGGTGAGTCCGGATGACCCGGCCCGATGTCGACGTGCCTGTCCGCCGGGAAGTCGGGCCGGTGGAACCGGACGGCGGGCTCGGGGAGCCCGTCGGGACCGGTGCGGAACACCTGGTGCTCGCCGTCGATCTCCACCCGGTACGTCGTGTCCGGACGGGGGTGCAGCAGATCCGGGTTCGCCCGGTAGTCCGGGTTCGGCGAGCCGTCGGACAGCCGGTGCGGGACGTTCGGCTGGTTCGTGTCGATATGCGTGACCCGGCCGGTGCCGTCGGTGTGGTAAGTCCCGCGCAGGGTGCCGTCGCTGTCGCGGACCTCGTAGCTGCGGTTGTTCTCGAGTCGCTGGTTCCCGGGGAACGGCTCGTCCGGACGGGGAGCCCGCGGCGCGCCCGGCTCCGGGTTGTCCGGCCGCACCCGGACCGGCTCGCCGACGGACTCCGGCGTGAAGTCCGTGATCCGCTGCGGGTTCTGGCGGCGCTGCTGCTGCCGGTCCTCGTCCAGCAGATCCCGTTCCTGCTGACGGGATTCGGGATTCCGGTTCGGATGGTCGCGATCCGGCGGCTCGGTGCCCTGCCGGTCCGGTGTCGTGTTGTCGTCCGCGTCCGGCGGTTCGTCGCCGTCGCCGCGGCTGCGGGCGCTGTCGGCGTCGACGTCCTGCTTGTCGGCGTGCGTGGTGTCCGGGGTGAAGCCGTCGTCGCTCGCCCGGCGGGCGGTGCCGTCGGGGCTGTGGACGTCCCAATCGCCGTTCGGCGGGATCTTGGGCCGGGGGCGGCCGTCGGGGCCGATCTCGTAGTCGGACGAGAAGACGCGCCCGTTCGAGTCGGTCCACGCCGGCTTGCTCGGCGCCATCACCTCGGTGTCGAGTTCCCGCGACAGACGGCGCGCGAAGTCGTTCGAGCCGGCGTCGCAGCCGATCAACCTGATCGGGCGGCCGTCGTAATCCCCGTTGCGCCGCAGGATGTCTGCGAACTCTTCCGGCGTGTAGGTGCGGTTGCCGATACGGGCATGGCCGTCCGGCGTGACGTGCACGTCGACGGTGTAGCGGCCGTCCGGATCCGGCTGGACGCGGTGCGGCAGGTCGCCCATGTCCGAGTCGCCGCGGTGGTACGAGCTGCCCGCGGGTGTGCTTTCGGAATGCCGCTGGTTGACCTCGTCCGGCGTCAGCGGACGATCCGGCTCGGCGTCGGGGCCGCGGTCGTGCGGCGAACCGTCGGGGTGACCGTCCTGGCGCGGGCCGTGCCCGTCGGGGCCGTGGCCGTCCGGCGAGTGCGGCGGCCCGGAGTGGCCCCCGGGGCCTCGGCCGCCCGGACCGGTGTTGCCGGGACCCGTGCCGCCCGGCCGGTTGCCCGGGCCGTGGGTGCCGGGAGTGCCGGTGTGCGGCTGGGCGCCGGGGCCGAAGTCGTTGCCACGGGCGACCGGCTGCGGCTGATGCGGCTGGTTGGGCCGTCCGCCGGGGCCGGTCTGACCGGGACCGCGGCTGGGACCGGTGTGGGTGTCGGGTGTCCGCGGGGCGTGCGGGTCCGGGGTGCGCGGCGAACCGGGCGTCCCCGTCCAGCCGCCACCTTGCGGCCTGCCGCCGGGCGAACCCGGAGTGCCGCCGGGGGTGCCGCCCGGAGCGCCTTGAGGCGGCATGCCGCCCGCCATCGGCTGGCCCTGCGGCGGGACACCGGGCGAACCGTCGCCGCCGGAACCGCCGCGCTGTGAAGGCACGTGCGACGGGCCCGCGTCCCCGAGACGCGGTGCCGTCGGCGCGGTGCCGCTGGTCGTCGTGCCGCTGTCGGTCGGCCTGGTGGGGCTGCCGCCATCGTTGCCGCCGTGATGACCGGGCGACGGGTCGGAACGAGGGGTGGGTGAACCGCCGCCGTCGCCGCCGTGCGTCCGGGGCGAGCCGCCGCCGTCGCCGGTGTGGCTCGGGGAGCCGCCGCTGTCGGTACGGGTGTGCGGGGCGGGCG
>NZ_JPLW01000003.1:221071-266828 GCF_000754115.1 Amycolatopsis sp. MJM2582
GCCGGTGTCCGCACGGGTGTGCGGGGCGGGGGAGCCGCCGTCGGGTGTGTGGCTGGGCGAACCGCCGGTGTCCGCGCGGTTCGGGCTCGGTGAGCCGCCGTCGGACCGGGTGTGCGGAGTCGACGTGTCGGAGCGGGCGGCGCTGGGGGAACCGTTGCCGCCCGTGTCACCGTCCGAAGTGGACGGTCCGTCACCGGTGCGGTCGGGAGAGCCGCCGTCGGACCGGGACGGCGAGCCGCCACCGTCCCTTGTGGACGATGAGCCGCCGTCGCCGCGGGTGGTGCTCGACGGGGCGCCCGAATCGCCGGAGCCGCCCGTGTCGCCGTCGGAACCGTTCGAACCGTTGGAGCCGTCGCCCGAGCCGCTGCCGGAATCACCGGAGCCATTGCCGTCACCGGAGCCACTGCCCGAGCCGTCACCGGAGCCACTGCCCGAGCCGTCGCCGGAGCCGCTGCCACTGCCACTGCCACTGCCCGAACCGTCACCGTCCGGGCCGTCCCCGGAACCCGAGCCGGAGCCGCCGCCGGATCCACCGGATCCGCCGCCGCTGCCGCCGCGCTGGATGAACCCGCCCGTCTTGATGTTCTTGGTGTTGATCACGTCCAGGCCGGTGACCTTGCCCGCGATCTTGCCGAAGATCTTGATGATCTTCTCGAAGACGTCGGCCAGCTTGCCGAGCAGCGGCGAGACCCGCCGCATCGCGTCGCACAGTTCCTTGAGCTTGTCGGCGATCTTCGCGGCCCACTTGGCGATCGCGGTGACGGCCTGGGCGACCACCACGGGCGTGCCGAAGCCGAGGGAGAACACAGTCTCCATGACCCACGCGATGAGCTTGCCGACCGCGTCCGCGATCAGCTGGCGGATGAACTCACGGACGAACGCGACGATCTCGCCGAAGATCATCACGACGGTGCTGATCGCGCCCGCGACCGTCGCCGCGCCGCTGATCGCCTCGGCCTGTTCCGCGGCCTGCTTGCGGTACTGGTCGGCCGCCTCGCCCGTCCAGCCGGTCGTGCCGTTCTTGACCGCGTTCGAGAACTCGACCTGGGTGTCTTCCAGCTTCTTGGCGACGTTGCCCCAGGTTTCGGAGTACGACTGGATGACCGGCGGGTCGCCGGCGACGGCGTCCAGCATGTCCTTCAGCGGCTGCATGTGTTCCATCAGGAACGAGGCCACCGACGACATCAGGTAACCGAACGGGTCGATCGCCGCGCTGGCGAGCTCGCCCGCGAGGCTCAGCACACCAAGCCCGCCGCCGATCCAGTCGCCGTTCGAGATGCCGTTGAAGGCGTCCATGGCCGACTCGGCGACGCCGATGCCCGCCCCGTAGCCGTATTCGCTGTTCCCGGCCGTCAGCGGACCCGGGCCGTCTCCATCCGTCGGCGCCTTCGCGACGAGCGGGTTTCCCTCGGGCATCAGTCAGGCACCTGCGCGTTCTTGAACTCGGCGGCGAAGTTCTCGTCCTGCGTCTGGTAGGCGTTGGACGCGGACCGCACGTTGTTCGCCACCGCCGTCGCGGCTTCGACGGCCTTGGTCAGCGCGTTGATGCCGAACTCCTCGACCGGGTCGAGCATCATCCGGAACGGCTGGCAGATGATGCCGTACGCGTCGGTCGGCATGCTCACCTGCTGCGCGGCGTCGACCGCCGTGCGCAGGCCGTCGGCGATGCCGTCGATCTGCTTGGCGTGCGCGTCGAGGTCGGCGCCGAGCTCAAAACCCTTGCCTGCCATGGTTTCTCCCCTCTACCAGGCCGGATGGAACGGCTACGAAAGAATGCTGCCGCCGAAGTCGTCGTCATCGTCGTCCTGCGTGCGGCGGCGACGCGGGATCGGCTTCGGCTGAGGTGGGCTCTGGGGTGGGTTCGCCTGCGCCGGCGGCGGAGCGGGATCGTCCTCCTCCGGGCCGAAGCGGTGGTGCCGCTCGGGCTCCGGCGGTGCGAGGTCCTCCTCCGGCGGAGCTTCCGGGAAGGTGCTCTGCGCCTCCGCGATCACCCTGTTCGCCGTCTCGTCGTTCGTGCCGACGGTCTCGGCCATCGCCGCCTGCAGCAGTTCCGGGATCCGTGACTGCGCGAGCTGGACGAGGCGCATGACCTGCGCCGAGACCTCCGCCATCCGTTTGCCGCTCGCGGCTTCGGAGATGACGAGGTTCGTGAGGAGGCCCTTCGAGTCGATCGTGACCTCGATGGTGTTGTCCTTCGACCGCTCGGTCACGGTCTGACCCTGCATGCGGGCGGCCATCGCCTGATAGCGCGCGGCGGTCTCCTGGATCTGCTTCGTCCAGTTGTCCACCATGCGTTCGCTGGCGTCGACGTTGTCCGGCATCGGGACCCTTCCAAGCTGCGTGCTGACGTCTTCACACTGACGGTCCGGAGAGGCCTCCGGTTCCGGGTGCGCTCGAAGTTTAGTTCCCGTCCGGTGTACCACCCTCCGCCGACAAAGTCGGCCCCGTCACGTAGCGAAAGGGCCCTCCACCGCACGAAGTGCGATGAAGAGCCCTTTCACGCCCTGCGAACTGCCGGGGTCAGAGGTTGCCTCGACGCTCCTGCTCACGCTCGATGGCTTCGAACAGGGCCTTGAAGTTGCCCTTGCCGAAGCCGAGCGAACCGTGCCGCTCGATGAGCTCGTAGAACACCGTCGGGCGGTCGCCGATCGGCTTGGTGAAGATCTGCAGCAGGTAGCCGTCCTCGTCGCGGTCGACCAGGATGCGGTGCTCCTTGAGCTTCTCGATCGGCACCCGGACCTCGCCGATCCGCGCGCGCAGCTCCGGGTCGTCGTAGTAGGAGTCCGGGGTGTCGAGGAACTCGACGCCCGCCGCGCGCATCGCCTTCACCGTCGTGACGATGTCGTTGGTGGCCAGCGCGATGTGCTGGCAGCCCGCGCCGCCGTAGAACTCGAGGTACTCGTCGATCTGCGACTTCTTCTTCGCGATCGCCGGCTCGTTCAGCGGGAACTTGACGCGGTGGTTGCCGTTGGAGACCACCTTGCTCATCAGCGCCGAGTACTCGGTCGCGATGTCGTCGCCGACGAACTCCGCCATGTTCACGAAGCCCATGACGCGGTGGTACCAGTCGACCCAGTAGTCCATCTTGCCGAGTTCGACGTTGCCGACACAGTGGTCGACGGCCTGGAACAGTCGCTTCGGCGCGCCTTCGGGCCGGACGATCTTGCTCTCGCGCGGCTCGTAGCCGGGCAGGTAGACGCCGGTGTACTTCGACCGGTCGATCAGCGTGTGGCGGGTCTCGCCGTAGGTCGCGATCGCGGCGATGCGGACGGTGCCGTGCTCGTCGGAGACGTCGTGCGGCTCTTCGAGGACGGTGGCGCCCTGCGCGCGGGCGTGGTCGATGCACTTGTCGACGTCGGCGACCTCGAGGGCGAGGTCGATGACGCCGTCGCCGTGACGGCGGTGGTGGTCGAGCAGTGCGGAGTCGGGCTTGACGCCCCCGGTGATCACGAAGCGGGCCGAGCCCGACTTCAGCACGAACGACTTGCGCTCGAAGTTCCCGGTTTCGGGGCCGGAGTACGCGACGAGCTGCATGCCGAACGCGACCTGGTAGAACCAGGCGGTCTGCGTGGCGTTGCCCGCGATGAACACCACCGCGTCCATCGACTTCACCGGGAAGGGGTCGGTCGAAGAGTCGTGGTCGACGAGGCCGACGAGCTGACGCAGCTGGTCGTAGCTCACGTCGTCAAGAGCACCCTGGGGTTCCACTGTGTGCGTCATGCCCTGAAGCATCCGAGGGCGTGACAAAATGTGCAATGGTCAAAGATTTTGCTGCGCACTATGTCCAGTGAGAGGGCGGGAGGCGCAGTCAAAGTGGGCAACCTGCGTAGGAGGTAGGCACGATGTCGGACTCGCTCGACGCGCTGGACGCGCGGCTGCTGCTGTTGCTCACCGACTCGCCCCGGCTCGGCGTGCTCGAATGCGCCCGCCGTCTCGGCGTCGCGCGGGGCACCGTTCAGGCGAGGCTGGACCGGTTGACCGAACGCGGGATCCTCGGCGGGTTCCCGCCCGAACTCGACCTCGCGGCGATGGGATACGGCCTCACCGCGTTCGCCGTCCTGGAGATCGCGCAGGGCAGGCGGGCCGAGGTCGCGGAGGCGCTGTCCGCCATCGACGAGGTGTGCGAGGTCCACGCGACGACCGGGCAGGGCGATCTCTTCGTGCGGATGGTGGCGCGCAACAACGACGACCTGCAGCGGGTGGTGGACGAGGTGGTCGGCGCGCCGTACGTGCGGCGGACCTCGACGTCGATCGCGTTGTCGACGCCGGTTCCGCCGCGCGTACGGCCGCTGCTGGAACGGCTGGCGAGGAGCTAGCCCACCTGGCTCAGGTACCGCTTCGCCGACCGCTGGACCGCCTCGTGCCCGTCGGTGCGGATGATCGCGTCCCACCAGGCGCCGTAGATCGCCTCGAACGCGTACGGTTCGAGCAGTTCGGCCGCGCGGCGGACGACCTCGGGGCGCTCCGGGATCAGGTTCGGGTAGCTGTACATCATGCCGACGAAGCGACGGTCCGGGATGACCTGCAGGATGTCGCCCGAGAGCACCGCGCCGCGGCCGTTCTCCCCGCCGGGCCAGTGCAGCACCGTCCCGCCGGCGAAATGCACGCCGAGGTTGATGAGCCGCAGGTCGGGGGCGACGTCGAGGGTCGTCCCGCTCCACAGCTTGATCGCCGGATCCGGCCTGCCGATCCACTGCTCGTCGCCCTCGTGCAGGTAGACCGGCACGTCGAAGGCGTGGGCCCATTCGACCATGGTGGTGTAGTAGTGCGGGTGGCTGATCGCGATGCCGGTGAGGCCGCCGAGGTCACGGACCTTGGCGACGAGGTCGTCGTCGATGAAGCCCGCGCAGTCCCACAGGAAGTTGCCGGATTCGGCCTTGACCAGCAGCGCGCGCTCGCCGATGGCGAAGTTGGGAGTGGACCCGACCCCGATGAGGCCGGGCCCCTGCTCCTCGATACGTGCCTGATACGTCCCGCTCGCGCGGACGGCGTTCAGATCGGTCCAGCGCTGTCCGGCCTGCGGGACGTACTGACGTTCGTCCTCGCAGATCGGGCAGTCCGGCCGGGGTTCCGCGTACTGCATGCCGCAGGCGACGCAGATGGGTAGTTCGCTCATCGTTTCCCTCCAGAAATCTCCGGAGGTCACGCTAACGGCTCATATGCGCGCCCGGCCATGGAGCCGGGCGCAGTGTCGATTGTCGCGCGCTGACGAAAACTCGCCGAAGAGGCGCCGGTTCGCAGTCGAACTCGCGCTGCGTGGAGGGCGCCTCTTCATCGAGTTTCCGGGGCCTTCGGCCGCAAAGCGGCGCGCGACGGGTGAAGTCTCCGTCGGGCGCTGGGCGCCCTTGGGGAGACCGGCGGCGCACTTACTTGCCGGTGTACGGCACGGCCTTCACGAGCGTCACCTTCTGGATGCTGCCGTTGGGCAGCTCGTACTCGCGGGTCTCGCCCTCTTTGGCGCCGAGCAGCGCCTTGCCGAGCGGGGACTCCGGCGAGTAGACGTCCAGGTCGCCCTCGGTGCCCTCTTCGCGGGTCGCCAAGAGGAAGTTCTCGTCCTCGTCGTCACCGTCGTAACGCACGGTGAGGACCTTGCCCGGTCCGGCGCTGCCGTCGTTGGCGGGCGGCTCGCCCACCTTGGCCGAGCGGAGGAGCTCCTGGAGGTGGCGGATGCGGGCCTCGTGCTGGCCCTGCTCCTCACGGGCGGCGTGGTAGCCGCCGTTCTCCTTGAGGTCGCCCTCTTCCCGGCTGTCGTTGATCTTCGCAGCGATGACCGGGCGGAGCTCGATGTAGTGGTCGAGTTCCTGCTTGAGCCTGTCGTAGGCATCCTGGGTCAGCCAGGTCACCTTTGTGTCGCTCACGGTCACCATCTCCTAGTAGGGCCTGCCAGGCTTGGGTGTACAAGCCGGCCACCGGACCGGCATGGCGCGCCGGCCTGGCTGAGATAAAGGAAAAACACGGCCCGTCTTGGGCCGTGCCGGTAGATCAGAGTAACACGGCGCGAGGTATCGCCGCCGGTGGAATTCGGTCGCGCCTCGGCGTTGGGCGCCTGTTTCACCCCGTTGGCCGCTATGGCCTTGACAGGTACCGTGGTACGTCGTATGAGCATCCGAAGATATCAGCCGTGACCGGCTTTCCGATGCTCTTGATGGTGGTCGTCACCCGGCTGTTCTTCGAACCAGGCTGAACGAGGACCTCTTTACGGCCGCTTTCCGCGCCGGCCTTGTCACGGACCCGCACGACGCACACGCCGGGACGGTTCACATCGTCCCTGGTCACGTTGATGGTGATCTCCATCGCGTCGCCCGGCTTCTCGGAGAACGAGACGCGTTCGCCCTCGATGGGCGCGCTGCCGAAATTCGTGTACGCGACATAGGCGATCCCACCGCTGACCAGCAGCGCGACCAGGGCGAACACCAGGCGCCGCCAGCGGGCGGGCTTCGCGGCGCGGGTCTTGCCGTACCGGTCTCCTGGCACGTCCGTCCGGGTGCTTTCCGCGGTGGGAGCGTCCTGTCCCGTGCTCAACCCGGGCCTCCCGGTTGGTGTCGTCGTGCTCGCAGGGACAATGGGGTCGTATGCGAGTGGTTCCCCTCGAGTATCCGCGCCCGGCCGGGCGAGCCGTCAGGCAGGGTCTGGAGGGGAATAGGGAACGAGAAGGGGACGTTCGGAGCATGGTGTCTGCCGAGGAACCGCCGAAGTCACGCCTCCGCCTGATGGCGGTGCACGCGCACCCCGACGACGAGTCGAGCAAGGGTGCCGCCACCATGGCCAGGTACGCCGCCGAGGGGCACGAGGTCATGGTCGTGACCTGTACCGGTGGCGAAGCGGGCAGTGTGCTGAACCCGGCCATGGACCGTCCCGAAGTACTGGCCAACATGACCGAGATCCGCCGGGAGGAGATGGCCCGCGCGGCCAAGATCCTCGGCGTGAGCCACACGTGGCTCGGGTTCATCGACTCGGGGCTGCCCGAGGGCGACCCGCTTCCCCCGGTCCCCGAAGGCTCGTTCGCGGTCATCCCGCTCGAAGAGTCCACCGGCGCCTTGGTGAAGGTCATCCGCGAGTTCCGTCCGCACGTGATCGTCACCTACGACGAGAACGGCGGGTATCCGCACCCCGACCACATCCGCACGCACGAGATCTCGGTCGCGGCCTTCGACGCCGCGGGCGAGGCGGAGCGGTACCCGGAGGCGGGCGAGCCGTGGCAGCCGATGAAGCTGTACTACGTGCACGGGTTCTCGCGCGCCAGGATGACCGTGTTCCACGAGGCCCTGCTCGCGCGCGGCCTGGAGTCGCCGTACGAGGAGTGGCTCAAGTCGTGGGACCCGGACAAGGCCGACGTCATGGAGCGGGTGACCACACGCGTCGAATGCGGCGAGTACTTCGAGCAGCGTGACGAGGCGCTCAAGGCGCACGCCACCCAGATCGACCCGAACAGCCGCTGGTTCGCCGTCCCGCGCGACCTGCAGCGCGAGGTCTGGCCGACCGAGGAGTACGAGCTGGTCCGCTCACTGGTGGACAGCACCCTGCCGGAGGACGATCTGTTCGCCGGCTTGAAGGAGGGCTAGATGAGTTTCGTGGTGCCGGCGTTCGCCGTCATTCCGGTGACGGTGTCGTCGCAGTTCCTGGCGCAGCAGCCCGGCAACGGCGACAACGGCGGCCAAGGTGAGGACTTCGGCAAGTCGTCGCCGGTGGGTTTCTTGATCCTGATCCTGTTCCTGATCGCCGTCGGGCTGCTGGTGCGGTCGATGACCAAGCACCTGAAGCGGCTGCCGGAGAGCTTCGACGAGCCCGCCTCCGCTTCGGAGGCTCCTGCTGAGGAGGCCACCGAGGCGCCGAAGGCCGACGCGGAGGCGCCCGCGGCGAAGGTCGAGAAACCGACCGCCAAGTCCGACTGAGCGCTGCCATGAAAGGTCCTTTCCTTGCAAAATTTGCAAGGAAAGGACCTTTCATGGCGTTTCCGAAGCGCGTCAGAGGCGCGGGTCGACCGGATCCGACTCCAGCGCCAGCACGGCGAACACGCACTCGTGCACCCGCCACAGCGGTTCCCCGCGCGCCAGCCGCTCCAGCGCCTCGAGCCCCAGCGCGTACTCGCGCGACGCCAGTGCCCGCTTCCGGTTGAGGCCCCGCTTGCGAAGGCGCGAGAGGTTCTCCGGCAGCGTGTAGTCCGGCCCGTAGATGATCCGCAGGTACTCGCGTCCGCGCACCTTCACCCCCGGCTGAACCAGCCCGCGTGCGCCGCGAGTCAGGTTCGCCGCCGGTTTGACGACCATCCCTTCGCCGCCCGCGCCGGTCAGCTCCAGCCACCATGCGACGCCGCGTGCCACCGACGCCGGGTCGGTGGTGTCGACGGCCAGTGTCCGCGTGCGGGTGAACCGGTCGCCGGTGAGCCGGTCCAGCAGCGAAAGATGCCACTCGTGCGGCCGGTCGTGGTACGCGTGTCCCTCCGACGCCAGGATCTGGAACGGCGCCAGCCGGACGCCGTCGAGGCCGTCGGTCGGCCAGCAGTAACGCCGGTACGCCTGCCGGTACGCGTCCACAGTGGACTCACGAGTCCTGGTGCGTGCCAACAGTTCCGACACGTCGATCCCGCGAGCCGCGGCCGCGTCCAGTGACGCGACGGCGGCGGGCAGCACGGACTGCGCCGCCGCCCCGACGGCCGCGTACTGGCCCGAGATCAGCGACCCGGCCTTCGCGCTCCACGGCAGCAACTCCGCGTCGAGCAGCAGCCAGCCGGTGTCCAGTTCCTCGAACAGGTCCGACGCCGCTTCGCGCACATCGGCGAGCAGCCGCGCGTTCTGGTCCGGAGCGAAGAACGGACGGCCAGTGCGGGTGTAGACCGCTCCGGGTCCCTGGATCCCGAACCGCGCGGGAGCCACGTCCTCGTCACGGCACACGAGCACGACGGCCCGCGATCCCATGTGCTTCTCCTCGCACAGGACGTGATCGACACCCGCCGCGCGGAACTCGGCGAAAGCCTCCTCGGGATGTTCCAGGTAGTCGTCCGTGGCGGACGTCGAACACGGCGCCATGGTCGGCGGCAGGTACGGCAGCCAGCGCGGGTCGACGGCGAAACGGCTCATCACCTCCAGCGCCGCCGCCGATTGCTCGGCGGAGACGCCGACCCGGCCGTGGTGCCGGGTCTCGACGATCCGCTTCCCGGTGACGTCGCCCAGTTCCAGCACCGCGGGCTCGCGTCCGCCCAGCGGCCGCGCCGGTTCGAGCGGCCGGGCCGGTTCGTACCAGACCTTCTTCGCCTTGACCGAGACGACTTCCCGCTCCGGGTAACGCAAAGCGGTCAGCTTGCCGCCGAACACGCAACCCGTGTCGAGACACATGGTCCCGTTGATCCACTCCGGCTCCAACGTCGGCGTGTGTCCATAGAGGACCATCGCCTTGCCGCGGTAGTCGCGCGCCCAGGGCAATCGCACCGGCAGCCCGTACTCGTCGGTCTCACCGGTGGTGTCGCCGTAGAGCGCGGTGCTCCGCACCCGGCCGGACGCGCGTCCGTGGAACTTCTCGGGCAGGCCCGCGTGCGCCACGACGAGCTTGCCGCCGTCGAGGACGTAGTGCGCGATGAGTCCTTCGCAGAAGGCGCGTGCCTTCGCGCGGAAGTCCTCGTCTTGCGCCGAAAGCTGCTCCAGCGACTCCGCGAGACCGTGTGTGGTCTTGACCTTGCGCCCGTTCAGCGCGCGGACCAGTTTCTGTTCGTGGTTCCCGCAGACGACCAGCGCGCTGCCCGCCTCGGCCATCGCCATCACTCGACGCAGCACGCCCGGCGTGTCGGGTCCGCGGTCGACGAGGTCGCCGACGAACACGGCGGTCCGTCCCTCCGGGTGGACGCCGTCGACGTAGCCCAGTTCGACGAGCAGTTCGTCCAGTTCCTCGCGGCAGCCGTGGACGTCGCCGATGACGTCGAACGGTCCGGTGAGGTCGCGACGGTCGTTGCGCAGCGGCTCGACGACGATCTCCGCTTCGGCGATCTCGGCCTCGCTCCGCAACACGTGCACGCGACGGAAACCCTCGCGTTCCAACGACTTCAGCGAGCGGTGCAGTTCGCCGCGCTGACGCCGGACGACGTGCTCGCCGAAATCGCGGTCCGGCCGGGCCTCGTTGCGTTCCTGGCAGACCTTCCCGGGTAGATCGAGCACGATCGCCGTCGGCAGGACGTCGTACTCCTTCGCCAGCTTCAGCAGGCTCGCCCGCGACGCGCGCTGGACGTTCGTCGCGTCGATGACGGTGATCCGTCCCGCTTCGAGCCGCTTCGCCGCGACGTAGTGGAGCACGTCGAAAGCGGCGCCCGAGGCGCTCTGGTCGTTCTCGTCGTCGGCCACCAGGCCGCGGAAGTAGTCGCTGGAGAGCACCTGCGTCGGCGCGAAATGCGTCCGCGCGAAGGTCGACTTGCCGGAGCCGGAGGCGCCGACGAGCACGACGAGGGACATGTCGGGAATGGTCAGTTTCATGCCACGGCCTCCTTTCGAGACGTGAAGACCGCCATCTGGGTCGGCGGTCCTGATTCCTGGGACTCCTGTCCCACCGGCAGGTGGCGGACGTCGTAGCCGCGCCGTGCCGCGACTCCTTCGGCCCACGTGCGGAACTGCTCGCGTGTCCACTCGAAACGGTGGTCGGCGTGCCGGAACCGGCCTTCTTCGAGGAATTCGAAGTGCCGGTTGTACTCGGCGTTCGGCGTCGTGACGAGGACCGTCCGCGGCGCGGCGACCCCGAACACGGCGTGCTCCAGCGCGGGCAGGCGCTCCTCGTCGACGTGCTCGATCACCTCCATCAACACGGCCGCGTCGTAGCCGGCCAGCGACGGATCCGCGTAGGTCAGCGCGGACTGCTTCAGGGTGATCCGCGACTTGTCCTTAAGCCGCTTTTCGGCGATGTCGAGCGCGCTCGCGGACACGTCGACACCGACGATCTCGGTGAACGACGGCTCCTTCTGCAACACGCGCAGCAACGCGCCACCACCGCAGCCGAGGTCGAGCACACGCCGCGCGCCCGCCGCCCGGAGCGCCGCGAGCACACTGCCCTGACGCTGGACGGCCAGCGGTTCGGGCCGGTCCGGCTGCTCGGTGACCCGGGCCTCGGCTTCGGCGGGCACGTCGTCCGCCTCGGCGAGCCGGCCGAGCGCGTACGAGACGATCGGGCGACGACGTTCGAGGTACCGGTTGGTGATCAGGTCGCGTTCCGGATGCGCGGCGAGCCAGCCTTCGCCGACACGCAGCAGCTTGTCCGCTTCGTCCTGGCCGATCCAGTAGTGCTTGTCGCCGTCGAGCGCGGGCAGCAGGACGTACAGGTGCCGCAACGCGTCGACGACACGCTGGGTGCCGGTCAGCCGGAGATCGACGTAGCGGGAATCGCCCCACTGCGGGAACTCGGGATCGAGCGGGACGGCCTTCGCCTCGACCTGCCAGCCGAGCGGTTCGAAGAGTTTGTGGACGACCTCGGCGCCACCGCGCGCGGTCAGCGATGGGACCCGGATCTCCAGCGGGAACCGCTCGTCGACCAGCTCCGGCCGGTTCGCGCACCGGCCGGCCAGCGCCGTGGTGAAGGCGGCCCGCAGCGCCACCGCCAGATACGAGCCACCCGCGTACGGGCGGTCGTTGACGTACTGGGTCAGCGACGTGCCGCCACCGCGCACGAGGTCGACCGGGTCGATCTCGACCAGCAGGGAAACGGTGCAGCGCTCGTCGGACGCCTCCGGGTAGAAGACGTGCGCCGTCCCGGCCGAGAGCGTGAGCGATTGCGCCTTCTCCGGATGCTTGTGCAGGAGAAAGCCGAGGTCGGTGGCCGGGTTCCGGGTGGTGGTCATGGTCAGGAGCACCGGACGAGTGTCGCGCAGACGGCCGTTCTGCGCCCCCGCTTTTCCGCATGCGACCCTGGTGACATGTCGAACCGCCTGAAGGCCGCGACCAGTCCGTACCTGCTGCAGCACGCCGAGAACCCGGTGGACTGGTGGCCCTGGGGCGAGGAGGCGCTGGCCGAGGCGAAACGGCGGAACGTGCCGATCCTGCTTTCGGTCGGCTACGCGGCCTGCCACTGGTGCCACGTCATGGCGCACGAGTCCTTCGAGGACGAAGCCACCGCGACGCTGATGAACGCGAACTTCGTCAACATCAAGGTGGACCGCGAGGAGCGCCCGGACATCGATTCGGTGTACATGGCGGCCACGCAGGCGATGACCGGTCAGGGCGGCTGGCCGATGACGTGTTTCCTGACGCCGGAGGGTGAGCCGTTCCATTGCGGTACTTACTATCCGCCTTCGCCGCGCCCGGGGATGCCGTCGTTCTCGCAGCTGCTCGTCGCGGTCGCCGAGGCCTGGGGCGAGCGGCCGGACGAGCTGCGTTCCGGCGCCCGGCAGATCATCGCCCACCTCACGGAGAAGAGCGGGCCGCTGCCCGAGTCCGTTGTGGACGGTGCGGCGCTGGACGCTGCGGTCGCCACGCTGCGCAAGGAGTTCGACACCGGGAACGGCGGCTTCGGGGGAGCGCCGAAGTTCCCGCCGACGATGGCGTTGAACTTCCTGCTCCGTCACCACGAGCGCACCGGAGCCGACCTCGCCATGGTCGAGCACACCGCCGAGGCGATGGCGCTGGGCGGGCTGAACGACCAGCTCGCGGGTGGGTTCGCGCGGTACTCGGTCGACGCGCGGTGGGAAGTGCCGCATTTCGAGAAGATGCTGTACGACAACGGTTTGCTGCTGCGGTTCTACGCGCAGTTCCACGGCGTGACCGGGCACGGGTACGCGCGGCGGGCGGTCGAGGAGACGGCGGAGTTCCTGCTGCGCGATCTCGGGACGGCCGAGGGCGGTTTCGCCGCGTCGCTCGACGCGGACACCGATGGCGTCGAAGGGCTCACCTACGTCTGGACGCCCGCGCAGCTCGCCGAAGTGCTCGGTGACGACGACGGTGCTTGGGCGGCCGAGCTGTTCCAGGTGGCCGAACGGGGCAATTTCGAGCATGGCGCCTCGACGCTGCGGCTGCGTGAACCGCATCCAGAGGACGAAACGCGTTATGAGCGAGTCCGCCGTGCGTTGCTGGCCGCGCGAAACGAGCGCCCCCAGCCCGCCCGCGACGACAAGGTGATCGCCGCCTGGAACGGGCTCGCGATCGGCGCGCTCGCCAAAGCGGGCTCGCGACTCGATCGTCCACAGTGGATCGAAGCGGCGGCTCGCGCGGCGGCTTTCCTGATGGACACCCATTTCGTGGCCGGACGCCTGCGCCGGACCTCCCGCGACGGCGTCGTCGGCACGACGGCCGGGGTGCTGGAGGACTACGCGTGCCTCGCCGAGGGGCTGCTCGAACTCCACCAGGCGACCGGGGAACCGCGATGGCTCGCGGACGCCATCACCTTGCTGGACCTCGCGTTGGCCCATTTCGGCGTCCCGGACTCGACGGGTGCCTACTACGACACCGCCGACGACGCGGAAGTCCTGGTGCAGCGGCCTTCCGACCCGACCGACAACGCGAGCCCGTCAGGAGCGTCGGCCTTGGCGAACGCCTTGCTGACCGCGTCGGTCCTCGCCGGGCACGACCGGGTCGGCCGCTACCGCGAGGCGGCCGAGCAGGCGCTCGCCCGGGCGGGACGGCTCGCCGCCCACGCGCCGCGGTTCGCCGGGCACTGGCTCACCGTGGCCGAAGCGGCCGCCGCCGGACCGGTGCAGGCCGCCGTCGTCGGCCCGGATGCCGCTTCACGCGCGGAGCTGCTGGCCGCGGCCGTCGCGTCGTTGCCGGACGGCGCCGTCGTCGTGAGCGGGCCCCCGGATGCCGAAGGGGTGCCGCTGCTGGCCGATCGGCCGCTGGTCGACGGCGCCGCCGCCGCGTACGTGTGCCGCGGGTACGTGTGCGAGCGGCCCGTCACCACCGCCGAGGAGCTGAGGTCTCAGCTCACCAGTCCCACGACATAGGGGCGAAGGCGCCGCCGCCCGTCTGCGGTGCCCCGACCGGCTTCACCGCGACCTGTGGCTTCGGCTTCGGCTTGGCCGACGTGGTCTTGGTGGGTTTCGGTGGCTTCGTGGTGGTCGGTGGCTTCGTGGTCGGCGGCGTTCCGATGATGGTGAAAGTGCGCGAAGTCTTCGTGCCATCCGAGCAGGTGAATGTCGCCACGTACTTGCCCGGTGTCTTGCCGACCTTGCCGTAGCCCGCGGCCTTCCCCCAGTTGCCGCCGATCGTCCACTGGAGCGGCGCCGCGAACCCCGGCGACGTCACCGGGGTCGCCGGCCCGCAGCCGCCCATCGCGGCCTTCGTCTCGGCGTAGATCTGCCCGCCGGGTTCGACTTCGGTCGGGGCCAAGAACCAGGACACGTCCTTGGCCTCCGCCGCCGCCGGTACGACCACGCCGAGCTGGGCCGCTCCGAGCACGAGAGCGCCGATCATGGCTTTCTTCAACATGAGGTCCCCTTCCCTGTCGACTGCTGGTGGGAACACGTCCGTGCAGGTCATCAGGTTGCCCCGGGTTTTCGCCCGGGGAGAACACGCGTGAGGTTCGGCTGTTGCGGGCGTAGCGTCGGTAGCGTTGTAATCATGTAATCAAGGAGGCGAGGCGGATGGGACGCGGAAGCTGGAAAGGCCGGGGCGGCTGGCAGCAGGCGGACATCCCGGCGGCGGACGACGCGGCCGCGTGGTTCGGCGGCAGGCTCCCCGAGGGCTGGTTCACCGGCGATCCCGAGGTCACGGTGGATCGCGAAGAGATCGTCATCGTCGGCGAACTCCAGCCGCTCACCGGCGAGTACGCCGACGACGCGGCCCGCGCGGCGGCCGAGGACGGCCGGATCAGCCGGTTCCGCGAGGAGACCCGCGACGAGCGGATCGAGATCGCGCGCCAGGCCGAGCACCGCTATCAGCGCAAGGTCGCGTGGGGCGCGAGCCTCGGCGGCACACGGCAGCTGTTCACCACGCATTCGGCGCCGGTGATGACCAGGCTGCGGCAGCCGGAACGCCTGGTGCTCGACACCCTCGTCGACGCGGGTGTCGCCCGGTCGCGGTCGGAGGCGCTCGCCTGGGCGGTCCGGCTGGTCGGGGAACACGCGGACGCCTGGCTCGCCGAGCTTCGGGAGGCGATGACCAAGGTCGACGATCTCCGCTCACAGGGACCGGACCTTTCCTGAGGCCGGGGTCCGCCCGTAGAGTCGGGATTCCGCCGTCTTCACCGAAGTCCTCTTGCGAAAGAAGGCGTCATGGACGGTAGATTCTCCCGGCGTTGGCTCATCAAGGGCGGTCTCGCGGTGGCCGCGAGCCCACTGCTCGCGCCCACCGCCGCCTCGGCGGCCCCGGCCCTTCCCTGGCCCGCCGCCGAAGACATCGTCGCGCGGACGAAACGGCCGGTCTTCCCGGACCGGACGTTCTCGGTGCTCGACTTCGGCGCCAAGGGTGACGGGAAGACCGACAACACCGCGGCGATCAGGAAGGCGATCGAGACGGCCAACGCGCGCGGCGGCGGACGCGTCGTCGTGCCGAAGGGCACCTTCGTCACCGGTGCGGTGTACCTCAAGAGCAACGTGGACCTGCATCTCGCGGCGGGTGCCGTACTCGCTTTCGGTTCCGACGCCTCGAAGTTCCCGAACGTGCTCACCCGCTACGAGGGCATCGAGTGCGTGAACCGGTCGCCGATGATCTACGCGTATAAGGAATCCAACATCGCCGTGACCGGGAAGGGCACCCTCGACGCGGCGGGCACGGCGTCCTGGAACAAGGGCAAGGACCGCGAGTACCTGGAATCGTTGGTGGCCAAGGGAATCCCGCCGGAGCGGCGGATCGTGCCCGGCTCCGGGCACGCCATGCGCTCCACGTTCGTCGAGCCGTACTCGTGCGACACCGTGCTCATCGAAGGGATCACGCTCAAGAACCCGATGTTCTGGCAGCTGCACCCGACGCTCTGCCGGAACGTCACGATCGACGGCGTCCGCACGGACGCGAGCACCGCGCACTCCAACACCGACGCCTGCGATCCGGAGTCCTGTGACCACGTCGTGATCGTGAACTCCCGCCTCGGCGCGCACGACGACAACATCGCGCTGAAATCGGGCCGGGACGCCGACGGCCGCAGGGTCGGCGTGCCGTGCCAGAACATCGTCGTCGCGAACTGCGTGATGGACGGCAACTGGGGCGCGATCACCTGCGGCAGCGAACAGACCGGCGGTATCCGGAACGTCTACGCGCACAGGCTCACCGTCACCGGCGAGACGAAGTACGGGCTGTACGTCAAGTCGAACACCTTGCGCGGCGGATTCACCGAGAACGTCAATCTCGACAGCGTCTCCGGCACGTTCGTCCGCTCGGTCGTGTACGTGCTGCCGGACTACAACGGACAGACGGGCGAGCATGTGCCCCGGTTCGGGCCGTTCACCCTCAGCCGTTCGACCGGTACGAAATGCGGGCAAGCGGCGTTCAACGTCCGAGGGTTGCCCAACTCACACGTTCGGGGGCTGCGGGTGAGCGATTGCCGCTTCGACGGCGTCGCGAACACGGAGAACACCCTGAAACACGTCGACGACCTGCGGTTCGAGAACACGACGATCAACGGGGAACCGGTCTGATTCGTCCTGCGCTTCCCGATGCGGTGCGGCAGGCTGAACGCAGACCGCACCGCATCGGAGGAATCGTGGACACACCAGGACTTCCCGCGAAGATCGACCCGGACGTGCTGACCACCGTCCTCGATGGACGGTGGGCCGGGCTCCGCCGCGCGGTGCGCGCGCAGATGGCCGCGGAGGTCTTCGAAGACCCTGTCGACGTCGACACCGAAACGCATCGCGCCCAGGTGCTCGAATGGCTGCGGCTGCTCGCCCGCACCGACCGGCCGGGCCTCGGTTTCGACCCGGCGTACGGCGGTGGCGGAGACGTCGGTGGCGCGTTGACGTCGTTCGAGATGCTGGGCTTCGGCGATCTCTCGCTGATGGTGAAGGCCGGTGTCCAATGGGGTCTGTTCGGCGGTGCCGTGCAGCTGCTCGGCACCGAACGCCACCACGAGCGGTATCTGCGCGACATCAAGGATCTGGAGCTGCTGGGCTGTTTCGCGATGACCGAGCACGGCCACGGCTCGGACGTCCAGCATCTGCGCACCACCGCGACCTACGACCCGGCGACGCGCGAGTTCGTCGTGCACACGCCGGACCGGGGCGCGATGAAGGAGTACATCGGCAACGCCGCCCGCGACGGCGAACTCGCCGTGGTGTTCGCGCAGCTGATCACCGGTGGCGAGTCCCGCGGGGTGCACGCGTTCCTGGTGCCGATCCGCGGTGAGAAGGCGCGCGGCGTCGTGATCGAGGACTGCGGCCGCAAGGCGGGCCTCAACGGCGTCGACAACGGACGGCTCACGTTCGACCAAGTGCGGATCCCGCGCGAAGCGCTGCTCAACCGCTTCGGTGACGTCGCCGAGGACGGGACGTACACGAGCCCGATCGAAAGCGACGGCCGCCGGTTCTTCACGATGCTCGGCACGCTCATCCGCGGCCGGGTCAGCGTCGCGGGCAGCGCCGGCAGCGCGACGAAACGCGCGCTGGCGCTGGCCATCCGCTACGGCGAGCAGCGGCGGCAGTTCGCGCGGCCCGACGGCGAAGAGGTCGTGATCCTCGACTACCGCGCCCACCAGCGGAAACTGCTGCCCGCGCTGGCGACGTCGTATGCGCTGCACTTCGCGCAGGAGGGGCTCGTCTCGAAGCTGCACGACATCGCCGAGGACGCGCCGGAAGAGGAGCAGCGCGAGCTGGAATCGCGCGCCGCCGGCATCAAGGCCGTCTCGACCTGGCACGCGACGGCGACCATCCAGGCGGCCCGGGAGGCATGCGGCGGTTCCGGTTATCTCTCGGAGAACCTGCTCGCCGGGCTGAAGGCCGACACGGACGTCTTCACCACCTTCGAGGGTGACAACACCGTGCTGCTGCAGCTGGTCGCGAAGGGTTTGCTGACCAGTTACAAGGACCACTTCGAGGATCTCAGCCCGCTCGCGACCGCGAGGTTCGTGGCGGAGCAGCTCGTCGAGGCCGTGATCGAACGGACGTCCGCGCGCAAGGTCGTCGAGCGGCTCACCGAAGCCGACGACGGCGACGTCCTCTACTCCCGCGAGTGGCACCTGAAGTTGTTCGAAGACCGCGAAGAGCATGTGCTCGCCGGCGTCGCGCAGCGTCTGCGTAAGGCGGGCTCAGACCCCTTCGGTGTCTTCAACGACGCGCAGGACCACGTGCTGCGTGCGGGCCGAGCACACGTCGACCGGGTGGTGCTGGAAGCGTTCGTCGACGCCATCGAACGCTGTGCCGACGCGGAGGCCCGTGAGCTGTTGGAGCGGGTCTGCGACCTCTACGCGCTCGCGAACATCGAGGCGGATCGCGGCTGGTTCCTCGAACACGGACGCCTGACCTCCGGACGCTCGAAGGCCGTCACCGCCGCGGTGAACGCGCTGTGCGCAGACCTGCGCCCGCACGCGCGGACCCTCGTGGACGCCTTCGCTATCCCCGAGCCGTACCTAGCGGCTCCGATGCTGCGGGACTGACCTGGGCGCGCTGCTCGGCGAGCTCGGCCCGCAACGCCTTGACCTCGCGGGTCAGCTCGTCGAGATGCTCGCGGGTCACGGCCTGCGCGGTCTCGTCGGCCTCGGTCACCCGGCGGATCAGCCACGACGCGAGCGTCGCGGTGACCACACCGAGCAGGGCGATCCCGGCCACCATGAGCCCGACCGCGACGATCCGGCCGGTGCCGCTGACGGGATAGCGGTCGCCGTAGCCGACCGTGGTGATCGTCGTGATCGACCACCACACCGCGTCCGGGAAGTCGGTGATCGGCGCGTCCGGCGCGGCGCGTTCGGCGTCGAGCACGGCGAGCGCCGAACAGAACACGATGAGCGCCGTCGCGCCCACCGTGTAGACCACGACGCGGCCGCGCAGCGACAGGCCGGCGTTGCGGTTGAGGACGTTGAGCACCGTGACCAGCCGCAGCAGGCGCAGTTGCCGGATCAGCGGGAGCACGATGATCAGCAGGTCGAAGACGTTGTTCTTCAGGAAGGCCCGTTTGTCCTCGGCGTGTTTGAGGCGGACGCCGTAGTCCAGGGCGAAGACCGCCCACGCGAGCCAGGTGACGACCTCGCACCAGACCCGCCCGGTGTGCCCGAGCGAGGGCTGGAGGATCGGCCAGGCGTACGCGGCCAGGAACAGTACGGCGGCGGCGTTGAGCGGCCACTCCATCCGCTTTTCCCACATCGGACGTCTCCTCACCTGGCCTTTCCCAGGTGCGTACGTTAAGCGATGTCGAGGGCCGTTCCATAGAGTTTGTCGGTTTTGAGGGTGATGTAGAGCCTTCGCTCGCCTTCGGGTGTTGGCGTGACTTCGGAGAGTTCCGCCTTCCCTTCCACGACGGCGAAACTCCAGTGGTCGGCGCTGGAGACGTAGAGCGAGGCGGTCGGGTTGTTGCGCAGCTGCTTGACCTTCAGGCGGTCTTCGGTCGTGCTGATCCGGATCTCGCGCGTCTCGGGATCCCACGTGTAGACGACGGTGGAGAGATGCGGGCGGCCGTCACGCTTGACGGTCGCGAGGGCGCCGAAGGTGTGTCCGGCGAGGAAGTCGCTGAGGGCCGCGTCGTCGAGGCGGCGGGGAGGTGCGTTCTTGGCCATGCGGTGATCATGGCTCCTCGGTCGAGGCGCCGGAAGAAGGCACTTTCTTGTGCCAGAGGGAACACGCTTGTGTCCGTCCTGGTCACGGGACACCGCACTCGCGTGATTGGAGACGTAACTCGCGTGTTCGGAGGCGGAACACGGAGTTCCGTCTCCAATCACGCGAGTTCCGGGTTCAATCACGCGAGTTACGTGTTCGCGCACGCGCTAGGCGTACATGGCCAGCCAGATCGCGATGTAGTGCGAAACCGCGGCGAGGACCGTGCAGGCGTGGAAGTACTCGTGGTATCCGAAGGTGTCCGGGAAGTGGTTCGGCCACTTCACGGCGTAGAACACCGCGCCCAGCGTGTAGAACAGGCCGCCGACGCAGAGTAGGACGAGCGCCGCGACGCCGGCGTGCGTGGCCAGTTCGGGCAGGACGAAGACGGCGACCCAGCCCAGCGCGATGTAGATCGGCACGCCCAGCCACCGTGGCGCGTTCGGCCACAGCATCTTCAGGGTGACGCCGCCGATCGCGCCGCCCCACACGATCGCGAGCACGATGTACCCGGTCGGCTGGGACATGGCCAGAAGGGTGAACGGCGTGTAGGTGCCGGCGATGAACAGGAAGATCATCGAATGGTCGGCGCGCTTCATCCATTCGTATGCTCGTGGGCTCCACAAGCGACGGTGGTACAGCGCGCTGACGCCGAAGACGCCGAGGACGGTCAGGCCGTAGACCGAAGTGGACAAAGCGGCGATACCAGACACAGTGGACGCCGCGAGGCTGATGAGGGTCGCGGCTCCGGCGACGGCGCCGAAGAAGGACCAGAAATGGATGTGCCCACGCAATCGAGGACGCGTGTCCACCACGGGCGCGGGGCCGGACGGCTGGGGTTCGGTCGCTACGCTCACTCACTCAGGTTACGGCACCGTAGGTTTTTCGCCAGTCTCCGTGGCGCGTCCCACTGGGGCCCGCGGGGTGACTAGTCTCCACTGGCGTGAGTCTTCGGTCCTTCTTGTCAGACGTCGTGTACAGCGCCTACGGCAGGCGCCTGATCCAGCAGGCCAAGGGGCGCCATCCACGCCACATCGCCATCATGCTGGACGGCAACCGCCGCTGGGCGCGCGAAGCGGGCTTCACGGACGTCGCCGACGGCCACCGGGCCGGCGCCAAGAAGATCGCCGACTTCCTGAGCTGGTGCAACGAGGCCGACGTCGAGGTCGTCACCATGTGGCTGCTTTCGACGGACAACCTCGGGCGCGCGGCCGAGGAACTCAGCCCGCTGCTGAAGATCATCACCGACGTCACCGACGAACTCGCCGCGCCGCACACGCCCTGGCGGCTCCGCATCGTGGGAGCCCTTGACTTACTGCCGCCCGAGGTCGCGAAGGCCCTCAGCGCGGCCGCGGAGCGCACTGAAGGGCGCTCCGGGATGGAGGTCAACGTCGCGGTCGGTTACGGAGGGCGTCAGGAGATCGCCGACGCGGTCCGCAAACTCCTGCTCCAGCACGCCGACGAGGGCACCTCGATCCGCGAACTCGCGAAGATCCTGGACGTCGACCATATTTCCGAACACATGTACACCTCGGGCCAGCCCGATCCGGATCTGATTATCCGCACCTCGGGTGAGCAGCGGCTTTCCGGATTCCTGCTCTGGCAATCGGCGCATTCCGAATTCTGGTTCACCGAAGCTTATTGGCCCGCATTCCGCCGCGTCGATTTTCTCCGCGCGATGCGCGATTACGCGTGGCGGCACCGGCGCTTCGGTTCCTGACCGGTGACATGACGAAGGCCCCGGCGTGCACTCCGGGGCCTTCGACGTCGTCACTGAAGATCAGTGGTGGTGGTGCTCCAGCGAGTGGGCGATCAGCGCCGGGGTGAGCGCGACGCCCGTGTAGGCACCGGCGACCAGCGAAGCGGCACCGTAGCCCAGTGCGCCGCCGCCCTCGATGAACGTGTTGTAGGCGTCGCCGAACGTGGGGTCCGGGGTGCCGGAGGTGTCACCAGTGGCGGCGAACGCGGTCCCGCCGACCATCATGATGCCCGCGGCGACGGCGGAAACGAAACCAGCCTTCTTCAGCACTTCGCACACTCCTTGGTAGAGATATTCAGGGATCGGGGGCACCGAAATCCGGTGGGGGTGTCCCGCAGTGAGAAAATTACTCGCTATTCAGGAGTTGTGACCGTTGCGTAAGCCCATTGTGTGAGCCCGAAAAGGCGCGTTTCACTCGGTCCGGTTCTCTGTCTCGGGCACAAAATGCGACCGGCTACCAAGCGTGGTAGAACCCTCGATCCCATCAGGTGAACGCCCTGCGTCGCGTTAATCCATCCGGGTCGCATCGACGAGCGTCCCTGAATGGAGATCATCACTACGGACCGTGATGGTGACCAGGCGTTGATGTCACGCGACCGACAGTGAGATGACGGTTTGGCGAATCACCGTGGTGGCTGCCTGCGCGATCGGCCGGACGCAGGTACCTTCCGGAAGTGAGGGTTCGCGTCCCATGCGGACTCTCGCGGGAGGCCCTGGTCGTGGCGGTTGTCGACAGGGCGGCACAGCCGCCCAGTGGATGCACGAGGGGGCCGGCACCCGGCCCTCGCGGCCGTGCCGACTGACGTCGGAAGACGTCGGAAGGAGCGGTTAGCCAGGGAGGTGCCCGGCCCAGCGAGTGCGGGCGTGGTGCCACGCCCACGAGGGAGATGCCGTCGTGACTGCGCAGCGTTCACCCCGCAAGGCCTCTGGCCGTTCTTCGACCGGTGCCTCTGGCCCGGAGAAAGCCTCGATCTCGCCCGAATCCCAGCGGTCCACTTACGTGCTCGACACGTCGGTCCTGCTCTCTGACCCCTGGTCGGTGACCCGTTTCGCCGAACACGCGGTCGTGCTCCCGCTGGTCGTCATCAGTGAACTGGAGGCGAAACGTCACCATCCCGAACTGGGGTGGTTCGCGCGCGAAGCGCTTCGCATGCTCGACGACCTGCGTCGTCAGCACGGCAGGCTCGACGCGCCGATCCCGATCGGTGAGCACGGCGGCACCCTGCAGGTGGAGTTGAACCACTCCGATCCCACGGTGCTCCCGGTCGGCTTCCGCACCGACTCCAACGACCACCGCATCCTCGCCTGTGCGCTCAATCTGGCGGCGGAACGCGCGTCGGTCACGCTGGTGACCAAGGACATCCCCCTGCGCGTCAAGGCGGGAGCCGTCGGCCTCGAAGCCGACGAGTACCGCGCGCAGGAGGTGACGCCCTCGGGCTGGACGGGGATGGCGGACGTGGACGTTCCGCAGACCCTCGTCGACGCGCTGTTCAGCGGCTCTTCGGTGGATCCGGCGGAATTCGGGATGCCCGAGGTCGGTGAACTGCCCTGTCACACCGGGTTGAGGCTGCTCGCGGGCAGTTCGAGCGCGTTGGGCCGGGTCACCGCGGACAAGCGGATCCGGCTCGTGCGCGGCGACAAGGAGGCGTTCGGGCTGCACGGCCGCTCGGCCGAACAGCGGGTGGCGCTGGATCTTTTGCTGGACTCCGACGTCGGCATCGTCTCGCTGGGCGGACGGGCCGGGACGGGTAAGTCGGCGCTCGCGCTCTGCGCGGGGCTGGAGTCGGTGATGGAACGCCGTCAGCACCGCAAGGTGGTCGTGTTCCGGCCGGTCTACGCGGTCGGCGGCCAGGAACTGGGCTACCTGCCCGGTTCCGAGAGCGAGAAGATGCAGCCGTGGGCGCAGGCGGTGTTCGACACCCTCGGCGGGCTGGTCAGCCAGGACGTCCTCGACGAGGTCTTCGACCGCGGCATGCTCGAGGTGCTCCCGCTGACCCATATCCGCGGCCGGTCGCTGCACGACACGTTCGTCATCGTCGACGAGGCGCAGTCCTTGGAGCGCAACGTGCTCCTGACCGTGCTTTCGCGGCTGGGCACGGCCTCGCGGGTCGTGCTCACGCATGACGTCGCGCAGCGCGACAACCTGCGGGTCGGGCGGCACGACGGCGTTTCCGCGGTGATCGAGAAGCTCAAGGGGCATCCGCTGTTCGCGCATGTCACGTTGACCCGTTCCGAGCGTTCGCCGATCGCGGCGCTCGTCACCGAGATGCTGGAGGACCACGGCTAGGCACATGTCATGAAAGGGCCGTTCAGGACGTTTTCTGTCCTGAACGGCCCTTTCATGACACTCACGACACTGGTTTCGCCCAGGGGGAGCGGCCGTCCGTCCACGTCGTCGGTGAGTTCGACGCCGAGCATGGCCGAAAGGGTCGAGCCCAGATCGACGACGTCCAGAGCCGGCAGTTTCGCGCCCGGCTCGAAACCGGGACCGCTGGCGAGCAGCAGCCCGTCCGGCCGGTGGTCCCCGGTGCGCCAGTGCTCGTCCGGTCCGTAGACGACGCCGGTCTTGGGCGACCAGACGGTCTCGATCGGCCCGGTGCGGGCCCAGTCGATCAGCAGATCCGGCAGCGTGTCGTCGGCTTCCCGGTCGTAGTGGTCGCTCGTGCGGGAAACCTCGCGCACGACGGGTTTCCCCGACGCGACGTTCACCAGCGAGAGCAGGTCTTCGGTCAGCTGCTCGCACACGGCTTCGTATTCGGCGCCGGGCTGGACGACGCCGTGCGGCTCGCGGCCGGCCAGGTTGATCCGCACCCCGCCGAAGACGAAGTTGTTGGGAGACAGATAGAACCGCTGCTTCGACCGCTGTTCGGCGGTCGCCCAGTTCGGCACCGCGGGCAGCGGGGCCGACGCGAGACGCTTGCGCAGCAAGGGCATCGCGGCCGAAGCGAGCTTCGTCCTCAAAGGACGGGGGAGTGCGGAGTAGGCCCGTTTGGCCGTCGTCATCGCACCGCCGCCCCGCAGTCCTTCGGTCTCCACCGTGTCGAGGAGCCGCAGGATTTCGTGCAGCAGATGGCTTCCCTCGTACCGCGATCCCATGCCGTGGCTCAGCAGCACGAAGACCGTGGTGTCCGGTCCGGCCAGCGCGAGATGCTCGCCGATCGCCTCGTCGAGGCCGCGGTAGACCGCGCGGATCGGATCCAGTTCCGCGGCGAGCGCGACGTCGTGGTCGCGGTGGCCCGGGTCGTGCAGATGCCACTGCTGATGGCCGATGCTGTGGGATTCCCCGTACACCGAAAGGAAAAGGTCCCAATCGCCCTCGGCGAGCAGTTTCGTCGACACCTGGGTCTTCTGCCCGATCCCGGCGACGAGGCCGTGGGTCAGCGCGCGTTCCTCGTCCGGCGTGCGGTGCGGTCCCTCGCGGTGGAGGTAGTCGTCCGGCGCCCAGTCGCGGACCAGATCGGGCTCGGCGGTGAGGATGGGGGTGAGCCCGAACTCGGCCTCGATCTCTTTCGCCAATTCCGGTGGCGAGGTGTGGAAGCCGAAATGCCTGTCGTGGCAGGCGTATTCGCTCACCATGACCCCGTTGATCGGTTTGTCCGCACGGGAATGCGGGACGTCGAGTACGGCGACCCGTTTGCCCGCATCGGAAAGCGTCTCCCAGAACGGGGTGCCCCGGATCTCCAGAGGGCTGGTCAGCCGCCGTTCGTAGGTTTTGGTGTCGACCTCTTCCCAGCAGTGGAACCCGGTCCGCGCGGCGGTGCGCGCGGTGAAGAAACTGCTCCACAACGAGCCGACGAACAGGCCGTAGGGATTGTGCGTGGTCGCCGAAGCGCTGGTTTCGAGCAGGCGTGCCAACGTCGGCACCTCGCCCGCGGCGGCGAGTTCGCGGATCGTGGTGGGGTCGCACGCGTCGAGTGCGACCACGAGGATCTTGGCGGGCTCGGTCATACTCGGTGCTCCGGTCCTGAATGCTTGCGGCGGATGGCGGCGAAATCGTCGTCGTAGGTCGGCCCGTGGGAAAGCCGGTCCCCGGAAGTCGTCGTGTAGTAGCAGGAGATCGCCGGGACGACCAGCGGCGCGCGGTCCGCGGTCAGCGCCAGGAGCAGATCCCAGTCGCCCATCTCGACCAGCGATTCGTCGAACTGGGCCTCCCGAAGACCGGCTCGGTGCGCGACGGCGCCGATGTCGGCGAGATTCTCCCGCTCCAGGGTTTCCCGGTCGTAGCGGCGCAGGAACAACGTCGGCAGCCCGCCGATGTCGTCGATGACGAAACCGCCGTAGGCCGCCGTGATCTCCGGATGCCCGCCGAACGCCCAGCCCAAAGCCTTGAGCCACAAGGGATGCATGGTGTTGTCGTCGTCGAGGTAGGCGACCACGTCGCCGGTGACCTCGGCCAGCCCGGCGTTGCGGGCGGCGCAGACACCGCCGTGCTCGACCCGGATCGAACGGATCCGCGGATCCTCGAAACCGGCGATCACCTTCGGCGTGGAATCCGAACTGGCGTCGTCGACGATCACCAGTTCCCAGTTCTCGTAACGCTGTGCCAGCACCGAAGCGACGGCGCGCGGCAGCAGCGCGGCCCGGTCGTGCGTGGGCAGGACGATCGAGATCTTCGGTGCGGCAAGGAGTTCGTGCTGATCGATCCAGTGCGTGAACGTGCGGACGTCACGCGCGGCTTCGAGGTTTTCGGTGCGGAGGTGCAGGCCTTCGAACGCGGTGTCGTGGCCGCCGAGCCAGCCGTCGAGCGCTTCCTGTCGCGCGTCGAGGGCGGCTTGCCGGTCCTCGACGGTGGAGATGCGCGCGTCGCCGTCCCGCAGGGCTTTGCCGTGGTCTTCGAGCCAGGCGGTGCGATGCTCCAGCGTGGCGCGCAAGCGCTCGATCTCCGCCGCCTGCTCCGCGAGCGCGGTCCGCAGCTCGGCGATTTCCCCGTTTTCCGCGTGGCGGCGGTCGTCCTTCGCCGCCGCCACGATCCGTCTCAGGCGTCTCACCCGGTGCACCTTAGTGCTTCGGGTGCGCCGAATCACCAGCCCGACGGCAGCGGACGTCCTTCCGCGAAACCGGCGGCGGACTGGATCCCGAGCAGCGCGCGCTCGTGGAACTCCTCCAGCGTCCTTGCGCCCGCGTACGTGCAGGCCGAACGGACACCGGAGCCGATCGAGTCGAGCAGGTCCTCGACGCCGGGGCGAGCCGGGTCCAAGGCCATCCGCGACGCCGAGATGCCCTCTTCGAACAGGCCCTTCTTGGCGCGTTCGAAGACGTTGTCCGTACGCGTGCGGGCGCCGACGGCGCGTTTCGACGCCATGCCGAACGATTCCTTGTACGGCTTGCCCTGCTCGTCGTAGCGCAGGTCGCCAGGGGATTCGTGGGTGCCGGCGAACCACGAGCCGACCATCGCCGCGGACGCCCCGGCGGCCAGCGCGAGCGCGACGTCGCGCGGATGCCGCACGCCGCCGTCCGCCCAGACGTGCTTGCCCAGTTCACGGGCCGCGGCCGCGCATTCGGCGACGGCGGAGAACTGCGGGCGACCGACGCCGGTCATCATCCGGGTCGTGCACATGGCGCCGGGGCCGACGCCGACCTTGACGACGTCCGCTCCCGCGTGGATCAGGTCGCGTGTGCCCTCCGCGGTGACCACGTTCCCGGCGACCACCGGCACCTGGGGGTTCACCGACCGGACGGCCTTGAGCGCGGAGATCATCTTCTCCTGGTGGCCGTGCGCGGTGTCGACCACGAGCACGTCGACGCCCGCCGCGAGGACGGCCTCGGCCTTCGCCGCGACGTCGCCGTTCACGCCGATCGCGGCGGCGACCCGCAGGTTGCCGCCGTCGTCGACGGCCGGGGTGTAGATCTCCGCGCGCAGTGCCGCGATCTCGGTCAGGACGCCCGCGAGCCTGCCGTTCTCGTCGATGCCGAGCGCGAGGCGGCCGCCGTGGTCGTGCAGCCGCTCGAACACCTCGCGGGGCGGAGTGTCCAGCGGGACCGTGACGACCGCGGGCTCCGCGACGTCGGCCAGCCGCGCGAAGCGGTCTACGCCGGCGCAGGCCGCTTCGTCGACGACGCCGACGGGCTTGCCGTCCTCGTCCACCACGACGACGGCGCCGTGGGCCCGTTTGCCGACCAGGTTCAGCGCGTCGGCCACCGCGTCGCCACCGGTCAGCACGAGCGGGGTGTCCCACACGGTGTGACGGCTCTTGACCCAGGTGACGATGTCGGCGACCGCGGCCACGTCGACGTCCTGCGGCAGGACGACGAGCCCGCCGCGCCTGGCGACCGTTTCGGCCATCCGGCGGCCCGCGACGGCGGTCATGTTGGCGACCACGATCGGGATCGTCGCGCCGGTTCCGTCCACAGTGGACAGGTCGACGTCGAAGCGGGACTCCACGTCCGACCGGTTCGGCAGGAGGAACACGTCGTCGTAGGTCAGGTCGTGAGCGGGCCGATGCCCGTCGAGAAAGCGCACGAGGCCCCAGGATACCCGCGTGGGACAATGGCGGCATGACGGACCGGGACCGTGACGAAGCCGGACGAGCCCGCAACGCGCGCCCGCGAGACGGTCTCGGCAGGCCGCTCCCGTACGGCGCCGACGGTGTCGAACGGCAGCCCGAGGGCATCGAACGCAGCCCCGAGGACACCATTTCCGAGGCTCAGCGCCTGCTCGACGCGGGCCGTCCGTTCCACGCGCACGAGGTGTTCGAGGACGCGTGGAAATCCACCGACGGCCCGGAGCGTGAGCTGTGGCGCGGCCTCGCGCAGCTCGCCGTCGGCCTGACCCACGCGGCCAGGGGCAACGGCAACGGCGCGGCTTCGCTGCTGGAGCGTGGCGCGGACAACATCGAGCCGTTTCGCGAGGCCGGGCCGCACGGGATCGACATCCCGGGGTTGCAGGCTTGGGCGCGGGCGATGGCCGAAGAGGTGAAGGTGCGGGCTCGGGTGGAGCCGGTCGCGCCTCGGCTACTGGGCCAGTAGGGCCGAACCCGAGCGGTACAGCTCGATCAGCAGCGGCCGCAGCTCCAGTCCCGCCGGGGTGAGCCGATAGCTGGTCCGGCTCGGGAAGCCGGGCAGCTCTTCGCGCACGGCGAGGCGTCGCGCGGTCAGGTCGCCGAGGCGTTCCGTCAGCACCTTCGCGGACAGGTCGGGCAACGCCGCGCGTAGGTCGCTGAACGACCGAGGCCCGCCCATCAGTTCCCGCAGCACCAGCGTCGTCCAACGACCCGAGATCGCGGCGAGTGCGACCTCGACCGGGCAGTCCGGCTCCGGCCGCCGGGTGCGGCCACGTGCGTCCGGGACGAGCTCGCCGTCGAAGGTTTCCGTTTGGTGACCTGCTTCGCGGTCGGTTTCGCTGTCCGCATGACGCATTCCTCCAGTGTGCCTTTGACCACCGACCCGGCCGAACATCCCTTCGTCTTCCAGACCGCCTTCAACACCGGATCCGCCGAAATCCTCGACACGGTCTACGAACCGGACGCCGTGTTCGTCCGCCGGGACGGCGTGCGGGTGAGCGGCGCGGAACGCCGGGCCGCGAACGGCGGGATCCTCGCGCTCGGGCGGCCGATCGAGGTGACGCCGCGCCAGGTGCACGTCGCCGGTGACCTGGCCCTGCTGATCGTCGACTGGAGCATCGAAGGGCACCTCGCCGCGACGGCGACCGACGTCGCGAAGCGTGGCGAGGACGGGCTCTGGCGCTACGTGATCGACAACCCCTTCGGTATCGCCGCGCCTTGAGTACTCGACATACCGCGAGTATGTTACTTCGAGTAGGGATACTGCTCAGTAGGTAACGGTGGGAGAAAGCGCGATGAGCGAGCCCAAGGAACTGCTGGCCGAACCGCTGAAACTGCGATGCGGCGCGACCCTGCCGAACCGGCTGGCCAAGGCCGCGCTCAGCGAGCAGCTCGGCGACCGCCGCAACCGGCCGACCGCCGAACTGGCCGAGCTGTACCGGACGTGGGCTCGCGGCGGCGCCGGGACGCTGATCACCGGCAACGTCATGGTCGATCCGACCGCGCTCGGCGAACCGCGCAACGTCGCGGTGCCGCGGGAACCGGACGCGACCGAGTTCAAGCCGTGGGCGCGGTCGGTCGACGGGACCGAGACCCGGTTGTGGGCCCAGCTCAACCATCCGGGCAGGCAGAGCCCGCGTTTCCTGTCCCGTCAGCCGGTCGCGCCGTCGGCGGTGCCGTTCGGCGACCGCGGCATCCGCTCGGTCTTCGCGACGCCGCGCGCGCTCACCGTCGCCGAGATCGAGGCGATCGTCGACCGGTTCGGCGTGGCCGCGCGGACCGTCGTCGACGCGGGATTCGCCGGCGTCCAGATCCACGGCGCGCACGGCTACCTCGTGTCGCAGTTCCTTTCCCCGCTGACCAACCGGCGCACCGACGGCTGGGGCGGCGACGCGCTCCGGCGGCGCCGCTTCCTGCTCGAAGTCGTCGCCCGCGTGCGCGCCGAAGTCGGCGACGCCGTGCCGATCGCGGTCAAGCTCAACAGCGCGGACTTCCAGCGCGGCGGTTTCAGCGAGGAGGACTCGCTCGAAGTCGTCCGCGAACTGGGCGAGGCGGGCATCGACCTGCTGGAAGTCTCCGGCGGGACCTACGAGAAGGCCGCCATGATGGGCTCGGCCAAGGCGAGCACCCTCAGCCGCGAGGCATACTTCCTGGACTACGCCGCGAAGGCGCGGCAGGTCACCGACGTCGCACTGATGGTCACCGGCGGCTTCACCAGCCCGGAGGGCATGGCGGAGGCGCTGCGTTCCGGGTCACTGGACGTCATCGGCCTCGGCAGACCGCTGATCGTCGACCCGGCGCTGCCCGGACGGCTGCTCGGTGGCGAGGAGGTCCGTGCCCAGCGCACGGCGCCGAAGACCGGTATCCGGCTGGCCGACAGCCTGCTCGAGATCCAGTGGCACACCCAGCAGATGCACCGGGTGGCCGCCGGGAAACCGGTGGACCGCCGGCTCGGGGCGGTGCGGACGCTAGTACGTGCCGGCGTCGCGGATCCGCTCAACGCTTTCCGCCGGGTCCGGGGCTAGGTAGTCGTCGGGCTCGTCCCGACGGCTGAAAGTGCGGTCGAAGCCGACCGCGGCCGCCGCGAGACCGATGAACAGCACACCGATCAGCACGCAGTTGAAGGCGACACCGCCGTAGCTGTTGATGCCCGGGTCGACGAACGGGTACGGGTAGAACCCGATGATCGCGCCGCGCACCAGCGTGACGGCGAGCCAGGCCAGCGGGTACAGCAGCGACCACCACAGCACCCGCCACGACAGCTGGCCGCGCGGCCCGAACAGCAGCCAGCCCGCGACGCACATCAACGGCGACACCTTGTGCAGCATCGTGTCGGCGAACACCGCCCAGCCGTGCAGTTCGTAGAGATCGGCGAGCGCGACCTGGAAGACGACCCCGGTCACGGTGATGCCGACGAGGCCGGTGAGCCGCAGCACGCCGAACAACGTCGACCGGCCCGTGACGCCGAGCGCGAGCAGCAGGCTGCCGACGCCGACCAGGATGTTCGAGTCGATGGTGAAGAACGCGAGCAGATTGGCCACCCGGCCGGCCGGGGTGTGGAAGGTGCCGCCGGTGGTGCCCGCGGAGACCGGGATCTGCGCGGCGAGCCCGGTGATCACCACCAGCGCCGTCAGGCCGAACCAGGCACGCGCGATCTTGGAAGCCTGCATTCGCCCACTTTATGGGTGATCGGGTGGCGACGTCCCGTCACCACCGCACGCCGCCACTCGATCGGGGGCGGGACGCCGCCGGGTCTTCCCGCCCATCGGGTCATATCGTGGGCACCGATGGACGTCGAGCGGAGGCCCGGACGCCGCGGCCGGGTCGCGCGGGGTCCGGCGGAGGACAGCGGACCCGTCGCCGGGTTCGCGCGACGGCTGTGGGAACTGAAACGGGCCGCCGATGACCCTTCCTACGACCGGATGCGTGACGAGTACGGCGCGCTCGCGTCGAAATCGGCGCTTTCGGCCGCGGCCCGCGGGGAGCGGCTGCCCAGCTGGGAAACGTCCTGGGAGTTCGTCCGCGTGCTGGCCGTCGGCGTGCTCGGCGGCGACGAGGACGAGATCCGCCACGAATGGCGCGGCGAGTGGGAACGCGCGCGGGACGCGCTGACCACCGGTGCCGTGCCGGAACCCGCGCCCGGGCCCGCGCCGGAGCGGTCACGTCGGACGGCGTTCGTCCTCGCCGGTGCCGTGGCGCTCGTGCTCGTCGCGGCGCTGGTGTTCGTCTTCGCCGTCCCGTTCGGTTCCGAGCCCGCCGCGCCGGCCGGTGACGCGTCGGAATTCGTCGCCGACGTGACCGTGCCCGACGGCAGCGAGGTCGCGGCAGGCTCGGTTTTCGTGAAGACCTGGGAGTTCCGCAACGCGGGAACGGTCGGATGGGTCGGGCGCTATCTGGTCCGCGCCGGATCGTTCGGGAATCCGGGCGAATGCGCCACGCCCGAACGCGTCCCCGTTCCGCAGACCGCCCCCGGCGAACATGTCCGCGTCTCCGTCGAGGTGCGCGCGCCCGACCGTCCCGGGCATTGCCAGGTGTACTGGAAGATGGCCGACGAACAGGGCCACATCCTGCTGCCGAACACCCGCGCCGTGTTCTTCTCGGTCCGCGTCATTTGACTTTCCGGGCCGATGGCCAAAGCGCTGACCTGCGCGGACATTGTTCGTTCGGCCATGACCATTCCGCGGTCGTGAATCGCTTCCGGAGTGGCGTCGGCGGCCTTTAACGTCATCGGCGTCCGGGAATTCCGGACGGGGATTTTCCGAAACACTCTCACATTATTTGCGGAAAGGGAATCCATGCGTCCGTACGTCAAGGTCGCCGCACTGGCCGGGGCCGCGCTCACCGTGGCGCTCCTGCCGGTCACCGCCGCGCAGGCGGCTCCGGCGCCCGCTTCGGGCAGTGATCCGATCATCACCTGCGAATCCGGCTATCACGGCTGGATGCGCCGGGCCGGGAAGGACGCGATCTGCCTCAAGCCGGGCACGCGCACTTGGGACGTCAAGGTGTTCGAATGCGCCGGGGATCTGACGGTGCATTTCAAGAACGGCGAGAAGGCCTACTGCGGGGGAAACATGAAGATCGGCCTCGATCTGGCCGTCCAGTCCAATGTCGTCAAGACCGTTGTGGGGAACCGATGAAGAAGAAACTGTTCGCCGTCGTCCCGGTCGCGCTGGCCGGCACCCTGCTGATGGCACCGTCCGCTTCGGCGGCGTCGAAGGTCTGTGAGGGCGGACCGCTGATGGGCGGGAAGACGAAGGTCGTCGAGGTGAGCGCGGGGCAGAGCATCGACATCACCGTGCACAACCACGACTACCGGGGAATGCTCGTCCAGATCATCGACGACGTCTTCGACAAGGGCCTCTGGAGCGGGGCCATCGCGCCGGGCAAGGAGCGCACCGTCAAGCACGGCGTGCTCGGGGAGCCGCCGGTGTATCACAAGATCCGCTTCGAGGTGACCTCCAACCTCTCGAACAACTACACCTACAAGATCTCGTCGGACCGCTGCTACTGACGCGTTTCGTCCTCTGGATGCGGTCGTTGCACGCGCAAGGATCGCATTCAGAGGACTAAATGCGGGAAGGGGTCAGGGCTTCAGGAGGCCGCGCACGGTGTCGATGGTGTCGGCGTCCGCGGCCTCCTTGTCCGGCCGGTAGCGCACGACGCGTGCGAAGCGCAGCGCCAGCCCGCCCGGATAACGCGTGCTCACCTGGGCCGCGTCGAGTTCGATTTCGACGACGAGCTCCGGCCGCACGTGGACCACCCAGTCCGTGCGATGGGTCTCGATCTCCTGGAACGTCTTCGTCTGCCAGGCCAGCAGCTCGTCGGTCATACCCTTGAACGTCTTGCCGACCATGATCGGCGGACCGCCGTCGGGGTCGCGGGCGCCGAGATGCAGATTCGACAGCGTGCCGGTGCGCCTGCCGTGCCCCCATTCCGCGGCGAGCACGATCAGATCGATCGTGTGCACCGGTTTCACCTTGAGCCAGGCGCGGCCCCGGCGCCCCGCCGCGTACGGCGAATTGAGGTCTTTGACCATCACGCCTTCGTGCCCGGCGGCCATCGCCGCTTCCAGCACTCCCTCGGCGGAGGCGGGCCTGACCTCGCCCGGGATGACGTGCTCGCCCGCGACCCGGCGCAGGGCGGCGTTCCGTTCGGAGAGCGGCGCGTCCAGCAGGTCGACGCCGTCGAGGTGCAGGCAGTCGAAGAAGTACGGCCGCAACAGCAGGGCCTTGACCTGCTCCTCGCGGCTGCTGCCGAACCGGCTCATCGTCTCCTGGAACGGCCTGGGCCTGCCGTCGTCGGTCAGCGCGAGGGTCTCGCCGTCGAGCACCACCGACGTGCACGGCAGGGACCGCACCAGGTCCACCAGTTCGCCGACACTGCCGGTGATCTCCCGCAGGGTCCGCGTGTAGATGTGCACCTCGTCGCCTTCGCGGTGGACCTGGATCCGCGCGCCGTCCATCTTGTACTCGACCAGCGCCTCGGCGTGCTCGGCGGCCGCCTCGTCGAGCGACTCCGCCGGGGAGGCCAGCATCGGCCGGATCGGCCTGCCCAGCGCCAGTTTGAACTCGGCCAGCCGCTCGCGGCCGCCCGTCATCGCGGCCAGGCCCGTCACCGGGAGCTGCCCGGACAGCATGAACGCCCGCCGGACGTCCTCGGCCGGGATTTCCGACGCCGCCGCGATGGCGTCCACCATGATCCCTTCGAGCGCGCCCTGCCGGAGCTCGCCGCTGATCAGCCTGAACAGGAACGCCTGCTCCTCTTTGGTCATCTTGACGAGCAGGGCCCGCAGCGTGTCCGCGCGCAGCTTGACCGACCCCGAACCCGACGCCGCCCCGACCGTGTCGAAGGCCGTGTCGACCTCGGACACGGTCAACGACGGCTCGGTGGCCGGGGTCGCGTCCAGCGCGGCCAGTGTCCGCCAACCGGTGCCGATACGGCCCTGGGTCAGCTGCCCGGTGAGGAACGCGATGACCGCGGGGAGCTCCAGTTCGCCCGCGGCGCGCAGGACCGCGGCCAGCGTGGCGATCTTCGCCTTCCTGGACCTCGTGGCGGCCAGTTCGGCCGAAGCGGTCACCACCGCGGTGAGCAACATGGATCCATCATGGACCCGGACACCGACAGTTTCGCGTTCAAGCGTGCGCGGGATCGGTGACCCAGCTGGCGAGCAGGCGCAGCGCGCGGTCGCTGTCGGAGCCGGGCTCGGCGGTGTAGATCACCAGGGCCTGGTCGGGATCGTCGGGCAGGCGCAGCGTCTCGTAACGCAGCCGGAGCTCACCCACGATCGGGTTGACCATCACCTTCCACGCGTGCGCCTTCTCGCGCACGGTCTGTTTCGCCCACAGCTTCCGGAAGTCCTCGCTGCCGAGGGAGAGTTCGCCGACCAGCTGGGCGAGGTACGGGTCGTCCGGATACCGCCCGCTCTCGGAACGGAGGTTCGCGACGATCTCCTTCGCCACGGTTTCCCACTCGGGATGCAGCTCGCGGGCGTGCTCGTCGAGGAAGAACATCTTCGGGATGTTGCGCTCGCCCGCCGGCCGCGAGGCCAGATCGAAGGAGAGCGAGCCGCCCAGGGAATTCCAGGCGAGTACGTCGCCGTAACGACCGAGGACGATCGCCGGGGAGTGGATGGCGTTCAGCATCATCTGGAGTTCCGGCCGGATCCGCTGGGCCTTCGGCCGCGCGACGCGTTTGCGTTTCGGGGTGGCCAGATTGCGCAGGTAGGTGTCCTCGTCTCGGTGCAGCCGCAGCGCGCGGCTCAGCGAATCGAGGACGGAGTCGGACACGTTGCGTGCCCGGCCCTGCTCCAGGCGCGTGTAGTAGTCGACGCTGATCCCGGCCAGCTGCGCCAGCTCCTCGCGCCGCAGCCCGGTGACCCGCCGCTGGTTGAACCCCGTCGGCAGGCCGAGGTCCGCCGGGTCCAGCGCGGCCCTGCGTGCCTTGAGGAATTCGCCCAGTCCGGCCGTCTCGGTCATGTCTTCGAGTATCCCGGATCTCGTGGGGTGGGTGCCTGGTCCTGACAGACCCAGGCTGGTTATGGTCCTGTGCGGCAACTCCGATTTGGACCTTCGCTCAGGGCCAAAAACCCGCCATCGTGAAAGGCATGGACAACGACAGAAGAGCCGTGACGATCGGCGTACTGGGGGTGCTGATCGTCGGCGCGTCCGTGCCGGTGACGGGAATGCTCGACGGCTACCCCGTCATCACCGGACAGGCGCTGCGATACGCGCTGGCGGGAGTGCTCCTGCTGGCGTGGGCGCGGCTGAGCGGACGTCCGCTGCCGTTGCCGGGCGCGCGCGACCTCCCGTCGCTGATCGCCCTCGCGGCGACCGGGATGATCGGGTTCCAGGCGTGCCTGCTGTTCGCGCAGCGCTACGCCGAACCCGGCCTCGTCGCCGCCTTCCTCGGCGGGACACCGCTCGTGCTCGCACTCGCCGGTCCGCTGGCGAAGGGGAAACGGCCGTCGTGGGCGCCGGTGACCGGAGCGGTACTCGCCGGGCTCGGGATCGCGGTGCTGTCCGGCGGCGGTGCGGCGCGCTGGCAAGGGCTGGTGCTCGCGGCGCTGGCCATGGTGTGCGAAGCGCTCTTCACGCTGCTCGCCGTCGGCGTGCTCGAAAGGCTCGGGCCGTTGGCGACCGCGACGTGGGGGTGTTTCGCCGCGGGCGCCGGCGGCACGGTCGTCGGGACGATCATCGACCCGTCCGGCGCCTGGGCGTGGCCGGACGGGCGTGAACTGATCGCGCTCGGCTACCTCACTGTCGTCGTCACCGCGATCGCGTTTCTTCTTTGGTATTCCGCGGTTTCCGTGCTCGGCGCGGACCGGGCCGGGGTACTGGTCGGCCTGATGCCGGTCTCCGGGCTCGCCGTTTCGCTCCTGCTGGGAATGCAGGATTTCCGCTTCTCGCAGGTGATCGGGGTGGCGCTGGTGTCCTCAGGCGTCGTGGTCGGCCTGCGCCGCCAGCTCGACGAGCCTGGCGCACTTGACGTCGAAATGCTTCACGACGTCGCCGCCGACGACCGCGACCATGACCGCGCGCATCGGCCCGCCGAGGGTGATCTCCTGGACGAACTCCGTCCCGCCGTCGACGGCGGTCAACCGCAGCACGAGATCCATGGCACCGAAGGGAATCGGCTGGCGAAGGGCGATCTCGCGGTCCTGGATCAGGGACGTGATCGTGAACGGCTCGGCGACCCGTGAGTGCACGCGGCCGCGAAAGCCGTTCGGGACGAGGAAACCGGTCGTCCCCGTCGCGGCGGGGCCGTGCAGTTCGGCGGCGCTGAGGTCGGGATCCCAGTCCGGCCAACGGCTGAAGTCGGCCAGCGAGGGCCAGAGCGCCGACGGCGGGCACGGAAGGATTTCGCGGGAGGTTCTCGTCCAGGTCATACCCGGACGATATACGGAACTGTCAGTCTCGTAAACTGTGGTCATGGCGAGAGGCAGGCCGAGGGAAGAGGGAATCGACGACGCGGTCCGCGAGGCCGTGCGGGCGTTGCTGACCGAAACCGGTTACCAGCGCTGCACGATCGACGCGGTCGCGGCGCGCGCGGGCGTCGGCAAGGCCGCGGTGTACCGGCGATGGCGGTCGAAGGCGGAACTCGTGTTCGCCGCGGTGATCCATCCGGCCGAGCTCGAACCGCCGTCGGACACCGGCTCGCTGCGGGGCGACGTGGCGGCGGTACTCGAAGTGATCCAGTCCTCTTTGGACGGTGTGGAACTGCGGCAGGCGTTGCCGTCGCTGCTCGCCGACGTCCGGGCGGATCCGGTGCTGGAGGCCCGGTTCGGCGAGGTCTTCCTCGGCCGCGAACGCGGCTATCTGGTCCAGATGCTGGATCGGGCCGTCGCGAGAGGGGAACTCCCACGACGGCCCGATCCGGCTCTCGTGCACGCGATCCTGCTCGGTCCGGTGCTGACCTGGCTGCACCTGTTCACCGAGACACCGCCTTCGGGTGGCCTGGCGGCTTCGCTTGCTTCACCGCTTCACGCGGCTGTGGTCGCTCTCGGCGCTTAGCGGCCTCCGCGCGCCATGCGGAGGACGTCGAGTGCTTCGTCCAGCTGCGCTTCGGTGAGCTTGCCGTTCGCGACGTGCCCGCGTTCGATCACGACCTCGCGAATGGTCTTCAGCTCTTTGAGGGCCTGCTTCGCGATGGCCGCGGCCTCTTCGTAGCCGATGTACTTGTTGAGCGGCGTCACGATCGACGGCGAACCCTCGGCGTACTCGCGCGCGCGGTCGTCGTTCACCGTCACGCCCGCGAACACCTTGTCCGCCAGCAGCCGCGAGACCGCGGCGAGCAGCCGCGCCGATTCGAGCACGTTGCGCGCGATCACCGGCAGGTTCACGTTGAGCTGGAAGTTGCCCGCCGCGCCCGCGAAGGCGACCGCCGCGTCGTTCCCGATCACCTGGGCGACCACCTGCAGCGTCGCCTCCGGGATCACCGGGTTCACCTTGCCCGGCATGATCGACGAACCCGGCTGCAGATCCGGCAGCGCCAGCTCGGCGAGCCCGGTGCGCGGGCCGGATCCCAGCCAGCGCAGGTCGTTCGCGATCTTGTTCAGCGACACCGCGACCGTGCGCAGATGCCCGGACGTCTCGACGACGCTGTCCTGCGTCGCCTGCGCCTCGAAGTGGTCGCGCGCTTCGGTCAGCGGAAGGCCGGTCACCGAAGCCAGTTCCTGCGAAACGGCCGCGCCGAAGCCCTCGGGCGCGTTCAGCCCGGAACCGACCGCGGTCCCGCCGATCGGCAGTTCGCCGAGCCGCGGCAGGCCCGACTTCAGCCGCTCGACCCCGAAGCGGACCTGTGACGCCCACGCGCCGGCCTCCTGGCCGAAGGTGATCGGCACGGCGTCCATCAGGTGCGTACGGCCGGACTTCACGATGTCCGCCCATTCGGTCGCCCGCGTCTCGATGGCGGCGGCCAGGTACTCCAGAGCGGGGATCACATCGGAGAGCACTGCTTCCGTCGCGGCGACGTGGATCGTCGTCGGGAAGGTGTCGTTCGACGACTGCGAAGCGTTGACGTGGTCGTTCGGGTGCACGTCGCGGCCGAGTGCCTTCGACGCGAGCGTCGCGATGACCTCGTTGGCGTTCATGTTCGACGAGGTCCCGGAACCGGTCTGGAACACGTCGATCGGGAAGTGTGCGTCGTGCTCGCCCTCGGCGACCTCGTCGGCGGCCTTCGCGATGGCCTCGGCGACCTCGGCGTCCAGCACGCCGAGCCGGGCGTTGACCCGCGCCGCGGCGGCCTTCAGCAGGCCGAGCGCGCGGATCTGGGCGCGCTCCAGGGCACGGCCGGAGATCGGGAAGTTCTCGACGGCGCGCTGCGTCTGCGCGCGGTAGAGGGCGTCGACGGGGACGCGCACCTCGCCCATGGTGTCGTGTTCGATCCGGTATTCCTGTTCAGCCATACCCCAAGTCTCGCGCAGCGTCTCTCGGCGCGCTCCGTGTCTTTCGGCACGCGAGGGCTAGGATCGAATGTGTTCTCGATCACGCCGCCCACCACCGGCCGGGAGAGTGCCGAATGAGCGAGTCCGCTGGGGAAACGTCGTACGACCTCGTCATCATCGGGGCAGGTCCGACAGGTCTTTTCGCCGCCTACTACGCGGGATTCCGCGGCCTTTCGATGGCCGTCGTGGATTCTCTGCCGGAAGCGGGCGGTCAGGTCACCGCGATGTACCCCGAAAAGATGATCTACGACGTCGGCGGATTCGCCGAGGTCCGCGGCCGCGATCTGGTCCGGGGCCTGCTCGACCAGGCGGCGCCGTTCAAACCCGTGTACTTGCTCGGACGCAAGGCCGAGAAACTCGAAAGCGTCGAAGGCGGCGTCACCATCACCCTCGACGGCGGGCAGGTCCTGCGCGCCGGCGCGGTGCTGATCACCGCCGGGATCGGTGAGTTCACCCCGCGGCCGCTGCCCGCGGGCGACGGCTGGCTCGGCCGCGGCATGGTCCATTTCGTGCCCTCGCTGAAGGCGCACGAAGGACAGCACGTGGTCGTCGTCGGCGGCGGGGACTCGGCGTTCGACTGGGTGCTAGCGCTGCATCCGGTCGCCGCGAGCGTCACCCTCGTGCACCGGCGCGCGAAGTTCCGCGCGGCCGAGTCGATCGTGCGGCAGGCGCGCGAACTCGGCGTGCGGATAGTCACCGACGCCGAAGTCACCCGGTTCCTGGATCGCGACGGCGCGCTTGCCGAGGTCGAGATCCAGATCAAGGGCGCCGAACCCGAGGTGCTGCGCGCGGACACGGTGGTCGCCGCGCTCGGGTTCACCGCGGATCTCGGGCCGATCGAAAGCTGGGGACTCCAGATCGACCACCGGGCGATCTCTGTCGACTCGACCATGGCGACCCCGCGGGAGCGGGTCTACGCGGCGGGCGACGTCGCGGCGTATCCGGGGAAGGTGAAGCTGATCGCGACGGGGTTCGGGGAAGCGGCGACGGCGGTGAACAACATCGCGGTCGCTTTGAATCCGGAGGCGCATCTGTTCCCCGGTCACTCCAGCAACGCCGAGTAGCGTCACGCCGCGGGCGGCGTGATCTTCTCCGCGATCCACTGCGCGTACGCCACCACCGAAGTCGCGATGGACGGCGAGGTCGCGCACACCGGATCCGCGTTGCCCGGACGGCTGATCGTGCCCAGCAGCACCCACTTCTCGTCGACCTTGGCGATCTCCGGGCCACCGGAATCGCCGTAGCACGAACCCGTGTTCCCGCCGGGGTTGTCGGTGCACAACTCGACGGCGCCGTCGAACTTGGCGGTGCACCGCGTGCCTTCGACGATCTTCGTGTCCAGCTGCTGCAGCTTCGCGGGACCCTTGCCACAGCCCGAAGTCGGGCAAGTCTGGCCCCAGCCGAGCAGCCGCGTCGCCGTCCCGGGCGCCACGACGGCGCCGATCGCGATCGGCGCCGTCTTCACCGGGGCGGCCAGCCTCACCAGCGCGAGATCGCCGCCCGCGTGCTCGGGTTCGGGGTTGTAGGACGGATTCACCACGATCTCGGCGAGTTTCGCGATCTCGCCACCCTGGGTGTTGTCGTTGCTGCCGACCCGCGCGCCCAGATTCGCCGGGTTCTTGCCCTCGACGCAGTGCCCCGCCGTCACGAGCCAGTCCGCCGCGATCAGCGTCCCGGCGCAGAAAGCCTTGCCGGAGGCCGAATGCAGCGAAACGATGAACGGATACGGCTCGTCGGCCTCTCTGCCGCCGACGAGGTCGCCCGCGCCCGTGGCCTGCCCGACCGGCGTGAGGACCATCGCCGCGAGCAGGACCACGAGCACGCGCTTGAGCACGGTTTCTCCTTACGGGAGCGGGGGAACGACGTCGTCTTCCAGTGTGTCGTCGAGGTGGCCGTCGAAGTTGACGGACGAGTACGAGCGGAGTTTGGTCAGCCGGTGGTAGCCGTCGATCATCCGGACCGTGCCGGACTTCGACCGCATCACGATCGACTGGGTCGTGGCGCCGCCCGCGCGGTAGTGCACGCCGCGCAGCAGGTCGCCGTCGGTGACGCCGGTGGCGCAGAAGAACACGTTGTCGCCGCGGACGAGGTCGTCGTTGCCGAGCACGCGGTCGAGGTCGTGGCCCGCGGCCAGTGCCTTCTCGCGCTCCGCGTCGTCCTTCGGCCACAGGCGGCCCTGCAGTTCGCCGCCGAGGCACTTCATCGCGCAGGCCGCGATGATGCCTTCGGGGGTGCCGCCGATGCCGAGCAGCATGTCGACGCCGGTGCTCGGCCGGGCCGCGGCGATCGCGCCCGCGACGTCGCCGTCGGAGATGAACCGGATCCGGGCGCCCGCCTCGCGGACCTCCTTGATCAGCTGCTCGTGGCGCGGCCGGTCGAGGATGCACACGGTGACGTCGGAGACGCTGGAGTTCTTGGCCTTCGCGACCCGGCGGATGTTCTCCGCGATCGGGGCGGCCAGGTCGACCTTGCCCGCGGCGTCCGGGCCGACGGCGAGCTTCTCCATGTAGAACACCGCGGACGGGTCGAACATCGCGCCGCGTTCGGCGACCGCGAGCACGGCCAGCGCGTTCGGCATGCCCTTGGCCATCAGGGTCGTCCCGTCGACCGGGTCGACCGCGACGTCGCAGTCCGGCCCGTCGCCGTTGCCGACCTCTTCCCCGTTGAACAGCATCGGGGCTTCGTCCTTCTCGCCCTCGCCGATGACGACGACACCGCGCATCGACACGGTCGAGACCAGCTGGCGCATCGCGTCCACGGCGGCACCGTCCCCGCCGATCTTGTCCCCGCGGCCCACCCAGCGGCCCGCGGCCATCGCGGCGGCTTCGGTCACGCGGACCAGTTCCATCGCGAGGTTGCGATCGGGGGCTTCAGGACGTCGCGAAGAGCTGGCGGACGAGGTGGGGGTGGGCATGCGGCCTCCCGGGTCAGGAACTCGGCGGGGTCCCAGTCTCTCAGATACCCACGGTGGTTCGGTGGCGCAGGAGCATGGTGAACGTCACTGACCGTCGCCGGCCTCGTCCTCGACGGACGACAGCGCGGCCTCGATCCGCTCTCGCGCGCCCTCGAGGTGGTGTTCGCAGACCTTCGCCAGCTGCTCGCCCTTCTCCCACAGGGCGAGCGACTGTTCCAGGGACAGCCCGCCCGCTTCAAGCTCGCGGACGACCTCGACCAGCTTGTCGCGGGCCTGTTCGTAGCCGAGTTCGGCGGTCTCGCTCACGCTGTGCTTCCTTCTACCGGACGTCGGTGCTTGCCGATACCCGCGCACACTACCGCGCCGGCCATGGCGTTGTCGTAACCCACGAAGGCGAGAGCGAACTCCTGGCCGTCACCCTCCGCGATCGCCGCGACGAGGTTCTCCTGTGCCCGCGCCACCCGTTTGCGGTGCACGGAACCGTCCGCGAACCACCATCGGGTGCCGACGTGCTCGGCCGTCGCTTCGGAGAGTTTGCGCAGCTGGGCGTCGAGACCCCGCTTTGTCGAAAACTCACATCCCGCCAGCAGCACGGTCCAGCATTCGGCGGCCGCGTGGTCGGTCAGCAGCGCGTTGCGCAGGACCTCGGGGGCGTCGGCCCGTCTCGCGGCATCGATGGTCAAAGGCAGGAAACTCGCCGTCAACGCCCCTCCTCCGGCTCTCCCGAGACGACGGCGCCGAGTGCGCCGTCGACCACGCGGACGCGCAGTTTCGCGCCGTCCACGACCTCGGAGACGGACCGGAGTACCTGGAGGTTGCCTTCGGAATCGGTGTACTGCACCACGGCGTAGCCGCGTTCGAGGGTCGCCGCCGGGCCGAGCGCGGTCAGCCGCGCGCGGGCGCTGGCGATCTCGGCCTGGTCCTTCGCGAGCAGCGTGAGCATCGCGCGGCGCCCGCGTTCGCGATGGATCTCGACGTCGTCGGAGCGCCGCTGGATCGGGCCGAGCGGATCGGCGAGCACGGGGCGGCTGCGCATCTGGTTCAGCAGCCTGACCTGCGTGTCCACCCAGCCGTGCAGGGCGCGGCGGCCGCGGTCGCGCATCTGGCGGACGCGCTGGGTCTCCTCGCGCACGTCGGGCACGATCCGCTTGCTGGCGTCGGTCGGCGTCGAACAGCGGAGGTCGGCGACGTGGTCGAGCAGCGGGGTGTCCGGCTCGTGCCCGATGGCGCTGACCACCGGGGTCCCGGTCGCGGATACGGCGCGGCACAGCGCTTCGTCGGAGAACGGCAGCAGGTCCTCCACGCTGCCGCCGCCGCGCGCGATCACGATGACGTCGACATCGGGGTCACGGTCCAATTTGGACAGTGCCTGGAGGATCTGCGGGACGGCGAGCGAACCCTGGACGGCGGTGTTGATCACCTTGAACGCGACATGCGGCCAGCGGGCCTGCGCGTTCACCAGGACGTCGCGCTCGGCGGCGGACGCGCGGCCGGTGATCAGGCCGATTCCCTTGGGCAGGAACGGGATCTTGCGTTTGCGCTCCGGTGCGAACAGACCCTCGGCGGCCAGCAGCCGTCGCAGCCGCTCGATCCGCGCGAGCAGCTCACCGATGCCGACCGCGCGGATCTCATTGGCGCGCAGGCTCAGCGAACCGCGGTTCATGAAGAACGTCGGCTTCGCGTGCACGACGACGCTCGCGCCTTCGCGCAGCGGCGGTTCGATCGTGCGCAGCAGACCCATCGGGCACGTCACCGACATCGAGACGTCCGCGGACGGGTCGCGCAGGGTCAGGAACGCGGTGTTGGTGCCCTGGCGGGCCGAGATCTGCGTGACCTGGCCCTCGACCCAGACCGCGCCGAGCCGGTTGATCCACTCGCCGACCTTGCGGGCGACCGTGCGGACCGGCCACGGGTTTTCGGCCGTGGTGGACGGACCCGCCGTCGCGGAGGTGGGTTCGGCGCTCACTGGCCTTCCGTGCCGTCTCCGTCGGCCTTCTTCACGTTCCCGATGCGCCGCGCGAGCATGCCGACGAACGACGCCCTGTCGGCGTTCGCCTTTTCGTAGGTCAGCAGCTCCTCTAGCTGAGCGAGGTCGAACCGGCGCAGACGGGCGCGCAGCTGCGGCAAGGTGAGCGTGTCGTAGTCGTCGAGCCCGGCCGGACCGGAGGTCACGGGCGTGCTCGCACCGGCGGCACTGTCGAATTCGCCGTCGGGGTGCTCCTCGGCGAGCGCGCGCTCCTCCTCGGCCCACGGGTCTTCGGTGAGCGCTTCGAGGTCGTGGAGGTGGCCGTTGGTCTCGGCGCGCGGCTCGGGAACCTCGGCGTCCTCCCGCAGCGGGATGACGCACGAGTCGCGTTCGTACCGGCGTTCGCCCAGGTCCGGCGGGAGATCTTCGTCGAAGGTCGCCCAGCTGGGCGTGTCCTCGACCGGGCGAAGGCCCGATAGCGCGTCGTCGCCCTTGATGGCGAGCTCGGTGACGTGCTGCTGGACGCGCATGGAGAACTGGAGCACCTGGCTGACCACCGTGACGGGGAGCCCGGTGAGCTGCTTGGGAAGTTCGCGAACCCGCTCGGCGGTGGTGACGGCGAGGCCCGCGGCGACCCGGAGGGGGAGCGGGAGAGGCTTCATGCGTCTAGCCTGCCGTATCCGGCCCATCCTGCCCAACCGAACGGGTGTGTCGGCTCACAGGACGTGACTCCCCGCACATACTTTGGAGGGGTTCGCTGGTCACCTGAACGTGAGTGCGAGGAGCCCCCGGGGCAGCCCGTACCCTGGGGGCATGAGTTCTGCGAGTCCCGGAATCACGCCCGCCGGCAGTCCGACGATCACCGAGTCCGGTGTGCCGGCAGGTGGCAAACGTGTCCTGCTCGCCAAGCCTCGCGGCTACTGCGCGGGTGTCGACCGCGCGGTCATCGCCGTCGAAAAGGCACTCGAGCTCTACGGCGCACCCGTGTACGTGCGCAAGGAGATCGTGCACAACCGGCACGTCGTGGAGACCTTGCGCGAGCGCGGGGTGATCTTCGTCGACGAGACCTCCGAGGTGCCCGAGGGCGAACTGGTGGTGTTCTCCGCGCACGGCGTCTCGCCCGCGGTGCACGCCGAGGCGGCCGAGCGCAACCTGCGGACCATCGACGCGACCTGCCCGCTCGTGACGAAGGTGCACAAGGAAGTCAACCGGTTCGCGAAGGACGACTACGACATCCTGCTGATCGGCCACGAAGGCCACGAAGAGGTCGAAGGCACCGCCGGCGAGGCTCCCGACAAGGTGCAGCTCGTCGACACCGCCGAGGACGTCGACAAGGTCCAGGTCCGCGACCCGTCGAAGGTCATCTGGCTGTCGCAGACCACCCTTTCGGTCGACGAGACCATGGAGCGCGTGGATCAGCTGCGGGACAAGTTCCCCGGCTTGGCCGACCCGCCCAGCGACGACATCTGCTACGCCACCACGAACCGCCAGGTCGCGGTCAAGGCCATGGCCGCCGAGTGCGACCTGGTGCTGGTGGTCGGCTCGACGAACTCGTCCAACTCGAAGCGACTGGTCGAGGTCGCGCTGAAGGCTGGGGCGCGCGCGTCGCACCTGGTCGACTTCGCGCACGAGGTCGACGAAGCCTGGCTCGAAGGTGTCGAGACCGTCGGTGTCACCAGTGGTGCTTCGGTGCCGGACGTGCTGGTCATGGATCTGCTGGCGTGGCTGGCCGAGCGCGGCTGGGACAGCGTCGACGAGGTCACGACCGCGAACGAGAAGATCGCGTTCGCGCTCCCGCACGAGCTGCGCAAGGCCGCGAAGGCCTGACGTTCCTTACGGGAAAGGGCCGTCCGAGGAAGTCCTCGGACGGCCCTTTTTGCTGGTCAGAAGCTCAAGTGGGAGCAAAGGTCCCTTGCTTCACCGCTCGTCGTCCCACGGCCGGCGGCGGGGCGGCTGCCCTCCGCGGCGCGGGTCGTCGGCGCGCGGCGGGCGGCGGCGCGGAGCGCCGGGGGCGCTTTCGCCACGGGGATCGCGGCGGCGGGG
>NZ_JPLW01000003.1:266993-1270213 GCF_000754115.1 Amycolatopsis sp. MJM2582
CCGGACGGCGGCGCGGCGGAGCACCGTCTCGCGGCGCGGCGTCGCGGGGCGCACCGCGGCGGGAAGGCGGGGGCGGGGTCTGACCGGTCCGGGACGCCGGACGGCCACGGCCCGGCGCGGCGGCCGCGGCGGGACGGGCGGCGGGCTTGGCCTCGTCGCGGCGTTCCGGTTTGGTGCCCGGCTTGACCTTCACCGGGGCCTCGGGATCGCGCTCGCGGTAGATCCGGAAGATGCCGATCGCCAAGGTGATGCCGGTGGTGATGGCCATCGTCGGGAAGCCGTTGATCAGCGGCGTGCCGACGTCGAAGGCTCTCGAAAGAAGATCCGTGCCCTTGCTGCCGTCCGAGGTCAGGAGGATGACTCCCGGGACGGTCACGGCGAGGACCAGGGGCGGCTGCACCATCGGGCCGAACAGCCCGCGGCGCTGGACGGCCACCACCGCGGCCACCGCGCCGAGCGCGTAGCAGGCCTTGAACAGCAGGCCCAGGTCCTTCTGCATCATCATGTCGACGAAGGCGCCAAGGATGGCGAGCCCGAAGCCCACCAGGACGGCCGCCCACCAGGGCAGCCCACGCCTGGCGCCGACGAGCGGACGCTCGTCCCAGGCAACGGGGACGTCGTCGGCATCAGGATCGCTCTGGCGATCGCGAATCGCGGTCACAGGCTCCACCGTATATCCAAGCTGCGGGCATACCGCCAACAGGCGGTGTGTCTATCGCCTGGTAGTGGTCATTCCGGACCACCCGGACGGACCGTCCGGGCACTTACCGGAAGTACTACGAGTAAGCGGGCGACAAGGTTGTCTTCCGGGCTGAAATGGAGCTCGCGATTCCGGAAACCGCTGGTGGGGCGGGTGCGGTCGGTGTGCTGAGTACCTGCGGTACCTGAAGGCCCCCTTCCTGTACTTAGGCGCAAGGATGGGGGCCTTCATGTACTTGGGGAAGGTGTGAAGGTCGAGTTTCCTCGGCTGAGCCGAGGGAAGGGACCCTTCACGCGCGGCGGCTGTGACCACTGGTGCTCATGGGGCCTGTATGACGGCATGCGAGTCCGTGAAGGCCTCCTTGAGGGACCCAGAGTCCCTCAAGGAGGCCTTCACGGACCGGACCTGGACCGACTACAGGCGGCACCTCACGACGCGGGGAGTTCGTCCGCCTTCCTGATCAGCGGCACCGGTGCCGGGCTGCCCGCGGCGTCCGTCAGCGGCGAGACCGTGCTCCGGAAGCTCTCGAGCGCCTCCAGCTCCCGCCGCCGAGCCGAGATGAAACGCTGCAGGTGGGTGCTCGACAGGTTCAGCGCGTCGACCGCGTTGCCCGCGGCCCGGTGCGCGGCCGCGGCGCCCGCCCGCACCTGCTCGACGTCCTCGACCAGTGCCCGTTCGGTCGCGGCGAACAGCGCGGCGGAGGCCAGTACGGCGAATCCCGTCGGCCCGCACAGGAAGACCCGCCGGTCCAGCATCCAGCGCAGCAGTTCCGGGTCGGTGTCCAGTGCCGCCACGACGGCCGCGTCGGACGGGACGAACATGATCGTCCCGTAGATCGCGTCGGCCCAGCGCTGGTAGCCCTTGCCCGCCAGCTCGGCCGCCCGCGACCGGAGCTGCCGGACGTGGACGCGCAGCGCGTCCAGCCGTTCTTCGGGGTCGTCGGTCTCGACGGCCTCGGCCCAGCAGGCCATGCTCGCCTTCGCGTCGACGGGGACCGTCCGGCCGCCGCCGACCCGCAGCACCATGTCCGGTTTCGCGGCGCCGCCGCCCGCCAGATCCGTCTGCAAAGTGAAGTGCAGCTCCTCGCGGAGCCCGAGCGCGCGTGCGGTCTCCAGGAGCACTTGCTCGCCCAACTCGCCCCGGCCGCTGATCGAGGCGAACGCGACCTCGTACCGGCGCAGCGCGAGCTGCTGCTGATCCGCCTTCGCCCGCTCGGCCGCGACCTGTTTCGCCGCCGCGTCCGCCCGCCGCATGCCGTCGTTGTACAGCCGCCAGAGCAGCGCGACGGCCGCGAGCAGCAGCAACGCGAGCACGACGGCCGCGGTGGTGATCACCGTCGCCACCGGTACCTCCCCTCCGGATCCGAGTCGGAGGACATCATGGCGGAACCCACCGACAAAACCGGAGCGGCGCGGTCGCGCTCCGTATCTGACCTGCGTCGTCCCCGGCGTGTCGGAAAGCGCAGTGCCGCCAAGGGCGCGCCTCCGCTGTCCGGCCGGTGTGCGGCCCTACCTTGGGCTGCGTGAAGCTCCTGCACACCTCCGACTGGCATATCGGCCGCACTTTCCACGGCGCCGATCTGCTCGCCGAACAGGAAGCCGTGCTGGGTCATCTCGCCGAGCTCGTGGTCGCCGAGTCGGTCGACGTCGTGCTCGTGTCCGGCGACATCTACGACCGTGCGGTGCCCTCGGCGGAGGCCGTCCGCGTCGCCACCACGGCGCTGGGCCGGATCCGGCAGGCCGGGGCGAAACTGGTGATGACCCCGGGCAATCACGACTCCGCGCCGCGGCTGGGCGCGTTCGCCGAATTCGCCGCGGCGGGCGGGCTGCATCTGCGCGCCACGATCGACGGGCTCGCCGAGCCGGTGCTGCTGCCCGACGAACACGGCGAGGTCGCCCTCTACGGCATCCCGTATCTGGAACCGGAGCCCGCGCGCCACGCCCTCGGCGTGCCCGAGGCCCGCGGCCACACCGGCGTCCTCACCGAAGCGATGCGGCGCATCCGGGAGGATCTCGCCGGGCGGCCGTCCGGGACGCGGTCGGTGGTGCTCGCGCACGCCTTCGTCACCGGCGGCGAGCCGACCGAATCCGAGCGGACCATCGCGGTCGGCGGCGTCGAGCAGGTGCCGGGTTCGGTGTTCGACGGCGTCGATTACGTCGCGCTCGGCCACCTGCACGGCCCGCAGACCCTCGCCGAGCACCTGCGCTATTCGGGCAGCCCGCTGGCGTACTCGTTTTCCGAGACACGCCAACGGAAATCGGTCTGGCTGGTGGAACTCGGCGCCGACGGGCTGGCCGAGGTCCGGCGCCACGAACTGCCGGTGCCGCGGCATCTCGCGATGCTGCGCGGCGAGCTGGCGGAGCTGCTTTCGGATCCGGAGCACGACGGCCTCACCGAACATTTCCTCTCGTTCACGGTCACCGATCGGGTCCGCCCGATCGACGCGATGCGCAAACTGCGTGAGCGGTTCCCGTACGCGGTGCACATGGACTGGCAGCCGGAAGGCGGGCACGACGGGGCCGCGCTGAAGTACGCCGAAGCCGTCCGCGGGCGGTCCGACGTCGAGATCACCCGCAGTTTCCTGGAGGACTGCCGGGGCTCCGCGCCGTCGGAGAGCGAGGAGCGGCTGGTGCTGGCGGCGCTGGGCGCGGCGGGCAGGGAGCGCGAAGTATGAGACTGCACCGCTTGGAGGTCGCCGCTTTCGGTCCGTACGCGGGCCGTGAGGTGGTGGACTTCGACGCGCTCGGCGCGGACGGGCTGTTCCTGCTGCACGGTGACACCGGCGCGGGGAAGACGACGCTGCTCGACGCGATCGCGTTCGCCTTGTTCGGCACCGTTCCCGGCGCTCGCGGCGAGGTCAAACGGCTGCGCTGCGACCTCGCCGAGCCGGATCAGGTCACCGAGGTCGTCCTCGAACTGACCGTGCAGGGCCAGCGGATGCGGATCGCGCGCAACCCCGAGTACCAGCGGCCCAAGCGCCGGGGCGAGGGGATGACCGTCCAGCAGGCGAAGGCGGTGCTCAGCTGGGTCGGCACGGTACCCGCCGGCCACGTGGCCGAGGGCATCACACGGATCGACGAGGTCGCGCGCACGGTCGAACGGCTCATCGGCATGACGCACGAGCAGTTCTTCCAGGTGGTCCTGTTGCCGCAGGGCGAGTTCGCACGGTTCCTGCGCGCGAACACCGCCGAGCGCGAGGAGCTGCTGGAGCGTCTGTTCGGCACCGAGCGCTTCTCGGACGTCGAGGACTGGTTCGCGAACCTGCGTGCCGAACGCGGCCGCGAGTTGCAGGCCCGGCAGCAGTCGCTGCGGGAATGGGTCGCCCGGTTCGCACAGGTCGCGGGGCAGGAAGCGCCCGAAGAGGGGCAGGCCGAGTGGGTCGACGAGGTGCTGGCCGAGTCGGCGCGCCGCGTCGGCGAGGCACAGGAACGTGACACGAAGGCCCGCGCGGCGGCGAAGAAGGCCGAGGCCGTCTGGCAGGAGAACCGGTCGACCGCCGAACGGATCCGCCGCGTGCGCACCGCCTATACGCGCTTGTCGGTGATCGCCGAGCAGGCGGACCAGCGTGCGGAGTGGGCGGAAGAGGTCGAGGCGGCCCATCGCGCGGCCGGGGTGGTCGCCGAGGCCGATCTCCTCGAACGCAGGCTGGACCAGCTCGCGGAGGCCGAAGCGGCCGAGGCTCTCCGGGCCCAGGAGGTTCCTGACGCGGTGGACAGTTCCGCAGCGGAGCTGCGCGCTCGGGCGGGTGGTTTGCGGGAAGAGGCGGGCGCGCTCGCCGAACTCGTGGCGGAAAGCGAGCAACAGCACCAGGATCTGGCTCGGCGCGAGCAGCTGACCGCGGTCGCCGCCAAGGCGGAGAAGCAGGCCGAGGAGTTCGCCGCCGAACTGGGTGCCGCGCCGGAGAAGGTCACGGCTTTGCGTGCCGAAGCGGCCGCTGCCGCCGAAGCCGAAGCGAAACTCGACGGCGCTCGCGCTCGCGTCGACGAGCTGACCGCGCTGGCCCGCGACGCCGACGAGATGCCTCGGGTGAAGCAGGCCGTCGAGCGGGCGCGGGTGGCGGTCAGCGAGGCCGTGGACGGTCATCAGCAGGCCCGGCAGCATCGTCTCGATCTGCGTGAGCGGCGTCTCGAAGGGATGGCGGCCGAACTCGCCGCCGGCCTCCACGACGGCGAGGACTGCCCGGTCTGCGGAGCGACGGACCATCCGTCGCCGGCGACGCACACTGGTGGCCTGGTCGATCCCGAGGACGAACGCCGCGCCGAAATCGCGGAACAGCAGGCACATACGCGGCGTGAGAAGGCGAAAGCCGCGTTGCAGGAGGCCGAAAACCGCCTGACCGTCCTGATCGAGCGGCTGGGTGAACACACCGCCGAGACGCTGCGGGCCGAACTCGGCGAGGCGCGCGCACTGGTCGCCACACTGTCGGAAACCGCACGCCGACGGCCCGCGCTCGAGACACAGGTCGTCGCCCTGGAACGGAAGATCGAGCAGCTGACCGAACAGCGCGGGGCGGCCGAGCGTCGTGCGGTCGAGATCGCGACCGAGGTACGCGGTCTGACGGAGCGGCTGACCGAACGCGAGCGCCGGTTGGAGAGCGCACGAGGCGAGTGCGCCGACGTCGCCGCCCGGCGGCGGCATCTGCTCGGCGTCGCGACCCGCCTCGACGCGCTCGCCGAAGCGCGGCTAAGTGTCGCGGGTGCCCGTGAGCGGCGGGACGAGCAAGCGAAACTGGTCAAGGAAGCGTTGCTGGCCAAGGGATTCGCCGATCTCGACGAGATGCGCGCCGCCGCGCGGCCGGACGAGCAGATCACGAAACTGGAGGCCAGTCTCGCCGACGCGAAGGTGATGGAGCGGGCCGCCCGCGAGGAACTCGCGCAACCCGACCTGTTCGGCATCTCGCCGGAGGACGAGATCGACGTCGGTGCTTCGGCGGACGCGGCGCGGGACACGCGAAGCGAGGCCGAGCAGGCGCTCGTGGCGCTGCGAGCGGCCACGTCACGGCACGCCGACCTGACGAAACTGGCCGAGCGGATGACGTCCTTGATGGCGGATCTGGCGCCGGTCGAAGAGCGGTACCTGGAACTGAAGGCGCTGGCCGAGGTGGTCAACGGGCGCGGCCAGAACGCGCGGAAGATGTCGCTGCGTTCCTATGTGCTGGCCGCGCGGCTGGAGGAGGTCGCGGTCGCGGCGACCGCGCGGCTGCGGACGATGAGCCAGGGCCGCTACTCCTTCGTGCACTCGGACGCGGCCGGGGCGCGGGGCACCCGCGGTGGCCTCGGGCTCGACGTGCTCGACGACTACTCCGGCACCATCCGGCCCGCGAAGACGCTGTCCGGCGGCGAGTCCTTCCTCGCGTCGCTCTCGCTGGCCCTGGGGCTCGCCGACGTCGTCGCCGCCGAAACCGGTGGAGCGCTGCTGGACACGCTGTTCATCGACGAGGGCTTCGGCACGCTGGACGCCGAGACGCTCGACATCGTCATGAACATCCTCGACGAGCTTCGCGCCGGAGGGCGAGTGGTCGGGCTGGTGTCGCACGTGGAGGAGCTGCGGCAGCGGATCCCGACGCGGCTACGCGTCCGGAAGGCGCGTACGGGCTCTTCGGTGGAGATCCACGCCGCCTGACCCGCTCCTTGAAGTGTCATGAAAGGGCCGTTCAGGACATCTTTTGTCCTGAACGGCCCTTTCATGACACTCGGGACGGGCAGTTCAGGCCGCTTCGTGGGTCAGCAGCCACTGCTTCGCCGGCACACCCCACCGGAAGTTCCCCACACCGCCGCCGGTCCGCACCACCCGGTGGCACGGCACGAACAACGCCGCCGCGTTCTTCGCGCACGCCGACGCGGCCGCCCGCACCGCCGCCGGATTCCCCGCCAGCGCCGCGTACTCCGCGTAGCTCACCGGCTCCCCGGCGGGCACTTTCCGCAGGATTTCCCAAGCGTGCTCCCGGAAAGCGCCGGACCGTTGCCGCACCTCGACATCGGCGACGGCGTCCAGGTCGCCGTCGTGGTACCGGCGGATCGCGGTGCTCACCGGCCCCAGATCCCGTCGTTGCCTCACCTCGCCGGGGGCGAGCGACGGCGAGATCAGCGTCGTCAATTCGGCGACGTCGCCGGTCCAGCCCGAGGCGAGCACGGCCCCGTCACCCGCCACGACGGCGGTGAACGGACCGATCTTCGTGTCCATTGTGGACCAATACGCGATGCTCATGGTTTTCCTTTCAAGCGCGCAGTAGGTACATGCCGGCGTACGAGGACCAGGGCTGCCAGGCCCGCCCGCGTTCGGCCAGCGTCTTTTCGTCGTCGGGGATGCCCAGCGCCGCCGCTCCACGGCGCAGCCCCGGGTCACCGGTCAGCAGGACGTCGGGCGCGCCGAGCACCCGCATCAGGACGTAGTCCGCGATCTCCGGCCCGATTCCCGGGAGCTCCAGAAGCTCCGCCCGCAGCTCCAGGGGATCGCGGCCGACGTGGACCGACACCTCGTCCGCCAGCGCGCGGGCCACGGCGGCCACCCGTTCCGGGCCGTGTTCGGCGACCTGGGCCGCCGTCGGGAACACCGTGGTCAGCCCCTCGAGTGACTCGTCGCAGCTGGGCACGCGTTCGCCGAGGCTCTCGGCGAGCGCGGCGGTCTCGGCGGGGGAGAGCATCGCGCGCAGCACGAGCTCGTCGCCGTCGACCGCGCCGGGCACCCGGATGCCGGGGATCGCTTCGACCAGCGGCGCGAGGGCCGGGTCGGCCCCGAGGACCCGCGAGACCGCCTCGGGATCGGCGTCGAGGTCGAGCAGCCGCCGCACCCTGGCCACCGCGCTGCTCAGGTCACGCAGGTCGGTGAGCCGCAGATCGCAGCGGACGTGGTCGTCCTTCGCCGTCAACCACACCACGCCGATGCCGTGTGCGAGCCGCAGCGTGCGGCCGTAGCCGGTCACGCCGGAGTCGTCGCGCGTCACGTGCTCGACGCCGGGGACGGCCCGGTCGGCCAGGAAGTCCAGCACCCCGTCCGCGTCGAACGGCTTCCGGAACGGCAGCCGCAGGCTCAACCGGGTCCCGGTCGGCAGTTCCTCTGCCTTACGCCGCCGCAGGCTCGCCGCCCGAAGCTGCGAAGGCGTCGTCGCGAAGACCTCTCGGATCGTCTCGTTGAACTGGCGGACGCTGGAGAACCCGGCCGCGAACGCGACGTCCGTCAGCGGGAGCCCGGACATCTCGATCAGCAGCCGCGCCGAATGCGCCCGGTGCGCTCTGGCCAGCGCCAGCGGACCGGCGCCGAGTTCCGCGGTGAGGACGCGTCCGAGCTGGCGTTCCGAATAGCCGAGCCGCCGCGCGAGCCCCGGGACGCCGTCGCGTTCGACGGTGCCGTCCGAGATGAGCCGCATCGCCCGTGCGGCGAGGTCGGCCCGGATGTCCCAGTCGGGGGAGCCGGGGACCGCGTCGGGCAGGCAACGGCGGCAGGCGCGGAAGCCGTGCGACTGCGCGGCCGCCGACGTCGGGTAGAAGCGGACGTTCTGCTGCTTCGGCGTCGACGCGGGGCAGGACGGACGGCAGTAGATCCCGGTGGTGGCGACGGCCATGATGAACTGGCCGTCGAACCGGGAATCACGGGCGGCGACGGCGCGGTAACACCGTTCGGTGTCGCGCCACACGGCCCGTTCGGCCAGGGTCTGCTCGGTCATGACATCGATCGTGCCACCAGGTCGGAGGCGTGGCTGGCGGAAATCCGACACGGCGATCAAGGCCTCGGCGGATGGGGCGGCGGGCGGCACGTAGACTTCTGGCCCGTGAGTCTCACCCTCGGCATCGTCGGCCTGCCCAACGTCGGCAAGTCCACCCTGTTCAACGCGCTGACCCGCAACGACGTGCTCGCGGCGAACTACCCGTTCGCGACGATCGAGCCCAACGTCGGCGTCGTCCCGCTGCCGGACCCGCGGCTGGACCAGCTCGCCGAGGTCTTCGGCTCCGAGCGGACCGTGCCCGCCGTCGTGTCCTTTGTGGACATCGCGGGCATCGTGAAGGGCGCGTCCGAGGGGGCCGGTCTCGGCAACAAGTTCCTCGCGAACATCCGCGAGGCCAACGCGATCTGCCAGGTCATCCGCGTGTTCGACGACCCGGACGTGATCCACGTCGACGGCCGGATCGACCCGGGCAGCGACATCGAAACGATCAACACCGAGCTGATCCTCGCCGACCTGCAGACCCTGGAGAAGGCGCTGCCGCGGCTGGAGAAGGAAGCGCGGACGAAGAAGGAGAACAAGCCCGCGCTCGACAACGCGGTCAAGGCCAAGGAGATCCTCGACGCCGGGCGCACCCTCTTCCAGGCGCAGAAGGAGGTCGACTTCGAGGCGCTGCGCGAGCTGAGCCTGCTCACCACGAAGCCGTTCCTCTACGTCTTCAACGCCGACGAAGGCATCCTCACCGACGAGTCGCGCCGCGAGGAGCTGGCCAAGCTGGTCGCCCCGGCCGACGCGGTGTTCCTCGACGCCAAGGTCGAAGCCGAGCTACTCGAACTGGACGACGAAGAGTCCGTGCGCGAGCTGCTGGAGTCCGTCGGCCAGCACGAGCCGGGTCTCTACTCCCTCGCGCGCGCCGGCTTCCACACCCTCGGCCTGCAGACGTACCTGACCGCCGGCCCCAAGGAGTCGCGCGCCTGGACGATCCCGCAGGGCGCGACCGCCCCGCAGGCCGCGGGCGTCATCCACACCGACTTCGAGCGCGGCTTCATCAAGGCCGAGGTCGTCTCGTTCGACGACCTGATCGAGAACGGCTCGATGGCCGCCGCCCGGTCCGCCGGCAAGGTGCGCATGGAGGGCAAGGACTACGTCATGGCGGACGGCGACGTGGTGGAGTTCCGCTTCAACGTCTGATGCCCCGAGGAGCCAAGGGCATGAGCGCCGATCGCGACGTCTCGTTCATCGATCGCTGGGGTGTCGAGATCGAAGACGACATCTCCGTCGAGACCTTCGGTGCCCTGCTCGACGCGCTCAACGACGATGCCGATGCCGAGCACGTCGTCGTCGACATCAACGACAGCGACGACTGGTTCGTCGAGTTCACCCGCCGCTCCGTCTGTTTCCAGCAGGCGGAACGCGGCGGGGAAGTCGTCGGCACCCTCGACTACGCCGACCGCGACGAGGCGCTCGCGATCGCCAAGGAGTTCATCGACGGCGACTTCGAGGCTCTTCGCGCACGCTCCTGGAAGTCCGACGGGTGAATCACACGCCGTAGCGGTCCTGGAACATCGTCGCGGGTGCCTCGCCGTGCCGCGCCGTGTAGGCCGCCACGATCTCGTCCGCCACGTCCTCGCCGGCCTGAAGACGGACGAGGTACGGAACCGCCCAGTGCAGCTCGGCGGCGTCGAAGTCCTTCTCCCAGAGCGGATCGAGCCCGGTCCGCGTCTCGTCGAGCACAGCGGAGAGCGGAACCTGTCCGCCCGCGTTCACCGGATGCGGGCCCACCGAGATCGAGAAGCGGGAAGCGGCGCCTGCCGGGTTGACGGCCATTTCCATGGGGTGCGGGTGGTGGCCGGGCGCCGTGCGCGCGATCACGAGGAACCGCAACGGCCGCCGTTTCGTCTTCTTCATGCGGCCATTCGAGCACGCCGCCACGGACCGAGGATGAACCGCATGACGAGCCCCGCCCTCTCGCCGCTTGCCCGCGCTCTGGCGCGCACGGACTTCGCGGAGAACTGGTACCGCTGGTGCGACGCCCGGCGCGACTGGGCGGCCGAGGCGACGGGTACCTACGACGAAGACTCCCTGCTGACCGCCAGCGGCGTCGTGTGCAGCCTGACGGTCCAGCTCGGACGCGGACTCAACTCCCAGGAGTGCCGCCTGGCGGTGCTCGCGGGCGGCGAACGGCAGGGGGAGCCCGAGATGCTGCACGCGATCACGCGCGCCATCCGGCTCTCCCAGGGCGAGCCGGAACCGGCCCCGCCCTACCCTCGGCCGATCATCGGCAGCCGCGGTCAGCTGGAGGTCGTGTCGCGCGAGATCGTCGACGTTCTCGGCCAGGTCGCCCGAGGCTGGGCGTCATGACCGAGGTCCTCTTCTCCCGTGAGAACGGTTGGATCCCGCGAGTGATCCGCGAGAACGGCGAGCTCGTCCTCGAACTCGGCGCCGGAGCCGACGCCAACCATGATCCCCGCAGGTTCACCCTCCCGATCTCGGAAGCCCATTTGGCGGTGATCCGCGGCGATCTGGTCCGGCATCTGCTGCTGTGGAGCGCGATCCTGCCGCTCTGCGCGGCCGCCGGGATCCGGCGGCCGCTCGACGAACGCGCGGCGGTCGCCTTGCTGGACCCGATCCTCCTCGGGGCGCCCGCCGAAGTGGAGTTGTTCTTCCAGGACATCCGCTGGGACGTACGGCGGCTCGTCGCCCAGGGCGCGGACGTCGAACTGCTCGGGCGCGGACGGCTCTTCGCCGCGTTGGGTTCCGCGACCGAGCGGTCCGACTGGTCGCTCGTCCAGCGGTACGACGCCAACCGTGGGCACGCCCGATGAGTTTCCCGCTGTGTTCGGAAGGACGACGATGAGGCCACTGACCTTCAGTGACGACAAGGAAAACGAGCAGAAGTGGGTGCCGGGCGGTGCGCGATCCGCGGCCGACGCGTTCCGGGAGTTCGTCGACCGGCACCGTGCCGACGACAACGCCACGTTCTGCATCGAGGACGAGGAGAACGAAGAGGCGCTGCTGCTCATGTACGACGCCGGCACCATCTGCCGGATCAAGGGCGCGCAGGACTCGCAGGTCGAGTACCGCCTCGTCACCAACGGCGGCGACTACCGGAGCCAGGTGGCGAACTTCGTCCGCGGCGGTTCGGCCGCGCTCGACCGCAGCGGGCCGTGGTTGCCGGACGTCGCCGCCCTCGACCGGGCGAGGCTCCGCTTCGAGTTCGACGGGTCCGTGTTGCGACGGACCCATCCGCGCGAGCTGCGCCGTCGCCTGGAGATCCTGACCGTCATCGACGGACACGAGCCGGCGACGGTCGACGGGGTCACGCACTTCGGCTTCGGCAACGGCGGCGGCGACACGGTCAACGCCTGGTTCACCGCCGACGGACGCGGCCTGGTGACGACTTTCGACCACACCAGCGCGCTCAACTTCTACGAAGACCCGCAGGCGCAGGCCGCCCTGTACGACGGTGTGCCGGCGGACCTCCTCGCCATGGTGAAGGACGCGCCCGAGACGGAGACGACGCTCGAGGTCGGCGGCCTGGTGGCCGCCGGTGGCGTCTTCACCTTTTCGGGACCATGCGCCATGTCGGAAGGACTGGTGGCCCGGCTGCAGGAGGCGCGACTGGACGTCGGGGAGACCGGGGTCGGCTGGTTGCTGGAAGGTCTTCTCTCGTTGCAGGACTTCACCCCCGCCGCGGTCGCGGAGGAAGTGGCGTGGTGGAGCGACGAGGACATCGAGAAGGGGTTCGCCGCTGCCCCTCGGGAACAGCCCGCGCCGTTCGACCAGGAGACGGTGGATCGCTTCTGCAAGATCTGGGCCGACTCCGGGTACAACGATCGCTGGGACGTGCACTACGTCTTCTTCGACGGCAACACGGTCGAGGACGTGGGGGAGGCGCGGGACGAGCTCCTGGCCTTGGTCCGGACGCTCGGACTCGAGCGCGTCGACGCCCCGCCCGGAGCCCCCACCGGTGAAGTGTGGGTCCGCACCGACCCCCGTATCGACGCCGAGCTCGAGCGCTGGTCGTGACTTCGTCAGGGAAGGCCCCGGACTTGCCGCCCGGCGGTTCGGATGAACACGGACAGGGTTTCCTGGCTGCGTTCTTCATGCTGTTTCACGGCGGCGAGATCCGGAGCTCGGTGCAGGGCCTCGATCGGCTCGAAGGTGGCGTCGACGAGTTGGAGGATTTCGGAATCGTCGGTGAGCATCTGGATCCTGAGCCGCGCGTGATCGGCCGCCGCCCCGCGCTTGTCGGATTCCGTGTGCGCGGCCCGCATCTCCTCGTCCGGCGCCGAGCGCTGTTTGAGGAACCATTTCGCGATCACGCCTTGCCGCAGTTCGGTCATGGCTTCGGCGAAGGCCACGTACGCGGCGATCCGTTCCTGCCGAAGCCGTTCGTCGCGAGCGGTCCGCTCCGTTCGCCGTGTGTTCAGCAATCCGAGCAGGTACGTGAGGGTCGAACCGGCCAAGGTGCCGGAGATCGCGACCACGCTGGTCAGCACGCCGTTCATGGCCGGGATCGTAGGATCTCCGCAGCCGCGCGGTAACCGAATCCGAGGAGAACAGTGCCGAACGACGACGCCGTCGATCTCATCAGATCGCTGGTCGATGCCACGGGACCGGCCGACGGCTGGGAATCGCTGGCGATGATCCTGGAATTCGGGGAGGGGTTTCGCAGTGCGTATGGGTACGCGTATTCGCCCGGAGACGTCATCGCGCCCGTGGCCTGCAAGTGGTCGAGTATCGAAGCCGCGGTGGACGCGTACCTGGGCGGCTACTACCGACCCGGCGACAAGCTGCCGGTGAAGATCCTCGTGCAGTTCGACCGGACGGCCGGAAAGTACGAAGTGACGTTCGAGGACACCGACGAGGACCGCTGGGCCGTGAAGCCGAAGAACTTCCGGACGATGCGCGAACAGCTGCGCCCGAAGTTCGGCTGAAAGGCGAAGACGATGGCACGAAAGCGAAAGACCCTTCCCAAGGACTTCCAGGAGATGCTGACCTCGGCATCGGTGGACGAACTCAAAGCCGTCTTCGGCAAATGCGAGATCGACGCGCGGGGCGGCTACAGCAAAGGGACCGCGATCGGCTTTCCGGAGTGCCCGGACGAGCTCATCGTCTGGCTGACCGGGCAAGGGCTCGCCGTCGACACCCCGGACAGCTACGGCAGGACACCGCTTCACGCGCGGGCTTCCCGCGGTGCCACGAAGCAGATTCCTTTGCTGCTCTCGCTCGGCGCGGACATCGATGCGGCCGACACCTCCGGGAAAACGCCGCTTCAGGCGGCGGTCGAGAGGCTGAGGACCGAGTCCGTGCGAGTGCTGATCGAGCACGGGGCGTCGACCGCGATTCACGACAGGCGCGGTGACTCGTTGCTGATGCGATGCCTGATCAGTACGGAAAACGCCTACCTCCGCGAGTCCGCCGAGATAGCGAAGCTGCTGCTCGACCACGGAGCGAGCATCACGGCCGAGATGCGCCAGAAGGTCGAACGGATCGGTAGCGGCTTCGAGTTCCACCGCGAGACCTTCAACCGGGATCTCCTCGAAGAGACCGACGCCGCGCTCAGTGAGCTGTACCGGATCTTCGACGTCGAGCCGGTCGCGCGGCGGTCGAAGCACGACGGGGTTTCGCCGATCGTCGTGCCCGACGGATCCTGGCAGGAGCGGCACAAAGCGCTGTGGGAGCTTCTCGTCCCGTCGCGCGGCGCGGGCGCGACGGTGCAGTGCGAGGCCATCCGCGTCACCGGCCGGATCTCCGACGAGATGTTCCGCAACGGCGGGGCGAACTGGGACCGTGCCTATCGCGCGATGGCCGACGCGTTCCCGGGTTTCCTCGCGCAGGGCGAACCTCTCGGCGAGGAAGAACTCCGTGAGGCCAAGGAGATCGCCAAGCAGATCCGGTCGGGCCGCGGGGCGGACGACCACCTCGATCGCTTGAGCGAGCTCGCCGTCGCCTGGGTCGCGAAGAACCCGGCCCCGATCGCCTTGGGAGCGGTGGACTACACACGTTGAGGGGGTGCCGGGTGTCCCCGATGAGGACACCCGGCGAGCCTCACTTCCGCAGCAGGCTGTACGCGGCGGAACCGATCAGCTCCAGCGAAACCTGAAGCCGCTCAAGGGAAACGTTGTCCTTGATGGTGTCTTCCGGCGTGTGGTACGTCGGCTCCAGCAGCGCCGGGCCGGTTTCGCCACGCCAGCTGAAGTTGCCCGAAGCGATCCCGCGTTCGAAGAACGGCACGTGGTCGCTCGAACCGCGCGCCACCGGACCCTTGACCCGCGGGTCGTAGCCGAGCCGCTTGGCGGCGGCGTTGACGGCCGCGGTCGTGGCGTTGTCCGCACCGTCGACCGAAAGCAGCCAGTAGGTGACGGCCGGGTCCCAGCTGGTGGCGACCATGTCGTTCTGGAAGCAGCCCGCGATCCGCTGCGCCTCCGGGTCGGACAGGTTCTTGACGTAGTGCCGCGAGCCGATCAGCCCGTACTCCTCCGAACCCCACAGCGCGAACCGCAGCGTCTTGTTCGTCGGCAGGTATCGCAGGACGCGCGCCAGCTCCAGGCACAGCACGGTGCCGCTGCCGTCGTCGTTGGCGCCGGGGGAACCGGGGACGCTGTCGTAGTGCGCGGTCACCATGACCACGCCTTCGTCCTTGCCGGGGAACGTGGCGGGCCGCTCGGCGATGACGTTGTACGACGTCAGGTTCTTGTGGTGCGTGGCCGTCGCCTTGACCGTGACCGAGCCCTTGGCGAGCCGTTCGCGCAGGCGCTCCACTTGCACCTGGGCCAGGCCCAGCACCGGGATGGTGACCGGGGTGGCGAGCGTCGGGGAGAAGGCGGACAGCTTGCGGGCCGGGTCGGCGCCGATCCGGCCGAGCAGCACGGCGTCCGCTCCGCGCTGCGCCGCCGTCAGGTACGCGTCGGCCTTGTTCGCGACGGCGGCGATCAGCACGATCTTGCCGGTCAGGTCGTCGGGCAGGGTGCTGCCGTCACCGGCGTCGACGACGACGGCCTCACGGGTGACGTCCTGCGCGCCCTGCGGCGACGAGCCGGTCTGCCAGCTGTCGCGTCCGATCGTCAGGCCGCCGAGGAACTTGTCGGCGATCGGGAACGGCTGCAACGTCACCTGGTAGCGCAGGTCGCGAAGCACCTTCGCGATGTAATCCCTGGCCCGCAGTTCGCCTTCGGTGCCGGCGATCCGGGGGCCGATCTTGTCGCTGAGCACCCGCAGATGCTCCAGTGCCCGCCGCGACCGCACCCGCGCGATCACGGGATAGTCGCCGAAGTCCAGCGACGGCGGGAACTGCGCGCCCGGACGTTGTTGAGTGGCCGCGGCGGCGGTGCCGGGGTTCAGCCCGATCGTCGCCGCGCCCGCCAGTGCCACCGCGCCCGCGAGCACCTCACGTCTGCGCAGACCTGCCATGGAACACCCCTCACTTCTCGAAGAAACTCGTCCGAGTAGCCAATAGTGCGCCGGTCACCGGAGCAACCTCCGATCGTCCCCTTTTTCCGGTTCAGCGCACGGCGGCCCGGCGGTAGGCCGCCGAGACGGCGACGACGCCGGAGACCGCCGCGGCGATCACCCCGCCGATCAGCAGCACGGTCCCGACGAAGGGCCCGAAGTCGCCGACGTCGGCGAGCCGCCCCCAGAACGACCCTTCGAGCAGCGCGCCGACGAGGATGAACATCGGCGCGGCGACGCCGAGGAAGAGGATCCACCGGTACCTGGCGGCCAGTGTCAGCACGAGGATCCCGGTCACGCCGAGGATGAACGGGCCGGGCGGGATGTCCGGGAAACCCGGGACGCCCGAAACGATCTGGATGATCAGGCCGGCGACGCCGACGAAGAGGAAGAAGGCGTTGGCGACGGCGGCGGTGGAACGGTTCATGACGAGCTCCTCACTGGGTTTCAAGACCACTGAAGAGTCCCGCTCACGGCGGCCGGGGGCGTCGGCCCGGAAGCGGCAATCAGGCCTACGCGGTTTTGCGTACGACCTCCTGATACCAAAGAGGCCGCCGCGCGCCGCGTAAGACTTGGTCATCGCGATGTCCACCGGCTCGCGCACCTACCGGGAAGCGGCGGTCGAACTGGCGGCGTGGGCGAGGGTAACTTCGAACGGGTGAAGCCGTTGAGTCCCGACATGTTCGCGCCCGGCTGTCCGTCGAACCTGACCCCGTTCCGGATCGGCGACAAATGGGCGGGTCTGGTCGTGCAGTGCCTGGAAGAAGGGCCGCGCCGGTTCTCCGAGCTGCGGGTGCCCTTGAGGGGAGTCACGTCGAAGGTGCTCACGGAGACCCTCAGGGCTCTGGAGCGCGACGGCATGATCACGCGGACGGCGTACGACGAGACGCCGCCGCGGGTGGAGTACGAGCTCACTCCGCTCGGCCGGACGTTGTTCGAGCCAATGGAGGCATGCCGTAAATGGGCGGCGGAGCACCTTCCGGAGCTCGTCGCCGCCCGCGAGGCGTACTCCGGTTAGCCGAGAAGGCCCAGTACGACGATCGTCAGCAGCGTGATGGCGGCGGCGAAGGTGGTCACCCAGGCGCGCTGGGCGGCGGTGATGGAGGCGTTGTTCACGGCGGTTCCCCGGGGGAGAGAAGCGACAGGTCCGCCCGGAACAGCGCGTTGATCAGGCTCCGCGTTACCTTCGAAGCGCCGGTGTGATCAAGATCACTGATCGTGCTGGTGATGCCGTTCGCGCGCGGTGTACCAGAGCACTCCGGCGGCCGCCGCCACCATCGCGCCGAACGCCGAGAACCCCACCACGATCGCCTGCGTCATCACTCGTCCTTTCTCGTTGTGTCCCTACCGGGGTGACGTCCGAGAAGCGGGGTTGTGGCGCGGTCGTAGCGGACGTCACATGCCGGCGAGTACCCCGTCGATCTGCGACGCAAGCGAGAAGTCCTTCTCCGTCAGCCCTCCGGCGGAGTGCGTGCTGAGCCGGAACGTCACCGTCCGCCAGCGGATGTCGATGTCGGGATGGTGGTCGGCCGCCTCCGCCAATTCGGCCACCTTGTCCACCGCTTCGATGGCCTTGGGGAAGCTCGGCAGCTTCGCCGTCCGCTCGATCGTCACACCGTCACGGGTCCACCCGGAGAGCTTGGTCACGGCTTCGTCGGCCTGCTGGTCGTTCAAGATTTCCGCCATGACTCCATGGTGGTACGCCGTCGGCTACGCTGCACGTTTGCCACGGGTCCCCCCCCTTGAAGAACGCAGGAGGCTAGATGAAACGCGCCCTCCGCACGGTCGTTGCGGCTGGCACGGTGGCCGCCCTCGTCGCGGGCTGCTCGCTCTCCGGGAACACGGGGAACGACCCGCAGGCGCCGGCGACGGTCACGCTCGTGACACACGACTCGTGGCTCGCGCCCCAGGACGTCCTCGACGCGTTCGAGCGGCAGTCCGGGATCAAGATCTCCGTGCTCAAACAGGGTGACGCGGGCGCGCTGACCAACAAACTGGTGCTCACCAAGGCGAATCCGATCGGTGACGTCGCGTACGGCATCGACTCGACGTTCGCCTCGCGCGCGCTCACCGAGGGCGTTTTCGAGCAGTACACCAGCCCGGAAGCGGATCGCGGCCCGCAGCGCTACTCCGTCGACCCTGGCCATCGGCTCTCCGCGGTCGACCTCGGCGACGTCTGCGTCAACATCGACACCCGGTACTTCGTGGACAAGGGGATCCCGGAGCCGAAGTCGTTCGCGGATCTGACCGACGCCAAGTACAAGGACCTGATGGTCGCCGAGAGCCCCGCGACGTCGTCGCCGGGGCTGGCGTTCCTGCTCGGCACCGTCGCCCAGTTCGGCGAGCAGGGCTGGCAGGGGTACTGGACGCAGCTGAAGGCCAACGGGCTCAAGACGGTCAGCGGCTGGGAAGAGGCCTACTCCAAGGAGTTCTCCGGCTCCTCGGGCAAGGGCCCGCGTCCGATCGTCGTCTCCTACGCCTCCTCGCCCGCCGCCGAGATCGGCGACGACGGCAAGCCGCGCACGAAGGCGCTGCTGGACACCTGTTACCGCCAGGTCGAGTACGCGGGTGTGCTGGCGGGCGGCAAGCAGGTCGAGAAGGCCCGCAAGGTCGTGGACTTCCTGCTGTCGCAGCAGTTCCAGGTCACCGTGGCGAGCAACATGTACGTGTACCCGGCCCGTCAGGGTGTCGAGCTCCCGCAGGGCTGGGCGCAGGCCGCGCCGCTGCCGCAGCAGCCGAAGACGCTCGAACCGGCCAAGATCCAGGCCGGGCGCGAGCAGTGGATCGCGCAGTGGCGCACGCTACTCGAAGGCTGAGCACCCCCAGGCCGACTTTCCGAGGGACAGGGCTGGCCGCACTCGCCGTGCTGCCGCTCGGTTTCCTCGTGGTGTTCTTCGCCTGGCCGGTCGCGGCGATCATCGGCCGGGGCTTCGGCTCCGGCGGCGTCGGCACGGCCATCGGGGACCCACTGACCTGGAAACTTGCGGGATTCACCGTCGCCAGCGCCGGGGTTTCGACGATCGTCGCGGTGCTCGCGGGGCTGCCGGTCGCGTTCCTGCTCGCGCGGGTGCGGCTGCCGGGGGTCTCGCTGGTCCGGACACTCGTGCTGGTGCCGTTCGTGTTGCCGACCGTCGTGGTCGGCCTGGCGTTCCGCGCGCTTTGGCCCGATGGCGGGCTGCTTCCGTTGGTGCTGGCCAACGCCTTCTTCAACGTCGCCGTCGTCGCGCGCACGGTTTCCGGGCTGTGGAGCCATCTCGACCCGCGGACGGTGGACGCGGCCCGTGCGCTCGGCGCGTCGCCGTGGCGCGCCTTCCGTTCGGTGACGCTACCCGCCCTCGCGCCGGCCGTCGCGTCCTCGGCCGCGGTGGTCTTCCTGTTCTGTGCCACCAGTTTCGGGGTCGTGCTCATCCTCGGCGGGGCGAAGTACCGCACGCTGGAGACCGAGATCTACCTGCGCACCGTCCAGCTACTCGACCTCTCCGGCGCGGCCGCGTTGTCGCTGGTGCAGTTCGCCGCCGTCGTCGCCGCGCTCGTCGTGGGCGCGCTCGCGAGGCGTCGCCGGGAGAACGCGGTGCGGCTGCGTTCGCGGAGCGAGACCGCGCGGAGGCCGAGGGGTGGCGAGTGGTGGGCGGTGGCCGCCGGGCTCGCGGTGATCGCGCTCCTGATGACGCCGATCGTGGCGCTGCTGATCGAATCCGTGTCCACTTCGGACGGTTGGAGTCTCGCGGGGTACGAAGCGCTGGCCGGGCAAGGCTCCCGCAACGCGCTCCAGGTTTCGGGCTGGGACGCGGCGTCGATGTCGCTGCGGACAGCGTTCGACGCGACGACGCTCGCGATGATCGTCGGGGTGCTGGCCTCGGTCGTGCTGGTGGCGCTGCGCCGCACGCCCGGCAGGCTGGCGCGGGGGATGGGCGAGACGATGGACGCCGCGCTGATGCTGCCGCTGGGTGTGTCCGCGGTGACCGTCGGTTTCGGTTATCTCGTCACGCTCGACGCGCTCCCGGGCGATCTGCGGACGTCGCCGCTGCTGGTGCCGCTCGCACAGGCGCTGGTGATCATCCCGCTGATCGTGCGGATGGTGCTGCCGGTGCTGCGGTCGGTCGACGTCCGGCTGCGGCAGGCCGCGTCGACACTCGGTGCGAGCCCCGGCCGGGTGTGGCGCGAGATCGATCTCCCGCTGACGGCGCGTTCGCTGGTCGCGGCGGCCGGGTTCGGCTACGTGGTCGCGCTCGGCGAATTCGGCGCGACGAGCTTCCTGGCCAGGCCGGACGCGCCGACGCTGCCGGTCGCCGTCGCGACGCTGATCTCGCGGCCGGGGGAGCTGAACAACCAGATGGCCTACGCGGCCTGCGCACTGCTCATGATCGTGACCGTGGTGGCGGTGGTGCTGATCGACCGGTTCGGCGCGGTCCGCGGGCAGAATTCGGTAGGGGAGTTCTAGTGTCGCTGTCGGTACGGGATCTGACCGTCCACTATGGATCCTTCGCGGCGGTGAAGGACGCCCGGCTGGACATCGCCGATGGCGAGGTGCTGGCGCTGCTCGGCCCGTCCGGATCGGGGAAGTCGACGCTGCTGCGGGCGATCACCGGGCTGGAGCCGCTGACGTCGGGCACCGTGCGGTGGGACGGCGAGGATCTCGCCGGTGTCCCGGTGCACCGGCGGGAGTTCGGGCTGGTCTTCCAGGACGGCCAGCTGTTCCCGCACAAGGACGTCGCCTCGAACATCGCGTTCGGCCTGCGGATGCACGACGTGCCGCGCGCCGAGCACGCGGACCGCGTCCGTGCGCTGCTGGAGTTGGTCGGGCTCGTCGGCTACGAGCGGCGGAGGGTGACCGAGCTGTCCGGCGGGCAGGCGCAGCGAGTGGCGCTCGCCCGCGCCCTGGCTCCGGAGCCGCGGTTGCTGCTGCTGGACGAACCACTGTCCGGTTTGGACGCCGGACTGCGGGAACAGCTGGCGATCGACCTCGCCGCCCTGTTGCGGCGCAGCAAGATCACCGCGCTGCTGGTCACGCACGATCAGGAAGAGGCGTTCACGCTCGCCGACCGCGTCGCCGTGCTCGAAGACGGCGAGATCCGGCAGGAGGGCGCGGTGCGCCGCGTCTGGCGGCAGCCGGTGGACGAGGGCGTGGCACGGTTCCTCGGCGTGACCACGTTCGTCGACGGCGAAGCTTCCGGTGGTGTGGTGCGGACTCCGCTCGGCGAGGTCGCGCTGCCCGACGTCGAGGACGGAGCGGTGCGGCTGGGGCTGCGGCCGCACGGGCTCCGCGTGGCTCCGGACGGTGTCGAAGGCGAGGTCGTCGCCGTCGTGCACCGGCGGGAGCATGTCCGGCTCGTGGTCGCACCCGGCGGCGATCTGTCCACTGTGGACGCGGTCGCGCCGGTGACCGCCGACCTGCGTCCCGGGGACACCGTCCGGCTCGCTCTGGACCCGGACGGCGTCGCCCAACTTCGCATTTAGTCCTCTGAATGCGAACTCCGGCTGAATGCGGTAGTCCGGGCCGAAACCTGCGGTTTTCCGCAGTGTCCGCGGGGTTCGGCCGCCATACCGTCGACTCCATGCTCCTGAAGACGATCTTGTCCTTCGTTCTCGCGGTCGTTCCGGCCGCCGCACCGGCCACGCCGGATATCCCGGTCGCCGAGTTGCGCGGCAGGCTCACCGCCCTCGCCGACGGCCGGGACATCACCGCCGGGCTGATCCACGTCCGGAACGGCACCCGCCAGTGGTCGGACGCGGTGGGCGTGCGCGATCTGGCCTCCGGCGCGCCCGCCGTCGCCGGCGGTCATTTCCGGATCGGCAGCGTCACCAAGACCTTCGCGGCCACCGTCCTCCTGCAGCTGACAGACGAGGGACGGCTGGCGCTCGACGATCCGATCGAGCGCCACCTGCCCGGTGTCGTCCCCGACGGCGGTCGCGTCACCGTCCGGCACGTCCTGCAGCACACCAGCGGCCTGCACGACTACATGAGTGAACCCGGGTACTCGACCAACCGCTGGCGCGCCGATGCCCGCTTCGACGACTACACGCCTTCGCAACTGCTGAAGGTGGCGTTCGCGAAAGGCCCGGACTTCGAGAACCCAGGCGAGTCCTGGCATTACTCGAACACCAACTACGTCGTCGCCGGTCTGCTGATCGAGAAGCTGACCGGACGCCCGTACGGCGAGGAGGTGACACGGCGGATCCTGCGCCCGCTCCACCTCACGCGCACCAGCGTCCCGGGCCACCGCTCGTCCTTGCCCGTTCCGCATGCCCGCGGCTACGAACCGCTGCCCACGACCCCGCCGTCGATCGTGGACGCCACCGACATGGATCCCTCACTGGACTGGGCGGCCGGTGAGATGGTCTCCACCCCTCGCGACCTGACCACCTTCGTCACCGCCCTGATCGAGGGCAGGCTGACGAGCCAGGCGAGCCTGACGGAGATGCGGCGGATGAGGGAAGCGGTCCCGCTGTTCCGGTACGGCCTGGGCTTGCAGGAGTTCGCGATCCCTTGTGCGACCGGCCCGAAACCGGTGTGGGGGCACACGGGACAGCTGATCGGCTACCTCACCGTCGCCTTCACCGACGGGAAGGGCAAGTCGCTGACCCTCTCCCTCAACCCGCACGAGCGGGACCCGTCCACCGAAGCCGTGGTCTCCATGGCGACGGCCGTCTTCTGCTAGCACTTAGTCCTCTGAATGCGGTAGTTGCGCGTGCAAGGACCGCATTCAGAGGACGAAACGCGAGGGGAGGGGGTCAGCCGTCCCGGGTGGTCAGGCGCGAGTAGGCGATCGAGAGCCCGATGACGATGTAGCAGGCGGCCCGCAAGGCGCCCTCGCCGAGCATCGACAGGTCCAGCGGATCCATCAGCACCGCGGCCGGAGCCTGCGCCCAATCCTTGTTGAGCAGGAACGGATGCAGCCACGAGACCGCGTCCAGGAAACCGAGGATGGTGAACACGATCGTGCCCGCCAGCACCGAAGCGACCACCAGCATCGGGTGTTCGGTGAACGACGAGATCGCGAGCGCGACCGCGCCGACCGCCCACAGCTGCAGGGTGATCCACAGCGCCACCACCAGCAGCCTGCCCAGCGCGTCCCACACGCTCAGCGTCGAGCCGGTGAGCGTGAACATCGAATCGGCGCCACTGACGATCAGCCCGGTGGCGAATCCGGTGAAGGTCATGGCCAGCACCGCGATCAGCGAGACGGTGGCGACGCCGAACGCCTTGATCGCCAGCAGCCTGCCCCGGCCGACCGGCGCGATGAGCCAGCCCCGCAAGGTGCCGTGCGCGGTCTCACCGGCGATCGCGTCCGCCCCGGCCATCGCCGAAGCGAGCGGCAGGAGCAGCGCCAGGGTCATGGTCAGCGCCGCGACCGGCAGGACGAACCCGTTGTTCATCGCGGAGGCCAGCAGTGCGCCGTCCCGGCCGCCTTCCGCTTCGGACGCGTCGACCAGCGTCAGCGCGACCCCGATCACGATCGGGATCAGCGCGAGCAGGCCCAGTACGGCCAGCGTGCGGGGCCGCCGGAAGATCCAGCGCAGTTCGGCGCGATACAGCCGGAGCAGGCCGATGCTGTCCCGGCCGGTCCTCGCCGCGGGTGCCGTGGCCAGAGCGTGGGTCACGACTCCCCCTCACCGTCTACAGTGGACTCCGGCTGGGTCAGCCGGGCGAACAGGTCTTCCAGGCCGGTCCGGGCCCGCGCCGCCTCGTGCACGGCCACCCCGGCCGTCACCAGATGACGCAGCACGTCGGGCGCCTCGGCGGCGGTGAGGTCCACGCGGACGCCGTCCGGGGTGAGCCTGCTGCCGATCCTGTTCTCCCGCAACGTCTCCACCGCGAGTTCGGCGTCCGGCGTCCGCACCAGCAGCGCCGCGTTCCCCGACTCCAGCAGTTCCGAAAGCTCGCCCTGGGCGATCACGTTCCCGGACTGGAGCACCGCGACATGCGTACAGGTCGCCTCGACCTCGGCCAGCAGATGCGACGACACCAGCACGGTGACACCGTCGGCGTGCAGTTCGGCGATGATCCGGCGGATCTCCCTGGTGCCCGCCGGGTCGAGGCCGTTGGTCGGTTCGTCGAGCACGACCATCCGCCGCGGCACGAGCAGCGCGCTCGCCAGCCCCATCCGCTGCTTCATCCCCAGCGAGTACCCCTTGTAGCGCCGGGTGGCGGCGTCGGTCAGGCCGACGCGCTCAAGCGCCGCGTCGACCGCTCCGGGGATCCCGGCCGAGGCCAGCCTCGGTTCGGCCGCGGCCACGCGCAGCAGGTTCTCGCGCCCGGAGAGAAAAGGGTGGAAACCCGGTCCTTCGACGAGCGCGCCGACGTCGGGCAGCGCGTGCGCCGCCTCGTCGGGCATCTTCCTGCCGAAGAGTTCGACCTCGCCCTCCGTGGGCCGCACGAGACCGAGCAGCATCCGGATGGTCGTCGTCTTGCCCGAACCGTTGGGGCCGAGCATCCCCAGCACGGCGCCTTCGGGAACGTCGAGATCGACGTGGTCCACGGCCACCGTGCGGCCGTAGACCTTGCGCAGGCCCCTGGTGCGGGCCGCCATGGGTACCGCCGGAGCGGACGCCTCCTGGGAGGCGTCCGTCCCGGCTTCGAAAGTGGTGGTCACTTCGCGGCCAAAGCCTCGAAGAGGACCTGCTCCGGCACCGCGCCGACGGCGTAGCGGCCGTCGTCGGTCAGCACGCCGCTGCCGACCTTGGTGGTCACCAGCCAGCCGCTGCCCCAGGCACCGCTGACCGGCTTGGCGAACCGCGAAAGCAGTGCCTTCGGGTCGACCTGGCGGCCTTCCTCGTCCTTGGCCTGACCGGCCTTCGACAGCGCGTCGGCCGGGATCTTGCCCGTGATCGCGGTGTCCCAGCCGTCGCCGACGACCTTGATGTCGGACTTCGCCTGCTCGGCCAGCTCACGGTTCTTCGGATCGACCTCGGCGGTCTTCTCGGTCACCTTCGCGCCCTTCGGCGGGGTGAACTCGAAGTTCGACGCGGGCTGGGCCGCGAAGTTGATCTCGCTGAACGAGACCTCCAGCGCCGGGGACGAAGTGCCGTTCGCCAGCACCGTGACCCGCAGCGGCAGCCGGGTCTGGTCGTCGATCGCGACGCGGATCTCGCGCAGGAGCGTCCGCTCGGTCGGCTTCGGGGTCAGCACCAGTTCGTACGCGGACCGGTTCGCCACCGAGGCCGTCCCGCTGACGGCGATCGTGCTGCTCTCGCGCACCTTGCCGAGCAGTTCCGACGCCACCGTGGCCGGGTCGACGTCCTTGCTCTTCTCCTGGTGCTCCTTGGCCAGCCCGTCCGGGATGGTCACCTTGGTGGCCGAGTTGTCCTTGGAGCTGTACTCCCAGACGGTCTGGCCGTTCCGGACGATGGTCTGCTGGCTGGAGCCCTCGGTGAGCGAAACCTTGCTCTTGCCCGCCCCGTCGGTCGAAATCTGCGCCGAGTCGACGTCGAGCGCCGAGACGCCGGGCAGGGTGCTGCCGACCTGCGGCAGGCCGAGGTCGTTGCTGACCTTGACCTTCCCGTCGAACGCCGACGGCTTCGCGTTGAGCGTCGACTGCACCAGCTCTTCGGCGCTGATCTGCGGCAGGACGGGCGCGTCGCCCGCGGTGGCCGGCATCGCGACGACGGCGAGGCCGCCGACGCCGAGCGCCGTGCCCACCACCGCCGCGGTGATGGCCTTCCTCTTCGGATCCATGCTGTCTCTCCCTGTTTCCCCGAACCCCAGTGTGCTCGGGTCTTGGCGACAACGCTTCCCCGGAAACGCTGAGATACCACTCAGACTCCGCCTCCCCGGCTGAGATGGCGCTGAGAGGTCGCGCGTGAGCTGGTGAAAGCGTGAATGATGAAGAGCGTGAAACCTCGAGTACTGGTGGTCGACGACGAACCCGGCGTGCGCAAGGCGTTGCAGCGGGGGCTGCGCGCCGAGGACATGGACGTGGTCACCGCGGCCGACGGGCCCAGCGGCCTGCGGCTCGCGCAGACGGGCTCCTTCGACGTCGTCCTGCTCGACATCATGCTTCCGGGGCTTTCCGGCTACCGCGTGCTCGAACGGCTGCGCGCGCTCGGCGTCACCACGCCGGTGCTGATGATCTCGGCGAAGGACGGCGAGGTCGATCAGGCCGACGGCCTCGACCTCGGCGCCGACGGCTACCTCGTGAAGCCGTTCTCGTTCGTCGTGCTGGTCGCGCAGGTACGCGCGGTGCTGCGACGGGCGTCGCCGGACGGGACCCGCGGGCCGCTGCGCATCGGCGCGCTCGAAGTCGACCGGAGCCTGCGGCAGGTCCGCTACGACGGCGTCGACGTCGCGTTCAGCCCCCGTGAGTTCGCCCTGCTGGAGGTGCTGGCCGGCCGGGCCGGAACGGTCGTCACCAAGGACGAACTGCTGCGCGCGGTCTGGGGCGACGAGCAGGCCGCGACCCGCAACGTCGTCGAGGTCTACGTCGGCTACGTGCGCCGCAAACTCGACGCGGTCGGCGCGGGCGCGCTGGTAAGGACCGTGCGCGGGCACGGATACCTGGCCTCGGATCCGCAGCTCGACGAAGTGATCGCCCCGGCGGGACAGGGGTGATCGGCTCGCCGTCTTGGTGGCGTCGCCGTTCGCTCCAGGTCCGGATCACCCTGCTCGCGGCCACGGTCACGCTCGGCTTCCTGCTCGGGCTGGCGGCGGTCGCCGGGGACAACCTGCAACCGCTGCTCATCGGTTCGGTCGACGACGAGCTCAGCGCTCAGCTGGAGACCGCGAAGGCCGACGTCTCGGCCGGGCGGACACCGTCGGGGTCGGCGGTCACCGTCCGCGTCCTCGACACCGCGGGCGGCCCGGTGGACGGTCTGCCGCCGTCGAACCTCGGCCCCACGGACATCCGAGCGCTGAAGGCGGGCGAATCGATCACGACCGGCGGCGAGCACAGCTGGCGCTGGGCGGGCACCGTCGTCACCGCACCCGACGGTCAGCAACGGCTCGTCGTCGCGGGTGCGGGCCTGGTCGGCTTCGCGACGGCCGTGCACTCCGGCGGGTTGTGGCTGTTCGTGGTCGCGTCGGTCGGCGCGGTGGGCGCGGGGATCGCGACGTGGCTGCTGGTGCGGTTCGCCCTGCGGCCGGTCGCGCGGATGCGCGGATCGGTGCGGGCGCTCCCGCCGGGCGCGCGGCTGCCGCTCCCGGATTCGCACGACGAACTCCGCGCGCTGGCCGAGGAGTTCAACGCGTTGCTGGCGCGGCAGGAGGAGGGCGCCGACCGGCTCCGCCGGTTCACCGGGGACGCCGCGCACGAGCTCCGCTCACCGGTCGCGTCGATCCGCGTGCAGGCCGAGGTCGCCGTCGCCAACCCCGATCCCGACCTCTCACAGGAGACGCTTTCCGACATCCTGGAGGAGTCGGAACGGCTTTCCGCGCTGCTCGACGGGCTGCTGGCGCTGGCGAGGTCGGATGCGGGGGAGGTCCCGCCCGCGGAACCGGTCGAGCTGGTGAGCGAGGTGCGGGCCGCCGTCGCGCGGATGCCCGCCGACGCACCGGAGATCCGGGTGAGCGGCACGGTCGGGACGGCGTGGGCACTGGCCACGCACGCCGAGGTCGAGCTGGTGCTGAGCAACCTGCTGCGCAACGCCTGCCGGTACGCGCGGAGCGAGATCGTGGTGTCGGTGCTCGCGGCGCGGTCCACCGTGCGGGTGGTGGTCGACGACGACGGGCCGGGCATCGCCCCTGAACACCGGGACCGGGTCTTCGACCGCTTCTACCGCGTGTCCGACTCGCGGGCGCGATCCTCCGGCGGCACCGGGCTGGGGCTGGCGATGGTCGCGGAGGCCGTCCGGCGGCGCGGTGGCCGGGTGCGCGTCGGCGAATCGCCCGACGGCGGGGCGCGCTTCCAGATCGTCTGGCAGGCGGCGCGCGGTCAGTAGGGTGTGCCGCGTGGTGATCGTGGGCGCCGCCATCGTGCGGGACGGACAGTTGCTGGCACAGCAGCGGGCTTGGCCCGCCGACCACGCCGGGCAATGGGAGCTGCCGGGCGGGCGCGTCGAGGACGGCGAAAGCGACGAGGCCGCCCTGGCGCGGGAATGCCTGGAGGAACTGGACGTCGCCGTGACGGTCGCGGGCCGGGTCGGCGAAGACGTGCCGCTGCCGAAAGGGAAGGTGCTGCGGATCTACGCCGCTTCGCTGGCCAACGTGGCGGACGAGCCGCGAGCGGTGGAGCACAAGGACGTCCGGTGGATCTCCACGCGCGAACTCGACGACCTCGACTGGCTGCCCGCCGACCGGATCCTCCTGCCCGCCCTGCACGCCCTGCTCACAAGTCCGTGAAGGCCTCCTTCCCTACCCTCAAAGTAGGGAAGGAGGCCTTCACGGAACTTCAGCCGGCGCCGATGAGCCGCAGCGCCGACTGCAGCCGGTGCTCACCCCGCTCCGCGGCCCGGATGGCACCCGCCTTGCGCACCCGCTCCAGCTCACCGGGGTCGGCCAGCAGCGCCAGCGCGCGCTCCCGCACCGGCCGCAGCTCCTCGATGAGCGCCTCGGCGACGGCCTCCTTCACCTGGCCGTAGGAGTCGAACCGGTCCGCGAGGACCTCGGGCTTCTCGCGGGTACACGCCGCGAGGATGTCCAGCAGGTTCGCCATCCCCGGACGGGTCTCCGGCGCGTAGGCGGGCTTCGACCCGCCGTCGGTCTTCGCGCGCTTGACCTTCCGGCGGACCTGGTCGGGCTCGTCGAGGACGAAGACCACCCCGGCCTCTTCCTTCGTCGACTTCGACATCTTCCGCGTCGGCTCGGCGAGGTCCATGACCCGCGCGCCGGCGGGCGGCAGCACCGCCTTCGGCATGGTGAACACGTCGCCGTAGGTGGTGTTGAAGCGCTTCGCCAGCGTTCTCGCCAGCTCGACGTGCTGCCGCTGGTCCTCGCCGACCGGGACCTCGTCCGCGCCCTGCAGCAGGATGTCGGCCGCCATCAGCACCGGATAGGTCAGCAGGGAGAGCCGGACCCCGGCGCGGCCCTTCGACTTCTCCTTGAACTGGATCATCCTGGCGGCCTCGCCGTAGTTGCAGGTGCACTCGAGGACCCAGTTGAGGGCGCCCAGCTCGCGCGCTATGTCGGACTGCACGAACACGCGGTCCGGCTCGATCCCGGCCGCGATCAGCACGGCCAGCTGCTCCGACGCCATCGAGCGCAGTTTCGACGGATTGTGCGCGTTCGTCATGGCGTGCAGGTCGGAGACGAAGTACAGGTCGTCCGGCCCGCCCTCGTCGGCCCACCGCCGGATGGCCCCCAGGTGGTTCCCGACGTGGACGTGGCCGGACGGGGTGATCCCGGACAACCTGATCATCTGCCTTCTTCCTTCCGGATTCGGGCCGCCCCAGGGTCCGGGCACGAAAAAGGCCGCCCGGTGGGGCGGCCTGGTGGTGCGCTCGTCTGGTTCAGCGCAGGATTGCGGGGCCGCCGGAGGGCGGCCACCACTGGGCGTTCTGCGCGCGCATGCCGAGGATCGTACCGCAGCCCGAAAAGGAAGGGCAGATCACTCATTCCGGGCACCGCGCGTCAACACTTCATATCAGCCCGGCCAGTACGTCCGTCATATTGGAGATCCGGGTCTACCTTCAACTCATGTTTGTCGTCCTGCTGACCTACACCGCGCCCATCGAAGAAATCGACTACGTGCTGCCCGATCACGCCGACTGGCTGACCAAACAGTACGAACACGGCAATTTCCTCGCCTCCGGCAGGCGCAACCCGCGCATCGGCGGCGTCATCATCACCAAGCCCATGGCCAGGGGAAAGCTGGACGCGATCCTCGCGACCGACCCCTTCTCGATCAAGCACATGGCCACCTACGAGGTGATCGAGTTCTCGCCGACCCGCACCGCGCCGGAACTGCGGGCCATCAACGAGGCGGTGGTGCACTGACGATCTTCTAAGCGGCCTTCGCGATCTTCGTTTTCGCCTTTTTGAGTGCGAGAACGGGGCATTTGCCGCACCGCGACTTCGACCGGCAGCATTTCTTCTTGACCTTGCCGGACTTCATCCATTTGCGCACGAGCTTGTGCGGGTCGTCGGGTAGTTTCTTGCCCACGCGCGCTCCTTCTCCGACCGGTGTCGGCGACCTCTACACGTTAGGTGAGCCTAACCGATCTGGGGGCGTGGGGCTGCTCACAGTCGGGCTACAGGTATCCTGGTGTGGTCCGCGTATGGCCAAAGTCGGCCAGGCGTGTCTCGAACGCGCGAGCGCGGGCACCACACCCGAACTTGAAACCTTTGGAGCCTTCGCGTGCCCGCAGCCAGCGCCACCGCAGTCGATGCCGGCCGCTCGTCCGGCAAGACCCGGCCCGACCTGCGCAACGTCGCCATCGTCGCACACGTCGACCACGGCAAGACGACCCTCGTCGACGCCATGCTCCGGCAGTCCGGCGCCTTCGAGGAACGCGCCGAACTCGTCGACCGCGTGATGGACTCCGGGGAGCTCGAGCGGGAAAAGGGCATCACCATCCTCGCGAAGAACACCTCCATCCACCGCGAGACCGAGAACGGCCCGGTGACGATCAACGTCATCGACACCCCCGGCCACGCGGACTTCGGCGGCGAGGTCGAGCGCGGACTGGCCATGGTGGACGGTGTCGTCCTGCTGGTCGACGCCAGCGAGGGCCCGCTCCCGCAGACCCGGTTCGTGCTCCGCAAGACCCTCGAGGCCGGCCTGCCGGTGATCCTGGTCGTCAACAAGACCGACCGGCCCGACGCGCGGATCTCCGAGGTCGTCGAGGAGACCCACGACCTCCTGCTCGACCTGGCCGGTGACATCGAGGACGCCGACCTCGACGCGATCCTCGACCTCCCGGTCGTCTTCGCCTCCGCCCGGTCCGGCAAGGCGAGCCTCGAGCAGCCCGCCGACGGCGCCGTGCCCGAGAGCGAGAACCTCGACCCGCTGTTCGAGACCCTGCTGCGCCACGTGCCGCCGCCCTTCGCGGACAAGGAAGGCCCGCTGCGCGCGCTGGTCACCAACCTCGACGCGTCGAACTTCCTCGGCCGTATCGCGCTGATCCGCATCCACTCCGGCAACCTGCGCAAGGGCCAGACCGTGGCCTGGATGCGCGAGGACGGCAGCATCCAGAACGTCCGGATCTCCGAACTGCTCGTCACCGAGGCGCTCACCCGCGTCCCGGCGACCGAGGCCAGCGCGGGCGAACTGGTCGCGATCGCCGGTATCCCGGACATCACCATCGGCGACACGCTGGCCGACGTCGAGAACCCCGAGGCGCTGCCCCGGATCGCCGTCGACGAGCCCGCCATCTCGATGACCATCGGTGTCAACACCTCGCCGCTGGCCGGCCGCAGCGGCGGCGACAAGGTCACCGCGCGGCTGGTGAAGGCCCGGCTGGACCAGGAGCTCATCGGTAACGTCAGCATCAAGGTGCTGCCGACCGAGCGCCCCGACACCTGGGAGGTGCAGGGCCGTGGTGAGCTGGCGCTGGCCATCCTCGTCGAGCAGATGCGCCGTGAGGGCTTCGAGCTGACCGTCGGCAAGCCGCAGGTGGTCACCAAGACGATCGACGGCAAGCTGCACGAACCGTTCGAGCGCCTGTCGATCGACGCCCCGGAGGAGCACCTCGGCGGCATCACCCAGCTCCTCGCCGCCCGCAAGGGCCGCATGGAGCACATGGGCGGGCACGGCACCGGCCGCATCAAGCTCGACTACGTCCTCCCGGCGCGTGGCCTGATCGGCTTCCGCACCGACTTCCTCACCGAGACCCGCGGTACCGGTATCGCGAACCACGTGTTCGAGGGCTACTTCCCGTGGGCGGGGGAGATCCGCACCCGCCACTCCGGTTCGCTGGTCGCCGACCGGTCCGGCCCGATCACCGCGTACGCGATGATCCAGCTGGCCGACCGCGGCACCTTCTTCGTCGAGCCCGGCGCCGAGGTGTACGAGGGCATGGTCGTCGGTGAGAACCCGCGCGCCGAGGATCTCGACATCAACATCACCAAGGAGAAGAAGCTGACGAACATGCGTCAGTCCTCCGCCGACGTGATGGAGACGCTGGCCCGCCCGCGCAAGATGGGGCTGGAAGAGGCGCTGGAGTTCTGCTCCGTCGACGAGTGCGTCGAGGTCGCCCCCGACGTCGTCCGGATCCGCAAGGTCACGCTGGACGTCAACCAGCGCGCCAAGGAGCGCAACAAGCTGAAGAACCGCGGCTGAGCCCACCACGACCACCCGGACCCATCGGCCGCCGTCCGGCTGGACACGCGTGTCGTCTACTCGATCACGCGTGTCGTCCGTCTGATCACGCGTGCCGTCCCAACGTCGAAGGGCGCCTGCTCACTCACCGTGAGTAGGCGCCCTTCGCCGTTCCAGGCGCCGAATGCGGTCACGCACCGTATTCGATCGAGCGTTCTTCGTTAAAGAAAGGTCCTTTCCCTACAATTTCAGGGAAAGCCGATCCTCCTTTTCGGACGGTGTTCACAACACCGGAACGGACCCCGCGGATCGACGGCGGAGCGGCCGCCGGTGCCGGTTCGCCGAATGCGGATCCGGACCGCCGCGAAACAAAAGTTCCTAAACGCGTCCGGATAGGACTCGCGATCGCGATCGTTTCGGCCGTGAATCGTGCGGTGGCGAACATTCCGGCCGCCGTTCCGGAATGTTCCGGGTTTGCGGAACCGATTGCCGGAGTATCGCGCTCCGGTGCCGCCGAAAAGCCCCGGCGCGGCAGGAACCCCGAGGGGCTCCCGGACGTCCACCGGGGGAGGACGGCATCCGGTCGGGCGACGACCGGGCCGATATGGGAATCTCGCTGCCGAGGCCATGTCCGGCGTGATAGCTCTATGGCGACGGGGCGAGGGACAAACCAGGAGGATCCAGGCGTGCGGTCACGGACCACAGCGGCACCCATGCTGGCGTGCGCGGCGGTGCTCCTCGCCGCCTGCAGCAACACCCCGCCCCCGCCCGTGGTCAGCTCCTCAGCCTCCCCGGTGAGCACTTCGACCACGAAGACGCCTTCGCAGGTCGTCGTGGGTGTCGACGACGTCCTCGGCGGCTACAACCCCCACAACCTCGCCGACGCCTCCCAGGTGACGTCGGCGCTCTCGCAGCTGCTGCTCCCGTCGGTGTTCCGCCCCAAGGACGACGGCAGCTTCGAACTGGACAAGAACCTGATGAAGTCCGCCGAGGTCGTCTCGCAGCAGCCGTTCACGGTCGCGTACACGATCCGCCCGGACGCCTCCTGGTCCGACAGCGCGCCGATCGCCGCCGAGGACTTCGCGTACCTCCGCGAGGCGATGCGCGATCAGCCCGGGGTCATCGGCGCCGCCGGCTACCGGCTGATCTCGGACATCCAGTCGCGCGAAGGCGGCAAACGGGTCGAGGTCACCTTCTCCAAGCCGTACCCGGGCTGGCAGACGCTCTTCGACAACCTCCTGCCCGCCCATCTGCTCAAGGACGCCCCGAACGGGTGGCAGGGCGCGCTGGCGACGGCGTTCCCGGCCGTCGGCGGCCCCTACTCGATCAAGGGCCTCGACACCGCGCGCGGAGAGGTCACCCTGGAGCGCAACGAGCGCTATTGGGAGAAACCCTCCGCCCTCGACCGGATCGTGCTCCGTGCGGCCGACCGGGAGGGCACACTGGCCGCGCTGCGCAGCGGCAACGACCAGTTCGTGATGACCAGGACCGACGGCAACGGCCTCAAACGGCTCGGTGAGCTCGGCTCCGCCGTCCAGTTGCACACGGTCGCGCGTCCCACGGTCGCGCAGATCCTCCTGCGGCCGGTGAGTTCGACGCTGTCGGATCCGAAGGTGCGCGAAGGCGTCACCGCGCTGATCGACCGCGGCAAGCTGATCACCGAGGCGACCGACGGCGGCCCGTCGGACAAGCTCCGCGCCGACGCCCAGGTCCGCGTCCCGTCGGCCCCCGGTTTCCAGCCGACGATCCCGGCACCGGGCCCGCCGTCGGCGGCCGACCCGGTCAAGGGCGAGGAACTGCTCAAATCCGCCGGATACACCAAGGAAGCCGGAACCTGGCGGAAGAACGGGAAGAACCTTTCGCTGGTCGTCGCGTCGCCCGCCAAGCAGGAGCCGTACGCGACGATCGCCAAGGAACTGACGGCGCAACTGGTGGCCGCGGGGATCGAGGTCAACGCGATCGCGCCGCAGCCGAGGGAACTGTTCTCGACCCTGCTGGCCATGCCGGTGCTCAACGGCGTGCAGCAGACGACGCCGGAGGGCGCGGGCAACGTCGGCATCGACATCGCGGTGGTCGGCCAGGTCACCGGGGGTGCGGACGTCGCTTCGGCGCTGGCGTCCACGTTCGGCTGCCGACCCGATCAGCTCACCGAGAAGACCAAGGCCGTCGTCCCCGGCAACCCGCTGGGCTTCTGCGATCCGGCCCTGCAGCCGTCGATCGACGCCGCGCTGACCGGCGCCACCCCGGTCGCGGACGCGCTTTCGGCCCTCGAACCGGAATTGTGGCGCCGGAATGTTGCCATTCCGTTGTTCCAGCTGGCCGATACCCTCGCCATCGGCTCTGGTATTTCCGGAGTAACCGCTGGTCCTCCTATGGTGGGCCCTTTCGGGTCGGCGGTGAACTGGACGAGGGGTCCGAAGTAGCCGTTTCGAGTCCGAGTCCGACCCTGGAGGGTGACCTTTCCCGGCACGTTCGAGTGGCGGACTGATTCCTCAAGGTAACCGGCGTATTTCTTGAAGTCAGCCGCAAGTTACCCTTTGGTCACGATCGCCCCGGAACTGGTGACTGTTCGTGCATTTCCTTTCTAGCGTGCACCCGCAGTGCGCCAAATGAGTGTCGCTTGGCGTGTCATAGGCTCCGGGCCATCTCACCGGAGCGGTGTGGGGTCCTGTTCCGATCTCAGGAGCCCAGTGCTAGGAGGGCACACTTCATGAGGAAGTCCAAGGCAGTCTCCGCCTGGTCGCTGGTCGCGGCCTCCGCGCTTGTGCTGAGCGCATGCAGCGGTGGCGACAGCGGCAGTACCGACCAGAACGGGTCGTCGACCGACATCAAGAGCATGGCGGTCGGCAAGGCGCAGAACGGCGAAAACTTCAAGCTCGCGGACACCCCGGGGTACGAAGGCACCGTCACGGTGGGCATCGACGACGGGTACTCGGGCTACAACAACGACACGCCTGACACCAACACGTCGTACAACACCTACATCCTGACCGCCGTGCTCGCCGGCGCCGATGTGCTCGACGGCAACAACAAGGTGCTGCTGAACAACGACGTGTTCGACTCCTGGGAGGTCACCTCCAAGTCGCCGCAGACCGTCGTCTACAAGATCAAGCCGAACGTCAAGTGGTCGGACAACGAAGCGTTCGACTGCGACGACATGTACCTGTCGTGGCTGGCGCACTCCGGCAAGGCGAAGACCGCCGACGGCAAGCAGGCCTTCCTCGCCGCTTCGACGACCGGCTACCAGCTGATCAACGAGGCGACCTGCAAGGACGACCTGACCTTCGAGACCAAGTACACCGAGCCGTACCTGGACTACAAGGGTCTGTTCAACTCGACCGCGATCATGCCCGCGCACATCGTCGAGAAGAACTCGGGCGTCGCCGACATCACCAAGCTGACCCCGACCAGCGACGCCGCCCAGCTCACCAAGGCCGGTGACTTCTGGACCAACGGCTTCAAGGGTTTCAAGGCCGACGTCATGCCGGCTTCGGGCCCGTACAAGATCACCGCGTTCGACGCCAACCAGAAGGCCGTCACGCTCGAGAAGAACCCGAACTGGATCGGTGGCAAGGGTGGCCCCTCCAAGATCGTCGTGAAGGCGATGGAGGACACCAAGGCCATGGCGACCGCGCTGCAGAACGGTGAGATCGACGTCGCCGCTTCGACCCAGCCTGACGCCACCGCTGCCAACACCATGAAGGGCCTTTCCGCCCAGGGCATCACCTACGGTTCGGCCTCGCAGCTGACCTTCGAGCACATCGACCTCAACTACGGTCGTATGTTCAAGGACAAGGCCCTCCGCAAGGCGTTCTTCGAGGTCGTCAACCGCCAGGAGATCACCGACAAGCTCCTCAAGGAGGTCCAGGCCGACGCGACCCCGCTGAACAGCATCGTGTTCATGCCGGGCGAGCAGGGCTTCAAGGACCTGTACAGCAGCAAGGCCGGTCTGGGCGCCGAGGCCGCGGCCAAGACGCTGACCGACGCCGGCTGGGTCAAGGGTGGCGACGGTATCTTCGCCAAGGGCGGCCAGCGCGCGTCGTTCAAGATCTCGCACAACCAGAACACCCGCCGTCAGCAGACCGTCGAGATCATCATCTCGCAGGCCAAGGCCGCCGGTATCGAGATCACGGACGACCAGGACGCCAACTTCCTGAAGGGTGGCCGTCTCGCGGCCAGCGACTACGACGCCGCGCTCTTCGGCTGGTCCGCCGCTCCGTTCAAGGCCGAGCAGAAGTCGATCTACATCACCCGTGTCGACGACAGCAGCCAGAACTACCAGGGCCTGTCGAACCCGACGATCGACTCGTCCTTCGAGGCGGCCGTGAAGGCCACCGACGAGGCCGTGCAGCTGGAGAACTACCAGAAGGCCGACCAGGCGATCGCGGACGAGTACGCGACGCTGCCGCTGTTCCAGACCCCGTCCATGTGGGCGTTCAAGGGCATCGACCGCACTTACATGCAGTCGTACAACGGTGTCCTGTGGAACGTCGGTGAGTGGGAGCAGAAGAAGTAGGGCCTTCCGCCCCGCTTTTTCACCACTCGCTTACGCGATCCTGGTGGTACGGGGGCCCGGCCACAAGCCGGGCCCCCGTACCCGCCGGAAGTAGCTGTTGACCGTAGGGTTACCGCCACTACGGTGGACAACCGGGCAGCGGTCCAGCACTTCGGCGACCAGGCCCGGATGAGGAGCAGTTCGTTGAACCTGGTGATCTACATTCTTCGCCGTCTGGCGATATCGATTCCCGTCCTGTTGGTCGGGACTTTCCTGTGTTTCGTCATGGTCGCCGGCACCGGTGACCCGCTCGCCGAGATGAAGAGCAACCCGGCGATGAGCAAGGAAGCCATCGCGCAGATGGCCTCGCAGCTCGGGCTGGACCAGAGCATCGTGCCCCGGTACTTCACATGGCTCGGCAACTTCGTCACCGGCGACTGGGGCGTGTCCATCGCACAGGGCAACGCGCAGGCCCCGGTGTTCCCGAAGGTCATGGCCGCGTTCGAGGTCACCTTGAAGCTCGTGGTCGGAGCCGAGATCCTCGCGCTCATCCTCGGCGTCCTCGTCGGTGTGGTCGCGGCGGTCAAGCAGTACTCGATCATCGACTACATCGCCACCACGCTGGCCTTCCTGCTGTTCTCGATGCCGATCTTCTGTGTCGCCATCGTGCTCAAGCGGTACGCGATCGAGTTCAACGGCTGGGTGCGCGACCTGGGACTGTCCGACGTGCTCGGCAATCCCTGGATCCGCACCACGAGTCCGGAATCGCTGAATTTCGACGGTCCAGGCGGATTCCTGGCCAGTTACGTCGGCGCCTATCTGTTGCCGACACTGTCCATCATGGCCATCAGCTTCGCCGCCTACAGCCGGTTCCAGCGCGCTTCGATGCTGGAGACGCTGAACGCGGACTACGTGCGGACCGCGCGTGCGAAGGGACTCGCCAACGGCCGGGTCATCTTCCGCCACGCCTTCCGGAACGCGCTCATCCCGGTGACCACGCTGTTCTCCGTCAACTTCGGTGCCGTGCTCTCGGGCGCGATCATCACCGAGACGGTGTTCAACTGGAATGGCATGGGCAAGCTGCTCGTCGAAGCCGTGACCAAGAGCGATACGCAGGTGATGATGGGGTGGCTGGTACTCATCGCCAGCAGCATCATCATCGCCAACCTGATCGCCGACCTGATGTACGGCATCCTGGACCCGAGGATTCGCGTTGGCTGACTTGAACTCCCTTATCGCGGCGGAAGGCTCCAAGTCCGCCGACGGCACGCTCCCGGAAGAGGCGCTGCCCGAGCCCCAGAGTCAGGGCAAGCTGGTCCTGCGCAAGTTCCTGCGGCACAAGCTGGCCATGATCTGCACCGGCGTCCTGCTGCTGCTCGTGCTGACGGTCATCATCATGCCGATCTTCTGGCCGCACAGCTACGAGGACAGCTCCTTCCCGTCCTTCGCCAAGCCCAGTGCGGAATATCCGCTCGGGACGACGCAGGTCGGCAAGGAAATGGTGTCGCAGATCCTGCGCGGCACCCAGTACTCGCTGCTGATCGCGCTCATCGTGTCGCTCGTCGCCACCACCATCGGTACCGTTTTCGGTGCCATGGCGGGGTATCTGCGCGGCTTCACCGACTCGGCGATCTCCCGCGTGACGGACCTGTTCCTGATCGTCCCGCAGATCGCCGCGGCCGCCATCCTGGCGAAGGTGTTCGGCGGTGGTAGCTGGTACATCGTCGCGATGGTGCTGGCGGCCTTCGGCTGGATGCCGATCGCCCGTATCGCCAGGGCGGAGTCGATGTCGCTGTCCCAGCGGAGTTCGTGGACGCCGCCCGCGCGTCCGGTGCCGGGACGTTCCACATCGTGTTCAAGCACCTGGTGCCGAACATGGTCGGCCTCATCACGGTCAACGCGACCCTCGCGATCGCGCAGGCCGTGCTGATCGAGGCGGCCCTGTCCTTCATCGGGCTCGGGGTGCAGCTGCCGGACACCTCGCTCGGCCGCGTCATCCTCGAGAACTACGCACAGCTGCAGGCGCGGCCGGCGCTGTTCTTCGGCCCGTTCATCGTGCTGGTGCTGATCTCGCTGACGATCAACTTCATCGGTGACGGCCTGCGGGACGCTTTCGACCCGCGGCAGCGCAAGATGAAGGCGTAAGACCCCTTTAGCGCGTGAAGGCCCCCTTCCCTCGGCTCAGCCGCGGGAAGGGGGCCTTCACGCGTTTCGGGACACGCGAGATACGGCTCCAATCACGCGTGACACGGCTCCAGACACGCGAGTGACGTCCAGATACACAAAGGCCCCCTCCACCGCGTCCAGCGCGGCGAAGGGGGCCTTCACGTAAGCGTCAGTCGGCCACCGGGGCCAGCTTGCCCGCCTCCCAGGCCGCACGCCGCTCGGCCTGCAGCACCGGGTCCGCGACCGGGGCGGCCGACAGCAGACGACGGGTGTACTCCTCGCGCGGCGAGTGCAGCACCTGGTCACGCGTGCCGACCTCGACCAGCTTGCCGTGCTGCATCACCGCGACGCGGTCGGCCAGCAGGTCGACGACCGCCAGGTCGTGGCTGATGAACAGGCAGGCGAACTGCAGCGAGCGCTGCAGGTCCAGGAACAGGTCCAGCACGCGGGCCTGCACCGACACGTCGAGCGCCGAGGTCGGCTCGTCCGCGATCAGCAGCGCCGGGTCGAGCGCGAGCGCCCGCGCGATGGCGACGCGCTGGCGCTGGCCGCCGGACAGCTCGTGCGGGTACCGGTTGCGGTAGTGGCCGCCGAGCTCGACCTTGTCCAAAAGGGACGCCACACGCTCGTTCAGGGCCTTGCCCTGCAGGAACTTGTGCAGCACCATCGGCTCGGCGATCGATTCGCCGATGGTCATCTTCGGGTCCAGTGTGGACGCCGGGTCCTGGAACACGATCGAGAAGTAGCGGCGCAGCGGGCGCAGCTCCTTGTTCGACATGTTAGTGATGTCCTTGCCCGCGATCGACACGCTGCCCGCGGTCGGGGTCAGCAGGCGGATCGCGCAGCGGCCGACGGTCGACTTGCCGGAGCCGGATTCGCCGACCAGGCCGACGATCTCGCCCTTGGCGATGCTCAGCGAGACGTCGTCCACCGCGCGGTTCTTCGCCTGGCCGCGGCGGCCGGGGTACTCCAGCACGAGGTTCTTGATCTCGAGCGCGGGCGCGTTCTCCTCGATCACCGCGGCGAGCTCGGAGTCCTCCAGCCGGATCTCCTCGGCGATCTTCGTGGCCTCGTCGCTGTCGGCGGAGATGCCTTCGTCGTCGAGCAGGCGGCGGCCCTCGGGGCGCTGGCCGAGCACGGGCACCGCGGCGAGCAGCTTGCGGGTGTACTCCTCCGACGGCGACGCGAACAGCTCGCGCACCGGCGCCTGCTCGACGATGTTGCCCTGGTACATCACGACCACGCGGTCGGCGAGGTCGGCGACGACGCCCATGTCGTGCGTGATCAGCACGATCGCGGTGTTCAGGGTGTCGCGCAGCTTGCGCAGCAGGCCGAGGATCTCCGCCTGCACGGTGACGTCGAGCGCGGTGGTCGGCTCGTCGGCGATGATGACCTTCGGGTCGCACGAGATCGCCATCGCGATGACGACGCGCTGGCGCAGACCGCCCGAGAGCTGGTGGGGGTACTGCTTGAAGCGCAGCGGCGGGTTCGGGATGCCGACCATCTCCAGCAGCTCGATGGCGCGCTTGTCGGCGGCTTCCTTCGAGATGTCCTGGTGCGAGCGGAGGGCTTCGCGCAGCTGCCAGCCGACGGTGTAGACCGGGTTCAGCGCGGTCATCGGCTCCTGGAAGATCATCGCGACCTGGTTGCCGCGGATCTTCTGGAGTTCCTTCTCCTTGAGGTCGGCGAGGTTGCGCTCGCCGAGGCGGAGCTCGCCGGCGATCCGGCTCGTCTTCGGGAGCAGCCCGAGCACCGACATCGAGGTCACCGACTTGCCGGAACCGGACTCGCCGACGACGGCGACGATCTCACCCGGCTTGACGTCGAAACCGATGCCCTTGACGGCGTCGACCACGCCGTCGTCGGTCGGGAACGAGACGCTCAGGTCGGAGATGGACAGAACCGAACCCGACACGCCGCCGAGGTCCGACGATGCTGCTTCAGTGCTCACCAAGATGCCCTTCGTGGGGGTACATATGGTCACGACGCAGTGCCCGTGACTCGCGCGAGGATAACCGAGAGTCGCCCGACTAAGGTCGGTCCTCTCCGGCTTCCGTTCCCGACACCCTATAAAGGAAAGCGCGCCGTGTTCGAATTAGTCTTCAAGCCGTGATCTCCGACCGGCCCAAATTGCTCCTGGTGCACGCCCATCCGGACGACGAAAGCATCACCACCGGTGGCACCATCGCGCGTTACGCCGCCGAGGGCGCCGAAGTGACCGTCGTCACGTGCACTCTCGGTGAGGAAGGCGAGATCATCCCGCCCTCCCTCGACGGGCTCGGTTCGTGGGCTTCCGATCAGCTCGGCGGCTACCGCGCGGGCGAGCTGGCGTCGGCCTGCGCGGCGCTGGGCGTCACCCGGCACCGGTATCTCGGCGGCATCGGTCGCTGGCGTGACTCCGGGATGGCCGGGACGCCGTCCGCGGCCCATCCGCGCGCGTTCTCCGGCGGCGACCTCGGCGAGCAGGCCGCTCAGCTCGCCGAGATCCTCGACGAGGTCCGGCCCCAGGTCGTCGTCACCTATGACGCCTTCGGTGGTTACGGGCATCCCGACCACATCCGCGCGCACGAGGTCACGATGGCCGCGGCGCCGAAGGCCGCGTCGGTCGAGCGGGTGTTCCACACCGTTTCTTCCCGTGACGCCGTCACGGCAGGGCTCGCCGCGCTGCGCGGCCGGTCGTCGTTCCGGGTCCCCGAAGACGGCGAACTGCCGGTGACCCCGGACGAGACCATCACGACCGTCCTGGACGTCGCCGCGTACATCCCGGCGAAGGCGGCCGCGCTGCGGGCGCACGAGACCCAGGTCAGCGTGCCCGCCCCGCCGCATCTCGCCGACCACTTCGCGCTGAGCAACGACGTCGCGCAGCCGATCACCCCGGACGAGTACTTCGTGCTCGCCCACGGGCCCGCCGAAGGCGCCGCGGCCGATCTGTTCGGAGGGCTCGCGAAGTGAGCGCGCCGCTCACGTCACGGCAGCGGCTGCTGCTCGCCCTGCTGACGTTCGACGCGTTCCTGCTCGGCCTGCTCGAACTGTTCTTCCTGCCGCTCCGCCTCGACGGGATCGTGCTGCCGAAGCTCGGGGACGCGCCCGTCCCGGTGACCGCGGTGCTCGCGGTGATCACGACCCCGCTGCTGGTGCGGACGACCGCCAAAGTGGTCCGGCCCACCTTTTCGGTGATTCCGCTGCTCGTCTGGGTACTCGTCGTACTCGGGATGGGCATGGCGGGCCCCGGCGGTGATCTGGTGCTGATACAGGACTGGCGGGCGCTGCTGCTGATCGGCGGCGGGGCGCTGCCGGGAGCGCTGGCGCTGGGCGGAGGCCTGGGCGCCGCGCCGAAGGTCGCGAAGGGAGTCAGCGGTGGGTGAAGCGATTTCGGACCGCCAGGTCGTGGCGGTGCTGCGGCCGTTCGTCCGCGCCTGCGGGCCGATGGTCGACGCGCTGCGGGACGCGGATCCGTTCGGGCTGCAGGCCAGAGGCCGTCGCCACGAGGATCTGGACGGCGTCGAACCCGGGCTGAAGGACAAGCTGCTCAACGGGATCACCTCGGTCAAGGTGCCCGGCACCGCGGCGTGGGCCGAGATGTCGAACTACCAGCGGACCGACTGGTGGGTGAACCGGGTCGGCCGGTTCACCGCGCTGATCACCGCGATCCCCGGTCTCGGCGGCGCGCTCGCCGACCGGCTGCCCGTGCAGGACGCGCTCGGCTCGGCGGCACAGGGGGTGCTGCTGTGCGCGATCGCGGGGGAGTACGGCGTGACCGACGTCGGCGCCCGCGTCCGGCTGATCGCGTGGGTGCTGTTCGAACGCGACATCGATCCGGTGATCGCCGCGGGCAAGCACGCCGAACACGACAAGGCCGCCGAAGACGACGAAGCGGCGAAGCTCACCGAAGAACTCGACGACGCGAAGAAGAAGCACGGCAAGATCACCTTGAAGGCCGCCGCGGGCACGCTCTGGCGGCTCGGCCGGGGACTGCTGGCCATCGTCGACGAACTCGAGAAGCGGCCCCGCGGCCGCCTTTTCCACCGTGCGCTCGGGAAGCTGCCGGTGGTCGGCATGGCGGGCGACTACCTCGGCGAGCGGTCCGGCCTCAAACGCGTCTGGAAGCGGGCGCACGAATGGTTCACCGCACACCCGGACGGCGAGCTCACTTCCAGAACATGAACGCGTCCTGGCCGTACATGGCCGCGAGCTTGAACCCGCCGACGGCGTCGAAGATCGCGAAGGACCCCTGCCACAGGAGCCTGCTCGCACCGTCCACGAGGAACAGCACGGCGAACAACGCGATCGGCGCCCACGGCCGGGCCTTCGCGCCGAATTCCCGCGCGCCGGGCGAGAGATACGGCTCGATCGCGCCCCAGCCGTCGAGACCGGGGATCGGCAGGATGTTCAAGATGAACGTGACGATCTGAAGCAGTGCCAGGAACGAAAGCCCGATCACGAGACCGGACGACATCGGCACGAGCGCGACGACGAGGGTCAGCAGGACACCGACGCCGAGGTTGCTCAGCGGGCCGGCGAGCGACACCCACGACTGGACCCCGCGCGACCGCAGGCGCCCGTGTTCGATCCACACCGCGCCACCCGGCAGCGGGATGCCGCCGATGAAGAGGAATACCAACGGCAGGATGATGGACAGTGCCGGATCCGTGTATTTCCGGACGTCCATGGACAGGTAACCCTTGTGGGCGACGCTGTGGTCGCCGCCGCGGAACGCCACGATCGCGTGACCGAACTCGTGCAGCGTCAGTGACGCGACCCAGCCGCCCGCGACGAGCAGTACGACGCCGGTGATGATGAGCGGGTCGTACTTCTGGCTGGAAATCGTCGTCGTGTCACCGAAAGCCGCCAGCACACCGCCCAGGACGGTGACCGCGAGGATGCCGAGGAAGATCGGGCTTGGCCGCACTGCTGATCTCTGCACCCCTCCAGTCTTCCGTATGCCCGATGTGAAGTTGTCGGCGTGTCCCCTTGCGCGATGAGGCGTGAGTATCCCCCGAACTCGCTACTCCGCTTGACCTGACCGCACTACACGGGTGTAATCACAGTGATGTCATTCGTCGCTGGAAGGGGGCGGCGGATGGTGTTTCAACACCGCCAGCCTGGGGAGTGCGTGGACAGCGAGGAGGCGGACGTGCGGTTGGAAGCAGATGGAAGGGAATGGGGGCAAGTCGTGGGTTGGGGTGAGGTCCCGGAGCAGCAACTGGGCGATCTCACCGAGCTTTTCGACGATGCCTCCGCGGAAGAGCAGGACTGGCAGGAACGGGCCCTCTGCGCGCAGACGGACCCGGAGGCGTTCTTCCCCGAGAAGGGCGGCTCCACCCGTGAAGCCAAGCGGATCTGCCTCGGTTGCGAGGTCAAGGACGAGTGCCTCGAGTACGCCCTCGCGCATGACGAGCGGTTCGGTATTTGGGGCGGGCTCTCCGAACGTGAGCGTAGGAAACTGAAAAAGCGAGCTGTGTGACGGCGATCTCCGGCGGCCTCGGGCACCGGAGATCGCTTCCGTTCGCTTCCATATCGTGGGGCCACCAACGGGTGACAGGGTCGCGTCGTAGGGTGGCGGCACTCGACTTCGCCGCCACATCTGGAGTGCCCGTTGTCTCGCACTGCCGCGTCATCTGTGCCGCGCACGGCCCCCGTTCTGGCCATTGTGGTCTGTCACAACGGCGAGAACTGGTTGCCACTGGCGCTTTCCGCGCTGCGGCGCAGCGGTGTCCGGCCGCGGCACGTGCTCGCCGTCGACACCGGATCCACCGACGGGACCGCGAAGATCCTCGCCGACGCGGCCGCCGACGGCGATGCGCCGGTCTTGGACGGGATTCTCACACTTTCCGGTGAAGTCGGCTTCGGTGCCGCCGTCGGCGAGGCCGTCGAGCACGCCGTCGAACGCTGGGGCGACCCCGGCGGTTGGCTCTGGCTGCTGCACGACGACTGCGCGCCGGAACCCGGCTGTCTCGAAAACCTGTTGGCAGCGGCCGAAAACGAGCCCGCGGCGACGGTGCTCGGCCCGCTCGCGGTCGACTGGAGCGACCCGCGCCTGATCGTCGAAGCCGGTCTGTCGACCGACGCCATCGGCCATCGGCAGCAGATCTCACCGGATGAGAACGACACCGCCGTCCTCGCCGTGCCGAGCGCGGGATCACTGGTGCGCCGGGAAGTCTGGCACGACCTCGGTGGCTACGACCCCGGGTTTCCGTTGCTGCGCGAGGATCTCGACTTCGGCTGGCGGGCCAACGCCGCGGGCGGCCGCGTGCTTTCCGTGCCGTCGGCCCGGCTGCGGCACGCCCGCGCGCTCAGCACCGGGCAGCGCGAACCCGACGCCCTCGGCCTTTCCCTCGCGACGGCGAACCGCGCGCACGGGCTCCGGGTGTTCCTCGTCAATTGCCCGCCACTGTCCTTTTGGTTCGGCCTTTTTCGAATTCCGGTCTTCGCGGTGTTGCGGGCGCTCGCGTTCCTGCTGCTGCGGCGCACCGGCGAGGCGGGCGCGGAACTCGCGGCCACCTGGCACCTGTTGCGCGGTCGCGCCGGACTGCGCGCCGCCCGCGCGGAACGCCGGAAGACCGGTCGGCCCGGCAAGGTCGGCGGTTTGTTCACCGGACGGATGACGCGGGTGCGCAACGCCGTGCGCGCCGGTGTCGTCGGCCTCGTACGGCGTGGCGTGGAACGGGATTTCGCCCTCGGGACGGTGCCGGAGGGCGTGGATCAGGAAGGCGCCTGGATCCCGCCGGAGGCGTTGAAGGCCGGGCAAGATCGGCCGGTCGGTCCCGGCGCGCTGCCCGCGGGCGCGATGCGCGGCGTCGGCTCGCGGGGGACGGGCCTTCGACGGCCCAGCGCGGTCGTCGCGGTCGCGGTTCCCGAAAAGCCCGCGACGGAGGGGCCGAAGCCGTCGCCGGTGCCGCGAGACGGCGGGCCGCGGCCGGAACCGGAACTCGTCTTCGTGGAGGTCGACCGGAAGCGGGTGCTCGGCGCGACCGTGTTCGCGCCGCCGGTGATCGTGCTCGTCGTGCTGACGGCGCTCGCGTTCGTGGTCAACGGATCCCGGCTCGGGCTCGATCTCTTCGGCGGGAAACTGCTGCCGGTCGGCGGGCTCGGCGAGATCTGGTCGTCGTATCTCGCGCCGTGGCACGCGATCGCCGGCGGGACGGCGAGCCCCGCGCCCGCGACGCTGCCGGTGCTGGGCACGATCGGCGCGATCTTCACACCGATCGGCGGTCCCGCGGCGCTCGTCGCGATCCTGCTGATCGGCGACATCCCACTCGCCGCCCTGAGCGCGTACGTGGCCACTCGGCATCTTCGCGTGCGTCGCTGGGTGCGTGCCGTCGCGGCGGCGGCGTACGGCGTGCTTCCCGCGGCCACGGCGTCGGTCGCGCAGGGGCGGCTCGACGTCGTCGTCGTGCATCTGCTGCTGCCTTTGGTGATCGCGGGGATCGTGGGGCTGCTGGTCCGCGCGGACTCGCGCTGGCTGCACGTTTCCGCGCTGAGCGCGATCGGGCTGGCGCTGATCGGCGCTTTCTCCCCGTTGGCGCACGCGCTGGCGCTGGTCGGGCTGGTGATCGGGTTCGTGGTGCTGCCTTCGCCGACCGGGCTCGCGCGGCGGATCGCGTCGGTCGGCATCGTGGTGTTCCTGCCGCTGGCGTTGTTGCTGCCGTGGCCGAGTGTGCTGCTGCGGCATCCGGAACTGCTGCTGCACGGGCTCGGCGGTGGCGCCACGGCCGCGTCCGGCGCCGATCTCGCCGGGCTGGACCCGGGCGGCCCCGGCGCCTGGCCGATCGGCGTGGCGCTGGTCGCGGCCGCGATCGTCGCGCTGGTGGTGCGGCCGACGAAGAGCGCGGGCGCCGGTGTGGCGGTCGTCGTGCTAGGCGCGCTCGGGCTCGTCGCGGTGCGCTTCGTGGCGGTGACGCCGATGTCGGGCGGCGCGCACGCGACCGGGTACGCCGGCGTGCCGCTGCTGGTGATCGGCGCGGGTCTGTTGTGGACGGTGCTGGCGACCTGGCAGCGGGGCGGATCCGGGGTCGAGCCCGCGCCGTGGCTGGCGAAGGTCACGGCCGTGGCGGGGGTGCTCGTGCTGCTGGCGCTGGCGACCGGCGCGGTCGTCGCCGGACGGGAAGGGCCCCTGCGGGCGGGCGAGCGTCCCTCGCTGGCACCGGAGATCTCGGCGGAACTGGCTGCGAGTGGCCGCTCGGTGCTGGTGATCGGTGACGTCGCCCGGCAGACCGGCGGTCGGTTGCCGAGTTTCGGCGACGACGAGTTCGCGCCGACGCCGGGCAGCGCCGATCGGCTGGCTTCGTGGCGCCGGGACCTCCTGCAAGGCTCGCCGGATGCGGTGAAGCAGGCCTTCGCGGCCGCTTTGGCCTCAGGGGTGTCGTATGTCGTGCTGCCGAGCGGCGCGGATGGTGGCGCCTTCGTCGAACTCGCGCGCGACCTGGTGGTTTTGGCCGCGCCGACCTCGGACGGGCGTCCGGTGCTGCGGTTGCTGCCCGCCGGCGGGCAGGTGGCGCTGATCTCGCCGGAACTGGCTCAGGCGGCCGTGACCGGGAAGGGCGCGCCGGGAGCGTCACCCGGCGTCGCGCCGGTGCAGGCCGGGCTGCCGGACGTGCGGGTGCGCGTCTCGGAAGGTCCGACCGGGCGGCTGCTCGTGCTGGCCGCGGAGTTCGAGGCGGGCTGGCAGGCGAGCGTGGACGGGAAGGCCGTGCCGATCGTGCGGGCTTGGGGGCATCAGGTGGCGGTCTCGGTGCCGGCCACGCCTTCGGAGGTCGTGGTGGAGCATCAGGGGACGACGCGGAACCTGTTGCTGCTGGCGCAGGTGGCGGCGGTGCTGTTCACGCTGCTGACGGCTGTTCCTACGCGGCGGCGTCCTTCTTGAGCCTGCGGGTGTCCTGAAGGCCTCCTTTGAGACGTTGAGCGTCCCTCAAGAGGCCTTCACGGCTCCCTTTCCTGCGGCGGGGCGCCCCCAATGTGGCATTGGGGACGCTCGGTGACCCCAATGTCACATTGGGGGCGACTCCGGGGTTCGCTTTGGGGCCTTTCGTCGCATGTGACGTGGTGAAAGCTCCCTTCGCTGCATGGCATGCGGTGAAGGGCCCCTTCAGCCCTCATAGGACCTGTGCCGCATCGAGAGGTAGCGCGAAAGCCACTTTCGGGACGTCAGATGTCCTGAAAGTGGCTTTCGCACACGATCTGGGAGGGCAAGGGCATTGGGAACCCTTGAGCCACCCCGCTCGCCCAGCCCCAAGCGAGTTATCCACAGCCCCTTCCCCTTGTGGACAACTCCGCCCTCCGCCGCCGTTTCCGCAGGTCCCGTCGGTGGGCGGCGATACACTGGGCTGGGGACGCCCCCCGGGGAAGGGCGGGGGCTGGGTACGGAGTGGCGAGGGGTCAGTCGCCTTCGATGACGTCGGGTTCGACGCCCAGGTAGCCCGCCACCTGCTCCACGAGGACGTCGTGGACGAGTTCCGCGAGTTCGCCGGGGTCCTTCGCGCGCGCTTCGAGGGGGCGGCGGTAGAGGACGATGCGGGCCCGCGTCGGGAGGCCGGCGCGGTCGACGCCGGCGGGCACGAGCCGCGAGAGCGGGACGGCGCCGTCGTGCAGCACGCCGTCGACTCCGGACGGTGCGCCATCCGAGCGAACTTCGGGGACGTCGTCGACGGCGACGTCGAGCTTCGTCAGCTCGTGCCGCCACCGCGCTTCGATCGGTTCGAGCGCGTCCAAAACCAGCGCGTCGAACCTTTCCGCCCTGCTAGCGGCGGCGGGAAGGGTCGACGGATACAGCGCTCCGCGCAGGCCCCGGCCGTGCCGGTCCCGTCGCATCCGCCGTCGCTGTCGGGAATCACGAGCCGTCGCCACGAACCGAAGGGTACGCGCTCGGCGATTCAAAGCGCGTGTCGCCGGTACGCCGGGCTCGCGACGCGCTATCGTTCTCGATCGTGCGGAGCGTACGAAAGTGTTCGCGAACGGGTTGTCTCGAACCCGCTGTCGCCACGCTCACGTATGCCTACAGCGATTCGACGGCCGTAGTGGGTCCACTGGCCACCGCGAGCGAGCCGCACTCCTATGACCTCTGCGAGGCACACGCCCTCCGGCTGACCGTGCCCAAGGGCTGGGAAGTCGTCCGGCACGAAGGCGCCTTCGCCGCCCCGGACCCCTCCGCCGACGAGCTGACCGCGCTGGCCGAGGCCGTGCGCGAAGCCGGCCGCTCCGACAAGCCCGCACCCGAGCCCGAACCCGAGGGACCCTCGGGCAGGCGCGGCCACCTGCGCGTCCTGCCCGGCCGCGCCTGACGCGAGGGCTCGCCGGTAGGCTTTCGAGCGCGCCAGAGGGCGTTGTAACGAGACTATTGGCGGGGAGCAGGCGTGCCAGACCTTTCGGGCATCGTGAAGGCCTACGACATTCGCGGCGTGGTCGGTGAGCAGCTGGACGCGGCACTCGTCCGCGACCTCGGATCGGCGTTCGCCCTGTTGATCAAGCCGGAGTCCGACTCCGTGGTGATCGGCCACGACATGCGCGACTCCTCGCCCGAGCTCGCCGCCGCCTTCGCCGACGGCGTGACCTCGCAGGGCCTCGACGTCGTGTCGATCGGCCTCGCCAGCACCGACCAGCTGTACTTCGCGTCCGGTTCGCTCAACCTGCCCGGCGCCATGTTCACCGCCAGCCACAACCCGGCGAAGTACAACGGCATCAAGCTGTGCCGCTCCGGCGCCGCCCCCGTCGGCCAGGACTCGGGTCTCGCGGAGATCCGCGACACCGTCGAGCAGGGCGTGCCCGCCTTCGCGGGCCAGCGCGGCTCGGTGACCGAGAAGGACGTCCTCGCGGACTACGCGGCGTACCTGCGCAAGCTCGTCGACCTCTCGGGCAGCCGTCCGCTGAAGGTCGTCGTCGACGCCGGCAACGGCATGGGCGGCTACACCGTCCCCACGGTCTTCGCGGGCCTGCCCATCGAGGTCGTCCCGATGTACTTCGAACTCGACGGCAACTTCCCGAACCACGAGGCGAACCCGCTCGACCCGAAGAACATCGTCGACCTCCAGGCGAAGGTGCGCGAGGAAGGCGCCGACGCGGGTCTCGCCTTCGACGGCGACGCCGACCGTTGCTTCGTCGTCGACGAGCGCGGCGAGCCCGTCTCGCCGAGCGCCATCACCGCCCTGGTCGCCGTCCGTGAGCTGGAGAAGGAGCCGGGCGGCACCATCATCCACAACCTGATCACGTCGAAGGGCGTCCCGGAGATCGTCGCCGAGCACGGCGGCAAGCCGGTGCGCACCCGGGTCGGGCACTCGTTCATCAAGGCCGAGATGGCCAAGACCGGCGCGATCTTCGGCGGCGAGCACTCCGCGCACTACTACTTCCGCGACTTCTGGCGCGCCGACACCGGCATGCTGGCCGCGCTGCACGTCCTCGCCGCCCTCGGCGAGCAGGCGGGCCCGCTGTCCGAGCTGACGGCGGAGTACTCGCGCTACGCGGCCTCCGGCGAGATCAACTCGACCGTCGACGACCAGGTCGCCCGCATGCTCGCGGTCAAGGACGCCTTCGGCGCGCGTGACGGCGTCGAGATCGACGAACTGGACGGGCTCACCGTGCAGCTCCCCGGCGGTGGCTGGTTCAACCTGCGCCCGTCCAACACCGAGCCGCTGCTCCGCCTGAACGTCGAGGCCGCCGACGCCGAGGCCGTCCGGGCGCTGACCGAAGACGTATTGGCGATAGTCCGTGGGTAACGAATGTGTCGTGAAAACACACATAGAGATGTCCCACAGGTAGGGAGTAACCATGGCCGTCACGTTCGACGCACAGTTGCTGGAGATCCTGGCCTGCCCGTCCCCCGATCACGCGCCGCTGCGGCCGGGGACGCCGGCCGATCCGGACGCCGATTCGCTGACCTGCACGGAATGCGGTCGCGTGTATCCGGTCCGTGATGGAATCCCGGTACTGTTGCTGGACGAAGCCACCGAGCCGACGACCCCGGATGGCGCCCATGCCGACGGTCCCTGACGATTCCCTGCTCGACGACCCCGCGAGGCTGGCCGAGGCCGACACCGCGGGGCTTCTCCGTGCCGCCGCGATGGCGGGCGCCCAGGTCCGGGCGACCGCCGAAACCGCGGCCGAACTCGAGCTGAGCGATCGCCTGGACGTCGGGCGCCCGCGCTCGCTCGTGCTGATCGACCGGCCGGGGGTCAGCCGGACGCTGACCCGGCTGGTCGCCGCGCTCCTGACCCCGTCGTGCCCGGTGCCGGTGGTCGTCGCCGAGGTGGTGCCGAGCTGGATCGGCGCGCTCGACGTGGTCTTCGCGCACACCGACGACGCCGGCGATCGCGAGCTGGCCGCGTCACTGGAACGCGCCGCCCGCTTCGGCGCGACCGTCGTGCTGTCCGCGCCCGCCGAAGGCCCGGTCGCGGCCTCCGTCGCGGGCAAGGGACTGCTGCTCGCGCCCAGGCTGCCGGTTCCGCCGGAAATGGCCTTTCCGCGCGGGCTCGCCGCGGCCCTGCTCACCGCGAACGCCCTCGGTCTGCTGGTGGCCGACCTGGAACAGCTCGCGGACCATCTCGACGCGGAAGCCGAGAAGGACTACCTGGCCAGGGAGTCGTTCGCGAACCCGGCCAAGGCGATGGCGCTGAAGCTGGCCGAGCGCCAGCCGCTGCTGTGGGGGCTGGACCCGGTCGCGGTCGCCGTCGGCGAGCACGCGGCCCACGCGTTCGCCGCGCACGCCGCCGTCGTCTGTGACGTGGAGGACTACCGCCAGGCACTGGCCAGGCCCGCTTTGCGGCGGGCGGCGTTGTCCGGCGGCGTGGATCGCGATATCTTCGCGGACCCTGAGGAGGGGGCAGGCGCGACGCCGAGGGTGCTGCTCCTCTCGGTCCGGACCGGGCCCGCCGCGGAGGCGGCCCGCTATCAGGCGGAAGACCTGCTGCCCGGCGGCGACGTGATCGCCCCGGCCGAAGAGATCGAAACGGACGAGATCGTGCGTGCGGCCGTTCTCGCCCTGCGTTTCGAGCTGGCCGCGGTCTACCTGGGGCTGGCCGTCGGCAGCATCGGCGGCGCCGGGAGGTACACGCCTGCAACGGCGTGAGTCCCGAGCGCGACGTAAGCAATGAGGGCCGGCACCACCCGTGCCCGGCGAGGAGTTGAGGTGACAGTGGAGCTGCTGCGCAATGCCGTGCGGCCCTACGCGTGGGGGTCCAGAACGACGATCCCCGAGCTGCTGGGGCGTCCGGTGCCGGCGCCGCATCCGGAGGCGGAACTGTGGATGGGCGCCCACCCCGGCGACCCGTCCCACGTCATCGGCCCGGACGGCACCGAGCGGAGCCTGCTGGAGCTCGTCGAAGCCGATCCCGTCGGCCAGCTCGGCACGACCTGCGCCGGCCGCTGGGGCGGCAGGCTGCCGTTCCTGCTGAAGATCCTCGCCGCCGAAGAGCCGCTTTCGATGCAGGCGCACCCGTCGGCCGCGCAGGCGGCGGAGGGGTACGCGCGCGAGGAGTCGGCGGGCATCCCGCGCGACGCCTCGAACCGCAACTACCCTGACCCGACGGCCAAACCGGAACTGGTCTGCGCGCTGACGGAGTTCCACGCGCTCGCGGGCTTCCGCGACCCGGAACGGACGATCGCGCTGCTGAAGGCGATCGAGACGCCCGGGCTGGCGAAGTACGCGGTGCTGCTGGAGGCCCAGCCGGATCCGGCCGGGCTGCGCGCGCTGTTCACCACGTGGATCACGCTGCCGCAGGCCGCGCTCGACGAACTGCTGCCCGAGGTCCTCGATTCGTGTGTGAAGCACGTCCAGGAACGCGGCGAGTTCGACGTCGAATGCCGGACCATCCTGGAACTCGGCGAAGCGCATCCGCGCGACGCGGGGGTGCTCGCGGCGCTGCTGCTCAACCGCCTCACCCTCAGCGCGGGCGAGGCGATCTACCTGCCCGCCGGCAACCTGCACCTGTACCTGCACGGCACCGCCGTCGAGATCCTGGCGAACTCGGACAACATCCTGCGCTGCGGGCTGACCCCGAAGCACGTCGACGTGCCGGAGCTGCTGCGCGTCGTCGACTTCGCGTGCGGGGAGATGCCGGTCCAGAGCGGAGAGCGCGAGGAGCGGCTGTCGGTGTACCGCACCGACGCGCCGGAGTTCGAGCTCTCGCGGATCGAATGGGAGGCCGGGGACGACGGCGAGGTCGCCGTCCACGACGTCGGCCCGCAGATCCTGCTGTGCACCGCCGGTGGCCTGCTGGTGACGGCCGACGACGGCGAGCAGGTCGAACTCCGCCGCGGCCAGTCGGTGTGGCTCCCGGCCGCCGATCCGGCGGTCCGCGTGCGGCCGCTGTCCGGTGAACGCACCCAGGTGTTCCGCGCCACCGCCGGCACCTGCTGATCCACCTCCCGCGTTTCGTCCTCTGAATGCGGTCCTTGCGCGCGCAAGGACCGCATTCAGAGGACGAAACGCGGGCTTGGCCGAAGTGTGTGCGTTCCGTGTGGCGGCTTCCGCGACTATCGACCGAAGGGGTGACCCGGCGCTTGGCGTCGGCTCGTCCCGGACATCGATAGCCAAGGAGCGACAGCAGTGACTTCCCATCCCGGCGCGGCGAGCGGACGTGCATTCCGGGCGCCGGTTCCGGTGCGCCCCACCGTCCTGCTCGCCGCGCTCGGATTCGCCGTCGTCACCGCGCTCGTCCCGGTCGTCGACCTGGTCCTCCCGGTACCGAGCGGCCAGGAACTGGTCGGCTCGGCGCAGGCGATGGCGGGGCTCGCCGGTGACGCGATCGAGTCGGTCAAGGCCGCGGGGAGCGGCCTGCAGGTGCTCGCGGCGGGCGCGGAGAGCAGGCTGAACCTCCCGCTGGTCGTGCTCGTCTCGCTCGGCGCGCAGGTGCTGCTGACCGCCGCGCTGGTGGTGACGGGCACCCAGCCCGTCCGCGTGATGCTGACCGTCGCCGGACTGATCAACATGTTCGCCGTCTCACGGCTCGGGGCAGCCTCGCCGCCGGTGTGGGACGCCGTGGCCAACGGCGTGCTGGCGATCACGCTGGCCTGGTTCTCCGCCGGACGGCGGGAACCACGGCACGCCGCCTGGTGAAGTGCAGGTGACTTCCGGGTGGTGCCCGTCTGAGGGGTCGGGCACCACTCGGTCAGGCCGGGGCGGGTTCGGTGAGCGACAACAGCAACCGGACGAGGGTCGAAGCGTTGGCGTCGTGGGGGACTTCCAATCGCTTCGCCTCTTCACCCGCCGCCTCGGCCGCTTCTGTTTCCCCGACGGCCTCGTACGCCCTGCGCAGCACGTGCAGGGTGAGGCCGGTCGCCGGTTTCCCGCCCATGGCGCGGAATTCGTCGAGACATCGGTGCAGAACGGGGATCGCGCGGTCGGCCCGGCCGTCGCCGATCCAGCTCGCCGCGATCGCGCGGGTGCAGGAAAGCTCTCGCGGCCGTTCTTCGAGCGCTCCGGCCAGGCGCCGCGCGTTCTCGTAGGCCTTCACCGCGCCGCCGCGCCGCCCGGCGCCGGCGAGGATCGCGCCCTGGGTGCGCAAAGACTTCGCGAGCGCCGATTTCGCCGTCGTCCGGCGAAGGACGCGGACCGATTCCTCGATCGTCGCCAGGGCCTCCTCCTGGCGGCCGTCGAGCATCAGCGACCACGAAAGCCCTTGCAGGGCAACGCCGAGCTGCCGGTCGTCGGCGGATTCCCGCGCCTGGGCGAGGATCCGGCGATCGATCTCCAGCGCTTCGGAGATCTTGCCCAGCCGGTGCAGGGCGGCGGATTCCGCTCGTCTCGCGTGGGTCCCGGAATCCTCCACAGTGGACATTTCGCGGGCCTGGGTGGCGGCGTGCAGCGATTCCCCGGCCCGGCCGAGCCCGACCAGGCAATGTGCCAGATTGGTCTCCACCCACGCCCGGGTGGCGAGGTCGCCCAGCTCCGCCAAGTCCTTCGAGCACGCGCGATAACCCTCGGCCGCGCGTTCGTACTCGCCGCGAACATGCAGCAGTACCGCCAAATTCGCGTCCGCGATGACGGCGATGTGCCGGTCGTCCGCCTCGCGGGCGGCGTCGCGCAACGTCTCGTACGACGTCCGCATGTCTGCGTAATGACTGTGCAAGTACAGGTACGCGCTCAGTCTTTCCAGTACCAGCAACGCTTTCCGTCGCCATCCCACGGCGCACAGCGACGAGACGGCGGAGACCAGGTTCGCCCGCTCCACGGAGAACCAGGTGCCGGGATCACGCAGCAACCGCTCGACCAGCTCGGCCTCCAGCGGCTGCGCGGGGACGTCGTGATCCGACAAGGGCATCGGCACCGTCCTCGGCAGGCGGCGGGCCGCCGTGTCGGCGAGGCACAGCGCCGCGTCCGACACCTTCGCGACGGTGGCCACCCGCTCGGCGCGGGTTTCCTGCTCCCGGCCGAGTTCCGTGGCGAACACGCGGACGAGGTCGTGCACGCGGAACCGCTGCTCGCCCGTCGGATCGAGGCCGGTGGCTTCGAGCAGGCTGGCCTCGACGAGTTCGTCGATGGCCTCGTCGGCGCCTTCGTCATCGATGAGCGTCGTCACCGCCCACGCGGGCAGGTCGAGGGTGCGGCAGCGGCCGATCAGCCGGAACGCGCGCCGAGCCGCCGGGCTGAGCGCCTGATAGCTCAACGCGATACTGCCGCGGACCTGGAGATCGCTGACCTGGAGCTCGTCGAGGCGCGAGACCTCGTCCTCGAGTCGTCCGGCGAGCTTCCCCAGCGGCAGGCCCGGCCGCATCGCGAGCCTGCTGCCCGCGATCCGCAACGCCAGCGGGAGATTGCCGCAGGCCTTGGCGATCCGTTCCGCGTCCGCGCGTTCGGCGCCCACGCGATCCGGCCCGGCGAGGCGGGCGAGCAGCGTCATCGCCTCGGCGCCGGACAGGGGCGCGAGGGGGAGACGATCCGCCCCGGCGAGCCCGGAAAGCCGTCGTCTGCTGGTGATCAGGACGGCGGTGCCCGGCGTGCCCGGCAGCAGCGAGCGGACCTGCTCGGGGCTGGCGGCGTCGTCGAGCACCACGAGGATCCGGCGATCGGCGAGACGGCCTCGATAGACCGCCGCCCTGGCTTCGACGTCGTCCGGGATGGCGGGCCCGGTGACGCCGAGCGCGCGCAACAGGTCGCCGAGGACGTCGGAGAGGTCGCGAGGGTCGGAGGCGCCGGCCAGCGGGACGAACAGCTGTCCGTCCGGAAAGGACCGGCGGAGCCTGTGCGCGGTGGCGACCGCGAGTGTGGACTTGCCCGCGCCCGGCTCGCCGGTGACCACCGCGACCGGGACTCCCGTGCCGTCGCCGAGCAGCCCGGAGAGCTTCGCGATCTCACTCTCGCGGCCCGCGAGATCCGCGATGTCCGGCGGCAGCTGGCAGATCGGGAAGATCGGCGCGGCCTTCGCCGAGGGCACCGGATCCTCACCGCGCAGCACGGCGGCGTGCACCCGGCGGACCTCGGCGCCGGGCTCCACACCGAGCTCCTCGACGAGGGTGGCGCGCAGTTCGCGGTGGACGGCCAGCGAATCGGCCTGCCGTCCGGCGCGGTGCAACGCGATCATCAGCTGCGCGGCCAGCCGCTCGCGCAACGGGTGTTCGGTGATCATCGCCTGGAGCTCGCCGGTGAGCTCGCCGTGCCTGCCGTCGGACAGCTCGGCGTCGACACAGTCTTCGAAGGCGGCCAGGCGCTCCGACTCGAGGCGGGCGACGTCGGCGTCGAGCCGGGGGATGTGCAGCCCGGACAGGACCGGCCCGCGCCATTCCGCCAGGGCCCGGCGGTAATGCCCCGCGGCCGACGCCGGATCGCCCGCCCGCGCCGCGGCCTTCCCCGCCGCGGCGGCTTCGCGGAAGGACAACAGATCGAGGTCGGCGGGCGCGACGACCAGCCGGTAGCCGTGCGGATCCCGCTCGATCTCCAGCCCCGCGAACCGGGCCCGCAGACGGGAGACGTACGTGTGCAGATTCGAGGAGTACGACTTCGGCGGCGTGTCCGGCCAGAGCGTCTCGACCAGGGCGTCGACCGGGACGGACGAGTTCGCGTTCAGCAGCAGGACGGCGAGGAGGGCACGCTGATGATCGCCGCGCGGCGTGGTGCGCCGCCCGGGCGGATCCTCGATCGTCAACGGTCCGAGCACGCCGAATCGCGGCACGGGCACCTCCCCAGGTCATGAGAGGGGCGAGACTAGCGAGGGGCCCCGACAATTCTGTGACCTGTCCCGCCCGGCGCGTACCGGCTCATCTGCACTGCTAGCCTTCGAACCCGGCATATCGGGACACCATTTGGGGAGTTGCAAGTGTCTGCAGGTGGCGGAACCAAGGCGATCATCGCCGCGCTCGTGGCGAACGCCGGAATCGCGGCCGCGAAGTTCACCGGCTTCCTCATCACGGGGTCGTCCTCGATGCTGGCCGAGTCCGTGCACTCGCTCGCGGACACCTCGAACCAGGGCCTGCTGCTGCTCGGTCAGAAGACCTCGCAGCGCAAGGCGACCCGCGCCCACCCGTTCGGCTTCGGTCGGGACCGGTACTTCTACTCGTTCATCGTCGCGCTGATGCTCTTCAGCCTCGGCTCGGTGTTCGCGCTGTACGAGGGCATCCACAAGATCTCGCATCCCGAGGACCTGACCTCGCCGCTGGTGGCGGTCGGCATCCTCGTGGTCGCGATCGGGCTGGAGTCGTACTCCTTCTACACCGCGATCCAGGAGTCGAAGAAGATCAAGGGCGACGTGGGCTGGTGGGCCTTCATCCGCCAGGCCAAGACCCCCGAACTCCCGGTGGTGCTGCTCGAAGACGCGGGCGCGCTGCTCGGCCTCGTGTTCGCGCTCGCGGGCGTCGGGCTTTCCGTCGTCACCGGGGACCCGGTGTGGGACGGCATCGGCACCGTGACGATCGGCCTGCTGCTCGGCGTCATCGCGATCATCCTGATCATCGAGATGAAGAGCCTGCTGATCGGCGAGGGCGCCTCCGAGACCGACCTCGACGTGATCGTCGACGAACTCGCCGCCGGAAAGGTCGAGCGGGTCATCCACATCCGGACGCTGTACATCGGGCCGGACGAGATGCTGGTGGCCGCGAAGCTCGCGCTGGTGCCGGGGTTGGAGACCGCGGAAATCGCGCAAGCCATCGACGACGCCGAAGCGCGTGTGCGGGCGAAGGTGCCGACGGCGAAGCTGATCTACCTGGAGCCGGATCTGGACCGCGCGCTGGCGTGAGCCGGTCTCCGCTCGCTTCACGGATGTCATGAAAGGGCCGTTCAGGACGTTTTTCGTCCTGAACGGCCCTTTCATGACATCTGGGCCAAAAGGTGCCGCGACCGCCATCCGGAGCAACTCTCCGTACTCCGCCGATTACCGCCACGACCTCCGCGTACTTCGTTGCTCTCCCACCGCGCTGCCGTCACGACCGGGCGATAGGGTCCGTTGAACCGCAGTCAGGTGTAGGAGGTCAAGGGTGCCCGGAAACGGTCTGTGGCGTACGAAATCCATCGAGCAGTCCATCGCGGACACCGACGAGCCGGGGACGAAGCTCAGGCGGAACCTGAGCGCGTGGGACCTGACCGTCTTCGGCGTCGCCGTCGTCATCGGTGCCGGTATCTTCACGCTCACCGCGCGCACGGCCGGCGACTACGCGGGCCCGTCGGTGTCGCTTTCGTTCGTCTTCGCCGCCATCGCCTGTGCGCTGGCGGCCCTCTGTTACGCGGAATTCGCGTCGACCGTCCCGGTGGCCGGGAGTGCGTACACGTTCTCCTACGCCACCTTCGGCGAGTTCATGGCGTGGATCATCGGCTGGGACCTCATCCTGGAACTCGCGGTCGGCGCGGCCGCGGTGTCGAAAGGCTGGTCCGCCTACCTCGAAACCGTGCTCTCCTACATCTTCGGCAAGGGCACGAAGACGACGTTCGAGATCGGCGGTGTCCCCGTCGACTGGGGCGCCCTGGTCGTGGTGCTGGTGCTGGCGACCCTGCTCGCCCTCGGCACGAAGCTGTCTTCGCGGTTCTCGATGGTGATCACCGGGATCAAGGTCGCGGTGGTGCTGTTCGTGATCGTGCTCGGCATCTTCTACATCAAGGGCTCCAACTACAGCCCCTTCATCCCGGAGGCCCAGTCCGGCGCCGAATCGTCGGCCACCGGGGTCGACCAGTCGCTGTTCTCGGTCTTCGCGGGCAGCAGCAGTAGCTCGTTCGGCGTCTTCGGTCTGCTGGCCGCGGCTTCGCTGGTGTTCTTCGCGTTCATCGGTTTCGACATCGTCGCGACCACCGCCGAGGAGACCCGCAACCCGCAGAAGGCCGTGCCCCGCGGCATCTTCGGCTCGCTCGCCATCGTCACGGTGCTCTACGTCGCCGTGTCGCTCGTGGTCGTCGGCATGGTCAACTACAAGGAACTCGCCACCTCGGCGGGTGACGGCGGCAAGAAGACGCTCGCGTCCGCGTTCGCGGCCAACGGTGTCGACTGGGCGGCCAACATCATCTCCGTCGGTGCCCTCGCCGGTCTGACGACCGTCGTCATGGTGCTGATGCTGGGCCAGATCCGGATCATCTTCGCGATGTCGCGCGACGGCCTCATGCCGCGTTCCCTGGCGAAGACCGGCGCGAACGGCACGCCGAAGCGGGCGACCATCGTCGTCGGCGGACTGGTCGCCGTCGCCGCCACCTTCTTCCCGGCCGACAAGCTGGAAGAGATGGTCAACGTCGGCACGCTGTTCGCCTTCATCCTCGTTTCCGCGGGTGTCATGGTGCTGCGCAAGACGCGACCGGATCTGCCCCGTGCCTTCCGGGTGCCGTGGGTGCCGGTGGTCCCGATCCTGGCGATCCTCGCCTGCCTGTGGCTGATGCTGAACCTGACCGTTTTGACCTGGTTGCGGTTCATCGCGTGGATGGTGCTGGGTGTCCTCATCTACTTCGTCTACAGCCGCCGCCATTCGCTGCTCGGCAAGCAGAAGAAGGACGAGGTCCCGACGTCCGTTTCGGACTGATCATTCTCGTTTCGACGGCCCACCATTCCTTTGTGGATGGTGGGCCGTTTTGTCGGGGGCCCCGATTCCGGTGTGAAATCGGTGTGCGCTAACGTCCGGGCTCTTGCCTCACCCCGTCGGGTGAACGGGACTCGTGTAGAAGCACCGCGAGTTGACCTTCGTCCCTCAGAAGAGGCAACCGCGCTTTGCTCGTTGTCCCCCGATCGGTACAGGAGAGCTCTGAATGCAGATCATTTCCGCGCGGCGTGTCCGCTCCGCCGCCACCGTCGTCGCGCTGGCGACGGCCGCCCTGCTCGGCGTCACGGGCACCGCGCTCGCGTGCCACACCGACGACCCCCGCGCCATCCCGACCCCGAAGAACGTCAGCACCTGTGAGAAGGCGAAGCTGCCGGGCACCGAGATCTCGACGAAGGACCTGACCTTCACCGGTGGCACGGAGAAGGACAAGTACCTCAACATCACCGCGGTCGGTGAAGGCGTCACCGTCACCGCGATCGTGGTGAAGGGCGGCGACGGCTACAACATCTACGAGCCCGGCAAGCGCGGCCTCGGCCAGACCCCGCCGTGGGAGAAGCTGCGTTCGCCGATGAACGGCGGCGGTCAGCAGGCCGACATCAGCCACTGGTTCGCCTGTGGCGAGAAGAAGACCAAGCCGTCGGAGCCCACGAAGCCGAGCGAGCCGACGAAGACGACGACGGCCAAGCCGCCGACGAGCGCGCCGACCACCACGGACAAGCCGTCCGAGACCTCCGCGCCGTCGAGCACCGCGGTTCCCGCCCCGAACGTCGGCGGTAACGGCGGCAACGGTGGCGGTCTCGCGGACACCGGTTTCGACAACGCCTGGTTGCTGTGGGCCGGTGGCCTGCTGGTCCTGGCCGGTGCCGGCGTCCTGGTCCTGCTGCGCGTGCGCCGCGGCAAGACCGACTGAACCAGCTGACGCCTGAAGGCCCTCTTCCTCGCGAAGGGGGCCTTCAGCGCATCTGCGGGAAGTCCCCGAACAGCGAACCCTGCTCGCCCCAAGGATTCTTCGGGCGAGGGCGGCCGAGACCGGCGGCCATCGCGACGGCGTTGTCCCATTCGGCGTCGACGACGTAGTCCGTGTGCTTGAGAACGCCGGGCGCCCAGCGGTGCCGTCCGGTCGGCCCGCGCATCGGGTCGGGCAGCCAGTGATCGCCGCCGAGCACGAGGACACCCTGCTCGTCGGGTTCGGCGGCCAGCGGTCCGGTGCCGCCACCGGGCAGGTAGCCGTCGCCCAGCAGTTTCCCGCCCACCACGCGATGCCGCCACGTCGTGACGCCGCCGCCGAAGATGTCCGTGCCGCGGCACAGCGCGCGCCAGCGGCCGTCGAGACCTTCGTAGAGCCCGGCCAGCTGCGTCTGCGGCAGCATCGCGGGGAACGCGCGCTGATAACCCCATTGCAGTGGTGAGCCCGCGGTCAGCAGCCCGACGCGGTCACGGTCCTCCGGCGGAAGGTCGGCGATGACGCGCGCGGCGGCGAGCACGGTCAGCAGGCTGCCGAGGTTGTAACCGGACAGCACGACCCGCGTGCCGGGGTCGGCCAGATGTTCCTTGACGCGGTCCGCGAGCTCCGGGACGACCCGGAGCGCGTAACTCGGCGGCACGGTCGGATGGGCGGCACGCGGCCAGAAGCAGACGAGATCCGCCAGTGCCCCGAGGTGACGGCTGCGTTTGGGGGTCGTCGCGGCGGCGAACACGACGCGCAGCAGCCCCGCCGCCATCGCGCCGAGCGCGAACACGCCGATCGCGGAGATCGGCTTGGACCAGGCGCCCAGCGGACCGAAACCGAAGCGCAGCACCAAGAGCACGCCGCCGCCCGCCGCCATCGCGAGCGCCACGGTGAGCGCGAGATGGTGCAGATGCTTGCGTTCCCACGAGGCGCGGGCCCATACCCGGGCTGCCTCTTCTTCCTGCGCCTCGCTGATCTCCATGAGGGCGACGATCTTCGGGATGCCCCGGCGCAGCCGTCGCAACGGGACGGCGACCGCGAAGCCCAGCACGCCGAGCACGAGGGCGAGCGCGAGACCGGCACCCCACAGCACGGTCACCAGGGAGTACGTGTCGGGCAGCCGGAGTTCGCTCGCGCCGACCAGCTGCCGCAGCGCGACCGCGAGCCCCGCGCCGAACCCGCCGCCGAGCAGCCCGGCCAGCGCGACGACCGGCGCCGCGGCCCAGCCGCCGAGCCACGGCCGCAGCCGGTGCGGCAGGTGTTTCCAGGTCGATCGGCCGAGCAGGGCCGCCGGGATGAGGATCAGCGCGAACAGCACGGTCACCGTGACCATCGCCGCGCCCAGTGCTTCGACAGTCCCGTCCGCTCCGCCGAGCCCGCCGCCCGGCAGGCCCGCGGGCAGCGGCGTCCGGCGCACGACGGCGATCCCGACCAGCACGACGGCGAACGCGATCAGTCCACCCCGGATCACCGGGCCGGCCGAGAAGCCGACCGTCGAGGCCACGAGCGCGGCGAGGACGAGCGCCAGCGCGCAGATCCAGACGACCAGGTCGAAGGTCGCGGACGGCAGCCGGAACGGCCCGCCGAGCAGCGGAAGCGCGACGCAGGTCAAGGCGGCGACGGTGTGCAGCGTGCGCAGCCCCGGCGTCCGCGGCAGATCCTGGGGTTGCAGGGGGCTCGAACTGCGGGCGCGATGCACCCGGTTCCGTGAACGCCAGTCCGACGAGGGGATCCGGTCGAGCAAGAAGATCAGCGCCAGCAACGGCAGTACGCCGATCGCCGTGCGCAGCGGCGCGAAATCGCGCAGGAACGACGGCGCTCCTTCGAGACAGGTCGAACCCGGCGCGAGGCACTGCGCGGCGAACAGGTCGAGCGAGACCACCGCGAGCTGGCTGATCAGCAACATCGTCAGCAGCAGCGAGGCCACCCGCAGCAGCCCCCGGCAGACACCGCCGAGCAGTGCCGCGGACCGCCTGCCCTCCGGGACCGGCGGCAGCATCCAGTGCGCGACGTTCGCCAGCGAGAACGGGAACAGCAGCGCCCAGGTCGCCTTCGCCGCGCCACCGGAGGTCATGCCGCTCCACAGGTAGCCTTCGAGGATGCGCGGGATCGAACGGCCGAGCGCGGGCAGCACCGGACCGGGAGCGGGACGGCGCAGCCGGTCCGACGGCCGGATCAGCCTGCCGACGCCGTCGCCCGCGACGTCGACCACCGACGTCGAATCCAGCAGGCTTTCACCGCTCGTGCCCACTAGCCCGGGTACGCGTATTTCGACGACGCGGGTATCGGGACCCGGCATGACCACGGTGAAGCCTCCAAACCGTTCCAGTGGGGACTGAACCGACAACGGTACTGTTCAGATGTCATCCAACCTTGGAGGAAGCGCGCATATGACCCCCGAAAGCGTTGCCAAGCGGCACGACACCCGCAACGGCATCGAGTTCGCCGTCGCCGATCTCGAGGCCGCCGAGTTCGGCCGCAAGGAGATCCGCCTCGCCGAGCACGAGATGCCGGGCCTGATGGCGCTGCGCCGCGAATACGCCGAGGTGTATCCCTTGCGGGGAGCCCGCGTTTCGGGCTCGCTGCACATGACCGTACAGACCGCGGTGCTGATCGAAACCCTCGTCGCGCTGGGTGCCGAGGTGCGCTGGGCCTCCTGCAACATCTTCTCCACCCAGGACCACGCCGCCGCGGCGATCGTCGTCGGCCCGCACGGCACCCCCGAGGAACCCAAGGGTGTCCCGGTGTTCGCCTGGAAGGGCGAGTCGCTGGAGGAGTACTGGTGGTGCACCGAGCGGATGCTGACCTGGGACGGCGAAGGTCCCAACATGATCCTCGACGACGGCGGCGACGCCACCATGCTGGTGCACAAGGGAACCGAGTACGAGAAGGCCGGTGTGGTGCCCACGCCGGACGAGGACACTTCCGACGAGTTCCGCGTGTTCCTCGAACTGCTTCGGGCCTCGGTCGCCGCCGACACCGGCAAATGGACCAAGATCGGCGAAGGCGTCCGCGGGGTCACCGAGGAGACCACCACCGGCGTGTTGCGGCTCTACCAGCTCGCCGCCGCCGGTGAGCTGCTGTTCCCGGCGATCAACGTGAACGACGCGGTGACCAAGTCGAAGTTCGACAACCGCTACGGCATCCGCCATTCGCTGATCGACGGCATCAACCGCGGCACCGACGTCCTCATCGGCGGCAAGGTCGCGGTCGTCTGCGGTTACGGCGACGTCGGCAAGGGCGCCGCGGAATCGCTGCGCGGCCAGGGCGCGCGGGTGATCGTCACCGAGATCGACCCGATCTGCGCGCTGCAGGCGGCGATGGACGGCTACCAGGTCAAGAAGCTGGAGAACGTCCTCGGCGAGGCCGACATCATCATCACGACCACCGGGAACAAGGACGTCGTGCTCGTCGAGCACATGGCGCGCATGAAGCACCAGGCGATCCTGGGCAACATCGGCCACTTCGACAACGAGCTCGACATGGCGGGCCTGCAGCGTTATCCGGGCATCCGGCGCATCAACATCAAGCCGCAGGTCGACGAGTGGGTGTTCCCGGACGGCAAGAGCATCATCGTGCTGTCCGAGGGCCGCCTGCTGAACCTGGGCAACGCGACCGGGCACCCGTCGTTCGTGATGTCGAACAGCTTCTCCAACCAGGTGATCGCGCAGATCGAGCTGTTCACCAAGCACGAGGAGTACGACAAGGAGGTCTTCCGCCTCCCGAAGAAGCTCGACGAGAAGGTCGCGAAGATCCACCTCGACGCGCTCGGCGGTGAGCTCACGAAGCTGACCAAGGAGCAGGCGGAGTACATCGACGTGGACGTCGAAGGTCCGTTCAAGACCGACCACTACCGGTACTGACCGCTGCAATGAAAGGTCCTTTCCTGGCAAATTTTGCGAGGAAAGGACCTTTCATTGCATGGGGACGCTACTGCCACTCCACCTCGATGCCGGCCAGCCCCGGACCGGCGTCACTGAAGAAACCGCTGGTCACCCCGCCCATGTCGAGTGGCAGCTCTTCGGACTCGACGGGCACGGCGTCGTCACGCGTCCGGAATTGCCGGGTGCAGCGGGCGGGCAGCGCGCCGAGCGCGAACTTCAGCTGCACCAGGTAGCTGGCGCACTGGTCCCGCAGCATCCGGAAGTAGCCGGGCGAAGCGGTGCCGGAGTCGTCGCGGACCTCGAAGCAGAACACGTGGATCTCGCCCTCGGCGAGTTTCCGGTCGAAGAGCAGCTCGGTGGCCATCGTTTCGGCTTCGGCGTTGCGCCGGATCCGGCCGACGCGGCAGCCCTCGGCGGTGATCAGCTCGACGTCGCCGATGTTGCAGCCGGGGTCGCCGTTGTAGACGGTGACGTACCGGTCCGGGCCGTGCCGCCGGGCCCGGCACACCAGCCGCGTCTGGAGGCCGACCTGCCGGTGCGCGGCGTCGAAGGTGATCGTGTCGTGCACCGCGAGCATCTCGAGGTCGGCGTTGTACCGGTTGGAAGACGGGTACGCGCCCAGCTCGGCCAGCAGCTGGTCGACGATCGAGCCCATGTCGCCGGACCGGATGTCGTGGAACGACGCGGCCATCTGGTGCCCGCGAGCCCGGGCCGTCCGCGGTCCGATCAGCACCACGAGCGCGTCCGCCGGCAGCTGCAGCACCGATTCCAGCGCACGCACGGCCGGGAGCGCCTTGGGTACCTCCGGCTGGCGCAATCCGCGCTGCCAGTAGCTCAACGTCGACTGTCCGATTTGGACACCGCGGAGCCCCAGGTGGGCACGGAGCCGGGCCAGCGACAGGCCGCGATAGGCGATCGCCTGGCGGAGCGCGTGGTGGAATTCGCCGCTGCGGAGTGCCTCGACGAGTTCCTTGGGCAAGGCTTCGAGCGGTTGACGGCGCGTGCCGTCGATGATCGTCGGGGTGTCCACGTCCGAGGCAAGCCTTCCCGCCGAGGACGTATCAGCACCGTCTCGTGTCACCGCTCGTCCCTTCACCAGACCAGTGTGTGCGCTGAGCGTGAACACCGCGGAACGTTCACGTTAGCAGCGCACTGTGAACACTACGTCCCCCGTTCGGGGTTGTTGACCCCGGAAGAGTGACCGTTCCGGGGTGTGGAAACGCCCCGGAACGGTCCGTTCCGCCGAGTGCCCATCTTGCTCAGTGTGAGCCTGCTGTTCACCGTTGTGACCACATTGGTTCGCCATGGTGACCAGGAGGCCCGTCGTGCCTGTGTTCTCGAGGAGGGTTTGCGCCGCCGGCGCCGCGAGTCTCGTGGCGTGGCTGGCGATCCAGACCCCGGCGAGCGCGCTGCCGTCGCCGCCTGCCCGCCAGCACCCCATCGCCATGCAGGCGCAGGAGAAGTCCCAGTGGTGCTGGGTGGCTTCCGGCAACACCATCGCGGCGCACCACGGCGTGGCCCTCACCCAGAACGAATTCTGCCGGATCGCCCACGACGAGCGACGCCGGGAGTGCGCCGACAAGCCCGGAACGCTGGGCGACGTCCGGCGCGCGTTCGGCAAGCTCGGCTTCTCGGCCCCGGGGAACTACGTCAAGGGCCGCATCCCCTTCGCCGCCGTCCAGGCGCAGACCGGCGACGGCAAACCCGTCCAGACGCGGGTCGGCTGGGCCTCGGGCGGCGGCCACATGCACGTCCTCTACGGCGCGGACGCCGGCCGGAAGTGGGTCTCGTGGGGGGATCCACTGCCCACCGGCAACCGGTACAACTGGTCGACCTACGACTTCTACTCGGCCAACAAGTCCTTCACCTGGACCCACACGCTCACCGGGATCCGGCGATGAGCGCGCGGCGGTTCCTCGGGCTGGCCGGGCTGGTCGCGGTCGCGCTGCTGGTCTCGGCGCCCGGAGCGCGCGCGGATCACCTGTCGGGTGAAGATCTCGCGGCCGCGAAGGCGGCTGCCGACGACCCCACGCTCCGTGCGGAGCTCGGCCGCTTCTTCACGCAGATGGGTGGTTCGAGCCACGCGCCGTCGGTCAGCGTCATCGACGAATCCTTCCCGGTTTACGAGCTTTCGAGGGATTTCGTCGCCGGTGACGGCGCGATCGCCGGACGGCTCGCCTACGTGGCGGTGCCGGTGACGGCCTCCGACGGGCAGACCGCGACCGTGTGGTCGGTCCGCGGCGACGACGGCGCCTGGCGCGTCGGCAACATCGCGTCGGGCGACCGGGAAAGCGCGCTGGCGCGTCGGTTGCCCGCCGGTGCGACGCTGCTCCACGAACCCCAGGTCGACGCCTGGTACGCGCTGCGCGACGGCCAGGTGACGCTGCTCGACTCCGGTGCCAGCGGCTCGGCGACGGGCACGTCGGCCACCCTCGCGGAGTATCAGAAGACCGTCTCGGGCCGCTACGGCGACATGCTCGCGAGCTCGCCGTACGCCCAGGAGGGCAAGGCCGGCGGTTACAACGCCCAAGTGATGCCCCGCGGCGACGGCGGCCCCGCGCCCGACGCGCAGGACACCGGCTTCGTCCCGCTGCTGATCTTCGGCGGCTTGCTCCTCATCGGTGTCGCCGGCTTCTTCCTGCACTCGAAGAGGCGCGTCCCCTAGCGGACCGGTGGGCCGGACGTGAGCTGACCCGTCTGGCCCGCCGGTCGACCACGGCACTTTATCCATCCATGCCCCCGCCACCGCCCTCAATGGAACCGCTTCGCGGTGCTGGTCATATTCTTGGCCCGTGGGACGACTCGTGGTGATCGAAGGTCTGGACGGCGCGGGCAAGCGCACGCTCGCCGACGCGCTGACCGGCGCGCTGAACGCGGCCGGGGCGAGCGTCACGTCCATCGCGTTCCCGCGCTACGGCGCGAGCGTGCACGCCGACCTCGTGAAGGAAGCGCTGCACCGCGGCCACGGCGACCTCGCCGACTCCGTCTACGGCATGGCGATGCTCTACGCGCTCGACCGTCGCGGCGCGGCCGACGAGATCCGCGCGCGGCTCGGCGATCACGACGTCGTGCTGCTCGATCGGTACGTCGCGTCGAACGCCGCGTACGGCGCCGCCCGCCTCCATCAGGGCGCGGACGGCGAGTTCGTGCGCTGGCTCAAGGAACTGGAGATCGACCGGTTCGGTCTGCCGGTGCCCGTCGCGCATCTGCTGCTCCGGGTCACCGCCGACGTCGCCGCCGACCGCGCGCAGCGCCGCGCGGAGACCGACGCCGACCGCGCGCGGGATTCCTTCGAGACCGACGACGCGCTCCAGAAGCGGTGCTCGGTGGTCTACGACGAACTCGCCGCGACGGACTGGCTCGCGCCCTGGCACGTTCTCGACGGCGTCGCCGGTGTCGACACCCCCGCCCTCGCGACCGCCCTCCTCCGCACTTAGTCCTCTGAATGCGGTCCTTGCGCGTGCAACTACCGCATTTCGTCCTCTAAATGCGTGGCCTCTAAATGCGTGAGTAGCCAGGTGTGGAACTCGCCGATGTGGTGTTCCGAGGGCATCAGCACGCCGCCGCCGCGGTAGGCGCGGGACGCCATCGCGGGCTGGCAGCGTTCGCAGGCGTTGAAATCCTGCTCGTTGACGCGGTGGAACAGCTCCACCGACCGTGACACGTCCCGCCCTGACGCCACGACCTCCTCCGAATAGAGCCAGTCGCATTCGACGACCGTGCGGTCCGGCGCGAGCGGGTACATCCGGTGGAAGATCACGTGGTCCGGCACCAGGTTCACGAACACCTGCGGCCGGATGGTGATCGCGTAGTATCGCCTGTCCTGGTCGTTCGCGACACCGTCGAGCCGGTCGAAGCCCGAACGGCCGTCGATGGTGAACCCCTCCACGTCCTCGCCGAACTCGGCGCCGTGGCCGACGTAGTACTGCGCCGCGTACCCGTCGGCGAACTCCGGCAGTACCTCGGTCAGCTCCGGATGGATGGTCGCGCAGTGGTAGCACTCCATGAAGTTCTCGACGATCAGTTTCCAGTTCGCCTTGACGTCGTAGGTGATCCGGCGCCCGACCGACAGCTTGTCGAGGCGGTACCGCTCGATCGACTCCAGATCGCCCAGCCGTTCGCGCACCGCGCCTTCGACGTCGGCCTCGAACGACGGCGGGTCCGCGGCGAGGCAGACCCACGCGTACCCCAGCCACTCCCGAAGGTGCACGGTGTGCAGCCCGTACTCGGCCCGGTCGATATCGGGGAGGTTCGCCAGATTCGGCGCCGCGATCAGCTTGCCGTCGAGCCCGTACGTCCACGCGTGGTACGGACACTGGAACGCGCGTTTCACCGTGCCGGCTTCCTCCGTGCACAGCCGCGCGCCACGATGGCGGCAGACGTAGAGGAACGCCCGCAGCCCGCCGTCCCGGCCTCGGCTGACGAGCACGCTCTCCCGTCCTACCTGGACGGTCCGGAAGTCACCGGCCGACGGCAGATCCGCCGACCGGACCACGCAGAACCACCGGCGTTCGAAGATCTTCTCCTGCTCGGCCGCGAAGATCGCGGCGTCGGTGTAGTAGCCGCCGCCCAGCGTCGGGATGAGACTGGTCATCTCGCGACTCCGGCGAACCGGGCGGGGTCGAACAGGCCGATCGGCTGCGCGGTGGTGCCGTCCACGACCAGGTCGGCGAGTATCTCACCGACCACCGGGACGAATTTGAAGCCGTGCCCGGAGAAGCCGCAGGCGACCACCACCCGCTCGTGCTCGGGATGGCGGGAGATGACGAAATGCTCGTCGGGCGTGTTGGTGTACATGCAGGTCGCCCCGCGCAGGAACGTGCCGGGCAGTGCCGGCATCTTCCGCCCGACGAACTCCGAGATCTCGGCGACCTCTCCGGCGTGCACCGTCCGGTCGATGGTCTCGGGCGTACAGGGCTCGCCGCCGCGGAAGAACGCGACCTTCACGCTTCCGGCGTCGTCGTGGGAGGGGAAACCGTAGAACTGGCGGCCGCCTTCGCCTTCCCAGACGTAGATCGGATGCCGTTCGGCGCGGAACGGCGCGACCCCGCCCGACGGTGCGAACCAGTACTGGACCTGGCGTTCGATGGTGAACTCGATGCCGAGTTCGGTGAGCAGGCCCGGTGCCCAAGCGCCGGGGCAGATCACCAGCTGCTCGGCGGTGTAGAAGTTCTGCGACGTGCCCACCCGGACCCCGGTGGACGTCTCCCGCCAGGAAAGGACCTCCTCCTCGTGGTGCAGGTCCGCCCCGGCCCGCGCGGCGAGCTGGAGATGCGCCGCCACACTGCCTTCCGGCACCACGAAGCCGGCGTTCTCCTCGTACAGCGCGATTTCGTGGTCCGCCGGTTTCATCGTCGGGAACCGGCGGCGGATCTCGGCCGCGTCGAGGAGTTCGTGCGGCAGATCCCAGGTCCGGGCGCTGGCGAGGCTGCCCGACACCGTCCGCGAATCGGGACCGCCGAGCATGATCCCGCCGCAGCGGGTGAAGATCTTCCGCCCGGAATCGCGTTCGACGCCCTCCCACAGTTCGTGCGCCCGCAGCAGGAGCGGGACGTATGCGGGATCCTCGAAGTACGCCTGCCGGGTGATCCGCGAGCCGCCGTGGCTGGACCCGAGGTTGTGCACGGGCGCGAACCGGTCGATGCCCAGCACGCGCTGTCCCCGCCGGACGAGCCGGTACGCCGCGGCGCTGCCCATCCCGCCGAGGCCGATGACGATGACGTCGTAGTGATTCATGCGGCACTCCTGATCCGGGCCATGGCGGGATCGAACAAGGGCTCGTTCGCGACGACGGCGGGGATGCGCTCGCCGAAGTACTCGATCTCCAGCGGCGTTCCCGGCTGGGCGAACTCGACCGGAAGCCAGGCGTAGGCGATGTTCTTGCCGACGGTGTAGCCGTACGCGGCGCTCGTGACATATCCCGCGGGACGGCCGTCGGCGAACACCGGTTCCTTGCCGAGCACGACGGAGTACGGATCGTCGACGGTGAGGCAGGTCAGCTTCCTGGTCACCGTTTCCTCGGAACGGCCTGCCAGCGCGTCACGGCCGATGAAGTAGCCCTTGTCCATCCGCACGGCGAAACCGAGACCGGCCTCGTAGGGATCGTGCTCGGTGGTGACATCCGTGCCCCACAGCCGATATCCCTTCTCCAGCCGCATACTGGAGAAGGCGTCCCGTCCGGCGGCGATGATCCCGTGCGCCTGCCCCGCCTCCCAGATCGTGTCCCAGAGTTCGCGGCCGAGGTCGGCGCTCGTGTACAGCTCCCAGCCGAGTTCGCCCACATAGGACAGTCGCATCGCGGTCACCGGCACATGGCCGACGTACGCCTGTTTCGTCTTGAAGTAGCCCATGGCCTGATGCGAGAAGTCCGTTGTGGACAGTGGTTGCAGTACGGCTCTCGCGAGCGGGCCCCAGAGCCCGATACAGCAGGTGCCCGGGGTGGTCTCGTGGATCTGCGCGGCGCCGTCGCCGGGGAGATGCCGCCGGAGCCAGTCGATGTCGATGGCGCTGTTGACACCGACCTGAAACCGTTCGGCGCCGAGCCGGGCGACGGTCAGATCGCTGCGCACGCCGCCGTCTTCGTCGAGCAGCAGGGTGTAGGTGACCGAGCCGGGTTTCTTGCCGAGCTGGTTCGTGGTCATCGTCTGCAGGAACGGCAGCGCGCCGGGGCCGGTGACCTCCACCCGTTTCAACGACGTCATGTCGAACATCGCGACCCGCTGCCGCGCGACCAGCGCCTCGGCGCCGCCGATCGGCGACCAGTACCGCGCGGCCCAGTCGTTGCGCGCGGGGACGCGGTCGACCTCGGGCAGGTTCGCGTTCGCCTCGTACCAGTGCGGACGTTCCCAGCCGCCCGCTTCGAGGAAGAACGCGCCGAGTTCGGCTTGCCGTTCGTAGAAGGGACTCGTCCGCAGCGGCCGTGGTTCTTCCATGGGCTGCAAGGGATGGACTATGTCGTAGACCTCGACGAAGCTCTGGCAGCTCCGTTTCATGACGTGGTCCGGCGCCAGTTGCACCCGCTCGAACCGCGCGAGATCGCAACCGTGCAGATCCGTTTCGGACCTGCCGTCGACCAGCCATTGCGCCATGGCGCGCGCGACCCCGGCCGAATGCGTGATCCAGACCGCTTCGGCGACCCAGAACCCGTCGAGGCCGGGGTGTTCGCCCAGCAGCGGCATGCCGTCCGGGGTGAAGGAGAACAGACCGTTGATGCCCTCCTCGACCTTGGTTTCGCCGAGTGAAGGCAGCAGGTCGACGGCGGCGGCCCACGACGCTTCGAAGTCCGCAGGGGTGAACGTCAGCTCCGAGGGCATTCCCTCGCCGGAGCCGATTTCCTTGGCGGGCAACGGCATCGGCCGGTGACCGTACGCGCCGATGCCGATCCGGTCGACGTGCTCGCGGAAGTACAGGTCGGCGTCCTGATGCCGCAGGATCGGCCTCGTGGCCTCCTCGGTCACGCCGGCGAGTGACGGCAGGGGACTGGTGCGCGCGTACTGATGCGCCATCGGCACCAGCGGGATCGTGAGGTCCACCAGTTCGCCGAGCACCGGCCCCCACATCCCGGCGCACGAGAGCACGATGTCCGCGCGGAAGCTCCCGGTCTCGGTGGTCACGCCGGTGACCCGGCCTGCCGACCGTTCGACGCCGACGACCTTCTGCCGCGCGAGGAATTTCGCGCCGCGCCCGATCGCACGGCGGGCCTGTGCCTCGGCCGCCCGGAGGGGATGGGCCAAACCGTCGGAGGGGATGTGGAATCCGCCGAGCACCTTGGCCGGATCGAGCAACGGATGCAGCGTCGCGCATTCGCCGGGATCGATCAACCTGCTTTCGACCCCCGACGCGGTGGCCCAGCCGTGCCGCCGCGCCAGGTCGGCGAGCCGTTCCGGCGTCGTGGCCACCTCCAGCCCGCCGACCGGGCGGAAACAAGGGTTCCCGTCGAGGTCGAGCGTGCCGTATTTGGCGACGGTGTAGCGGGCGAACTCGGTCATCGTGCGGCAGGCGTTGGTCTGGAAGACCAGACCGGGCGCGTGCGAGGTCGACCCGCCGGTGGCGAACAGGTCGCCCTGCTCCAGCACGGTGACGTCGGTCCAGCCGCGTTCGGTGAGTTCGTCGGCGAGCGCGCAGCCGACGATGCCGGCGCCGATCACGACGACGCGGGGTACGGGGGGCATGGTGAGGGGTACCTCCTGCCTGCCCGGAAAGTCCACAAAGGACGATCAGGCATCGGGGTGACAGGCGCTGTTGCGGATGAGGCACGTTGTTCCGTCTTCAGCAACAAAGTGCGGCACCGGCGGGCGCGCTGTCAAGAGCCCGAAAAGGTCGGCCTCTTCAGTCGGCGAAGTACCCCAGCTGCGCCGAAAGATCAGCCGACGCCTCGGTCAGCGGTCGCACGATCTGCCGCACCCGCTGTTTCGAAAGCCGGTACGACGGGCCCGAAGCGCTCATCGCCGCGACGACGTCGCCGCCTGGCCCGTGCACCGGCACCGCGACGGCGTGCATCCCCAGCTCCAGCTCCTCGAAACAGGCCGCGTACCCGTCCTCGGCGACCCGCTCCAGCTCCGCGGTCAACTCGTCCGGATCGACCGTGGTCCGCGGTGTGAACTGTTCGAGTTTCCGCCGGAGCAAGCGTTTGCGCTCGACGTCGCCCATGTACGCGAGCAGCACCTTTCCGCTGGACGTCGCGTGCAGGGGCGTGCGCTGCCCGGTCCAGTTCTGCGTGGTGATCGCGGCCGAGCCGCGGGCCTGGCTGACGTTGATCGCGACGCCGTCGTCGGCGATCGCGATGTTGACCGTCTCGCCGAGCGTCTCCGCCAGGCCCTGGCAGGTCTGCCTGCCCAGTTTCGCCAGGTCCATCCGGCCGGTGGCGGCGCCGGCGAGCCGGACGACGCCGAACCCGATCGCGTATTTGCCCCGTTCGCCGAGCTGCTCGACGAGGCCGCGGTTCTCCAGGACGCTCAGCAGGCGGGAGGCCGTCGACTTGTGCACGCCGAGCTCGCCCGCGATCTCGGTGATCCCCGTTTCCCCGTTGCGTGCCAGCAGTTCCAGCACGCTGATCGCGCGGTCGACGGACTGCACCTGGCTGGATGTTGCGTTCCCCGCGTCCTGGTTCCGCATGACGCAACAGTAGCCGTTTGGCCCGGATCCGCTCGGCTGAGTGGGCGAATCCCTTGACGCACCGGCCCCTCGGGGGTGATTGTTGCGCAGAGCACGTCCCGTCTCGTAATACGCAACATCAACAACCGTCGGTCCTTTCCCCGGAGGCCCCGATGATCCGTGCCTGCTCCGTCTCCGAACTGCCCGAAGGCGAAGCCGTCCGCTTGGCGGGCCCTGTGCCCGTCTCGGTCTTCCATTCCGAGGGCGCGTATTACGCCCTCGACGACACCTGCAGCCATCAGGACGCGTCGCTCGCCGACGGCTGGATCGAAGGCTGCTACGTCGAATGCCCGCTGCACGCCGCGCGGTTCGATCTGCGGACCGGTGCGCCGGACTGCCTGCCCGCCAAGAACGCCGTGCGCACGTACCCGGTCGTGGTCGCCGACGGGGTGATCTACGTGGACACCGAGGTGCGGCAGGACGTCGCTTGAGAACCGTCGCCGTCGTCGGCACCTCCCTGGCGGGGCTCCGCGCGGCACAGGAATTGCGCGCCCAAGGTTTCGATGGGCGCCTGGTGATGATCGGCGCCGAAGCGCCGTACGACCGGCCGCCGTTGTCGAAGGATTTCTTGCTGGGCAAGGTTTCCGCCGACGACATCGCGCTCGCCGGGCAGGACGACCTCGACGCGCTGGCCGCCGAATGGCACCTCGGCGTCCGCGCCGAAAAGCTCGGCCGCGAGGGCGTGACACTCGGCGACGGCACCACGATCGCCGCCGACGGTTACGTCATCGCGACCGGTGCGGTGCCCAGAACCCTGGACGCGGCAAGGAATCTGGACGGCGTGCACACCTTGCGAACGCTCGAAGACGCGGTCGCCCTGAAACAGGCTCTCGCGGCCGGGCCGTCCGCGGTCGTCGTCATCGGCGCGGGATTCATCGGCGCGGAAGTCGCGTCCGCGTGCCGCCTGCTCGGCCACGAAGTGACCGTGATCGAGGCGATGCCCGTGCCGCTCGCTCCCGTCCTCGGCGCGCGGATGGGCGCGGTGTGCGGGGAACTGCACGCCGAGAACGACGTCCGGCTGATCACGGGCGTCCCCGTCGCCGGGTTCACCGGGACCGGCCGGGTCACCGGTGTACGGCTCGCCGACGGCCGGGAGATCCGCGCCGATCTCGTCGTCGCCGGAGTGGGGGCGCGGCCGGCCACCGGATGGCTGACCGGCTCCGGGCTCGCGGTCGACGACGGGGTGCTGGTCGATTCCGGCTGTGTCACAGCGAATCCCCGAGTGATCGCGGTGGGTGACGTCGCGCGGTACCGCTGCCCGCTGCGTGGCGTACGCGTCCGTGCCGAGCATTGGACGGCGGCCGGGGAACAGCCGGGCGTCGCGGTCGCGAACCTGCTCGCCGGCTCGACCGTCACGCATTTCGCACGACATGGTTACTTTTGGTCCGATCAGTACGGACGGCGGCTCCAATTCGCCGGAGTGGCCACGGAAGACGTGCGGATCGCCGAAGGTGACGTGGCTTCGAAGCGCTTCGTCGCGACCTATCACCGCGGCGATGTGCTGACCGGTGTCTTCGCGATCGACTCCCCGAGGCCGTTCACCAGGCTCCGCCGCGGTCTCTAGGGCCCGAAGACCCTACTCGGATGGAGCAATTTGCCCGATTCGATGATCTTTCTGGTGGTCACATCGCCGGGTCGCGCGCCCGCGTGGGGAAACTAGTGCGAACATAGGTTTATGAAGGCACGTGTTCTGGTCGTCGACGACGACCCTGCTCTCGCGGAGATGCTCACCATCGTGCTGCGTGGGGAGGGGTTCGACACAGCCGTCGTGGCCGACGGCTCACGGGCGCTGCCCGCGCTTCGTGAGCTGAAACCGGACCTGGTCCTCCTCGACCTCATGCTGCCCGGCATGAACGGCATCGACGTCTGCAAGGCGATCCGGGCCGAATCCGGCGTGCCGATCGTGATGCTCACCGCCAAGAGCGACACCGTGGACATCGTCCTCGGGCTCGAGTCGGGGGCCGACGACTACGTGGTCAAGCCCTTCAAGCCGAAGGAACTCGTGGCCCGCGTCCGTGCCCGGATGCGCCGCACCGAGGCCGAGCCCGCCGAGTCGCTGACGATCGGCGACCTAGCGATCGACGTCCCCGGCCACGAGGTGACGCGGGAGGGCAAGGCCATCCCGCTGACCCCGCTCGAGTTCGACCTCCTCGTCGCGCTCGCCCGCAAACCGCGTCAGGTGTTCACCCGCGAGGTGCTCCTCGAGCAGGTGTGGGGCTACCGCCACGCCGCCGACACCCGGCTGGTGAACGTCCACGTCCAGCGGCTGCGGTCGAAGGTGGAGAAGGACCCGGAGCACCCCGAGGTGGTGTTGACCGTTCGCGGTGTCGGGTACAAGGCCGGCCCGCCGTGATCACCCCATGACCGGACGCTTGCGAAGGCTCGCCCAGACCACGATGCGCCAGTTCCGGCGCATCGTGGTTTTCGTGCGCCGCAAGATCGTGTCGTTCAACGAACTGTGGCGGTATTCGCTGCAGTTCCGGGTCACCGTGTCCACGCTGGCGCTGTCGTCGGCCGTGGTGTTCGTGCTGGGCATGGTGCTGCAGAACCAGATCACCGATCGGCTGGTCGAGACCAAGCAGAACGCGGCGATCGCCCAGACCAGGGCGGTCGTCGAGACCGCGGCCGCCGAGCTGGTCGGTGTCGGCACCGAAAGCCCGGAAGCGCTCACCGCGCGGATGAGCAACGCGCTGAAGAAGATCTCCAGCACGACGTCCTCTCAGGACGGCGCAGGATCGACGGCGGGCACCTTCGAGCCGGTGCTGGCCGCGGGCGGCCGCGACCAGTCCAGCAAACCGGTGGCCGCCGGTCCTTACGACCGGGTGCCGGTGCGGCTGCGCCAGTTCGTCGAGACCGAGCAGCTCAGCTACCTGACCCACACGGTCACCGAGGCCGACGGCGGCAAGACGACGTATCTGATCGTCGGCGCGCCGGTGAGCACGATGATCAACCCGCTCCAGCTCTACCTGCTGTACCCGCTCACCAGTGAGCAGAACACCGTCTCGACGGTGCAGAACACGCTGCTCGTCGGCGGGCTCGTCCTGCTGCTCCTGCTCGCCGGGATCACGAACCTGGTCACCAGACAGGTGGTCCGGCCGGTCCGGCAGGCCGCCGCGGCGGCCGAACAGTTCGCGGGCGGGGAACTCGACCAGCGGCTCGCCGTGCTCGGCGAGGACGATCTGGCCAAACTCGCCGTGTCCTACAACGAGATGGCCGCGAGCATCCAGCGGCAGATCCGCCAGCTGGAGGAGTTCGGCGGGCTGCAGCGCCGGTTCACCTCCGACGTCTCGCACGAACTGCGCACCCCGCTGACCACCGTCCGGATGGCGGCCGACGTGCTGCACGCGTCGCGCGAGCAGTTCCCGGCCGGGCTCGCCCGCTCCACCGAACTGCTGGTCGACGAACTCGACCGGTTCGAGGCACTGCTCGGCGATCTGCTGGAGATCAGCAGGCTGGACGCCGGTGTCGAGGAGCTCTCGGCCGAGCTGATCGACGTCCGCCCGATCGCGACCAGGGCCGTCGAGCAGGTCCGGGTGATCGCGGGCAACGCGGGAAGCTCGGTCGAACTGGTCCTCCCGGACGAGGAGGCACCCGCCGAAGTAGACGCGCGCCGCGTCGAGCGGATCCTGCGCAACCTGCTGGCGAACGCGGTGGACCACAGCGAAGGGAATCCGGTGGTGCTGACGCTGGCGGTCAACGAGACCGCGGTCGCCATCACCGTGCGGGACCGCGGCGTCGGGCTCCGGCCCGGTGAGGCGGAACTGGTGTTCAACCGGTTCTGGCGCGCCGACCCGTCCCGCAACCGCCGGACCGGCGGCACCGGCCTCGGCCTCGCGATCAGCCAGGAGGACGCCCGGCTGCACGGCGGCGTGCTCGACGCCTGGGGCGAGCCCGGCCACGGCGCCTGCTTCCGGCTCGTGCTGCCGCGGCGCCAGGACACGCCGATGGGGGAGAGCCCGCTGCTCCTGCCCCCGCCCGATCACAAGGCGACCGACACGCACGGGTCGTCCGGACTGCTCGAAGTCCGGCCCGCGCCCGACGCGATCCTCGCCGAGCCCGAGGAGGTCGGCCGGTGAAACGGCTGCTGGTCCTGCTCGCGGTGTTCCTGCTGGTCGCAGGCTGCGCGAACATCCCGCTCGAATCCCAGCCCGTCGTCGTGTCCGGGGACAAACCCGGCCAGGCGCCGGCGGACGTCCCCGAACCGGCGGCCGGGATCGACCCGCTGACCGTCACCCGCCAGTTCATCCGCAACTCGGCGGCGCCGGGTACGGCGAGCGCCGCCGCGCGCGTCTACCTCGACGACGACGCCCGGCGTAACTGGAAGCCGTCGCCGGGGCTGACGATCATCGACGACACCTTCGGCACCGTTTACGACACGTCGTCTTCGTCGGGGAACCCGGACGAGCAGGTCGTGAACGTCCGCGGGTTCAAACTCGGGACCCTCAGCCCCGACAGCGCGTTCCTCCCGGTGAAGGCCGAGTACTCGCAGCAGTTCAAGCTGCGGAAGCAGCAGAACGGCCAGTGGCGGATCGTGGACCCGCCGCAGGAACTCGCCGTCACCGACGAGGACTTCGCGCTCAACTACTTCCGGGTGCCGATCAGCTTCTACTCGCCGGACTCCGGCGCCTTCGTCCCCGACCTCCGGTACGTCGCGGCGAAACCGCAGGCCGGATTGCCCGGCCGGGTGATGGACCTGGTGCTGCAGGGCCCGTCGGAGGGGTTGAAGGGCGCGGTCAAGGACCTGCTCGGCGACCAGGTCACCATCGAAAGCAACGTGCGCAGCACGGACGACGGCACACTGGACATCAACCTGACCGGCGTCGGCGGGGCCAGCCTCGTGGACCGGAACCTGATCGCCGCGCAGATCGTCCTGTCGCTGCAGACGGTGACGCTGAGCCGGGTCCGGCTGCTGGCCGACGGCACCGCGCTGGTGCCGGAACACGAATACTGGCGCTCCAGCGAACTGCCCAACTACAACGTGGACATCGCGCCCAACTCGGAACTGCTGGGCCTGATGACCGTGAACGGGCGGGTCCGGTCGCTCGGCGACGGGCAGCCGGTCGGCGGGCCCGCGGGCAACGGCGGGTACAAGGTCGTCAGCGCCGCGCAGTCCGTCGACGGCAAACGCCTCGCCGTGGTCGAAGAACGCGACGGCAGGCAATGGCTCCGGGTCGGCGACCTGGGACACGACCTCGCTTCGGTAGACCTGTTCGGCGGCAGCCTGAGCCGCCCCACCTGGCGCCCGGTCGCCCGTGGCGGCGGCGGGGTCTCCGGCGAGGTCTGGACGGTGGTCGACCACAACACCGTCGCCCGGGTCACGCTGGCCGCGGACGGCCGCTGGGTGAAGGCCGGCGTCGACGCGACCATGCTCACCGGGCTGGGGCAGATCACCGAACTGCGCCTTTCGCGGGACGGATCCCGGCTCGCCGCGGTGGTCAACGGGCAGCTGGTGGTCGCCTCGATCGTGCGGACGGCGGACTCGGTGGCCCTGCGGGCGCCGCGGAAACTGCAGGAACGCGATCTCAAGGACGTCGTCGACGTCGACTGGGCGACCCAGGACCACCTGATCGTCGCGACGTCGTCGAATTCGCTGCCGGTGGTCAAGGTGCCGCTGGACGGGCAGCGGATGGACCCCTTCAGCGGCTCGAACCTGACCCCGCCGGTGCACGGCGTCACCGCGGCGCCGAGCAGGCAGAACCTGGTCGCGGACGCGGGTGGGCTGTGGGTCGCCTCCGAGCTGGGCGAGGTCTGGCGGCCGCAGGCGCACACCGTCACCGATGCGGACCCGTTCTATCCGGGCTGAGGTTTCGGGCTCGGGCGCGCAGGTCATGCCCTGAAGGCCACCTTTGAGACGTCCAGCGTCCTGAAGGTGGCCTTCAGGACATCGCCAAGGGGAGCAAGGGACCTTTAGTACCGCTAGCTTTCCTAGCGGCGCTAGCGGAGCGAAAGCCCGTGAAGGCCTCCTTCACTACCTTGAGGGTAGGCAAGGAGGCCTTCACGGACCGAAACCGGCGTGCGAAGGAGCCCCGAAGCGACCTTCTCCACGATTGACTTTTTCAACACTGGCCCCCTGACGCCGCAAAGTGTCCAAACCGGACCAGTCACACCCCGGCGGCGCCCGGAACTGTCGGAGCCCCGGCCGACACTCGCCCCATGCCCAAACTCCTGGACCTCCTCATCCCCGCCCGTTGCGCGTCCTGCGGAGCACCGGGCGCGCCCTGTTGCGCGACCTGTCAGACCGCCTGGGGTTCGCTCAGCGAGATCATCCGCGGCCCGACGGCCGGTCTCGTCCCCGTCTACGCCCTGGCCCCCTACGCCGACGACGCCCGTCGCCTGATCCTCGCGTACAAGGAACGCGGCCGCCGCGACCTCGCCCCCTCCTTCGGCCGGGCCGTCGCCGAAGCCCTCGTCCACCTGCCCGAACCGGAGCCGGAACCGTGTCTTGTCCCGGTCCCTTCGCGACGGTCCGCCTCGCGTGTCCGGGGTGGACCGCACGTCCGGCGCATCGCCGAGGAATGCGTGAAAGCACTGGCGGACAAGGGAAAGCCGGCGACGGTGGCAGCTGTCCTCAAGCTCGGGGCCGGTGTCCGTGATGCGGTGGGGCTCACCAGGATCCAGCGATCGGCGAACCTCGACGGCCGTATTCGCCTGGTCCCGGGAGACTGCCCGGAGAAGGTCGTTCTTCTTGACGACGTGATCACAACCGGAGCGACCGCCGCCGCTTGTACGCGCTTTTTGGACATAAGCGGAATTCACGTTTCCGCGGTGGTAGCGCTGGCCGCCGCCGGGTGATCGGAGCGTCACCTACAAGAGTGATGAATGATCGGGAACGGGAATGGGTACATGGGCGTTGACGGGATATGAGGGACCTTCTGGGGAACACTCCGACGGCCCGCCACTCCACCGGGGTGGCGGCGGATTCCCCCGGGCACGGCCCACTGGGCACCCTCCGCATTTTCCTGTCCGAAGGCTTGCGCCGTCCGCGTGAAAAGAAATCACGGGGACGACGCCCGACAAGCCGGATTGTCCCGCTGGCCACAGCGTCGTCGTCGCGTGCGGTGACGAGGTCTCACGTCCTGATATCCCCCGGCTCGGGGGCTGTTGCTCGCGGCGTGATGCAGCTAACGTGCAGCGCTATCAGCAATCCCGGCAGGCAGGGAGGTGACCAGCCCATGTCCCTGGCGCCGGAGCCGCGCTGAGTCCGCGCTCGGACATCCGACACGAGACGTCGTGGCCGTATGCCGAGTTCCCTCACCGCCCGCGATCCGGGCTTCGTCCCCGCATTACCGGCGCCCTAGTGAACACATCTACAGCTCGCAGTCATTTCAGCGAGGGAGGTCGTGTATGGACATCGTCGTTAAGGGCCGCAACGTGGAGGTGCCCGACCACTATCGGGCACTCGTCAGCGAAAAGCTGGCCCGGCTAGAGCGCTACGACAAGAAGGTCATCCGTTACGACGTGGAGCTCTTCCACGAGCCCAATCGCCGGCAGTCGAAGAACTGCCAGCGCGTCGAAATCACCGGTAAGGGCCGTGGCCCCGCCGTACGCGCCGAAGCGTGTGCCGGCGACTTCTACGCAGCGCTGGATTCCGCACTGAACAAGCTCGAGAACAGGTTGCGGAAGACACACGACCGCCGGCGCGTGCACTACGGCCGCAGCCGCCCGGAATCCGTCGCCGAGGCGACTTCGATGGCGGCCGCCGGTGGAATGACCACCGACACCCGACATCTGGCGGGTACCGCTGTGCTCGAAGCGCCTGAGGCCGAACCCATGGCCAACGGTTTCGCTGTCGAGAGCGGTGAGTTCGAGATGCCCCAGCAGCAGCGCTGGGATGACGGGGTGACCGAACACCAGCCCGGTCGCGTCGTCCGCGAGAAGAAGCATGACGCGGAGCCCATGACGGTCGACCAGGCTCTCTACGAGATGGAACTGGTCGGTCACGACTTCTACCTGTTCAACGACTCCGACGCCGGGTGCCCGAGCGTCGTCTACCGGAGGCGAGGCTTCGACTACGGCGTCATCCGGCTCAGCTAGCCGGCCCCTACTGCCCTGACGGCGGCCCGCACGCGTCCCGTGCGGGCCGCCGTCATGTCCGGATCAGGCGGGACCCGCCCCCGTCTCGTCAGGTACCGACAGACGGTGCGTGCGCGAACACCGAGGTGTTCCCTACGATGGGGGCGGACGGTGGTGCGTTACCAGGCACCGCCGCGGACGAGATTGCCCGGGACCGGCTCGGGTGCGATCACAATCAGCTAGTGAGGTCGACCGGATGGTGCTGAACCGCCTGCTCCGCGCGGGCGAGGGCAAAATGGTGAAGCGGCTGCGCAACATCGCCGATCACATCAACACCCTCGAAGACGACGTCAAGGAACTTTCGGACACCGCGCTGCGGGCCAAGACCGAGGAGTTCCGTAAACGGCACGCGGACGGCGAGTCACTCGACGACCTCCTGCCGGAGGCGTTCGCGGTGGCGAGGGAAGCGGCTTGGCGCGTGCTCGGCCAGCGCCCCTACGACGTCCAGCTGATGGGCGGCGCCGCGCTGCACCTCGGCCAGGTCTCGGAGATGAAGACCGGTGAGGGCAAGACCCTGACCCAGGTCCTCCCCGCGTACCTGAACGCCATCTCCGGCAAGGGCGTGCACGTCATCACGGTGAACGACTACCTCGCCAAACGTGACGCCGAGTGGATGGGCCGCATCCACCGCTTCCTCGGCCTCGAGGTCGGGGTCATCCTGGCCGACCAGACGCCCGAGGTCCGCCGCCAGCAGTACGCCGCCGACATCACGCACGGCACGAACAACGAGTTCGGCTTCGACTACCTCCGCGACAACATGGCGTGGAGCCTCGAGGACTGCGTGCAGCGCGGCCACAACTTCGCGATCGTCGACGAGGTGGACTCCATCCTCATCGACGAGGCCCGGACGCCGCTGATCATCTCCGGCCCGGCCGACCAGTCCTCGCGCTGGTACGTCGAGTTCGCCCGGATGACGCCGCTGATGAAGCCGGACATCCACTACGAGGTGGACATCCGCAAGCGCACCGTCGGTGTCACCGAGAAGGGTGTCGCCTTCGTCGAGGACCAGCTGGGCATCGACAACCTCTACGAGGCCGCGAACACGCCGCTGGTCGGCTACCTGAACAACGCGCTGAAGGTCAAGGAGCTCTACAAGCGCGACAAGGACTACATCGTCCGCGACGGCGAGGTCCTCATCGTCGACGAGTTCACCGGCCGCATCCTGCACGGCCGCCGCTACAACGAGGGCATGCACCAGGCGATCGAGGCCAAGGAAGGCGTCGAGATCAAGGCCGAGAACCAGACGCTCGCCACGATCACGCTGCAGAACTACTTCCGGCTCTACGACAAGCTGTCGGGCATGACCGGTACCGCCGAGACCGAGGCGGCCGAGTTCCACCAGACCTACAAGCTCGGTGTGGTGCCGATCCCGACGAACAAGCCGATGGTCCGCGCCGACCAGGCCGACCTGATCTACAAGACCGAGCAGGCCAAGTTCGAGGCCGTCGCCGAGGACATCGCCGAGCGGCACGAGAAGGGCCAGCCGGTGCTGGTCGGCACCACGAGTGTCGAGAAGTCCGAGCACCTGTCGAAGCTGCTGCTCAAGCTGGGTGTCCCGCACGAGGTCCTCAACGCCAAGCACCACGACCGGGAGGCCCTGATCGTCGCCCGCGCCGGGCGCAAGGGCGCGGTCACCGTCGCCACCAACATGGCGGGCCGCGGTACCGACATCGTGCTCGGCGGCAACCCGGACATCATCGCCGACGAGGTGCTGCGCGCCCGCGGCCTCGACCCGGTGGAGCACTCCGAGGAGTACGAGGCCGCGTGGCCGAAGGTGCTCGAAGAGGTCCAGGCCGACACGAAGGCCGAGGCCGAGGAGGTCCGCGAGGCCGGCGGGCTGTACGTGCTCGGCACCGAGCGGCACGAGTCCCGCCGGATCGACAACCAGCTCCGCGGTCGTTCCGGCCGTCAGGGTGACCCGGGCGAGTCCCGGTTCTACCTTTCGCTCGGTGACGAGCTCATGCGCCGCTTCAACGCGACGATGGTCGAGCGGGTCATGACCACCATGCGGCTGCCGGACGACGTGCCGATCGAGCACAAGATGGTCTCCAAGGCGATCAAGAGCGCTCAGACGCAGGTCGAGCAGCAGAACATGGAGATCCGCAAGAACGTCCTCAAGTACGACGAGGTCATGAACGAGCAGCGCAAGGTGATCTACGCCGAGCGTCTGCGCGTCCTCGAAGGCGAGGATCTGCGCGAGCAGATCGAGCACATGCTGGTCGACGTCATCAACGCGTACGTCACCGAGGAGACCTCCTCGGGCTACGCGGAGGACTGGGACCACGAGAAGCTGTGGACGGCGCTGAAGCAGCTGTACCCGGTCAAGGTCACCTGGGAAGAGCTCACCGAGGACGACGACCTCGACGCCGACAGGCTGCGTGAGGCGCTGCTCGAAGACGCCCACCGCGCGTACGACGAGCGCGAGGCCGAGATCGACGGCAAGGTCGGCGAAGGCGCGATGCGGAGCCTGGAGCGTCAGGTGATGCTCACCGTGCTCGACCGCAAGTGGCGTGAGCACCTCTACGAGATGGACTATCTCAAGGAGGGCATCGGCATGCGTGCCCTGGCGCAGCGCGACCCGGTCATCGAGTACCAGCGCGAGGGCTACGACATGTTCCGCGCGATGCTGGAGTCGCTGAAGGAGGAGGCCGTCGGCTTCCTGTTCAACCTCCAGGTCGAGCAGGCCGAGCCCACCACCCCGGCGCCGGAGTCCGCGTCCGCGCTGCCCGCCGGAGTCGGCTCCGGGAACGGCCAGGCCGCGAACGGCGACGGCAGGCACGCCCGTCCGACGCCGCCGCAGGGTCCGGCGACCGACACCAAGTCCGTGCCGTCCGCCTTGCGGGGCAAGGGACTCGGCGGTGGTTCGCAGTCCGGGCTGACCATGTCGGGCCCGTCCGAGGACGGCGGCGTCGAGTCGCATTCGGACAGTGCCGGCAGCGCCGGTGGCGACCAGAGCGGTACCCGCCGGGAGCGTCGCGCCGCGCAGCGCGCCTCCCAGAAGAAGGGCAAGAAGGGCCCGCGCCGCTAACGGCTCCAAGCGCGTGAAGGCCCCTTTCCTCGGCTCAGCCGAGGGAAGGGGGCCTTCACGCGCATCAGGCCGCGAGCGCGGAGACCCGTCGCGGTGGCTTCAGCAGATGGAAGCGGGTGCACACCCAGCCCGACGGCGTCCGCTCGAAGCGGGCGGCCAAGGCGAGGCAGCGTCCGTTCTGTTCGACGGTCGCGCAGGCTTCGACGACGCCGTCCGCCGGGTGACCCAGGTGGACCGACTTCGGCCGGTAGCCGCCCGCCGGACGACGAAGGCCGCTTTCGAGCAACGCGTGGTGGAGCGCCGGGTCGAGGATCGGCCGCACCTGGACCGGCGGACGGCGGCCGTCACAGGCTTCGAGGATGGTGGTCAGCAGCCTGCCGATCTGCCTGCCGTCCGGGGTGTCCGGTGACGGCCGTGGTTCCTCCACGACGCTTTCCCCGGCCAGCGGCAGATCCAGCACGAGCTGGTTGTCCGGCGCCGCCGCCCGGTGCGTCAGGCCGTCGGGCCGGTCGGCGACCCGGTACGGCGGTTCGTACGGTTCGAGCCGTCTCAGTACGTACGACTTCATCGAGCAGTCCCCCTCCGCGGCCCCCTCGGCCACGCCCAGCAACTAAGGGGCACGTGGCGGGCGAAGCCGAGACAAGGACCGCCCGAGAGGATGAACCGGGCGGTGATCGCTTGTGTACGGTGGGCGCGTGCTGAAAGGGCTGGTCGTCGACTACGCCGGGGTGCTCACGGACGTGGGCGCGGACGAGCTGTACGCCTTCCTGCGCTCGGTCAGGGAGCGCGGTGTCAAAACGGCCTTGCTCTCGAACGCCCCCGGTGCGTCGGACGAGGCCAAGCGGTCACTCGGCCCGTTCTTCGACGCGCTCGTCTTCTCCGGCGAGGTCGGCGTGGCCAAACCCGAACGCGAGGTCTACCTGCTCACCGCGGGGCTGCTCGACTTGCCCGCCGACCGGTGCGTGTTCGTCGACGACGCCGCGCACAACGTCCGCGCGGCGGTCGCGGCCGGCATGGCGGGAGTGCACCACACATCGGTCGAGGAGACGCTGACCGAGCTCAGCGCCTTGTTCCCGAAGCCTTAGCCCGGCGCACCAGCTCGAACGACAGCACCGCGGCGGCGGCCGAGACGTTCAGCGACTCGACTTCGCCGGGCATCGGGATCGACACCCACTCGGTCACCAGTTCGCCGACCTCGGCGCCGACGCCGTTCGTCTCCCCGCCCAGCACGAACGCCGCGCGCTGCGGCAGTTCGACGTCGAACACCGAGCTGCGAGCCGAAGCGCCCAGCGCGTAGATCCCGTAGCCGGCTTCGGTGAGCATCTCGGCCGCTTCGCGCGCGCTGCCGCACCGCAGCACCGGTGCGCGGAACGCGACCCCGGCCGAAGCCTTGACCACCATCGGGTCCAAGGCGGCGACGCCGCGCCGCGGCACCACGACCCCGTCCAGCCCGGCGGCGGTCGCCGTGCGCAGGATCATCCCGACGTTCGCCGGGGTGGTGATGCCGTCGAGCAGCAGCACCCGCGACGGCGGCCTGCCGTCGGACAGCGCCGCGTGCAGCGATCGCATACGCGGGGCGACGACGTCGGCCAGCACGCCCTGGTCCTGTTTGCCGTTGCCCGCCAGCACCTTGACGCGATGCGCGCTCGCCCGTTGCACCGGCACTCCGGCGGCTTTCGCGGCACGCTCGATCTCGGCGGCGTTCGGCCCGCGCACGGTGTCGGCGAGGATCACCTTGTCCACCTCGAGCGCCGCGTCGTCCAATGCCTCGAGCACCGGTTTGCGGCCGTACACGGTCAGGAACCGGTCTTTCGGCGAGATCACCGACTCATCACCCACACCGGCGAGTGTCCCACTGTGTAAGGATCGGCCCATGCCCGACCGCCTCTCCGCGCTGGACGCCTCGTTCCTGTACGTGGAAGACCACTCGACCCCGATGCACGTCGGCGGCGTGGCGATCTTCGAGCGACCGCGCGAGGGCTTCACCCACGAGCGGCTGCTCGACCTGATCGGGCAGCGCCTGGCGTTCCTGCCGCGCTACCGGCAGCGGGTGCTGGAGGTGCCCGGTCACCTCGCCCGGCCGGTGTGGGTCGACGACGTCGACTTCGACCTCAACTATCACGTCCGGCGGTCCGCGCTGCCCCAGCCGGGCTCCGACGGCCAGCTGTTCGACCTGGTGGCGCGGCTGATGTCGCGGCGGCTCGACCCGGGAAGGCCGCTCTGGGAGGCGTACTTCGTCGAGGGGCTCGCGGGTGACCGCGTCGCGCTGGTGACCAAGACGCATCAGTCGGTCGTGGACGGGATCGGCACCATCGAGATCGGGCAGCTGATCCTCGACGCGACCCCGCAGGAGCCGGAGCCGTTCGACGACACCTGGCATCCGCGCCGGGAACCGAGCCGCACGCAGCTGATCCTCGACGCGGTAGCCGAGACCGTGCAGCGGCCGACGGAGCTGGTGGAGAATGTCCGCTCCATCGCCCACGACGCCACCGCGATGGCGGGCAAGGTCACCGAAACGGTCGGAGATGTCGCTTCGGCGCTCAAGACCATGGTGAATCCGGCGCCGTCGGGGCCGCTCAACGTCCGCACCTCCGGCGGCCGCATGTTCGCCGGGGTCCGCACGCGGCTGGAGGATCTCCGCCAGGTCCGTGCCGCGCACGGCGGCACGGTCAACGACGTCGTGGTCGCGGTGATCACCGGCGCGCTGCGGGAATGGCTGCTCTCCCGCGGCTCGAACCTGACCGCGACGACCACCGTGCGCGCGCTGGTGCCGATGGCCGTCCGCGACGCCGAGACGGCCGAGTACTCGACGCCGGCGCTGGTCGGGAACCAGGTCGACGCCTATCTGGTCGATCTCCCGGTCGGGGAGCCGAACGCGGTGCTGCGACTGCAGCACATCGGTCACGCGATGGCGGACCACCTCGACTCGGGCCGTTCGGTCGCCGCGCGCGGGCTGCTGACGGTCGGCGGTTTCGCCCCGCCGACGCTGCATTCGCTCGGCGCGCGGGTGGCCGGGTCGATGTCGGGACGTATTTTCAACGTGCTGATCACGAACTCGCCGGGCCCGCAGGTGCCGCTCTACGCGGGACAGGCGAAGATGGTGGAGATGTTCCCGGTCATGCCGCTGGTGCGCAATCAGGCGCTGGCGATCGGGGTCACCTCGTATCACGGCGGTGTCTACTTCGGACTGAACGGCGATCGCAAGGCCGTGTCCGATGTGGACGTGCTCGCCGGGATGATCGAGGAATCGTTGGAAGAGCTGAAGGGTGCGCACTGGTGAGGGTCTATCTACCCGGGACGATCGCGATGCTCCGTGAGCTCGAAACCGCCGGAGAGCTCCGCGCGCGCAGCGGCACGGGATTCGCGCTGACCCCGGCGCTGCGGGAGTCCTACGCCAGCGGATCCGACGAAGAACTCGAGTACGCCGCGCTGCTCGACGCCGCCAGGGCGTCGCTCCGGCTGATCGCGGCCGAGGAGAAGCCCGAGCCGCGGCGGGTGGTGATCTCGGCCGACATCGACGAGGTCACGCTGCGCCCGGATCTCGACGCCGCCGTCGTGCGGCTGGCCGGGCCGGTGAAGATCGCCGACGTCGCCGCGATCCACGTCGACGCGGCCGAAGCCGCTGAGTCCGTGCAGGCCGCCGCCGCGGTGATCGACCAGGCCGACCTCGGCGACCCGGACGCCGAGTTCACCCTCGGCGACGCCGAGGACCACGAACTCGCCTGGTACGCGCCCCAAGAGCTCCCTTTCCTGCTGGAACTCCTCTAGCCTCCCTCGCGTTTCGTCCTCTGAATGCGGTCCTTGCACGCGCAACGGGGGAGCGGAACGTGACGGATCAGCCCGCCGGGATCTCCCCGATCTCCTCCGGCGGAGGCGCTTGGATGTCGGCCTGCGTGCCCCACTCGCTGTAACGCGTGACGATCTTGGCGGTCGCGCTGTCCGGGGCCCCGGAAGCGGCGAGGACGGGGGCGAGGTCGAGCACGATCTGCAGCGGCAAGCGCGCGTCGTCGAGCCAGACCTCCATGGGGAGCTTTCCGACCTTGCCCCGCAGCTCGGCGACGGCCTCGGCCGACAAACCGGCGGGCAGGTCACCGCCCAGCGCGGCCAGGTCGACGTCCAGGCGATAGCGCTCGGCGGACATCCCGTCGAGTTCGCCGTGCTCGGATCCGGTGACCGTGCCCGCCTTCCGCACCTGGTCGAGCGCGCGGGCGGGATCGTTCTGCTTCGCCAGCTGGTCGATGCTGCCGCCGGCGACCTGCGAGAACGGGTCGGCGCCATCGGGGGAGACCTTGACCCACGGTTTCCCGCCGGGCACCTCCTCGCGGGCGGTCTCGGGGACCTTGGCGAAGACGATCTTGTCGACCAGCCGGAGTTCGATCGGCTCGCCGAGGAAGTCCGTGGTCATGGCCAGTGCGGTACCCGTTCCCGCGACCTTGGCCTGCCCCTGGCTCTTCGACCGCATCGTGCCCGCCGTGACGTCGGTGGTGAACTTCGCGGCCTTGCCGGTCATGGCGGACGTGGCCCCGTCGGCGAGCGCGCGGGCGTCGGCGAACGAGACGGCGTCGCCGTCACAGGCGGCGAGCAGCACACCGAGTACGAGCACGACGGTGGACAGGGCCGTTCTCCGCATGAGGACCTGCTTTCGATCGCGGGCACCCAAGCGAAACACAGCCGAGGGCCACGCCCCGATCGGGGGAACGGCTCAGCGGCTGTCGCCGACCGCCTCGGGCGGCGGCGCGATGATCACCACGTCCGAAGCCCAGCTGTCGTATTTGACCGTGGCCTTGCCCATGCTGACCTGCACCGGGCGCTGCTCGGCGTCCAGCCACACCTCGGCGGGCGCGCCACCGAGGTCGAGGACGTACCGCGTGGCGGCCGTGCCGTTCACGTCGGCCTGCTCGGATTTGGTGACCTTGCCCGACTTCGAGATCCGCTCGATCGTCCGGGTCGGATCCATCGTCTCGACGACGTTCGTCATCAGCGCGCCGTTGGCGGTGGAGAGCGAGTCCTTGCCGTCGGCGGTGATCTTGACCCATTCCTTGTCGGTCTTGAGTTCCTGGACCTGCGTGTCCGACAGGTGGTAGTAGAGGACGCCGTCGGCGAAGATCAGGTCCCGTTTCTCGCCCGCGACCTCGGCGACCATGGAGAACTTGCTGTTCGGCCCCTCGTAGAGCCCGGAACTGGTGACCACGACCTTGCGGCCGTCGTCCGCGGTGGTTTCGAGCGAGATCTTGGACGAACGGGCCTTCTGCGTGCCCGCGGCGGCGACCGAGGCCAGCTGCGCCGCGTCGTTCACCGGTTGCGCCGCCGGTTTCTCTTCGCCGGAACAGCCGGCCACGAGCAGGAGAGCGGTACAGACGACGGCGAATCCGGTGGCACGCATGGGACTCCCTCGGGTGAATGGTCTGTACCACCACCGTAGTGCCTGTCGCGTGAATTTCCACCGTCCGAATGTCGGGGTACGCGCGAGCGGCAGCGTCAGCCGCCCATCAGCTCGCTGTAGTCGGCGACGTTACCGATCGTCGTCATGCCCGGCTCGGGAACCCAGAAGGCGGCGCAAAGACTCCAGTCGTTCGTGACTGGCATCACCATCTGTGACCACGTCGTCGAGCGCGCAGTCCGGGTCCGAAGGCGGTCCGAGATGGCCGCAGCCCGACGGACACTCTTCGGCGGCGGCGGCGAATTCCTCGAACGCGAGCACGATGTCGTCGGCGGTCACATGCGCCAGCCCGAACGAGCGGACGCCGGGGGTGTCGACCACCCAGCCGCCGCCGGGGAGCGGGAGCGCGACCGCCGCGACGGACGTGTGCCTGCCCTTGCCGACCGCGCTGACCACGCCGGTCGCCAGTCCTGCGTCGGGCACCAGGCGATTGACCAAAGTGGACTTCCCGACCCCGGAATGCCCGACCAGCGCGGTGACCCGGCCCTTGAGCCGCCCGGTCAGTTCCTCCGGATGCTCGTCGTGGCGGGTCACCACCGCCGGGATGTCGAGGCCCGCGTAGCCGGCGAGGAGTTCGTCCGGGCTCGCGAGGTCGGCCTTCGTCAGGCAGAGGACCGGTTCGAGACCGCCCGCGTAACAGGCGACGAGACACCGGTCGATGAATCCGGTGCGCGGCGGAGGATCGGCCAGCGCGGTCACGATCAGCAGCTGCTCGGCGTTGGCGACCACCACTCGTTCGAAGGGGTCGGTGTCGTCCGCGGTCCGCCGCAGCACGCTGGAGCGCTCGTCCACCCGGATGATGCGGGCGAGGGTGTCCGGTTTCCCGCTCACGTCGCCGACGATGCCGACGGTGTCGCCGACGACGACCGGGACCCGGCCCAGCTCACGGGCCCGCATCGCGGTGACGACGCGGTCCGGATCGGAGTCGATCGCGCAGGTCCAGCGGCCGCGGTCCTTGCCGATGACCATCGCGGTGGAGGCGTCCGCGTGCTCGGGGCGGCGTTTGCTGCGCGGCCTGGTGCCCTTGCCGGGACGGATCCGCACGTCGGATTCGTCCAGCCTGCGCCAGTCCTTGCCCGCCAAACCGCCTCCTGCTCTTCGAACACCGCGGAACAATGATCCCATGCTGCTCGCCATCGTCTGTCCGGCGTGTAACGATGGCTGTCGATTAGGGAGGTTTTCGCATGTGCGGGCGTTATGCCGCCACCAAGGACCCGGCGGCGCTGATCGACGAGTTCGCCGCGGTGGACCTGGCCGAAGGCCGGATCCGGACCGATCACAACGTGGCGCCGACCAAGGACGTGCCCACCGTCGTGCAACGGCATCCGCGTGACGCCGACGGCGCGGTGCTCGAAGACGAACCCGCCGTCCGGTCGCTGCGGATGATGCGCTGGGGCCTGGTCCCGTTCTGGGCGAAGGACCCCGGTGTCGGCTCGAAGATGATCAACACGCGCGCCGAGACGGCGAAGGAGAAGCCGTCGTTCAAGAAGGCGGTCTCGGCGAGGCGCTGCCTGGTCCCCGCCGACGGCTGGTACGAGTGGCGGCGCGACGGCAAGGAGAAGCAGCCCTTCTTCATGACCGGGCCGGGTGACGGATCGCTCGCGTTCGCGGGGATCTGGGAGACCTGGCGGCCGAAGGACGACAAGGACGCCGATCCGCTGATCACCTTCTCCGTGATCACCACGGACTCGGTCGGCAGGCTCACCGACATCCACCACCGCATGCCGCTGCTGATGCCGCGCGAGAAGTGGGACACCTGGCTCGACCCCGACCGGCCCGACGTCACCGAACTGCTCGTCCCGCCCCCGGTGGACCTGGTCGACACGATCGAGCTGCGGCCGGTGTCCAGCCTGGTCAACAACGTCCGCAACAACGGCCCGCAGCTGCTGGACCGCGTCGAACCCGCCGCCGACAGCGCGCTCTTCGAGCTGCCGAACCCATGACGAAACTGGAGATCGACACCGCCTACGGCCCCGCGCGGGCCGAGCTGCACTGTGCCGAAGAAGGGGTCGCGGTCCTGATGCTCGGCCACGGCGCGGGCGGCGGGATCGGCGCGAAGGACCTGGTCGCGGTCACCCGCGCGGCGCAGGCGGCCGGTGTCCACGTCGCGCTCGTCGAGCAGCCGTACCGGGTGGCGGGCCGCCGGGCGCCCGCCCCCGCGACCCAGCTCGACACCGCCTGGCTCACCGTCGCCGACGAGATCTCAGAGCGCTTCGACGACCTGCCGATCGTGTTCGGCGGCCGGTCGTCCGGGGCCCGCGTCGCCTGCCGGACCGCCGCGGCGGGGCAGGCGGTGGCGGTGCTCTGCCTGGCCTTCCCCGAGCATCCGCCGGGAAAGCCGGAGAAATCCCGGCAGGGCGAATTGGACGCCGTCGAGGTCCCGACGCTGGTGGTGCAGGGCGAACGGGACCCCTTCGGGCTGCCGAAGGCCGGGCCGCATCACGAGATCGTGGTGCTCCAGGGAGACCACAACCTCAGCGCCGACCTCGAAGGCGTGTCACGAGCGGCCGCCGAGTGGCTGCAGCGGGTGCTGCGGCCGCTCACCTGACCCCTCCTCCCGCGTTTCGTCCTCTGAATGCGGTCCTTGCGCGTGCAACGACCGCATTCAGAGGACGAAACGCGGGGAGTGGTCAGCCGGCGATCGGCGCCACCACGGCGCCCGTGAGCCGCGCCAGATCGCCGGGCGCGAGTTCGACCTCCAGCCCGCGCCGCCCCGCCGAGCAGTGCACGGTCTCGAACTTCTCCGCCGACGAGTCGATCACCACCGGCAGCCTGCTCCGGTGCCCGAGCGGCGAGATCCCGCCGAGCACGTATCCCGTCGCGCGCTGCGCGGCGGCGGGGTCGGCCATCTTCGCCTTCTTCCCGCCCGCGGCGGCCGCCAGCGCCTTCAGATCCAGCTGACCGGTGACCGGGACCACACCGACGGTCAGTTTCCCGTCGACCTCGGCGACCAGCGTCTTGAACACGCGCGCGGGGTCGAGCCCCAGCGCTTCGACGGCTTCGAGGCCGTACGACTCGGCCCGCGGGTCGTGGTCGTAGGCGTGCAGAACATGCGCCACTTTCTTCTTCACCAGCAGCGCCGTCGCCGGGGTTCCCTTGCCTGCCATGGGCGGAGTCTACGAGCGGCCCGGGAATGCCCGGCCGGGCGTCACTGTTGAAAGGCACGTGTCCACCACACTCGAAGCTCCCCGAATCCTGATCCCGCGCACGCCGGGCGGCCAGGTGATCCGTCCGCGCGTAAACTCGGCGACGTCTCATGCGCACAAGCGCATCGACGCCGATCGGGAAGGGAACGGTTTGCCGAGCACGCAGAATCCCGCGCCGGACACGGGCACGGACGCCGAAGAGGCGGCCGCGCGGGCCGAGCGCTTCGAGCGGGACGCGATGCCCCTGCTCGACCAGCTGTACTCGGCCGCCATGCGGATGACCCGGAATCCCGCCGACGCGGAGGACCTCGTCCAGGAGACGTACCTGAAGGCGTACGCGGCCTTCGCGTCTTTCAAGGCGGGTACGAACCTCAAGGCGTGGATGTACCGCATCCTCACGAACACCTACATCAACGGCTATCGCAAGCGTCAGCGCCAGCCGGTGCAGCAGCCCACCGAGGAGATCACCGACTGGCAGATCGCCAAGGCGGAGAGTCACACCTCCAGCGGGCTGCGCTCGGCCGAGGTCGAGGCGATGGACAACCTGCCCGACGCCGACGTCAAGGAAGCGCTGCAGAAGCTGCCCGAGGAGTTCCGCCTCGCGGTCTACCTCGCCGATGTCGAAGGTTTCGCGTACAAGGAGATCGCCGAGATCATGGACACGCCCATCGGCACCGTGATGTCCCGGCTGCACCGCGGCCGCGCCCAGCTCCGTGACCTGCTCGCCGACGTCGCGCGCGAGCGCGGCTTCATCCGCGCGGGCAAACAGCAGGAGGTGGCGGGGCGATGAGCGAGGACTACTGCGCCGGAGCGGACGACAAGGTCAGGTGCGAGGAGGCCCTCGCCGACATCTACCTGCTCTTGGACAAGGAGTGCAGCGCCGAGCGCGACGCCGCCCTGCGCAAGCACATCGAGGACTGCCCGCCGTGCCTCGAGGAATACGGCATCGACGAGCACATCAAGCAGCTGCTCGCCCGCAAATGCGGTGGCGACCACGCGCCGGACGACCTCAAGTCCCGGCTGCGGGCCTCCATCCGCCAGACCGTGCAGACCAAGGGCTCGATCACCATCGAGCGCACCGAGGTCAAGATCGAGCAGACCTTCGAGTAACCACGGCCCAGGACACACGAAGGCCCCCGTACCGGATCGGTGCGGGGGCCTTCGTCGTCTGATCGATGATCAGGAGTTGGGCTTCTTGCCGTGGTTCGCGCCGTTCTTCTTACGGTCGCGACGCTTGCGGGCGCGCTTCGACATGTTTCACTCCTCGTCCGAGTGGCCCGCGCGGGGTGATACGACACCGCTGGGCCAGGGTCAACCTCTCCAGTGTGTCATGCGGCCCTCACCCTGCTTGGATGGGGACGTGTCCACCCTTTCCGATCTCCTCGCGGAGAACACCGGCCTGTCCGGTCAAGCCGCGGACCATCTCCAGACCGTGGTCGCCGAATGGCAGCTGCTGGCCGACCTGTCCTTCGCCGATTTCCTGCTCTGGGTCGCCGTGTCGGAGGAGCTGCAGCCCGACGGCGGCGACTTCGTGTGCGTCGCGCACGCGCGACCGACGACGGCGCCGACCGCCCATCCGGAGGACGTCGTCGGCTCCCGGTTCACCGAGGACGAGCATCCGCAGCTGGCCAAGGCGAGCCGCGAGGTGCGGATCTGCCGCGAAGAGGACCCGCATTGGTACCGCGACCTGCCGATGCGGCGGGAGGCCATCCCGGTGGTGTTCGGCGGCACGGTGATCGCCGTGCTCAGCCGCGAGACCAACCTGGCCGCGTCGCGGGTGCCGAGTCCGCTCGAGATCGCCTATCTCGGGAGTGCGGGCGACCTGTGCCAGATGATCGTCGACGGCACCTTCCCCAGCCCGGGGAACCAGACGGACACCCACACCAGCCCGCGGGTCGGCGACGGTCTCATCCGCCTCGACCCGACCGGCACCGTGGTCTTCGCCAGCCCGAACGGGTTGTCGGCCTATCACCGGATGGGGCACGAATCGGATCTCGTCGGCCAGCGCCTCGCGCCGCTGACCAGGTCGCTCATCCGTGACCCCTTCGACGCGACCGAGGTGTCGCACCGGATCATCGAGGCGCTCGACGGCAAGCCCAGCAGCCGGACGGAGGCGGATTCCCGGCGCGGCGCCGTCGTGCTGTTCCGTGCGCTGCCGCTGCGGCCCGCCGGGCAGCCCGCGGGTGCACTGGTCCTGGTGCGCGACGTCACCGAGGTCAAGCGCCGTGACCGCGCCCTCCTTTCGAAGGACGCGACGATCCGTGAGATCCACCACCGGGTGAAGAACAACCTGCAGACCGTCGCCGCGTTGCTGCGGCTCCAGTCGCGCCGGACCTCCAGCGAGGAGGCGCGGCTCGCGCTCGGCGAATCCGTGCGCCGGGTCTCGTCGATCGCGATGGTGCACGAGGCGTTGTCCATCTCGGTGGACGAGCGGGTCGATCTCGACAAGCTGCTCGACAACGTCCTCCCGATGGTCGGCGAGGTCGCGACGGCCGAATCGCAGGTCGGGCTTTCGCGCACGGGTTCGTTCGGCGTCGTCGTCGCCGAGATCGCGACGCCGTTGGTGATGGTGCTGGCCGAGCTGGTCCAGAACGCCATCGAGCACGCCTTCCCCGACGGACGGCCGGGCAAGGTCGAACTCGTGGTGGAACGCTCGGCGCGCTGGCTCGACGTCGTCATCCGCGACAACGGGCGCGGGCTGCCTTCGGGGTTCTCGCTGGAACGCAGCGATGGCCTCGGGCTCCAGATCGTGCGGACCCTCGTGGAGTCGGAACTGCGCGGATCGCTGTCGATCCGGGGATTGCGCGGGGATTCCGAAGAGACGGGCGGACGCAGGCTGGGCACCGAAGCCGCCTTGCGCATCCCGCTGTCGCGGCGTCTGTAGTGGACTGTCGCGTTTGATCGTCCTCAATGGACAGTCTCACCCGGACACGTTTTAGGGCCGGCGCCCGAAGAGAAGTGGCGCCGGCCCTGTAACGGTTCCGCGGGAGGACTTGTGAAAAGTCCGCTGAAGCCACACCCCCTCGGGTGCGTGTCGGCCTCGCTTGTTAAGCTCAAGTCGGGTAGGTGTCACCTCGCGACGCAGGGCCATAGCGCCACTGCACCGCGGGATTACCCGAGGCTTGGGGTTGTCACTCAGTTTTCGGTGATGCGATGAAGCGTGCGTGAGTTGAAAAACTCAGGCGGAGGTACGCGTGCCGATGTGCGTACGACGGCGCTTCAGGGCCCGTCGCTCGTCCTCGCTCATCCCGCCCCAGACGCCTGCGTCCTGCCCGCTGGCCAATGCCCAGGCCAAGCAGTCGGAAGCGACGGTGCAGCGGTGGCACACGGCCTTCGCCTGCGCTACCTGCGACAGAGCAGGACCGCTGGTTCCCACCGGGAAGAACAGCTCGGGGTCCTCGTCTCGGCAGGCCGCGTCGTGGCGCCAGTCCATGTTTCTGAGCTCCTTCATAACGGCGCGGTACTCCGCGCCATAGTCGTCATGGCGGTCGTTTTTTTGGGTGCTTGTGAATGCTTTCACGAAGCACCCGTTTCGACAAGGGTTTTCTGAAGATCGGTGAGTCAGCTCACCCGGCCGAGCGACGCTTCTGACCTGCGGTTTCGTTCCGAAACAGCCTTCCGATGGGAAGGCCGATGCGGTGAGCGGAGGTTCTGCGTCGATGAGCGGCAGTTCGTACTTTGCCGCAGGCGATCAGCGGTCCGGTCGTCAGACGATTACCGTCAGTGCTTCCGGGACGCTGAAGAACTCCACCCTCTTCCGCTGGCCGACGAGGTCGCCGTCCACCTGGAAGTTTACCGGTTCAGCAGCGTCAATGCGGATCATCGGCAGGTCATCGTGACGAAGGAGACGTCGTCCGCGTTGGTCGCTCTTCGTGAGCAATGCCTGCCGTACATGCTTGAACACGGTGGGCAATCCCAGACCGCTCAACGCGAAAAGGCCCAGTCCGGTGTCGAACGAGCTGTCCGGGTTCAGGTGGACGGGACGGTCGCCCAGGTAGCTCCACGGATCGGTGTTCGACACGAAAGCGGTCAGCACTTCGGTGGGCTCTTCACCCGGGATGCGGACCGTGAGGGGTGGACGACCGAGCGGAGGCCGCAGATGCGACGCCACGGCGGCCCTCAGATAGAGCCCCGCGGTGGTCTGCTTGCCCCGGCGCTTGGCCACGCGGCCGACGACGTCGGCGTCCCAGCCCAGGCCGGCGTTGAAGGTGAACCAGTGGCCGTCGGCGATCCCGAGGCCGACTGTGCGGCTTCGGTCGTTCTCGATGGCGTTGAGGAGCTGATGGGTCGCTTCGACGGGATCGTGCGCGATCCCGAGCGCGCGGGCGAAGACGTTCGCCGAGCCGCCCGGTACGACACCGAGCATGGGGACGTCGCCGACCTTCGCCGGATCGCCGTCGGCGTCCGCGAGGAGACCGTTGACCACCTCGTTGACCGTGCCGTCGCCGCCGTGGGCGACCACCAGGTCGATCCCGTCGCGGGCGGCGGACCGCGCCACGGCCATCGCGTGGCCGCGGTAGTCGGTCTCCACCACGTCGAGTTTGACCTGGCTGGCCAGTGCGTGCGCCAGCACGTCACGGCCACCGGCGGTGGTCGAGGTGGCCTGGGGATTCACGACGAGGATGGCACGCACATACCGCAGGGTAAGTGACTTCGGCCCGAAGAGGGGAGCGTCAGGTGACGCGAAGCTCAGTGGCCGTGCGTCCTCGAAGCAGCACCGTATGACCCCTGTGGCGGGCGTTCCTCCTCATCGCCGGCGGCTATCGCGCGTCGTGACAAGTGCACCCGGGCCGACCGCCCGCTCATCGACGACGCTTCCAATTCTTCCCATGCGGCGGCGAGGGGAAACCGGCCGACCGGGTGGCATACGATCGAAAGTGCTCACGTACGGTGACCCGCCCTGGTGGAGCGCCGTGTCCGGAAGCCTGGAAGGCTGTTTCGCCGTGTCCATCGCCGACAAGCTCTCGCCCGCGCCCCGTGAAGTCCGCCTCGCCGGCGCCGTCACCGCGCTGCCGGGGCTCGCCCTGATCGTGTTCGCGATCCTGCTCCTGGTCAACGGCCGGGCCGGGCCCGAGAACCTCCTGGCCGAAGTCGCCTACTACCTCGTCCTCGCGGCCGGGACGCTGGCTTGCGCGGCCGGGCTGATGATGGGGAAGACGTGGGCGCGGTCGCCCGGCGTGGTCGTCGCGCTGATCCTGGTGGGCGTCGGCTGGTACGGCGCCGGCCCGTCCGGGCAGCCGCTGTGGGGTGTGCCGCTGGGGCTGGTCGGCGTCGCCGTCATCGTGCTGCTGTTCCGCCGCCCTTCGCGCGCGTGGGCGCTCGGGATGCAGGAGGGCGAGACCGAGGAAGAGGCCGCCGAGCGGGACGGCGCCGCGGGCCGTGCGGCGCGTCGTGAACGCGAGGAACGCGACTCCTGACGCCGCACTCGCGTGATCAGAGGCGGATTTCGCGTGATTGGGGACGTGACTCGCGTGATCGAGGCCGTACCTTCGAGTGCGGCCTCCAGACACGCGAGTTACGTGTCTGATCACGCGAGTCACGCCTTGGCTAGACCTGGGCGGCGAGTGCCTTCAGGGGTTCGTCGGTGAGGCGGTCGACGGTCCATTCGTCCATCGGCACCGCGCCGAGCGACTTGTAGAACCCCTGTGCCGGGTTCCAGTTGAGCACCGACCATTCGAGACGGGCGTAGCCGCGCTCGACGCAGACCGCCGCGAGGGTGGCCAGGAGCGCCTTGCCGAGGCCGGAGCCGCGCTGCTCGGGGCGGACGTAGAGGTCCTCCAGGTAGATGCCGTGCACACCGCGCCAGGTGGAGAAGTTGAGGAACCAGAGCGCGTAGCCGACGATCTCGCCGTCGACCTCGGCGACGTGCCCGAACAGGCCCGGCGCCTCGCCGAACAGCGCGACGCGCAGCTGCTCGGGCGTGAGGTGGCATTCGTCCGGGGCGCGTTCGAACTCGGCGAGGTCGTAGACGAGCTGGACGACGGCGTCCACGTCTTCTTCGCGGATCCGCCGGATGCGGTCGTCCATTTTCAGTCCTCTGTGGTGGGGAGCAGGTTGAGGTGTTCGATCTGCGGCTCGCCGCGTTCGTCGCCGAGCACCGCGACGCCGGCCGGGTCGAGTCCGAAGTGGACACCCGCCGTCGACGGGAGACCGATCCAGCGCGCGACCAGGACGCGGCTGAAATGTCCGTGGCCGACCAGGATCACGTCACCCCTGCCGAGCGGCTCGCGGATCCGGTCGATCAGCTTGTCGGCGCGGGCGTTGACGTCTTCCGCGCTTTCGCCGCCGGGGATCGGGTGTGACCAGACCGTCCAGCCGGGGACGGTTTCGCGGATCGTCGGCGTGGTGACGCCCTCGTAGTCGCCGTAGTCCCATTCGGACAGCTCTTCGGTGACCTCGTCGACGCGCAGTCCGGCCAGTTCGGCCGTGCGCAGCGCACGGGTGCGGGGGCTGGAGAGGACGAGCGCCGGGCTGCCGCCGAGTACCGCGCGCAGGGTGCCGCCCGCCGCGCGGGCCTGCCCCTCGCCGGCGGCCGTGAGCGGGATGTCGGTGCGTCCGGTGTGCCGTCCGTTGACGGACCACTCGGTCTGACCGTGCCGGAGGAGGAAGAGCCGATGTGCCACGTTGCGAATATAGCCTGCCGTCCGGTTATGCTACTGGTGAGTAACATGGTGAGGAGACCGTGATGGCGCAGAATCCGACCTACGCGATGTGGAACCGGCTGGCGGGCAAGCCGGTCGGCAAACAGCTGTTCTCGGCGGCGATGTGCCTGCGTGTGCCGTACTTCCGGACGGTGCTCCCGTCGGTGCGCGAGCTGCGTCCCGGCCGGTGCGAGGTGACGTCCCCGAAGTGGTGGGGTGTTTACAACCACATCAAGACTTTTCACGCGATCGCGGCCTGCAACCTCGCGGAAATCGCGATGGGCATGCTCGCCGAGGCGACCGTGCCGACGACGCATCGGTGGCTGCCGAAGGGCATGACGGTCGCGTACGTGGCGAAGGCCGAGACGAGCCTTCGCGCCGTCGCCGAGCTCCCGGAGTTGCCGGAATTCGGCGACGAGGGCTTCGAGCTTCCCGTGCCGGTGACGATCACGGACACGAACGGGAAACCCGTCGTGACCGCGACCATCACCATCTGGGTGACCAAGAAGAAGTAGGTGCGTCCCCGCCGATCGGTGACAAGCTTCCGGCATGGCGATCGAAGTGTTCGAGGACGGCGACGAAACGCTTTGTTTCCAGGCGACCCGTCTGGACGGCGACGAGGCTTGGGTCTACGAGTTGAGTGAGGTGCGCCCGGCGCCGACTTCGTGGGCCGGAGCGGGCTTGCCGGGTGACGCGCTGGTCACAGTGATGGCCTACGACCCCGAAGTGGAAAAGCCCCCGTGTGTCTACTTCGCGCCAGACGAGGTGGTCACCTTGAGCTCGCTAAGGGTGTTCCTCGATCGCGTCACCGAACACCTTGACAAAGTCGCGGGCGGGGAAGATCCGGGACGCTGAACGTCCGAAATCTTCCCCGCTCGTCGACGTCCGCTCCGCCTGCGGCATCAGAAGACGACTTGCCGATCGCGACCATCCGCATTCAGAGGACTAAATGCGGGTGGTCAGAGGGGTTTGAACTGCACGTAGGTCACCTGCTTGAAGGTGTTCTTCCCGCTCGCAGACGGGAGGCCGAGGACCTCGTCGGCCGCTCGTGTCAGCGGGCCGCAGCCGGTGGTGCCCGGCAGGGCGAGCTGCGAGTCGACGACACCGAACTTCACCGTCTTCGGGTTCTGCGATACCACCTCGAAGGGGACGGCGGGATCGTCCTTGACCACCGAGTGCAGTGGCGCTTCGAGGGTGCCGATCGTGCATTCCTTGGGCAGCAAGGGATGCCGCAGGACGGCGTAGAGGTCCAGCTCGCCGCGGCGCTCGTCGTTCGACAGGAAGTCCGAGTAGCCGCCGTACTTCAGCTGCAAGGTCGTGCCGAAAGCGCCGGGAATCCGGGCCGGAGCGTGCCGTAGTTCGCCGAACACCTGCGCGAACTTCCCGTCCACCTCGCCTTCGGAGAACGTCAGCCGCATCTCCCCGATCGGGATCTCCCGGTCGCCGATGGTCAGGACTCCCTGGGAGACAAAGGCTTCGCACCGCCACGTGCCGGGGTCGGCGTTGGCGGGCGGAGCGGGGCAGGCGGAGAAGTCGAAATTCGGCAACTCCGCGGCGGACGCGTGGCCGGGGAAGGCGAAGAGGGCGGCTGCGGACAGTGCGGCCGCGGTCGCGGCGAGAAGGCGTCTCATGACTCGAAAGAGTGGTCTGTGCCGGTCCGAGTCACATCGGGGAAGCCACCCAAGGGACCCCTGAATCGCCACGTTCAAGTGAAAATAAACGGTGTTTACCCAGCTGACGCGAATCTGCTTCGGATTCGCCCTTGAAGGCGGCTCGAACAGCGGGCGATCATCGGCGCATGTCCCCACTGTCGCGCCGCAAGTTCCTCGGGTACACCGCGCTCAACTCCGCCGCCGCCCTCGGGCTGACCACGATTTCCACCGCGCAGGCCGAAGAAGCGTCCCCGGGCTTCTCGACGGCCGTGGTGATCGGCACCGGCTACGGCGCCGCGGTCACCGCGCTCCGCCTCGGTGAGGCCGGGATCCCCACGGTCATGCTCGAAATGGGCAAACTGTGGGCCGACCCCGGGCCGGACGGCAAGGTCTTCTGCGACATGCTCCGGCCGGATCGCCGGGCCGCGTGGTTCAAGAACCGCACGCAGGCGCCGCTCGCGTCGTTCCTCTGGATGGACCTGGCGAACCGGGACATCGGGCGGTACCCCGGCGTCCTCGACCGGGTGAGCCACGGCGACATGTCCGTCTACGTCGGCCGCGGCGTCGGCGGCGGTTCGCTGGTCAACGGCGCGATGGCCGTGACACCGAAGCGGTCGTACTTCGAGGAGATCCTGCCCGCCGTCGACGCGGACGAGATGTACGGGACGTACTTCCCCCGGGCCAACCGGACCCTCGGCGTGAACCACATCGACCCGCGCTGGTTCGAAACCTGCCGTTCCTATCGGTACGCGAGGGTGTCCCGGAAGGCCGCGACGCGCGCGGGACTCAAGACGGTGTTCGTGCCCAGCGTTTACGACTTCGAGTACATGAAGCGGGAAGAAGCGGGCGAGGTGCCGAGGTCCGCGCTCGCCTCCGAGGTCATCTACGGCAACAACCACGGCAAACGGTCCCTCGACAAGACCTACCTCGCGGCCGCGCTGGGCACCGGGAAGGTGACCATCAAGACGCTGCACGAGGTCCGCGGGATCACCCGGCAGACCGACGGCACCTACGTCCTCACCGTGCACGAGACCTCCGAAGACGGCGCGATCATGGCGAGGAAACAACTCGGCGCGAAATACCTGTTCCTCGGCGCCGGCAGCCTCGGTTCGACGGAACTGCTCGTGCGGGCACGGGAAACCGGGACGCTGCCGGAACTGAACGACGCGGTCGGGCGCGGCTGGGGCACCAACGGCAACGTGATGCTGGGCCGCGCCAACCACGCGTGGGATCTCGGCGGATCACTGCAGTCGGGTATGCCCGCGCTCGGCATCGACGCGTGGGACGACCCGGTGAACCCAGTCTTCGCCGAGGTCGCGCCGGTGCCGGCCGGGGTCGAGACCTGGCTGAGCCTGTACCTGGCGATCACGAAGAACCCCGAACGCGGCCACTTCACCTACGATCCCGCGAGCGACTCCGCGCGTCTCCACTGGCGGGCTTCACAGGGGAAGCCGTCGATCGACGCGGCGAAGTCGTTGTTCGACAAGGTCAACCGGGCGAATCGCACGATCTACCGCAGCGACCTGTTCGGGGATACACGGTCGTTCGAGAACCGGTTCACCTATCACCCGCTGGGTGGTCTGGTGCTGGGTGAGGCCACCGATCTGTACGGCCGCGTGAAGGGCTACTCGAACCTCTACGTGACCGACGGATCCTTGATCCCGGGCAGCACCGGGGTGAACCCCTTCGTCACGATCACCGCGCTGGCGGAACGGAACGTGGAACGGGTGCTGGCCGAGGATGTTGCGCGCTAGCTCAGTTCGCGGCCCGCAACTTCTCGTAGTACGCCACGCAATCGTCGTACCTCGGCAGCAATCCCTGCTCCAAGGCCTCTTTCAGGTAGGGCGCCGCAGTGTCCTTTTCGGACACCACGGGGTCGATGTCCTGGGGCCAGGGCAGGGCGAGATCGGCGTCCATCGGGTTCACGCCGTGCTCGCCCGCCGGGTTGTACGGCTCGGAGCAGAGGTACGCCATGACCGTTTCGTCTTCGAGCGCCATGAAGGCGTGGCCCAGGCCTTCGGCGATGTAGACCGCCTTGTACTCGGTGCTGTCGAGCAGGACGGACGTCCATTCGCCGAAGGTCGGCGAGCCGACCCGGAGGTCCACGATGACGTCCAGCAGCGAACCGCTCGGGCAGTACACGTATTTCGCCTGCCCGGGCGGGGTGTCCGCGAAGTGCACGCCGCGGATGGATCCGCGTCGCGAGACGCTGGTGTTGGTCTGCCCGAGGCGAAGCCGGTGCCCGACCGCCTCGACGAACGCTTCTTCCTGGAACGGCGCCACGAACAGGCCGCGGTGATCGGGGAAAACCCGCGGGGTGAATTCGAAACAGTCGGAGATGCTGAGGCGCCTGGCTTGCATGTGCCCAATGCTAACGAGCGCTTCCCAAACCGGACGGACGTCTTGCGAAAACTCTTCTGAGCTGCGGAAAGCCGGGCCGGTTTGTGACATCAACCGCACCAGAGGGGCACACTGGTCCGCACGCCTGTCACAATGATCTGACCGCTGCGTCCGCGGCCGTCGCCACACCCACGGCACCGATGGCCGATTGGACGCTTCGCCGACAGGCCGGCGCTACCGCGCTGGGCTGCCGTGTCGGAGGACGAGTTACCCCAGGTGGCCGGGCCATGCCCACTTTGGCCTGCTCACCGGCCAGTTCCCCCGCTCGCAGTCCCAGGAGAATTCCAATGACCTTCGCTCGAATCGAGACTTCGCCGTCCTTAGACACGGCGGAAGCAATGACGGGAAGCACCACGATGACCACGCCAGTGACGGACACCGAGATCTTCGAGGGGCACGAGGGCGGCAAGCTCTCCGTGGCCGCCACGCGGCCGATCTCCTCGCCGCGTGACCTTTCGGTCGCGTACACGCCTGGGGTGGCGAAGGTGAGCCGGGCGATCGCCGAGGACGCGGCCAAGGCGAAGCGGTACACGTGGGCGGACAGGCTGGTCGTGGTGGTCAGCGACGGTACGGCGGTGCTCGGCCTCGGTGACATCGGCGCGAGCGCTTCGCTGCCGGTCATGGAGGGCAAGTCGGTCCTGTTCAAGACCTTCGGCGGGCTCGACTCGATCCCGCTGGTGCTCGACACCACCGACGTCGACGAGATCATCGAGACCCTGGTCCGGCTGCGCCCGTCGTTCGGCGCGGTGAACCTGGAGGACATCTCGGCGCCGCGCTGCTTCGAGCTGGAGGACCGGCTCAAGGAGGCCCTCGACTGCCCGGTCATGCACGACGACCAGCACGGGACGGCGATCGTCACGCTGGCCGCGCTGCGCGGGGCGAACCAGGTCCTCGGCAAGGACATCGCCGGCCAGCGCGTGGTCGTCTCGGGAGCGGGCGCGGCGGGTGTGGCCTGCGCCAGGATCCTGCAGAACGCCGGCGTCGCCGACGTCACCGTGCTCGACTCGCGCGGCATCATCCACGAGGGTCGCGAGGGCCTGAACCCGATCAAGCGGAAGCTCGCCGAGACCACGAACACCGCCGGTCTGCGTGGCGGCCTCGGCGAGGCGCTGAAGGGTGCCGACGTCTTCCTCGGCCTGTCCGGGGCGACCATCGACGAGACCCTGCTGGCCGGGATGGCCGACGACGCGATCGTGTTCGCGCTGTCCAACCCCGACCCGGAGGTGCACCCGGTCGCGGCGTCGCGGTACGCCAAGATCGTGGCGACCGGGCGCAGCGACTTCCCGAACCAGATCAACAACGTGCTGGCGTTCCCCGGCGTCTTCCGCGGCGCGCTGGACTCCGGTGCGCGGGCGATCACGGAGAACATGAAGCTGGCGGCGGCCGACGCGATCTTCGCGGTCGCGCAGGACGACCTCGGCCCGGACCGGATCGTCCCGAGCCCGCTGGACCCGCGGGTCGCGCCCGAGGTGGCCGCCGCGGTCGCGAAGGCCGCTGAGGCCGACGGCGTGGTGTGACGGTCCCTTTCACGCTCTCTCAAGTGCTAGGAACGGTCCTTTCCTTGCAAATTTCGCAAGGAAAGGACCGTTCCTAGCATCTGGGGGTTGACACGCTCAGCCGAGCAACTCCGCCAGCCGGTGCCGCGGCAGGTCGATCAGCCGCGCGTCCGTCAGCTCCGGCGGCACGTCCAGCGAGACGTTCGCCAGCCGCGCGTGCGCCCTGGTCAGCAGTTCGTCCTGGTGCTCGACGGCGTCCGCGACGACGATGGCGTGCCGGTTGTCCGGGGTGCTCCGCAGCAACCGCAGCTTGTACTTCGGCCCGACCAGCCGGTTGAGCGCGCCCTGCGCCTCGGCGTTCGTCAGATCGGGATGCGAGTTCGGGACCAGCAGCGCCAGCCGTCGCGCGTTGGTGCCCAGCAGCGTCCGCAGCAGCCACGGGCCGGGGTCGGCCGAGAGGTCCATCGCGACCGCGTCGCCTTCCGGCCCGGAAACGGACCAGTCGACCGGCCGCGACTCCAGCGCCAGCCCGCCCTCCGTGGCGATCTCGTGCAGCTTGTCCAGCAGCGACGGCTTGGCCGCGCCGGCGGACTCCACCGACTGCGGGCCGTGCGTGTAGATCGCGGCCTTCCCCTTGCCGCCGCGGTTCTTCTTCGACTTCGCGGTCGGCTGGCAGACGTAGAGGTCCGCCGCGCTCCCGATCGCCTGCGCGCCGAAGTACCGGTTGAAGTCCGGCAGGATCGCTTCGAAGGTCAGCCCGAGCGTCGCGAGCGCCCGCTGCACCTGCGCGCCCAGCGCGGGGTGACGCGGGCTGTAGCCGTAGGCGAGCAGCAGCCGTCCGTCCGAGGGTTCGGCGAGCGCCTGCACCCCGCGTGCGGCGAACAGGCCCATTCCCTCGGGGGTGTAAGGCGGATCACTGAACACGAGGTCCATCCGCCCGGTCACCGAGGGCGGCAGGCCGACGCGCAGATCCGTGTGCAGCGTGCGGATGGAGCGCTCGCTGAGTTCGTCGATGTAGGAGAGCACGCGGTCGTCGAGATCGACGACGGTGAGGTCCGCGTCCGGCCGCAACGCGCGCACGGCCAGCGAAGTGAGGTCGTGGTCGCCCAGGAACAGCAGCTTCGCCGTGCCGAGGTCGTAGCGCTCGTCCAGCCACAGCGCCCGGTTCAGCACCGTCTCCGGCGTCGCCTGCACGTGATCGAGCGCGGCCAGCGGCGCGGGCACGTTCTCGACGTAGCCGGTGATGGTCTTCAGCAGGTCGGGATCGGATTTCCGGTCCCGTGCCCCGAAGCGCGCGTACTTCTCCCGGGCGGCGGGGGCCAGCCGCAAGCGGGACTCGTTCCGCTCCAGGTCGTCGCCGAGCGCGTTCAGCACGTCTTCGACACTCCGGCGTGGCGCGGTGCTGACGCGGACCAGCTCGCCGAGGTCACGCCAATCCGTCCGGAGCAGGGAAATCACCTGATGGAGCGGTCGCACGTGGACACCGTGCGCCGCGAGGACGTCATCGACGGAGAGACTCACGGCCAGCAGCCTAGTGACCCGCCCCCTGGGACACCGTGCCAACAGGCAGGATCTGGGCTACGGTTTTTCGACCAGACATGGGGAGAGACACGTGACTATCGAGTTCCGTGGCGTGACGAAGCGGTATCCGGACGGGACGGTCGCGGTCGACGACCTGAACCTCACCGTGGAGGACGGCACCATCACCGTCTTCGTCGGGCCGTCCGGCTGCGGCAAGACCACGTCGCTGCGGATGATCAACCGGATGGTCGAGCCGACTTCGGGCACGGTGCTGCTCGACGGCAAGGACGTCAGCGACGGCGATCCGGCGCTGCTGCGCCGCGGCATCGGTTACGTCATCCAGCACGCCGGCCTCTTTCCACACAGGACGGTCCTGGACAACGTCGCCACCGTGCCGCTGCTGTCCGGCTGGGACAAGGGCAAGGCGCGCAAACGCGCGGCGGAACTGCTCGAGACCGTCGGCCTGCCGTCGGAACTCGGCAAGCGGTACCCCGCCCAGCTTTCCGGCGGCCAGCAGCAGCGGGTCGGGGTCGCGCGGGCACTCGCGGCGGATTCGCCGGTGCTGCTGATGGACGAGCCGTTCTCCGCCGTCGACCCGATCGTCCGCGAGGAACTGCAGGACGAACTGCTGCGCCTGCAGTCGCAACTCGGCAAGACGATCGTGTTCGTCACCCACGACATCGACGAGGCCGTGCGGCTCGGCGACAAGATCGCGGTGCTCCGCGTCGGCGGCGTGCTCGCGCAGTACGGCACGCCTTCGGAGGTGCTGCGGCACCCCGTCGACGACTTCGTCGCGTCGTTCGTGGGCAAGGATCGGGGCTATCGCGGGCTTTCCTTCCTTTCGGCGGAAGGGATCGTCGTCGAAGAGGTCAAGCGGGTGGAGGTCGGCAAGCCGGTCCCCGGTCCGTCCGACGAGTGGCAGGTCGCGGTCAACGCCGAAGGGCAGCCGCGCGGCTGGCTGCGTCCGGGGTCCACTGTGGACGGAGAACTCGCCGAGACCGATCTCGTCGCCGGTGGTTCGCTGTACCTTCAGGGTTCGCCGATCCGGGGCGCGCTCGACGCGGCGCTTTCGTCGCCCGCGAGCCTCGGTGTCGTGGTGGACGCCGACCAGAAGGTCCTCGGCGTGGTCAGAGCCCGGCAAGTCCTCGAAGTGATCGAAGCGCCGTCGCTGAGTTCCTGATGGGGGACTTCTTCGCGGAGCTCGGCCGCTACCTGGGCAGCGCCAACAACAGGTCGCAGTTCTTCGGCGACCTGCTCGACCACGTCTATCTTTCGCTGGTCCCGCTGGTGCTGGGCCTGGTGATCGCGGTGCTGGCGGGCTGGCTCGGCCACCGGTTCCGGTCCGTGTGCTCCGTACTGCTCGTCCTGTCGAACCTGCTGTACACGATCCCGTCGCTCGCCTTGTTCGTGGTGATCCCGGGCATCATCGGCTCGAAGATCCTCGACAGCGTCAACGTCATCGTGGCGCTCACCGTGTACACCGCCGCGCTCCTCGTGCGCCCGGTGCTGGACGCGCTCGACGCCGTCCCGCCGCACGTCGTCGCCGCGGCCACGGCGATCGGCTACAAACCCGCGCGCCGTTTCCTCACCGTGGAGCTGCCGCTTTCGGTGCCGGTGCTCGCGGCGGGCGTCCGGGTGGCCTCGGTCAGCAACATCAGCCTGGTCAGCGTCGGCGCGCTGATCGGCACCGGCGGGCTCGGCGTGCTGTTCACCGACGGCTTCCAGCGCGAGTACTTCTCGCCGATCGTCGTCGGGATCGTCGCGACCCTGCTGCTCGCGCTGATCGTCGACCTGATCCTGGTCCGGCTCCGCGATCTCCTCACACCCTGGGACCGGGTGGCGACTACGGCGGGGGCGAAATGATCGGCGACGTGCTGAACTGGTTCGGCGACCCGGCCCACTGGCAGGGCCCGGACGGCGTCCCCGCCCGGCTGCTGCAGCATCTCGGCTACACGGCGCTGGCGCTGGTCTTCGCGCTGATCATCGCGATCCCGCTCGGCCTCTACGTCGGGCACACCGGTCGCGGCGCGGTGCTGCTGGTGAGCGGCGGCAACGCGATCCGCGCGCTGCCGACGCTGGGCCTGGTGACCTTCCTGTTCCTGCTCTTCACCGAAAGCGAGCTCTCGACGATCATCGGCCTCGTGGTGCTCGCCGTCCCGCCGATCCTCGCCGGGACGTACGCGGGCCTGCAGGCGACCGACCACGGCGTCGTCGACGCGGCGCAGGGCATCGGAATGACCGGCTGGCAACGGTTGTGGAAGGTGGAGGTGCCGATCTCGCTGCCGCTGGTGCTCGGCGGGGTGCGGAATTCGGTGCTGCAACTGGTCGCGACGGCCGCCGTGGCGGCCTACGTCGGGCTCGGCGGACTCGGCCGGTTCCTGCTCGACGGACTGGCCATTTTGGACTATCCGCAGGTGGTCGCGGGCGCGTTGCTGACGACGTTGCTCGCCGTCGCGCTGGACCTCGCGCTGGCGGGTGTCCAGCGGTTGCTGGTGCCCAAGGGAGTTCGGCTGGCGCAGGCCGCGAGCGGGAAGAAGGCGAAGGTATGAGGCGGCGGATGGCGGCGCTGTTCGCCGGGATCGCTTTGCTGACAGCGAGTTGTGGCAACCCGCTCGCCGGCGGGGCCGAGGGCGGTGCGACCGGCGACATCATCATCGGTGCGTCCGACGTCGGGGAAAGTCTTCTGCTGGCCCAGATCTACGCGGGCGCGCTGCGCAACGCGGGCGCGGAGAACGTGACCGTGCGCCCGCCGGTCGGCAGCCGCGAGGTCGTCGTCAAGGCACTGCAGGACAAATCGCTCTCGGTGGTGCCGGACTACAGCGGGAACCTGTTGCGCTACTTCGACAAGGACACGCAGGCGACCACGCCGCAGGACGTCTACGCGCAGCTGAAACAGAAGTTGCCGTCGGGATACGAAGTCCTCGAACAGGCCCCCGCGGAGGACAAGGACCTGTTGGTGGTGCGCAAGGAACTCGCCGATTCCGGGATCCGGACATTCTCCGATCTCGGCAAGCGGTGCAAGGAACTCGTGTTCGGCGGCCCCGGGCAGTGGAGCAGCCGATGGAAGGACAAGATCAAGGCGCTCTACGGCTGCGAGTTCGCCGAGATCCGCACGACCGACACCGGCGGCCCGGTCACGGTCGCGGCGCTGAAATCCGGCGACATCCAGGTCGCCGACCTGTTCAGCACGTCGTCGTCGATCGCCGCCAACGGATTCGTGCCGCTGGTGGACGACAAGAACATGTTCCCCGCGCAGAACATCGTGCCGTTCGTGGCGAAGGGGACGTTGTCACCGAAGGAGGTCGACGCGCTGAACCGGGTTTCGGCGGCGCTCACGACCGACCAGCTGACCGAGCTGAACGTCCAGTTCAGCGAGGAGAAGCGCAACCCGCTCGATGTCGCCGAGGAGTTCCTGCGCCGGAACAACCTCCTGGCGCCGTCCTGACCCCTCCGGCATGCATTTCGTCCTCTGAATGCGGTCCTTGCGCGTGCAACTACCGCATTCAGAGGACGAAATGCGGGAGGGGGCTAGAGGCGGTCGAACGCGGGGGAGTAGCGGAACTCGCCCTTGAGGTCCGGGGTGTACGCGCGAAGGGTGCGGACCTGGAAGTGCGGCGCCCATTCCGCGACCGGCGGCGTGATCCCGTGCTGTGCGGCGAGCACGAAACCGAAGCGGGAGTAGTAGTTCGGGTCACCCAGCAGGACCACCGCGCCGTAGCCGAGCGCGTCCGCCGCGCCGAGCACGGCGTGCACGAGCGCGGAGCCGACACCGGACGCGTGGTACTCGGGCAGCACACCGAGCGGGCCGAGACCGACCGTCGACTTCTCGTCGCCGCCGAGTTTCGACGGGCTGCAACAGACGTGCCCGACCACCTTCCCGTCGCGTTCGGCCACGATGGACAGTGCGCCGATCAGGTCGCCGTCCTCCCGTAGCTCGTCGACGAGTTTCGCCTCGACCACCGGGACACTGAGTTTCGCGAACGCGGCCAGATGCACGGCGTGGATCGCCTCGCGGTCGGCCGGGATTTCCTGTCGGAGCAGCATGCGCCCGAGTGTGCTCCATCCGAAGGTAGGATGGAAATCGTTTTCCGCCAGCCGACGTCACGACTTTAGTAGGCGGCCATCCGTGTGTACTTGCCCGAGCGTGAAACGCCAAGAGGGCGGGAAAACGACCACCAGATGTGCGGATCCCCAATTCTTCGTGGGCCGTACGGGCGCAAAACGCGACTAAAGGCGGGGGCTGAACGGTGCCCGAGCTGTGTCGGCACGGCGCCCATTACTACCGGGATGTCCGTAATGCAAGGTCTTCCTTGGGGTGAAAACGCGACTTAGTCTCAGCCTGCGCTCCTAAGTGGAACGCGGTTCACCTCTGATTCACCCCAACGATCCGGCGGGCTTCTTCATGCCCGTGGGTCGACCCTGCCTGGGAGGAATATCTTGAACAATTCCCTGGGAACCTTGAAGAGACGACTGCCCGCCTTCGGTGTGGCCGCGGCCGTCGCGGTGCTGACCGCGCTCGGCGGCACCACCGTCGCGTCGGCGGCTGAAGGTTCGATCGTCAACGCCGGCAGCGCCAAGGCGATCAAGGACAGCTACATCGTCGTGCTGAAGGACGGCTCGTCGGTCGAAGCCACCGCGAAGAGCGTGACCCAGCGCCACGGCGGCACGGTCGAGAAGACCTTCGCGTCTTCGGTCCGCGGCTTCTCCGGTGCGCTGACCGAAAAGCAGGCGAAGCGCGTCGCCGCCGACCCCGCCGTCGCTTACGTGGAGCAGAACCAGACCGTCTCGATCTCGACGGATCAGCTGAACCCGCCGTCGTGGGGCCTGGACCGGGTCGACCAGCAGAGCCTTCCGCTGGACCAGAAGTACAGCTACAGCACCACGGCGTCGAACGTCACCGCGTACGTCGTCGACACGGGCATCCTCACCACGCACCCCGACTTCGGCGGGCGCGCGACCCACGGCCGTGACACCGTCGACAACGACAACGACGCCACGGACTGCCAGGGCCACGGCACCCACGTCGCCGGCACCATCGGCGGTACCGCGCACGGTCTGGCCAAGGGCGTCAAGCTCGTCGCCGTCCGCGTGCTGAACTGCTCCGGTTCCGGCACGACCGCCGGCGTCATCGCCGGTGTCGACTGGGTGACCGCCAACGCCGTCAAGCCCGCCGTCGCGAACATGAGCCTCGGTGGCGGCGCTTCGACGACCCTCGACCAGGCCGTCCAGCGGTCGATCGCGTCGGGTGTCACCTACGGTGTCGCGGCCGGTAACGACTACGGCGCCAACGCGTGCAACAGCTCCCCGGCCCGCACGCCCGAGGCGATCACCGTCGGTTCGACCACCAACACCGACGCCCGGTCCGACTTCTCCAACATCGGCACCTGCCTCGACATCTTCGCGCCGGGCAGCGGCATCACGTCGACCTGGCTGAACAATGGCACCAACACCATCAGCGGCACCTCGATGGCGACCCCGCACGTCGTGGGCGCGGCGGCCCTCTACGCCTCCGCCAACCCGTCGGCGACGCCCGCCCAGGTCCGCGACGCGCTGGTCAACGCCGGCGTCAAGGGCAAGGTGACCAACGCGGGCACCGGTTCGCCGAACGTGCTGCTCAACACCGGCAGCGGCGGTGGCCCCGGCCCCGAGCCGACCCCCTGTGGCACGCAGACCAACAACGGCGTCGTCGCCATCCCCGACGCCGGTGCCGCGGTGACCAGCACGATCACGGTCGCCAACTGCGCCCGCAACGCTTCGGCCACCACCAAGGTCGCGGTGAACATCACCCACACCTACGTCGGTGACCTGGTCATCGACCTGGTCGCGCCCGACGGCACCTCGTACCGCCTGAAGGGTTCGAGTGGCGACTCGTCCGACAACATCAACACCACCTACACCGTGAACGCCTCGGCCGAGGCCGCGAACGGCGCGTGGAAGCTGAAGGTTCAGGACGTGTACCGGATCGACACCGGCTCGCTCAACAGCTGGTCGTTGACCGTCTGATCCACCCCTGGAGTACGTGAAGGCCCCCTTCCTCCTGCTGGGAAGGGGGCCTTCCCGTATCCGGAGGGTGATTCGGCGCCCAGTTGCGGCATTCGTCCACTAAGGACCGTCGTGAGGCTTTAACCTCTCCGCATGCAGCCCGGACCGCCCTACCAGCAGGGACCTCAGCAGCCGTATCCACCGCAGGGATACCCCGGCTACCCGCAGCCCGGATACGGGCCGCCGCCCAAGAAGTCGAACACCGGACTGATCGTCGGGCTCATCCTCGGCGCGGTGGTGCTGCTCGGCGGCGGCGGGGTCGCGGCCTTCCTGCTGCTGTCCGACTCCGGCTCTTCGTCGACCGCCTCACCGACCTCGTCCAAGAAGAGCGGCCCGCCGGACAAGTACACCTCGATGCCCGGCTGCGAGAAGATCGGCAGCAAGGTGCGGAACCTGCCGCCGCTCGAAACGCCGAAGGGCGAGGAACCGGCGAGCACGTCGAACGACGAGATCACCTACACGCGTTCGTCCTGCTCCTGGCGTGAACCGAACGCCCCGTCCGCGACCGTCTCGATGTACCTGTCGAAGTCGAAGGAGCCGGGTTCGGGCGCCGGGGAGGCATGGGCCAAGGCCGGGGTCGAGAACGCCGTGACCGACGGCGGGGTGCTCATCCCCAGCATGGCGAAGTCCACCAAAGCCGTGCACACCAAGCTCGATTCGCCGAGTCAGTGCCAGATCAAGTTCTACCAGGGCAACGTCGAGGGCGAGATCATCGTGACCGGCCCCGACCCGTCCGGAACGGTGAACCAGACGGTGTGCAAGGAGAACGCCCTCAAGATGGCCAGGGCGACCTCCGAGGCGATCGGCTAGCTTCCCCGAACCACGCGAAGGCCCCCTTCCCAACAGGAGGAAGGGGGCCTTCGCGTAGTACTCAGGCGATCAGTCGAACGCCCGGGCGATCAGCGCCTTCTGCTCGACCTCGTGCACCTTGGACGAACCGGCCGACGGCGCCGCCATCGGACGGCGCGACACGACGTCCAGGTTGGAGAACACCTCCGGGAGCTTCCGGGGCAGGTTCAGGCCGAAGAACGGCCACGCGCCCTGGTTCTCCGGCTCCTCCTGGACCCAGACCGCGGGAGCGCCGTTGTAGCGCTCCAGCGCCGCCAGCAGCTTCTTCTTCGGCAGCGGGTAGTACTGCTCGATGCGCACGATCGCGACGTCGTTCGCCTCGCGCTTCGTGCGCTCGGCCACCAGCTCCCAGTACAGCTTGCCCGACGTCAGCAGGACCTTGCGGACCTTCGACGGGTCGACGACGGCGTCGTCGATGACCGACATGAACTTCGTCTGCCCGGTGAAGTCCTCGACCGCCGAGGTCGCCGCCTTGTTCCGCAGCATCGACTTCGGGGTGAAGGTGATCAGCGGCCGGTTCACCCCGTCGAGGGCGTGGCGGCGGAGCAGGTGGAAGTAGTTCGCCGGGGTCGACGGGACCGCGACGGTCATCGAGCCCTCCGCGCACAGCGAGAGGAAGCGTTCGATGCGGCCGGAGGTGTGGTCCGGGCCCTGGCCTTCGTGGCCGTGCGGCAGCAGCAGCACGACGTCGGAGAGCTGGCCCCACTTGGCCTCGCCGGAGGAGATGTACTCGTCGATGACGGTCTGCGCGCCGTTGACGAAGTCACCGAACTGCGCTTCCCACATCACGAGTGCTTCGGAGTTGGCCACGGAGTAGCCGTATTCGAAGCCGACCGCCGCGTACTCGGACAGCGCCGAGTCGTAGATCATCACGCGGCCCTGGTTCTCGGCGAGGCTGGCCAGCGGGGAGTACTCCTGGCCGGTCTTGCGGTCGATCAGCACCGAGTGGCGCTGGGTGAAGGTGCCGCGGCGGGAGTCCTGGCCGGACAGCCGCACGAGACGGCCTTCCATGGCCAGCGAACCGAAGGCGAGCAGCTCACCGAAGGCCCAGTCGATGCCGCCTTCGCGGGACATCTTGTGACGGCGCTCCATGACCGGCTTGACCCGCGGGTGCGGGGTGAAGCCCTCGGGCACGTTGAGGAACGCGTCGCCGATGTGCTCGATGACCTCGGTGGTGGTCGCGGTGGGCACCTTGGCCGGGACCTGCTGCTCCTCCTCGACCGAGGGGCTGGCCTTGGCCGGGTGCTTCTCCAGCTCGCGGACCTCGTTGAAGACGTGCTCCAGCTGGCTGGAGAAGTCGCGCAACGCGGCTTCGGCCTCTTCGACGGAGATGTCGCCGCGGCCGATCAGCGATTCGGTGTAGGTCTTCCGGACCGAACGCTTCGTGTCGATGATGTCGTACATCGCCGGCTGCGTCATCGAGGGGTCGTCGCCCTCGTTGTGGCCGCGGCGGCGGTAGCAGATCAGGTCGATCACGACGTCCTTGTGGAACGCCTGGCGGTAGTCGACGGCCAGCTTGGCCACCCAGTGCGCGGCCTCGGGGTCGTCACCGTTCACGTGGAAGATCGGCGAGCCGATCATCTTCGCGACGTCGGTGGCGTACTGGCTCGAACGCGAGTGCTCGGGCGCGGTGGTGAAGCCGACCTGGTTGTTGACGATGACGTGCACGGTGCCGCCGGTGCGGTAGCCGCGCAGCAGCGCCAGGTTCAGGGTCTCGGCCACGACACCCTGGCCCGCGAAGGCCGCGTCGCCGTGCATCAGGACGGGGAGGACGGTGAAGCCCTCGCCACCCTTGTCGAGGATGTCCTGCTTCGCGCGGACGATGCCCTCGAGGACCGGGTCGACGGTCTCCAGGTGCGACGGGTTCGCGGTCAGCGACACCTTGGTCTCGCCGTCGCCGAACATGCGGAAGTACTTGCCCTCGGCGCCGAGGTGGTACTTCACGTCACCGGAACCGTGTGCCTGGCCCGGGTCGAGGTTGCCCTCGAACTCCTGGAAGATCTGCGCGATCGGCTTGCCGACGATGTTCGCGAGCACGTTCAGGCGGCCGCGGTGCGGCATGCCGATGACGACCTCGTCGAGTTCGTGCTCGGCGGCCTTGTCGAGGATGGTGTCGAGCAGCGGGATCGCGGTCTCGCCGCCTTCGAGGGAGAACCGCTTCTGGCCGACGTACTTGGTCTGCAGGAAGGTCTCGAACGCCTCGGCGGCGTTGAGCTTCGAGAGCACGTACTTCTGGACCGCGGGGTCCGGCTTCTCGTGCGGGATCTCGACGCGGTCCTGGATCCAGCGGCGCTCCTCGGGGTCGAGGATGTGCGTGTACTCGATGCCGACGGTGCGGCAGTAGGAGTTGCGCAGCACGCCGAGGATGTCGCGCAGCTTCATCCGCTCCTGGCCGGCGAAGCCGCCGACCGGGAACTCGCGGTCCAGGTCCCACAGGGTCAGGCCGTGGGAGAGGACGTCGAGGTCGGCGTGGCTGCGCTGCCGGTAGTTCAGCGGGTCGGTGTCGGCCATCAGGTGACCGCGCATGCGGAAGGCGTCGATCAGCTCGATGACGCGCGCGGTCTTGTCGACCGGGCCGTCCGGGATGTCGGCGACCCAGCGGATCGGCTCGTACGGCAGGCGCAGACTGGTGAAGACGTCGTCGTAGAAGCCGTCCTCGCCGAGGAGCAGCTCGTGGATGCGCTTGAGGAACTCGCCCGACTCCGCGCCCTGGATGATGCGGTGGTCGTAGGTCGAGGTCAGCGTCATGATCTTCGAGACGCCGAGGTCGACCAGCGCCTTCTCGCTGGTGCCCTCGAAATGCGCCGGGTACTGCATGGCGCCGACGCCGATGATCGCGCCCTGGCCCGCCTGCAGCCGCGGCACCGAGTGGTTGGTGCCGATGCCGCCGGGGTTGGTCAGCGAGATCGTGGTGCCGGCGAAGTCGTCGGCGGTCAGCTTGCCGTTGCGGGCCTTCTTGACGATCTCCTCGTAGGCCTGCCAGAACTGCATGAAGGTCATGTTCTCGGTGGCCTTGATGGAGGCCACGACGAGCGTGCGGGAGCCTTCCTTGCCCTTCATGTCGATCGCGAGACCGAAGTTCACGTGCTCCGGCGTGATCGCGAACGGCTTCCCGTCGATCAGCTGGTAGTGCCGGTTCATGTTCGGGAAGTCCTTCAGCGCCCGGACCATCGCGTAGCCGATGAGGTGCGTGAAGGAGATCTTGCCGCCGCGCGTGCGCTTGAGGTGGTTGTTGATGACGATGCGGTTGTCGGCCATCAGCTTCGCCGGGACGGCGCGCACACTCGTGGCCGTCGGCACGGACAGCGAGGCGTCCATGTTCTTCGCGATCGCCGCCGCGGCGCCGCGGAGCTGCTTCGACTCCGCCTCGGCGTCCTTCTCGGCCGGCTTGGCGGGGGCCTTCTCCGCAGCCTTGGGCGCCGCCGCCTTCGGGGCGGGCTTCGCCTCGGTCTTCGGGGCGGCCTTCGCCGGGGCTGTCTGCTTCGCGGTGGGCTCGGTCTTCGGGGCCGGCTTCGTGGCCTGGCCGTTGGAGGCCGCGCTCTCCTTGGCGGGAGCCATGGGGGCCGGGCGTGCGCCTTCAGCCTTGGTCTTCGCGTCCTGCGTTGGCTTGAAATCCGCGAAGAAGTCGTGCCAGGCGGCATCGACTGAGCTGGGGTCGGCGAGGAACTGGTCGTACATTTCCTCGACCAGCCACTCGTTGGGGCCGAATTGTGACGCAGGGCTGCTGCTGGACACGGCTTGGACTCGCCTCTATCCGTCTCGAGATCTTGAACACCGCTGATGCGCCTACCAGGCTAACCCCCTCGGTCGCAGCCGTGTGATGGAACTGGCCTGTGTGAGGCGTGGCGCACTAGGTGATGGGTCACTGTCTCGATCAAGAGACCGAAAATAGGCCACTCGCCGACCTCGCCGGCCGCCGCCTGGGGGAGCAAGGGACCTTTGCTACCACTTTCACCGTCCGTGCAGGTCAGGTCACTGTTTCGTCGATGAGGGTTGGCTGAGTCGTCGTGCCCGGACAGCCTGGAGTTCACGTCGGGGCGCTTCGCTGGGTGGAGGATGCGGCCGGTGTCGTGCCGGCCGCCGGTCCCCGCGAGGTGGTGGCGGCCCATGTGGCTGGACGAGTGCCCGTCGTTCTGGGACGAGGGGCGCGTGCGCCCGCTGGTCACCGAGTCCGGCAAGGTCGTGCTGATGTGCGACTCGTGCTCGGCGGTCTGGCCGACGCTCGCCGACTTCAAGGAGATGGAGCACGTCGAGCCCGACGAGCCGGACTGGACGGTGGCGGCAGGCGTGCACGTCCGGCCGGGGACCGTCCGGTGGGCATCGGTCCAGGACCTCGAGGTCGCCGGGATGGGCGGCCTCAAGTGGCGGCCTTAACCGGGGTACGGACGCTCCGCGGGTAGCAGCGCTTCGGCGTCTTCGATGCGGTTCGCCGCGACCAGGGCGCCGACCTCGCGCATGACCGGGGTGACGTCGGTGACCGCGGTGATCCATTTGTCGACATAGCGATCGACGGCCTCGCCGCTCAGTCCCATCTGGAGCGAACGGTGCCTCAGAGGACCGAGCCGGATGCTGCGTTCCGGATCCCACTGGATGCGGACCGGGCTGGTCTTGACCTCGTGCTGCCACGTCTTCCGGTCGGGATGGACATCTGGGTCGTAGTGGCTGAGCGCCGCGTGGTCGAGCGCCCAGGCGAAACCCTCGCGAGTGATGTCGAGGGCGAGTACGCGCTCTTGACCGGGCTTCGCGGCCCAGCCGCAGCGGTACGCCATCCAGAGGAAGGACGGCTTGATCCAGGTCATGCGTTCGCGTTTGAACGGCGGCACGAAAGTGCCGGCCTTCAGCGCGGCGTCGGCGATGGCCGGGGCGTACGCCTGATAGACGCGGATCGTGGTTTCGGTGTACAGGGCGCGGATCTGCCGCGCCGGGATCTCTTCTTTCATTTCCCGGTCAGCGTGACAGGTGTGGGTGGGCGTGCGCGACCGAAATTCCCTTGCGGACGGATCACGCGCATCCGTTGAACTACCTGGGGGTGCCGTCGAAGGCCGTGCTGCCTTCGGATGTCGAACGGGCGATCCGGCTGGCGCTGGCGCGTGGGTGGGAGCCGGAGGCTCCGGGGGCGCAGTTCCAGCTCGACCTCGCGGCTGGGTGAGGGGCCACGGCGTCGTGAGTGGCGTTCGACGTGATTGGAGGCGCGACTCGCGTGCTTGAAGGCGCGACTCGCGTGATTGGAGGCGCGACACGCGTGATTGGACGGACGACACGACCGCGGCACGGTCAGCCCAGGGACCAAAGGCGGGCGTAGTGGCCGCCCGCGGCGACGAGCTCCGCGTGCGTGCCCTGTTCGACGATCCGGCCGTGGTCCAGTACGACGATCCGGTCCGCCTTGGCGGCGGTGGCGAGCCGGTGCGCGACCACGAACGTCGTGCGGCGGCGCGCGAGTTGTTCGGTCGCGCGCAGGACGGCGGCTTCGGTGGACGGGTCGAGTGCCGCGGTCGCCTCGTCGAGCAGGAGGACGTCCGGGTCCACGAGTTCGGCGCGGGCGAGGGCGACGAGTTGCCGTTGCCCGGCCGAAAGGGACCGTCCGCGTTCACCGACGGGCTGATGGAAACCGGCCGGGAGCGCGGCGACACCGTCGAGCGCGCCGACGGACCGGACCGCTTCCTCGACCTCCGCGTCCGTCGCGGAAGGCCTGCCGTAGCGCACATTGTCCGCGACGGTTCCCGAGAACAGATGCGCTTCCTGCGGTACCACGCCCATTCGCGTGCGCAGGGCGGCGAGGTCGTACTCGCGGATGTCGGTCCCGTCGATCCGGACCACGCCGCCTGTCGCGTCGTAGAAGCGCGCGACGAGCTTCACCGCCGTCGACTTCCCGGCGCCCGTCGCACCGACCAGCGCGACGGTCTCGCCGGGCGCGACTTCCAGTGAGAGCTGCGAAAGGGCTGGTTCGTCCGTTGCGGTGTAAGCGAAATCGACGTCCTTGAAGGAGACCTCGCCGCGCAGGCGATCCGGCATGGCGACCGGGTTCTCCGCCTGCGGAACGGAAGTCGGTGTGCGCAGGAGATCGCCGATCCGCGTCAGGCCGACCCGCGCCTGCTGGTAGCCGTCGAACACCGAGGACAGTTGCTGGATCGGCGAGAAGAACTGCCCCAGGTACAACAGGAACGCCACCAGCACACCGGCCGACAACGTGCCCGCCGCCACCCGGTTCGCGCCGACGATCAGCACGACGACCTCGGCCAATCCGGAAAGCATTGCCGCGAAAGGGAAGTACGTCGCGACGAGACGCTGGGCGCGAAGCCGCGAACGCCGGTATTCGTCGCTTCGGGACGCGAACTTCTCGGCAGTGCGCTCCTCGCGTGTGTACGCCTGCGCGACCCGCAACCCGTTCACGTTCTCCTGCATGTCCGCGTTGACGACGCTGACCCGCTCCCGGGCTTCGGTGTACGCCTTGGACGACGCGCGACGGAAGATCACCGTCGCCACGACGAGGATCGGCAGCACCGCGAGCGCGTACGCGGCCAAGCCGATGTCGGTGATCATCAGCGCCGCCGCGATCCCGACCAGCGTCAGCGCGCTCACCACCGCCTGCGCGACACCGGTCTGCAGGAACGTCGAGAGCGCGTCGACGTCGGTGGTCATCCGGGTCATGATCTTCCCGGACAGCTCGCGTTCGTAGAAGTCGAGCCCGAGCCGTTGCAGATGGGCGTAGCTGCGCGCGCGCAGCGAGTACAGCACCGTCTCGCCGACCCGCGCCGTCATCTTCGTCTGGAGGTACACCACCAGCCAGTCGGTGAGGATCACCAGCGCGCCGATCCCGGCGGCCAGCCAGATCACCGCCTCCGCGCCGGCGCGCACACCGTTGTCGATGCCGTGCTGATACAGCGCGGGCATCGCGATGGTGGCCAGCGCGTCCGCCGCGACCAGCCCGATCACCAAGGCGAGCGGGCCACGCACCGGTTTCAGCAGGCGGCCCAGGCGGAACTTCGGTTCGGGCGCGGTGACGTCCGTGCCCGGCAGCCGCGGGACATCCGTGGCGGGCGGCAGTTTCCGGACGCCTTCGATGAGTTCCTGGCTCGGCGGCAGGTTGACGTCCCATTCGCCGCCCGAGCCCTTCCGCTCGCCCGCCAGCTCGTCGGCCTTGTCCTGCTCCGGCCACAGTGCGGGGGTGATCCCGGCGGGACCGCAGTCGAGACCCTCGCAGCGATGCGGCTCCTCGACGTCGTCACCCGGCCCCGCGACGAGTTCGCGGAACAGCGGGCAGCGGGCGAGCAGTTCCTCCTCGGTGCCGACGTCGACGACGCGGCCCTTGTCGAGCACGGCGATCCGGTCGGCGAGGGCGAGGGTGGAACGGCGGTGCGCGATGAGCAGGGTCGTCCGGCTCGCGGTGACCGAACGGAGCGTGTCGTGGATCGCCGCCTCGGTGACCGTGTCGATGGCGGAGGTCGCGTCGTCGAGGACCAGCACGCGCGGATCGGTCATCAGCGCCCTCGCGAGGCCGAGCCGTTGCCGCTGACCGCCGGACAACGTCAGCCCGCGCTCGCCGACGAGCGTGTCGTAGCCGTCGGGGAGGCGCTGGATGAACTCGTCCGCCTCCGCCGCCCGTGCGGCCGCGCGGATCTCTTCGTCGCTCGCGTCCGGCCTGCCGTAGGCGATGTTGTCGCGGACCGACGACGAGAAGAGGAACGCCTCTTCGAAGACCACGCCGATCGCACCGCGCAGATCGTGCTGCCGGACGTCGCGGACGTCGAGGTCGCCGACCTGGACCGAGCCGCTGTGCACGTCGTAGAACCGGGGCAGCAGCAAGGAGATCGTCGATTTGCCCGAACCGGCCGTGCCGACGAGCGCGAGTGTTTCGCCCGGCCGCGCCTCCAAGGTGAGACCGTCGAGCACGGGATCCGACCGTGTGTAGCCGAAGGAGACGTCCTCCAGCCGGACACCGAGCGGGCCGTCGGGCAACGGCCGCGCGTCCGGGCTGTCGACGACGTCGGGCTGCGCGTCGATGAGTTCGTTGACCCGTTCCGCGCCCGCCCTGGTCAGCTGGGCCTGCACGACGAGGCTGGAGATCATCCGGGCCGGGCCGATCAGGATGGACAGATAGGTCGCGAACGCCAGGAAGGTGCCGAGGCTGACCTCGCCCTTCAACGCCAGGATGCCGCCGACCGCCAGTACCGCGACCTGTCCGGCGGCGGGGAGGGCCGCCGTCGTGGCCGTCGGCAAGGATGAGAGCCGGGCCGCGCGCATGCGTTCGGCGAAGAGCTTCTTCGCCGTCTTCTCCAGCTTCGCGACTTCGCGCGCTTCCTGGCCGAAGCCCTTCACGACGCGTACGCCGGTGACGGTCTCCTCGACCTGCTGCGCGACGTCGGCCGCGCGCTGCTGGGCGGCCCAGGTCGCGGGGAAGAGCCGTTTCCGGCTCACCGCCATGATGATCGCGATCGCCGGGGCGACCACCATCGCGATCAGGGTCAGCGTCGGCGACATCCACAGCATCGCGCCGAGCGACAGCAGCGCGAAGATCACCGAACCCGCCGAAAGCGGTACCTGCATCAGGACCGACGTGACCAACTGCAGATCCGAGATCGCGCGCGAGGCGACCTGGCCGGTGCGCAACGCGTCCTGCTTGCCGCCGTCGAGCCGCGAGACCGCGCCGAACACCTGGCGGCGCAGGTCGTGCTGGACGTCGAGGGCCAGCCGCCCGCCGACGTACCGGCGGGCGAACGCGTTGCCGAAGGTCAGCACCTGCAGCACCGCCATCACGGTGGCGAGCAGACCGAGGCGGGAGGTGTCGCCCGCGACGGCGTCGTCCAGCGCCTCGCGGATCAGCAGCGGGCCGGCGGCCTGGAGCCCGACGCCGATGATCGCCGCGCCCAGCGAGAGCACGACGAGCCAAGGATGTTTCCAGCACGAAGCGGCCAGGCGGCGGATCCAGCCTCCGGTGGGCACCGGGGCCGTCTCACGTGCCGGACTGGCTTGACGGGGACGAGGTGGAGCAGTAGTCACCCCGCAAGCCTAGGCGTGCGCACCGACATGATCGGCCGGTTCGCGCAGGGCCGAATGCCATGAAAGGTCCTTTCCTTGCGAAATTTGCAAGGAAAGGACCTTTCATGGCGCTTGTGCGGCGGGGAGGGTGTGACCTACGTGATGTCCTTCTTCTGGTTCATGGCCCAGCCGGCGAGGAAGAAGATCATCGTCCAGCCGAAGAAGATGAGCGCCGAGGCCCACCACGAGAACGCGCCGGGCGCACCGGCCGCGTACTGCAGCGCCCACGCCGTCTCGTCCTGCAGACCGGGCACCTTCACACCGGCGGCGCCGAACGCCTCCGCGCCGATGGCGCCCACGATGCCGTTGACCGTGCCGTTCGGCAGGACGCCGCCCAGCCAGGTGATGTCCGCGGCCCCGAACATGACGAACACCAGCACGTTCTCGACCACCAGCATCCAGATGGTCAGCGTGATGATGCTGCCGACCACGCTGCGCCAGACCGCGCCGACCCCGATGCCGAACAGGGTCGCCAGGATCGTCGCGAGGACACCCGCGCCCAGTACGCCCAGCCACTGGCCCGCCGTCGGCAGGCGCTGGCTGTCGACCGTGATCACGGTGCCGAGGCTCGCCGCGCCCACGATGATCACACCGTAGATCGCGCCCCAGACGATGTAGGTGATCATCTTCGCGCTCAACGCCGAAACCCGGTTCGGAGCGGTGAGGAACGTCGTCGTGATCGTCTTCTTCGTGTACTCGCCGGCGAGGGCGAAGACGCCGAAGATGATCGGGATCATCGTGCCGATGTTGATGCCGTGCCCGAGGGCGAGCAGACCGACCGGCAGCTCACCGGTCGAGATGCCGAGCGCCTCGGTCAGCTCACGGGTGTCCGAGCGGCCGAGGAAATCACTGAAGTCGTTGGTGACCATGCCCCAGAACAGGGCGAACGCGAAAGCGAAGACCACCGCGGGGATCATCAGCGCCCACCACGCCTTGAGCGTGAGCGTCTTGCGGAACTCCGCCTTGATCAGGTTGCCCATCAGCCCTGGCCTCCCCAGCCCTCGTTCTTGCCCTGCTGCTGCGCCTGCTGCTGAGGCGGCGCCTGCTGGTACTGCGGTTGCTGCGGCGGCTGACCCTGCTGCTGGAACTGCTGCGGCGGTGCGAAACCGGGCGGCGGCGTGTTCTGCGGCGCGTAGCCGGGCGGCGGCCCCTGATAGCCGGGCGGCGGGCCCTGGTAACCCGGAGGCGGACCCTGGTAGCCCGGCGGCGGGCCCTGCTGGAAACCGGGCGGCGGCGCCGCGTACTGGCCCTGCGTCAGCTGGAAGAACATGCGCTCCAGATCCGCGGTCTCCTCCTGCATGCCGTAGACGGCGATGCTCGCCTTCGCGGAGACGTCACCGATCTGCTGCACCGTTGCGCCCGAGACCGCGACCCGGCCGTCCGGCATCGGCGAGACCTGCGTGATCCCCGCCTCCTGCAACGCGGAGACGAGACCGCTCGCGTCGGCCGACTGCACCAGCACCCGGGACTGGTTGCTCTTGCGCAACTGGTCCAGCGAGCCGTTGTAGCGCGTCATGCCCTGGCTGATGATCACGACCTGGTCGATCGTCTGCTCCACCTCGTTCAGAAGGTGGCTCGAGACCAGCACCGTGCGCCCCTCACGCGCGTACGCGCGCAGGAAGTTCCGAAGCCACAGGATGCCTTCGGGGTCGAGCCCGTTCGTCGGCTCGTCCAGCACCAGCACCTGCGGATTCCCCAGCAACGCCGTCGCCAGCGCCAGCCGCTGCCGCATACCGAGCGAGAACCCGCCCGCCTTGCGGTCCGCCGCCGACGAAAGACCCACCAGCCCCAGGACCTCGTCCACCCGCTGGTCCGGCATCCCGATCGCCGCCGAGTACACGCGCAGATGATTCCGCGCCGTGCGGCCCGGGTGGAAACCCTCGTTCTCCAGCACCGAACCGACGACCCGCGCCGGATTCCCCAGCTGGTCGTGCGGGCGCCCGTTGATGGTCGCCGTGCCGTTCGTGGGCGTCACCAGCCCGAGCAGCATCCTCAGCGTCGTCGTCTTCCCGGCCCCGTTGGGCCCCAGGAAGCCGGTCACCGAACCGGGCTCCACCGTGAAGCTCAGATTCTGGACCGCGTTGACCGCACCGAACTGCTTGCTCAGGTTCTGCACCGCGATGCGGCCACTGCCGTCGTGCATACCGTCCCCTTTTGTTGACGAAGGCCGATCACGCGACATCCTGCCTCACGGGGTGAGTCCGTACCCGAGGAAGGGGTCAATCCGCCGAAAGCGACCTTCGTCACGTTCGACCGGGTGACGGAACCGTCCACCAGGGCACCCGCCGCTGCGCCGAATGGCCGCTGACTACCGGATATACGACGCGGAGCGCGGAAAATCACCGACCTCGCCAGAGGTTCGTGAAGAAATAATTCGGAAGACATGGCAACCCCATGCAGCGCGACGGCGACTTATTACCTACGATGTAGGAGGCGGCCCGCTCCCAGTGACCCCCAGGCTGGTCGAGCGGGCCGCCCTCAGCCCCTTTGCCCCACCTTGGTCGGTGCTTGCGCACCTTCCCCGAGGTGGGGCTTCGTCGTATCACCCGGGGGGCCGAGCCCCCCGGACCCCCACGGTGCGGTCGGCGCCGGTTCTCGACGGGGTGGCCTAGGGCGCGGAGCGCCCTGGCCGGGTGGCCGACGGCGCGGGGCGCCGTGGCCTGGTGAGTTGAGCGCAGGCACGGAGCGGCGTGGCCGCGGGAAAGGTTTGGGAAAGGTCGGGGTCGGATCCTGTCGTCGAGAAGGTGACGAGGGGAGAGTGACCGGTGGAAACCGATCCGGTACGGAAGATCAGAGAGGTCGCGGAGCTGCTCGCGAAGAGCAAGGCCGCGCTCCTGCGGGCCGAGGGGGAGCTGGCGGGGCGGCGCTACACGGCGTCGGCGCGTGGGGGACTTGTGCGGGCGGAGGTGGATCATCGGGCGCGGCTCGTCGGGATCCACATCGACCGGGCCGCTGTCGCCCGCAGCCGTGGTGGAGAGCTTGGCGCGTACATCGTCGAGGCGGTCGGTCAGGCGCGTGAAGAGGCCCGCGCCGAATACCGGCGGCTGGCCCGGGCAGGTGTCCGATGAACGGCCTGCTGCGGCTTCACGACCTCGACGACGAGGAAGACGACAGGCGGCCGGTCTCCCGGCGGGACGACCATTTCGCCGATGCGGACATCGACGCCGGTCTCGGCAGGGTCCACGTCGACGAAGCCGGTGACCTGGTCGCCGTCGACCTCGACGAGCGGGCACTGCGCACGATGAACCCGGCCGCGCTCGGCGGCCATCTCCTCGCGGCGATCGAGCGGGCCGAACAGGCCGCCAGGGCCGAGCGGATCGAACGGAGAAAACTCTGATGGCGGAGGGAACCGGCTACGAGGTCGTCCCGGAATCGCTCGCGGACATGGCGACGGAGTTCCGGACCGCGGCCGATTCGTGGACCACGCTCAAGGACACGGTCGGCAGGCTGACGATGGGACCGGGCGACCTCGGTCTGCTCGCCACCGGCGCGGGATACATCGAGGCGTACAACGGCGCGTGCAACCTCGTCGTCGAGAAACTCGGCGAAGCGATCACGAGCTTCGAGGACACCGAGTCCGCGCTCGTCACCGTCGCCAACACCTACGCCGCGCAAGACGCCGAGTACTACGAGCAGTTCGGCTACCTGGGGAGCGACGATGACTGAACCCGCGCCGTATCCGGAAGGAGACGCGGCGACCGTGCAGGACGCCGCGGATGCCGTGAGCGTCGTCTGCGGTCCCGCGGTCGGCACCGGGGTGAAGGTGGTCCTCGACGAGATCCGCAAGATCCTCGGCGACCACACGATCGCCTCGTCGCTCGCCGGCCAATGGGGTGAAGCGCAGAAGACGCCGAGCACGGTGGCCGACGGGCTGAACACGAAACTCGGTTCGCTGGACGCGTATTGGCAGGGAGGCGCGTTCGACGCGTTCAAGACCCACACCGATCGGGTCGTCCAGGAATGCGATCTGACGGCCGCGAAACTGGGGGAAGTGGGCTCCCTGCTCGCCCAAACGATCGCCTTCGTGCACGAGACGTGGGGGATGGCCATCGGGTTCATCACGAAGGCGGCCGCGGGCTGTGCCAGTCTTTTCGATCCGACTGAGGTGGTCGGCGCGATCAACGATCTGGTCTCCAGCTACGCCGATCTCGTCGAGAACGCCTTCTCGACGATGGGCGAGTTCGCGGCCAACGTGAAGGCCATCGAGATCTCCGCGCTCAGCTTCCCGGCACCGGGGACGCTGCCGAGCGAAGTGAGCAACCCCGACAGATGGGTGATCGAACCGGCACCCGAACACCCGCCGGAGGACAAGAAGCTGCCTGCCGAAGCCGGGATGGGTGAATCGCAAGGCGGCGTCACCACCCCCGACGAACCGGACACGGCCGAAGCGGAACCAGCCTGACCCGGGGAAATCCCGGCCGCCTCGGCGCGTGAACCCTCACGCGCCGAGGCGGGCCCGGATCTTCTCGGCGATCGGGTCGCCGGTGGCCGTGCACAGCCCGAGCGCCTCGTGGAGATGGTCCCGGGCCTCGGTTTCGCGTCCGTCCGCCGCCGACAGGTCGGCGAGCTGGACGAGCAGCCGGGCGGAGCCCCACCGGTCGTCCAGTTCGCGCGTGATCGCGAGCGCGTGCCGGTACTCCTCACCCGCCTGCTCCCGCAGTCCCTTGTCCCGGTACAGATCGCCGAGTGTGCGCAGGGTGAACCGCAGCGACGTGCGATCGCCGCTGCTCCGCTGCAGTGCCACGGCGTCCCGCAGATGACGCAGGGAGTCGTCGAAGAGGCCCTGCTGACGGCGAAGATCGCCGAGGTTGTTCAGCGCGATGCCCTCGCCGTGGAGGTCGCTGTCCGCCTGGAACATCTCGAGCGCGGCCGTGTAACTCGCCGCCGCTTCGGCGAAACGGCCCATGCTGTCCTGCGTCACGCCGAGGTTGTTCAACGTCCACGCCTGCCCGTGCCGGTTGCCGAGCTCGTGGAACACCTCCGCCGTGGTGCGGAAGTACTCGATCGCCTTCTCGAAGCCGCCGACGTCGTCGTGGGCGATCCCCAGGCCGAGCAGCAGGTAGGCCTCGTCGACGCGTCTTCCCGACCGCCGGGCCGCGGCCACCGCGATCTCGTGGGTGACCAGCCAGTCGTCCCAGTGTTTGGTCAGGTAGAACAACCGCATCAGCGCGGCGGCCAGCAGGCAGCAGATGTCGTCGGCGCCCTGGTCCGCCGCGGTCCGCACCACCGCCACCAGGTTCGCGCGCTCGGCGGCGAACCAGGCGAGCGCGTCGTCGCGGGTGTGGAACGGCGCTTCGGTCGGCGTCTCTTCCAAACCGGTCAGGTCGATCACGCGGGCCTTCGGGTCGACGAGTGCGCGGGCCGCGAGCACCGTGCGCAGGAACCACACGAACAGGCGTCGCGTGGCCGCCTCACGGCAGGCGGGCTCGACCTGGCCGGCGAGTTCCCGTGCGTAGGCGCGGAGCAGGTCGTGTGTCCGGTAGCGCCCGGCGAAGCCCTCCTCGACGAGGTGCGATCGGGTGAGCGCGTCGAGAGCCTTTCGCGTGGCACGCAGGTCTTCGCCGGAAAGCGCGGCGAACGCGGGCGCCGTGAGGTCGTGCCCGGGATGGAGCCCCCACAGGACGAAGAGCCGCGCGGACGACGGCGGCAGGTGATGGAGGGAGCGGGAGAACACCGAGCGGATCGCGGTGTGGGCGTCGCCGTCGGCGTCCATCAGGTCGAGGCGCCGGTGCTCGTCCGCCAGTTCGGCGGCGAGGTCGGCGACGCTGATGTTGTCGCGGGCGCGGAAGATCTCCGCGGCGACCCGCAGGGCGAGCGGCAGCCGGACGCACTGCCGCACCACCTGGTCGATCGCGTCGGCGGCGTCGTCCGTCCGTTCGCCCGCGAGGCCGCGGAACAACTCCCGCGCGTCGGAAGACGGCAGCCGTCGCAGGACGATCCGGTTCGCGCCGTCGCGGGCCACCAGCCCGGCGAGTGAATCCCGGCTCGTCACGACGACATGGCAGGACGAACTCATCGGCAGCAGGGGCCGGACCTGCTCACAGGTCCGCGCGTTGTCGAGCACGACGAGCAGACGGCGGCGGGCGGCCAGCGCCCGGAACCGGGCCGCCCGCGCCGGGAGGTCGCGGGGGATCGCCGGTCCTTCGACACCGAGTGCCTGGAGGAACCCTTCGAGCACGTTCGCGGCCGAAGGCGGTTGCTCCGGCCCGTAACCGCGGAGGTCGACGTACAGCTGGCCGTCGGGGAAGCGGGGGCGGACGCGGTTGCCCCAGCGGACCACCGTCGCGGTCTTGCCGACGCCCGCGGTGCCCACCACGACGCAAACCGGTGCCGAATCCCGGCCGGACAGGGCGAGCTGATCGTCCAATTCGGACAGTTCCGCCGTCCGGCCGACGAAGTTCCGTACCGTGCGGGGCAGTTCCGACGGCACGACCGCCGGTGCCGTCGAGCCCGCCGGCTCGATCGGTAGCCCGGCGAGGATGCGCCTTTCGGCTTCGCGAAGCTCCGGGCCCGGCTCGATCCCGAGTTCTTCGACGAACAGCCGTCGTGCCGCGCGGTAGACGGCCAAGGCCGCCGTGCGCCGCCCCGCCCGGTACAGCGCGATCATCAGCAGTTCGTGCAGACGTTCCCGGAACGGGTGACGGCGGATCAGTTCGGTCAGCTCGTCCACCAGGGACGAAGGCCCGCCATCGGCGAGTTCGGCCTGGCACAGCGTTTCGATCGCGGCCAGCCGGCGCTCGGTGAGCCGTCGCGCCCGCTCGGCCAGCTCCGGCGAGTCGAGCCCGTCGTACGGCTCACCACGCCACAGTGCGAGCGCCTCACGCGACAATTCGGCGCACCGCCGCGGATCGCTCGCGACGGCTTCGTCCACGAGCGACTCGAACCGCTGGGCGTCGAGTTCCCCCGGCAGCACCCGCAGCTGGTAGCCGCCCTCCCCGCTCGCCAGCCGATCCGGTTCGCCGAGCAGCCGCCTCAGCTTGTGGACGTGCAGGTACAGCTTCGACGCGGAATCGCCGGTTTCCCCCGGCCACAACACGTCGACGAGAGTGTTCGCCGGGACGTCGCGGTTGGCGTTCGCCAGCAGCGTCCCCAGCAGGACCTTCTGCATACGTCCGGTGACGGCGACGGCACGGCCGGTGGAACGGACGCGGAGCGGCCCCAGTACCTCGAATTCCATCGAGTACCTCCCCGCGGACAGTGTGCCGCGATCGCGGGGAGCCGAGGGCCGGAAAGGCGCAAAAAGGAGCGAGGGACCTTTGCTCCCGGGCAAAGGTCCCTCGCGTGGGAATGTGGCGTGGGGGTCAGGCCAGGACGGCGGCCAGCTCCGTGGCGGGCAGGTCGTGCGCGGCCGCGACCGGGGCGTTGGTCAGCGCGCCCGCGTGTGTGTTGAGACCCTTCGCGAGCGAAGCGTCGGCCTGCAGCGCCTTCTGCCAGCCGTGGTCCGCCAGCTGGACGGCGTACGGCAGCGTCACGTTGGTCAGGCCGTAGGTCGAGGTGCGGGGCACCGCGCCCGGCATGTTCGCGACGCAGTAGAACACCGACTCGTGGACCTTGTAGGTCGGCTCGTCGTGCGTCGTCGGCCGCGAGTCGGCGAAGCAGCCGCCCTGGTCGATCGCGATGTCCACCAGCACGCTGCCCGGGCGCATCCGCGACACGAGCTCGTTCGAAACCAGCTTCGGGGCCTTCGCGCCGGGCACGAGCACCGCGCCGATGACCATGTCGGCCTCCAGCACGGACTGCTCGACCGACAGCGCGTTCGAGGTCACCGTGCGGATGCGGCCGCCGAAGTCGTTGTCGATCTGGCGGAGGCGGTCGACGTTGGTGTCGAGGATCTCGACGTCCGAGCCGAGGCCGAGGGCGACCCGCGCCGCGTTGAGGCCGGCGACACCGCCGCCGATCACGACCACGCGCGCCGGGTGGACGCCGGGGATGCCGCCGGGCAGCACGCCGCGGCCACCGCTCGGCTTCATCAGGGAGAACGCGCCCACCTGCGGCGCCAGCCGTCCGGCGACCTCGGACATCGGCGCGAGCAGCGGCAGCGCGCGGTTCGGGGTCTGCACCGTCTCGTAGGCGATCGCGGTGGTGCCCGCGGCCAGCAGCGCGTCGGTCAGCGGCCGGTCCGCGGCGATGTGCAGGTAGGTGAACAGCACCTGGTCGGCGCGCAGCCGCGGGTACTCCTCGGCGATCGGCTCCTTGACCTTGAGCACGAGTTCGCCCTCGGACCAGGTCTCCTCGGCGGTGGCGAGGATCTTCGCGCCCGCGGCGACGTACTCGTCGTCGGAGATGGACGAGCCGACGCCCGCGCCGGTCTCGACGAAGACGTCGTGGCCGCGCCCGGTCAGTTCGTGCACGCCCGCCGGGGTGAGCGCCACCCGGTATTCATGCTTCTTGATCTCACGGGGGACGGCGATACGCACGGAAAGCCTCCTGGCGACGGTTCTGCGAACAAGGTGCTGCCACTCACGGTGAGCCACCCGGACGGCGGTGTCATCGTTCGCCGGAGACAGTGTTGAGAACCGATCATGGTTTTCGCGGCACAATCGCTTGACCTCCAGTCAACTGGAGCTTGCACCTTGGGTCACATGAGAGCCGTGTGGTTGAAAGAGTTCGGCGGGCCCGAAGTGCTCGTCGCGGGCGATGCCCCGGATCCGGTGCCCGCCGCGGGCCAGGTGCTGATCGAGGTGGCCTTCGCCAACATCACGTTCGTCGAGACGCAGTTCCGGGCGGGCGGGGGCGGGCCGTTCCGCGCCGAGCCGCCGTTGATCCCGGGCAACGGTGTCGGCGGCGTGATCAGCGCGGTCGGCGAAGGGGTGGACCTCGGTCTGGTCGGCAAGCGCGTCGTGACCTCCACCGGCGGTTCCGGGGGCTACGCGGAACGGGTCGCGGTCGACGCCGCGGTGGTCTTCGAGGTGCCGGACGGCCTGGCCCTCGACGCCGCGGTGGCGATCCTCGCCGACGGCCGCACGGCGACCGCGCTGGTGACCGCCGCGCGGATCCGGCCGGGGGAGCGCGTGCTCGTCGAGGCCGCGGCCGGCGGGGTCGGCGGGCTGGTCGTCCAGCTCGCCAAGGCGGCCGGTGCCGAGGTCGTCGGCGCGGCGGGCGGTGCCGCGAAGACCGGGCACGTCCGGGAGCGGGGCGCCGATCTGGCGGTCGACTACCGCGAGCCGGGCTGGGCGGAGAAGGCGGGCGAGGTCGACGTCGTGTTCGACGGGGTCGGCGGTGAGATCGGGACGACGGCGTTCGGTTTGCTGAAGCCAGGCGGCCGGATGCTGATCTACGGCCTGTCGAGTGGTTCGTGGACGGAGGTGTCCGAAGAGGACGCCGCCGCGCGCGGGGTCACGGTGATCCGTGGCCTCGGTGGGCCGGAGCAGATGCGGGCGTTCACCGAGTCCGCGCTCGCCGAAGCCGCCGCCGGACGGCTGGAACCCGTGATCGGCCAACGGTTCCCCCTCGCGCGGGCGGCGGACGCGCACGCCGTCATGCAGTCGCGGGGCGCGCTCGGCAAGACGTTGCTCGAGGTCTGATGTTCGACGTCGACGAATTCCTCGCCGGTCCGCTGACCGCCAGGGTCGCCGCGGCCGGGCCGTCCGTGCGCCCGGCCTGGTACCTCTGGGAGAAGAAGGCCTTCTGGATCCTCACCGGACCGTGGGCGCGGCTGGCCGGTCTCGTCCGCGAGTCGCCGTCTATCGCGCTGACCGTCGACGTGTGCGACGTCGGCACCGGTCTGGTGCGGCAGGTGCTCGCGCGCGGCGAGGCCGAGGTGCTGCCGTTCGACGTCCCTCGTGGACAGCGGCTGCTGAGCCGGTACCTCGGTCCCGACGAGCGCAAATGGGATGCGCGTTTTCGTTCTTACCTGCACGATGATCCCGAGGTGAAAGGGACCGTCTGGGTCCGGATGGTGCCGAAGAGATTCGTCGCCGAAGACCTCGGCTATCGGGTATGACGCACGGCCGCGTTCGCTGGGGGTGGGCGCGGTCGTGCAACCTGCGAAACGGTAAATGCAGCACGATCGAGTCAAGATGTTGATCTTACTGGCCGGTAAGCTGCCATTCTGTTCCGCATGACAAATCAGGACTGGCGGCGGGAGCGGCGTGTCCGCACCGTCGACACCGAAGGCAATCCGGCCGATGTCATCGTCGGCCTTGTCGAAACCCCCGGGCACGGATACGAAGCCGCGCTTCGGGTCGACGGTGGCCCCGGTGTCCTTTTGCCGCTTTACCCCGGTGCCGATCTGCTCGCCGCGGTACGGCAGACCATTGAGGACGGATATCGCGCCAGCGCGCACTGAACCGTCGAATGTCATGAAAGGGTCTTTCAAGACGTTTTCCGTCCTGAAAGACCCTTTCCTGACGTCCGGCCGCGGAATGTCGCGCTACAAAGTATTCGCCATCGAGCAGTTTGTAGTGGAATCAACTCCACCGCAGGGAAACGAGTTGCGTGATCAACGCCAGCCGGACGTCGGGATCGTCGAGATCCAGCGGGACGAGGTCGAGCAGCCGTCGCATCCGGTACCGCAGGGTGTTGGGATGGATCCGGAGTTCCTTCGCGGCCGCGCGCGGGTCTCCCGGATGCCGCAGCCACTGGTAGAGCGTGTCGACGTAGCCGCTCTCATGGGCTTCGTCGTGCGCGCGCAGCAGGCCGAGCGGGCCGAGCTCGGCGACCTTCGAGGTGCTCGCCGCCGTCGCACCGCGATGCAGCGAGAGGGCGGTCCACGCCTCGTCGAAGACCACGACGCGGCCGGGGACGAGCTTCGCGCGAAGCAGGCTCAGCGCCTCGTCGGCCTGGAGCCGTGAGGTCGCGAGCTCGCCGATTTCGCAGGCCGAACCGGCGGCCGCCCTAGGTGTCCCGCCCTTCCGCGAGGACGGCAGGGCTTCGAGCGCCGCCCGGAGTTCGTCCCAGCCGTCGCCGTCCGGGACGACGGCGTAGAGGACGCCGCCGAGTTCGGTGGCCACCGGCCGCCTGCCGACACCCTGCGAGATCCGTTCGAGGAGCGCGAGCCGCAAGCCCTCGTCGTCGCGGCCGTCGCCGCCGGAGACCTCGATGACGACCACGCGGTGCGGCTCCTCGGACAGGTCGAGTTCCGCGATCGCCTTGCGCGGGCTGGCCTTCCCTTCGAGGAGCGCGCGCAGGAGCTCGGCCGAGACCCGGCGCTGCGAATCGGTGTGCGCGCGGCGGCGCAGCAGATGCAGCGCGACGACGGGGGCCGCGTCGGCGAACGCGGCCGCGCGTTCGTCGGAGACCGGGCCCGCGACGACCGCCCACATCGACCCCAGCAGTTCGCCGCCCATCCGGATCGGCACGATGAGCCGCGGCAGGGTGCCGTCGCGTTGCGCGGGTACGAAGATCGTCTGCCGCCCACGGGAAAGCTCGCGGAACACCCCTCGCGACCGGAACCGCGCGAGCACGTCGTCCGGAATGCGGCGGCCCATGATCGTGGACACGCGCGCCGAGTCGGTCAGGTCCTGCCGGGCCGAGTACGCGAGCACCCGCGAGTTGGTGTCTTCGATGGTGACGGGCGCGTCGACCACCGAGGCGACCGCGTCCGCGAGCCGGAACAGGTCGCCGGAACCGGGGCCGCCGCCGTCCTCCAGCGCGTCCGACTCGTCGGCCAGCGCGTCGAGGACCGTCCTGAGCAGCCAGACGAGCTGGGCCCACGACGTCGCGGAGCGCACCTCGATCAACGCGATGTCCGCCGATTTCGCCGCCCGTTTCACCGAGGGTTTCGCCGCGAGCGGGGGTTTCAGCAGGACGGCGGCGGCGCCTTTGGCCGCGCTGAGCTTGACGAGTTCCGCCGCGTCCGGGGTCTCGGTGATCGCGACGCCGAGGACGAGGTCCCCCGCGGCGAGGGTGTGGCCGGGCTCGGCGATGACGACGTCGCCGACCGCGGGGGACTCCTCGGGGACCTGGAGGGCGTGCAGCAGCGTCGGCCCCACCCGGTCGACGACAGTGCGCACCGAAACCATGGGGTGATTGTCCAGCAGGTGGGACCGCCGCACACGTCAGACCTCGCGGGGCGTCCTCGCGTCGATGTCCTCGGGCGTGAACCGCTCGCGTTTCGTCGTCAACGCCCATCGGTGACCGTCGGGATCGACGATCCGGCCGTAGCGTTCGCCGAAGAACATCTCCTCGACCGGCGCCTCCACGCTCGCGCCCGCGAACACCGCGCGCCGCGCGAGATCGTCGGGATCCTCGGTCTCCAGTACCAGCAGCATCGGCGTGCCGCCCAGGGTCGACGGCGCGAGCGCGTCGAGCTGAGGGATCTCCTGGCTCACCAGCAGCCGCGCGTCGCCGACGGCGACCTCCACGAACAGCACCACGCCATTCGGCAGCATGTTGCGGAACAGCTCCACCGCGCCGAACGCCTTGCCGTAGAAGGAAAGCGACTTGTCGACGTCCTTGACGAACAGATGCGGCGTCAAGCCGAGCGCCCGGCTCACGCCGACTCCGCGCGCTTCAGGAGTCCCGCCTGGTCGGCGACCGCGACGAGCCTGCTCAGGAACTCCGCCTCGCGGGCGGCGACTTCGCGGCCGGCGCGGGTCAGCCGGTAGTAGCGGCGGCGGGAGTCGTGCGGCTGGTCCTCGCTCGCGTCCGGGGCTTCTTCGACCAGGCCGTCGGCGACGAGCCTGGCGAGAGTCCGGTACAGCGTGCCCGGGCCGAGCTGGGCGGTGCCGCCGCTCACCTCGTCGACGAAACCCATGATCGCGTAGCCGTGCGCGCGACCTTTCGCGAGCGCCAGCAGGGTCTGGAACGCCGCGGGGGTGAGCTGCGGGTTGCCGTCGGCCATCCGCGAAGCATACACTCCGATCTCGATATATCCATGATGGATACAAAGGAGCCGGACGTGGCGATTCAAGGTGTGCACAAGATCGTGGTCGGCGTGCGGGATCAGGAGCGCGCGAAGCGGTTCTGGTCCGAAGTCGTCGGGTTCGAGGTCACCACCGACGTGCCGTACGACGACAACGGGAACCGGTGGGTCGAGGTCACTTCAGCCGATGGGGTGACGTCGCTCGTCCTGAGTACCGCACCGGAGGACCTCAAGCGCTTCGAGGTGCGGGACGAACTCCCGACGGGCAACTTCTTCTTCTACGCCGACGACATCGAAAAGACGTACGAAGAGCTTTCGGCGAAGGGCGTCGAGTTCCCGGCCAAGCCGGAGAAGCAGCCCTGGGGCTGGTGGGCGATGTTCACCGATTCGGAGGGCAACAGGTTCGCTCTCCAGGAAAGGAATCCCACCTCCTGAGAGCGGTTGGGTGCTCCGTCCGGCGGAGCTAGCTTCGGTGCCAACAGCCGAAACCCCTTGAACCGCTAGGAGAATCGCGATGAGCGCGGACGGATGGTCGTTCGAGACTAAGCAGATCCACGCGGGTGCGGCGCCGGACACCGCCACCGGCGCGCGGGCGACCCCGATCTACCAGACCACCTCGTACGTGTTCCGCGACAGCCAGCACGGCGCCGATCTGTTCAGCCTCGCCGAGCCCGGCAACATCTACACGCGGATCAACAACCCCACGCAGGACGTGCTGGAGCAGCGGCTCGCCGCGCTCGAAGGCGGGGTCGCGGCGCTGGCGTTCGCCTCCGGGACCGCGGCCACCACGGCGGCCATCCTCAACCTCGCGAACGCCGGTGACCATTTCGTCTCCAGCCCGGCGCTCTACGGCGGCACGTACAACCTCTTCCACTACACGCTGCCGAAGCTCGGCATCGAGGTGTCGTTCGTCGAAGACCAGGACGACATCGAGCAGTGGAAGGCCGCCGTCCGGCCCAACACCAAGCTGTTCTTCGCCGAGACGCTGGCCAACCCGGGCAGCAACGTCCTCGACATCCGCAAGGTCGCCGACGCCGCGCACGAGTCCGGTGTCCCGCTGGTCGTGGACAACACCGTGCCGACGCCGTACCTCGTCCGCCCGATCGAGCACGGCGCCGACATCGTGGTCCACTCGGCGACGAAGTACCTCGGCGGGCACGGCACCACGGTCGCCGGGGTGCTGGTCGACGGCGGCACCTTCGACTTCGGCAAGGACCCGGCGCGGTTCCCCGGATTCAACGAAGCCGACCCGAGCTACCACGGTCTCAAGTACTGGGAGGCGCTCGGCCCGGGCGCGTTCGCCGCCAAGGCCCGGGTCCAGATCCTGCGCGACACCGGCGCCGCGATCGCGCCGCTCAACAGTTTCCTCATCCTGCAAGGGATCGAGACACTTTCGCTGCGGCTGGAGCGGCACGTGTCCAACGCGCAGGCGCTGGCCGAATGGCTGGAGCAGCGCGACGAGGTCGAAAAGGTGTACTACGCCGGGCTGCCGTCGAGCCCGTATCACGAGGCCGCGAAGAAGTACCTGCCGAAGGGCGCCGGCGCGGTGCTGTCGTTCGATCTGCGCGGTGGCGTCGAAGCCGGGCGGGCCTTCGTGGACGGTACGGAACTGCACAGCCAGCTGGTCAACATCGGCGACGTGCGCAGCCTGATCGTGCACCCGGCCTCGACGACGCACAGCCAGCTCACGCCGGAGGAGCAGCTGTCGAGCGGTGTCACGCCGGGTCTCGTGCGGCTCGCCGTCGGCCTGGAAGGGATCGAGGACCTCAAGGCCGACCTCGAGGCCGGATTCCGGGCGGCGAAGGCCGCTCTGTGACCGGTGCTTGGCGGGAGGGAGAGCCGCCTGGACGTCGCCGCTTCGTCGGCGGCGTCCAGGCGCTCGAAACCGGCGGGACGCTGCCCTTCACGCTCGCCTACGAGACGTGGGGGACGCTGAATCCCAGCGCCTCCAACGCGATTCTCGTCGAGCACGCGCTGACCGGGGACAGTCATGCCGTCGGCCCCGTGGAGGAGGGCCACGTCAGCCCCGGCTGGTGGGACGGCCTGATCGGGCCGGGCAAGGCGATCGACACGGACGAGTTCTTCGTCGTGGTCCCGAACGTGCTCGGCGGCTGCCAGGGCTCGACCGGCCCGTCGTCGGCGCATCCGGACGGAAAGCCTTGGGGCAGCAGGTTTCCCGCCGTGACGGTCCGGGACCAGGTGGGCGCGGAGGTTGTCCTCGCCGACGCGCTCGGCGTCGGCCGGTGGGCCGCGGTGATCGGCGGTTCCATGGGCGGGATGCGTGCGCTGGAATGGGCGGTGAGCGAACCGGAGCGGGTCGCGGCGCTGCTCGTCCTCGCGTCGACCGCGCAGGCGTCGGCCGACCAGATCGCCTGGGCCGCGCCGCAACTGCACGCCATCCGGTCCGATCCGGGCTGGCACGGTGGCGACTACCACGACGCCCCCGGTGGCGGTCCGGACGCCGGGCTCGGCATCGCGCGCCGCATCGCGCACGCGACTTACCGCAGCGAAGCCGAGCTGGCGCAACGCTTCGGCCATCGCCATCAGGACGGTGAAGACCCGCTGCGCGGCGGCCGGTTCGCCGTCGAGTCCTATTTGGACCATCACGCCGGGAAGCTGTCACGCCGGTTCGACGCGGGCAGCTACGTGGTGCTCACCGAATCGATGAACACCCACGACGTCGGCCGCGGGCGGGGCGGCGTCGCGAACGCGCTCGGCCGCATCACCGCGCGTACCGTCGCGGCCGGGGTGGACAGCGACCGGCTCTACCCGCTGTACCAGTCGCGGGCCATCGCGGACGGCGTCGACGGTGCGGAATTCGCCGTCGTCGCGTCGCCTTACGGGCACGACTCGTTCCTGATCGAGACCGAGCAGATCGGGCGGCTGGTGAAGCTCCTGCTGGGTTAGCCGCCTCGCGTGATCAGGCGGACGACACACGTGATCAGGCGGACGACACGTGCGACGTCCGGCTGATCACGCGAGTCGTCCATCCAGACACGCGAGGCGGCCACGAGCGCGAGCGGCTAGTCCGCGACGGCGTCCGAGATCCAGGGCGCCACCGGCAGATCCCGGTCAAGGCATTCCGCCGACAGCCGGATCGTCCACCGCAGCGCCTGCAGCACAAGACTGTCGACCTCGTCCGGCGCGGCGTTGGCGAGCGCGATCTCGACCTGTTCCTGCGCGGCCTCGCTGTTGCCGTGCACCTCGGCCAGCAGCGTGCGGACGGCCGTCCGCACCGGCGGGTCCGCCTGGTCGATCGAGACCTCTTCGCCGTCCTCGTCGAACACCTGCACCTTGACCGGCGCACTTCCCCCATCACCCAGCGTCGACACCATGGCGCTGCATTCGCCGAACAGCATCATCACGAGCTCTTTGGTCTCGTCGGAGCGGGCCTGCGGCTCGGCGGCGGTCGGCATGAGCTCGTCGAGCGCCTCGGCGTCCTCCCCGAGGCTGATCGCCACGAGCGCACGCTGCGCCTTTTCGACGAGCCTCCGCTCGTACTCGCTCCTGTCCGGCTCCACGTGCCTATCAAACACCAGAGGACGGAAAAGTGGGGATAGGCCGAAACCCGGTCGTGGTCACTTGGCGGAGTGCAGTGCACCCAGCGCGAGACGACAGAGCATCTCGGCCAGTTCGCTGTCACCGAGATGGCGGTTGTACGGCGTCGAGTTGATCAACCCGAACACCGCGTGCGCCGCCGAACGCGCCTGGCGCTCGCCGATCCCGGGGACGGCGTCGCTGATCGCCCGCACCCAGACCTCGACGTACTGGCGTTGCAGGGCGCGGACCTGCTTGCGGTCACTGTCGGTGAGGTTGGCGAGGTTGCGTTCCTGGACGGTGATCAGCGCGGGATGCGTCAGCGCGAAGTCGACGTGAAAATCCACCAGTGCTTCGAGGACCTCATCCGGCTCGTCCCGCTGGCTCGCCCTGGCCGTCCCGCCGTCGAGGAGGTAGCGGCTGATCGAGTTCAGCATCTCGCCGAGGATGGCGTCCTTGCTGCGGAAATGCCGGTACAGCGCCGGGCCGGAGATGCCGACGGCCGCGCCGATGTCGTCGATGCCGACGCCGTGGAAACCGTGGTGGGCGAAGAGCTCGGCGGCGGCGGCCATGATCTGTTCACGCCTGTTCGCCTTCTCGCCGTTCACGAGTGGGGTGGGGTTCGCCGGCATCTGGCCATATTAAGGCCGCGTGTTAGCGAGCGCTAACACGCGGCCGTACTTCCAGCCTGAGCCAAGTGGGCTACCTGGGGAAATGACCCTGTCGTGTGGGGCTACCACCTGGTAATGCTGTCTCTCGTTAACTTGTCACAAAGGAGTGACCATGTCCGTCCCTGCTCGGATCAAAGCTCTTTCCTTCACTCGTTTAGGTGCGGCCCTGGGGGTCGCTGTCCTTGCCACCCTCGGTCTCGCGGGCACCGCCCAAGCGGCGACCAACTACGTGGCGCTCGGTGACTCGTACTCGTCCGGCGTCGGTGCCGGCAGTTACGGGAACTCGGGCGATTGCATGCGCAGTGCCAACGCCTATCCCCAGCTGTGGGCCAACGCCCACGCCGGGACCACCTTCAAGTTCGTCGCGTGCTCGGGGGCGCGCACCGGCGACGTGCTCAACCAGATCGCGAACGTCACCTCCAGCACGACGCTGGTGACGGTCTCGGTCGGCGGCAACGACGCCGGTTTCGCCGACGTCATGACCACCTGCACCACCGGCAGCGACCAGACCTGCATCAACCGGGTCAACACCGCGAAGACCTACGTGAACAACACGCTTCCCGGGCTGCTGAACAACGTCTACAGCAAGATCAAGGCGAAGGCGCCCGGCGCGAAGCTGGTCGTCCTCGGGTACCCGCGTTTCTACACGGTGCCGGGTTCGTGCTCGGTCGGGCTGAGCGACACGAAGCGCACCGCGATCAACTCGGGTTCCGACGCGCTGGCGTCGGTGCTCTCGGCCCGTGCTTCGGCGAACGGTGCCAAGTTCGTCGACGTGCGGGGTGCGTTCACCGGGCACAACATCTGCTCGTCGGCCGACGACTACCTGCACAGCCTCACCTGGCCGATCGTGAACTCATACCACCCGACGGCCACCGGCCAGCGGGGCGGCTACTACAACCCGCTGGTCTCCGCCATCGGCTGACCGTTTCGCGCGTGAAGGCCTCCTTCCCTCGGCTCAGCCGCGGGAAGGAGGCCTTCACGCGCTTCCGGGGTGCGGTGGACAAGCGACGTTAGTGGGCGTTAACCTGTGCACGCGAGTTAACGACGGCTAACTTGGCGACGAGGAGCCATGGACACACCCGTACTGAGCACTTCGGCCGATCCGGGCAGCGACGAGTACGCCCGCAGCGTCACCTCCCACGCCGAGCTGGTCGAAGACCTGCGCAAGCGGCTCGCCGCCGCCCGGCTCGGGGGCCCGGAGAAATCCCGCACCCGCCACGTCGAGCGGGGCAAACTCCTGCCACGCGACCGGGTCGACACCCTCCTCGACCCGGGTTCGCCGTTCCTGGAGCTGTCCCCGCTGGCCGCCACCGGACTGTACGACGACGAGGCGCCCTCGGCCGGGATCATCACCGGGATCGGGCGGGTCTCGGGTCGCGAATGCGTGATCGTCGCCAACGACGCGACGGTCAAGGGCGGCACGTACTACCCGATGACGGTCAAGAAGCACCTGCGCGCGCAAGAGGTCGCGCTGCACAACAACCTGCCGTGCATCTACCTGGTGGACTCCGGCGGCGCGTTCCTGCCGAGGCAGGACGAGGTCTTCCCGGATCGTGAGCATTTCGGCCGGATCTTCTACAACCAGGCCACGATGTCCGCGCGGGGCATCCCGCAGATCGCCGCGGTGCTCGGCTCCTGCACGGCGGGCGGCGCGTACGTCCCGGCGATGAGCGACGAAGCGGTCATCGTGCGGAACCAGGGCACCATCTTCCTCGGCGGCCCGCCGCTGGTGAAGGCCGCGACGGGCGAGGTCGTCACGGCCGAGGAACTCGGCGGCGGCGACGTCCACTCGCGCCAGTCCGGCGTCACCGACCATCTGGCCGAAGACGACGCCGACGCCTTGCGCATCGTTCGCTCGATCGTGTCGACCTTGGGCCCGCGTACGCCGCGCCCGTGGGACGTCCTCCCGACGGAGGCCCCGGTCGCCGACCCGAACGAGCTGTACGGCGTCGTCCCGACCGACCCGCGCGTCCCCTACGACGTCCGCGAGGTCATCGCGCGGATCGTCGACGGCAGCCGGTTCGGCGAGTTCAAGAAGGAGTACGGCTCGACGCTGGTCACCGGGTTCGCCCGGATCCACGGCCACCCCGTCGGCATCATCGCGAACAACGGCGTGCTGTTCGCCGAGTCCGCGATGAAGGGCGCGCATTTCATCGAGCTGTGCGACAAACGCTCGATCCCGCTGCTGTTCCTGCAGAACATCACCGGTTTCATGGTCGGCCGCGCCTACGAGGCGGGCGGTATCGCCAAGCACGGTGCGAAGATGGTCACCGCGGTGGCCTGCGCGCGGGTGCCGAAGCTGACCGTCGTCATCGGCGGCTCGTTCGGCGCCGGCAACTATTCGATGTGCGGCCGCGCGTACTCGCCGCGGTTCCTGTGGATGTGGCCGAACGCGCGGATCTCGGTGATGGGTGGCGAGCAGGCGGCGTCGGTGCTGTCCACCGTGCGCCGCGACGCCATCGAGGCACGCGGCGGCGAATGGTCCACTGAGGACGAAGAGGCCTTCAAGGACCCGATCCGCGACCAGTACGAGGCACAGGGGAGCCCGTACTACTCGACGGCGCGGCTCTGGGACGACGGCGTGATCGACCCGGCGGACACCCGCACGGTGCTCGGCCTCGCGCTGTCGGCGACGGCCAACGCGCCACTTTCCGATGTCAACTACGGCGTCTTCAGGATGTGAGCATGTTCGACACGGTTCTGGTCGCCAACCGCGGGGAGATCGCGGTCCGCGTGATCCGCTCGCTGCAGGGGCTCGGCATCCGTTCGGTCGCGGTGTACAGCGACGCGGACGCCGACGCCCGGCACGTCCGGGAGGCGCATACGGCTGTCCGCATCGGCCCGGCCGAAGCGGCGAAGAGCTATCTGTCCATTCCCGCGATCGTCCAGGCGGCGCTCGACACCGGCGCGCAGGCGGTCCACCCCGGCTACGGCTTCCTCGCGGAGAACGCGGAATTCGCCCGCGCGTGCGCCGAGGCGGGTCTGGTCTTCATCGGTCCGCCGGTCGCGGCCATCGACGCGATGGGCGACAAGATCCGCGCCAAGGCCACGGTCTCCAAGGCCGGGGTTCCGGTCGTGCCCGGCGCGTCCGATGTGGACATTCCCGAGGGTGGTTTCGCGGCCGCCGCCGAGAAGGTCGGCTTCCCGCTGCTGCTCAAGCCGTCCGCCGGTGGTGGCGGCAAGGGGATGCGGCTGGTCAACGAACTGTCCGAATTGGACGCCGCCGTCGAGTCCGCTCGCCGCGAGGCCAAGGGTTCCTTCGGGGACGACACCCTGCTCATGGAGCGGTTCGTCACCACGCCGCGCCATATCGAGATCCAGGTGCTCGCCGACACGCACGGCAACGTGATCCATCTCGGCGAGCGTGAGTGCAGCCTGCAGCGTCGGCACCAGAAGATCATCGAAGAGGCGCCGTCCGTGCTCCTCGACGAAGCCACGCGCGCGAAGATGGGCGCGTCCGCCGTCGAGGCCGCGCGTTCGGTCGGGTACGTCGGCGCGGGGACGGTCGAGTTCATCGTTTCGGCCACCGCGCCCGACGAGTTCTTCTTCATGGAGATGAACACCCGGCTGCAGGTCGAGCATCCGGTGACCGAATTGGTGACCGGGCTCGATCTCGTGGAGTGGCAGGTCAAGATCGCCGCCGGCGACGTGCTCACCGTGGCGCAGGACGACGTCCGGCTGGACGGCCACGCCGTCGAAGCCCGTGTCTACGCCGAAGATCCCGCCCGCGGTTTCATCCCGACGGGTGGCACCGTGCTCGCGGTCCACGAGCCGTCCGGCGAGGGCGTGCGCGTCGACTCGTGGATGAGCGAGGGCGCGGTCATCGGCTCGAACTACGACCCGATGCTGGCCAAGGTCATCGCCTGGGGCCCGGACCGCGCGGCCGCGTTGCACCGGCTCGATCTGGCGCTGGCGGACACCGCGCTGCTCGGCCTCGGCACCAACGTCGCCTTCCTGCGCGGGCTGCTAGCCGACGGCGACGTCCGTGACGGCAAGCTCGACACCGGCCTCGTCGACCGTCGACTGTCCACTTTGGTCTCCGAAGAGGTGCCGCCGGAGTTCTTCGTGGCGGCTGCGCTCGACCGGTTGCTTTCCCTGCAGCCGCAGGGAGACGTCGTCGATCCGTGGGACGTCCCGGACGGCTGGCGGCTCGGTGGTTCGGGCGGGATCGACTTCGCGTTGAAGTCGGGCAGCTCCGAAGCCGTGGTGCGCGTGCAGGGCACTCCGGCGAACGCGCTCGTCAGTGTGGACGGCGCCGAGCCGGTGAGGGTTTCCGCGCGACGCCTCGGCGATCTGCTGGAAGTCCGGCATCCCACCGGTTTCCACCGTTACCGGCACTCGGCCGGGAGCGGGCGCACGGTGTGGCTCGCGCGTGACGGGCACAGCTTCGCCATCGGCGAGCGCGAACGGCTGCGTTCGGCCGCCGGTGCCGCGGGCGGTGCCGGGCCGGTCACCAGCCCGATGCCCGGGACCGTGCTCGTGGTCAAGGCCGCCGCCGGTGACGTGGTGACCGCCGGGACCCCGCTCGTGGTCGTCGAGGCGATGAAGATGGAGCACACGATCACCGCGCCGATCGACGGCGTGGTCAGCGAACTCCCCGTCCGCGCGGGCCAACAGGTCGCGCTGGACGAGACGGTAGCCGTGGTGACACCCCAAAAGGATGAGCGATGATCGACTTTCGGCTGGATGACGAGTACGAGGCGCTGCGCAAGACGGTCGAGGAGTTCGCGCGCTCCGAGGTCGCCCCGGTCATCGGCGACCTCTACGAACGGGAGGAATTCCCGTACGAGATCGTCGCGAAGATGGCCGAGATGGGGCTGTTCGGCCTGCCGTTCCCCGAGGAGTACGGCGGTATGGGTGGCGACTACTTCGCGCTCTGCCTGACCCTGGAGGAATTGGCGCGCGTCGATTCCTCGGTCGCGATCACCGTCGAGGCGGGTGTTTCCCTGGGTGCCATGCCGATCTACCGGTTCGGCACCGAGGAACAGAAGGAGAAGTGGCTCCCGGAGTTGTGCGCCGGCACCGCGCTCGGCGCCTTCGGGCTCACCGAACCCGGTGGCGGCTCGGACGCGGGCGCCACCCGCACGCGCGCGAAACTGGACGGCGACACCTGGGTGATCAACGGCAGCAAGTCGTTCATCACCAACTCCGGCACCGACATCACGAAACTGGTCACGGTCACCGCCGTCACCGACGTGAAGGAGAACGGGCGCAAGGAGATCTCGGCGATCATCGTCCCGTCCGGCACGCCGGGCTTCGCCGTCGCGCCGAAGTACTCCAAGGTCGGCTGGAACTGCTCGGACACGCACGAGCTCTCGTTCGACGACGTCCGTGTCCCGGCGGAGAACCTGGTCGGCGAACGCGGTCGCGGCTACGCCCAATTCCTGTCCATTTTGGACGAAGGCCGGGTCGCGATCGCCGCGCTGAGCGTCGGGCTCGCACAGGGCTGCGTCGACGAATGCCTGCGGTACGTCAAGGAACGCGAGGCGTTCGGGCACAAGATCGGCGAGTACCAGGCGATCCAGTTCAAGATCGCCGACATGGAGGTGCGCACGCACACGGCGCGGCTCGCGTACTACGCGGCGGCGTCGAAGATGCTGCGCGGTGAGCCGTTCAAGAAGGAGGCGTCGATCGCGAAGCTCGTCGCGTCGAACGCCGCCATGGACAACTCGCGCGACGCGACGCAGATCTTCGGCGGGTACGGCTTCATGAACGAGTTCCCGGTGAGCCGTTTCTACCGGGACGCGAAGATCCTCGAGATCGGTGAGGGGACCTCGGAGGTGCAGCGGATGCTGATCGCGCGGCACCTCGGCGTGGCCTGACACCCTTGACCATGCCGATAACTATACCGGTATAGTTATCGGCATGGTCGAGTTGAAATCCGCCGCCGAGCTGGACGCCATGCGCGAGTCCGGCCGTGTCGTGGCGCAGACGTTGCAAGCGGCGAAAGAGGCGTCGGCGATCGGCGTGAGCCTGAAAGAGCTGGACGAGATCGCCGCACAGGTGATCAGGGATGCCGGTGCGAAGCCGTCGTTCCTCCACTATCGCCCGCATTCCGCGCCGACCCCGTTCCCCGCCGTGATCTGCGCGAGCGTCAACGACGCCGTGGTCCACGGCATCCCGTCGGACTACCGCTTGCGTGGCGGTGACCTGGTCAGCATCGACGCCGGCGCCTACATCGACGGCTGGCACGGCGACGCGGCGATCAGTTACGTCGTCGGCGAGGCCGATCCCGCCGACCTCGAACTCATCGCGACCACCGAGCGCGCGCTGGCCGCGGGAATCGCCGCCGCGCAGGTGGGCGGCAAAATGGGCGACATCTCCCACGCCGTCGGCACTGTCGGCCGCGAAGCTGGCTACGGCCTCCTCGCGCATCACGGCGGCCACGGGATCGGGCGCAGCATGCACGAGGATCCGCATTTGCCGAACGAGGGCAAGCCGGGGCGCGGCATGCGTCTCCAGCCAGGGCTGGTGCTGGCGATCGAGCCGATGCTCATCGCCGACGGCCGCGACGCCTACCGAACCGACGACGACGGCTGGACACTGCGCACCGTCCGCGGCGCCAGGGCCGCGCACGTCGAGCACACGGTCGCGATCACCACGGAAGGTCCGCGTGTCCTGACGATGTTGTAGAACGGAAGGATGAGCGACTTCATCATCCGCCAGGGTGGTTCTGGGGATTTCCAAACGTTGCTGGACATGTTCGACGAGGTCGTCGCGTGGCTCGCTTCGCGCGGCAGCGAAGGGCAGTGGGGAAGCGAGCCGTGGTCCACGATCCCGAAGCGGGTCGAGCGGGTGCGCGGGATGGCCGACGGGCCGGGGTTGTACCTCGCCGAGATCGACGGCGAGGTGGCCGGGGCGATCATCCTCGGTGACCGGTTCCCGCATGTCTCGCCGGTCGACGAGCCGGAGATCTACATCGGTCTGCTGCTGACCTCGCGCCGGTTCACCGGGCACCGGGTCGGCTCGCGGCTCATCGAGTTCGCGCTGGCCGAGGCGCGGGAACGCGGTATCGGGCTGGTGCGGGTGGACTGCTGGGCCGGTGGCGACGGCGACCTGCAGCGCTACTACGAGAGCCAGGGCTTCAAACCGACGGAACGCTTCGACGTCAAGGGCTGGATCGGGCAGGTGTTCGAGCAGCGGCCGTAGGACTGGCGTCCATGCGGCTTCGGGTGCACCATAGTTGACACATCGCCAACAGTGCCCCGGACAGCGAAGTCGCAGAGGAGACCGGCATGGCCAAGCGTGAACGTTCCCTGGCGGGCAAGGTCGTCGTGATCACCGGAGCGGCGCAGGGTATCGGGGCCAGTACCGCGACGGCGCTGTCCCGGCTCGGCGCGAAGGTGGTCATCGGCGACCTGGACCAGGTCCTCGCCGAGAAGACCGCGGCGGAACTGGGCGCCGAGGCGCTGCCGCTCGACGTCACCGACACGGAGGGCTTCACCGAATTCCTCGACGAGGTCGAGCGGCGCGTCGGCCCGATCGACGTGCTGATCAACAACGCGGGCATCATGCCGCTCGCGCCGCTCGAAGAAGAGGACGACGCGGCGACCCGCAGGCTGCTCGAGATCAACCTGCACGCGGTCATCCACGGCACCAGGGAAGCCGTGAAACGGATGCGCCCGCGTGGCACCGGCCACATCGTCAACATCGCCTCGATGGCGGGAAAGGCCGGATTCCCCGGCGCGGCGACCTACTGCGCGACGAAACACGCCGTCGTCGGTTTGTCGGAATCGGTGCATCTGGAATTGCACGGGACGGGCGTGCTCGTCTCCTGCGTGATGCCGGCGGTGGTGCGCACGGAACTGGCCAGCGGGCTCGGCGAGGCGAAGTTCTTCAAATCGGTGCAACCCGAAGATGTGGCGCAGGCCATTGTCGATGCGTTGCGCCGCCCCAAGTTCGACGTCTTCGTTCCCGCATCGTTGGACGCCATGGGCAGGATCACACGACTGCTTCCGCGCCGTCTCGGCGAAGGGCTGCTCCGTGCGCTCGGCGGAGACAAGATTCTGTCGTCCGCAACGCATTCCTCCGCCCGCGCGGAGTACGAATCGCGGGCGGCGCGGAGTGCCCCGGCGGCGGAAAAGGGCACCGATTCTTAACTCGGACGGCCTAGCGACTGTCCGAAATGGACGGCCTGTGACGGCGGCGGTGTTGAGTCGTGCGCTCCCAAGCGGCAAGATTACGTCTTACCGCGTTGATTCCCCAGGAGGCACACCATGGCCACACCCCCGGCACGGCTCGCCGCCGCCGCGTCGAACGTCGTCGGGAAGGTGCTGCACGGTGGTGTCGCGGATCTTCGCCCGGTGCCGCGCGTCCTGATCGATCAGGGGCCCAATCGCTCCCTCTACCGGCTGACCAACGGCAAGGGGCCCCAGGACGGCCCGCCGGTGCTGCTGGTGCCGCCGCTGGCCGCGCCCGCGCTGTGCTTCGACCTGCGCCGCGGCTGCAGCCTCGCCGAGCACCTGGTCGAGGGCGGCCGCAACACCTACCTCGTCGACTACGGGAACGTCGCCTTCTCCGACCGGCGCCTCGGCATCGAGCACTGGATCGAGGAGGTGCTCCCGCGGGCGATCCGCAAGGTCAGCGAGGACTCCGGCGGCCAGGGCGTGCACGTCGTCGCCTGGTGCCTCGGCGGGATCTTCTCCCTGCTGACGACCGCCGACCAGCCCGATCTGCCGATCGAGTCGATCGCGACCATCGCGTCGCCGTTCGACTTCACCGCGATCCCGCTGATCGCCCCGTTCCGCCCGCTGGTGGATCTCACCGGCGGCCACCTGCTGACCCCGTTCTACCGGGCGCTCGGCGGCGCACCGTCCTATTTGGTCAGCCGCGTCTTCCGGGCGACCGGGATCAGCAAGGAGATCACCAAACCCCTCGCCATCCTGAAGAATCTCGACGACCGGGACTATCTGGCGCAGATCGAGGCCGTCGACCACTTCATGGACAACATGATCGCCTACCCCGGGCGGACGTTCGGCCAGATCTACCACCGGTTCTTCCGCGCCAACGACCTCGCCGAGGGCACGGTCGACCTCAACGGCCGCATCATCGCGCTGTCCGGGGTGAAGGTGCCGACGCTGGTCATCGCGGGGCAGAACGACACGATCGCCCCGCGCGCCGCCGTCGAACGGCTCACCGAACTGCTGGACAACTCGCCGTCGGTGACCTTCGAGACCGCGCCCGGCGGGCACCTGGGCGTCCTGACCGGCCGGAAGGCCCGCGGGACCACGTGGCGCTACCTCGACCGTTTCCTCGACGAACAGGCCGCCTGAGCCTCGTCCTCGTTGTGCTGGGTGATGGCGCTGCGTAACGATTGGCGAGGCGCGATCATGTCCACCATTTCGGTGATCTGGCGCCAGGCGTCGGTGATCTCGGCGGTCGCGCGGTCGCGTTGCAGGACGATCGTGGACAACGTCAGCGCGGTGAGCCCGACGGTGGCGTCGTAGGCCTGGACGTGCAGCATCCTGGTCGCCAGCTCGTAGGAACCGTAGGGCCCGAGCCCTCGTATCGCGGCGAAGATCGTGACCGTGCAGACGCACAAGGAACACAGCAGCGCTCCGGCTTGCCGGAAGCGCAGCGCCGCCCAGATGAGCACGGGGAAGACCACGAACAGCTTCGGCGTCGTCGTGGACGCGAGGGCGGCCGTGCCGAGACCGAAGAGCGCGAGCGCCGCCGCCTCACCCCAGCGGACGAGCGGAACCCGCTTGGGTAAACGGAACCTCGGCGCGAGAAGCAGGAGCGGCGTGATCGTCAGGACACCCATCGCGTCGCCGGTCCACCACACGAGCGCGGTCGCCCAGAAATCGCCGGTGCTCAGCGCCTCGCCGAGGACCAGCACGCCGGTGCCCAGCGCGGCGCTGACGGCCGTGCCCCCGATCGCTCCGATCACCACCAGGAGGACGGCGTCGGGAAGCCGGTCGAGCTCGTTGCGGAAACCCAGCCGCCGCATGACCGCGTACGCCAGCATCGGGCCGGCCGTGTTCCCCAGAGAGATCAGGAGAACCGTGCCCAGCGAAGGCCCGAGGGCGATGTTCGTCAGGAGCGAGCCGAGGAAGATGCCCGGCCAGAACCGCGGGCCCAGCAGCATCGGCACCGCCAGCGCGACCCCCGCGGCGGGCCACAGCGGCGAGATCTGTTCCCGCACGATCGCCCACTGGATCCCGATCTGGGCGGTGGCGAAGTAGCAGACCGTGACACCGAGGACGATGAGACACCAGCGTGCCGCAGGGGGAAGCGGTCTCATCGCGACTCCGGCCTTCGCGGGCAAAGGAAAGTTCGAGAGTACCTCTGCCAGGTCACCACGAAGGTGTTGTCGAAATGGTGGAAATAAACGGGCTCGTGGGCGGCGCGGACGGTTGCCACCCACGAGTGTCTTGGCTACCCGCCGGCTTCCGGGTACTGCCGGTCTCAGGCTCACGGCTTGTGGCGGTGTGTCGCGAAAGCCACTTTCGCGACGTCTGATGTCCCGAAAGTGGCTTTCGCGACATGATCGCCACGGCGTTCCCGCGCCCGGCCACGGCCGACGTTGCGAAAGCCACTTTCGCAACCTTCAACGTTGCGAAAGTGGCTTTCGCAACCCACGGTTGCCACCCACGAGCCTCGCGCCTTACTTGAGCTCCGCGCTCGTCTTGCCCAGGATCCGGCGCGCCACGATCAGCTGCTGGATCTGCTGCGTACCTTCGAAGATGTCCAGGATCTTCGCGTCCCGGCTCCACTTCTCCAGCAGCGATTCCTCGGTGTAGCCCAGGGTTCCGGCCAGCTCGACGCATTTCAGCGTGATCTCGACGACCGACCGGCCCGCCTTCGCCTTGGCCATCGAGGCCTGCAGCGAGTTCGGCTTGCGGTTGTCGGCCATCCACGCCGACTCCATGGTCAGCAGGTACGCCGACTCGTAGTCCGCCTCCAGCTGCAGGAACGTGGCGGCCGCCGCGTGCTGGCTGTGGACGGGCTTGTCGTAGTCGATGGTCACCCCGGCGTCGGTGAGGATCTTCCGGGTCTCCTCCAGCGCCGCGCGGGCGACACCGATGGCCATCGCGGCGACCAGCGGGCGGGTGTTGTCGAAGGTCTGCATGACCCCCGCGAAACCCTTGGCGGTGTCGATCTCCGGCGTACCGAGGAGATTCTCCTTCGGCACACGCACGTTCTCGAAGCGCAGCACGGCGGTGTCGGAGGCGCGGATGCCGAGTTTGTGCTCGACGCGCACCACCTCGAAGCCGGGGGTGCCCTTCTCGACGACGAACGACTTGATCGCCGCGCGGCCCTTCGTCTTGTCCAGGGTGGCCCAGACGACGACGGCGTCGGCGCGCTCGCCCGCGGTCACGAAGATCTTCTCGCCGTTGATCACGTACTCGTCGCCGTCGAGGCGCGCGGTCGCGGTGATCGCGGCGGAGTCCGAGCCGCAGTCCGGTTCGGTGATCGCCATCGCGGCCCACAGCCCGGAGAACTTCTTGAGCTGCTCGTCGGTGGCGACCGAGCCGATGGCGGCGTTGCCGAGCCCCTGGCGCGGCATGGACAGCAGCAGACCGACGTCGCCCCAGCACATCTCGATCGTGCCGAGCACGATGTTGAGGTTGGAACCGTTGCGGTTGCCCGGTTTCTCGTTCTTCTCGGACCGGCGGACCCCCGCCGCGCCCGCGCCGCCCTCGCCGGAGGAGTTCAGCCCGTCCAGCAGCGCGGCGAACATGTCGAGTTCGGCCGGGTAGGTGTGCTCGGCGCGGTCGTACTTGCGCGAGATCGGCCGGAACACCTCGGCCGCGGCCTGGTACGCCTGGTTGATCAGGGTGCCGGCCTTCTTCGGAACCTCAAGGTTGATCATGATTGCCTTTCGAAAAGTCCTAGAGAAGGACGGCGCCTTCCATGACGCCGATGGCCCGGAGGTCGCGGTACCAGCGCTCGACCGGGTGCTCCTTGACGAATCCGTGTCCGCCGAGCAGCTGCACCCCGGCGCTGCCGATCTGCATTCCCTTGTCGGCGGCCAGTTTCCGGGCCAGCGCGACCTCGCGGGCGTACGGCTTGCCCTGTTCGGCGCGAGAAGCGGCGCGCAACGTCACCAGCCGCAGCCCCTCCAGTTCGATGGCGATGTCGGCCACCGAGAACGCGACGGCCTGGCGGTGGCTCACCGGTTCGCCGAACGCCTTGCGCTCGTTGACATACGGCACCACGTAGTCGAGGACGGCCTTCGCGGTCCCGGCGGCCAGCGCGGCCCAGCCGAGGCGCGAGAGCCGGACGACCTCGGTGAAGACCTCGGCCTTGCCGCCGCCGAGCAGCGCTCCGGCGGGCAGGGCGACCTTCTCCAGATGCAGTTTCCCGGTCGCCGCGCCGCGCAGGCCCATCGCCGGTTCGGACTCGATGGTGACACCGGAGTTCGAAGACTCGACGAGGAACAGCGCCGGACCACGGCCTTCGAGATCGGCCGACACGATGAACAGCTCGGCGTCCGCGGCCCGCGGGACCAGCGACTTCACGCCGTCGAGCTGGTAGCCCTTCGGAGTGCGCCGGGCCTTGGTCGCGGGCTTGAACGGGTCGAACAGCGCGGTGCGCTCCTGCAGCGCGAGCGCCGCGGCCGGGACGTTCTCGCCGACGAACGCGGGCAGGTAGTCCGCCTGCTGCTGCTCGTCGCCGTAGGACACCAGCGCGGTGCTGACCGCGGACGGCGCGAGCACCGCGACCGCGAGCCCCAGGTCGCCGTGCGCGAGGGCCTCGGCGACCAGCGCGTTCGTGACCACCGACCGCTCGGTGCCGACGCCGCCCAGCTCCTCGGGGATGCCGACGAGCGTGATGCCGAGCTCGGCGGCGCGGCTCAGCAGACCCTCGGGGGCCTGGAGCTTCGCGTCGGCGTCGGCCGCGGCGGGCCGCAGCTGCTCGGCCGCGAACTCCGTCACGGTCTCGACGATGAGCTGCTGATCCTCACTCGGGGTGAGGTCGAACAGTCCCGTGTCCTCGGCAGGCGCGAGCCGCGCGGGCTTGCCGAGCTTCTTGGCGGATTTGAAGGTCCGTCCCGCCGCGCCCGCGACCCGGAAGCCGTTGCGCGTCCCGGCACTGACCAGGTTCTGCACGGGCTTCCGAAGTCCGGCCCGTTCAATGACCTTGCTCCCGGCCAGCCGGGTGAGCGCGGACAGGCCAAGGCCCATCGCGTCTCGTTTCCTAGGCGCACCCACGGTGAGTCTCCCTGCCTCGCTTACCTACTCGTGAGTAGGTTAACTCCCCTCGGGCGGATGCGCTACCACGGGGGAGGCGAACGTCACGCCGATGAGTGATTCCGGGGGTGGAGGAGTCCCGGATTACTCACGAGCTTGCGCCTCTCGAACAACACCAGCGCGACCGCGGCCACCGCCACGACCCCGACCAGCACGATCGCCGGCACCAGTTCCAGCAACGGCGTCGCCGCCAGCAGGACCACCGCGAGCACCAGCCGTTGCGGGTTCCATGAGCCCAAGTTCCGCTTCCGCAGCCCGCTCAACGCGATCAGATAGAGCGCGAGCCCGCCGGTCAGCGCCCAGATCGGCGTTCCGTGCAGACCGTCGGAAAGGCTGTGGTGCTCGGTGTCGGACACGTACAGCAGCGACTTCTTCAGTCCCAGTGCCACGAGCACGATCCCGGCGATGAGCGGAAGGTGCAGGAACGTGTACGTGTCCGTCCCGATCTGCACCCGCTCCACGCCTTCGGCGCGTTTCAGGTTGTGTTCGGAAACGTGCGCGACGACGGCGAAGTACATCCACCACATCGCCGAAGCGAGCGTGAGCCCGAAGACGGCGGCCAGCGTGATCGGCCAGGACATCGGGTACGAGCTGATCCCGATGCCGATCGCCACGATCGACTCGCCGAGCGCGATGATCACGATCAGCCCGAATCGCTCGGCGAAGTGGCCGGGCTGGTGCAGCCGCCAGTCCGAGGAGCGGGTCCGGAAGACGTTGACGTAGTCGGCGAGCAGCGCGACCGCCCAGATGCCGAGCTGCACCCAGCCCGAGAAGAACGCCGCGACGGTCAGCAGCGCGACGCTCGGCAGCAGCCCGACGAACATCTTCAGGACGACCTTGCGCAGCTCCGGATCGGTCCGGGCGGCGCCGAAGTACGCGGTGAGATGCAGCAGCCGCACGAGGAAGTAGCAGCCGACGAACATCAGCGGCGCGTACAGGCCGCCGGGCAGGTCGGTGAACGCTTCCGGGATGGTCAGCGAGACGAGGAACATCGTCCCCATCGCGGCGAACATCGCGAGCTGGGCGATACCGCGGTCGACGTGCAGGGTGTTCGCCAGCCAGGCGTAGGCGCACCAGCACCACCAGAGCACGGCGATCATCGCCACGCCCTGTCCGATGCCGAGCGGGCTGAGGTGATCGGCCATCAGCTGCGTGGTCTGGGTGATGGCGTAGACGAAGACCAGGTCGAAGAAGAGCTCCAGCGTGGTGACCTTGTGGTCTTCGTCCCGGGTCACCAGATGCAGGCCGCGTTTCGTGGGCACGCCGCATATCGTGCACCGCCGGCCTTTGCGGGACACCTGAGTTTGCTAAGAGCTGACTTTCAGGACGGCGTGCGTCAGCGCGGTCAGCTCGGCCTCGATGTTCGGTCGGCCGTTGACCCGCCGGGTGCGCGCGAGGTCGTTCGCGATGGTCAGCGCCGCGTGCACGGTGATCTTCACTTCGCGCAGGCTCAGTTCCGGGTGGACTTCCGACGTCAGCGCGATCCAGCGCGCGACGTAATCACGCTGGACCCGGATCAGGTCCGCCTTGTCGCGTTCCGGCAGCTCCATGGGGCTGCCGGAGAAGGACACCAGCAGTTCGGGCGTGCGCAGCAGGGTGTGCACATAGGACGCCGCCAGCCTGCGGAGCGCGTCGCGTTCGTCGTCGGTCCGCAGCGCGCGTTCCGCGGCGAGCGCCAGCCGGTCGGCCGCTCGATGTCCGATCGCCACCATCAGCGCGGCCTTGCTGGGGAAGTGCCGGTACACGCTGGGGCCGGCGATCCCGGCGGCCGCGCCGATCTCCTCCATGCTCACCGAGCGAAAGCCGCGTCGCCCGAACAGCTCGGTCGCCGCGGCGAGGATCTGCTCGCGGCGGGACGGCTCGCCGAGCGCCATCGACGGCGTCTCATCCGCCGTCTCTTCGGGTTCGGGGAGTGTGACATGCAGCACCGACTCCGCCAGCTGCACCAGGATCTGCGCGAAGCGTTTCTTCGCCACGGACGTGTGATGCACGGAGACACTGCCGAACACGCTCAGCCCCGCCCAGCACAGCAGCTCGGCGTCGTCGGCGGTCAAATCCGGACGCAACGCGCGCAGCGCCTTGGACCACGCTTCGAGTACCGCGCCGGACCGGCGGCGGATCTCGCGCCGCTGCTCCCTGGGCAGATGCCTGCCCTCCCAGCGCCACAGCGCGGCGACCTCGCGCCGCTCCACCGCCTGCGCGGCGAGGGTGCCCAAGAGGGCGTTGACCTGGGCGGGAACGGGGAGACCGTCGGCGAGCGTCTCGGTGGTGGCCGCCTCCATGTCGTCGATGCCGGATAGCACGACGTAGGACAGCACGGCCTGCTTGTCCGCGAAATGCCGGTACAGCGCGGGCCCGGTGATCCCGGCCGCGGCGGCGATGTCGTTGATGCCGACGCCGTGGAACCCGCGGGCGCGAAAGAGCTCCGCGGCGAGGCCGGCCAGCTGGGCCTTGCGGTCGCGCGGTCGCGGTGAACGCTCGGTCGGGTGATCCATAGGTGAACCCACGATAGCGCCGGTTGCGTGCATCGCAACCCATTGACACCATGGGGTTATCGCGGTTTATGTTAATCGGCATTAGCATGGTTACTGGCCGGTACGTTCAACCCTGATACAGCGCCGTACGCGGAGGAGTTTTTCTGTGAGTAGCGAGGCCTACATCTACGAGGCGATCCGTACGCCTCGCGGCAAGAACAAGGGCGGTGCCCTCCACGGCACCAAGCCGGTCGATCTCGTGGTCGGCCTCATCGAAGAGCTGAAGGTCCGGCACCCGAACCTCGACCCCGCCGTGATCGACGACATCGTCCTCGGCGTCGTGTCCCCGGTCGGCGAGCAGGGCGCGGTGATCGCGCGCACCGCCGCGCTGAACGCGGGCCTTCCCGAGTCGGTGGCCGGTGTACAGCTGAACCGCTTCTGCGCCTCCGGTCTCGAAGCCACCAACACCGCCGCGCAGAAGGTGCGCTCCGGCTGGGACCAGCTGATCATCGCCGGTGGTGTCGAGTCGATGTCGCGGGTGCCGATGGGCTCCGACGGCGGCGCGCTGTTCATGGACCCCGCCACCGCCTACGACAACTACATCGTCCCGCAGGGCACCGGCGCCGACCTGATCGCGACCATCGAGGGCTTCTCCCGCGAGGACGTCGACGCGTGGGCCGTGCGTTCGCAGGAGAAGGCCGAAGCGGCCTGGTCCGGCGGCTACTTCGCGAAGTCCGTCGTCCCGGTGAAGGACATCAACGGTGTCACGATCCTCGACCACGACGAGCACCGTCGCCCGGGTAGCACCATCGAGGGCCTCGGCAAGCTCAAGCCCGCCTTCGCCGGCATCGGCGAGCTGGGCGGCTTCGACGCCGTCGCGCTGCAGAAGTACCACTCGGTCGAGAAGATCGACCACGTCCACACCGGCGGCAACTCGTCCGGCATCGTCGACGGCGCCGCGCTGGTCCTGGTCGGCAACGAGCAGATCGGCAAGGACTTCGGCCTGACCCCGCGCGCCCGCATCGTGGCGACCGCGACCGTCGGCTCCGAGCCCACGATCATGCTCACCGGCCCGACCCCGGCCACCGAGAAGGTCCTCAAGATCGCCGGCCTCACCCCGGACGACATCGACCTGTGGGAGCTGAACGAGGCCTTCGCCTCGGTCGTCCTCAAGTGGATCAAGGACCTGCACCTCGACGAGGAGAAGGTCAACGTCAACGGCGGCGCCATCGCGATGGGGCACCCGCTGGGCGCCACCGGCGCGATGCTGGTCGGCACCGTCGTCGACGAGCTGGAGCGTCGTCAGGCGCGCCGCGCCCTGGTCACCCTGTGCATCGGCGGCGGCATGGGCGTCGCGACCATCATCGAGCGGGTCTGAGGAAGAGACAATGACTGAAGCGAAGACCATCCGCTGGGAGCAGGACGCCGACGGCATCGTCGTGCTCACCCTGGACGACCCGAAGCAGTCCGCCAACACGATGAACGCCGACTTCCGCGAGTCGCTCGGCGTGGTCGTCGACCGCTTGGAGGCGGAGAAGGACAACATCACCGGTGTCGTCCTGACCTCGGCCAAGAAGACCTTCTTCGCCGGCGGTGACCTCAACGACCTGATCCAGGCCAAGCCGGAACACGCCGCCGAGATCACCGAGAGCAGCTCCCTGATGAAGGGCCAGATGCGCCGGCTCGAGCAGCTGGGCAAGCCGGTCGTGGCCGCCATCAACGGCGCCGCGCTCGGTGGCGGCCTCGAACTCGCGCTCGCGACGCACCACCGCATCGCGGCCGACGTCAAGGGCAGCCAGATCGGCCTCCCCGAGGTCACCCTCGGCCTGCTCCCCGGCGGCGGTGGCGTGGTCCGCACCGTGCGCCTGCTGGGTATCCAGAGCGCGCTGCTGAACGTGCTGCTGCAGGGCCAGCGGCACCGCCCGGCCAAGGCCAAGGAACTCGGCCTCGTGCACGAGCTCGTCGGCACCGTCGAGGAACTGGTCCCGGCCGCGAAGGCGTGGATCAAGGCCAACCCCGAGGGCGGCGTGCAGCCGTGGGACGTCAAGGGCTACAAGATCCCGGGCGGTACCCCGTCGAACCCGAGCTTCGCGGCGAACCTGCCCGCGTTCCCGGCGAACCTGCGCAAGCAGATCAAGGGTGCCAACATGCCGGCCCCGCGGGCGATCCTGGCCGCGGCCATCGAGGGCTCGCAGGTCGACTTCGACACCGCGATCACCGTCGAGACCCGCTACTTCATCAGCCTCGCCACCGGCCAGGTCTCGAAGAACATGACGAAGGCGTTCTTCTTCGACCTGCAGAGCATCAACTCCGGCGGCTCCCGGCCGGAAGGCTTCGAGAAGTACACCGCCAAGAAGGTCGGCGTCGTCGGCGCGGGCATGATGGGCGCCGCGATCGCGTACGTCTCGGCGAAGGCCGGTATCGACGTCGTGCTCAAGGACGTCACCCTCGAAGGCGCCGAAAAGGGCAAGGGCTACGCGGTCAAGCTGGAGGAGAAGGCGCTCTCCCGCGGCAAGACCACGCAGGAGAAGTCCGACGCGCTGCTTGCCAGGATCAAGCCGACCGACAAGGCGGAGGACTTCGCCGGCGTCGACTTCGTGATCGAGGCCGTCTTCGAGAGCGTCGAGCTGAAGCACAAGGTGTTCCAGGAGATCGAGGGCATCGTCAACCCCGACGCCGTGCTCGGTTCCAACACCTCCACGCTGCCGATCACCGCGCTGGCCGAGGGCGTGCAGCGGACCGAGGACTTCATCGGGATCCACTTCTTCTCGCCGGTGGACAAGATGCCGCTGGTCGAGATCATCTGCGGTGAGAAGACCTCGCCCGCCACGCTGGCGAAGGTCTTCGACTACACGCTGCAGATCAAGAAGACCCCGATCGTCGTGAACGACAGCCGCGGCTTCTTCACCTCGCGCGTCATCGGCACGTTCCTCAACGAGGCCGTGGCCGCGCTGGGCGAGGGTGTCGAGCCGGCGTCGATCGAGCAGGCCGGTTCGCAGGCCGGGTACCCGGCCCCGCCGCTGCAGCTGATGGACGAGCTGACCCTGACGCTGCCGCGCAAGATCCGCAAGGAGACCCGCGAAGCGATCGAGGCCGCCGGCGGCACCTGGAACGCGCACGCGTCCGAGGGCGTCATCGACCGGATGGTGGAGGAGTTCGACCGCAAGGGCCGTTCCACCGGCTCCGGCTTCTACGACTACGACGAGTCGGGCAAGCGGACCGGTCTCTGGCCGGGCCTGCGCGACGCGTTCAAGTCGGGCAGCGCCGAGGTTCCCTTCGAGGACCTCAAGGAGCGCATGCTGTTCGCCGAGGCGCTCGAGACCGTGAAGTGCTTCGACGAAGGCGTGCTCACCACCGTCGCCGACGCCAACATCGGCTCGATCTTCGGTATCGGCTTCCCGGCGTGGACCGGTGGCGTCATCCAGTACATCAACCAATACGAGGGTGGCCTGCAGGGCTTCGTCGACCGCGCGCGTGAGCTCGCGGAGCGCTACGGCGACCACTTCACCCCGCCCGCTTCGCTGGTCGAGAAGGCCGCGAAGGGCGAGATCTACGAATAAGGCCGCTTCGCCCGCTTAACGTGCTAGGAACGGTCCTTTCCTTGCGAAATTTGCAAGGAAAGGACCGTTCATTGCATCCGGGGGCTAGCGCGACGACGGTTCCAGCGCCACGTGCGGCAACCGCCGGTCCAGCCACCGCGGCAGCCACCAGGCGCGTTCCCCGAGCAGCCGCATCACCGCGGGCACCACGAGACAGCGGATCACGAACGCGTCCACCAGCACCGCCACCGCCAGCCCGAGCCCGAACTGCGCCAGCATCCGGTCGGGATTGAGCAGGAACGCGCCGAACACCACGATCATGATCGCCGCCGCGGCCGTGATCACCCCACCGGTGGAGGCGAGCCCTTCGCGGACGGCATGGCGCGCGTCGCCGGTACGCCGCCACTCCTCGTGCATCCGGGACACCAGGAACACTTCGTAGTCCATGGAAAGCCCGAACACGATCGCGAAGATCAGCACCGGCACGAACGCTTCGATCGGTCCCGCCTGTGCTCCGAACAGGCCGTCGCCGAACACCGCCGTCATCACGCCGAGCGCGGCGCCGATGCTCAGCAGGTTCAGCACGGCCGCCTTGAGCGGGATCAGGATCGAGCGGAAGACGACCATCAGCAGCAACGCCGACAAACCGACGACCACCAGCACGAACAGCGGCAACCGGTCGCCGACGGCGTCCGCGAAGTCGACCGCGGCCGCCACACTTCCGCCGACCAGGTACTTGCCCGGCAGTCCCGGCAGAACCTCGGTCCGCAGCCGCTCGACCAGATCGGCGGTCGCGGCGTCCTGCGGCGAAGACGTGGGGAAGGCGAGAACCGTCGTGACACCCTGGCCCATCGGCGGCGTCACCTTGGCGATTCCCGGTGTGGTCTCGAGTTTCCGTTGCAGCGCGACGCCGTCGCCGTTCTCGGTGACCACGATCAACGGCTCGCTGAACCCGGGGCCGAAACCCTCCGCCATCAGGTCGTAGGCCTGCCGGGTGGTCGACGTCTCCGGGTCGGTGCCCGCGTCGGCGAATCCGAGGCGCATTCCCAGCGCGGGCAAGGAAAGCCCGACGAGGACGAGCAGTCCGATCGCGAGCGGCACCATCGGCCGCCGCTGCACCGCGTCCCCGAGCTTGCCCCAGGCCTTGCCGTGTTCGCGTTTCGCGGCGTGCTTGCGGATGCCCTTTTCCAGGCTGCGCCCGAAAAGCGAGAGCAGCGCCGGAAGCAGGGTGATCGAGGCGAGCATCGTCACGAGCACGGTCAGCGCGACCGCGAGAGCGACCCCGCGCAGCGAACCGAGGCCGAGTGCGAGCAGGCCGAGCAACGCGATGATCACCGTGCCACCGGCGAACAACACCGACCGGCCCGCGGTGTCGAGCGCCCGCCGCGCCGCCTGTTCGCGGTCGAGACCGCCGAGGATTTCGCCGCGATAGCGGGAAAAGATGAGCAACGCGTAGTCCACGCCGACACCGAAGCCGACCAGCATCATCAGCGGCGCCGTGTAGCTCGCGATGTCGACGAACCTGCTGACGAGCACGATCACGCCGAGTGTGCTGCCGACGGCGAAGATCGCCGTGATCACCGGCAGCCCGGCGGCGAGGATCGAGCGGAACAGGAAGACGAGGATCACCAGCGCGGCGAGCAGCCCGACACCCTCCGACGGGCCGCCGCCTCCGCTGGTCCGCTTGATCGGCTCGCCACCGAGTTCGATCTGGAGCGCGGTGGTCTCCGCCTTCTTCGCGGTGTCGACGACGCGCACGATGTCGTCGTACGGCAGGTCTTTCGACTCCAGGTCGAAAGCGACCGCCGCGTAACCGATCGTGCCGTCACGTGAGATGGCCGACGGGGTGTCGAACGGACTCGTCACCGATTTCACGTGCGGCTGGTTCCGGACGTCGGCGAGCATCGTGTCGATCGGTCCGCGTGCGGTCGCGAGTCCGCCCTCGGTCTTGAAGACGATCTCGGCCGTCGCACCGGTCCGCGCGGGGACCTGCGCTTTGAACAGGTCCGAGATCTGCTGGGATTCGGTACCCGGCAGGGAATGGTCGTCGTGGTAGGCGCTGCCCGCCAGCTGCGAGCCCAGCGTGACACCGACGAGGGTGAGCAGCCAGAGCGAAACGGCGAGCCAGCGGTGGCGTTGAGACCAGCCCGCCAGCTTCGAAAGGCCGCCCCCAGGCCGCCTCTCGGAAAGAGTGATGGTGTCCATGGCGGACAGCATCGGCTTTTCCCGGGCGCATATCGTCGGGCCCGGGCGGGCACTCGGGCCGCAACTTCTGGGTACCCCTAAGGCGCTTCCCGTACTACCGGGGTTGTGGTCACGGGGTCAACCAGCGAGGGGTGACCATGCCCGATTCGTAGGCCAGCACGACGAGCTGCGCGCGATCACGGACGTCCACTTTGGTCATGATCCGGCTGACGTGCGTCTTCGCCGTCGCCGGGCTGAGCACCAGTTCCTTCGCGATCTCGTCGTTGGACAGACCGGCCGCGACCAGGCTCATCACCTCGCGTTCCCGCTCGGTGAGCCGGTTCAGGGTGGGCGAGGGGGCGGGCCGGTCCACCCGGCCGGCGAATTCCGAGATCAGGCGGCGGGTGATCGACGGCGCGAGCAACGCGTCGCCTCTGGCGACCACGCGGACACCGTGGATCAGCTCCTCCGGTTCGGTGTCCTTGACCAGGAACCCGCTGGCACCCGCGCGCAAGGCGCCGTAGACGTCCTCGTCGAGATCGAAGGTGGTGAGGATGACGACCTTGGTCCCGGCCCGCGCCGGATCTCCGAGCAGATGCCGGGTCGCGGTGAGGCCGTCCATCACCGGCATCCGGATGTCCATCAGGACGACGTCGGGTTCGTGTTCGCGCGCGGCTTCGAGGGATTCACGCCCATCGGCCGCTTCGGCGACCACGCTGATGTCGTCTTCACTGTCCAAAATGGATTTGAACCCGGCGCGGACCAGCCGTTGATCGTCGACCAGCAGGACCCGGATCATTTCTTCACCCGCAGCGGAAGCCGGGCGCGCACGCGGAAGCCACCGTCCTCGCGGGCCGCCGCGGTGAGTTCACCACCGAGTGCCTCGGCCCGTTCGGTCATGCCACGGATCCCATTGCCGGGCTCCGCCGTGCCTCCCCGGCCGTCGTCGTCGATCTGCACGGACACATCATGGGGCGTGTAGCCGATCCGCACCACGACGGTGTTCGCGGCGGCGTGGCGCGCGACGTTGGTCAGCGCCTCTTGGACGACGCGGAACGCGGCGTGTTCGACGTCGGGTGGCAGTTCCGTCGCCGTGCCGTCGATCTCGGTCCGGACGGTCAGCCCGTGCGCGCCCGCCGACTCGGCCAGTTCGGTGACCCTGGCCAGACTCGGTGTGTCCGCCTGCCGCAACATGCCCAGGGTGGCGCGGAGTTCTCGTAAAGCCTCCTTGCTGGTCTTTTTGATCGTGGTCAGTGCCTCCTGGGCCTTCGCTGGATCCTTGCCGTGCAAGGCCGCGCCGGCCTGGACGTTGATGAGCGCCAGGTTGTGGCCGAGGACGTCGTGCAGTTCGCGCGCGATCCGGAGGCGTTCGTCGGTGGCCCTTCGCTGGGCCTCGGCCTCCTTGGTGCGCTCGGCCTCTCGGCGGTAGTACGTCACGGCGCCGACCGCGACCAGCGCGATGAACCAGCCCGCCATCAGCAGGAAGGCGAAGTTGTCCACCTGCCGTGAGGCGCCTGCCCCCAGCTCGCCGAGCGCGACGCCGCCCATCGAGGCCGCCGCGACGACCGCCGCGCTCCGGATCCGCCCGGTCGAGGCGTTGTTGTACAGCGCGAAGGCGAACGCGAGCAGGACGAATCCGTCCGGATCGGTCTGCGGGTAGTAGATCGCGCAGCACACCGCGGTGAAGATCGTGACAGGGAGGGGGTACCGGCGGCGCAGGAACAACGCCGCGCAGGCGAGCGCCACGCAGACCCAGCCGACGGCCGCGTTGCGCGGTGTCTCCGCGCCGTCCCCGAGCGAGACCACGACGGAACCCGCGATCACCGCCGCGGTGACCGCGATTTCCGCCGCATGCCGCCGCAGGATCGCCACACGACGAGAGTAGCGCGATCCGGGCCGATTGACAAAATGGATTTTTACGTTCAAACTGATTTTTGTGATCAAGGGTGTGACGCCGTGAAGGATGTGGAGTACCTCGATCGGCTGGAGCAGGCGGAGGCGTTGCTGAAACCGCAGCGGGTGGACGTCCTGCGGCAGCTCGCGGAGCCGCGGTCGTGCACCGAGGTGGCGACGGTGCTGGATCAGACTCCCCAGCGGGTCTATTACCACGTGAAACGACTGGTGGAAGCCGGTCTCGTGAAGCAGGTGTCGGAGCGGAAGGTGCGCGCCGTCAGTGAGGGCGTGTACCAGGCGACCGCGCGTTCGTACTGGCTGTCACCCGGACTGGTCGGACGGCTCGGCCCGCGGGTGGCGCGGGACGAGCTGAGCCTGGGCTACCTGGTGGACCTCATGGAGGAGGTCCAGGCGGACGTCGCCGCGCTCGACCGGGCCGCGCCGGAGCTGCCGTCGATCGGCGTTTCCGGCGAGATCCGGGTGGAGCCCGAGCGGCGCCAGGAGTTCCTCGACGAACTGAAGACGACTTTGCAGGACCTGTTCACCCGCTACGGCGGAGCGGAAGGCGACGCCTTCAAGCTCGCCGTGGCCTGTTACCCGAAGGGAGATGCCCGTGACTGAACCGACGAGGTTCCAGGTGCGCCTGCGCGCGCCGATCGCCGAGGTCTGGCACGCGCTGACCGATCCCGGGGCACTGCGCGAGTGGCTTTCCGAGTACGCGGAAGTCGATCTGCCGTCCCGGTACGAGTTCTGGGGCCGTTACACGCCGGACGGCGATCGTCCGCGCCAGCGACTGTTGCTGGCCGAGGACAACGTCCTGCGGTTCGCGTGGACCGTCGACGGCAAGGAGACCGTCGTCGAGATCGCGCTGACGGAAGACGGGGACGGCACGTCCTTGTCGTTCAGCCAGAGCGGTCTGCCGGACTACACCGCGATGCTCGCCGACCCGGATTCGTCACTCGGCATGATGTACACGTTCTGGGCCCTTTCCGTCTCGAACCTCGTCGACCACGTCGAAGGACGGCCACTCACCGCCCGTTGCGATCTCACCTCCCCGCTGATGAGCGAAGAGGTGCGGATCGACGCGCCGCGCGGTGAGGTCTACTCCTCGATCGCCGATCCCGCCGTGTTCACGCGCTGGTTCGGCGCCCGGATCGAGGCGGAGACCGAGGTCGGCGGCCGCTGGGCGATGGGGTCGCTGGAGAACGACCCGAATCCGGCGAAGATCGTCGACCTGGTGCCCGACACCAAGATGTCGCTCGCGTACCAGGACGGCGTCGTCGCCACTTGGGAGCTCGAGGAGTCCGGCGGCGGCACCAAGCTGACGTTCGTCCAAAGTGGATTCTCCGACGAGAAGCCGCCCTACGGCTCGTGGATGGGCTGGCTCAGCGGTTTGGCGGAATTGCGCCGGTTCCACGAGATCGACCCGTGGCTCCCACTGTGGGCCGACGTTCAGCTGGAAGGAATGCCCGAAGGCCTCATCACACTGGATGGAAAGTAGGAGGAAGCGATGTTGCTCGACGGCAGGAACGCGATCATCTACGGTGCGGCGGGTGGAATCGGGAGCGCGGTGGCCCGCGGCTTCGCGCGGGAGGGCGCGACCGTCCATCTCACCGGCCGCACCTTGAAGAAGCTCGACGCGCTGGCCGACGAAATCCGGGCGGCGGGCGGGAAAGCGGAAACGGCGGAATTCGACGCGCTGGACGAAACCGCCATCGTCGAGCATGCCGCTTCGGTGGCCTCCACGGCGGGCAGCGTCGACATCTCGATGAACGTGATCACGCACAACGACGTCCAAGGCACTCCGCTCGTCGAAATGTCGGTGGAGGACTTGGAAAGCCCGGTCCGGACGGCGGTACGGACGAACTTCCTGACCGCACGGGCGGCCGCCCGGCACATGATCGAGCAGGGATCCGGGGTGATCCTGATGTTCGGCGGCGACGGTGACCCGCTGCCGGGATATCACCTCGGTGGGCTCCAGGTCGCGTTCAGCGCGATGGAAGCGTTGCGGCGAGGGCTGGCGTGCGAGCTCGGACCGCAGGGCATCCGTGTCGTGACCCTGCGCACCGGCGGGATCCCGGAGACGATCCCGGCGGGCGCCGGGCTCGACTACGCCATCCGTGACATGGTCGACGCGACGATGCTCAAGCGGACGGCTTCACTCGAAGACGTCGCCCGGGTGGCTGCCTTCGCCGCGTCGGACCACGCGCGCAGCATGACGGCGACAGCGCTGAATATCAGTTGCGGCACGATGGTCGACTGACCCGCGGCCGCCGTTAACACCGGCGAACGATCTCCCGACTACGCGGCACTACCAGGTGCTGGGGAGGTTGTTATGCCGAAGAGCGCAACGAAGCTGGGCATGGCACTGGCGATCGGACTTCTGGTCGCCGGAGCCTGCGGGGTGGAGACCGTGCCCACCGGGCGGGTCACGCCGGCGAGCAGCCGGATGTCGACGCCGGCGACCAGCACGTGGACACCGCCGACGACCACGACCGCGGCGACGCCCACGCCGACACCTCAGCAGTTCGTTCCGACGACCACAGCCGCGGTCGAGGTACCGAAGCAGGTCGAGCCGAAACCGACGAAGCCGCGTCCGAAGACCACGCAGGCGACGCCGAAGGCACCGAACCCGGCGGAATGCGGAAGCGACTACTACCGCAACACCGACGGTGTGTGCGTCCATCGGCCGGCGAGCGGCCCCGGCGCGGCCGACGGTGCGACCGCCCTCTGCAAGGACGGTTCGTACAGCTACAGCCAGAATCGCCGCGGCACCTGCTCCGGGCACGGTGGGGTCCGCACCTGGCTGTGATCCCGTCCGTTGTTCATTCACTGGGAAGGGTGGTGCTGTGTAAGGTCGGATCATGGGATGCGCATGGTGAAACCGGTCGGACGGGCACCTTCGCCCCGGATCTTCGTGGTCGTGCTCGCCACTTGCGGGCTGGTGGCCTCGTTCATGCAGACGCTGGTCGTCCCGCTCATCCCGGCATTCCCCCGGCTGCTCGGCACGACCCCGTCGGACGCGTCGTGGGTGGTGACGGCGACCCTGATCGCCGGAGCCGTGGTGATGCCGGTGAGCGGCAGGCTCGGCGACCTCTACGGCAAACGCCGGTTGCTGCTGATCAGCCTGGGGTTCCTGGTCGCCGGTTCGGTGGTGTCGGCGCTGACGAGTTCGCTCGCGCTGATGGTCGTCGGCCGGGGGCTCCAGGGCTGCGCGATGGGCGCGATCCCGCTGGGCATCAGCATCATGCGCGACGAGCTCGCACCGGAACGGGTCGGTGCCGCGATCTCGGTGATGAGTTCGACGCTCGGTGTCGGCGGTGCCATCGGGCTCCCGGTGTCGGCGCTGGTCGCGCAGAACGCCGACTGGCACGTCCTCTTCTGGGCGTCGGCTGGGCTCGGCCTCGTGTGTGGCCTGCTGATCCTCTTCGTGGTGCCGGAATCACCGGTTAAGACACCGGCGCCGTTCGACTACCTCGGTGCCTTGGGGTTGACCGTCGGCCTGGTCTGCCTGCTGTTGCCGATCGTCAAGGGCGGCGAATGGGGCTGGGGCAGCGGCCGCACGCTGGTCTTCGGCGGGAGCGCGCTGGTGATCCTGCTGATCTGGGGTGCCTACCAGCTGCGGCGCCGGGATCCGCTGGTGGATCTGCGGGTCTCCGCGCGGCGTCCGGTGTTGTTCACCAACCTCGCGTCGATCATGATCGGTTTCGCGCTGTACTCGATGGCGTTGTCGTTCCCGCAGCTGCTGCAGGCGCCCGCGTCGACCGGCTACGGCCTCGGCCTGACGATGGTGCAGGCCGGACTCTGCCTCGCGCCGAACGGTCTGGTCATGTTCATGCTGTCGCCGGTTTCGGCCCGGCTCATCGAGCGCTACGGACCACGTACGACGCTGATGGTCGGTGCCACCACCATCGCGACCGGGTATGTCTTCGCGACCGTGTTGATGGACAACGCTTTTGAGCTGATCACGGCGTCGATCATCATCGGCGGTGGGGTGGGCATCGCTTACGCGGCCATGCCCGCGCTGATCATGGGCTCGGTGCCGGTCACCGAAACCGCGTCCGCGAACGGGCTGAACTCGCTGATGCGCTCCGTCGGCACGTCGACGTCCAGCGCGGTGATGGCGTCCATGCTCGCGTCGCTGGCGATCACCGTCGGCGGGGTCTCCGTCCCGTCCGCGGCCGGATTCCGGCTGAGCTTCGTGGTCGCCGCCGGCGCGGCGCTCCTGGGGCTCGTCTTGACCGCTTTCGTCCCGAAGCAACGTCAGCCCGAGCCGCTGGTCGCTCCGGTCCACTGACGCGCCTTGCGTTGCGATGAAAGGACTTCATCGCAACGCAAGGGCACTCCGCTCAGAACAGCGTCGGAACGATCGCGTCGATCAGGTGCGGTCCCGGCTCGGCGAGCGCGCGCTGGAACTGCTCGGCCAGCTCCTCCGCGGTCGTCGCCCTGGTCGCCGGGACACCCATGCCTTCGGCGATCTTGACGAAGTCCATGTCCGGCCGGGAAAGGTCGAGCAGTTCGTTCGCCTTGGGGCCGTTGGCGTCCGCACCGACTCGCTGCAGCTCCAGCCGCAGGATCGCGTACGCGCGGTTGTTCAGCAGGACCGTGGTGACGTTGAGATTTTCCCGTGCTTGCGTCCACAGCGCCGAAATCGTGTACAGCGCGCTGCCGTCGGACTGCAGGTTGATCACCGGCCGGTCCGGTGCGGCGACGGCGGCGCCGGTCGCGACGGGCATGCCGTAGCCGATCGCGCCGCCGGTCAGGGTCAGCACGTCGTGCCGGGGCGCACCGGCGGTCGCGGCGGGCAGCAACAGCCCGGACGTGTTCGCTTCGTCGGCGATGATCGCGCGTTCCGGCAGCAGCGCGCCGATCACCTCGACCCAGTTCTGCGGGGTCAGCGGCCCGGACGGCAACGCGGGCCGGGCGGCCTCCTGCAGTACCGGCTCGGTCTCGGCCGCGACCAGTTCCGCCACGTCGGCCAGAGCCCGCGGTACGTCCTGCGCGACTTCGGCCAGCACGTGGACCTGCGCGCCTTCGGGTACCAGGTTGCTCGCCTTGCCGGGATAGGCGAAGAACGAGACCGGAGCCTTCGTTCCGGCGACGATCACGTGCTTGATCCCGTCGAGCTGGTACGCGACCTGCTCGGCGAGATAGCCCAGCCGCTCGATCGTCGGCAGGCCCTCGCCGCGTTCGAGCCGGGCGGGGAAGGTCTCGACGAACGTTTTCACGCCGGTCGCGGCCGCGATCCGGCTGGTCGCGCGCAGTCCGGCCTCGCGGCAGCCGCCGCCGCCGACGAGCAGGGCGACCGGTTCACCACTGGTCAGCACTTCGGCGATGTTCTTCACCGTCGTCGCGTCGACGACCTGCGGGATCCGGGGCGGGATGGGCGCGCAGGTTTCGCCGCCTTCGCCCCAGGACGCGTCGGCGGGGAGGATCAGCGTCGCCACCTGTCCGGGGGCGTCCTGGGAGGCCGCGACCGCCGCGGCGGCGTCGGCACCGACGTCCTTCGTGTGCTCCGAGCGGCGGACCCAGCCTTCGAGCGAACCGGCGACGGCCTCGATATCCGATTCGAGCGGGGCGTCGTACTGCTTGTGGTAGGTCGCGTGATCGCCGATCACGTTGACGATCGGGGTGTGGGCGCGGCGCGCGTTGTGCAGGTTCGCCAGTCCGTTCCCGAGCCCGGGGCCGAGGTGCAGCAAGGTCGCGGCCGGCTTGTCGGCGATGCGCGCGTACCCGTCCGCGGCGCCGGTGACGACGCCTTCGAACAGGCCGAGCACGCCGCGCATCTCGGGCACGGAGTCGAGCGCGGCCACGAAGTGCATCTCCGAGGTACCCGGATTCGAGAAGCACACGTCGACGCCCGCGTCGACGAGGGTGCGGATCAGGGACTGGGCGCCGTTCATCTCACTCACTTTTCAAGCCCTCTCAGCGAAAAGAACGCCGGGGTTGAGGATCCCGGCCGGGTCGAAGCTTTCCTTGATCCGGCGCATCAGCGCGATCTTCGCCGGGTCCTCCAGGTCGAGGAAGTAGCCTGCCTTGGCCCTCCCGAGGCCGTGTTCACCGGAGATCGCGCCGCCGAGTTCCATGCCCAGCGCGAAGATGTCGGTCAGCAGCTGCTTCCGCTTGTCCGTGTCCTTGCAGAAGATGGCGAGGTGGACGTTGCCGTCGCCGGCGTGTCCGCAGCCGAGCGCGCCCGCCTCGCGCGACATCGCCATTTCCCGCGCCTTGCGCAGGAACTCGGGCATGGCGGACCTCGGGACCACCACGTCGATGACGTCGTCGGCACCGGCCGCCTTGGCCGTCCAGAACGCCTTTTCCCGTGCCTCGATGAGCTTGCGTGCCGAAGGGCCTTCGAGCACGTACACGTCCATCGCGCCGAGGTCTCCCAGCAGCCCGCCGAGCTCCTCGACGTCGGAGTGCAGCCGGTCGCTGTCGCGGTTTTCCAGCGCCACCACCAGATAGGCCTGCGCGGTGTCGCGGATCGAGTCCGGGACGCCCAGGCTGAGTTTCTCGTTGTAGCTGATCGCGGCGAGCGTCAGGTTGTCGATGTACTCGAGGATGTGCGGCGCGAGCCCGCTGGAGATGATCTTCGGGACGACGGTCATCACCTCGTCGAAGGTCTCGAACGGGGCGAACACCGTGGCACCGTGCGGCAGGCGCGGGTACAGCTTCACGATGACCTCGGTGGCGATCGCGAGGGTGCCTTCGGAGCCGATGATCAGCTGGGTCAGGTCGTAGCCCGTCGACACCTTCGAGGTCTTGCCGCCGGTCCGGATGATCTCGCCGGTCGGCAGTACGGCCTGCAGGCCCACGACGTTGTGCCGGGTGACGCCGTATTTGACCGCGCGCATGCCGCCCGCGTTCGTGCCGACGTTGCCACCGACACTCGCGCTCAGTTCCCCGGGATAGACGGTGTAGCCGAGTCCGGCCTCCGAGGTCTTTTCGTCCAAATCGGACAGTGTGACGCCGGGCTGGACGACGGCGACGTGGTTTTCGGTGTCGATCTCCAGTACGGCGTTCATCCGTTCGAAAGAGATCACCAGGCCGTCTTCGCGAGGCCGCGCACCACCCGACAGGCCGGTGCCCGACCCGCGCGCGGTGACCGGCACGCCGTGTTCGCTGGCCGCCTTAAGCAGCTCCGCGACCTCTTCGGCGCTTCCCGGTTTCGCCAGGTGGGCGGGCCTCTGCGCCGAGGTGGTCAAAGCCTCGTCGTGTGCGTAGTCCTCGGGGATCGCCTCGCCTGACAGCAAGTTCGCGTCCCCGACGATCTCGGCGAACCGTGCCGCAACATCGCCCATCGACTGCCCTTCCTCACGCTTCTTTGCCTGGTTACCGAAGCGTAGTACGTCGTGGGCGGGGATGGCCATGAATCATTTTCATGTTTGCTTCCGCTGGTCACAACCTCACGACAACCTCACTCGGATACCCATGTCGCAGCGGGCCGCGGCGGCCCGCCGGAAGGGGTGGACGCTCGATGGGATCAAGGATGAGGCGGATCGCGGCGCTGGGGGCGTCGTTCGCGATCGCGTTCGGGCTCGCGGTGCCGGCGGCAGAAGGCGCGGGAACGGGCTGCACCGCGCCCGTGGTGAACGTCAGCGGCGTCAGCCAGGCCGAGGGCACAAGCGCCGGCTACACCACCCTTCTCTTCACCGTTTCACTCGCCGACGGCGGTTGCGCGCCGCAGGGCTCGGTCGAGTACCGGACGATCGAGGGCAACGGCTCGCCGGTCGATCCGGCGTTCGTCGCGAAGGAGAGCGTCGACTACCTGCCGCGCGCGGGCACGCTGACCTGGTCCGGGCGGGCGGACACGCAGACGGTCGCGGTCAAGGTCCGCGCCGATTCCTTCGTCGAGAACGACGAGATGTTCTCGCTGCGCCTGTACGGCGAGAAAGGCGTGCGGATCGGGCACAGCGTCGGCGTGGCCTGGGTGGCCGACGACGACAAGGTCAAGACCGTGCCGCTGGCCACCACGCAGGAAGGCGAGATCTGCTGGTCGCTCCCGCCGAACTTCGCGCAGGCCACCAGCTGCAAGGTGCCGCTCGTGCTCTCCCGGCCGTGGCTCGCGGGACCGCTCACGGTCCGCTACCGCACCGAAGGCTCCGCCCACGAGCCGGTGAAGGACGGTGTCGTCACCTTCGAGCGTGGTGAGACGAGGGGATACGCCGAACTCACGGTCCTGCCCGGGCAAACGGGGAAGGCGCGGGTCGAGTTCTTCGAGCCGTCGCAGGGCAGGCTCGTGTACGCGACCTCCACCGTGGTGATCAGCCCCGCCGGGTGACGAGGTCGGCGTCGGCCGTCGCGTTCGCCCGCCGGTACAGCTCGATCGCTCGAGCCCAGTGGGCGGCCGCGGCGGCCGTGTCACCGCACCGTGTCTCCAGGTCGCCGAGGTCGCGGTGCAGATGTGCCTCCTCGTACGGATCCGGGACACCCGCCCGGACGGCGACGCCGCGCTCGAGGCTTTCCCTCGCCGACGCCAGATCGCCGAGCCCCAGGTGGGCGCGGCCGAGCCGGTCGAGGGCGGCCGCCTCGCTGTGCCGGTTCCCGACGTCCCGGCTGATCAGCAGCGCCTGGTCGAAGTCGTCCCGGGCGGCCCGGAAGTCCTTGCGGGCGAGGTGGACCTGGCCGGCGTGCAGCAACGACTCCCACTCCTGCCAGCGGTCACCGATCGCCCTGGACGCGGCCAGCGCCTTGCCGAGGTGGTCCAGCGCGACGTCGTGATCGCCGAGTTCCTCGTAGGCCTCGCCGAGGGTGTCCAGGGTGGCCGCTTCCAGCCGGGCGTTGCCGAGTTCGCGGAACGTCTCCAGCGCGGCCGTCAGCGGGCTGAGACCGTCCATCGGCTGGCCCCGGCGAATGTAGGCGTGGCCGAGGTTGCGCTGGGACAGGGCCCGCCCGAGCCGGTTGCCTGCCGAGGTGCACCGCTCGACCGCGAGCCGGTACGCGGTGATCGCCTCGTCGAACCGGCGAAGCGCGGCGTAGGCGTTCGCGGTGTTGTTGTAGATGTGCCCTTCGCCTTCGAGATCGCCGGCCGCACGGGCGGCCTTCAACGCGCGAGCGTTGGTTTCGAGCGCGTCCGTGAGCCTGCGGGTCATGAAGTAAGCAGCGCCCAGCGCGCGCAGCATTTCCGCTTCAGCTAATGGATCGTCGAGCTCGGCGGCCGCCGCGGCCCCCTCGCGGCAGAGCCCGATCCGCTCGTTCCAGCCGCCCGTCGTGTCGTAGAAACTCGTGAGCAGGTAGGTGAGCTGCCAGGCGGCGGTGTTGCGGCAGTGTTCGCGCGCGAAGCGCACTACGGGCAGCAGATTCGGGCGCTCGGCCCCCAGGAACGCCAGCGCCGCACGTCTTTCCGCCGGAAACGGCCTTCCGGGTGCCGGGTGGCGCAAAGCCGGGACGACCAGATCGCGGTTCGGGTCGATGATCCGGTTCGCCTCGGCGGCGACGTGCAGATACCAGTCGATCAACCGGTCCGCGGCCTCGGCGCGGCTCGACGTCGTTTCGTCGGTGCGGGCGCACGCGACGGCGAACTCACGGATCAGGTCGTGGAGGCGATAGCGATCCGGGCCCGCCGGGGTGATCAGGTGCGCCGCGGAGAGTTCGGCGGCCGCCGCCCGGCCCGCGTCGGCGGGCACCCCGCACAGCGCGCCGCCGAGTGCCGCGCTGAACGATGTCCCGGGGAACAGCCCGGACAGCCGGAACAACCGGGCCGGAGCATGCTCCAGTGGCAGGTACGCACTCGCGAGGACGGTTTTGACCGTCCGAGAATCCCCTTGCACCGCAAGGGTTTCCAGCCGTCCGGCGCCGGTCAGCTCATGGGTGAGTTCCGCGATCGGACGACTCGGTTCGCCGGTCAGGCGCGCGGCGGCGATCCGCAACGCCAACGGCATCCCGTCGCACAGCCTGGCCAGTCGTGCGGCCTGCGCGGGTTCGCGGGCGATCCGGTCGGTGCCCAGCACCCGGGTGAGCAGTGTCATCGATTCGGGATCGGCCAGCGCGTCGAGGGCGAACACCCGGACGGCGTGCCTGCTGCCGAGCGCCGCCAGCGTCTGCCTGCTGGTGACGATCAGCATCGCCTTCGCCGTACCGGGGACGAGGGGGAGGATCTGGTCGACGCCGCCCGCGTTGTCGGCGACGATCACGCAACGCCTGCCGTGCAGCAGTGAGCGGTAGAGCGCCGCGCGTTCGGCCGTCGCGTCGGGCAGCCGGTCGTCAGGGAGACCGAGCCCCCGCGACAGATGCGCGAGCGCGTCGCCCGGCGAGAGCGCCTCGTTCGGGTCGTGCCCGGCGAGATCGAGGAAGAGCTGGCCATCGGGGAAACGGTCCGCGATGCGATGCGCCCACTGCACGGCGAGCGCGGACTTCCCCATTCCCGCCGCCCCGGAGATCACCACGACCGGCGGCTCGGCTTCGTCGAGGAGCTCGTCGAGTGAAGCGAGCTCCTGCTGCCGCCCGGTGAAGTGTCCGACACGGGCGGGGAGTTGTGCGGGCGCGGTGCCGCGGGCGGGTGCGTCGAGTTCGGGTGCGCGGCGCAGGATCGAAGTGTGCAGTTCGACCAGTTCCGGTCCGGGATCGACCCCGAACTCGTCCGCCAGCCCTCTGCGCACGGCCTGGAACGTCTCCAACGCCTCGGCATGTCTGCCGCAGCGATGCAGGGCGAGCATGTGCAGCGCGGCGAGCCGTTCGCGGTACGGCTGTTCGGCCCGGAGCCGCGGAAGTTCCCGGAGAACCTCTTCGTGTTCGCCGAGCCTGAGCTCGGCGTCCCAGAGTTCTTCCCAGGCGGACAGCCGTAATTCTTGGAGCCGTTCGACCTCGCGCAGGCCCCAGCCGTCGAGTCCGGCGTCCGCGAAGGCTTCGCCGCGCCAGAGCCGCAACGCCTCGCGCAACGCCGTCACCGCCTGACCGGGATTACTCCGCTTGGCGGCACGAAGTTCTTCCTCGAAGCGAAGAGCGTCGACAGAGGACGGTGCGACCGTCAGGACGTACCCGGGTTTGCGCGTCTGCAGGACCAGCGGGAACCCGCAGTCCTCCAATGCCTGCCGGATCCGTGCGACGTGGCTGTGCAGGGTCTTCACCGCTGTGCGCGGCGGATCTTCACCCCAGAGCACGTCGACCAGCCGGGGGATCGGGACGACCGAACCCGCGTGCAGGGCGAGAACGCCGAGCACGGCTCGCTGGCGGGCGCCGTGCAACTCCGCCCGCCCGGTGGGGCCGATCGCTTCGACCGGGCCCAGCACCCGCAATTCCCCTGGCCCGGGCACCCTGCTCCCTCCGGCATCTGACCTCGGTGAGCGTATCCGGGCGAAGACCCACCGAAATCGGCCAATTAGGGCACACGATCTCGACAACCCCGCCACAACCGGCCTGACCGACGGTCAACGGGTCGAACGTTTCGCCCTAGGAGGGGAACATGATCAGCAGGAATCCGCGGCGCAGGCGAGCACTGCTCGCCTCGGCCATCTTGGCCGCCGCGACGCTGTTCGCGGGGGTCACACCGGCGGTGCAGGCCGCACCAGGGGACCGGAGCGACGTCTTCATCCGCGACAACACGTCCGATGTCGGGTTCGAACCCTCGACCGGTTCGCTCTACTCCAGCCCCGACATCCGGGTGTGCAAGGGATTGACTCCCTGCGCCACCGACCAGCCGGTCCACCAGGGAGAGAACGTCTACATCCATGTCACGTTGAACAACCCCGGCCCGTACGGGGACGGGCTCGAGAAGGGGACACTGCAGGTCTACTACACGAAACAAGGCACCGTGGCCCAATGGGCGAGCCAGTGGACCTACATCGGTTCGAAGACCGGCGTGTCCGTACCGTATGGCACCAAGACGGTCGCCATCCCGTGGACGGTCCCGTTCGGCTCGCACTTCTGCCTGCTGGCGCGGTGGCTTTCGCCGACCGACCTGCCGACCGAAGGCTTGAGCACGTCCACCAACGCCCGCAAGAACAACAACATCGGCTGGCACAACGTGAACGTCCTGCCGTTCAAGATCAAGGTCCCCGAGTACCGGCCGATCGTGTTCGGCTGGGACGGTCCCGACCCCACCGCGGTCGGCGACATCGTCTTCACCCAGCCGGGCAGGCCGTTCACCGGCCCGGGGCGGATCACCATCGATCTCGGTCCCGACCTCGCCGCACGCTGGCGGGCAGCCGGAGCGAAGGGTGAGGGTGTCGAACGGATCGGTGAGACCGAGCTGGCCATCGTGAACCCGCAGCGGGCCCGGATCAGCGGTCTGACGTTCAAGTCCGGCGAACAGGTGGACGCCAGGCTGAGCTTCACCGCCGGAGCGGAGGCGGCAGGGGGACAGCAGTACACCGTCAACGTGACTCAGGTCGACCAGCGCGGCGAAGAGGTCGGTGGCGTCGAGTACCGGCTCTCCGAAGCGCGACAGTAAGCCAGGGAGGGGTGCCGGCCCGTGGGCGGTGAGGGTGGAAACCCGCACCGCCCACGGGTTTCACGCACGGGCGAACGAAAGCGTCTCGCCCTCGACACCGCGCAGCCACAGATCCTGCGCGGCTTCCGCCATTTCGGCCAGCCCTTCTTCGATCGTCGCGAACACGTTGCCGGGCACCCAGCCCGCGTCGCCGTTGATCAGCAGGTTGTTGCGGCCGTAGAAGATCGCGAGATCCGTCGCACCCTGGTCGCTGTGTGCCTCACTGCCCTCGTCGTAGCCGTACGCCGGGTTGCCGATCTCCCAAGCCTCGAACCCGAAGTAAACGACATCCCCCGGAATCGGGGTCACCGTGGGGTTTTCGCGGCCCGGTTTCGGTTCGGCGAAGGGCGGCACGAGCGTGTAGACCTCGTTGCGCGCGTACTTCGCGTGGTAGGCCGAACCGCTCTGCGGCAACGCGTCCCACACCGCGCGGCAGGTCCGCGGGGCTTCGGCGTCGAGCAGCCGGGCGCGGCAGGACACCCCGCGCTTGTCCAGGGTGATCGTGATGTAGCGGGCCATCACTCGACCCCCGCCACGACGTCGCCCCAGATCCGCAGCGCCTCGTCGACCTGTTCGGAGTCGACGATCAGTGGCGGCACCATCCGGACGACGTTCATGTACGCCCCGCAGGTCAGCAGCAGCAACCCGTTGGAGGACGCGGCTTTCTGCGCCGCCTGGGCCTTCGCCGTGTCCGGCTCGCCGTCCGGCGTGGTGAATTCGGATCCGACCAGCAGCCCCAGCCCGCGTACGTCACCGATCGACGGCGACTTGTCCGCGATCACCCGCACGCCTTCCAGGAGCTGGCGTCCTCGTTCGGCGGCGTTCTCGACCAGACCTTCGCGCTGGATCACTTCGAGCGTGGCGATCGCCGCGGCGCAGGCCACCGCGTTGCCGCCGTAGGTGCCGCCCTGGGAACCGGGGAGCGCCTTCGCCATCAGCTCCTCCGACGCGGCGATGCCCGAGATCGGGAAGCCGCTCGCCAGCCCCTTCGCGATGAGCACGATGTCCGGGCGCACCCCGAAGTGCTCGTGTCCCCAGAACCGGCCTGTGCGGCCGAAGCCGGTCTGGATCTCGTCCATCACCAGCAGGATCCCGTGCTTGTCGGCGCGCTCCCGCAGCCCGGCGAGGAACTCGGGGTTCGCCGGGACGTACCCGCCCTCGCCGAGTACCGGCTCGATGAAGAACGCGGCCGTCTCGTTCGGTGCGCAGACCGTCGCGAACAGGTAGTCGAGCTCGCGCAGGGCGAACTTCGTCGCCGTCTCCTCGTCCCAGCCGTAGTGGAAGGCGTACGGGAAGGGCGCGACGTGCACCCCGGACATGAGCGGCGAGATCCCGGCGCTGAACCGGGTGCCCGACGTCGTCATCGTCGCCGCCGCGACGGTCCGGCCGTGGAACCCGCCCTGGAAGACGATGACGTTGGGCCGCTTGGTCGCTTGCCGCGACAGCCGGAGCGCCGCCTCGACCGCCTCACTGCCCGAGTTCGCGTAGAAGAGTGAATCCAGCCCCTCCGGCAGGACACCGCCCAGCTTCTCGGTCAGCTCCAGCATCGGCTTGTGCATGACCGTCGTGTACTGCCCGTGGATGAGTTTGCCGATCTGCTCCTGCGCCGCGCTCACCACGTGCGGGTGGCAGTGGCCGGTGCTGGTCACGCCGATACCGGCGGTGAAATCCAGGTGACGTTTGCCATCGGTGTCGTAGAGGTAAACCCCTTCACCGTGGTCGACCACGACCGGCGTTGCCTGCTTGAGCAGCGGTGATAGCTGGGCCATGGGCTGCGCTCCTAGGTCGGCTGAGCTGTTGTCGATTGTTGACAATATCCATAGCATGGCGTTCGGGACAACATGGAGGAGCGTTGGGATGAGCTCGATCAGTGAGGCCGGCGTGGTCACGTCGGTCGACAAGGAACTGTTCATCGGCGGCAAGTGGGTGCCCGCCGCCGACGGGAAGACCTTCCCCGTTCTCGACCCCTCGACAGGCGAAGCCCTGTGCGAGGTGGCCGACGCGTCACCGGCGGACGGTGTCAGCGCACTCGACGCGGCCGTCGCCGCGCAGGCCGACTGGGCGAACGTCGCCCCGCGTGAACGCGGTGAGATCCTGCGCCGCGCCTACGAACTGCTGATCAAGCGCGCCGACGAGCTCGCGCTGCTGATGACCCTCGAGATGGGCAAGCCGCTCGCGGAGTCGAAGGGCGAGATCACCTATGCGGCCGAGTTCTTCCGCTGGTTCGCGGAGGAAGCCGTCCGGATCGACGGTGGCTACGCCGTCGCTCCCAACGGGACAGGCCGGTTCCTCGTGACCAAACAGCCGGTCGGCCCCTGTCTGCTGATCACGCCGTGGAACTTCCCCATGGCGATGGGCACCCGCAAGATCGGTCCCGCGGTCGCGGCAGGCTGCACGATGGTCATCAAGCCCGCTGCTCAGACCCCCCTTTCGATGTTGGCCCTCGCGGCCATCCTCGCCGAAGCGGGATTGCCGGAAGGCGTGCTGAACGTGCTGACGACGTCGGACTCCGGCGGCGTGATGGAGCCGTTGATCCGGGACGGTCGGGCCCGCAAGCTGTCCTTCACCGGCTCGACCGGCGTCGGCCGGAAACTGCTGGAACAGTGCGCGGACAAGGTGCTCCGCACCTCGATGGAACTCGGTGGCAACGCCCCCTTCCTCGTCTTCGAAGACGCAGACCTCGACGCGGCGGTCGAAGGCGCGATGACCGCGAAGATGCGCAACATCGGTGAGGCCTGCACGGCCGCGAACCGTTTCTACGTCCAGCGGGGCATCGTCGACGAGTTCTCCCGGCGCCTCACCGAGCGCATGGAGGCCCTGCCCATGGGGCGCGGCACCGAGGAGGGTGTCGTGGTCGGCCCCCTCATCGACGAAGCCGCCGTCGAGAAGGTCAGTGGCCTGGTCTCCGACGCCACCGAGCGAGGAGCGCGCGTCCTCACCGGTGGATCCACTGTGGACGGCCCGGGTAACTTCTATCAGGCCACGGTGCTCACCGACGTGCCCAAGGACGCCCGGCTAGCGTCGGAAGAGATCTTCGGGCCGGTCGCCCCGATCACCCCGTTCGACAGCGAGGACGAGGCCATCGCGGCGGCGAACGACACCGAATTCGGTCTCGTGTCCTATGTGTACACCTCCGATCTCAAGCGGGCATTGCGGGTTTCGGAACGGCTGGAGGCCGGCATGATCGGCCTCAACCAGGGGCTGGTTTCGAATCCGGCGGCGCCGTTCGGCGGGATCAAGCAATCCGGCCTCGGCCGCGAAGGCGGCACCGTCGGCATCGACGAGTTCCTCGAGACCAAGTACATCGCGGTGGCTCTGTGACTTCTTCGTATCGGATCGCGAGCATCCCCGGCGACGGGATCGGTGTCGACGTGACGGTCGAGGCCCGCAAGGTCCTCGACCGCGCGGCGGCATCGCACGGTTTTTCCTTGTCATGGCAGGAGTTCGACTGGAGTTGTGAGCGGTACACCAAGACCGGCTCGATGATGCCGGACGACGGTATCGAGCAACTCTCCCGGTTCGACGGGATCTTTCTCGGTGCCGTCGGCTTTCCCGGCGTCCCGGATCATGTTTCCCTGTGGGGCCTCCTCATTCCGGTTCGGCGTGCGTTCGGGCAGTACGTCAATCTCCGGCCGGTCCGGCTGCTGCCGGGGACGACGTCGGCACTGGCCGGCCGGAGCGCCGACGAACTGGAGATGGTGATCGTCCGGGAGAACTCCGAGGGCGAGTACTCGGAGATCGGCGGCAGGCACAATCGCGGTCTGGGCAACGAGTTCGTCTTACAGGAATCCGTGTTCACGCGGGTGGGGGTGGAGCGGATCATCCGCTATGCCTTCGAACTGGCGAAGACGCGGACGGGGCGGGTCTGCTCGGCGACCAAATCCAACGGGCTCATTCACTCGATGCCGTTCTGGGACGAGATCTTCGCCGAGATCTCTTCGGAGTATCCGGACGTGCACGCCGAACAATGTCATGTCGACGCGCTCGCCGCGCGGATGGTGCAGGCACCGGACCGGCTCGACGTCGTGGTCGCTTCCAATCTGTTCGGCGACATCCTGAGCGACCTGGCGGCGGCCGTGACGGGCGGGCTCGGGATGGCGCCTTCGGGCAATATCAATCCGACCGGTGAGCTCCCTTCCATGTTCGAGGCGGTGCACGGCAGCGCTCCCGACATCGCCGGACAGGGCATCGCGAATCCGGTGGCGCAGATCCTGGCGGGGGCGATGCTGCTCGAACATCTCGGGGAAACCGTTGCGGCACAAGATGTACGCGCAGCGGTGGAAAAGGTTCTCGAGGAGGGGACCGTGCAGACCCCTGACCTCGGTGGGAAGTCCACCACCGCTGAACTCGGGTCCGCGGTGGTCGCCGCTCTATCTTGAGCCATCCGACCGGTGACGTGTCAAGTCCCGGATGTCATGAATGGTCCATTCATGGTTTCGGCTAGTACGTGAAGGCCCCCTTCACTGCGTTAGGCGCAGTGAAGGGGGCCTTCGTGCCTTCGCGGTGCGGTGTTCCCAATGTCGCATTAGGGACGCTGAGCGTCTCTGATGCGACATTGGGAACTTTTCTGGATGTGGAGTGAGCTGGATCGCCGGGGCAAGGGAGTGTTCTTTCGGGTGGATCGTTCACTGCGTCCCCGATGCGGCATGGTGAAAGGGCGGCCGACGTGTCGCGTGCCCACAGCTCGTCCGATGTCCCCAATGTGGCATTGGAGACGCTCAGTGTCCCCAATGCCACATTGGGGACACTGAGCCCCGCCGTGACACGTTTGCCCTGCCCTTAATTGAAGAAAGTTGTTTTCTCAGGCAAGAAAGCGTTGCCACGAAAGGGAATCTCGGCGCGAACTCCGGTATGAAAGCCTGTTCGTCGCACGCGCGCCGATCCGGGGCGCGAGTTTTTGTCGGTGCCCCGGTGCACAGTGTCGATCATCGGATTCGACGACTGGAGGAGTGCCGATGTGCTGGCATTGCGACAACCCCGGAAAGACCCGCGCCGACTACCTCACCGAGGAGGTCCGTCCGCTGATCCGGAAGTACGGCTGGATGGTGCAGACGGTCGAGCGCGGAATCGTGCAACCAGGCTTCGCGTATACGGTCGGGCTCACCGACGCCGGGCTTCCGGAACTGGTCGTCACCGGCCTGAGAGAACGAAGATCGGGTCAGCTGCTGAACTATTTCGCCCAGCAGGTGGTCCGGTCGGGGCCGCCGGAGCCGGGCGAGGTGCTGCCCGCGGAGGTGGGCTGGCCGTCATTGGAGGTCGTCCCGCTCAGTTCGCCGTCGGCGCATCTGCTCACCGCCGTCCTGCTGTACGGCGAGGACTTCCGTGCCCTGCAACTGGTCTACGAGGACGAGCACGGAAATTGGCCGTGGGACAGGGAGTTCCGTGGCGGGACCGGTGGGCAGCCGGTGCTGGGGGCGCGGGGCCGTGGCTGAATCCCTAGGGCACCGCGGGAGCTTCGCCCTCCCGCAGGCTGGTTCCCGGTGCCAGTCGCTGGACGGCGTCCTCCATATGGGCTTCCAGCAGCGAAAGCGCGGTCTCTTCGTCGCCCGCCCGCAGGGCCTCGATGATCCTGGTGTGCTCGGTGACCCGTTCTTCGACCTGCTGGTAGGTCCCCTGCAGAGCGGTGAGGCACATCCGGGTCTCGATCAGCAGCGTCCGCGCCATGCGCACGAGCCGTTTGCTGCCGGAGGCGGCGATCAGCGCCTCGTGGAACCGGAGATCCGCCCAGGAGAGCGCGGTCGGGTCGTCGTCGTCCGCGGCGGTGGCCATGGCGCGGACGGCCTCTTCGAGTTCGGTGGCGACCCGTTCCCGGTCCCCGCGCAAGGCGCGCAGCATCGCGGCGCGTTCGATGGCCGAGCGCGCCGAGTAGATGTCGTAGACGTCGCCGGGTTCGAGGTCGATCACGAACAGCCCGCGGTGGCGCTCGCTGCGCAAGAGCCCTTCGGAGACGAGGTGCTGCATCGCCTCGCGCAGCGGTCCCCGCGAAACCTGGAACCGGGACGCCAGATCCGTTTCACCGAGCTGCGTGCCGGGAGGGAGGGCGCCGGTCATGATCGCGTCCCGCAGCTGGCGCGCGATGATCCCGGCGGTCGACTCCCGGCTGACCGGCTCGATTTCCGGCAAGGACATGGTTCAGCTGCTCCTCAGTCCGAACAGCGCGCCCAAGGTGCGGACGAGCGGGGCCTTGCCGGTGAGTCGCAAGCCCTCCCAGACGGTGACCTGGTTGGCGGTCAGCACCGGCTTGCGGAGCCTGGTTTCGAGCGTGTTGATCTCGCCGAGCGTCCGCATGGCGGTGTCGGGGACGAGCAGCGCGTCGGCGGCCGGGTGGTCGCGGCTCACCGCGAGTTCGACGACGGCTTCCGGGGCGAGTTCGCCGACCTCGGCGGCGGTGTCGATGTCCGCGCTGCCCATCGAGACCACTTCGATCCCGCCCGCGCCGAGGAATTCGACGAACAGGCGGGCGACGTCGTCGGGGTAGCTGGCGGCGACCGCGACCCGCCGGACGCCGAGGGCCTGTGCGGCGTTGACGAAGGCGAAGGAGGTGCTCGACGCCGGGACACCGGCGACGGCGGCCAGCCGGTCGGCCTGGTCGCGGGCGCCTTCCCAGCCGTAGACGAAACTGCCGCTCGTGCACGCCCAGACCACCGCGTCCGGTTCGTGTTTGGCCAGCAGCGCGGCGCCGTCGGCGAGCCGGCTTTCGCTGCCGAGGTCCAGGAGTTCGGGCACGGCGTGCAGATCGGTCCCGTAGATGTGCTCGACCGGCAGTTTGATCCCGGCCATGTCCCCGCCGAGGAGCTGTTCCGCGAGCGGGTAGTCGTCTTCGGCCGCGTGATCGGGGTAGATGAACCCGATGGTGGTCGTCTCGGACGGCGGCTCGGGTGGGGCGAACGGCGTGATGGGCACGGAACCTCCGGAGGGCAGATTGTCGACAATCGTAAGGGAAGAGGTCAGTCGACCTCCCGGAGCCACTTGCCGGGCCCGACGATCGGCAGGTTCATCCGCCGGAGGCAGGCCCACATCGTGAGCTGATTCGCGGTGAGGACCGGTTTGCCGAGCGCGCTTTCGAGTGGCTCGATCAGATCGTAGGTGGGGAGGTTGGTGCAGCTGACGAAGATGGCTTCGGCGTCGGCGTGGTCGGCGGCGAGGATGCGTTCGGCGATGGTCCGGTAGCTGACCTTCCAGATGCCGCCGCCCAGGCCGAGATGGTCGCTCGAAACGGTGCGGACGCCGAGTTCGGCCAGGAAGTCGTGCAGCTTCCCGGTCAGGTCGCCGTCGTAGGGCGTCAGCACCGAGACGCGGTGGAGGTCGAGCTGATGCAAGACCTCCGCCAGCGCTCCGGACGTGGTGACGGCGTCCGTCGCGCCCGCGTCGCAGATCGCCTTGGTCAGAGAACGTTCGTAGTCCACACCGTTGACGAAACTGCCGGAGGTGCACAGATAGGCGACGACTTCGGGCTCCACGTGGAGCACGTCCCTCGTGGCTGCGGCGAGATGCCTGCTGTCGCTGACGAGCTGGGCCATCTCCATGCTGACGGGCACCGGCTCGTACGGTGTGCGCGCAAGATGGAGGGAGACCTCCATGGGCACCCAGCGCCACAGCTCGCGTTCCAGGGCGAGGTCGAAGGGGGCGATCACGCCGATACCGCGCTGCGCCAACGGGCCTTCGAACTCCAGTAAGTCGAAATCCAAGTCTCAGCCTCCGGAAAGCTTCTGCTGTCACAGGTCCGGTGCTCCGGGGGTCGTTCCTCGGATTGTTGACAATCATACGAGCCACTTTTACGGTGTCAACGTGATCGCCTCGGAGACCCCTGTGCTGGCGGTGCTCTGCGGAGACACGCGCCCACCGGACATGCGCGCTATCGAAGCCGAAGCGGTGGTTCGTTACACCGACGCGGCCGGGTTGGCCGACGCGTTATCCGGCGCCGACGCGTTCTTCGTCTACGACTTCCTGTCCACCGCCGTCCCGGGCGCGTGGCATGCGGCCGACCGGCTGCGCTGGCTGCACATCGCCAGCGCGGGCGTCGACCCGGTGCTCTTCCCGGGGCTGCAGGAGAGCGACGTCGTGCTCACCAATTCGCGTGGGGTGTTCGACGGGGCGATAGCCGAGTACGTGCTCGGCGTCGTCCTCGCGTTCGCCAAGGATTTCGCCCGGTCGTGGGATCTGCAGAAGCAGCGGCAGTGGAAGCATCGGGAGAGTGAGCGGATCGCCGACCGGCGCGTCCTGGTAGTCGGCACCGGGCCGATCGGCCGGTCGATCGCGCGGATGCTGCGGGCGGCCGGGATGTCGGTGGCGGGCGTCGGACGCCATCCTCGTGAGGGCGATCCCGACTTCGGCGACGTGTACGCGTCTTCGGAGCTGTCTCGTCATCTTCCCGGGGCGGACTACGTCGTCGCGGTCGCGCCGCTGACCGAGCAGACCAAGGGCATGTTCGACGCGGAGGCCTTCGCCGCGATGAAACCCGGCTCCCGGTTCGTCAACGTCGGCCGCGGTGAACTGGTCGTCACCTCGGATCTGATCGCCGCGCTGCGGGACGGGCCGCTCGGCGGTGCGGCGCTCGACGTCTTCGACACCGAGCCGCTCCCCGTCGACAGTCCTTTGTGGACTATGGAGAACGTGCTGATCTCGCCGCATATGTCGGGTGACTTCGTCGGCTGGCGTAATACTCTGGTAGAGGTGTTCGCGGACAACTTCCGTCGCTGGCGCGCGGGGGAGCCACTGCGCAACGTCGTGGACAAGCAGCTCGGATACGTGCCGTCGGAGACGCTTCGCCAAGGTTAGGGGCCGGATTGAACGACACCAAGTTGACCGCGAGCGAGCTCGTCGCCGCGTATGCCACCGGAGAGCTGTCGCCGGTCGAGGCCACCCAGAACGCGTTGCGTGTCATCGAGGAACGCGACGGTGAGACCAACGCCTTCTGTCTGGTCGACGCCGACGGGGCGCTCGAACAGGCGAAAGCGTCCGAGATTCGGTGGCGGGACGGTAATCCGATCGGCTGGCTCGACGGTGTCCCGGCCTCGATCAAGGACATGTTCCTGACGCAGGGGTGGCCGACGTTGCGCGGTTCGCGCTGCATCGACCCCGACCAGCAGTGGGACGTCGACAGCCCGGTCACCGCGCGACTGCGAGAGAACGGCTTGGTACTGCTGGGAAAGACCACGACGCCGGAACTGGCGTGGAAGGGCGTCACCGACAACACGCTGACCGGGATCACCCGCAACCCGGTCGACCCGTCGACGACGGCGGGCGGCTCCAGCGGGGGCAGCGCCGCGGCCGTCGCGGCGGGGATGGGCGAGCTTTCCGTCGGCACCGACGGTGGCGGCTCGATCCGGATTCCGGCTTCGTTCTGCGGAATCGTCGGTCTCAAACCGACACACGGCCGGATCCCGCTGTTCCCGGCGAGCCCGTTCGGGCCGCTCTCGCACGCCGGCCCGATGGCGCGTTCGGTGGACGACACGGCGCTGCTCCTCGACGTGCTCGCGATGCCCGACTACCGCGATCCGGCCGCGCTCGCCCCGCCCGTCTCGACTTATCGCGAGGCCGTCCGCCGCGACGTGCGCGGGCTGATCGCCGCGTACTCGCCGACGCTCGGCTATGTCGACGTCGATCCGGAGGTCGCGGAGATCGTCAAGTCGGCGGTCCAGTCGCTCGGGGACGCGGGCCTGCACATCGAAGAGGCCGATCCCGGTTTCACGGATCCCAAGCCCGCCTTCGACATCCTGTGGTCGACGGGGGCGGCCAAGTGGCTGGACACCTTCCCCGCCGGTTCGGAGAACAAGGTCGATCCCGGGCTGCGGAAGGTCTGGGAATTCGGCAAGACCTTCTCGGCGAGCGACTACCTCGGCGCCAACGCCGAGCGGGCCGCGCTGGGCATCCTGATGGGCGAGTTCCACACGCGCTACGACGTGCTGATCACGCCGACGCTGCCGATCCCCGCCTTCGAAGCCGGACACGAGGTGCCGCCGGGCAGCGGGCTGAGCGGCTGGCCGGACTGGACGCCGTTCACCTACCCGTTCAACATGACCCAGCAGCCCGCCATCAGCGTGCCGGCCGGCCGCACCTCCAGCGGCCTCCCGGTCGGCCTGCAGATCGTCGGCCCTCGGCACTCCGACGACCTGGTGCTCGCGGTCGCGAAGCTCCTCGAGGAGGTCCGTCCCTGGCCGTGACCTGCGAAAAGGGAGCAAGGGACCTTTGCTACCACTTTCGCGGGGCGGTCAGGGCAGGGCGGCGTGGGTCTTCCGGACCAGTCCGCGCACCTGGCCGCTGCACAGGGCGAGACAGGTGGCGGCCACGACCAGGGCGGCGCACGCGAGCAGGGTCGTGCCGACCCCGAAGTGCTGCGCGGCCGGTCCGGCCGCCATCTGGCCGAGCGGCAGGGCGATGAAGGAACCGAGCATGTCGTAGGAGTAGACGCGCGCGAGCTTGTCCTCGGGCACGTTCTCCTGCAGCGAGACGTCCCACGCGACCACGAACTGCTCGATCGCCAGTCCGGAGACGAACATGGCCGCGAGCAGCAACGGGAGCCAGGGCGCCTGGCCCAGGAGGATCAGGGGCGGCGCTTCGAAGAGGATCACCGCGACCCCGACGAACAGCGCGCGCCGCGGCTGCCATCGGGCCACGAGGATCCCGCCGACGAGTGAGCCGATCGTCTGCGCGGCGAGGGCGAAACCCCAGCCGGAGCGTCCGAAGCTGCTGTCGGCGACGACGGGGCCGAGCACCGCGATCCCGCCGGCGATGACGGCGTTCACCACCATGAACTGCACGACCACGACCCACACCCACGTCCGTGACCGGAATTCGCGCCAGCCTTCGGCGAGTTCCGCCAGCGGGCGGCTGCCGGGGACGCGTTCCCGGCGGTCGAGGCGGATGCGCCGGTAGGACAGGGCGGAGCCCAGGAACAGGAGCGCGTTGCCGCCGAGCGCCCAGCCGGGGCCGACCGCGGTGACCAGGATGCCGCCGAGTCCGGCGCCGGCGATCCGGCCGGAGTTCGACAGCAGCCTGGCCAGCGCGTTCGCCTGCGCGAGCTGCGTGGCGGGCACCGTCAGCGGGGTGAGCGACGCCGACGCGGGTGCCGAGATCGCGGCCACCGCGCCGTTGACCACGCTCAGGCCGACCAGCAGCGGGATCGACGCGAATCCACAAAGGACACTCGCGGCGATGACGGCCTGGGTCAGGGTGGCGGCGACTTCGGTGCCTTGCAGGATCACCGAACGCGGCAGCCGGTCCGCGAGCACCCCGCCGAACAGCAGCAGGACCACGCTCGCCACCGAGCGGGCGCCGACGACGATGCCGATGTCGACGGCGGAACCGGTCAGGTCGATCACGGCGAACGCGAGCGCGAGCGGGGCGACGGCGTTGCCGAACTCCCCGAACGTGCGGCCGCCGATCAGCCAGCGGAAGTTGTGCTGGCGCAACGGTTCGCGCAGGGACGTCACGGACGCCTCATCTCGAACATCGCGACCGTCGCGCTGACCGGGATCGTGCCCCGGGTACGGGGCGGTTTCGCGGCCGAGTGCAGCAGATCGCTCAGTTCGCGAGCGTGTTCGAGCGCCTTCTCCCAGGTCTCGCGGTCGACCCACATCTCTGCGTCGCTGATCGACCCGCGTTCGTCCGGCAACCGGAATTCGCTGCGGCGCTTGAGTTCTTCGACCATCGCCGCGATGAGCAGCTGTTCCTCGTCCGGGTGCTTCGAGGTGAACCGCATACCGGACTCCGGGTCGTGGCGGTAGCGTTTCGCCAGCCCGCCCCGGATCCGGACCTCCTCGGCGACGTGGAGCAGCCCGGCCTCGTGCAGCCGCCGCAGGTGATAGCTGACATTCGCTTGGGTCTCACCGAGTTCACGCGCGGCTTCGGCCGCGCTCATCGCGACACCGGTCAAAAGCGACAGAATGCGCAGCCGCACGGGATGGGCCAGGACGCGCAGTCCATCGAGGCTGGGGGACTCGGACATGCCACGAGTATCGACTGCCGGGACGTCAACCGTCAAACAGTTATTTGGGGGTTTCGTTGGCCGGGAGAACCGGTGCGGTGATCCGATGTCTGTGCTCTGCTGGAGTCATGCGTACGACGACATTGGGCAGGAGCGGTCTCGAGGTGTCGAGGATCGCCTTCGGCACCTGGCAGCTCGGTGGGGACTGGGGTTCGTTCGACGAGGACACGGCGATCGCCGCGATCCACCACGCCCGCGAACTCGGGGTCAACCTCTTCGACACCGCGCAGGCCTACGGTTTCGGGAAGTCCGAAGCCATGCTGGGCAAGGCGCTGCGCGAGGAACTCAAGCGCGACCGCGACAGCCTCGTCATCGCCACGAAGGGCGGCATCAAGCCGCGCTCCGAACGGCCACGCGACTCCCGGCGCGAGTGGCTGACGCAAGGCATCGAGGACAGTCTTCGCTTCCTCGACGTCGACCACATCGATCTCTATCAGATCCACTGGCCAGACTCCGACGCCCCGGCCGAGGAGACCGCGGGAATCCTGCAGGAGTTCGTCGACGCCGGGAAGATCCGGCATGTCGGCGTCTCGAACTACGACACCGCCGGGCTCGCCGCCTTCGACAAGACCCGTCCGGTGGAAACCCTGCAGCCGCCGTATCACCTGTTCCGCCGCGACATCGAGACCGATCCTCTGCCGTACGCGCGGGAGAACGACATCGGCGTCCTCGTGTACAGCCCGCTCGGCAGCGGCCTGCTGACCGGAGCCTTCACGCCCGAGACGACGTTCGAGAAGACCGACTGGCGGTCCCGGTCGTCGGCGTTCACCGGGGATACCTTCCTGCGCAACCTCGCCGTGGTCGACAGGCTCAAGGAATTCGCCGAGGGCAAGGGGATCTCGGTCAGCCAGCTCGCGATCGCGTGGACGCTCGCCCAGCCGGGCGTGCACGTCGCGATCGTGGGCGCGCGCAAGGCCGCCAACATCGAGGCCAGCCTCGCCGCCGCCGACATCGACCTGTCCGCGGACGAGCTCGCGGAGATCGATCGTCTCACAGCCGACGCTGTTCCCGTTTCGGGTGCTAGCCCCGAAGGCGTCGCTTAGAGCTTGAATTCCATACCGTCCAACGGAAGGGAGGCGCCGCCGGCCAGTACGGCGGCGTGCTCCGGCGAGGCCGGGTCGATCACCGGGTTCGTGTTGTTCAGATGCGTGTACGCCCACCGCGGGCCGGGCCGCAACTTCGCGAGACTGCCGGTGATCGGCAGATGCCCCATCGCCAGCTGAGCGCCGTCGCCGACCTCGGCCGCGGTGGCGCCCGACATCTCGTCCGGCGCGTAGAAGGTTCCGTCCAGCAACACCAGGCCGGCGTCGCGGGTGAAGTCGTCGAACCCGTCCGGCCAGCTCTTCAGGCAAGGCGCGTAGACGAAGACGCCGCCGGTCTGGACGTCTTCGATCCGGTACGCCACCACCCACGGCTCGTCCTCAGTGGACGAACGGGCGTACTTCGGCCGCTTCTCGCTCACGGGAAGCATGCTCACGCGGAGACCGTCGATGGAGACATCCGACGACGGCAGCCACTGCCAGCCACCGTAACCGTCGATGATCGCCCGCGCGGGAAACTGTTCGGACAAGGCACCCAGAACGGCGTCCGGCGCCCACACGGGAAGTCCGCCCGCTTCCCGCAAGAGGAGCAGGCCGAGTGAATGGTCGAGTTCGGCGTCGGTCAGCAGCACCCCGCGCAGCGGGATCTCCCGTGGACCGGGCCCGGCGCGCAACGGCGGCGTGGCGAGGATCTGCGCACGGATGTCCGGTGACACGTTGAGCAGGTACCAGCCCTCGCCGTCCGCGCTCACCGCGACACAGTCCTGGGTCCGCGGCGGCGCGTCCGAGACGCACAGTGTGCAGGCGCAGTTCCACTGCGGGAAACCGCCGCCTGCCGCGGTGCCGAGCAGGATCACCCTCATCGCGGCGCCCGCATCACGAGTTCGTCCGTTTTCGCTTGCGTGGACAGAATGAGGTCGACGACGCCGCGGTGCGGTGAACGTGAGCACACCGGGTCCGTCGCGGCGGCGTCGCCGGTGAGCTGGAACGCCTGACACCGGCAGCCGCCGAAGTCGATCGCGCGCCGCTCGCACGTGCCGCAGGTGTCCGGCATCCAGTCCTCGCCGCGATAAGCGTTGAAGGAAGCGGATTCGTACCAGATCCAGGCCAGCGGCTTGTCCCGCACGTTGTCGAATTCCAGGGTCTCGATCGCCGTCGACGCGGGACACGGCAGCACGTTCCCGTCGGGCGCCACCGTCAATTGCCGCGCGCCCCAGCCGTACATGCACGGCTTCGGATACTGCTCGTAGTAGTCGGCGACGACGTAGATGATCTCCATCCGGCCGCGCAGCCGTTCGGTGGCCGCGCGCACGATCGGTTCGGCCTCGTCGAGTTGCCGCCGGGTCGGCATCAGGGCGTCGCGGTTGCGCAGGGCCCAGCCGTAGTACTGCGTATTGGCCAGTTCGAGCCGGTCCGCGCCCATTTCCTCGGCGAGGTCGATGATCCCGGCGAGCTGGTCGTGGTTCTGCCGGTGCAGCACGACGTTGACCGAAAGCGGCAGCCCGGCCTTCTTGATCAGTTCGGCGGCGACCAGTTTCCGATCATGGGCCCGCGCGCCGGCGAGCCGGTCCGCGCGGTCGGCGGTCGCGCCCTGGACGGAGAGCTGGACATGCGCGATGCCGCGTTCGACGAGATCGTCCAATCTGGACTCCGTCAGGCCGAGCCCGGACGTCACCAGGTTGACGTAGCAGCCCAGTTTCGTGGCGTGCTCGACCAGGATGGGCAGATCCGGCCTGGCGAGCGGCTCGCCGCCGGACATGTGCACCTGGAGCACGCCGAGTTCCCGCGCCTGCGAGAGCACGGAAATCCATTCCTCTGTGGACAGTTCGCCGTCACGCGCGATCAGCTCCACCGGATTCGAGCAATACGGGCAATGCAGCGGGCAGCGATGGGTCAGCTCGGCCAGCATGCCCAGCGGTGCCGCGGTGTTCAGGTCCATTCGACGATCCGCCGATCTCCCAGCCGGGACAGGACGTCCAGGATTTCTTCCTCGCGAACACCGGCGTAGCGCTTGCGTAAGGCCGCGGCGATCCCCGCGACGTCTTCGACGCCGTCACAAAGGGAAAGTACGGCCGCCGCCGTGGCGTTCGGGACGAGCACGCCTTCGGGGAACAGGAGGACGTGTGTTTCCCTGGTCTGGTCGTAGCTCAGCCGGACTCCGCGCCGCAGCCGCGGTACCGAGGCCCTTTCGAGGGTGGTCATGGCTACTCCTTGGCCGCCGCGCGCTCGATGGCGTCGAGCATCGACCACAGCACGTCGGTTTTGAACGACAGCGCGGCGATCGCCTTCTCCTGCTGCTCACGGGTGACGGCGTGCCGCACCACGATGTCGAGCGTTCCCTTGCCCTCGCCGGAGACCTTGTCGATGCGATTGGTGAAGTAGGCGAGGTCTTCCGGGGCGATCCACGAATAGTTCGCCAGCATGTCGGCGACCCGCCGCTGCATGAGATGGCCGGCGAACATTTCGGTCAGCCCCGAAGCGACCGCTTCGAGCCAAGGTTTCGTGCGGGCGAAGGTCACGTAGGCGTCGACGGCGAATCGTACGCCGGGCGCGACGTGCCGCTGATCGAGAACCTCTTCGCGGTCGAGCCCGACCGCGGTGCACAAACGGAGCCATCGCTCGATTCCGCCGTCCCCGGCCCGCGTCCCGTCGTGGTAGACGATGCGGTCGAGCCATTCACGCCGGATCTCCGGCAGCGGGCAGTTGCTGATGATGGCCGCGTCCTTCTGCGGGAGCACGCACTGGTAGTACCAGCGGTTCGCGGCCCAGATCTTCAGCTCGTACTCGGACAGGTCGCCTTCGTGCATCCGCACGTGGAACGGGTGCGTTCCCCAGTAGCGATGCGAAAGCCCGCGCAGAGCCGCGATGAACTCCGACGACGACATGACGGACACCGGCTGCCTCCAACGGCTCGCTGATCGGGACGGCGGCGCGGTGGTGGGGGACGTCCCCCACCACCGGATGCGGATTCAGTCCTCCATGCGGGCCGCGTAAGCGGTGACCTCCATGGGGGTTTCGTACTCGACGAAGTCGGGCGTGGTCCATACCTCGATGGTTTCGATCATTTCCGCTCCTAACGTCCACATGGGATCGAACCGGGCCGAGCCTCGCCACCCTAGAAGCGCGCCGCCGATTTCCGGAGCTATTTTGTAAAGTTTCCTACCTATGGCGGATCGCACCGCCCGATTCGTCACGCTCGGCGCACACAACGGTTAACAGCCCGTGCGCCCGATAGCCCGTCCAGTGGTGTCCGTTTCGTTATGTTGTGTGTTTCTATCCAACTCACGGGGCTCCAGGGGTAGTTGAAGGAGGCGTCCCATGTCCTTACGTCGTACTCTCGCCGCCACGTTCGCCGCGGCGACGGCCGTGTCGATCGCGGCCATCCCGGCCGCGGCCGCCGAAGCGCCGTCCGTCCAGGCGATCAGACAGCTCGCGAGCGGCCTGAACCAGGCCTGGTCGATCGACTTCCTGCCCGACGGCACCGGCCTTTTCACGCAGAAGGACGCCAAGACGATCAGCAAGATCGACAAGGCGGGCAAGGTCACCACGGTCCAGACCATCCCCGGCGTGAGCGTCACCGCGGAGGCGGGACTGCTCGGTATCGCCGTCTCGCCGAAGTACGCCACCGACGAGACGGTCTTCATCTACTACACGACCAGTTCCGACAACCGCATCGCCAAGCTGAAGCTGGGTCAGCCGCCGACGCCGATCGTCACCGGCATCCCCCGTGGCTCGCAGTACCACCACGGCGGGCGGATCCGGTTCGGGCCGGACGGCTACCTCTACGCCGGGACCGGCGACGGCCAGAACGGCGCCAACGCGCAGAACAAGAACTCCCTCGGCGGCAAGGTGCTGCGCGTCACCACCGACGGCGCCGCCGCGCCCGGCAACCCGTTCAACAGCCGCGTCTACTCCTACGGCCACCGCAACGTCCAGGGGCTGACCTGGGCGAACGGGCAGCTGTACATCTCCGACATCGGCGCGAACAAGCTCGACGAGCTGAACAAGATCGAGCCCGGCAAGAACTACGGCTGGCCGACCTGCGAAGGCCCTTGCAACACGGCGGGAATGACCAACCCGGTCAAGTCCTGGCCGACGTCGTCCGCGACGCCGAGCGGGCTCGCGGCCTACAAGGGTTCGCTGTACATGGCGTCGCTCAAGGGCGGCACGTACAAGCTCGACCTGAACGGCAACGGCGGCAAGCTCTGGACCAACCTCGGCCGCACGCGTGACGCGACCGCCGGCCCGGACGGCCAGCTGTACACGATCACCCCGGGCGGCCTGTACGTCTCCGACGGCAGCTAGCCCCCGGCGCGTTTAGTCCTCTGGATGCGGTGGACCACCGCATCCAGAGGACTAAACGCGGGGCAGGGAGACCGCGTGTTCCAGTTCGGCGAGCGCGGTGTCCAGGTGGGTCAGGATGCGCTGCAGATGCGGGACGCTGCGGCGGCAACCGGTGACGCCGAAGTCCAGGTTGTCGCCGTTGCTGGTCAGCGTGATGTTCAGCGCCTGCCCGTCGAGCAGCACCGACGCCGGGTAGATGCCGTCGAGCGACGCGCCGTTCCAGTACATCTGCTTGCGCGGCCCCGGCACGTTGGAGATCACCAGGTTGAACGGCGGTTTCGTGTTGTTCACGAAACCGGGGATCGGCGAGACGCCGAGCTGGGCGACGTTGATCCCGGACAGCAGCAGCGTCTGCAGCGGCGTCAGCTCCGAGAAGAGCTTCTTGCCGTTCCGCATGGACGCGTTGATCGTCGCGAGCCGTGCGGCCGGATCGGTCAGATGGGTGGCGAGGTTGCACAGCAGCGCGCCGATGTTGTTCCCCGCCGCGTCCCCGCTGTCCTTGCGCCGCAAGGAAACCGGGACCATCGCGGTGAGCGGCGCGTCGGGGAGCGCGTTCTGTTCGATCAGGTAGTCCCGCAGCGCGCCCGAGCACATCGCGAGGACGACGTCGTTGCGCGACACCCCGGCGGCGGTCGCCACCTTGCGCACCCGGTCCAGCGACCACGACTGCGCGGCGAACCGCCGGGCCCCGCCGATCGGCACGTTCAGCATCGTCTTCGGCGCCTGCGCCGGCAGCGTGAGCGTGTGCTCCTGGAACGCCTCCCGCGCCACCTTCATCGCGGCGGGCGCGATCCCGGCGAGCTGGTTGACGGTCTTGCCGAAGGTGCTGAGCATCGAGGGCGACGCCTTGCCGTTGCGGCCGCCGTCCGGTTTGGCGCGGCGCCCCCACGGCGGCGGGCAGTCGAGGTCGGCCGGGTCGTCCGACAGCGTGCCCTGCAGATGCCGCAGCGCCGAGACGCCGTCCATCAGCGCGTGGTGGATCTTGCTGTAGATAGCGAACCGACCGTCCTGCAGGCCTTCGACCAGGTGGATCTCCCACAGCGGGCGGTGCCGGTCGAGCAGGGTGCTGTGCCAGCGTCCGGTCAGCTCCAGCAGTTCGCGGATGCGGCCGGGCTGGGGCAGCGCGGAATGCCGGAAGTGGTAGTCGAGTTCGAGGTCGGTGTCGGTCGACCAGGCGAGGTGGCCGGCGGTGTTGACCGGCCGGGCGGGACGGCGCCGGAACACCGAGCGCATGTTGTCGGACTCGAGCATGCTCTTGCGGATGTCGCGAAGATAGTCGGGACCGGCGCCCTCGGGTTTCTTGAACAACTGCAGACCGCCGACGTGCATCGGATGTTCGCGCGTCTCCACGAGAAGGAACATCGAATCGGTCACGGGCATGAACGGCATCGTCGGGACCACCTTCCGCGCGGCGGCGTGCGAACACGCCGGGTGCCAGAGTCTACGCACACCGAAACCACCATCTCACGCTTTAGGGTGGCTCACATGACGATCCCGACCGATCCGCAGACGGGTGAGTTCCGTCGGTCCGCCAACCATTTCGACGCGCGTATCACCGCCGACGGCCGCGACGGCTGGCCGGTGGAGGCGGGGAGATACCGGCTGGTGGTCAGCCGCGCCTGTCCCTGGGCGAGCCGCGGGCTGGTCGTCCGGCGGCTGCTCGGTCTCGAATCCGCGCTGAGCGTGGCCGTGGCCGACCCGATCCAGGACGAGAAGAGCTGGCGGTTCACCCTCGATCCCGGCGACCGGGATCCGGTACTCGGGATCAAGTACCTCGCCGAGGCCTATCACGCGGCCGATCCGCACTACATGGGCGGGATCAGCGTTCCGGCCATTGTGGACATTCCGAGCAAACGGCTGGTGAGTAACGACTATCCCCGGATCACCCTCGATCTGTCCACCGAATGGACCAGCCTCCACCGGCCCGGCGCGCCCGAACTCTACCCAGAGCGACTGCGCGACGAGATCGACGCCGTCAACGCGGGGGTCTACGCCGACGTCAACGCCGCCGTGTACCAAGCCGGTTTCGCGACCAAGCAGGCCGCGTACGAGGACGCCTACACCCGTCTCTTCACCATGCTGGACGTGCTTTCCGAACGGCTCGAAAAGCAGCGATACCTCGTCGGTGACACGATCACCGAAGCGGACATCCGGTTGTTCACCACGCTCGTCCGCTTCGACGCCGTCTACCACGGGCACTTCAAATGCAACCGGAACAAGCTGGCCGAGTTGCCGGTGCTGTGGGCCTACGCCCGCGACCTCTTCCAAACGCCCGGCTTCGGTGACACCGTCGACTTCGACCACATCAAGCGGCACTACTACGCGGTGCACGAGCAGGTGAACCCGACACGGATCGTCCCCTTGGGACCGGACCTGTCCGGCTGGACGACGCCGCATCACCGGGAGCAGCTGGGCGGGCGCCCGTTCGGCGACGGCACGCCGCCGGGACCGCCGCCCGAGGACGAACGGATCGGGGACACGGATGGAGTCACTGCCTGAACGCACCGACGTCGTCGTGATCGGCGGCGGCATCATCGGGGTCGCCTGCGCGTACCGGCTCGCCGCCGCCGGGGTCTCGGTGCTGCTGCTCGAACGCGACACCCTCGGTGCGGGCTCGACGGCGAAGGCGGCGGGCGGGATCCGGTCGTCGTTCACCACCCGGGTCAACATCGAGATCGAGCTGCGCGGGCTGGCGGAGTACGCGTCCTTCGCCGAGACGTACGGGACCGAGATCGACTTCCGCCGCGACGGTTACCTGTACCTGGTCACCGACCCCGCCGACCTGCCCGAATTCGAGCGCTGTGCCGAACTGCAGAACTCCTACGGCGTCCGCAGCCGCCTCGTCGAGCCCGCCGAAGCGCGGCGGTTCTCCCCGCTGATCGACACCGAGGGCGTGGTCGCGGCGCTGTGGTCGCCGGACGACGCCAAGGCGACTCCGGACTCCGCGGTCCAGGGCTACGCGCGGGCGGCCCGCGGGCACGGCGCGGTGCTGAAGACCGGCGTCGAGGTCGTCGGCGTCGAACGCGACGGCGACGAGATCACCGGTGTCCGGACCTCGGCCGGTTTCGTGCGGACGGACGCGGTGGTCTGCGCCGCGGGCGCGTGGTCGGGACGGATCGGCGAGCTGGCCGGGGTCGAACTCCCGGTGCGGCCGTACCGGCGGCAGGTCGTGTTCACCGGCCCGGTCGCGGATCTGCCCGGGCGAGTGCCGCTGACCATCGAGATGCCTTCGGCGTTCTACTTCCACCGCGAGGGCCCCGGCCTGGCGATGTCCTTCTGCGACGGTGACGGCGACCCCGGCTTCGACACCCGGTATCAGCCGGGCGAGTGGCTGCCGAAACTCGCCGAAATCGCCGCGCGCCGGGTGCCCGCCGTGCTCGGCGCCGGGATCCGCGGCGGCTGGGCCGGGCTGTACGAGGTGACCCCCGACCGCAACCAGATCGTGGGGGAAAGCGTCCACCTGTCACGGTTCTTCTACGCGACGGGGTTTTCGGGACACGGGTTCCAGATGGGCCCGGCCGTGGGGGAGCTCGTGCGGGACCTCTACCTGGGGCGGGTCCCGGCCATCGACATCACCGGGCTCGACGTCCGCCGGTTCGCCGGCGACCGGGCCGTGACGAGGGAGCACAACATTGTCTGAGTTCGTCGAAGTCACCACCGAGGCCGAGCTGCGCGAGATCCTGCCGCCGCCGCTGGAGCGGACCGCGAACAAGGCGCGCCCGAAGCTGCACGAGATGGACCGGCAGTGGCTCGCGGAGTCGCCGTTCGTGCTGATCGCGACCTCGGCGGCCGACGGCACCTGCGACGTCTCGCCGAAGGGCGACCCGGCCGGGTTCACACTGGTGCTGAGCGACACGCGGATCGCCATCCCGGAGCGGCCGGGCAACCGGCGCGCCGACGGCTTCCACAACGTGCTGTCGAATCCGCACGTCGGGCTGATCTATCTCATCCCGGGCCGCGGCGACACGCTGCGGATCAACGGCCGCGCGCGGCTCGTGCGGGAGGCGCCGTTCTTCGACGACATGATCGTGAAGGGCAGCAGGCCGAAGCTCGCGCTGGTCGTCGACATCGACGAGATCTTCCACCACTGCCAGAAGGCGTTCATGCGGTCGAAGCTGTGGTCGCCGGAGACCTGGACCCCCGACGCGATGCCGTCGCGGGCGGCGATCGCGAAGACCTTCGAGCGGCCTGAGGAGAGCATGGCCGACCTCGAGGCGTACTACGCCCCTGCCGCGTACTCGGCCGGTCTGTACTGAGGCTGGATGCGCGTGAAGGCCCCCTTCCCGCGGCTCAGCCGAGGGAAGGGGGCCTTCACGCGCGGCGGCTGGTTGCTGGATCGTTGAACGATCTGGCACTATCGGCGGGGTGCCTGCACCCACCGGAGCCCAGCATCTCGCCGACGCGCTGACCGCTCTGGGGACCGAAGTCGTCTTCGGTCTCCCCGGGGTGCACAACCTGCCGTTATGGGAGGCGCTGGCCGATACGGACATCCGGCTCGTCGGGGTCCGGCACGAGCAGACGGCCGGGTACGCGGCCGACGGGTACGCCCGCGCCACGGGGAAGCTCGGGGTCGCGCTGGTGACCACCGGACCGGGCGCGGCGAACACGCTCGCCGCGGTCGGTGAGGCCATGGCGTCGGCGGCGCCGGTGCTGATCATCGCGACCGACATCCCGTCCACACTGCGGCGGCCCGGCGTGGTCCGCGGCGTCCTGCACGAGACGTCGGATCAGCAGGCGATGTTCGCGCCGGTCACCAAGGCCGGGTTCACCGTCACGAGTGCCGACCAGGTCGCCGCCACCCTCCACCGCGCGGCCCGGCTCGCGCTCCAGCCGCAGAGCGGGCCGGTCTACCTCGGCATCCCCACCGACTTCCTGTCCGAGCGGACGCCCGCGCGCCGTCCGCCGCGTTCGCACGCCCGGCCGTCAGAGATCCCGGATCTCAGCGAGGCCGAGGCCCTGCTCGCCGCCGCCGACCGGCCGCTGATCTGGGCGGGCGGCGGCGCGTTGCGTGCCGAGGCGGGTGAGGCGATCGGGAAACTCGCCGAACGGCTGGCCGCGCCGGTGCTCACCACGTTCGGCGCCCGCGGGCTCCTGTCGGTCGATCATCCTTGTCTCGCCCCGAATCCGGTGCACGCGCCCGAGGTCGGCGCGCTGTGGGACGAGGCCGACGTCGTCCTCGCCATCGGCACCGACTTCGACGGGCTGATGACGCAGAACTGGCTGATGCCGAAGCCGAAGAAGCTCATCGCGATCAACGTCGACCCCGACGACGCGGCCAAGAACTACCAGCCGGACATCACGCTGGTCGGCGACGCCCGGGTGCTCGTCGAGGCGCTGAAGGTCGAGGAACGGTCCGGGATCGCGGCGCTCGTCGGCAGGCTCGCCAAGGTCTCCGCCCGGGTCCGGCAGCGGATCAAGGAAGAAGAGCCGCAGGCCGCCGACCTTCTGTCCACTTTGGATGAAGTGCTGCCGGCCGACGCGGTCGTGGTCGCGGACATGTGCGTGGCGGGGTACTGGATCGGCGGGTTCCATCGGGTCCGCGCGCCGCGCAAGCTCGCGTATCCGATGGGCTGGGGCACGCTCGGCTACGGTTTCCCCGCCGCGCTCGGTGCCGCTGCCGCGAGCGGCGGGCGCGCGATCTGTGTCACCGGTGACGGCGGGTTCCTCTTCGGCTGCGGTGATCTCCACACGCTGGCACAGGAACAGTTGCCGGTCACGACGATCGTCGTCGACGACGGCGGGTACGGGATGCTTCGGTACGACCAGGATCGCGCCGGGCTGCCGCGGCGCGGCGTCGACTGGGACAGCCCCGATTTCGTCGGCCTGGCGAGGTCTTTCGGTGTGCACGCGGATCGTGTCTCCGGGTTCGGGCGGGCGTTCCGGCGGCTGCTCGGCGAGTTCGTCGAGTCCGACGAACCGAACGTGCTGGTCGTGCGCGCGAAGATGGCGCCGCCGCTCAACACCTCGCCTCGCTGGTACCGCAAGGAATCCCCGTGACCGGGCTTCGGGTCGGCGTGGACATCGGGGGTACGTTCACCGATCTCTGCGTACTCGACGAAACCGGGGTCGTCGCCGTCGGCAAGGTGCTGACCACCCACGACGAGCCCGCCCGCGCGGTCGAGGAAGGTCTCAAAAGGACACTCGCGGACGCCGGGTTGGACGCGGCCGACGTCGAGCAGTTCGTGCACGGCACCACGCTGGTCACGAACGCGCTGATCGAGCGCAAGGGAGCCCGCACCGCGCTGCTCGCGACCGCCGGTTTCCGTGACGTGCTGGAGATGCGCCGCGAGCACCGCTACGAGTTGTACGACCTGCTCATCGAACTTCCCACCCCCTTGGTCCCGCGTCATCTGCGATTCGACGTCCCCGAACGGATCCTCGCCGACGACACCGTCCACACAGGACTTGATGAGGAGTACGTCGCGCGGCTCGGCCGAGAGCTCGACGCTCGTGGGATCGACGCCGTGGCGATCTGTTTCCTGCACGCCTTCACGAATCCCGCGCACGAACGCCGCGCCGCCGAAGTGCTCAAGGAGGTGGCGCCCCGGTTACGCGTCGCGCTGTCGAGCGAGGTCGTCCCCGAGATCCGCGAGTTCGAGCGCGCGTCCACCACGGTCGCGAACGTTTACGTCCAGGACCTCACCGAACGCTATCTGCGTGACCTGGAACGGCGTTTGCACGAGGCCGGGGTGCGGCCATCGCCGCACATCATGCTGTCCAATGGCGGGATCGCGACCGTCGACACCGCCGCCCGCTATCCGATCCGCATCCTCGAATCCGGCCCGGCCGGTGGCGCGCTGGCCGCGTCCGCGATCGGCGCCGCGGCCGGTGTCGAGGATCTGCTGGCCTTCGACATGGGTGGCACGACGGCGAAACTGTGCATGATCTCCGGCGGCGCCCCGCTGGTGACGCATGAGTTCGAAGTGGACCGGAAGTACCGGCTGCTGCCGGGATCCGGGCTGCCGGTCAAGGTGCCGGTCACCGACATGATCGAGATCGGCGTCGGCGGCGGCTCGATCGCGCGTATCGACGCGCTCGGCCTGCTCACCGTCGGCCCGGATTCGGCGGGGTCCGAGCCCGGGCCTGTCTGTTATGGACGAGGCGGCACCGAGCCGACCGTGACCGACGCCGACCTCGTGCTCGGCTACCTGGATCCGGGGTACTTCCTCGGTGGCGGAATGACTTTGGACGCCGAGGGGGCACGCGAGGCGATCTGCTCGAAGATCGCGGGACCGCTCGGCGTCAGCGTCGAAGAGGCCGCTTGGGGCATCCACACCAGCGTCAACGAGGACATGGCCAACGCCGCGCGCGTCCACGCCGTCGAACGCGGCAAGGATCCGGCGAAGCTGCCGATGTTCACCTTCGGCGGCGCCGGACCGGTGCACGGCGTCGGCGTGGCGCGGGCGCTCGGCGCACCCGAGGTGGTCGCGCCGCCCGCCGCCGGAGTGCTGAGCGCGGCGGGATTCCTCACCGCGCCGCTGGCGTTCGATTTCGTCCGTTCGGCGCGCTCGGCGGTACTCGATCTTTCCTGGGAGCAGGTCGACGCGCTGTTCGCCGAGATGGAGGCCGAGGGTGCGGAACTACTGGAGAAGTCCGGTGTGGACGATTCCGAGGTGACGCATCGCCGGATCGCCGAGATGCGGTACTCCGGCCAGGGCTACGAGATCCGCGTGCCGGTCGAGCAAGGGAACTGGCCTGAGTCGCTTATCGGCGCGTTCACCGAGACCTATCGGACGTTGTACCGGCGGACCGGGCCGGATGTCGCCATCGAGGTGCTCAACTGGCGGGTCGTCTCCAGCGGGCCGGCGCCCGAGGTCACGCTGAAGCTCGCTGGTGCCGAGGCCGAGGGCGACGCGCGCAAGGGGAGCCGCCCGGCCTACTTTCCCGCCGAAGGTGGATTTGTCGACACGGCGGTGTTCGACCGGTACCGGCTCAAACCGGGCGATCGTGTCGACGGGCCGGCCATCGTGGAGGAACGGGAGTCCACTGTGGTCGTTCCGCCCGGGGCTCGCTGTGTCGTCGGCGAAGACGCCAGTCTGGTGGTGACAGTATGAGCGTCGACCCGATTCTGGTGGGATTGCTGGGAAACCGGCTGCACTCCATCCTGGCCGAACAGCAGAACGCGCTCGTCAACACGGCGTTCTCGTCCGTGGTGCGGGAGTCGCTCGACCTCGCCTGTGCGGTGTTCGACTCGCGCGGCGAGATGATCGGCCAGTCCGTCGGCGGGACCCCCGGCCACATCAACGCGATGGCGACCGGGATGCACCATTTCGTCGCCGCGTACCCGCCGGAGACCTTGGCGCCGGGCGACGTCCTGCTCACCAACGATCCGTGGCAGACCGCCGGGCAGATCAACGACATCACCGTCGCGACGCCGGTGTTCCTGCGGGGCAGGCTGGTCGCCTGGTTCGCTTCCTGTTGCCACGCCCCGGACATCGGCGGACGGCTGGTCTCCGCCGAGGCGCACGAGGTCTTCGAAGAGGGGCTGCGCCTGCCGATCATGAAGTTCCTCCGCGCGGGCGAGGTCAACGCGGATCTCGAACTGCTGATCCGCGCGAACGTCCGCACCCCGGAGGAGACCATCGGCGATCTGTACGCCCAGGTCACCGGGAACGAGGTCGGCGCCGCCAGCCTGGTGCGGCTGCTGGAGGAATTCGGTCTCGATTCGCTGGACGAAGTCGCCGCGGAAATCATGAACCGCTCCGAACGGGCGCTGCGCGACGCGCTGGCGAAACTTCCGGACGGCACGTACACGAGTGAATTGGCGACAGACGGCTTCGACGACGAAGAGGTCGTCCTGAAGGTCGCGGTGACCATCGACGGCGAAGACATCCACCTCGACTTCGCGGGATCGTCACCGCAGAGCCGCCGCGGGATCAACGTCGTCCTGAACTACACCAGGGCGTATGCGTCGTTCGCGGTCAAGGCGGCCATTTCGCCGGAAGTGCCGCACAACGCGGGCTCGTTCCGGCCGGTGCACGTCACCGCGCCGGAGGGATCGGTGCTCAACTGCACGCCGCCCGCGCCGGTCGCGTCGCGGCATCTGATCGGGCATTTCCTGCCGTCGCTGCTGATGACCGCCTTGCCCGGTAACGCCTTGGCGCACAGCGCGGACGCGTTGTGGATGACGATCTGGCGCGGGACCGACACCGAGGGCCGCGAGTTCATGCTCAACGTCTTCCAGACCGGCGGTATCGGCGCACGGTCCACAAAGGATGGACTGAACACCACAGGATTCCCGAGCGGCCTGCGCTCGACGCCGACGGAGGTCATCGAGACGATGGCTCCGCTGATCCAGCGCGAGCGGGTGCTGCGCACGGACTCGGGCGGCGCCGGAAAGTGGCGCGGCGGCCTCGGTCAATGCACGACCATGACCGCCCGTGGCGAGATCTCGTGGAGTGTCAACGGGAACGTCGACCGGGTACGTCGTCCGGCGTCCGGTGTGGACTCCGGGCACGACGGGGCGGCCGGCCGGTTCGAGCTGGCCCGCGGCGCCCTGCCGTCGAAGAGCCGGGTGAACCTGCGGCCGGACGACGTGGTGAGCGTGGACCTGCCGGGCGGTGGCGGTTACGGCGACCCCGGGGAGCGGGCCGTCGACGCCGTGCTCGCCGACGTCGTCGACGGCTACGTTTCGGTGGAAGCGGCGCGCGAACTGTACGGCGTCGAGGTCACCTATCACGGAGATCCTGAGGCGCTGGTGCGTCTTCCGGAGGACTACACAGCGGTTTCGCTACGAGGGAGGAAATGAGCATGGGTCGGCTGGCAGGCAAGGTCGCGGTCGTCTTCGGGGGAGCGAGGGGTATCGGGCTCGCCACCGTGAAGGAGTTCGTCGCCGAGGGCGCGACCGTGTTCTCCAGTGACATCCGCGAGCCCGCGGAATCCGTCGAAGGGGCGCGACACTCCCTTGTGGACGCGACCGACGAAGGACAGGTCGACGAGTTCGTGCGCGGCGTGGTCGCCGAAACCGGCCGGGTCGACGTGCTGTTCAACAACGTCGGCATCCACCTCGGGAAACCCTTGGCCGACACCACGTTGGCGGAATTCGACAACATCTTCGCGCTGAACGTGCGGGCCGCCTTCCTCGGCACGCGGGCGGTACTGCCGCATATGATCGCGAACAAGGCGGGCAGCATCGTCACGACGTCGTCCAACGGCGGCGTGATGGGCCGCCCCGGCGACCCGGTGTACAACGCCACCAAACACGCGCTGGTCGGCATGATGAAATCGATCGCGGTCGCGCACGCGCACCAGGGGATCCGGGCGAACACGATCAACCCGGGCGCGATCGACACGGACATGCTGCGCGGCACGCTCGCGTCGCCGGAGGACTTCGAGGCCAAGCAACACCAGCTGGTCGCGAGCACACCCGCCGGGCGGGTCGGCGAGGCGTGGGAGGTCGCGAAGGCCGTGGTCTTCCTGGCGAGCGACGAATCCCGGTTCGTCAACGGCGTCGCGCTCCCGATCGACGGCGCGAAGGCCGCCGGTGCCATGCCGGGCAACCGGTACAGTCTCGACTTCGAACTCGGCGTCAGGTAACGCCGTGTCCACCTCTGCCGCCGAGAAGACGCTGGCCCGCGACAGACCCTTGCTCGAACGAAGCGGGACCGCGGAACGGGTCGCCGAGATCCTGCGTCAGCGCATCACCGAAGGCGTCTTCCCACCGGGGTCGAGGCTTTCCGAACCGTCGATCAGTGCCGCGCTGGGCGTCTCGCGCAACACCCTGCGCGAATCCTTCCAGTTGCTGGCGCACGAACGGCTCGCGGTGCACGAACTCAACCGCGGCGTGTTCGTCCGCGAGCTGACCGCGCAGGACATCTCGGATCTGTACGTGATGCGGCGGGTCACCGAATGCGGTGCGCTGCGGCGCGCATCGGAACTGTCCACTGTGGATCTTTCGGCCGTCGCGGCCGCCGTGCGGGACGGCCGTGCCGCGGCCGGCGAAGGCGACTGGCAGGCCGTCGGGACCGCGAGCATCGCGTTCCACCAGGCGGTGGGCGATCTGGCGGGCAGCGAGCGGGTCAGCACGACGATGCGCCAGGTGCTGGCGGAGACGCGGCTCTTCTTCGTGCTGGCCGAGAACACGCGCGCGTTCTTCGAGCCGTTCCTGGAGCGGCACGAGCGGATCCTGCGGGACCTGGAGCGGGGACGTTTCGGGCCTGCCGAGACCGCGCTGGAGAAGTACTTGCGGGAGGCGGAGAAGCAGCTTCTGGCCGCTTATGAGCGCCGGGATGCGTGAGCGGCAGGAACGCTAGGAAAGGACCGTTCCTTGCAAAATTTGCAAGGAACGGTCCTTTCCTAGCACGCGTAGGGGGCCAAGGGCTGCCATAAGTACCTACTGAACGCGGTGGCGGTTGGCCGAAGGTCCGTGAAGGCCTCCTTGCCTACCCTGAAGGTAGGGAAGGAGGCCTTCACGTACTGCAAGGGCGAGCCTTAGCAGCGCAAAGTGGCACCGGCCCAGTCCGCGTGGTCGGAGTCGACCCCGTCGCCGCCGTCCGTCACGACCAGATCGAGCACCTGAACCCCGCTCAGCGGCACGGAAAGCTTCTCCGCCGCCTGACCGCGCTTGAGCACACCGGTGTTCGCCAGCCGCTTGCCATCGCCGACGACCTCGAAAGCCACGCTGCCGCCGGCCTTCTCGTCGTCGACCCCGACAAACGACGTGAACGACGCGCATCCGCCGCCGAGGTAGACCCGGACCTTTGACGGCGCGTGGACACCCAGCCCGTCGTCGTAGGTCACCCCGCCGATGCTCATGCGATGGCCGTCGCCCGCTTTCGATTCACCGTTGCTGGTCCCGCGTTCCACCGGGCCGTAGCCGTTGTCCGCCGCCATGAACACCGCCTTCGACAGTGCGTTCGTCCCGGCGGCGGGCGGTTTCACGACGGGGGCGCTTCCGTCCGCGGACAACGACCGCGTGCCCCAGGACGTCCGGTAGCCGAACCGGCCGGAGACCTCGACCCGGTCGCCGCCGGGGGACGACGGCCGCACCGTCCACGTCCGTTCCCATGACTTCCCCGGCGCTACAGCGGGAATACGTGCTTCGGTGGCACCATCCGGTTTCCATCCCGCGCCGACCGCCAGCTTCACCACGCCCGACCGGACCGGTGTCCGGCCGTCGTTGAACACCCGCAGTGTCGTGGTGAACGGCTTGTCGACGGCCGCGTATTCGGGCGAGGTCAAGGAAAGCGTCGTATGCGGCGCGGCGTTCGGCTGGTTCGACGGCCAGACGCGGAACACCGCGGAGCCGTGGCTCGGCAGCCCGGCACGCAAGGTACCGGCGGATTCGGTCTCCGCGCCGGTCCACAGATCCCGGACCCGGTAGCCCGGCGCCGCCGGGGCGCCGATCTCGGCGGCGGTGGCGGAAAGGGTCGCCGGTGCGCCGCCGCGATTGAACAGCACGACGACGTTCGAGCCGTCGGACATCGGTTTGGCCCAGACCTCGGTGTCACCGTCGTCGCGGATCTTGCGGCCCTGTTTGCCGCCCCAGTCCTGATCGACGGCGAGAAGATCCTTGTTCGTCAAGATCTTCTTGGTCGCCTCGGACATCGAGCGCAGGTCGTTGCCCGCCAACAGCGGCGCGTTGAGCAGCGACCAGAGCGCGAGGTGGGAGCGATATTCCGTGTCGGTCATGCCGCCGTTGCCCACTTCGAGCATGTCCGGATCGTTCCAACCGCCCGGCCCGGCATAGCCTTCCAGGCCGACCTGCTGGTCGAGGAGGTTGGTCATACTCGACCAGGAGTCGCTGATGTCGCCGGTGGTGCGCCACAACTGCGCCCCCGCGCTCTTGCCCCACTCCCACGGCTTGTTCTCACCCCATTCGCACAGGGCGTAGACGATCGGGCGGCCGGTCTTCTTCAGTGCCTCGCCCATTTTCGTGTACCGCTCCAGCGCGGGGCGGCCTTGGTTGTGGCAGTTGTCGTATTTGAGGTAGTCGACTCCCCAGTCCGCGAACGTCTGCGCATCGACCTCTTCGTGGTCGAGCGAACCGGGCATGGTCCGCGCGCAGGTTTCCGTGCCGGCGCTGGTGTAGATGCCGAGTTTCAGGCCCTTCCCGTGCACGTAGTCGGCCAATGCCTTGATACCGCTGGGAAAGCGCGTCCGGTGTGGTGCGTACTTCCCGTCGGGGGTGCGGTTCTTCTCGGCCCAGCAGTCGTCGATGTTGACGTACTGGTAGCCCGCCGCCTTCATTCCGGAAGAGACCATCGCGTCCGCGGTCTCGCGGATCAGCTCTTCGGTGATGTCGCAGCCGAACTTGTTCCAGCTGTTCCATCCCATCGGCGGGGTCGCGACCGGTGGTGGGCTTTCGGCGGCGGCCGCCGCCGGAACGACGCAGAGGGCGGTGAGCGTGCAGGCGGCGACGAACGTGCCGGCGAGACGACGCATAAGTTCCTCCCAGAATGCTCAACTTTGAACAAACTCACTCATCAAACAACAGGATCGCTCGACGCCGGTCAAGAGCCGAAGGGATGGTGTTGGAGATTCACCGGCGGCCGCCGCGACAAGCCGGACAGATCCGGAGCGCGAACTGTGCACGATGGAGTGTTCGCGTCCCGGCCGGATCCGGGTGAGGATGGGGGCACGAGCACGAGGAGGAAGATCATGGTTTCGTCGGCGTCCGCGCGCAATCCGCTGTGGCACCCCTTCGCGGACATGGGAGCGGTCGACGGCGACCGGCTCGTCATCACCCGCGGTGAGGGTTCCTACGTCTGGGACGACGAGGGCAAGCGGTATTTCGACGCGACCGCGTCACTCTGGTACGCGAACTTCGGGCACGGCCGCGAGGAGATCGCGCAGGCCGTCGCGGACCAGTTGCGGACGCTCGATTCGTACAACCTGTTCGGCTACAACGCCAACGAGCCCGCGCTGAAGCTCGCCGAGCGTGTTTCCGCGCTCGCACCCGAACCGGGTTCGAAGGTCTTCTTCGGATCGGGCGGCGGTGACGTCATCGACACAGCGGTCAAGATCGCCCGTTCGTATTTCGCGCACACCGGGCGGCCGGAGAAGGTGCACGTCATCGGCCGGGTGCAGGGCTACCACGGCACCCACGGTTTCGGCACGGCCGTCGGCGGCATCGCGGCCAACGCGGCGGGCTTCGGGCCGCTGCCCGGCGACATCTCGCACGTGCCCTACGACAGCGCCGAAGCGCTCGAAGCGGAGATCCTGCGGGTCGGCGCGGAGCGGGTCGCGGCCTTCTTCTGCGAACCGGTGATCGGCGCGGGCGGCGTCCTGCTTCCGCCGGACGGGTACATCGAGACGGTCGCCGAGATCTGCCGCAAACACGACGTGCTGTTCGTCGCGGACTGCGTGATCGCCGCGTTCGGGCGGCTCGGCACCTGGTTCGGGATCGACCGGTGGGCGGTGAAACCGGACATGATCACGACCGCGAAGGGCATCACCGGCGGGACGATCCCGCTGGGCGCGCTGGTCGTCGCGCCCCGGGTGGCCGAGCCGTTCTTCACCGGCGCGCCGGGTGCGCCGGTGCTGCGGCACGGCGCGACCTACGCCGGGCATCCGGTGGCCTGCGCCGCGGGGAACGCGACACTGGACATCTACGAGCGCGACGGGCTCATCCCGCGCGGGCGGGAACTGGAGAAGCCGTTGGCGGACGCGCTTTCCGGGCTGGCCTCGCATCCGCTGGTCGAAGAGGTACGGGCCGGGCTGGGCTTCCTCGGCGCGGTCGAACTGAAAGCGGACGTCGTCGCGGCGAACCCCGGCGCGGCGAACCGGCTGCAGCGGCTGGCGCGGGACGAAGGCGTCCTCGTGCGGAACCTGGCCAAGGGGATCGCGGTGTCGCCGCCGCTGATCGCCGGGGAGACCGAGCTCGACCTGCTCGCGACGGCCTTGCCTCGCGCGCTGGACAAGCTCGCCTAGCCGGCTTCGGCCGCGGAACCGCTCTCGTCCGTACGGAGGAAGCCGGCGACCTGTTCGAGGGCGTCGGCCGCCTCCGGCAGGAACGACCAGAACAGATGGAACACGTGCGTGCTGACCGGGTACAGGTCGAAGCGCACGTCGAGCCCCTGCCCGCGGGCGTGGTCGACGAAACGGCGCGTCTCGGGCAGGGTCACGTCTTCGGTACCGCACTGGACGAGCAACGGCGGCAGCACGGACAGATCGGCCTCGAAGATGTTCAGCAGAGGATCCGTCGCCGGATGGTCGCGGACGTAGAGCGAGAACCACCGGGCGACCGGGCCGTCGCCGCCGGGCGGATCCACCACGTCCAACGCCGGGCACAGCAGTACCGCCCTGCCCGGCTGGGGAAGTCCTTCCTTCGCCAGCCTGAGCATGAGGGAAACGGCCAGTCCGCCGCCGGCCGAATCGCCGGTGATGGTCAGCTGTCCCGGGTCGGTGCCCTGGCCGAGCAGCCAGCGGTACGCGCGGAGCGCGTCGTCCACCGCGGCGGGGAAGGGATGCTCCGGCGCGAGCCGGTAATCCGGCACCAGGACGGCGGCGCCGGTCGCCGCCGCCAGCGCACCGGCCAGCGGGCGGTAGCCGAACGCCGAGCCCGCGATGTACCCGCCGCCGTGCAGATGCAGCACGGTCGGCCGGGGACCCTGCCCGGGCGCGACCACCAGTGAGGACACCCCGTCCGCCTGGACCGGCCTCACCACGGTGCCCTCCGGGATGGGCAGCTGCGCGTTGAACGCTTCGAAGGCTTCGCGCATCGCCGCGAGACCGTTCGCGCCGTCCTCCACGACCGAATTCCACAGCAGCGTGACCCGCGCGTTCACCTCGCCACCGACCGAGCGGGTGAGGGCGATGGCGTCGTCCATGTCGGACAGCAGCGGGAGGGTGGCGCCGAGCAGCGCCTCACCGGCGAGGGTGAGTTCGACGCGATGGGTCGAACGGCGCAGCAGCTGACAACCGATCAGGCTTTCCAGCGCTTTGATCTGGCGGCTGAGGGCGGGCTGGGAGACGAACAGCCGGTTCGCGGCGCGGCTGAAGTTGAGTTCGTCGGCGACCGCGACGAACGCCCGGAGGTGCTTGAGCTCGATCGCGTCGGCGGCCGAAGGCATACCCAGCAGCCGCGGCCCGGCGGGACGTTCGGACATGGCGTCGAGTATCCCCGCCGGTACGCGCGGGGGTGATGCGTTCCGCGCAAGACGGCGATGCGGGATCGGTCTTTCCCTTCCCCGCCTCACCCGTGACAGGGTTGTTCATGGCCGAAAGAGCAGGTCAGCGCGTTGCGGAACTGCGCATGCGGAGCGGTGTGGCGCGGGTGCACTGGCCCTCCGCGCGGCGTGCCGCCCCGCCGTTGGTGCTCTGGTTCGCCCCTGGCGGAGCCGGGGCCGAACGGGTCGCGGCCTGCGGGGCGGTGGTCATCGCCGCCGGAGTGCCCGCGTTCCCGGCGGCGCGGGCGGTGCTGGAGTGGGCCGCGGCCCATCCCCGGAGCCTGGGGGCCGATCCGGGTCCGGTGGTGATCGCGGGGGACGGACCGGGGGCCGAACTGGCCGCACGGGTCGCGGAATACGCACGGGAACAGGGCTGGCCGCCGGTCCGCGAGGTCGGCGGCGGCCCGGGCGGCATCGCCGCTCACCTCGAAGAAGTGACACGAAGCGTGGAGGAATGACATGAGCAAGGTCTTCACCGGCCTCGCCGTCTCGGTGGACGGCTACATCAGCGGGAAGCGCCCCGAGGGCGCCGAAGAGTTCGGAAGCGGTCTCGGCGACGCGCCGACGCTGTTCGACTGGTACTTCGACGGCGACACCCCGAGCCAGGTGTTCGACGGGTTCAAGCTGAGCGAACCGAGCGCGCGGTTCTTCGACTCCATCGCGAGCCGGGTCGGTGCGATCGTCGTCGGGCACACCACCTACGAGCACTCCAGCCGGTTCGGCGGCGGAAGCCCGCATCCGACCGCGCCGATGGTCCTGCTCAGCAACCGGCCCGTGCCCGAAGCGGGTGACGGACAGACTGTGATCACCACCGGTGTCGAGGACGCCATCGCCGCGGCGCGGGAGATCGCCGGGAGCAAGGACGTCGGCCTGATGGGCGGCGGACTGGTCAGCTCCGCGCTGGCGGCCGGGCTGGTCGACGAGGTGATCCTCCACCAGGTGCCCATCCTGCTCGGGGGCGGCAGGAGGTTCTTCCACGAACTCCCGGAACACGTGGAACTCCGTCTGCTGCAAGCGGTTCCGGCTCCCGGCGTGACCCACCTGCACTACGGCGTCGGCCGATGATCCTCGTCACCGGAGGGCTGGGCATGATCGGCGCCCACACCGCCCGCGCGCTCGCCGACCTCGGTCACGACGTCGTGGTCACCGCCCATCGCCGCACCGGCGTCCCCTCGTTCCTCGAAGGCCGGGTCATCGTCGAATCCCTCGACGTCACCGACCGGGACGCGTTCCTGGCGCTGGCCGATCGCCACGACATCGGCGACATCGTCCATCTCGCCGGAAGCATCCCCGGCGACGACCCGTCCGGCTACTTCCGCGCAGACACCACGGCTCTGCTCAACGCCCTGGACGCCGCCCGCGCGTGGGGCGTCCGCAGGTTCGCCGTCGCCAGTAGTCTCGGCGTCTACATCGGACAGACCGTTTCGCCGTGGCACGAGGAACTCGCCCTGCCCGCCGTGGAGCTGCCGCATCCGATCGTCGCCTTCAAGAAGGCCGTGGAGCCGATCACCACCCACGCTCTGGCCGGCAGCGGCGTGCAGCCGGTGGTGCTGCGGATCGGGAGTATCTGGGGTCCGCTGATGGATCCGGAATCGCCGTTCAACCTGCTCCCGCCGTACATCAGCGCTGTGCTGCGCGGCGAGCGGCCGTCGCCACTGAACGCGGACGACGGGGGCGACAGCTGCTACGCGCCCGACGCGGGGCGCGCGATCGCTTCGCTGATGGACGCGGAAACCTTGCGGTACACCACGTACAACGTGTCCCGCGGACGGCCGTTCGTGCATCGCGAGCTCGTGGACGCGCTGGAGGCGATCACGCCGGGACTCCGGCTCGATCTCCGGCCGGGTGGGCTGACGGGGCCATATCTCGACATCTCGCGGCTGGTCGAGGACACCGGCTTCGAACCGGGCTTCGACGTCGCGGCCGCTGTCGCCGACTATGTCGCTTGGCGGGGGAGTAACCCGCGATGAACATCGGGCCTCGTGAGTGGCAAGGACGGTTCCTTGCCACTCACGAGGGCCTTGACGCGCACGAGGGCCGCGCGCTCGGTCATGAAGGGCACAGCCGACGGGACCAGGTCCCTTCATGACACCCCCAGTGGCGGGCCCTCGTGGGCCCGCCTCAGGAGAGGCAGAGTTCGTTGCCTTCCGGGTCCGCGATCGTGATCCACTCGGCGGGACCCTGCTTGCCGCGGTGCAGGAACGTCGCACCGCGCGCGGTCAGCCGCTCGAGCTCGGCCTCGATCTTGTCCGCCCCCATCCGGATGTCGAGGTGCAGGCGGTTCTTGACCGTCTTCCCCTCCGGCACCAGCTGGAAGAGGAACCGCTGCTTCGTCTCGGGATGGACGATCGCCGCGCCGTCCTTCCACACCAGGACACCGTTGTGCGTGGTGGTCGCCTCTTCCGGGGCATACCCCTTGGCGACCATCTCGCGGATGAACTCCTCGTTGCTCGCCTCGACCTGCCAGCCGAGCATCTCGGCCCACCAGTCGGCGAGGTCGTGCGGTCGAGCGGAGTCCACGGTCACCTGGAAGTCATACGCCATACCGGCACATTAACGACCCGCCCCGACAATTCCGGGCGCTCATGCCCGCTGACCACGGTGAACCGCCATTTGTCGACCCCGCCGCCGATGATCTCGGCGTAGCGGCGGGCGCCGTCCGCGTTCGCGAAGCGCACCTGCTGCCCGTTGGTGAGATGGGTGATCTTGACCGCCATCCATGCCTCCCTGAAGTCCGGTGCCGGCCCGCGGAGCTTCCCCCTCCGGGACCGGCGCGGACAGTAGAACACATGTTCGACGGCGGTCGCCAACCCAACCCCCCGCACGGGTCAGCGCCGGCGCCGGGTGGTGGTGAGTGGCGTTTCAGCGAGTGGTCAAACCGGCGATCAGGTCGTGAACCAGTTCCGCGGCCTGTGCTCGCGCCTGGTCGGGATCGTCGGTCTCGGCGACGACCAGTGCCAGCTCGGTCAGTGCTCCGTAGAAGGCGGCCGCGACCAGCTTGGCTGGATGCGGCCGGATCCGAGAGGTGGCGAGCATCGCCTGGACCGTGTCGTCGACCAAGCCGCCCAGATGCTTCTGATCGAGTTCGCGCCACCGGCGCCAGCCGAGCGCGATCGGCCCCTGCAAGAGCACGACGTGGCGGTACCGGGGCTCGGCGCAGACGGCCAGGAATTCCGTGACTCCGCGTTCGGTGCGCTCGACCGGGTCCTCGGACGAGGCGATCGCGGTCCGGATGCGGCCCGCCGCCCGGTGTTCCAGCTCGTCCACGACCGCCTCGAACAGTCCGCGTTTGCCGTCGAAGTGGTGGTACAGCGCCCCGCGCGTCAGGCCCGCGGCGCGGACGAGCTCCTCCGCGGAGAGGCTCGCGTACTCGTGTTCGGCGAACAGGCGCAGGCCGGTGTCGAACAAGGTCTGGCGGGTGTGTTCCGCGTACTTCACGCGCACCGATTCCATTCGCCATGACTATCACATACACTCCGAATGTCAGATACACGTTGTATGAAGGTGGTGGCGATGGAGCGGTCGGTGGATGTCGTGGTGGTCGGAGCGGGGATCGCGGGCCTGGTCGCCGCACGTGATCTCGCCCGGACCGGGGCCGAGGTGCTGGTGCTGGAGGCGCGTGACCGAGTGGGCGGCAGGCTGCTGAACGACGAGCTCCCCGGCGGCGGCCCCATCGAGGTGGGCGGCCAGTGGGTGGGGCCGGGGCAGCACGAGGTGCTCGCGCTGATCGGCGAGCTGGGACTGAGCACCTATCCCACGTATGACACGGGCAGGCGCATCGCCGAGTTCGCCGGGCGCCGGGCCGAGTACACGGGCCGGATCCCGCGCCTGGGACCCGTGGCACTGGCCGACATCGGCCAGACTCAGCTACGGCTGGACCGCCTGGCGCGACAGGTGCCGACGGCGGAGCCGTGGCTGGCGAAGCGGGCAGCGGAACTGGACGGCCAGACCCTGGCGACCTGGCTGCGGCGGACCGCCCGCACCTCGGCGGGACGGTCGTTCTTCCGGGTGATCACCGAGGCGTTGTTCTCCGCCGAGCCCGAGGATCTTTCCGCGTTGTGGGTGGCCTGCTATCTCGGCGCCGGAGGCGGGCTGGACTCGATGATCGACACGGCGGGCGGCGCACAGCAGGACCGGGTCGTCGGCGGTACGCAGCGCATCGCGCTCGCGCTCGCCGACGAACTCGGTGACCGCGTCGTCCTCGGCGCGGCGGTGACCGACATCGACTGGGAGAGTTCGGGAGTCCGGGTACGGGCGGGCGCCACGACCGTCCGCGCCCGCCACGCCGTGGTCGCGGTGCCACCGACGCTCGCGGCGCGCCTGCGGTTCACCCCCGGCCTGCCCGGCGATCGCGACCAACTCGTCCAGCGTATGCCGATGGGACGGGTGATCAAGGTCAACGTCGTCTACGACGAGCCTTTCTGGCGCGAAAAAGGATTGAGCGGTCAGGCGAACAGCGACCGTCGCTCGCTGGGCACGGTGTTCGACAACACTCCGCACGGCGGATCGCCGGCGGTGCTCGTCGGCTTCCTCGAAGGGCGGCACGCCGACGCCGGCGCGCGGCTGGATCCCGCGGACCGCCGTGCCCTGGTCCTCGACGACCTCGCCGGGTATTTCGGGCCACGGGCCAGGGGGCCGATCGCGTACCTGGAACGTGACTGGGCGGAGGAGGAGTTCAGCCGCGGCTGCTACGGCGCGTTCACCACACCCGGCACCCTCACCCGTTTCGGTCCGGCCTTGCGCGCGCCGGTCGGGCCGTTGCACTGGGCGGGCACCGAAACCGCCACGCGCTGGGCGGGTTACGTCGACGGCGCCGCCGAATCCGGGCATCGCGTCGCCCGCGAAATCGCCTCCGCGCCCGGATGAGCCGCGGTGGTCACCGCCGCATGGTCACCCGAGGCCACGCGTCCAGGCCGCGGGCGATTTCGTGGGCGCGGACGGCCCGAAGGCCCTCCGTGAGGCTCTTTTCGTCGAGTGTCGTGAAGCCGAGCCTGGTGTAGTACGGCGCGTTCCACGGCACCTCGGCGTACGTCGTCAGCGTCAATCCGGCGAGGCCTTCTCGCGAGGCCCACTCCGCGGCGTGTTCGATCAGCCGCCGCCCGAGACCCCGGCGCGCGTGATCGGGATGGACGGACACCTGCTCGATATGCCCGTGACCGTCGACGACCTCGGCGAGCAGGTACGCCACCGGGCCGTCGCCGGCGTCCCAGACCCAGGCCCGGCCGTCACGCTGGAAGGCCGTGAGGTCCGCGATCGAGGGTGGATCGTCGTCGGCGATCGCGGCCATGCCGAGCGCGCGGAACGGTTCGCCCGCGGCGCGTTCGATGTCCTGGAGCGCGGGCAGGTCTTCGGGAGTGGCGAGTCGGATCACGGATCGAGTTGTACCCGCCGGGCTGAGCGGCCGCGCGCGAATTACCGCGAGGGGGACTCGCGTGATCAGAGGGCGAACTCGCGTGATTGAACGGCGAACTCGCGTGATTGGAGGGCGAACTCGCGTGATCAGAGGGCGAACGACGAAACGGCGCGATGGATCCGGCTCGCGTACGACTGGAGTGCGACGATGGCGGCCCGTTTCGCGTCGTCGCCGATCCGGGTCGCGGGGGCGGCCAAGGTGAGCACCGCGGGCCGGTGCCCGGTGCTCGGGATCGGCACCGAACACGACCAGACGCCGTCGTCCAGTTCGCCCCAGCTCACCGAATACCGGTTCGCCCCGGCGCGTTTGACCTCTTCCCGGACGCTCGGGCCGCGGCGCTGGACGATCGACGAAAGCCGTCTTTCGCGTTCGCCCTCCGGCAGCATGGCGAGCAGCATCTTGCCCGAGGCGCCGGTGCCGAGCGGGACGGAATGCCCCGGCTGGAAGGTGAACCGCATCGCGCGTTCGCATTCGACCCGGTCCGCGCAGACCGCGGAGTCGCCGAAATGCTGGAACAGCAGCACCGTCTCGCCGAGGTCGCGGGCCGCCTCCTCCATCGACGGCCGGGCGAGGCGGGCGAGATCGTTGGCCAGTTGCGCGGCCCGCGCGAGCGGCATCACCTGGCTCGTCACGTGATAGCGCCCCGTCTTGCCCTCCTCCAGGAGCTGGAGTTCCTTCAGCAGCGCCACATAGCGGTACGTCGTGGCGACCGGGGTGCCGATCCTCGCGGCCAGTTCGGCGACGCTCGCGTCCCAGCGGCGTTCGGAAAAGGAGAGCAGCAGCTGCAATACCTTGCGTGAACTGCTGGCGCCGGGGGTGCGTTTCGGCGGGGCGGTGGTGTCCAGGGATCGTGCGGCAGGCGTCATCTCGACCTCTCGCCGGAGAATCACGAAGAGTCAAGAAAGTAGCACATTGTGTGAATTGCCGACCAGGGACTTTGGTCCACGAACAAGCGGACTTCTTGCTAGGTTCGGACCATGGAAAAGCCATTGACGGGCAAGATCGCGTTGGTCGCCGGGGCGACTCGCGGGGCCGGTCGGGGAATAGCGGTCCAGCTCGGTGCCGCGGGCGCGACCGTTTACGTGACCGGCCGCAGTACCGGTTCCCGGCGCTCGGAAATGAATCGCCCGGAGACGATCGAGGAGACGGCGGCGCTCGTCGACGAGGCCGGCGGGCACGGGATCGCGATCGGTGTGGACCATTTGGAGGCGGACCAGGTCCGCGAACTGGTGGAACGGATCGACGCCGAACAGGGCGCGCTGCACGTGCTGGTCAACGACATCTACGGCGCGCCCATCGAATGGGACAAGACGGTCTGGGAGTCCACTTTGGACGTCGGGCTGCGGACGCTGCGACTCGCGATCGACACGCATGCGATCACCAGTCATTTCGCGCTTCCGCTCATGATCAGGAATCCGGGCGCGCTGGTCGTCGAGGTCAACGACGGCACCACCGAGTACAACTCGGAGAACTACCGCGTTTCGTTCTTCTACGATCTCGCCAAGACCGCGGTGAACCGGATGGCGTTCGCGCTCGGGCACGAATTGGCACCGCATGGCGGTACCGCGGTGGCCGTCACGCCGGGCTGGTTGCGTTCCGAAGCGATGCTCGACGCTTATCGGGTGACGGAAGAGAATTGGCGCGACGCGACGAAGGTGCAACCGCACTTCGCCATTTCTGAAAGCCCCGCGTTCGTCGGCAGGGCGGTCGCGGCGCTGGCCGGTGACGCGGAAGTCGCCCGCTGGAACGGGAAATCGATGTCCAGTGGCGAATTGGCGAAGGAATACGGATTCACCGACCTCGACGGCAGCAGGCCCGACTGCTGGCGCTATCTCGTCGAAGTCCAGGATCCCGGTCTGCCCGCGGACGTCACCGGCTATCGCTGAGCATCCCGGCGAAGGAAGGGCGTGAGCAGACCGGGCGCGGCCCGCTCCGCCATCGCCAGTCCGGCCGATTCGCCGACGTCGACCACCTGGTAGCCGCCCTTGCCGGCCGCGATCGGGGCCGTCACGGTGATCAATCCGGCGCGGCGCTGGAAGAACGAGCGGCTGACGACGATGCCGGTGACTCCCTCACGCCGGATCGCCACCGTCGCCCGCGCGAGCGAACCGGACCGGCTGACCAGGTACCGGCCGACGATCGCGTGGCCGAGGTTGCGGTAGCGGTCCCAGCCCACCAGCGCGGCGAACGGCACCAGGCCGAGCGCGACCTGCCACATCCACGACGGCAGGAAATCGATCCACGCCAGCCCGAACAGCACTGCCGCGAGCAGCAGCACGCCGCCGATCGCGCGGGTGAGCCGCCTCGTCAGCGCCCGTCGCGGATGCCGGTTCAGCGGCACGGTGGCCGGGTCGAAGTTCTCGCGCAGCACCTCGGCGGCGACCTCGTGGACCCGGCCGACGGGCGCGGGCGGCAGCAGGAGCCCGCCGCCCTTGTCCCCGCCCTTGCCCTCGCGCAGCCCGCCCGCGATCGCGGTGAGCCGCGCCCCGCCCGCGATCCGCAACGGCAGCGGCTCCTTCACCTCGACGCCGCGAAGCCGTTCTTCTTCGATGGACACCGAACGCGTGGTGATCAGCCCGCGCCGGACGTGCAGGGTGCCCTCGGATTCCCTGGTGAGCTTGAAGTTCCAGAACGAGAGCACGTAGCCGCCGACGGACAGCAGCGAGACGACCACGAGCAGGCCGACCGCCGCGACGACCACGATCAGCCACACCGCCGTGTTCGCCAGATCGTCCAGGAGGTCCCGCAGCGGTCCGACGTTCTCCGGGGCGATGTCCAGCTGGTGCGCGAAATGCCAGACCGCGGCGAACACCGCGCCCACCACGGCGAGGCCGGACAGCGTGAACGGCGCGTACCGCACCCACTTCCGGTCGACCTCCGCCACGACCTGTTCCGGGGGTGCCGCCTCGGCTTCCGGAGAGATCTCCTTGCGGTGCAACAGCACCGTGCGCAGGCGGTGCGCCTCGGCCTGGCTGACGGCGTCGAGCACCAGTTGGTCGTTGCCCGAGCCCTGCGCCACCGAATGCCGTCCGGTGCCGATGCGCACGGCGCTGAGGGAGAACAAACGGTGCTTCGGTTCCGACGTGACGTCGACCGTGCGGATCCGGTCCAGCGGGATCGCGCGATGTTTGCGCAGCAGCAGCCCCGTGGTCCATTCCACCTGGCCGTCCGCGACGCGGTACCGCGACGTGAGCACATGCGAGACGCCGACGAACACGGTCAGCGCGGTGACGCCCAGCCCGAACCATTCCCAGCCGTTGCCCCGGCCGAGGATCACCGTCCCGATCAGCACCGGCAGCGATTTGACGACGTCGAGGACGGGGCGGATCAACAGCATCCGCCGGTCGAGCCGGTGCCACTGGCCGACCTCGGTGTCCGGCGGTGCCTCCGTGCTCATGTCGCGTCACCCGGAGTGGCCTGCGTGGTCCTGGTGAGTTCCGCGGCCAGCGCGAGCGCCTGGGTGTGGTCGAGACCGGAGATCTTGACCGGGCCCGCGGCGGACGCCGTGGTCACGGTGATCTTCGCCAGCCGGAACAGCTGCTCGACCGGGTCGCGTTCGATGTCGACGGTCTGGATCCGCGAGATCGGCGCGATGCGCCAGTCCTGTTTGAGCCAGCCTTCCTGCGTGTACACGGCCTCGCCGGTGACCTCCCAGCGGTGGATCCGGTACCGCCACTGCGGCATGACCAGCAGATGAAGGGGTGCGAGCACGCACGAGATCGTCAGCGTCACCGTGAGCCACATCGGCGCGTCGTCGCTCGTGAACACGAACACGGCTTGCGCCGCGACGAGGATCACCCAGCCGACCGCGGCCCACACCGTCCAGTAGCCGATGGCGCGCCTGCTCACCCGATTGGCGGGTGGGCGCAGGCCGAGGATCTCTTCCGTCACCCCTCCACCCTGCACCACCTCGACGCGGACCGCCCACGACACCTGTCACGGACCGATAGGATTTCGGCCACGGCCGGCGGAATGGATACCCCCTATCGGGGCGTTGCCACCCGTAGACGGTTGCACGCACGAAACCTGGAGGATCTGGTGGCGCTGGACCCGGAAGACCTGTACGAGGTGGACTCGGACGTCCCTGACCTCGGCGGGGCCGTGCTCCTGCACTACTTCGACGGCTTCATGGACGCGGGCTCGGCGGGCAAACTCGTCGCCGAGCAGCTCCTGAACTCCTCCGAGCACCGCGTGATCGCGCGGTTCGACGTCGACCGGCTCATCGACTACCGCTCGCGGCGCCCGGCGATGACCTACTCCATCGACCACTGGGAGGCCTACGACGCCCCCGAGCTGGTCGTCCACCTGCTGCACGACGCCGACGGCGTGCCGTTCCTGCTGCTCACCGGGCCGGAACCGGACCACGACTGGGAGCGGTTCTGCGCGGCCGTCCGCGGCCTGGTCGAGCGCTGGGACGTCCGGCTCACCACCGGTTTCCACGGCATCCCGATGGGCGCGCCGCACACCCGCCCGCTCGGCGTGACCGCGCACGCGACGCGGAACGAGCTGGTCGGCGAACACCGCCCGCTGCCCAACCGGATGCAGGTGCCGGGGAGCATCGCCGGGCTGCTGGAGTTCCGCTTCGGCGAGTGGGGGCACGACGCTTCCGGGTTCGCGGCGCACGTGCCGCACTACCTGGCGGACTCGACGTACCCGAGCGCCGCGCTGAACCTGCTGGGCGCCGTCGCCGCGGCGACCGGGCTGAACCTGCCGGACGGGGAGCTGCGGGAGGCCTCGCACGAGGCGGAGGCCGAGATCGCCCGCCAGGTCGCCGGCTCGGAGAAGGTCGCCGACGTGGTGCGGGCGCTGGAGCAGCAGTACGACACGTTCATGGAGGCGTCGGGCAAGGAAAGCCTGCTCGCGGAGTCGGTCGAGCACATGCCGACCGCCGAGGAGCTGGGCAATCAGTTCGAGCGGTTCCTGGCCGAGCAGAACGGCGGGGACTCGCCGGAGCGCTGAGTCGCTCCCCTTGAATTACGTGAAGGCCCCCTTCCCTCGGCTGAGCCGAGGGAAGGGGGCCTTCACGCGCATCTGCTGTGGCTGCCGGAGCTGGGTCAGTAGTCGACGGCGACCATCGCCCTCGAATGCGCCGGCCGCTCGTCCTCGTCGACCAGCGCGACCGCGAGATCCGCGTACGAGAACGGCTTCGCGTCCTCCGCGCGCGGCAGCACCCGGTGGTCCCCGCTGCGGTACACGCCCGTGCGCTCGGCGTGTTCGTCGAGGAACACCGGCGGTGGCGCGACGATCACCCAGTCGAGCTCGCCACCGGACGTACGGAAGACCTCCAGCTCCGCCGTGTGCCCGAGCGAGAACTCGCGGTGCTCGGGCGGCACACCCGGCTGATCGTGCAGGGCGACGCCCGGTTCGATCTCCAGCGCCGTTCCGATACCGACGACGACCAGTCTCGCGACCCCGGCGCGCCCGAGGCCGTCGATCAGCGCGTGCGCGGCGGCCGGGTAGTACTCGCGTGACGGGAGGTCCGCGCGGTAGACGGAACTGATCGCGGCGTCGTGTCCGGCGGCGGCCTTCGCGACGTCGTCCGCGACGGTGACGTCGGCGGCGATCAGGGTGACGTTGTCCCCGGCGAGATCCGCGTGGCGGCCGGGATCCCGGACGGCGGCGGTGACCTGGTGCCCGCGGCTCACGGCTTCGGCGACGGCACGGCGCCCTCCGCGCCCGCCCGCCCCGAAGATGACGATGCTGCTCATCGCGCTCCTTTTCTCGTGCCGGTACCCGGGTACCGGCGGCGAACGCGATGCTAGGAGCGGACCCCTCGGTTACCGCAACGAAACCGGGCGCGGGATGTTCTGGTCCCGTTCACTCGAACGGTGCTGGTGTATCGTCCCGGAATGCGTCACCTGGTACCCCATTCAGCCCTGAAGACCTTGGGCCGTTCGGCCCGCGGAACGTTCGGCCGGGGCCTGCACCGGCTCGCCCGGCGATTCCATGATCCCTATCCGGCGGAACTGGAACGGATCGCCGCGGAATTGCGGGCGGAGATCGTCCGGCAGGGGGACCGCTGTTTCGACCGGATCGTCGAGTTCGAAATCCGGAGCCGTCGCGACATCATCTACGCGGGCGATCAGGACGCGGCCCGCGACAGCAACCGGTTCGCCCGCGAGCACCTGACCGGGACCAAACACTTCGCCCGTCCACAGGAGACTCTCGCGTACGCGCTTTCCCTTGCCCCGTCAGGGGGAATGGCCCTCGAATTCGGCGTCGCGAGCGGGAACACGCTGCGCGTGATCGCCAAGGCCCGTGGCGGCGTCGAGACCTACGGGTTCGACTGGTTCCAGGGCCTGCCGGAGAACTGGCTCAATGGCATGCCCGCCGGTTCGTTCGCGCGCGACGATCTGCCGGACGTCCCCGGCGCCGAACTAGTCGTCGGCCTTTTCGCCGAAACGCTTCCCGGCTTTCTCGAGCGGCATGAAGGCGTCGTCGATTTCCTGCATGTGGACGGTGATCTGTACAGCTCGGCGAAAACCGTGCTCGACCTGGTGGGGCCACGTCTGCGGTCCGGCAGCATCGTGCACTTCGACGAGTTCTTCAATTACCCCGGCTGGCAGCGGCACGAGCACCGGGCGTGGCTGGAATACGTCGAGCGCACCGGTGTCGAATTCGAATACGTGGCCTACACCTATGCCGACAATCAGGTCACCGTGCGGATCGCCTAAAGCAGTTCGCGCACTTCGATAGTTCCGATCGCGGCCCACGGGTGGGTCTTCGCCGCTTCGAGGGCTTGTTCGCGGCTCTCGCATTCGAGGATGGCGATGCCGCCGATCTGCTCCTTCGTCTCGGCGAAGGGACCGTCGGTGAGCAGTGCCTCGCCTCCCCGGACGCGGACGGTCGTCGCCGACTCGGGCGGGTGCAGGCCCATCCCTTCGACGCGCAGGCCGCGCCGCGTCAGCTCCCCGGACCACGCGCGGCAGGGTTCGGTGATGTCCGTGTCGAGCCCTTCGTCGCCGACGGTTCCGCCGAGCATGAGCAGGTAGCGCATCGGTCCTCCTAGTCGGTCAGTCCGTCTTCGTACGCGCGCAACGTGTCGATGAACGTCCGGCGCTCGGCCGGGCTCAGCGGCGCGAGCGCCTTCTGCCAGGCGCGGGCACCCTGCGCGAGCCAGCCGTCGATCGCGGGCCGCATCCGTTCGGTGATGGCGACGATCCGGCGACGCCGGTCCGCTTCGTCCTCACGCCGGTCGAGCACGTTCTTCTTGCTCAGTTCGCCGACCATCAGGCTCACCGTGGTCGGGGCGACCTCGAGCCGTTCGGCCAGTTCGTTCACCGTCATCGGTCCGTCGAAGAGCAGGTACGACAACAGCGACAGGTGCCGCGGCGCCAGTGACAGCGACTGGAGTTCTTCGGGGATCTTGATGCGCTTCGCCCGCCCGACCATTCGCGGCATGAGCAGCAGCAAGGCCCGCACGGCGTCGTCGACTTCCATGTCCTCGGTTGACACCGGCCACCCTCCTGGATACCTTTGCGAACAAAGAGACTTTGCTTGCAAAGCAAAATAGCTTTCCCGTTGATGCTACCTGGGGAGTTCCGTTGCTGATGACCACCGCGGACGCCGAATCGGGGCGTCCCCGCACCACTCGCGTCGCTTGCCGTCCGTCCGGAAGCCGGTATCTGGTGTACGCGCCCGACGACGCTTCGCCTTGGTATCGCGACCTTCTCGCCAGTCCACAAGCGACACTCGAGATCGACGGGGTGCCCCATGCCGCGCGCGCCGTGCCCCTCGACGGCGGGGAACGCGGGTTCGCGTTGCACCTGCTGGAAGTCGATGCCGCCCGTGGCCGCGCGATCGCCGATCAGCTGCTGGTCCATCACGGTGAACTCAGGAAGACCTTGGCGGCCGCGCGGGCCGAACTCGACGGCGGGCCGGTCGCGGACCGGTCGGGCCTGCGGCGCGAACTGCTCGGCCATTGCGTGACCTTCTGCAACGACCTGCGCATGCACCATCTCCGCGAGGACGGCGCTTTCACCGCGATCGAGAAGGCTCATCCCGGGCTCGCGCCGGCGCTGAAGCGGCTGCGTCAAGAACACGAAACCGTGTCCCGCGCGCTGCTCGATCTCGACGCGTTGCTTCAGGGCGAGGGAGATCCCGGCAGTGTGCGCGAGAAGTTCGACCGGGTCGTGAGTGGACTTGAGGAGCACTTCGCCTACGAGGAGGCGAACCTGCTCCCCGCGCTCCGCGGTGAGGCTACTCCGTGCGGGTGAGCGCGTCAGGCCACCTGGCGGGAAACACCGGTAACGAATGTCCGTTCCTGGGCGACTGATCGTTGTCCGCTCCGATCGGCGCGACGCTCCTGACCCCGGGAATGTGAGATCCGATGAAGCTTCGAAGAACCACACTTCTGTCTCTTGCAGCCGCCGCGGCCACGATCGCGCTCGCCGTGCCGGCTCCCGCCTACGCGGAGACGCCCACCAGTTCGGTGGTGGTCTCCCCGACTACCGTCCAACGTGGACAGACGTTCACCGTCGAGCATTCGCTGTACAACGCCCTCACCGACGCGGCGATCGAAGGCGGCGCGGCGACGCTGTACGCCGCCGAAATCCCGCTCACCGAGATCGCCGAGGTCGTCTCCTGTCCCGGCGCGCTCAGCTGCAGTTCGCATGTCGTCAGCATTCGCGGCGGCGTCGGGGACGTGGCTCCCGGCGACAGCCGCAAGGTGACGTTCACCCTGCGCATCAAGGACACCGCCCCGCTCGGCCCGGTGACCCTGCGGCACCAGTTCCTCGGCGAGAACTACAGTTTCGAGACCTTCGACGGTCCCGTCCTGACCATCACCGGCGGCACCACCGCGGCCGATCTCGGGGTCTCGCTGACCGCGTCCCCGCGCGGAATCCTGACCTCGTCGATCGACTACACGGTCAAGGTCACGAACGCGGGCCCGGGCGCGGCGTCCGGGATCCGGGTGGTGTCGACCCTCGGCAACGGGCTGCGTTTCACCGGCTCGCCGGCCTGCTCGAACCCGAGCGGCACCAAGGTCGTCAATTGCGACTTCTCGTCGCTCGCGTCCGGAGCCAGTGCGACGGCGAAGTTCTCGGTGGCCGCGGGGCTGTTGAGCATCGGGCCGGTCAAGACGACCGCGAAGATCACGCAGAGTTCCGTCGCCGATCCGAACGCGGCCAACGACACCGCGTCGGCGACCTGCACGGCGATCACCGGACTTCTGCTCACCTGCTGAATCACTCCGTTCGGCACCCGCTCGCGAGCGGGTGCCGAACGGAGTCAGCGCAGGCGTTCGGCGCGAGCGTGGAGATAACGCTGGTGTGGCAGGCCGGTCGCCAGCCGCGCGGCGTCCACATAGGACTCGATGGCTTCGGCGGTGTCCCCGGTCATCTCGAGCAGATGCGCGCGGGCGGCGTGGAACCGATGGTCGCCGGAGATCCGGTCGCCGAGTTCTTCCAACGCCGCCAACCCTTCTCGCGGCCCGCGGGCCATCCCGACGGCCACGGCGTGATTGAGCGCCACCACGGGATTGTCGGAGAGCCGCAGCAGGACTTCGTACAGCGCCTCGATCTGCGGCCAGTCGGTCTCCTCGGCGCTCGGTGCCTCGTCGTGCAGGGCGGCGATCGCCGCCTGGATCTGGAACTGCCCGGTCGGCCCGTTCGGCAGCGCTTCGGACAGCAGCGCGATGCCCTCGGCGACGTACCCGGCGTTCCACCGGCCCCGGTCCTGTTCGGACATCGGGATCGGCGCGCCGTCCGGCCCCGTCCTCGCCGGACGGCGCGCGTCGGTGAGCAGCATCAGCGCGAGCAGGCCGGTGGCCTCGCCGTCGTCCGGCACCAGCCGGTGGACGATCCTCGCCAGCCGGATGGCTTCGGCGGAAAGATCGCTCCGCACCAGATCGGGGCCGGACGTGGTGGCGTAACCCTCGTTGAAGATCAGGTACAGCACGTGGAGCACCGCGTCGAGCCGTCCCGGTCCCGTCGGCAGCGCGAACGGGACGCCGCTCGCCTTGATACCCGCCTTCGCGCGGCTGATCCGCCGGGTCATCGTCGCCTCGGGGACCAGGAACGCGCGCGCGATCTCCGCCGTCGTGAGGCCGCCGACCGCCCGCAGGGTCAGCGCGATCTGCGACGCGGGCGAGAGAGACGGGTGGCAGCACAGGAAGAGCAGGACGAGCGTGTCGTCCGCGGACGTGACGTGCTCTTCCGGCAACCTCCACTGGAAGACGGTGTCCTCGCGACGACGCCGCGCCTGTTCGGCGCGGAGCAGATCGGTCAGCCGCCGTGAGGCGACGGTGATGAGCCACGCGCGCGGATCGTCGGGCCGCCCTTCGGCCGGCCATCGCGTCGCGGCGGCGAGAAGCGCCTCCTGGGTCGCGTCCTCCGCCAGGTCGAAGTGACCGTAGCGGCGGACGACGGCGCCGAGAACCTGCGGCGAAAGCTCGCGCAGCAGGTCTTCGACGCCGCTGTCCGGCACCTAGAGCTCCAGCTCTTCGAAGCTGTCGGCGCACGGCCGGATGTCGACGTACCAGTCGCGGCCGAGGTCGCTGCCCTCCGGATGCGGCGTGTTCGCCAGCTGGGCCGCGATCTCGGTCGCGCGGTCGTAGCTCGCGCAGTCGACGGTCGTGTACCCGACCAGGACCTCCTGCGTCTCGGCATACGGCCCGTCCGTGACCACGGGGGCGCCGTCGCGCAAGGAGACGCGGCGGGCGTGCGCCGGCTGGGAGAGGCCCTGCGCGTCGACGAACTCACCGGATTCGACCAGGTCGTTGTTCCACTTGCCCATGAACTCGTGCAGGGCCTTGACCTCGTCGGCGCTCCAGGTGCCCCCGATGTCGGCGAGGTCCTTCTGCGACCCGAACATCATGATCATGTACTTCACGGTTGTCTCCTCTCGGCCGGCACCGTTCCGGTGCCTTCTGCCGGGGACGTCGAAGCCGCCGGACTGGACCGGACACCGTTCGCCACGAATTCTCCCTCAACCGCGGTCGGCCGCCGTGTTCATCGCGTCGGCCGGTTCCAAGGTTCGCCCGCCGGTGATCTTGGCGTAGAGGTGGGCGCCGCCGAGGACCGGCGGATACTTCGGCGGGTTCGCGGCGGACTGGCAGGTCGGGAGGCATTCGAACCGGGCGTCGTGGTCGCCGTCGAAGAAGAACGCCACGCTGCGCCGTCGTGACGGCCCCGGCCCGGACGGCGGCACGACCCGGTGCAGCGTCGAACGCCAGCGGTCGTTCGTCCACTGCGCGGTGAGGTCCCCGAGGTTCACGACGAGCGCGTCTTCGGCGGGGATCACGTCGTGCCAGGCGCCGTCGGGGCCGTGGATCTGCAGGCCGGGGACGGGATCGGCGTAGAGCACGGTGACGATGCCGTAGTCGGTGTGCGCGCCGAGCCGCATCTGCCCGGGCAAGGGTTCGGGCGCTCCGGCGCGGCGCTCGAAGTGATTCACCCGCAAGGTGCGTGTCGGGTGCCGGGTGTACGCGTCGAGGTAGCCGTCGGGAAGGCTGAGCGCCGTCTCGAAGATCTCCAGCAGCACGCGCGCGACGCGGTGGGCTTCGTCGGCGTACGTGGTGAGCGCGGGCCGCAGGTTCTCGGGCAGCTCAGGCCAGATATTGGGGACGAAGAAGCCGTACGGGTCTTCGCCGTCGATGTGCTCCGCGCCGATGACGAACGATTCCGACAGGTCGGGAGGCGTCGTCTCACCGAGGCTGTACGCCAGCCCTTCGGTGCCTTCGGCCGCGTACCCGCGATCCGAGGCGCGGTCGGCGGGCGCGGAACGGAGCTTCTCCTCGACAGGGAGCGCGAAGAAGGCCGCCGTCGCTTCGCACATGGCGTCGATCGTCGTCCGCGGGATGCCGTGCCCGACGACCTGCAGGAACCCCACCCGCGTCAACGCCTCGTCGACGGTGTGCGCGAGCTTCGCGCGGTCGCCGTCGTCCCAGCTGCTCAGATCGACCGTCGGTACGAGAGTCATACCGCGACGGTAACCAGTGATCACTCCACGAGAAAGGCGGCGACGCCGGGAACCGAAGACGACCTTTCGACGACTTGTGGGGCTGAATCGTGCGGCCCGGCGAGCGGAGAGAGATGCACTGGTACGAGGACGACGACCTGTGGGTCGGCTTCGCGGACGTGATGTTCCCGCCCAGCCGGGCCGAAGAGGCCGAACGCCTGACGGCCACGTCACCGCTGCTCGAAGTCGCAGACGGCGCGAAGGTGCTCGACCTGGCCTGCGGCCCGGCGATCCACGTCGTCCCGCTCGCCAGGAGGGGTGCCGACGTGACCGGCGTCGACCTCAGCCCGGCGATGCTCGAACGCGCGCGCGAAGCCTGCGAGAACGCGGGAGTCGCCGCGAAGCTGATCCAGGCCGACATGCTCGAGTACACCGAGCCCGGCGCGTACGACCTGATCATCAACATGTTCACGTCGTTCGGCTACTTCACCGAGCCCGGTGACAACCTCACGGTGCTGCGAAACGCCTACGCCAGCCTCGCGCCCGGCGGCAGGCTGCTGGTGGACGTGCTCGGCAAGGAGGTGCTGGCCGGCTGGGTCGGGCGGCCGAAAGCGGTCGACGTCGACGGCGGGACGGTGTTCATGCGCGACACCATCCTCGACGACTGGACCCGCCTCGAAACCGAATGGACCCTGGTGCGCGGCGGCGAGGCGAAGCGGGCGTCGATCCGCTCCTTCTTGTACAGCGCCGCGGAACTGAAGGCGCTGTTCGAGACCGCGGGCTTCACCGGCGTCGAATGCTTCGGCGACTTCGACGGCTCGCCGTACGACAACCACGCGCGCCGCCTGATCGTGCGTGGTGAACGTGCCTGAGCCGCTCCGCCTCTTCGCGGAACCGGAAGACGAGACCTCACGCCCGCTCCGGCTCACCGGCCCGGTGCTCCTGCTCTCGGCAGCGCTCGTGCTCTCGCTGATCGCGGGCATCGCGCTCGGCCCGACCACCGTCGCGCTCGCGGATGTCCTGCGCTACCTGGGAAAGGCGATCACCGGCGGCACCATCACCGGCGACGAGGTCACCGGGTACTCGATCGTCTGGCAGGTCCGCACGCCGCGGGTGCTGCTGGCGGCCGTGGTCGGCGCCGGGCTCGCGGTGGTCGGGGTGGCCGTGCAGGCGCTGGTCCGCAACGCCCTCGCCGATCCGTTCGTGCTGGGGATCTCCTCGGGTGCCTCGGTCGGCGCCGCCGCCGTGGTCGTGTTCGGCCTGTTCGCCGGGCTCGGCGTGCTGGCGCTGTCGACGGCCGCGTTCCTCGGCGCGCTCGGCGCGACCGCGCTGGTGTATCTGGCCGCCCGGAGCAAATTCGGGCTGACGCCGTTGCGGCTCGTGCTCACCGGGGTCGCGCTCACGTATGCCTTCCAAGCCGTGATGAGCGTGCTCGTCTACCTCTCGCCGAACGGCCAGGCCGCCCAGACCGTGCTGTTCTGGCTGCTCGGCAGCCTCGGCTCGGCGACGTGGGCGTCCCTGCCGCTGGCCGCGCTCGGCGTGGCCGTCGCGGTCGTGGTCCTGCTGCGCTACGGCACCGCGCTCGACGTCCTGTCCATGGGCGACGAGACCGCGATGAGCCTCGGTACCGACGCGGCCGCCTTGCGCCGCTGGCTCTTCCTGCTCACCGCGGTGGTCACCGGGTTGCTCGTGGCGGTCAGCGGTTCGATCGGCTTCGTCGGGCTGGTCCTGCCGCATGTGGTGCGGATGATCGCCGGTTCGGGGCACCGCCGGGTGCTGGCGCTCGCGCCGCTGGTGGGCGCCGTCTTTCTGGTGTGGGTCGATCTGCTGGCCCGCACGCTCGTCGCCCCCGAGGAACTGCCGCTCGGCGTGATCACCGCGCTGATCGGCGTTCCGGTGTTCCTCGTCGTGATGCGGCGCCGCGGCTACACGTTCGGAGGCCGCTGATGCTGTCGTTGCGCGAACTTTCCGTCGAGGTGGCCGGGACGACGTTGATCCGCGAACTGCGTTTGGACGTCGGCGCGGGCGAGGTCGTCGGCCTGCTCGGCCCCAACGGCAGCGGCAAGTCGACGGCGTTGCGCTGTGTCTACCGCGCGCTGGCCCCGTCCGGCGGCGCGGTCCTGCTCGACGGGACCGACATCGCTGAGCAGGGTCTGCGCGACACCGCCCGCCGGATCGCCGCGCTCACCCAGGACAGCCGGGCGGACCTCGACTTCACCGTCGAAGAGGTCGTCGCGCTCGGCCGTTCGCCGCATCAGCGCGGCAACCTCCGGCTTTCGGCCCGTGAACGCGCGCTGTGCCGGGAAGCGTTGCGGCGCATGGACATCACCCATCTCGCGCAGCGCGGTGTGCTGACGCTTTCGGGTGGCGAACGGCAGCGGGTCCTGGTGGCGAGGGCGCTCGTGCAGGAACCGGAGGTGCTGGTCCTCGACGAGCCGACCAATCATCTCGACGTCCGTCACCAGGTGGAGCTGCTGAAGTTCCTGCGTGGCTGCGGGCTCACCGTGCTCGTCGCGCTGCACGATCTCAACCTCGCCTCCGCCGTCTGTCACCGGATCGCGTTGCTGCGCGCCGGATCGCTCGCCGCCTGCGGCACACCGTCCGAAGTGCTCACGCCGGAAACGGTCCACGCCGTCTTCGGCGTCGAGGTCACCCAGGTGACCCATCCCGTGACCGGCGCACTCCAACTGCTCTACGACCTTCCCGCCGACGAAACCGAGGGGATCTCACGATGAAGCCGTCCAGGGTGACCGCGCTCTTCGCCGCGGCACTGCTCCTGAGCGCCTGCGGTGCCCAGGTCGAGGCAGGGCCGACCGCGCAGGCACAGGCCACGGTGACCAACTGCGGTGCGCAGGTCACCTTCCCGGCGCCGCAACGTCCGGTGGCCTACGACGTTTCCGGCGCCGAGAAGCTGTTCGCGCTCGGGCTCGCCGGCCGGATGCGCGGCTACGTGATGAATTCGCTCGGCGACCCGTCGATCGCCGGTTCGCCGTGGAAGGACGACTACGCCAAGGTCGAACGGCTCGGCACCTCGCGGGTCACCCGCGAGATCCTGGTGAACGCCAAGGCGGATTGGGTGATCGCGGGCTGGAACTCCGGGTTCAGCGAGGAACGCGGCATCACGCCGAAACTGCTGGAGCAGGTCGGCATCCGCAGCTACCTGCACACCGAGACCTGCTGGGAGTACCCCACCGCGAAGTCGGAGGTGACGCCGCTCGAAGCGCTCTACACCGACCTGCGCAACCTCGGTGACATCTTCGGCGTCCGTCAGCGGGCCGACGACCTGGTCGCCGAACTCAAGGGGCGCTTCGACAAGGTCCGCGCCGGAGCGCCGAAATCGCCGCCCGCCAAGGTGTTCGTCTACGACTCCGGCACCGATCAGCCCTTCACCGCCGGGAAACACGCCGCTCCCAACGACATCATCGACGCCGCGGGCGGAACGAACGTCTTCCGCGAGCTGCAGGACGGCTGGGGAAGTGTGGGCTGGGAAGCGGTGGTGAAGGCCGAACCCGAGGTGATCGTCGTCGTGGATTACGCCGACCGGCCCGCGCAGGACAAGATCGCGTTCGTGAAATCCTCGCCACAGCTGAAGAACACCCCCGCCGTGCGCGACAACCGGTTCCACGTCATCTCCTACGGCGACCTCGTGAGCGGCCCGCGTAACGCCGCGGGCGCCGAGTCGCTGGCCGCGTACCTGCGCTCGATCGGCCGGTGACCGCGATGACCGCGCTGGTCCACGAACACGTCACCGACGCGATCAAGACGCCGTCGCTGATCCGGCTCGAACCGAACGTCGTGCTGATCCGCTTCGAAACACTGAAGGTCTACGCCGCACTCGGCGCGGTCCGGTCGCTGCTCGCCGACGGAACCGTCCGAAAGGGACAGACGCTGATCGACAGCTCCAGCGGGATCTACGCGCTCGCGCTGGCGATGGCCTGTCACCGCTACGGCCTGCGCTGCCATATCGTCGCGTCCACCACTGTCGACCTCACGATGCGTTCGCAGCTGGAGATCCTCGGTGCGACGGTGGATCAGATGCCGCCGTCGGACGACCTCCGCCTCGACCAGCGGCGCCGGGTCGCACGCGTGCGCGAACTGCTGGACCGGCATCCGGACATGCATTGGATGCGCCAGTACCACGATCCCGTGCACTACCTGGGGTATGCCGAGGTCGCGGACCTCGTCGCCCGCGCCCTGCCGTCCGGGCCGCTCACCGTCGTCGGCAGCGTGGGCACCGGCGCGTCGACCGGAGGGATCGCGCGCTCGTTGCGGGAACGCGATCCGGACGTCCGGCTGACCGGCGTCCAGCCTTTCGGCAGTGTCACCTTCGGCAGCGAACGGTTCACCGATCCGGACGCGATCATCGCGGGGATCGGCTCGGCCATCCCGTTCGACAACGTCGATCACGAGCTGTACGACCGGATCCACTGGCTGGACTTCGTGCACGCCATGGCCGCGACCGTCGGCCTGATGCGCGAGCACGCCGTGTTCGCCGGGCTGTCCACCGGGGCCGCGTACCTCGTCGCGGGCTGGGAGGCGGCGCGGAACCCCGACCGGACGCATGTCGTGATCGGTGCCGACACCGGACATCGGTATACGGCAAGGGTTTTCTCCCGGCATCGGGAGGCCGTCGACCCGGCTACGCTCGCGCCACGCGAGATCGCGTCGCTGGACGACCTCGCCCTGCCGTGGGCGGCCATGGACTGGCGGCGGCGCCGCTTCGGGAAACCCTCACTGCCGTTGTACCGGAAGGAGCGGGCGTCGTGACCGTCGTCCTGTTGGAAGCACTCACCTTCGGCCTGGGCAGGCTGGCCGACGCGGCGGCGGAGGCCGGGCGGAAGCTGGTGCTGTTCACCGGAAACCGCGACATCTACCGCTACGAACTCGGCACGCTGGGGCCGGACAGGGTCGAGGTCGTCGACATCGACACCACCGACATCGAGGCCTGCGAAACCGCGTTGCGCGCCATCCCGGACCTCGCCGGGATCATCAACTCGACGGACACCTGGGCGCTGCCGGGCGCGGAACTCACCGCCCGGCTCGGCCTGCCCGGTCCGGACGCGGCCGCCGTCCGGGTGCTGCGGGACAAGGGCGCGGTGCGTGATCTGCTGTACGAACACGGGCTCACCCGCGGCAGGCCGGTACCCGTCATGGTCGCCGAAGAGCTCGGATTTCCCTTGGTGGTCAAGGACTCTTCGGGAACGTCGTCCCGTGGGGTGTGGCTCGTCCGCGATCAGGCCGAACTCGACCGGGCGAGGCTGGAGGCGAAGGAAACGCCGCTCAAGGGGCATCTGATCGCCGAACCGTATTTCGCCGGACCGCTTTACAGCGCGGAAACCGTCACCTGGCAGGGAAGGACCCGGCTGCTCGGGATCCTCTCCCGCCAGCTTTCGCCGGAACCCGTCCGGCGGGAGGAAGCGGCGGCGTTCCCGGTGGCCTTCCCCGAGGCCGAGTACGCCGAGTTGGCCGACTGGATCGGCCGGGTGCTCAAGGCCGCCGGACACGAGCAGGGATTCGCGCACACCGAGTTCGTGCTCACCGCCGACGGCCCGGAGGTCGTCGAGATCAACATCCGGATCGGCGGGGCGATGCTCGGCGAGGCGTTGTGCCGGTCGCTGGGCACCAACGTCTACTCGGCGATGATCGCCATGGCGCTGGGCGAGGAACCCGCCCTGCTCACCCGGAAGATCGGGGGAGGCCCGGGGATCGGGTTCGTCCTGGCGTATCCGACCGCGGAGGGCGTGCTGAAGGGCTGGTCGGGGCTCGACAGGTTGCCCGGGCTGCCCGGCGCGCCGGAGTGGTATCCGACGGCGAGCCCTGGCGACGAGATCCGGCATCTCGCGGATCAGCGGTCGTGCACCGGGATCGTCCTCGCCGAAGGACCGACGGCGGAACTCGCGCTGCATCGCGCGCTGGCCGCGGCGGGCGGGATCACGCCGGAGATCGATTCTTGAGGGCTGTTGAGTGGGTGGCGCGTTGCGCAGGCGCGCGCGGTGCTCGGGGCGGACATCGCTTCGGCCGTTCTCACTTCGGCGTCGCCGGATTTCGGCTACCTGACCGTGCCTTCCGTTCTCGTCGACGGCGGTTTCAACACCGGGCGACCGATGGTCGTGCCGCCCGGCTTTACTCCGCCCGCCTGAGTGAGTGGCACGTTGCGAAAGCCACTTTCGCAACCTTCAACGTTGCGAAAGTGGCTTTCGCAACCTCCGTCGACGCGGCTTGATGAGCCACATGGGTCCGGAGATGTGTCGCGAAAGCCACTTTCGCGACGTCTGATGTCCCGAAAGTGGCTTTCGCGACATGATCGCGAACGGGCCCGGAAAGCCTCAAGCGGGCTTACACTTCTTGGCCTCCGCGGCGGCGGCCATCAGGTCCTGCGTGTCGATTTTGAGCGCGGGCATGAGGTCGGGGGTTTCCGTGATCGGCTTCTGCGTGGCGTCCATCGCCTGGATGGCCGCGTCCATGGCCGCGCTGTTGCCGGACTTCTCCAACCGCTGCTTGCCCGTGTTCGCCGCGTCCCTCGCGGCGGTGTACTGGTCCACAAGGGACTTCCGCACCGTGTCGCCGCCGGGAATCGGCGACGGGGGCAGCGCGGTCAGTTCGTCGACGGCCTTGCCCGCGAAGCCCGCGCGGATCCCGAGTTCTTCCTTCAGCGCGTTGCGGGTCACTTCGGTCCCCGATCGCTGCTTGCTCGCGTAATCGTTGGAAGCCTTCATGTAGCCGTATATCGCGCCGCACATCCCGTCGAGCCAGGCGACGGTCTTGGCGTCCGGCCCGGCGGGCGCTTTCGGCGCCGAGGACGGCGGGGTGACGGTGACCGTCGCGGGTGCCGCGGGTGGCTCCCCGGAGCAGGCCGTCGTCACGAACAGTGCCAGGACGATGAGCAGAAGTTTCGTCTTCATGGAATCCCCTCCGGGGTGAACACGCGCCGGAGGGGTGGAGGGTTGCCTCAGCCGCAGCCGCCCATGATTCTGGCCAGTTCGGCGGGCTCCAGCGGGGGCTCCGGCAACGGGTTCGCGGCGGATGCCCGCATCCCGTCGAACAGCAGCGCGAGATGACGTCGCCAGACCTCCGGCCGGACGGTCGCGGTCGCCTCGACGGTGCGCGCGATCCCCCAGGTCACGAAGGCCATGTCCTCGAGGGTGAAGTCTTCGCGCAGGGCACCGCTCTCCTTGGCGCGTTCGACGATCCGGGTCATGAGTTCGTAGCCGCGTTCGAGGTCTTCGGCCTGCGGTGGCCGCGTCGAGGCCAGTTCGTTGTAGCCGCGGTCGGCGGCCTGCAGTTCGCAGACCCGTTCGACGAACGACGTCAAGCCGGTCCAGGCGTCGTCGAGGGAGAGCGCGTGTTCGGCCAGCTTCGCGACGGTCTCGGTCCGGTCGGCGAACACGGCGTTCACCAGATCCGCGCGCTGCGGGAAGTGGTTGTACAGCGTGCCGATGCTGACGCCGGCGGTCTTGGCGATCTCTTCGAGCGCGACGTCGAGGCCGCGTGCCGCGTAGAGCCCCCTGGCCGCCTCGATCAGCAGGTCGCGGTTGCGCCGGGCGTCCTTCCGCAGGGGTTTGGTCATGACCGCATCGTAGTCAAGTTGAAGGTGGCCTCAAGTTGTGTGTACCTTCGAAGAAGTTGAGGGCATCCTCAACTTAGCCTGGGAGGACAGATGACCAAAACGCTCGCGATCTTCGGCGCCGGGCCGGTGCTGGGACTTTCGCTCGCCCGCCGGTTCGGCCGCGAGGGCTTCCGGATCGCCCTCGTCGCGCGTACCACCGAGAACCTCGACGCGCTCGTCGCCGAACTCGCCCGCGACGGCGTCGAGGCGAGCGGGTTCGTCGCCGATGTCTACGAGCCGGCTCAGATCGCCGCCGCCGTCACCGCCATCGGCCGGATCGACGCGGTCGCGTTCAATCCCGGCGGTGGGACCATGGGGGAGGGCATCGTGCCGGTGCTCGACGTGGATCCGGAGAACCTGCGGCTCATCCTCGACCGGTTCCTGGTGTCCGCGGTGGCGCTGGTGCGGGCCGTGCTGCCCGCCATGACCGAGCGCGGCGACGGCGCGATCCTGTTCACCGCCGGGCAATCCGGCCGGTACCCGGCGCCCTTCCTCGGCAACGTGGGGATGGCGCAGGCCGGGCTGCGGAACTATTTCCTCAATCTGAACGCGGTGCTCGCGGAGAAGGGGATCTACGCCGGGGCCGTCAACGTCGGCGCGCTGATCGAGGGCAGCGTGCCGCATCGGACGATCACCGCGAGCCCGTTGGACTTCGAGCCCGAGGTGATCCATCCGGACGTCTTCGCCGACGTCTTCTGGAAGCTTTACGAGACGCGCGAAGCTCCTGAAGCGCTCGTCGGGTCTTTCGGGAGGTGACTTACTTCTCGACGGCGTAAGCCTCGATCTCGACCTTCATCTTCGGGTCGAGCAACGCCGACACCTCGACCATGGTGGCCGCGGGCAGCACGTCGGCGAAGGCTTCGCGGTGCGCCCGCGCGACCAGGTCGGCGTCCTTGATGTCGGTGACGTAGGTGACCGTGCGCACCACCGCGGCGAGGCTCGATCCGGCCTCTTTCAACGCCGTCTCGATGAGCGACAGCACGGCCGAAGCCTGCTCGTACGCGTCGCCAGAGCGTTCCGGCTCGCGCGCCGTCGTCCCGGAAACGTGGATGTGCTCGCCGACGCGCACCGCCCGGCTGTAGCCGAAGACCGGCTCGTAGTCCCCGCCGGAGGAGATGTTCACCCGTTCAGTCATGACCGAACGAAAGCACAGGCGGTCCCGCGCCGGAACACCGGGACGGGGCCGCCTGCTTTCACTGCTCTTCCTTGTCCTCCGGCGGCTTCTCGTTCGCGGCCGGCGGGATGGCCTTCGTCAGCTCGACGACGGTCTTCCCGGCCATGCCCGACGCGCCGTAGGTCGGGTCGCTGAGGATCTTGAGGCCCTTTTCGAGCTTGTCGAGCGCGTCCGCGGCCTTGGGGAACCTCGTTTTCAGGTCGCCGACCGGGAAGCTGTTCCAGTAGTCGAACCGCTTCAGGATGTCCGCCGCCCCGTCCACCCCTTCCAGTTCCTTCGCCAGCTTCTCGCGCACGATCCGGAGGGGTATGTCGCCGAGCTTCTCCGGCTTGGGCTTCGGAGCGTCGGGCTTCGGGGCGTCCGGAGTGCTGTCGCCCGGCTTCGGGGGCGGGCCTTCGATCGGCTTCTTGCCGCCGGGCATCGGCGTACCACCGGCGGGTTTCGGCTTGGGCAGCTTGATCTTGCCGCCGCCGAGCGTCAACTTGACGACGTCGTCGGCCGCGCCGCGGGTCTTCGCCAGGATCTTGAGCATCTCGGCGAGCTTCTTGGCGACGTCGGCGATCTGCTTGGCGATCTTGGCGATCGCCACCCCGACCGTGGTCATGATGGAGGTGATCGCCGCGATGATCGAACCGCCGAAGGTGACCGGCGCCAGTGCCACCGCCACGATCGCCGCCTTGAGGATGCCCGCCAGCGTCATGGCGATGATGTCGCGGACGATGCCGCGGACCGCGCCGATGACGGCTCCGGCGATCCCCATCTGCTTGCCCGCGAATTCGATGTAGCCGGCGAGCGCGTCGATCTGGGCGGCGACACCCTCCATGTCGGCGCGAAAAGTGTCGGCGGCCTCGCCGTCCCACTTCTCCATGAACTTGGTGGTGGCGGCCCCGTGCTCCTTCGACCACTCCCGCACTTCGGCGGCCTCTTTGTAGATCGCCGTCTTGGCCGCCTCGATGCCCTTCGGGTCTCCCAGCAGGAAGTCCAGCGGCCAGCGGAAGATGACGATGTGCTCGATCAGCCAGCCGATCCCGGCGGTGAGCAGCGAGCCGATCGGATCGGCGACCATGCCGAGGATCTCGATCGCCATCCCCGCCGAGGCCAGTCCGATGCTGAGGCTGTCTCCTTCGTCGACGGCCTTCTTCAGCGAGAACGCGGAATCGAAGAAGCCCGCGCCCGTGGTGTCGCCGCTGCCCGCGAGGAAGTTGTTCTTCTCGTCCTTGAAGTCGCTGGCCTTGGTGCCGGTGTTGTTCCCGAAATCGCCGCGGTGGTACTCGTCGCTCACTTGACCTTCACCTCGTCGATCCCCTTGCCGGCTTCGGTGATCAGCCTCTCGGTCTCCTGCTCGTTGGCGTTGTACTGCTTCGCCGCCTCACGCAACCTGTCCGAGAACTCCTGCACGTTCTCCGAGTACTTGTTCAGCTGGTCCCGCGCCTTCCCGCAGTGCATGCTCGCGCCGGCGCCGTAGATCTGGCCGCCGAAGATGCCGAAGATGCCGGGGTCCGCCACGCAACTGCCCACCATGTCGGCGCTCTTGCGCAGCTCGTCCTCGAGTCTGTCGAGGTGACCGGCGAACTCGGTCATGGTCTCCGTCTTGACACCGAATCCGGTCACCACGGGCTCATTTCGTCGTCGTCGGGGGAAGCCGGTCGCCGGGTTCGCGGCGCCGGGGGGTTCGGGGGCCGCACGGGACGGCCGGGCTGCGGCGGCATCGGGGGACCCGCCTGCGGAGGTGGCGGCGGCCGGTACCCCGCCTGAGGACGCGGCGGCTCGTCGTGCGCCTCGGGGGCCCACTTGTCCTGCTCCGGGTTCTCCGGGGCGCCTTCCTCGTCCGCCACCTTCGGCAGGAACGTGCGCACCAACTGGGCGGCTTCGTCTTCGCCGTTGATCTCGATGTAGGACTCCGTGACCTTCTCGACGGTCTTGCGCTGGGCCTGGCGCACCGTCTGCATGACCAGCGAGGAGAGCCGCGCCGGTCCCAGCGAGGTGGCCCGGTTGCCGAACTCGATGGCGCTCAGCGAGCCGTTGGCCTCGACCGTCACCGTCACCGAGCCGTCGGGAGAGGTCACCGTGGACGCCGAGGCGGTGAACGCGGCCGTCAGGGCTTGGGCTTTCTCCTCGAGTTTCTTGGCCTCTCGCTCCAGAAGGAGTGCGAAGTCCTCACCTGCGTCGAAATTGGGTTGCATGCGTCGCCTTGGCTCGATGGGGGTGGGCACGAAAATGCGAGAGGTCGCGAGGTGGATCGCCCGTATCGTTACCACCGGGCGGACGGCCGGACAAGCCCGATGATCAGAGAGTGCCCGAAAGTGCCGCAGGGGTGGCGGATCGGGGCAGGCCATGGAAAGCGGACCGATCGTGCGGGACGCGGATCGCGACGACGTCATGGCCGTCTGCCGATTCGGTGAGGAGCACGTCCGGGCCCACTACGTACCCTTGATCGGCGACGAAGAGGCCGCCCGGCAGGTGCGGATGTGGTGGAACACGACGAACATCGCCGGCGCCGTCGCCCTCGGCGCGGTCGTGATCGCCGAGGACGACGGGCGGCTGGCCGGTGTCGGGCAGCGCGATCTCGATGGTGGCGAGCCCGTGATCCGCAAGTTGTACACGCTTCCTCGGTATCGCGGATTGGACTCGCGGTTGCTCGAAGTCCTCATCGGACGGTCGGCCGCGGACACCGGCCGGGTGTACGCCGAGCATCCGGTGGCGGACGAACGCGCGGGCGCCTTCTTCGAGCGCGAGGGTTTCACGGTGGAACGGGTCGAGCCGGGCGGCGTCGTCCGGCGGGTCCGGGCCCGCCCCGCTACCGGTTTTCGGCCGCCTTCTTGAGGTCCTTCAGCCAGATTTCGAGGCCCTGCCCGAGCATCGCGGTGGAGCCGGGCACGTCCTTGTCGACCTGCGGGCCGGTGTGGCTCTCCTCGGTGCGGACGATGACGCCGCCGGGCACCTTGACGAAGTTCCAGACGTGGACGCCGTCGATGTGCATACCGCCGGGGCCGTCGAGCGGGCCGGTCCAGCGGAGGCATTTGCCGGGCTGGAGTTGCCGGACGGTGGAAACGATGGTCACGTCGCCGGGCGGGTACGGCATGCCGGGCGGGACGGGGATGGTCCACTGGAAGCGGGAATGCTTGCGCAGCGGGCCGTCGTCCAGTCGCTTCATGGTGACCGGGATGGCCGGATTCTGCCAGGACGGCCAGGCCTCGACGTCGGTCTGCAGGTTCCAGATGGTGCGCAGCGGCGCCTTGACGAAGGTCTCGGTCCGGTAGTGCACCTTGGCCGACCGGTCGATGCCTTTTCCTTGGCAGGTAAGCGAAGCCGGTCTGGTGTGGTGGGCGGGGGCGGCCTGGGCCGGTGCCGTGACGCCGAGGACGCCGGCGATGACCAGTGGGACCGTGAGCAGGGCCGCGCGCTTGCCGAACATGGGCTTCTCCTTCGCTTCTGTTGTTATCGCTTCTTGCGATAGTTAGAGGCTATAGCGAAGTTGCCGTGAACGTCAAGCACGAAAGTGAGAGGGTCTAACCGAAGGCGAGGGTCGTTCGCCGGACCGAAGGCGGAACTCGCGTGCTCAGAGGCGGAACTCGCGTGTTTGAAGGCGGAACTCGCGTGTTCCGCGTCCAATCACGCGAGATCGCCCGGGGATCACAGCCATTCCGCGTCGGTGGCGATGCGGATCGCGTGCACCCGGTTGCGCGCGTTGAGCTTCGTGACGATCGCGGCCAGATAGTTCCGGACCGTGCCCGGGGACAGGAACAGTTCGGCCGCGATGTCGGCGACGGTGCGCCCGCGCGCGGTCACCCGCAGGATCTCGATCTCGCGGGTGGTGAGCGGGCAGTCCTCGGTTTCCCAAGCGGCGAGCGCCAATTCGCCGTCGATCACCCGCCGGCCGATCGCGACCGACCGCACCGCGTTGGCGAGTTTGTCCGACGGCGCGTCCTTGAGCATGAAGCCGTTGACCTTCGCGTCCAGCGCGCGCCGGACCGTGCCGGGACGGCCGAGGCTGGTGAGGATCAGCGTATGGCAGCCGGGCAGGCTTTCGCGGATCTCCATGGCCGCGGTCAAACCGTCCTTGCCCGGCAGATCGATGTCGATGACCGCGACATCGGGCTGGACGGATTTCGCCGTCGGAAGGATCTGATCACCCGCGGCGACTTGGGCGACCACTTCGATATCGGATTCCATGTTCAGCAGGGCGACGAGCGCCCCGCGAACCATGTGCATATCTTCGGCAAGCAGCACTTTGATCACCACGAAGCACCTCGCACCCCAGTTCAGTGGCTCCGTTGTCATCCTACGGGATTCTCACCCCATGCGGTGATATCGAAGAGCTTCAGAGCACGTCCAGCTCGCGCGGCCACTCGACGGGTTCCCTGCTGAGCCCGAGCAACTCGAACTCCGAACGCGCCCAATCGATCCGCACCCGGATCGCCAGCGCGGGCGCCACGGTCAACAGGAAGCGGCCCGGACCGCCGCCGACTTTGAAAACGCCGTAGGTAAGGAACGCGGATCCGTCGCAGACGGCGAACAACGCGGTGAAAACCGTCGCGCGTTCGCTTTCCGGAATCGAATCCAGCCATTCCAGCCCGCCGGTCAGCACCAGCCGCACCGCCATCCGACCCTCCTCGCCGCACCGGCTTCCAGCATGGTCGCCGCCGTGGGTATCGGGCGTCTCGTATCCTGCGCCGAACGCGAAGAAGGGGACGCCCCGCACGGGACGTCCCCTTCAACCAAGAGCCCGAGCTCAGCCGGCCTGCTGGTAACGCTTGAGGTACTCGCCGGTCAGTGAGCTCTCCGCGGTCAGGAGTTTCTCGGGCGGGCCGGTGAAGACGATCTCGCCGCCGTTCTTGCCACCGCCGGGTCCGAGGTCGATCACCCAGTCCGCCTGTTCGATCACCGCGAGGTTGTGCTCGATCACCACCACCGTGTTGCCCGCGTCGACCATGCCGTTGAGCAGGCCCAGCAGCATGTCGATGTCGGTCATGTGCAGACCGGTGGTCGGCTCGTCGAGGATGTAGACGTTGCCGCCGCCGGAAAGCCGGTCCGCCAGCTTGATCCGCTGACGTTCACCGCCGGACAGCGTGCTCAGCGCCTGCCCCAGCCCGAGATACCCGAGCCCGGTCTCGATCAGCGCGTTCACCTTCGCCAGCACCGGGGCTTCGGTGAAGTACTCCGCCGCCTGCTCCGCGGACAGCTCCAGCACGTCGGCGATCGACTTGCCCCGCAGCTTGTGCGCGAGCACCTCGTCCTTGAACCGGCGCCCGTCGCAGCTTTCGCAATGCGTCGTGATCGGGTCCATATAGGACACTTCGGTGATCAGCACGCCGCGGCCCTGGCATTCCTCGCAGGCGCCCTGGGAGTTGAAGCTGAACAACGCCGCGTTCGCGCCGCTCGCCTTCGCGAAGAGTTTGCGCACCGGGTCCATCAGGCCGAGGTACGTCGCCGGAGTCGAGCGGGACGACGCCGCGATCGGTGTCTGGTCCACGAAGATCGCGTCCGGATGCGCCTCGCGGAAGACACCGGAGATCAACGAGCTCTTGCCCGAACCCGCGACACCGGTGACGGCGGTGAGCACACCGGTCGGGATGTCGACCGACACGTTCTTCAGGTTGTGCAGTGAAGCCCGCTTGATCGGCAGCTTCCCCTTGGGGCGGCGCGGATCCTCCTTGACGACACCCGAGCGGGCCAGCCCGGCCCCGGTCAGCGTCTTGCCTGCCCGCAGCTGCCGGTACGTTCCCTGGAAGACGACCTCGCCGCCGTGCACACCGGCGCGCGGCCCGATCTCGACGATGTGATCGGCGATCTCGATGACGTCCGGGTCGTGTTCGACCACGAGGATCGTGTTCCCCTTGTCCCGCAACGCCCGCAGCAGATCGTTGAGCCGTCCGACATCGCGGGGGTGCAGGCCGACACTGGGCTCGTCGAAGATGTAGGTCAGCCCGGTCAGGTCGCTGCCCAGGTGCTTGACCAGCTTGAGCCGCTGCCCCTCACCGCCGGACAGCGAGGTCGTCGCCCGGTCCAGCGAAAGGTAGCCGAGGCCGATCGCCTCGATGCGTTCGAGCGCGGCCAGCACGCCCTGTGCCATCGCGGCGGTCTGCTTGTCCTTGATGGACTTGATCAGCTCGATCAGATCGGTGATCTGCAGCTCGCACCACTGCGCGATGTTCTTGCCCGCCAGCTTGGTCGCCAGCGCCGCCTCGCTCAGCCGTCCGCCGCGGCAGGCCGGGCAAGGCCCCTCGGTGATGAACTTCTCCGCCTGGGCACGGGTCTTCTCGCTCATCGACCCGGTGTCACGCTTGAGATGGCGGCGGGTGAAGTTCGCGACCAGGCCCTCGAACGTCAGCGTCTGCGTCTTGCCGTTCTTGAAGGTGAGCTGGACCTTGCCCTCCTTGCCGTGCAGAAGGGTGTCCATCTCCTTGGCGGTGTACTTGTTGAGCTTCTTGGCCGGGTTGATGGCGTCGTGGTTGGCGTAGAACTGCCAGCCGGGGCTGCCGACCGGATAGCCCGGCACCAGGATCGCGCCCTCGTCGAGCGACTTCGTCATGTCGAGCATCAGCTCGGGGTCCGGGCGCAGCGCGCGGCCGATGCCCTCGCAGTCGGGGCACATCCCGTTGGGGTCGTTGAACGAATACAGCGAGGGATTGCCCGCGCTGGGCTTTCCCTGCCGAGAGAACAACACCCGCAGCAGCGGGTGGATGTCGGCGACCGTGCCGACCGTGGAGCGCGCGTTCCCGCCGAGCGGGCGCTGGTCGACGATCACCGGGGTGGTCAGGTTCTCGATGCCGTCCACGTGCGGGCGTTCGTGTTTGGGCAGCTGGTTGCGGATGAACCAGGGGAAGGTGGCGTTCAGCTGACGCTGCGCCTCGACGGCGATCGTGTCGAACACGACGGAGGACTTCCCGGAACCCGAAACCCCGACGAAAACCGTGATCTGGTTCTTCGGGAGCTCGAGTGAGACGTCCTTCAGGTTGTTCTCGTGAGCGCCGGTGACGCGGATTCCCTCACCCGCCGGTTGCTTGGTCTTGCGGGCTGCGGCAGTCACAGAATTTCCTTTCCTCGCCGGTGCGCGAATGATCGCGCCTGCTCACCAGTATCGCAGCGCCACCGAATGCCCGGTAGTCGATTCGTGTGTGATCGGGCCATGTTCTCGTCACGATGAGAACATGAATTTTTCACGGTCCCGGTGAATTCGTCAGGCGCGGGTGTAGACGGCGCCGATGACGCCGGTTTTCAGCGCGTTCGAGCGCGTCAGCTTCAGCGGGATCTCCTTGTCCGTTCCTTCGAACAGTTTCGCGCCCTCGCCTGCCACCAGCGGCATGATGTTGAGCGCCAGTTCGTCCAGGAGTCCTTCGGCGAGCAGCCATTGGACGAGTCTCGGGCTTCCGGGCACCCGGATCGTCTTACCGGGCGTTTCCTTCAGCCGGGTGATCTCGCCGGCGATGTCACCGGTGATCAGACTCGTGTCCGGCCAGGTCAACGTCGCTTCGTCCAGCGTCGAAGAAACGACGTATTTGTGCGTGCCGTTGAGGAACGCCGCCATCGGGTTGCTGTCACCCTGCGGCTTCCACATCTGTTCGAAAGCGACGTACGTGTCCTTGCCCATCAGAATGGCGTCCGAGGCGGCGAGGCTCTCGGCGATTCCTTCGCTCATCTCGTCGGACCAGTATTGGCCCATCCAGCGGTCCGGCTGTTCGGCCACCCCGTCCAGGGACATGAACAATCCGGCGGCGATTTCGCGCATGACGAACTCCTTCGTTGTCCGGGGCCCGTGGTCAGGCCGCGGGCCGATCTTCCCACCGTCGCGCGCGACGCTCCAAGGGATCGAGCACACCGGAAGAAGTCCAGCGGACCGGCAGCGCGGACAATGCGCGCATCGTCGGGGAGACGGTCCATTCCAGGGAATCCTCGGGTACGGCGAGGCGGAGTTCCGGCGCGCGACGGGAAAGCGCGCGCAGGGCCGACTGGATCTCGACCCGCGCGAGGTGGGCGCCGATGCAATGGTGCGTCCCGTGCCCGAACGACAGATGCCTGCCGTTCCTGTCCATCGCGAACCGGTCTGGATCGGCGAAGACGTCTTCGTCGCGGTTGACCACCGGCAGCAGCGCGGTCATCAGGTCGCCGGGCTCGATCCGCGTGCCGGCGATGGTGACTTCCTCCGTCGCGACGCGTGTCATGCTGAAGTTCACCGCGGGGCTGTACCGGAGCGTTTCCTCGACGGCCGCGTCCAGCAGCGCCGGGTCCGCGTCCAGCGAAGCCAGCAGGCCCGGCCGGGAGATCAGGCAGAGCACCGCGTTGGCGATCTGCGCGGCCGCCAGCGCGTGCCCGTCGAAGAACAGTGACGCCGCCAGCCCGGTCAGTTCCGTTTCGTCCAGGGCGCCGTTGCGATGTGCCTCGATGAGCTCGGCCATCAGCCCGGACGGCGGGTCCTCGGTGTCGGCGAGCATCATCGCGACCTCGTCGTGCAACAGCAGTTCGCCTTGGTAGACGGCGGATCGAGGGGAACCCGGCTTGCCTAGCCGCGCGTTCGCGCGTTTGCGGACGGCTTCGCGCCGCGACGGCGGAACACCCAGCAGCTCGGCCTGCGCGGTGAAGGTCAGCGGGGCGCAGAAGTCGGCGATCAGATCCGCGGTGGGATCCGTGTCGATCAGCCTGTCGAGCAGCCCGACGGCGGTGGTTTCGACGTAGTCGCGCAGCTGCTCCGCACGGCGGGCGGAGAACGCGCCGCCGATCAGCTTCCGGATCCGGGTGTGCCTCGGCGGGTCCAGGTCGGTCACCGACATCCGGGTGGCCGGTCCGCGCGGATGGGTCGTCTCGGCCAGCACGGCCCGGCTGAACCGCTTGTCGCGCAGGAAATCGCGCGTTTCGGAATAGCCGCTCACCAGCCATTCACGGCGTCCGTCGCGCTGTCGTGAACCGAACGGGCAGCCGTCGGGGATGTCGTCCCCGACAAGCTGCCGTCGCTGCCGTCCTTCGGCGAAGTCCGAGCCTCCGCGACCCCCTGTTACGTCGCCCATCGGGTCCATCCTCCGATCATTGATTCCGTGCGGGCACGCGCAGCGCGAGCAGGCAGACCGCGACCGAGGCCACGGACAACACTGCGATGGCGACCCGCAGGTCGGTGTGCCCGGCGATCTGGCCGACCACCGCCGGGCCGAGCAAGAGGCCGACACTGGCCAGTGACGCCGCCGAGCCGATCACCGCGCCGCGGTCCTCCGCGGACGCGCCGCGTCCGATCAGCCCGTAGACGGTGGGCGTCGACACCGAGATCGCGCCACCCACCACGGCGGTGCCGAGCAGGCCGTGCACCGGCGCGTCGGCCATCGAAAGCATCAGCACGCCCACCCCGGAAAGGGCGCCGGAGGTGAGCAGTACCAGGCGATCCGACGCGCGGCCGGACAGCCAGTGCCCGCCGAACCGGCCCAGCGCCATCCCGGCGGCGAAGATGCCGGGAGCGGCCGCCGAGATCCCGACCGGCGCGCGGGTGATGTCGGCCAGGAACACCGCGCTCCATTGCTGGACGCCGCTTTCCACGACCATCGCCAGCGCAGCCAGCAGGCACAGCAGCAGGACCGCCGGGCCGAGCCGCAGGCGCCGTCCCGGTTCGCGGCCCTGGCGGACCAGCCGTCCCGGCACGGAATTCCTCGCCGCGATCGCGCCGAGAACGACCAGCGCCGAAAGCGTCAGCGCGATCGCCTCGGCGGGTACTCCCGCCGTCCGCGCCGCCCCGGTGCCGAGACTGCACGTCAACAGGCCGATGCTGAACAACGCGTGCGCGCGGTTCATCACGCGGGGCCCGTCACCCGCTTCGGCGGACGCCGCCAGCGCGACCACGACGACATTGCAGGCACCCGAACCGAATCCGAACAATCCCAGGGTGAGGAACAAGGCCGGAACGGATCCGGCCAGTGCCGGCGTCGGCGCGATGAGCGCGAATCCGGCGAAGGTCGAGACCGCGACCGGTCGGCCGAACCGGTCGAGCAACCGGCCGATCGCGAACATCGCGGGCATCGCCGCGAGTGCGCCGATCAGCAACGCGGCGCCCAATTGCGCCTCACCGGCGCCGGTGGCGTTGCGAACGTCCGGCAACATCGAAAGGTACGGACCCCACAATGCGCCGTACGCGGCGAATCCCGCGAAGACCGTGCCGGTCCGCGGAGCTGCGGTGATGACGGCGACCATGAGACGTGACGGTCCTTTCCGTGCTGATCAGCGGAATTTCGCCGAGAGGCGGACATTCGCAGGTTAGCAGCGGTATTCGGGAACGGGCCACGATTATTTACCGCATTTATGGAGAAGGACGCCGGAGCGTGTCGTCGGTATTCTCGGCGAAGGTGCGGTTTTTTCAGGCTGGGACAATCATCCCAAAAATGAAGAATTCATACCCGGAAGGTTAACCATTCACTGCTCCCACGCCGCACTTCCTCGCATGATGTAACCGCACGAGAGTGTCTCCGTTGTGAGGAACAGGAAGGTAGTGCGTCATGTTGCAGAACGTCGAACCCGCGACCGCGTCGAGGGCCGGCCCGGGGCCGCGGGGGACCGAGACTGAATTCGCGATCCACGCCGAAGGGCTGGTGAAACGGTTCGGCGAGACGACCGCGCTCGACGGGGTCGATTTGACCGTCCGTTCGGGCACCGTGCTCGGCGTCCTCGGGCCGAACGGCGCCGGGAAGACCACCACGGTCCGGATCCTGTCCACGCTGGTGACGCCGGACGAGGGCCACGCCACCGTGGCCGGGTACGACATCGAAAAAGACGCCCACCAGGTGCGGCAGCTGATCGGCTTGACCGGGCAGTACGCGTCGGTCGACGAAAGCCTGACCGGCGTGGAGAACCTGCTGCTGATCGGGCGGCTGCTCGGCTTTTCGCGGCGGGCGGCCAAGGCCCGCGCGCACGAGCTCCTGGAGCGGTTCTCCCTCACCGAGGCGGGCGGCCGCGCCGCGAAGGGCTACTCGGGCGGTATGCGCCGTCGTCTTGACCTGGCCGCCAGCCTGGTCGGGGACGCGCGTCTGCTGTTCCTGGACGAGCCCACCACCGGTCTCGACCCGCGCAGCAGGCTCGAGCTGTGGGACGTCGTGCGCGGGCTGGTCGCCGACGGCGTCACGGTGCTGCTGACCACGCAGTACCTGGAGGAGGCCGACGCGCTCGCCGACGAGATCGTGGTCGTCGACCACGGCAAGGTGATCGCCAAGGGCACTCCGGACGAGCTCAAGGCCAGCACCGGCGCCCAGCGCCTGACGGTGCGCGGTGCCCAGGCGGGCGACCTCGAAAAGGTCGTGCGGCTGGTCGGCGAGATCGCCGGCGCGACGCCGGACGTCTCGGGCCAGGTCGTCAGCGTCCCGGTCACCGACCCGGCGGCGCTGCCCGGCGCGGTCCGGCGGCTGGAGGAGGCGGGCATCGTCATCGGCGAGCTGTCCCTGCGCAGCTCCAGCCTGGACGAGGTGTTCCTGAGCCTGACCGGGCGTCCGGCCGAGGAGCCCGCCGAAGAGACCGAGGAGGAGATCCGATGACCGCCGCGACGACGACGCTGCCCCCGCGGCAGTTGTCGACCAGGGTCGGGTTCTTCCAGGGCATCTCGCAGATGTTCACGCTGGCTTGGCGCAGCACGGTTTCGGTCAAGCACGAGCCGAAGCAGCTGGCCGACATCAGTTTCCAGCCGATCATCTTCACGCTGCTGTTCACCTTCGTGTTCGGTGGCGCGATCTCCGGCGACCGGAACGCGTATCTGCAGTTCATGATCCCGGGCATGCTGGTGATGAGCATGCTGTTCGCGACCATCAACGTCGGCATCGGGCTCAACACCGACCTGTCCCAGGGCGTGTTCGACCGGTTCCGGTCGTTGCCGATCGCGCGCTGGGCACCGCTGGCCGGCCGGATCATCGGCGACCAGTTCAAGCAGGTCTGGTCCGTGCTGCTGGTGGTCGGGGTCGGGCTGCTGCTCGGCTTCCGGCCGGAGAAGGGCTTCCTCGGCGTGCTCGCGGCCGGGTTGCTGCTGCTGGTGTTCGCGATCGCGTTCTCCTGGGTGCCCACGCTGGTGGGGGTCGCCGCCGACCAGGCGGAGAAGGTCCAGGTGTTCGCGTTCGCGGTGATCCTGCCGCTGAACTTCGTCAGCGGCGTGTTCGCGCCGGTCGAGACGATGCCGTCCTGGCTGCAGGCGTTCGCCGAGGTCAGCCCGGTGGCGATCCTGCTCAAGGCGTGCCGCGGACTGATGAACGGCGGCGCCGGGGTCACCTCGGCGGTGATCTGGTCCCTGGTCTGGGCGGCCGTGATCGCGATCGTGTTCGGGGCGCTTTCGGTCCGTGCCCTGAAGAAGCGGATCTGAGCAATCGCCGCTCGATCACCGGAGCCGTGACGCGTGCGCGCGCCACGGCTTCGGTGTTTCGGGGGCCCGACCCGGGGAGCGCCGATGGACGAACTGGACTACAACACCTGTAACGCCACCTTCCGCAGCCTGACCGACCAGCAACGGCTGATGGTCGAGGAGACGTCGAGGCTGATCGGCGCGGACGCCGATCTCGAACTGACGTCGTACGGCTGCGGGTTCGGCATGTTCGAACTGGAGCTCATCGCGCGGGTGCCGCGGAGAACGGTGTGGTTCCAAGGCATCGACACCAACGGCGAAGCGGTCGAACGACTGCGCGCGCGGCTGTCGGGGCTGTCGAAGGTCCGGGACCATCGTGTCTTGACGGCGAGCATGGCCGACGTCGCCGACCTCCGGATCACGCCGACCGAGTACGGCCTGTTCGTCCAGTCGTTGTGCTACCTCGGCGCGGACGAGGGCATGGCGGTGCTGAAGGAAGCGCGCAACCGGCACCGGCGGCTGATCGTCGCGGTGCCCCCGCTGAACCGGCTGAACGGCCCCTTCGCGGAATCCCTCGCGCGGCAGGGCATCGCGCGTCCGCTGTTCGCGCAGACGCTGGCGGAGGAACTGACGCGGTTCGGCGTCGAGTTCCGGTCCGTCACGGTGGACGCGGAGATCACGGTGCCGGTTTCCGAGCCGGCGCACCGTCTTCTGGAGTTCCTGACCTTCGCGCGGCATTCGCCTTGGCGCGGCGGGACCGGGCGGGCGGAGCTGCTCGACGCGGTCGCCGGGATGGGCACGGTTTCCGCGGGGCGGGTGCGGATCCCGCATCCGGTCGAGGTTTTCAGCATCGGTTAGGTGCGCGGTGTCGCCAAGCCGCCGACGGACTCACCATGCGCCACCCCGCCGCTGCGCCCACCCCGCCGCGCCCAATGTGGCATCGGGGACACCAGACGTCCCCAATGCCACATTGGGCGCACAGCCGAAACCACCCGAAAAGCCACTCACGACCCACCGGAAAGGGCGGAACCCGGGCCCTGAGGAGGGGAGGCCCGGGTTCCGAGGGGGAGGGATCAGACAGTGCCCGGCTTCGGCAGCTGCTGCTTCGCCGGAGTGTTCTGATAGGACGCCAGCTGCCACGCGCCGTCCCGCTTGACGACCGTCCACGAGGCACGGATCGACTGGGAGTCGGCGACCTCGGTCTCGCCGGGGCCGAGCACGCCGCCCTGCGTGATCAGGACACCGGAGTCCGGGGTGAAGAAGCGGATCTCCAGCGGACGCCCGGTGACCTGGGTGCCCTTGTAGTTGCCCGCGAAGGATTCCACCAGGAACGCCCGGATGTCGTCGCGGCCCTTCTTGAAGACACCGGGGAGGATCATCGTGCCGTCCTCGGTGAAGACGCCGGCGAAGGCGTCGGCGTCGTGGTACGCCCACGCGGCGATCACCTTCTGGGTCAGCGCCGCGATCGCCGCCTGGTCCGCGGCCGTGCCGGTTTCGGTCGTGGTCATCGGAGGATCCTCCTAGATGTAGAGGGTGTTGGGCTCGAGCCCGCAGAGCACGCGGCCGTACAGCTCGGTGTTGGTGTTCGGGTGCATCAGCGCGTGGAGGTTGACCGCGGCGACGTCGCGGGCGATGCGCTGGATCGGGATGCCGTGGTAGATCGACGAACCACCGGAGGCGGCCGCGAGGATGTCGATTCCCTCCTTGGCGCGGCGGACCACGGCGCCGAGGTCGGCCCGTGCGATGGCGCGTTCTTCGAGTTTCCACGGGGTGCCGTCCGCGGTCTTCGAGTCGACCAAAGTGGACAGACGGTGCGCGTGGAACTCGGCCTCGTCGATCTTCAGTGCCGCTTCGGCCACCTGGTGGTGCGTGATCGGCGCCTCGCGCTGGGAATCGTAGGCGGTGTAAGTGATCTTGCGGTCCGGCAGGCGCTTGAGGAAGGTGTCCTGCGCGCTCCGCGCCATCCCGACCAGCGTGCCCACCGAAGACGCCGAGGCGACCGGGAGCAGCGGCGCCCGGTAGATCGAGGCCGAAGCCCCGCCCTGACCTTCCAGCACCGCCGGCAGCGGGAGCACCCGCTCCGCGGGGATGAAGACGTCCTGCGCCACCGTCGACACGGAGCCGGTGCCGCGCAGGCCCGAGGTGTCCCAGTCGTCCACGATCAGCAGATCCGAGATCGGCACCAGCGCCATGATCGGGTACGGCTCGCCCTCCGGCGGCACGAGGATCGCGATGATCTCCTGCCACTGCGCGTGCAGGGCCCCGCTGATGAAGCCCCACTTGCCGTTCACCACGACCCCGCCGTCGACCGGCGCGGCCATCGCGGACGGGCTCAGCGTCCCGCAGACGCGCACGTCCGGGGTGGCGAACACCTCGTCCTGCACCGCCTCCGGGAACTGGCAGGCCATCCAGGTCGGGATCCAGTACACCGAGGCCACCCAGGAGGTCGAGCCGTCGGCCCGGCCGATCTCGGTGGCGACGTCGACCAGGGTGCGGGTGGCGGCTTCGTAGCCGCCGTAACGCTTGGGGCGGCGCAGCTTGAAGACGCCGGCCTCGGCCAGTGCTTCGATGGATTCCTCGTGCACCCGACGGTTCTGTTCCTGCCAGGCCGAGTGCTTCTTCAGTGCGGGTGCCAGTTCGGCCACGCGGCGAACCAGTTCCTCCCGCGTCGGAACATCGGTGCTCGACACCTTGACCTCCTAGATCGTCGACTGGTCCAGCTTCGCAGCGGGCGGGCGCCGGGGCGTCTTCCCGTTTGCCGGTGCGTCAGGCTGCCGCACGTTCGGAGGTGCGGCCGGGGAAATCCACCACGTTCCGGCCGTCGCGGCAAGCGAACCAGGTCGCCAGCGGCGCCGCCATCGCGGTCGAGACCAGCGCCATGATCACCAGCATGGTGAACAGCGTCGGGGACAGCACACCGAGGTCGAGCCCGATGTTGAGCACCACCAGTTCGGTCAGGCCGCGGCAGTTCATCAGCGCACCCACCTGCAGCGACCGGTTCCAGTTCTCGCCGACCGCCCGCGCGGCCAGCGCCGAGCCGCCGAATTTGCCCGCGACGGCCACGAGCAGGATCGCGCCGCACCAGAGCCACGCGCTGCCACCGGAAAGCAGGCCGAGGTCGGTGCGCAATCCGCTGTAGGCGAAGAACAACGGCAGCATCAACGCCGTCGTCAGCCCGCCGGCCTTGTCGTGCAGCCAGGTCGCCATCGGGTTGTCCCGGGGGAACACCACGCCGAACACGAACGCGCCGAACATCGCGTGCACGCCGATCCACTCGGTCGCCATGGCGCACACCAGCACCCCGACCACCGAAAGCGGCGCGACCCGGTGCAGCCGTGCCGCCGAAGCCCCGGCCACGAATTTCCGCAGCAGGGGCCGGACCACCAGGCCGAGCAGCGCGACGAACGCCGCGGTGAGCACGACCGTCAGCACCACGCCGACCAGCGAGGACGCCGTGGTCAGCGCGATCACCAGTGCCAGCAGGCTCCACGCGGTCACGTCGTCGACCACCGCGCACGTCAGCGTCACCACGCCGATCTCGCTGCGGAAGAGCCCGATCTCGTGCAGGATCCGCACCAGCACCGGCAACGCCGTGATGCTCATCGACACCCCGAAGAACAGCGCGAACGGCAGGAATCCGCCGCCTGTCCCGAACCGGGTGTAGGCGAACAGCGCGAGCCCGACGCCGAGCAGGAACGGCAGCGCGATGCTGACGTGACTGACGACCAGCGCGAGCCGTCCGCGGCCGCGCAACAACCTGGTGTTCAGTTCCAGCCCGGCGAGGAACACGAAGAAGATCACGCCGAGCTGCGCCACGACGTTCAGTTGTGGCACCGCAGCCTTCGGGATCAGCACGGCCGCGCCAGATGGCCACAACGCGCCGAGCACCGACGGGCCGAGCAGGATGCCCGCGGTGATCTCGCCGATCACCGCGGGCTGCCCGATCCGCTGGGCGAGCCACCCCACCACCTTGCAGGCGCCGACCACCACGGTGATCGCCAGCAGGAGCTGGGCCAGCGAAGGTCCGGTCGCCGCCTTCGCGGCGGCCGCCCCCGCACCGCCTTCGCCCTGTCCCAGCAGGATGATCGCGATCACGACCGGGAGCACGACAAGTCCTATGTAGACCATCAGCGCCCGGCGGCCGGGACGGCGTTCGATCTCCACCATGTCCCTTCCGCTCAGGGTTCGGTGACGTTCGCGACCAGGTCGTCGAGGTTGATCTTCAACAGCGGGTGCTTGCCCGACAGCCCGGAGATCAGCGTGACGAAGTCGGTGCTCGGCGCGTGGAGCTGCTCCGGGTCGACGATTTCCTGCGCGAGGTCGTAGTAGTACTCCTTGTACTTCGTCCGGTCGTAGAACCGCTCGACGAAATTGCGGATCTCGTCGAAGAAGGCGCGGTAGTTCCCGGCGTACCGGTCGAGCGCCTTCTCCTCGATGGCCGGGTGCTCCAGGATCCGGTCGACCACTTTGGACAGCGAGCTGCCGGCCAGTGTGGCCAGCGCGACCCCGGTGGAGAACAGCGGGTCGACGAACGCGGCCGCGTCGCCGACGAGCACCCAGCCGTCGCCGTAGAAGGTTTCGTTGGTGTAGGACCAGTCCCGCGCCGTGCGGTACCCGGCGTGCTGGCGGGCGTTGGCCAGCAGGCCCTTGAGCCGGGTGGTCTTGTCCCGCTCGCGTAGGAACAGCTGCTCCAGCGACTGGTCGTCGGCGTTCGCGAGATCCGACTTGGTCACGTAGCCGACGCTCATCGTGCCCTTGTCGATCGGGATGCCCCAGAACCAGCCGTCGGCGGTGCCTTCGATGAGGATGTTGGTCCACTCGTCACCGGGCAGCCGGTCGCAGTTGTCGTAGTAGGTCCAGACCGCGACGTTGCGGAGCTCGTTGTGCCAGGTGATGTCGCTGAACTTCCGGCCGATCACCCGTGACTGGCCGGACGCGTCGACGACCAGCGAGGCGCTGGCCTCGTAGTCGCCCGCCGAGCCACGCAGGGTGAACCGGACGCCCGTGACACGGCCGGTGTCGGACTGGATCACGTCCTTGACCGTCGTCTCCTCCACGACGTACGCGCCGAGCTCACGGGCGCGGTCGAGGATCAGCGTGTCCAGGTCGGCGCGGCGCGTGTGGTAGGCGTAGGTGCCTTCCGCGGCCTTCATGAACGAGAAGTTCCAAGGCACGTCCCGGTTTCCCCACACCAGGCTGCCGCCGTACTTGCGCTCGAAGCCGCGCGCCTCCATGCGGTCGAGCAGGTCCAGCTCCTGCAACGGGCGCATGCCGACCGGGATCAGGGATTCGCCGATGTGGTAGCGGGGAAAGCGTTCGCGTTCGAGGACCAGGACCGTACGCCCCTCCTTCGCGAGGAGACCGGCGCAGGTCGCGCCCGCCGGGCCGCCGCCGATGACGATGACGTCGAACCGCTCGGGCATACCGTGGAGCGTGGCTGACATGAGAAACCCTTCCTGGGCCGATGGAGGAGTGGAGGCGCTCACGCGCGCCGGATGCCGATGTGCGGCTCGTAGCTCAGGTACAGCCCGTTGATCGCCTTTTCGGGCTTCTCCGGAGCCTGCTTGTGCTCGTGGACGCGGTTGAGGTTGTCCAGCGGGTTGTGCTTGCCGCTCTCCTCGCCGAGCAGGTGGCCCTGGATCCGGCGGTAGACCTCTTCGGTGTCCTCGAGGTCGGCGATACCGGTGACGAACCGGTCGAACGCCGCCTGCACGTCCATCCCTTCCCAGTCCTTTTCGGACAGTTGCTGCGCGCGGAAGAAATGGTGTTCCTTGCCGCGGTAGCTCTCGTAGAAGGTGGACACCAGCACCAGCAGCCGCTCGTAGGCGCGGCGGTAGACGACTTCGTAGAAGTCCCAGGCCTCGCGCTCGTCGATCTCGCCGCGGATCACGCTGCTGATCGCGGCGGTGCCGATCAAGGCGCTGTAGGTACCCAGGTGTACACCGGTCGACAGCAGGGGGTCGAGGAAGCAGGCGGCGTCGCCGGCGAGCAGGAAACCGGGGCCCTGGAACCGCTCGGCCGCGTACGAATAGTCCTGCTCGACCTTGACCTCGGTGACCTGCTCGGCCTCGATGAGCAGCTGCTGTATCGCCGGGCAGTCGCCGATCGCCTTGTGGTACACCGGGTCCACGCCGCCGAGTTCGTTGCGCGCGGCGTTGAAGGAGTCCCTCCCGGTGACCAGCCCGACGCTCATCGTGCCGTCGGGCAACGGGATTCCCCAGAACCACCCGTCGCCGACCGAGGCGACCGTGATCGCGCCACTCGGCCCGCGGTCGAGCTGCTTCGCGTCCTTCCAGTACGACCAGGCGGCGACGTTGCGGAAGACGTTGTGGAACTTGCGGTTCTTCAGGTACTTGGTGGCCATCACGCCGCCGCGGCCGGACGCGTCGACGAGGTAGTCGAACTCGATCCGTCCGCTGTTGGCCGGGTTCTTCGCCTCGGCCCAGTGCGCCGCGACCGGACGGTCGCCGTCGAAGTCGAGCTTCTTGACCGCGATGCCCTCGGTGACGTCGACGCCGACCTCGCGCGCGTGGTCGAGGAGGATCTTGTCGAAGTCGGCGCGGATGACCTGCCACGCGCTGGTGCTGCCGTCGCGGCCGTGCGGCCGGAAGCGCACCTCCCATTCCTCGGGACCCCAGAAGTAGTAGGCGCCGCCCTTGGGCTGGAACCCGGCCGCGGCGATCTTGTCCCAGACCCCGAGCCGCTCCAGGATCGGACGGCACGAAGGCAGCAGCGATTCGCCGATGTGATAGCGCGGGAAGTGATCCCGCTCGAGCAGAGTGACCTCGAAGCCCTCTTTGGCCAGAAGCCCGGCAGCGGTGGATCCCGCCGGTCCACCGCCGATCACGAGGATCTGGGTCGATGCGCGCATGACACCTCTCCAACTACGCCGACAGCCGGAATTACCTGCCCGAAGCTAACAACCGCGAATGGAGATCCACTCAAGAACCAGTTGCCCTGTAACGCTTTCCCGAAAAAGCAGTCGAAGAGACGCTACCGGCCCGGAGGCGGACGACGATTCTTCCCGTGTCGGACTCCGACGGCCCGGCCGAAGACCTATTGGAGGAATCCCGCGATGGGCGAATACCTTGGCGAACGCGCCGTCGTGCTCGGCGGCGGCATGGCCGGCCTGCTGACCGCCCGCGTACTTTCGGAACGCTACCGCTCCGTCGTGATCGTCGAGCGTGACACGATCGTCGGCGTCACCGGCACCCGCCGCGGCGTGCCGCAGGCGCATCACGCGCACGCGCTGCTCGCACGCGGCCAGCAGATCCTCGAAGACCTCTTCCCCGGCCTGCAGGCCGAGCTGACCGCCGACGGCATCCCCAGCGGTGACCTGTCCGGCAGCCTGCGCTGGTACTTCAACGGGAAGCGACTGCAGCAGAAGGAATCCGGCCTGCTCAGTGTGTCCGCGACCCGCCCGGAGCTCGAAGAGTACGTCCGCGGCCGTGTCGTCGCGCTGCCCAATGTCGAGGTCCGAGAGCGCACGGTGATCCAGTCGCTGGTCGCGACCGGCGACCACTCGCGGGTCACCGGTGTCCGTGTGACCGGTGAGGACGCCGAGCCCGAGACGCTGCTCGCCGACCTCATCGTCGACGCCACCGGCCGCGGCAGCCGCTCATCGGTGTGGCTGGAGGAACTCGGCTACGAGCGCCCGGCCGAGGAGAAGATCAAGATCGATCTCGCCTACACCTCGCGGCTGTTCGAGCTGGACACCGATCCGTTCGGCGACGACCTGGCGATCAACCCGGTCGCCTCGCCCGCCAACCCGCGCGGCGCGTTCTTCGTGAACCTGCCGGGGAACGTGGCCCTGCTGTCGCAGACGGGCCTGCTCGGGGATCACCCGCCGCGTGACGCCAAGGGTTTCCTCGAGTTCGCCAAAACGCTGGACGCGCCTGAGATCTATCGGGCCGTGCGCAACGCGAAGCCGATCAGCGAGATCGCCAGTTTCAAGGTGCCCGCCAGCGTCCGCCGCCGGTTCGACAAGCTGCGTCGTTTCCCCGAGGGCCTGCTCGTGATCGGGGACGGAGTCTGCGCGTTCAACCCGGTGTACGGCCAGGGCATGACCGTCGCGGCCATGGAGGCCGCGCAGCTGGGCACACATCTCGACGCGGGTGGCGTGCGCCCGCTGCGGTTCTTCAAGGAGATCAGCCCGATCATCGACGTGCCGTGGGACATCTCGGCGGGCGGGGACCTCGCCTTCCCCGGTGTCGAGGGCCCGCGTCCGCTGAAGGTCAAGATGGGCAACGCCTACATGGCGAAGCTGCACTCCGCGGCGACCGTCGACGGCCGGTTCACCGAGGCGTTCTTCCGGGCCGCCGGCCTGGTCGACCCGCCGACCGCGCTGATGCGGCCGAGCCTGGTGGTCGGTGTGCTGCGCACCGCGCGCCGGGTCAAGGCGGCCGCACCTCTCGCCCCCACGGCCACGATCGGTCAGGCACCGCCCGCGTCCGACGACCTCGCGGCCTGAGCACCAAGGAGCCATGGTCATGAACGAACCCGTCGGCAAACGCGCGGTGGTGATCGGCGGCAGCGTCGCCGGCACCCTGGCGGCGAGAGTGCTTTCCGAGTTCTATCGCGAGGTAGTGGTCGTCGACCGCGACGAGGTGCTGGGCGTGGACAAACCGCGGCGCGGCACCCCGCACACCTGGCACGCGCACGGACTGCACGCGCGCGGCTACTTCATCCTCGAAGAGCTGTTCCCGAACCTGCTCGGCGAACTGCGGGACTCCGGGATCCCGGTCGGCGATCTCGCGCGGATGAAGTGGTACTTCAACGGGAAGCAGGTCGAACCGGCCGACAGCGGCCTGCCGTCGATCACCGCGCTGCGCCCGGTGCTGGAACATCATCTGCGCATGCGCACCGCGGCGCTGCCGAACGTCACCTACCGCGAACGCACCGACGTCCACGGCCTGCTCGCCACGCGTGCGGGCAACCGGATCGTCGGGGTCCGCGTGCAGGCGCGCGACGGCTCGGCGGAGGAACGGCTCGGCGCGGACCTGGTCGTCGACGCCTCCGGCCGCGGTTCGCGGACACCGGTGTGGCTGGAGGAGCTGGGCTTCGAGCGACCGTCCGAGGAACGCGTGAAGATCGGGCTGGCCTACACCACGCGGATGTTCCGCAAACGGCCGGAGATGTTCGACGGCTGGCAGTCGATCAACCCGGTCGCCTCGCCCGAGCATCCGCGGGGCGCGTTCTTCGGGCAGGTGAACGAGAACGAGTGCATCCTTTCGCTCACCGGGATCCTCGGCGACCACCCGCCGACCGACGCGCGCGGCTACCTCGACTACGTGAAGTCGTTGCCCGCCCCGGAAATCTACGAAGCGGTGAAGGACGCGCAGCCGTTGATCGAGCCGGTGACGTTCAAGTTCCCGGCGAGCTCGCGGCGGCGCTACGAACGGCTCAAGCGGTTCCCGGAGCGGCTGTTCGTGCTCGGTGACGCGTTCTGCAGCTTCAACCCGGTGTACGGCCAGGGAATGACCGTCGCGTCGATGGAGGCGATGGCGCTGCGAGCACATCTTTCGCGACGGTCCGAACCGGACTCGCGGCGGTTCCTGCGGGAGATCGGCAAGGTCGTCGACAACCCGTGGGAGATCTCGACCAGCGGCGACCTCGACTTCCCCGGCGCGGAAGGGAAACGGACGCTCAAAGTCAAGATGGGCAACGCGTACATGGCGAAACTCCAGTACGCGGCGACGGTCGATCCGGACATCACGGCGGCGTTCATGCGCGTGGCCGGGCTGATCGATCCGCCGACCGCGCTGATGAAACCGGGCCTGATGCTGAAGGTGCTGCGGGCCAACCGGCGACGTCCGGCCCCTCGGGCGACGGTGACCGAGCTGCCGCGTGCCGACCGGGAATCGCGCGCTGCCTGAATAACCTCGTGAGTGGCAAGGACGGTTAGAACCGTCCTTGCCACTCACGAGGTTTCTTTCTTTTCCTCCGCAACAAGCGAGATGCGTCTGTCGGCCCTTCCGGCTGATCATTGAGGTGTCAATGACCATTTCCCTGGCGGTGGGAGAGAAATTCATGCGCAAGTTCAAGAAGGTCATGACCGCGCTGGCCGCGGTCGCGGCGGTGGTACTGCTGGGGGGAACGGCGACAGGGGCGGCGGCGAACACGGGGTGGAGACAATCGGACGCCGCGCTCGCCCGCTCCCTGCCGGGCGGGTTCCAAAGCTCCTACGCCGACGTCAACGGTGTCCGCCTGCATTACGTCGCCGGGGGATCCGGCAGCCCGGTGGTGCTGCTTCCCGGCTGGCCGCAGACCTGGTGGGCGTTCCACAAGGTGATGCCGGCGCTGGCCGAGCACCATCGCGTGATCGCCGTCGACCTGCGGGGGATGGGCGGCTCGTCGAAGCCGCAGTCGGGCTACGACAAGGAGACGCTGGCCGCCGACATCCACGCGCTGCTCGCCAAGCTCGGGTACGCGAAGGCGGATCTGGTCGGCCACGACATCGGCGCGATGGTCGCGCACAGCTACGGGATCAAATACCCGCAGGCGGTCGGGAAACTGGCGCTGATGGACGTGGTCGCGCCCGACAAGAGCCTCTACCAGCTGCCTTTGCTGCCCAGCGCGCCCGGCCAGTTCTCGCCGTGGTGGTGGACGTTCAACCAGCTGCAAGGCCTGCCGGAGCAGCTCGTCTCCGGCCGCTCGCGGTACGTCGTGGACACGATGATCGATCAGCTCTCGGTGGTGCCGTCGGCGGTCGACGACTTCGACCGGAACGTCTACGCGCGGGCCTACTACACGCGTGAGGCCGTCCGGGCCGGGAACGGGTGGTACCGGACGCTGAACCAGGACATCGCGGCCGGCTCGGCGTACGGGAAGCTGACCATGCCGGTGCTGGGCCTCGCCGGGGAGTTCAACCACCAGTACTTCGTCCAGGTGATGCCGTCGAAGGCGGTGGATCCGCAGGTGGTCAAGATCGCCGGGGCCGGGCATTACCTTTCCGAGGAACAGCCCGCTCAGGTCATCGGCGCGCTGACGAAGTTCCTGGGCTGAAACCGAAGGCCACGTGGCTTGCGTCGACCTCGGACGGGTCTTGAGCCCGGCCATGCCCCAGTGTCCACTGTGGTCACCTCTCGGCGGCTGAATGTCCGATTAATGACGACATGGGCGATTATTTCGAGGGGTCGTGAGTGGTAAAGGTCGTTCTAACCCTCTTTGCCACTCACGACCCCCACCTACAACTGGGCGCAGTGCCCAAATCGGGCAACGCGATCCAGACTGACGTCCCTTGTGGACAGTCGTGCCCCGGTCCGCTACCGGTGACCTTATCCGGCTTGACTGATCAGACCGGCATCCGCTAAAGATCACCTTGAGTCACATGGTAGTGGGTTCTATTGAGCGGCAAGGCAAAGTGGCGTGGTCGCGGACGGGTCGCTGGTGGGGTGAAGGCTCCCTTCGCCGCGTCTGATGCAGTGAAGGGAGCCTTCATCCCGGTCACTCACCCGCGCCGTCCACCTCGCCTCCGGCGTCCGTGTCGCGAAAGCTGGGCATCGGTGGCAAGCTGCGCGCCGAAGACTCCATCACGCCACCTTTGACGTTTCCCTCAATATCAACTCAAGCGATGTGGCATCGGGCTGAAACCGCCTCCCGATACTGCCTTTCGGGGCAGTATTGGAGGCGTCCGGGAAGAGCCGCCGATGGGATTCTGCGAAAAGGAAAGTCCTGGAATTCCCAGCCTATCGGGAAAAGGTGGCTAAAATGAAGGTTGGTGTTACCGGTGGCACCGGGTTCATCGGGCGCTACGTCTGCGAGGAGCTCGCCGCACGAGGGCATACGCCGGTCGTGTTCGACCATCGTGGCGAGGGGGACGGCGGGCCGTGGGAGGTCATGCTGGGCGACATCCGCGACGCGACGGCGCTGACCGAGCTCGCCGCGCACTGCGACGGGATCATCCACCTGGCGGCCGTGCTGGGCACCCAGGAGACGATCACCAATCCGCGGCCCGCGGTGGAGACCAACGTCATGGGCGGCCTGAACTTCCTCGAGGCCGTCGCCCAGTACGACCTGCCCGGTGTGTACATCTGCGTCGGCAACCACTGGATGAACAACAGCTATTCGATTTCCAAGACGACGGTCGAGCGGTTCGTCCGCATGTTCAACGCCGACCGCAGCACCCGCGTGAACTGCGTCCGCGCGGTGAACGCCTACGGCCCGCGCCAGAAGGCCGCGCCGCCGTTCGCCGCGGGGAAGGTCCGCAAGATCACCCCGGCGCTGATCTGCCGGGCGCTGTCCGGGATGCCGGTGGAGCTCTACGGCGGCGGACGGCAGATCTCGGACATGGTGTGGGTCGGCGACGTCGCCCGCACGCTGGTGGCGTCCCTGGAGGCCGCCGCCGAGGGCCGGGTGCTGGAGAACACGGTCGAGATCGGGCCGGCCGAGTCGGTCACCATCCGCGAGGTGGCGGAGCTGGTGATCGACCTGTGCGAGCAGCGCGGGCACTCGCGGGTGGGCATCACCGACCTGCCGATGCGGCCCGGTGAGACGCCGAACACGCCGGTCACGGCCGACGTCTCGACCCTGCTTTCCGTCGGCATCGAGCCGGAATCCCTTGTCACGCTGGAAGAAGGCATGGCGAAGACGGTGGACTGGTACCTCGAGCACCGCGGTACCGCCTGGGACGTCCCGGGGCCCGGTCTTCGCGTCGCCTGAGCGCCTGGCCAGTCCGTGAAGGCCTCCTTGAGGGACCCTGGGTCCCTCAAGGAGGCCTTCACGGACGCCGGCACCAATCCCCGACACCGGAAGCGCGTGAAGGCCCCCTTCCCTCGGCTCAGCCGCGGAAAGGGGGCCTTCACGCGCGAAAGCGAACCGTCAGGGCTTATGCGCCTTCAGGATCAGCGAAACACCGCGCCGCGAGCGGGTCGGCAGGTAGCGCTCGGCCGTGACGATCGCGGTCAGGGCCCGGTTGACCAGCCAGGGCGTGTGCTCGTTGAGTTCGTTGCCGCGCGCCGTGCGCCGCCGCAGTGCCACCACCGGCCGCAGCAGGACGTTCCAGCTCCACAGCTCCTCGACGACGAAGCCGGCGTCCTCCATGACCTTCCGCAGCGAAGCCCGGTCGTACCGCCGCACATGGTGCACCGCGACGTCGTGCGCCGACCACAGGTCCATTCCGGACGGGACGCTGATCAGCGCGGAGCCGCCGGGCCGCAGCACCCGGAACAGCTCCGCGGCGGCCTGGTCGTCCTCCTGGATGTGTTCGAGGATTTCGAAAGCCACCACCAGATCGAACGACGAGGACGGCAGCGGCAGGTCACGGGCGTCGGCGTGGATCGCGTCGAGACCGCGTGAGCGCGCGATCTCGACGGCGTTCTCGTCGTAGTCCGTGGCGACGACGTCCCAGCCGCGCGAGCGCAGCACCCGCGTGTTGCCGCCGCCCGCCGCGCCGATGTCGAGCGCGCGGCCGGGCGGCCCGAGCCGCTTGAGTTCGTCGGCGAGCAGGTGCCGCTTTTCCCGGAACCACCAGTGGCGGTCCTCCATCTCGGTGATCCGGGCGACGTCCTCCGTCTTCACCGGCTCTCCTTCCGATGCCGGGCGAACACCCAGCGGTCGAGGGCCACGAACCGCAGCAGCGTCATCAGCCCGTAGGCGACGATGAGCACGAGCAGTTCGACGACCGGCCCCGAGCCGGGGGCCATGAGATGCAGCCCGGTCACGGCCAGCGTGGTCAGCAGATACGTGGTGGCGAACAGGATCGCGGCCCGCGTGTGCAGGCCGAGCCGGTGCCCGCCGCCGCGGTTGAACGTCCAGCGCCGGTTCGCCTCGGTGTTGGCCACCCCGACGAGCACCAGCGCGACCAGGTTCGCCCCCGCCGGCGTCAGCGGGACACGCAACGGGAGATACAGAAGCGTGTACAGCACTGTCGAAATGACACCGATCACCGCGAACCCGAGGAATTTCGCAAGGGTCGCTGCCCGCGGCTCGGCGAGCACGGCGTCCGGATGGGTGGCGCGCAACTGCGGGATCTCCGGCACGTCCACCCGTCCTTTCCCGGCGGCGATCGCCCGGCCCACGCGGACCAGGCCCTTCAGGTTCCCCATCGCGGTCTGGGTGACCTTGACCCGCGAATCGACGTCCTCGACCCAGTCCAGCGGCACCTCGTGCACCCGCAGGCCGTTGTGCTCGGCCAGCATCAGCATCTCGGTGTCGAAGAACCAGTGGTCGTCCTCGACCGCCTCCAGCAGCCCGGTCACCGCGTCGCGCCGGGCCGCCTTGAAACCGGCCGAGGTGTCCGTGCTGCGCAGCCCGAACACGTGCCGCGTGATCGCGTTGTAGGTACGGGACACGATCTCGCGTTTGAGGCTGCGGCGGATCCGCGAGCCGCGGCCGAGCCTGGTCCCGATGGTGATCTCGCAGTGCCCGCTGACCAGCGGTGCGATCAGGGGGAGCAGGCTTTCCAGTCCGGTCGAGAGATCGACGTCCATGTAGGCGACGATGTCGGCGGTACTCGACCCCCACGTCGCCTTGATCGCCGCGCCCCGGCCGCGGACCGGGATCCGCCGCGCGGAGATGCGCGGATTCCCCTCGGCCAGCCCGGTGGCGATCTCCCAGGTCCGGTCGGTGCTGCCGTTGTCGGCGATGGTGATCGACCAGGGGAACGGGAAGTCGTCGCCGAGGAACGCGCTCAGCGTGGTGATGCAGCCCAGCAGGGCGCGTTCCTCGTTGAGCACCGGGATCACGATCTCGACGGTCGCCGTCGTGCGGCTTCCCGGTGCGACGCGGGGTGCCGCGGTGAGTTCAGCCGTCATGGCGCATCACGCTCCCGGCTTGCAGTCGAACAGGGCGGAGGTGAAGCCCATCCACGGGTTGGCGGTGTAGGCGGGCGGCGGGATCCGCACGCAGTTGCGCACCACCCAGTCCTTGCGGGCCAGCGCCGTCGGGCTGTCGTAGGCGAACCCGCCGAACAGGACGTACCTCAGCTGTCCACTGTGGACGGCGTCGGCGAGCCCGTCGGCGGTCGGCATCGGCATGGTGCCGACGAAACCGCCCATCGGCATCACGGACAGGCCCGCCCGGATGTAGGGCGAGGCACCGGTGCCGCCGACCGTCGCCACATCGAAGCGCTCGCCGCGTTTGTTGGCCTTGAGGAAGCCGAGAAGCTTCGGGTCGGCGTCGGACGGCATCATCTGGAACATGATCGGCGGGGGCAGCGGCATGGCCTGCCCGCCGGACGCGCCGGGCTTCGGGCCGCCCGCCATCAGCTTGGTCAGGTCGATGCCGGTCGAGAGCGCGTTCGGGTTCGGCCCGGCGAGGGGGTTGAAGTTCTGGAACATCGCCGTGCGGGGATCCGTCGGCGGGTGGAAGGCGGGCGCCGCCCAGGCGACCGGCCCGGCCAGCAGCGCGACCCCGGCCACGGCGCCGGTCACGACGGCGAACTTCCCGGTGCGGCGCACGAGCACCAGCACCGCGGCGGCGACGGCGGCGATCGCGATTACGGGCCGCAGCCACGGCACGTAATCGCTGGAACGGTTCATCAGCACGAACGCCCAGGCGCCGGTGGCGAGCAGACCGACCGGCAGCGCCCACGTGAAGCGGCGATCCGTCCAGGAGAGGTGCAGGCCGGCGCCGGCGATCGCGGCGATGGCGGGTGCCAGGATGCTCGTGTAGTACGGGTGGATGCTCTGCGAGAAGCTGAGTGCCCCGGCGAAGAGGACGAGCCAGCCACCCCACAGCAGCCAGCCCGCGCGTGCCTTGTCGGTGCGCGGCGCGCGGCCCGCGGCGACCAGGCCGACGACGAGCAGCAGCACGGCCAGCGGCAGCAGCCACGAGATCTGGCCGCCGATCAGGTCGTTGAACAACCGGAAGACGCCGGTGTCGCCGCCCTGGTCGACCGGCGTGACCTTGCCGTCGGGCAGGACGGGCAGCTCGGCGGAATTCCCGGCCTTCGCGGCGTCCGTGCGGTCGAAGAGGTTGTAGGACCAGACCATCTGCCACACGGAGTTCGACGTGCTGCCGTCCATGTACGGGCGGGAGCCCGCGGGGGTCAGCCCGACGATCAGCATCCAGATCGACGAAACCGCGGCGGTGACCGCTCCGGCGCCGAGCAGATGCACCACCCTGCGTCCCGGCGAGGCCGGGGCGGCGACGAGGTAGACGATCCCGAGCACCGGGAGGATGGCCAGTGCCATGGCGAGTTTGATGTGGAAGCCGAGTCCGACGAGCGCGGCGGTGAGCAGCAGCCAGCGCGGGGACGCCTTCTCCAGCGCGCGCCAGAAGGCGTAGGTCGCCACGAGCAGCGTCAGGATCAGCGTCGAGTCGGGCAGGTTGACCCGGGTGCCCGCGATCGTGATCGGGGTCGCGGCGAGCAGCACCGCGGCCAGTGCCGCGGGCGCGTGCCCGGCCCACCGGCGTACGAGCACGAACAACACGTACACCGAGACGGCTCCGGCGATGACGCCGGGCAGCAGCAGCGCCCACGTCTCGTAACCGAAGACACGGACGGAAAGCGCCTGCAGCCAGAGCGCGCCGGGTGCCTTGTCGACGCTCATGAACCCGGCGGGATCGTAGGCGCCGTAAAGGAAGTTGTGCCAGTTCGCGGCCATGCTGCGCACCGCGGCGGCATACGCGTAGTGCGCGGCGTTCCCGCCGATACCCCACCCGTAGGCGACGCCGGCGACGAGCGCGCTCAGGACGGCGATGCGCTTGGCGGCCAGTGCCGACAACCCCGTCTTGGTCTTCTTCTTCGGCGTCCGCGCGGTCGGGGCTGCGGCCCGTGGCGGGACGCTCGTGACCGGGGTGCCTAGGTCTTGGGACACGTTCTACTCCCTTCCCAGGAATAGGAGATGACGCGGCTCACGGACGTGAGATACGCACCGCGAATTCGTGATCGTCTCGAAAAGTGTCGCACCACGGTTTCGCGCGCGTCTTATCCCAGCCTGCTGGTTTGAGCGATCAGTCCTTTGAGGACAGTCATCGGCGAAGGCGGACGGGAAGGGCTTCGAGGCCGTGCATCACCATGCTGACGCGCCAGCGGAGACTTTCCGCGGGGACGGCCGCGCGCAGTTCCGGGAACCGGGTGAGCAGCGCGGACAGCGCGATCCCGCCTTCGAGCCGGGCCATCGGCGCGCCGAGACAATGGTGGATTCCGTGTCCGAAGGCGAGCTGGGGGTTGTCCGCGCGGTCGAGCGCCAAGGCGTCCGCGCCGGGGAATCGAGCGGGGTCGCGATTGGCGGCCAGCAACGACACGATGACCAGCGAACCGGCCGGGATCGTCACGCCGCCGAGCTCGATTTCCTCGTTGGCGTAACGCATCGCCGCGTGTACCGGGCTCTCGTAGCGCAGGAATTCCTCGACCGCGGCGGGCATCCCGTCCGGGTTCGCGCGCAACGCGGCGAGCTGCGCCGGATTCTCGAGCAGCGCGAGGGTGGCGTTGCCGATGAGATGGACGGTGGTCTCGTGCCCGGCGATGAGCAGGAGGAAGACCATCGACGTCAGCTCGTGTTCGGTGAGCCGGTCGTCGCCGTCGTGCACCGTGACGAGCGCGGAAAGCAGGTCCGTGCCGGGATTCGCGCGCTTCTCGGCGAGGAGTTTCCTGACATAGCGCAGCATCTCGGCGGCGGCCGCGTCGAGTTCGTCGACGGGCAGCGCGCTGGCGGTGAGGATCTCGGTCCAGCCGTGGAAGGCGCCCGCCTCGTCCTCCGGCACGCCGAGCATCTCCGTGAGGATGCGGATCGGCAGCGGGAGGGCGAGCGCCTTGATCAGGTCGACCTCGTCGAAATCGGCCACGGCGTCGAGGAGTTCGGCCGTGATGGCCTCGATTCTGGGGCGCAGCTGGGCGATCCGGCGCACGGTGAACGCGGCGGACACCAGCTTCCTGAGTCTGGTGTGATCCGGTGGATCGAGGTTCAGCATATGCGTGTTCATGCCGAGCCGGACGTCCTCGGACAGCCCGCGCCGATCGCCGACGGCGCCGGTGCGGCCGCTCAGCCCGGGATGCGCGAGCGCCTGGCGGACCTCGGCGTAGCCGCTCACCAGCCAGCCGGCGGTACCGGAGGAGAGGGTGATCCTGCGGACCGGGCCGCTTTCGCGCAGTGCGGCGTAGGCGGCGTGCCTTTCTGGCGCGCCCCCGAACAGGAAATCGGAGCTGGAAGAGGTCACCGAATCAGGTTCCCGTGCGCGCCCTCGCGCCTTCTTCTCCTGACTTGCCCGCCGCCTATGAATTACGCACGAAGCGCGCGAGTTTATTGCACCTTTTTTCTTACGGCCTACTCGAAAACTGCTCGAAGAAATGGTTGACGATCTACGTTCGATGATCGTAACGTTGTTACCAGGACGCCGGGGGGCAACGGAACCCGCGCCTGGTGAAGTCGGAAAATTCCCAGCAATGAATCGGAGTTGATTACTGTGTCCGCAAAGCTTGCCGCCAAGTTCGCCGGTTCCGCCATCGCCGCCCTCGGCCTGATGGCCGTCGTCGCGCCGGGTGCCTCGGCCGCCGCGGCCGTGACGGTCACGCCGTCGTCGGGGCTCTCGGACGGTGCGGTGGTCCAGGTGACCGGAACCGGGCTGACGCCGGGCGCGACCTATCGCGTCGGCGAATGCGCCCAGGACGCGGCGGGGCAATTCCCTTGCAGCCCTTCGCAGCAGTCGCTGGTCGCTGACGCGGCCGGCAAGATCTCGGCCTCGGTCACGGTGCGGAAGAACTTCACCGGCGTGCTGCCCGACGGCAGCAGCTACGGCGCGGTGGACTGCACGGCCATCACCTGCGTCGTCGGCCTCGGTGACGCCGCCGGCAACGGCGGCGGCGTGATCATCAGCTTCAGCTGACGCTGACGCGAAAGCGGCGATGAAGGAATTGGGACGTCGCGTGTCCCAATTCCTTCATCGCCGGGTAAGCCTACTTCAGATGTCGCAAACGCGGAACTCGCGTGATTGGAGGCGCATCTCGCGTGATCGAAGGCGGAACACACGAGTTGCGCCGCCAATCACGCGAGTTCCGGCTTCAATCACGCGAATCACGCCGACGAGCACGGAACTTCAGAGTGTTTCCGCGAGAAGCCCCCGCTTGCGCAACAGCGGCATGACGCCTTCGCCGAAGGTGTAGGCCTCTTCGAGATGCGGCTGCGCGGAAAGGATCAGGTGGTCGAGGCCGAGGGCGTGGTACTCCTCGATCCGTTCGGCCACTTCCTCGTGGCTGCCCACCAGCGCCGTGCCGACGCCGGGGCGCACCAGGCCGTAGCCCGCCCAGACGTTGGGGTGGATCTCCAGCGAGTCGGTGCGGCCGGCGTGCAGGGCCGCCATCCGCCGCTGGCCCTCGGATTCGGTGGCGGCGAAACGTTCCTGCGCCTGCCGGATCCGGGCCGGGTCCATCCCCGCGAGCAGCTGGTCGGCCACCTTCCAGGCTTCGGCCGAGGTGTCGCGGCTGATCACGTGGAATCGCGTGCCGAAGCGCAGCGAACGCCCCAGTGCTTCCGCGCGTTCCCGCGACCGGGCGAGGTGCGAGGCCATGGCCGACGGCGTTTCGCCCCACATCAGCAGCACGTCCGCCTGCGCGGCCGCGACCTCCAGCGCGGCCGACGAAGAACCGCCGAGGAACAGGGTCGGCCGCACCGGATGCGGCCGCGCGACCATCCCGGCCTGCAACGTGTAATGCGTGCCGGAGAAGTCGAAGCGCGAACCCGGCCAAGCCTGCCGGAAGACGTCCATGAATTCGCCGGTGCGCGCGTACCGCTGGTCGTGGTCGAGCCAGTCGCCGTAGCGGCGCTGTTCGTCGGGGTCCCCGCCGGTCACGATGTTCAGCAGCAGCCGCGAACCGGAGACGCGCTGGAAGGTCGCCGCGGTCTGCGCGGCCAGCAGCGGCGAGATGAACCCCGGCCGCAGCGCGATCATGAATTTCACCGACCGCGTCGCACCCACGAGCGCCGATGCGACGACCCACGGGTCCTCGCAGAACAACCCGAACGGCGTGAGCATCCCGGTGAACCCGAAGCGGTCCGCGGCGAGCGCGACCTGGGTCAGGTATTCGAGGTCCGGTTCGCGGCGGGCGCCGGGGGCCGCGACACCGTCGGCGGTCTTGGCGACCTCCCGTCCGTCGCCGTGCGACGGCAGGAACCAGTGCAGTTGCAGGCTCATGAGTGCTCCCCGAACAGTGAGTGCGCGATCGCTTCCAACGGTCCCGGGGCGAGTTCCGCCTCCAGCCACAGCGCGCGCCGGAACCAGCGGTGCAGCGGGAATTCCCAGGTGACGCCCATTCCGCCGCAGACCTGGATCGCCGTCTCGCAGACGGTGATCGCCGCGCGGCCCGCGGCGTGGGCGGCGCACGCGACCGCTTCCGCGGTGGGGGCGGCAGCGGCGCGGTAGGCCAGCGACCGCGCGAGCTCGACCTCGGCGTACCCGTCGGCGAGCTGCTGGCTCACCGCCTGGAACGAACCGATGGGGCGCTCGAACTGCGACCGCGTCTTCGCGTGGTCGACGGCGATCGCCAGCGCCCGGTCGGCGACGCCGATGGCCTCGCCCGCCAGCAGCGTGGTCGCCCGGCTCCGGATCGCAATGAGCAGCGGTGCGGCGGAAGGCGGCCCGACCAGCAGCCTGCCCTCGGCGCCGGCCAGCGCGACGTCCGACGTCGCCCGGAGCGGATCTACGCCGTCGCGCGCGGAAATCGAAGCGGCAGCGGGACTGACACCGAACAGCGCCACCCCGGCCGGAGTGCGAGCCGCGACCACGAGCTCGGCGGCGACGTCGGCGTGCAGGACGGCCTGCACCGCGCCGTCCAGCCGCCAGCTGTCGTCGCGACGGGTCGCGCGGCAGGTGCCGGAGCCGTCGGCGAGCGTCGCCGGGCCCGGCTGTTCGACGCCGGCCGTCTGGTACACCGGCAGTGCGAGCCCGGCGGTGGCGAACCAGGGGACCGGATGCAGGGCGCGCCCGCCTTCTTCGGCCAGCAGGACGAGTTCGGCCAGGCCGAGGTCCGGATCCAGCCAGCCTTGCCGGACCAGCTCCGGCCAGGCGGCGAGGTCCTGCCCGCCGTCGTCGGCCAGCGACGCGATCCGCTCGAAGCCGTACGTGTCCTCGAGGTAGGTGCGGGCGGCGGCCTTGAGCCCGGCTTGATCCTCGGTCAACGCGAAGTCCATCGGTCGCCCCTAACGTGATTTCGGCAGGCCGAGGACCCGCTCCGCGACGATCCCGCGAAGGATCTCCGACGTCCCGCCCTCGATGCTGTTGGCCCGGCTGCGCAACCGCTGGTGCTGCCAGTAGCCGCCCCAGAAGGCGTCGGCCCCGTCGGCCGCCGCGCCCGTGCCCAGCAGCCGCAGGGCGAGCGCGCTCACCCGCTGGTTCGCCTGCGACCAGCGCAGTTTCAGGATCGAGCTCTCCGGTCCCGGCTCGCCGGTCCGCTCCATCGCGGCCAGCGCGCGGTAGCCGGTGAACCGCAGGCCCTGCAGGTCGACGTACAGCTCGGCGATCTCGGCACGGACCCGGGGGTCGGTGCCGCCGCCGCACGCCTTGGCGGTCTTGACCAGCCTGTCGAGCTGCACGGCCAGCCGGGCGGTGAGGGTGATGCCGAACGTGCCGCGTTCGTGCGCGAGGGTGGTCAGCGCGACCCGCCAGCCCTGTCCTGGTTCACCGAGTACGCAGTGGTCGGGGATTTCGACGCCGTTCAGCAGGATCTGGTTGAAGTCGGTGTCGCCGGAAAGCTGACGCAGCGGCCGCACCTCGACACCGGGTGCGCGCATGTCGAGCAGGAAACAGGTCAGGCCGCGGTGTTTGGCCGCGTCCGGATCGGTGCGGGCGAGCAGCAGGCAATGGTCGGCCAAATGGGCGTAGGAGGACCAGACCTTTTCGCCGTCGACGACGTAGCCGCCGTCGACGCGGCGGGCCCGGGTGCGCACCGAGGCGAGATCCGAACCGGCGTCCGGCTCGGAAAAGCCCTGGCAGAAGATCGTTTCCCCGGAAAGGATCCGGGGGAGGTGCTCGGCCTTCTGCGCGTCCGTTCCATAGTGGACGATCGCGGGGCCGACCATGCCGAGGCCGATCACCCCGGCGTGGTCCGGCGCCTCGGCCAGTGCGCTCTCCTCGGCGTAGATCGCTTGGTACGACGGGGAAAGGCCGCGTCCGCCGTGTTCGGCGGGCCAGGTCAGACCGGCGTATCCGGCCGCGTGCAACGCCTTGCTCCAGGCGCGCAGTTCGTCGGCGGACCACGTACGAGGCGCGCTCGGCGTGGCTTCGGGTAACTGTTCGGCGAGCCAGGCTTTCAGGCCCGCCCGGAATGCCGCTTGATCTTCGCTGTCGTCCAGCCGCATGTACGCACCATAGCCAGCGCCGATGATCGTGAGGGGGTACGCGAACCATTCCCGCAACTACGGAGAACCCCCGGTCGGCACCGCAATCCGAGAGACGTTCCCCCGTCGTGGGCCGCACCACGATGGTGGAGCCGGGCACCGCGTCCGGTGGAGAGGCAGGTACCCGCGTGGCCGCGCTGAACGACCGGACCCCGGTCATCGTCTCCGCCGTCCGCACCCCGCTCGGCAAACGCGGTGGGGTGCTCGCCGGGCTCAAGGCCGTCGAGCTGATGCGGCACGTCCAGCTGGAGGTCATCGCCCGCGCCGGCATCGAACCCGGCGACGTCGAGCAGATCATCGGCGGCTGCGTGACCCAGTCCGGCGAGCAGAGCCTCAACGTCACCCGCAACGCCTGGCTCAACTCCGGCCACGACCCGGCCGTCGGTTGCTCCACAGTGGACGTTTCCTGTGGCTCGGCCCAGCAGGCCAACCACCTGATCTCCGCGCTGATCGCCGCGGACGCCATCGACACCGGGATCGCCTGCGGTGTCGAGTCGATGAGCCGGGTGCCGATCGGGACGAACCTCTACCAGGGACCAGGGCACTACAAGACTTCCGACTACCCGTGGGAAGACCCGCCGAAGGCACAGTTCGGCGGCGCCGAGCGGATCGCCGCGCGGGAGGGCATCGGCCGCGCGGACGCCGACGACTACGGCCTCCTTTCCCAGCAGCGGGCGGCGCGAGCGTGGGCGGAAGGCCGGTTCGATCGCGAGGTCTCCCCGGTCGGTTCGGTCACCCGCGACGAAGGCGTCCGCGACACCACGCTCGAAGGGCTCGCCGCGTTGCGCCCCAACGTCGAGGGGGCCGTGCACACCGCCGGATCGACTTCGCAGATCTCCGACGGGGCGGCCGCCATCCTCTGGATGTCGTACGGGAAAGCCCGCGCGCTGGGCTTGACCCCGCGGGCGCGGCTGGTCGGCCAGGTCGTCACCGGCGCGGATCCGTACTACCTGCTCGACGGGCCCGTGGTCGCCACCGAACGGGTGCTGCGCAAGACCGGTCGCCGACTGTCCGATGTGGACATCTGCGAGGTGAACGAGGCGTTCGCCGGGGTGGTGCTGAACTGGGCCAAGGCGCACGGAGCGGACATCGACCGCGTCAACGTCAACGGCGGCGCCATCGCGCTCGGCCACCCCCTCGGCGCGACCGGGACCCGGCTGCTGGTGACGGCACTGCACGAACTCGAACGCACCGACACTTCGACCGCGCTGATCACCATGTGCTGCGGCGGTTCACTCGGCACCGCCTCACTGCTGGAAAGGCTTTGACCATGCGCGAAGAAGACTTCTTCCGCCGGGCGCGCGCCGGTTCGGTCGGCCCGCTGGAAGGTGTGCGCGTCCTGGACGTGACCAAGGTCTGGTCCGGCCCGCTCGCCACCTGTGTCATGGCGGACATGGGGGCGGACGTCGTCCGCGTCGAGCTCGCCGACGGCCACGACGGCGAGGTGCCGCCGAACATCCCCGGCACCGGTCTGTCGTGGTTCCGGGAAACCGTGCACCGCAACAAACGCAGCGCGGGCCTGGATCTGCGTGACGACGCCGACCGCGCCCGGTTCCTGGAACTGGTGGCGCACGCGGACATCGTGGTCGAGAACTACAAACCCGGGACGCTCGACGGCTGGGGCGCCGGCTACGAGGCCTGCCGCGCGGCGCGCGAGGACATCGTGTTCGTGTCGGTGTCCGGTTTCGGGCAGTACGGCCCGAAATCGCATCTGCCCGCCTACGATCCCGCGATCCAGGCCGCGGCGGGCTGGATGTCGCTCAACGGTATTCCCGAAGGCCCGCCGGTGCGTGCGCCGACGTTCCTCGCCGACGAACTGGCGGGCCTGCACGCGGCGATCGGCGGCCTCGCCGCGCTGACACACCGGAACCGGACCGGCGAGGGACAGCACGTCGACGTGTCCATGGTGGACTGTCTGCTCGCCAGCAGCAGCGGATTGCCGACGCTGGCGGCGACGGGCGCTCCGCCGCAGAGGGTCGGCAACGAGACGGATTTCGTCGTCCCGGCCAACGTCTACGCGTGCGCCGACGGCCATCTGTACCTCGCCGTCGCCATCAACCGGCATTGGCGCGCGCTCGCCGAGATCATCGGCAGGCCGGAGCTCGGCCGCGCCGAGGGATTCGGCACGGCGCCCGAACGGCTGGCCAATCGGGACGCGGTCAACGCGATCGTCGCGGGCTGGTGCGCGGGACGTCCACTGGCCGAGGCGCTCGAAGTGCTGAACGGTCGCGGTCTCGTCGCCGCACCGGTGCGCACGCTCACCGAAGCCGTCGCCGACGAACACGTCAAGGCGCGGGCGATGTTGCAGGAAACGGTGCTGAGCAACGGATCCGTCGCACCGATCGTCGGGCCCGCGGTGAAGTTCTCCCGTACTCCGACGAAGGTCCGTCGTGGTGCGCCGCGACCGGGCGCGGATACCGAAGAAGTGCTTTCGGAGCTCGCGGCAAACGATGAGAAGAACAGTTTGCGCCGCGCTTCATAAAATGAAAACAAAGTGTGCTGGAAAACGAGGAGGCGTCGTGGCGGAGCACCACCGGGCCCTGATCACCGGGGCTTCACGAGGGATCGGCCGGGCCGTGGCGCTGCGGCTGGCCCAGGAGGGCTACGCCGTCGCCGGCTGTTTTTCGAAAGCGAGTGCGGCGTCGGCGGAAACCGAAGAGGACATCGCCGCGATCGGCGTTCCCTCCTATTTCGCGGAATGCGATGTCACCGATTCCGAAGCCGTCGAGCGATTCGTGAAGGACGCCGAAGAGAAGCTCGGCACGATCGATCTGCTGGTCAACAACGCCGGTATCACCAAGGACAGCCCGCTGGTGCTCGCCAACGCCGAGGACTGGCACGCGGTGCTCGACACGAATCTCACCGGCACCTGGAACTTCTGTCGCGCCATGGCCTTCCGGTTCATGAAGAACCGCGGCGGCGTCGTGGTCAACATGTCCTCGGTCGCCGGCGTCTACGGCCACGCGGGCCAGACCGCCTACTCCGCCAGCAAGGCCGGGATCATCGGCTTCAGCAAGTCGCTGGCCAAGGAGGTCGCAGGGCACGGCGTGCGGGTCAACGTCGTCGCGCCCGGTTTCATCGAGACCGACATGACCGGCGCCCTCGGCGACAAGCAGCGCGCCAAGGCGCTGACCCAGATCCCGGTCAAGCGGTTCGGCACCGGGGAGGACGTCGCCGAACTGGTCGCGTTCCTGGTCTCCGACCGCGCCTCCTACATCACCGGACAGGTGCTGCAGGTCGACGGGGGGATCACGCTGTGACCGGGCTTCCCGACTACGCCGCACCGTTGCGGGCGGTCGACCTGCTGGACGTCCGTGCGTGTGGGGACGACCTCGAACTTCTCGCCCAGATCACCGTGGACGGCAAGGAACCCAACCTGCGCGGGCATTTTCCCGGCCAGGCCGTGTACCCCGGCATCTTCGTCATCGAAACGCTGGAGCAGGCGATGCGCGAGGCCGCGAACGCCCGGCTGCGCACCGTCCGGTCCGTCCGCTTCCTCGCCCCGGTGCTCGACGGCGACCGCATGGTCCTCACGGCCACCGCGAAGCGCACCGAGGACGGCTGGGACGTCACCGGGAAGGCCGCCCTCGGCGAGACGACGACGGCGAAGATCCGGGCGACCTTCGAGGAGGACGCGGAATGACCGAGCATCACGACATCCGGGTCCTGCTCCCGCAGCGGTATCCGCTGCTGCTGGTCGACCGAGTGCTGGAGCTGGTCCCCGGCGAGTCGATCGTGACGATCAAGGCGGTCACCGGCACCGAGCCGTGCTACGCGGGGATTCCCGACGGCGCGCCGGCCAGCCGGTACGACTACCCGAAGTCGCTGATGATCGAGTCGTTCGGGCAGAGCGCCGCGCTGCTCTGGCTCGACGGCCGCGCGCCGGTCGAGGACGACGACACGACGTTGATGTTCATCGGTGCCCGTGACTATCGGTTCACGGGTGCCGCCCGCCCTGGTGACGTGCTCCGCCACGAGGTCCGCCTGGAGTCGGTGCTGGCCGACACGGCCTTCGCCACCGGCCGGACCTGGGCCGGGGATCGCCTGATCGCCACCGTCACCACCCTGACCGCGACGCGGCGCCCTGTGCGGCCCGCGGCGTGAGAACCGCACGGGACAACGAAACCGGAGGATCGTCATGACGCAGACCGACACCCAGCTCGAGGAGCTCCGCGAGCTGGTCGCCGAGGTGCTCGAGCTCGAGCCCGAGGAACTCGAGGACAACGGGGACTTCATCGACGACTACGAGGCCGACTCCCTGCGCGCCATCGAGATCCTCGCCCGGATCGACAAGCAGTACAAGATCGAGATCCCGCAGGCCGAACTGCCCGAGCTGCGCACGCTCAAGGCGGTCAACGACGCCCTGATCCGGCACTCCGTCAAGAAGGGATGAACCGTGGCCCGCGTTGTCGTTACCGGGGTCGGCCCGGTGTCGAGCATCGGGATCGGGATCGCCGCGTTCGCCGAGGCGCTCCGCACCGGCCGATCCGGGATCTCGCCCATCACCAGCTTCGACCCGGCCGGGTTCCCGCACCGGAACGCGGGTGAGGTCCAGACCTTCGATCCGGGTGCCCAGCTCCGCCGGGTCGACCCGGCGAGCTGGGGCCGGTCCAGCCAGTTCGCGGCGAGCGCCGCGCGGCTGGCGGTGGCCGACGCCCGGCTCGACCTGACGTCGGTGTCGCCGGGGCGTGCCCACGCGATCATGGGCACCACCAGTGGTGAGTCCGCGGTCGCGGAGGCGCTCACCGAACAGATCATCGACGGCGGATTCGCCGCGCAGGACCCGGCCCTGCTGACCCAGCTGCCCGCCAACCGGCTGGCGAACGCGGTCAGCGAGGAACTGGAGCTCTCCGGGGAGTCGCTGACCATCGCGACCGCCTGCTCGGCGAGCAACTACGCGATCGGCTACGCCTACGACCTGCTGGCCGGTGGCGAGGCCGACGTCGTCTTCGCCGGCGGCGCCGATTCGGTGTGCCGCTGGGCGCACGCCGGTTTCTACCGGCTCGGCGCGCTGGCGAAGGACGCCTGCACCCCGTTCGACAAGGACCGCGCCGGCATCCTCACCGGCGAGGGCGGCGCCGTGCTCGCACTGGAGACCTTGGAGCACGCCACGAAACGGGGCGCCACGATCTACGCGGAACTGCTCGGGTACGGCGTCAACTGCGACGCCATCCACCCGGTCACGCCGGACGCGCCGACGGTCGCGGAATGCATGCGCATCGCGCACCGCAATTCCGGGATCTCACCGTCCGATGTGGACTACATCTGCGCGCACGGCACCGGCACGCAGGTGAACGACCTGGTCGAGAGCAAGGCGGTGCTCGAAGTGTTCGGCGAGCGGCCGCCGCCGATCAGCTCGATCAAGTCGATGCTCGGCCACACCATGGGCGCGGCCTGCGGGTTCGGGGCGATCGCCTCGACCATCGCGATCGACCGCGGATTCCTGCCGCCCACGGTCAACTGGACCACCGAAGACCCGGAACTGGGCGTCGACCCGGTGCCGAACGCGGCCCGGCAGGCGAACGTGCGGGTGGTCCAGAACGACGGTTTCGCCTTCGGTGGCAACAACGCCATCGTGATGTTGGGAGCGCCAGAATGAGCGGTGTGGTGGTGACCGGCTGGAGCGCGCTGACCTCCGCGGGCGTCGGCGTGGACGCGCTGGCGAAGCGGCTCGAACTGGCCGAGGCCGGTCAAGTCCATAAGGGCCAGGAGATCGGCGATCTCTACGAAGAGCCGTTACCCGCGGAGAATGGGCACTTCCTGCCGAGTTTCAGCCCGCGGGAACATCTGGGACGCAAGGGAACCAGCACCTTCGACCGGGCCACCGGGCTCGCCGTGGTGTGCTGCCAGGAGGCGCTGCGCGAGGCCGGGGTCACCCTCGACGACGAGGTCCGGCCGCGGATCGGTGTGGTGCTCGGGACTTCGCTGGGCAGCTTCAAGTCCACCAGCGACTACACGCGCGAGACCCTCGTGCAGGAGAAGCCGTACCTGGTCAACCCGATGCTGTTCCCGAACACGGTGATGAACTGCGCCGCCGGGCAGGTCGCGATCCGGTTCGGCCTGCGCGGGGTGAACACCACCATCGCGGGCGGCACCCTCGGTTTCCTGAACGCCCTGCGCTACGCCGGCAACGCCATCGACCGCGGCCATGTCGACGTCGTGGTCGCCGGCGCGGTGGAAGAGTTCACGCCGCACCGCGCGTGGTCGACACAGTTGACCGGGGCGACCGAGGTCGTCGCCGCCGGTGAGGCGGCCGGGATGTTCGTGCTCGCCAAGGAAGACACGCCGGAATGGGCGGGCACGCGGCAGCGCGCCGGAGTCCTCGCGGTCACCACGGCGTACGGGCCGGGCGGTGGGGACGCCGCCGAGACCGCGCTCGCCGGATGTGTGCACCGGGTGCTGGCGAAGGCGGGCGCGGATCCATCCGAAGTGTCCACTGTGTACACCGGCGAGGCCGACGACGATGACCGGCGTGAGTACGGCCCGATCGTCCGGGCACTCGGCCACCGTCCGGAGCGGGTCATGGTCAAACGGCTGTTCGGCGAATGCGACGCGGCTTCGGGCGCGGTGGCGCTGGGCGTCCTGCTCGCCGAAGAGCGCGATGCCCGGCCCGGCGGGCTTTGCCTGCTCACCGCGCGGGGCGCGGACGGCGCTGTCGGCGCCGCCATCGTGAGGAGGTACGCCGATGGCGGTCCTGATCGCGGGTAGCGCGGTGCGCACCTGCCTTGGTTCGGGAGCGGAGACGTTCGAGGGCCTGCTTCGCGGCGCCTGCGGCGTCTCACCGCTCCGATACGGCGATCCGGAAAAGCTGAATGTCGCCTACGGCTACCACGCCGACCTGGCCGACGAGCCGTTCCGCGCGGGACGGCTTCTCGCCGAGTGCCTGAAGGAAGCCGTCGCACAGTCCGGTGTGGACACCGCCACCCAGCGGGTCGCCGTCCTCGTCGGCACGGGACTGCGTGAGCTGTCCGCGGTGGAACGGCTGGCGCTCACCGGGGAGACCGTGCCCGCCGATCGGCTGGACTTCGCCGACGTCGTGGCCGCGGCACTGCCCGGCGTCACGGACGTGACCACCGTCGTCAACGCGTGCAGCGCGGGCGGCCACGTGCTCGCGCTCGCGCAGGACCTGCTGGAACTGGGCGAATGCGACGCCGTCGTGGTCGCCGCCGCCGACGCGATGACGCGGTCGATGCTCGCCATGATCGGCCGGGTGGCCGAGGAACCGACCGAGCGGGTGCGCCCGTTCGATCGCGACCGCACCGGCGTGCTCCTCGGCGAGGGCGCGGCGGTGCTCGTCGTCGTGCCCGAGACCTGGGCGGGCCAGGCGCTCGGCAAGGTCACCGCGACCGGCCTCTCCTGCGACGCCTACCACGCCACGGCGCCGGACATCGAGGGCATCGCCCGCGCGATGTCCGACGCCTACACGCGTGCGGGCCGCATACCGTCCGATGTGGACGTGGTGGTGGCGCACGCGACCGGTACCGCGCTCAACGACCCGGTCGAATGCGAGGCGCTGCGCAAGGTCGTCCTCGGTGGCGGTGGGAACCCGTTCGTCACCGCGGTCAAGGGGGCCACTGGGCACACCTCCGGCAGCGCCGCACTGGTCAATGTGGACGTCGCGCTGCGGATCTTCGCCTCCGGTGAGGTGCCCGCGGTCACCGGCCTTTCCGAGCCGCTCGACGAGGCGACCGGACTGCGCCTGGTCATCGGCGAAGCGGTCGCCGCACGGCCGGAGCTGGTGCAGGTCAACGCGTTCGGCTTCGGCGGGGTCAACGCCGTCACACTGCTGGAGCGGGCATGACCGGCCGCGAGAGGGAGACCCGCCTGCTCCTCACGGGCTGGAGCCTGCACCTGCCGGGGATCGCGGAGTTCGACGGCGCGCCGCCGGAGAAGGCCGCCACCGTACTCGGACGGAAAGGCCTGCTGTACAAGGAACCTTCGACCCGCCTGGCGTTGTGCGCGGTCCATCGCGCCCTCGGCTGGGAACCGGGGCAGCGGGCCACCGGGCCGATCGAAACCGGCACCGCGGTGGTCGCGTGCAGCAACCTCGGCAACGTCGAGACGGTCGCGAAGGTCACGCGCGCGGTCGACGCGGAAGGCGGCCGGGCGGTGAGCGTGCTCGACGCGCCCAACGTCTCGCCGAACGTCGTGGCCAGCACGGTCGCACTGTGGTTCGGCTTCGGCGGGCCGAACCTGATGCTGTGTTCCGGCAGCACGGCCGGGCACGCCGGCCTGCGGATGGCGAGCCTGCTGCTGCGCTCCGGCCGGGCCACGCGGGTGGTGCTCGTCGGGGCCGAGCCCGACGACGAGATCGCCTCGATCCTGCACGACGGGCCGCTGCGCGCGGGGAGCGCGTGCGCGATCCTCGAACCCTGGCGCGAAAACTCCGGGCACGTCGTGGTCGACGTCGCCCCAAGCGAGGCCGTGCGGCGCACGGTCGGCCCCGATGGCTTCGACGTCAAGGAACGATGGGGCGACTTCTACGGCGCGCACGGGGTCGTGGAGCTCGCGCTCGCCGCCCACCTCGCCGTCACGGAAGGCGAAGGCCGCGTGGGCATCGGCCCGCGGCGTCCGGACGGCGGGCCGTCGGTCACCGTCACCGAGTACAGCGATGAGATGGGGTTCCGGTGAACGGTTCGGCGGTGAAGGCGCACACGATCGCGCCCGGCAGGCCCGGTGCGCCGCTGGTGCTGTTCGCGCACGGGATGGAAGGCCACTGGAAGAGCTGGACGCCACTGGCCGCGCATCTCGATCAGGGCTACCGGATCGTTTCGCTGGAGCTGCCGTGGAAGGCGGGCAACGACTTCCGCTGGCGCAACCGCTCCTTCGGCAAATGGCTCGGCGACGGACTGGACATGGTCGGCGCCACCCCGGACGTCCTCGTGGCGCATTCGTTCGGCGCCAACGCCGCGCTGGAGCTGATGTGCGCGCTCGACCCGCGCGTCGGTTCGTCGGTGGCGTTGTTCTGCCCCTTCTACCGCCTGCCCCGTTACGAGGTGACCTGGCGGATGTTCGAACGCTCCCGCGAGACGTTCACCGCCCACGTCGGCGAGGGTGTCCGCGCCCGGCTCGGCAAACGAGCGGCCTCGCTGGACCCCGAGGTCGTCGACGGCATGGTGAAGATAGCGCTGAACCGGGCCGGCCCGCTCGGCTTCGCGGCGGTGTTCGACCGCTACGCCGCGAGCGCCGACCTCCAGCTCGGCAACGTCGAGATCCCGACGAAGGTGCTGGTCGGCGGCCTGGACCCGACGCTGCCCGCCGAATCCGCGCGCGCCCTCGCCGACGGTATGCCGGGCGCGACGCTGCACACGCTCGACCGCGGTGACCACTTCTTCCACGTCCGCTACGCCCGGTACGCCGCGGCCGAGGTGACCGGCCTCGTCGAAGACGTCCGGACCCTTCCGAAGGTAGGTGAACTCCGATGACCGCAGTCCTGCGGCCAAGCCGGACCGTCACGCACGGCCGCCCCGCGTTCGAGGGCGCCAACATCCGCACCTGGATCGGTTTCAAGCACTTCATGTACCTGGTCGAGCAGGGTGTCCTGCAGTGGCTGCGAGACCAGGGCACGAGCGCGCGCGACCTCTTCCTGGAGCACGGTCTCGGCGCGGAGATCGTGGACTGCTCGGTGCAGCTGCCCGCGGTGCTGGAACTCGACGACGAGGTCGAGGTCGAGGTCACGCCCGGCCGCGGCGACAAGCTGAACGTCCAGCTCTCGGTGGTCCGCGGCGGCGAGAAGGTCACCGTGCTGCGCGGCAAGGTCACCCTCGCACTCGTCCGCGAGCGGGCCGCCGACACCCGGGCCGCCGCTCCGGAGGCCTTGGCGCACCTGGAGGTCCCGGCGCTGGAGTCCACTGTGGAGCGGCTGGCGATTCCCAGCGGGGAGACCGCCGAATCAGTGCTGACAGCGTCGCCTGGCGCGTTCCTGTGGTCGTGGCGTGCCCCGTACTTCTATTGCCACTACTCCGACCGCGTCCAGCACTCCGGGTTCGTCCGGACGCTGGAGGAGGTCGTCGACCGGTACCTGGCCGACCGCGGTATTTCCGTCGGCCGCATGCTGTCCGAACGCGCCTGGATCCCGGTCGTCTCCCGCGCCCGCGTGCGGCTGCTGGAGGACGCGCGGATGGAGGAGACGGTGCACACCGTCTTCACCGTCACCGACATCCTGCGCGGCGTCATGTTCGACGGCCGCATGGACTGCTATGTCCAACGTGGACAGGAGCTCGTCCCGGTCGCCACCGCCCAGATCCTGCACGGCTACGCCATCGCGGCCGGGCCGGGCGCGGGCGGCATGGCCGAACTGGACGAGGGTGTCGTGCACGCGCTGATCGGGGACCGGACGTGAGCCGGCCCGCCAAGCTGTACTTCTCGCTGCGCAGCCCGTACAGCTGGCTCGCGATCAACAAGCTGCGCGACGAGATGCCCGGCGCTCTCGAACAGCTGGAGTGCTACCCGTACTGGGATCCGGACACGGTGACCGGCGCCGGCCTCGACGAGCGCGGCGGCGAGTTCCACTACGTGCAGATGAGCCGCGCGAAGCATCTGTACATGCTGATGGACACCAAACGGATCGCCGAGGCGCAGGGCCGCAAGATGGCCTGGCCGATCGACATCGAGCCGTGGTGGGAGCTGCCGCATCTGGCCTGGCTGCGGGCACGCCGCGAGGGCGTCGAGTGGCCGTTCTACGACGCGCTGAACGAGGCGCGCTGGGGCCGCGGTGACAACATCTGCGAGCCCGATGTCGTGCGGGCGGCGGCCGAGCAGGCCGGGCTCGATCCGGAGCTGGCCGTCGGCGCGGTCGACGACCCGGAGATCCGCGCCGAGGGCGTCGATTGCCTCTACCAGGCCTATCTCGACGACATCTTTGGCATCCCCTACTTCAAATGGGGCCGCCACCGCTACTGGGGATTCGACCGGCTGGACGGCTTCCTCGGGGTCTGGCGGCCGACGGTGCGAGAGGAGCGTGCGGCATGAGCGAGGACCAGGAAGCCACGGTCACCGAACTGCCCACCGATCAGTGGTACGGCGTGCCGTCCGAACTGCTGGACGAGGGCGCCGCCTACGACTGGGACAGTCCGGGCGGCTGCGGATGAGGACCGTCGAAGAGGAACGGCTCTACCGCAAACAACGGCTGGCGGCGACCATGCGGCTGTTCGCGGTACGCGGTTTCGACGAGGGCGCGGGCGGGCACGTGACCGCCCGCGATCCCGGCGACCCCGACCGGTTCTGGATCAATCCGTTCGGTGTCCACTTCGGACACGTGCGGGTCAGCGATCTGCTGCTGGTCGACAGCCGGGGCGAGATCGTCGAGGGCGACGGGCGGATCAACCCGGCCGGGTTCGTCATCCACTCGCACGTCCACGCCGCGCGGCCCGACGTCGTCGCGGTCGCGCACGCGCATTCCACCTACGGGCGCGCGTGGGCGGCGCTCGGCCGCAAACTCGACCCGATCACCCAGGACGCGTGCGCGTTCTACGAGGACCACGAGGTCTTCGACGAATTCGGCGGCGTGGTGCTGGATTCCGACGAGGGCAAACGGATCGCGGTCCGGCTCGGCACCGGCAAGGCGGTGATCCTGCGCAATCACGGGCTGCTCACGGTCGGCGGCACGGTGCAGGAGGCGGCCTGGTGGTTCACCACCATGGACAGCTCGTGTCACGTGCAGTTGCTCGCGGAGGCGGCCGGGAATCCGGTGAAGATCGAGCCCGAGGTCGCGCGGCACACCGCGTCGACCATCGGGACGCCGGGGATGGGGCGGCTCAACTTCCGGCCGTTGTACGCCGATCTGGTGCGGCGCCAACCGGATTTGCTCGACTGAGGGGAAGGTCATGCCGGCTCTACTGAACGACTACATCGCCGAGGGCGGTGCCGGGACCGCGATCGTCGACGAGGCGGGCGCGGTCGGCTGGCGCCTGCTGGGGGAGCGGGTGAACCGTTGGATCGCCCTGCTGCGGGACCGCGGGCTCGGCGAGGGAGACCGGCTGGCCTGTGTACTCGGCAACCGCCGGGAGACCTTCGAGGTCCTCTTGGCGTGTCTGCATTCCGGGATCACCGTGGTGCCGATCAACTGGCACCTCACCGATCCCGAGATCGCCTACATCGTCTCGGATTCCGGCAGCAAGGCCCTGGTGGTCGAGCCGTCGTACGCCGAAACGGCGGGCCGCGCGGTGGCCCGGTCCACCGGGGAATGCACGACGCTGCTGGTCACCGGTTCCGCGGCCGAGTCCGGGTTCGAAGCGGTGGAACCGTTGCTGGCGCTGATGTCCGCGGCCGAGCCGGAAGGGCAGACCTGCGGCGCCACGATGTTGTACACGTCGGGGACAACCGGGGCGCCGAAAGGCGTGGTGAACGGCCTGTTCGTGGTCGGCGCGCCGTTCTCCAGGGTGGCGAAGCTGACGCGGTACGCGCACGTCGTCCTCGACGTCCCGTCGCGCGAACGGTGCCTGCTCGACGGGCCCTGGTACCACTCGTCCCAGTTGTTCTTCTCGCTGCTCGGGCTCCTGCTGGGCTCGACACTGGTGATCCGCCGGTCCTTCGATCCCGAGTCCACTTTGGACATCATCGACCGGGAGCGGATCACCGCCGCGCATCTCGTGCCGACCCAGTTCATCCGCCTGCTGCGGCTGCCGGACGAGGTCCGCGCGCGGTTCTCGGGGGAGAGCCTCGGTCGCGTGTGGCACGGCGGCGGGCCGTGCTCGCCGGACGTCAAACGCCGGATGATCGACTGGTGGGGCCCCGTCCTGACGGAGTACTACGGCGCCACCGAGGGCGGCGCCGTCACGCTCACCGGCTCTCGCGACTGGCTCGCGCACCCCGGAAGCGTCGGCAAGGCCGTGCCACCGAACGAGATCGTGATCCTCGGCGAGGACGGCACTCCGCAGCCGACGGGCGCCACCGGGCAGGTGTTCGTCCGGCGGGTCAAAGGGCAGAGCTTCTCGTATCACAACGCCCCGGAGAAGACGCGGTCCGCGCATCTGGAGCCGGGCACCTTCACCTTTGGCGACGTCGGCCATCTCGACGAGGACGGTTTCCTCTATCTCACCGGGCGCGCGCAGGACATGATCGTCTCCGGCGGGGTGAACGTCTACCCGGCCGAGATCGAGGCCGTGCTGATCAACCATCCCGCGGTCCACGACGTCGCGGTCATCGGCGTCCCCGACGACGAGTTCGGCGAGCGCGTGGCCGCCGTCGTGGAGGTCACCGCCGACGCGCCCGAAGACCTGTTCGCCGTGCTGGACCCGTTCTGCCGCAAGTCTTTGGCGGGGTTCAAGACACCGAGGTCGTACCACGTCATCCCGCGGCTGCCCCGTGAAGCGACCGGCAAACTCCGCAAGGACGTGCTGCGCAAGAGTTTCGCGGCGATCGGGATCGAGCGGCCCGACATCGCGCATCCCGCGACGTTCGCCGAAGGCGTGCCGCACGCGGAGTTCGCCCGCCGCCGGGAGACCGAGCCGGTGGCGTGGACCCCGGAACCGTTGCTGACCAGGCATTCCAGCGCCGGCAGTACCACTCAGCGCGGCTCCGGGTATTGGGCGGTGACCCGGTACGACGACGTCTACTCGGTGTCGCGGCGCCCGGAGGAGTTCTCTTCCGCGGCCAAGGGCGCCTTCCTGCCCGACCCACGCACCCCTGGCGATCTCAAGCAGACCCGACAGCTGCTGGTCAGCATGGACGGCCCCGAGCACGTCCGGATCCGCCGTCTGGTCGCGACGGTGTTCACCCCCAAATCCGTCCGCGGTTTGAGCGACAGCATCGCCGGGCACGCCCGGCGGCTGGTGGAGAAGGTCACTGACGGCGCGGAGTTCGACGCCGTCGCCGATTTCGCCGCCGAGCTGCCGCTCCTGGTCCTCTGCGACCTGCTCGGATTCCCGCCGGAGGACCGGCACCTGCTCTACCGCTGGAGCAACGCGCTGGTCGGCTTCGACGATCCGGAGTTCGGCGGCGGCGACGTCGAGGCCTACCGCCGGACGTTCGCGGAGGCGTTCGCCTACGCGATGAAGCTCGGCCTGAACCGGCGCGAAACCCCGACCGACGACCTGATCAGCCGCCTGGTCAACGCCGAGGTCGACGGGAAACACCTGTCGGACCGGGAGTTCTGCAGCTTCTGGCTGCTACTGGTGGTCGCGGGCAACGAGACCACCCGTCACCTGATTTCCGGTTCGCTGGAGGCACTGGTGAACAACCCGGCCGAACGCGACCGGCTGGTGTCCGGTGAGGTGCCGGTGGCCACCGCGGTCGACGAGCTGATCCGCTGGGTCACGCCGATCATGCAGTTCCGCCGCACCGCCGTGCGGGACACGGAGATCGCCGGGCAGCCGGTCGCCGAGGGCGACAAGGTCGTCGTCTACTACACCTCGGCCAACCGCGATCCGGCCGTGTTCACCGACCCGGACCGCCTCGACCTCGGCCGCGACCCCAATCCGCACCTGTCCTTCGGTATCGGCCCGCATTTCTGCCTCGGCGCGCATCTGGCCCGGCTGGAGATGACGACGCTGCTGACCGAACTGTTGCCGCATCTGCCCAGCCTGCGCCTGACCGGGCCGGTGACCCGGCTCGAGTCGAACTTCGTCAACGGCGCCAAGTCCATGCCCGCCCGCTTCGGATGATTCCCCAAGAAAGGGAGGCCGTCGTGCCCTCGAAACCTGTCCAGCCGAGCCGCGCGGGAACGGTGCCCTGGCCCGCCGACCTCGTCGAGCGTTACGTCGCCGAAGGCCACTGGAAGGGCCAGGCGCTCGCGTCGCGCTTCGTGGCCGCCGCCGACGCGACCCCGGACGTCGAGGCGCTGACCGACGGCGACTTCCGGCTGACCTACGCCGAGCTCCTGTCCCGTGTGGACGGTGCCGCCCAGCGGCTGCGAGCGCTGGGACTCCGGCCCGACGACCGGCTCCTGGTCCAGCTGCCCAACGGCTGGGAGTTCGTCGTGCTGACGCTGGCGTGCTTCCGGCTCGGCGTGATCCCGGTGATGGCGCTGATCCAGCACCGCAGGCACGAACTGTCCTACCTTGCCGAGCTGTCCGAGGCGCGCGCGATCGCCGTGCCGGACCGGGTGAAGGACTTCGACCACCAGGAGCTGGCGGCCGGGATCGCCGCCGGTGCCGAGACCATCGAGCACGTCATCGTCGCCGGTGACGTCCGCGACGGGCACGTGGACCTGCGTGCGCTGTGCGCCCCGGCTTCGGATCCGGCCGCCGCGCGCGCCGAACTGGACGCGCTGACGCCCGATCCGCGGTCGGTCGCGCTGCTGATCCTTTCCGGTGGCACCACGGGTCTGCCGAAGCTCATCGCACGCACTCACGACGACTACGCCTGCTACGTCGACGGATCCGCCGACGCGTTCGGCTTCGACGCGTCGTCGGTGTATCTCGCCGTACTGCCGTTCGGGCACAACTACCCGCTGAGCGCGATCCTCGGCGTGCTGTGGGCGGGCGGCCGGGTGGTCGTCTCGCCGTCGCCGTCCCCTCGGGACTCGCTGGGCGCGATCGAAGCCGAACGCGCGACGGTGACGTCGGTGGTGCCGGCGATCGTGGTGCGCTGGCTCGAATACCGCGAAGCCGACAAGCACCACGACCTGTCCTCGTTCAAGGTGCTGACGCTGGGCGCCGCGCGGCTGCAGGATCAGCTGGTCCGCCAGATCAGCTCGGTGTTCGGTTGCACGCTGCAGCAGGGTTACGGGATGGCGGAGGGGCTCACCAACCTCACCCGGCTGGACGACCCGTTCGACATCACCTGCGACACCCAGGGGCGCCCGATCAACCCGGCCGACGAGCTGCGCGTCGTCGACCCCGACGGGAACCCGGTCCCGCCGGACGAGCAGGGCGAGCTGATCACCCGCGGCCCGTACACGATCCGCGGCTACTACCGCGCGCCCGAACACAATGAGCGCGCCTTCACTCCGGACGGCTGGTACCGCACGGGTGACGTCGTGCGGCTGCGCCCGGACGGCTACGTCGTCGTCGAAGGGCGTACCAAGGACGTGATCAACCGAGGCGGCGAGAAGATCGCGGCCGAGGAGGTCGAATCCTTCGCCTATCAGCTGGATTCGGTGGAGATGGCGGCCTCGGTCGCGATGCCGGACCCGGTGCTCGGAGAGCGCGGCTGCCTCTACGTCGTGCCGACGCCCGGCACCTCCGTCGCACTGCAGGACGTCATCGACGTCATGGAGACGGCGGGGGTCGCCCGGTTCAAACTCCCCGAACGGCTGGTGATCGTCGACGCGATGCCGCGCACCCCGATCGGCAAGATCGACAAGAAGGTGCTGCGGGCCGACATCGCGCGACGGCTCGAAGAAGAAGCTGCCTGACACCTGCTCGTGAGTGGTAAGGACGGTTCTAACCCTCCTTGCCACTCACGAGCTTTTTTCACGCCGCGCATTCTCGCAGAATGGAATAAGACGAGCCCCTCCCCACAATGCGAACCTTGCAGTGCAGCCGGTTTCCGGCCCGGGTTCCGCCGCGTGACGTGGAAATGCTCGAACGCGGTTCACCCCCATCGCTTTGGGAGAAAGGACGCACAATGAGCGTTACCGCAACGCGGCAAGGCGGGCCGCCCGCAGCCGCGGAAAAGCCGGCCAAACAACGCTATCTGGCCGTCGACGGTTTGCGCGGGGTCTGCGCGCTGGCCCTGCTCTTCACACATGTCGCGATGATCGCGGGGGTGCTGGGCACCAAGGAACTCGGCGGCACGATCGCGTCGACCAGCGCCGTCGGCGGGTTCTTCACCGGTGGCCTGCAGATCTTCGCGGGCGTCTTCTTCGTGCTCACGGGCATGTTCGTCTACCAGGGGTTCGCGAAGTCGGTCATCAACGGAACCCCGCGCAAACGCGAAGGCACCGTCATCCGCCGTGTGCTGCGCCTGCTCCCCGCGTACTACGTGATGTACTTCGTGGTCCTCATCGCGCTGAACCTCCAGCAGATCGACAGTGTGTGGGACGTCTTCCGGCCGTTGGCGTTGCTGCACATCTACGACTGGGACGGCTGGAGCAACGGCATGGAGATCACCTGGACCGTGCCGGACATGGCGCAGTTCTACCTCCTGCTGCCACTGCTGGCCTGGGCGACGTTCAAGTTCGCCTCCCGCGGCAAGACCGCGCGGGCGCGGGCGTACCGGATGATGCTCCCCGTGCCGCTGCTGTTCGCCGCCGGTGTCGCCTGGCTGCTGTACTCGCAGATGAACGGCCTCGGTACCCGTGCGCTGTTCTGGTACCCGATGGGCCTGATGCCGGAGGTCGCGATCGGCATGGTCATCGCGATCTGGCTGGAGTTGCAGAAGGCCTCGCCGAACGAGGCGCCCAAGCTGCTCACCTTCGCCGGCCGCCACCGCGTCCTGTTCCTGGGCATCGCGCTGACCTGCCTGCTGATCAACTGTGCCCGTCCCGGCAGCGAGATCGGCATGGACGACTACTACAGTCTCACGGCGCTAGGGATCTTCTACGGCCTGTTGGCCATTCTCTCGGCGAGCTTGTTGCTTTCGATGGTCGCGCCCGGACCCGAGTCGCGCCTGATCCGCGCCGTGTTCACCAACCGGGTGATCCTGTTCATCGGCAAGATCTCCTACGGCGTCTACCTGTGGCAGTTCGCGGTGATGCATTTCTACCTGCAGAAGCCGAACGCGTACTTCAACGGCGAGCCGATGCCGCTGATGCTGATCCGCGCCGGTACCGGCTTCTGGGAACTGCAGCTGGTCACCCTGGTCGGCACGATCATCCTGTCGACGATCTCGTACTACGTGCTGGAACGTCCGTTGATGAACTGGGGTGAGCGGGTCATCAAGCGCCGTGCCGCCCGCAAGGCCGCTGCCGCGCTGCCGCGGCCGCGTGAGGAATCGGTTCCGGTCTAGTCCCTTGTTCCTCGATTCGCCGGCCTGGTGTCCGCCACAAGCGGACGCCAGGCCGTTCCAGCATGGAGGTTCGCCGTGTCGTTTTCCGCGCCCTTGAGGGGTTTCCAAGCCCGGCTCCCCGGATCCGGCCCGGTCGTCGAGACGGTTCTCGACCGGCTGCGGATGCTGGAAGCCGACGTCGGTGGCGGGCCGCCGGGTCCGTTCGGCCTGAATGGGCCGGGTGTCTCGGTCGAGGCCGGCTTGCGCGGGCCGTTCTCGGAGAATCTCGTGCAGGCGGGCTGCGGGATCATGGCGGTGCACGGACGGTCGGAGGCGCAGCCGCGGCCGCTGGGTGTCGACTACGTTTCGATCCTCACCGGGATCGCCACCGTTCAGGGCATGCTGGCCGCGACGTTGGCTCAACTGCGCGGAAACCCCGTGTCCCGCATCGAGCTCGACGCGGACGGTGTCGCATTGCTCGCCGTCGGGCAGTACATCGCCGCGGCCACCGCGGACGAGGACCCCGAAGGCTACGAAGACCTGCCGTCGACGGCGCGGCCACCGTTCGTCTCCGCCGACGGGATCGCGTTCGAGGTCGAGTCCTTCAGCGGTGAGGCATGGCAAGCATTCTGGGCCTCTTTGGGGACGCCGCAGCGGGCGATCGCCCGTGGCTGGCGGCCGTTCCTCCTCCGTTACGAGCGCGCGTCGGCGGTGCTCCCGCGTGAGCTGCACGAGGCGGCCGAGTCCACGTCGTTCGAGGAGATCCGCGCGATCGCGGCCGCGACCGGAATGCACGTCTGTCCTGTTCGGACAGTCGCCGAGCGACGCGCGGATCCGGACGCGGGCTTGCCCCCGTGGACACTCCGGGCCGGGCGGGCGGCGCCGCCGGGATCCGACGCCGACGCCGGTCTGCCGCTCGCCGGCGTCCACGTCGTCGAATCGACCCGCCGGGTGCAGGGCCCGCTGGCGACCCGGCTGCTGTCGATGCTCGGCGCGACCGTCACCCGGATCGAACCGCCGGGCGGCGATCCGCTGCGGGGGATGCCGCCGATGGCCGGGGACTGCTCGGCGAAGTTCCGTGTGCTCAACGACGGCAAGCGGATCGCCGAGATCGACTTCAAAGCGGCCGCGGGTCGCGACGAGGTCATGGACCTGATCCGCGACGCCGACGTGTTCCTGCACAACTGGGCACCGGGCAAGGACGTCGAACTCGGCCTGGACGCGACCGCCATGCACGCGGTGAACCCCGGACTGGTCTACGCGGCCGCCTGCGGCTGGGGCGACGCGCTGGGGAAGCGGCCGCCCGCCGGTACGGACTACATGGTCCAGGCCTACTCCGGGGTGGCCGACGCGCTGACGCCCGCCGGCGAACCGCCGCGCCCGACCTTGATGATCATGGTGGACATCGCGGGCGGATTCGTTTCGGCGGAAGGGATCCTGGCCGCGCTGGTGGCCCGTCAGCGCACCGGCCGGGGCGGCTCGGTCACGACGTCACTGCTCGCCGCGGCCGACGCCCTCCTGCGTGAGCCGTCACCCGCCGCCGTCGATGGCGTCTTCGCCGCAGCCGACGGGCTGCTGGCGATCGTGACCGAAGACGTCGAGGCGCTGTGCGCGAAGCTGGACATTCCCGTACCCCCGAGGGAAGAACTGCCGGACGCGATCACCAAGGCGCTGGGCACCCGGCCGGTGGCGGACTGGGAAAGCGGGCTGGGCTCGATCGCGGTGCCCGTCCGGCGCGATCTGGGCGGCCTCGTCTCACGCCATCCCGGGCGGTTCGAACGGAACGGCTGCGCGATCGCCCTTTCGCCGTGGATCTTCGAAGGAGCTTCGTGATGAGTGGGAACACACTGGGAGTGCTGGGCTCCGACGTCAAGGTAGGGCTGGCCGACGGCACGAAGATCGCCTACGCCAACCTGGACTACGCGGCCAGCGCGCCCTGCCTGCGCGAAGTGGCCGACGTCGTGGGAGAACTGCTCCCGCTCTACGCCAGCGTGCACCGGGGCGCGGGCGCGCTTTCGCGCCTGTGCACGGAAAAGTACGAACTCGCCCGTGCTTCGGTCGCCGCGTTCCTCGGCTGCCGCGCCGACGACGTGGTCGTGTTCACCCGCAACACCACCGACGCGCTGAACCTGCTGGCCCACGCCGTGCCGTCGGACACCCTGGTCGTCACGTTCGAAGGCGAACACCACGCGAACCTCTTGCCGTGGAACGACGTCGTCCGGCTCCCGGCGCCTTCGTCACCGGCGGGAGCGGTTTCCGCCGTCGAGGCGGCGCTCACCGCGCGGGCCGCCGGACGTCCGGTCCTGCTGGCCGTCACCGGCGCGTCCAACGTGACCGGCGAGGTCTGGCCGCTCGCCGACCTGGCCGCCACCGCCCATCGTTTCGGTGCCCGCATCGCGGTCGACGCCGCCCAGCTCGCACCGCACCGGCGGATCGACGTCGCCGCGCTCGGCCTCGACTACGTGGCTTTCTCCGGCCACAAGCTGTACGCCCCGTTCGGCGTCGGCGTACTCGCGGGCCGGGCCGACTGGCTGGACCGCGCGCGGCCGTACCTCGTGGGTGGCGGGGCCACCGCCCACGTCGGTGGCGGACCCGGCGACGTCGAGTGGGCGGCAGGCGCCGCGCGACACGAGGCGGGCTCCCCGAACGTCATCGGCGCGGTGGCGCTGGCGACGGCGTGCGATGCGCTCGCGGCGGCGGACCTGGACACACTCCGAGCCGAAGAGGACGCGCTGACGACCCGGCTGCACGACGGCCTGGCGAAGATCCCCGCGGTCCGGATCCTGGGCGGCGGCTGGCCGGACAGGCTGGGCATCGTGTCGTTCACCGTCGACGGCGTCGAGACGCGCGCCGTGTCCACCCGGCTGGCCGACGAGTTCGGCATCGGTGTGCGCGACGGCCTGTTCTGCGCCCACCCGTTCACCCGGCGGCTGCTGGACCAGGCGGGCGCGACCGCGCGGACGGCGGTGCGCGCGAGCATCGGCATCGGCACGACGCCCGAGCACATCGACCGCCTGATCGCCGGCGTCCGGGTCATCGCCGGATCCTGATCCGAACTCGATGGCTTGTCTCGGAAGCAGTGCTGTCTTGAGCCGTCCGCGGTCGTTCGGAGAGGTATCTCCGAACGTGTGGAGGGGTTTTCCGGCACGGTGGAGTGGGTGTTCAATTGCAGGTACCGAAACTGGACGCTGATGCTGGCCAAGGCATGGCGGCCGGTGTCGACTTTGTCTCTCTGCTGAGCTCGATAAAAAGTATCGAGTCCGATTCAGGACGCTGGGTGTGAACGATCTGAGCCCCGCTCACCGGGCTGTCGAGATGTGCGACCTTCCGCTGCTTCGTGAACTCCTCGACGGCGGCGCCGACATCCACGAAGAGCACGGTGGCCTCACGCTGCTGCACCATGCCATCGACGTCGAGATCGACAGTCACGCGCAGACGGGCGAGCCGCTGCACGTGGACGTGACGGCTTACTTGCTGGCGCGAGGAGCGGACCCGAAGCGTCGTTCTGATGGCGGTCGTGGCGTCAGCGCCGAGCACATGACCTTCGTAGACGGTCATTGGCTGGCATCGGCCCTCTTCGAGGCGTGGGCGGCCAGACTCTGATGAGATGTCATGAAGATCGCCGTGGCGACCTGCTGAAAACGCGGTCCAACTGTGTGCCCTCGGCAGGATTCGAACCTGCGACACCTGCCTCCGGAGGGCAGTGCTCTATCCCCTGAGCTACGAGGGCGTTGCCGCCTGAGCGACGTTGGAAGCTTAGCGCATGTCCCCGTGGGCTCTCGCGAGTGGTGGTCGTTAACCGGCGTGATGTTCGACGAGGCGGCCAGGGGCCCCTCTGACCAGGTCTTTCGCAAGAGTGAGCCGGCAGGCATCGGAAATGCGTAGCGTTGGTGGCATCGACGAACTGGGAGGACCTGGTGATCGAACCGTTCGAGGTGAGGATCCCTGAATCCGACATCGAAGACCTGCGCACCCGGCTGCGCGCGACGCGCTGGCCCGAGCCCGCCACTGTCGACGACTGGGAACAGGGTGTCCCGCTGGAGTTCGCGCGGGAGTTGTGCCGGTATTGGGCGGAGGACTACGACTTCGGATTGGCCGCCCGGGTCAACGCTTTCCCGGGCTTCAAGACCACTGTGGATGGTCTCGGGATCCACTTCCTGCACGTTCGCTCGCCGGAGCCGGACGCGACACCGCTCGTGCTCACGCACGGCTGGCCGGGTTCGGTCGTGGAGTTCCTCGACGTGCTCGGGCCGCTGACCGATCCCGCCGCGCACGGGGGCGATCCCGCGGACGCGTTCCACGTCGTGGCGCCGTCGCTGCCGGGGTTCGGCTGGAGTGACAAACCGTCGTCGCCGGGGTGGAACGTCGAGCGCATCGCCCGGGCTTGGGACGAGCTGATGGGACGGCTCGGGTACGAGCGGTACGCCGCGCAGGGTGGTGACTGGGGCGCCGGGGTGACGAACATGCTCGCCAAGGTGGCCCCGGAGCGGCTGATCGGCGTCCACGTGAACATGGCGGGCGTCCCGTACGACGGGTCCGTTCTCGGCGAGCCGACGGCAGAGGAGAGGGCGGCGATCGGCGACCTGGCGCGGTTTCGCGCCGTCGGATCGGCGTACGCGCAACAGCAGGCGACGCGTCCGCAGACGGTGGGCTACGGGCTCACCGACTCGCCGGTCGCGCAGGCCGCGTGGATCGCCGAGAAGTTCTGGGAATGGACCGACAACGACGGCTCGCCGGAGAGCGCGCTGTCGTGGCGGCAGATGCTCGACGCGATCTCCGTCTACTGGTTCACCGCGACGGCGGCCTCATCGGCGCGGATCTACTGGGAGAACAAGGAGCGCGACGTCAGCCCCGTTGAAGTTCCTTCGGGTATCTCCATCTTCCCCCGCGAGATCATCCGGCCGTCCCGGCGCTGGGCGGAGCTGCGCTACACCGATCTTCGCTGGTACGAGGTGCTGGCCGAGGGCGGTCACTTCGCCGCGTTCGAGCAGCCCGAGGCCTTCGTCGGCCAGTTGCGGGGGTTCTTCCGGTCGCTTCGGTAGCGGTGCGTGGCGGTTTCAGGTTTCGGGAAGGCCCTCCTGGGGGATGGCTTCCTTGTGTGGCTTAAGACAGGGTGAACTTAGGCTCACCTGTATTGCACATATGCGCATGTGACAATATATTCGGCCTGTCGACTTCACGAGAGGCGGAGCAATGGGTCACGGGCACGGGCATGGGACGGCCGCGCCGTCGAGCGCGTCAGGCCGCTACCTCAAGAGCCTGACGATCGCGCTGGTCATCGGCGCCGGCTTCATGGTCATGGAGTTCATCGTCGGGTTCGCCACCGGCTCGCTCGCGCTCATCTCCGACGCCGCCCACATGTTCACCGACGTCCTCGGCGTCGGCATGGCGCTGGCGGCCATCCTGCTCGCCCGGCGCAGCGGCCCGACGCTCACCAGGACATTCGGCTTCTACCGCGCCGAAGTGCTCGCGGCGCTGGGCAACGCCATCCTGCTGTTCGGCGTCGCGGGGTACGTCCTGGTCGAGGCCATCGGCCGGATCAGTGACCCGCCCGCCGTGCCCGGCCTGCCTGTCCTGCTGGCCGCGGCCGCGGGCCTCGTCGCGAACATCGTCTCCTTCATGATCCTGCGCAAGGGCGCGGAAGAGAGCATCAACGTCCGGGGCGCGTACCTCGAAGTCCTCGCCGACCTGATCGGCTCCGTCGGTGTGCTGCTGAGCGGTGCGATCACGCTGCTGACCGGCTGGCGTTACGCCGACCCGATCATCGGTGTCGCGATCGGCCTGTTCGTCCTGCCCCGCACCTACGCCCTCGCCCGGCGCGCGCTGCGGATCCTGTTCCAGCACGCGCCCAAGGGCGTCGACGTCGCCGGCATCCAGGCCGAACTCGGCGGGCTGAAGGGCGTCGAGGACGTTCACGACCTGCACGTCTGGACGTTGACTTCGGGGATGGAGGTCGCTTCGGCGCACCTCACCATCGCACCGACCGTCGAGCAGGCCGAGGTGCTCACCGAGGCCCAGAACCTCCTGGCGAACCGCTACTCGATCGAGCACGCGACGCTGCAGATAGAAGTGCCCCAGTGCGCTAAACGCTGCCAGGAACTGTCCTGGTAACCACGCATTTCGTCCTCTGAATGCGGTAGTCGGCAAAGCGAACTACCGCATTCAGAGGACGAAATGCGTCAGGCGGGGAGGGGAGCGGCGCCGCGCTCCTGGAGCAGGCCCTTCATGAGGGTCATTTCCGCGCCCTGCGAAACGAGCATGCTCTGCGTCAGCGACTTCACGTCGGCGATCGACGTGTGGTCGTAGCCGTACTGAGCCATCTCCGTTCCGCCCATGTGGTGCCGGAGCATCAGCTGCAGGAAGAAGACGTCCATCTCCTTGCCGGTCAGCGACCGCAGTTTCGCGAGTTCGGCCGACGTCGCCATCCCCGGCATCGGGGCGCCGTTCGACGGCTTCATGTCGGCGCCACCGTGCCCGCCGTGACCGGCCATCGGCTCGGTCATCCAGGTCATGTAGGCGCCGGTCGTCTGCTCGGGCTGGCCCCAAAGGCCGAGCCAGCCCTTCATCCGGCCGACCTGGCCGGTCTGCGTGCGCTCGATGTCGAACGCGAGGGTCTTGATCGCCGGATCGTTCGTGTGGTCCCGCGCCCAGCCCGCCATGGTGACGGCCTGGAGGTGGTGCACCGACATGTCCTGCGCGAAGCCGACCTCGACCGAGCCCGTGCCCGGGGTCTTCTGCTCCGGCTCGGAGTCGATCAGCCTGGTCGTCAGCGCGCCGAGGCCGAAGCCGAGGATCAGCATGACGACCAGGGCGGCCCCGATCACCAGCCATCGGCTCTTGGCCGACCGTGAGACTTCTTCCTGGAGATCGGGGTCCACTTGGCTCACTACTTGCTCGCGGGCGCCGAGGGCTGGGTGGCGGGCGCGGACGGCACGCCGCTCTGACCGGCGCCGGGCTGGTCCTGCTGCGTGCCCGCGGTGCCCTTGTAGTCCATCGGCTTCGCGCCCGGCCCCGGCGGGGTCGGGTCGAAGTCGCCCGGCTCGATCTGCGCGTCACAGGTGGCGTCACGCTCGGGGTACGCGCCGTACGGGTTGGTGCGCAGGGCGGCGATGAACTGGTCGATCCGCTCGTCGGAGGCGGAGTCCAGCTTCAGCTGGTGGCCCCAGGACTGCAGCGAGATCGGCTTGTCCAGGTTCGGGTACGGCGACATCACCGTGTACGGCTTGCCCTCGACGCGCACCTTCAGCAGGTCGAGCGCCTCACCGGAGATCTGCGCCGGGTTGTAGGCGATCCAGACCGCGCCGTGTTCGAGACCGTGGACCATGTTCTCGTTGCGGACGGCCTTCTCGTAGACGACGCCGTTGCACGCGGCCCAGGCCTGGTCGTGCGGGCCACCGAAGGGCGGGGTCTTGTCGTAGGCGACGCGCTCGGCGGCCGTGACGTGCACGGAACCCTCGTAGGTGGCCGTGGTCACGCCCGGGATCCGCTTCGACGGGTCCGGGTCCTGCTGAGAGGGGGCGAAGGCGGCCGCGGCCTCTTCGCGGGTCTTCTGCTCACGCTTGGGCGCCGAAGCGACCATGTAATAGGTGACCACCGAGGCAGCCAGGACGACGATCGCGACGACGGCGATGATCGTGCCCCAGGGCGTGCCCTTCTTGGACACGACGGAACTACGGGCGGCCTTCATCGCGTTCTTCGACGACGCGCCCTTTTTTCTGGTTGTCCCGTTAGCCATGGCTCCTGCGTTCTCCGAAGGGGGTGGTCCCTGCGCGGGCCAGTGTAGAGACCGCGCGTCTGATCACCGTGAACAGTTCGAAGATCACCGGCTTGGCTCACACCTTCCGGCGGTCGCTGCGAAGCCCGGACCAGGTCACACCTAGAATTCCGCGAGTGACTCCCGCAGCTCTCGCCGACCTGGTCCGTAACTCCGCCGTGCAGGTTCTCACCGCGCGCGGCCTCGACGATTCCGTGCTGCCGGAGAAGGTGACGATCGAGCGTCCCCGCAATCCCGAGCACGGCGATTACGCGACCAACCTGGCGCTGCAGGTGGCCAAGAAGGCGGGCATGAAGCCCCGCGACTTCGCCGACGCGCTGGCCGAGGCGCTCTCGGCCACCGACGGCATCGACTCGGCCGAGGTCGCCGGGCCGGGCTTCCTCAACCTGCGGCTCGCCGCCGACGCGCAGGGCCAGATCGTCCAGCAGGTGCTCGACGCCGGCGAGAAGTACGGCCTCGGCGACGCGCTGGCGGGCGTCAAGATCAACCTCGAGTTCGTTTCGGCGAACCCGACCGGCCCGATCCACCTCGGCGGCACCCGCTGGGCCGCGGTCGGCGACGCGCTGGGCCGCGTGCTGTCCGCGCAGGGCGGCCTGGTCACCCGCGAGTACTACTTCAACGACCACGGCGCGCAGATCGACCGCTTCGTCCGCTCCCTGATCGCCGCCGCCAAGGGCGAGCCCGCCCCCGAGGACGGCTACGCGGGTGGCTACATCAACGACATCGCCGCCGAGGTCATCCGGCAGGAGCCGAGCGCGCTGTCGCTGCCCGACGACGAGCGGGCCGAGACCTTCCGCCGGGTCGGCATCGAGCTCATGTTCTCCGAGATCAAGCAGAGCCTGCATGATTTCGGCACCGATTTCGACGTCTACTTCCACGAGAACTCGCTGCACGAGTCCGGCGCCGTGGCGACCTCGGTCCAGCAGCTGAAGGACTCCGGGAACCTGTACTTCGAGGACGGCGCCTGGTGGCTCAAGTCCAAGGAGCACGGCGACGACAAGGACCGCGTCGTCATCAAGAAGGACGGCAACCCGGCCTACATCGCCGGTGACCTCGCCTACTTCCAGGACAAGCGCAAACGCGGTTTCGACCTGTGCATCTACATGCTCGGCGCGGACCACCACGGTTACATCGCCCGGCTCAAGGCCGCCGCGGCCGCCTTCGGTGACGACCCGGCCGTCGTCGAGGTGCTGATCGGCCAGATGGTCAACCTGGTCTCCGAGGGCAAACCGGTCCGGATGAGCAAGCGCGCCGGCACCGTGATCACCATGGAGGACCTCGTCGGCACCGTCGGGGTGGACGCGGCGCGCTACGAGCTGATCCGCTACTCCGTCGATTCCACTTTGGACATCGACCTCGACCTGCTGCGCAAGCACTCCAACGACAACCCGGTCTACTACGTCCAGTACGCCCACGCGCGGCTGGCCTCGTTGCAGCGCAACGCTTCCGACCTGGGGCTGAAATCCGATGGCGAAGTCGACTTCGGACTGCTTACGCTGCCCGCCGAGGGCGATCTGATCCGCACGATCGGCGAATTCCCGACCGTCCTCCGCCGGGCCGCACAGCTGCGCGAACCGCACCGCGTCGCCCGGTACCTCGAAGAGCTCGCCGGCGCGTACCACAAGTTCTACACGGTCGGCCGTGTTCTTCCCCAGGGCGACGAGGAGGCCACCCCCCTCACGTTCGCCCGGCTCGCGCTGTGCCAGGCCGCCCGCCAGGTGCTGGCGAACGGCCTCAACGTGCTCGGTGTCTCTGCTCCGGAACGGATGTAACCCAGAATGGCTCACCCCGCGGGCCCCCGCCACGCCGACGTCTACCCCCACGCCGACGCCTCCGGTTTCCCGCCGTCGAGTCCGGAAGAACTCGACAGGCTGTACCCGAAAGTCTGGCCCCGCAACACTTTCCGCGGCGGTGACGGCGTCGTCCGCATCGCGGGTGTCGACGTCCGCGAACTCGCCGAGAAGTACGGCACTCCGCTGTTCGTCGTCGACGAGGCCGACTTCAAGTCACGGTGCGCCGACTACGCCGAGGCGTTCGACGACCCGGCGCTCGTGCACTACGCGTCCAAGGCGTTCCTGTCCATCGAGATCGCCCGCTGGGTGGCCGAACAGGGGCTGAGCCTGGACGTCTGCAGCGGCGGCGAACTCGCCGTGGCGCAGCGCGCGAACTTCCCGGCCGAGCGGATCACCTTCCACGGCAACAACAAGGCGCTGTGGGAACTGGAAGCCGCCGTCGAAGCCGGCGTCGGCACGGTCGTGGTCGACTCCTACTACGAGATCGCGCGGCTGGCCGACGTCGCCGCCCGGCACGACATCGTGCAGAACGTCCTCATCCGGGTCACCGTCGGCGTCGAGGCGCACACCCACGAATTCATCGCGACCGCGCACGAGGACCAGAAGTTCGGTTTCTCGCTGGCCTCCGGTGACGCGGCCGAGGCCGTGCGCCGGGTGCTCAACGCGCCTTCGCTCAAGCTGATCGGCCTGCACAGCCACATCGGTTCGCAGATCTTCGACGCCGACGGTTTCGAGGTCGCGGCCCGCCGCGTGGTCGGCCTGCTGGCCGAACTCGGCAAGGAGCACGGCCCCGAACTGCTCGACCAGCTGTCGATCGTCGACCTCGGCGGTGGTTTCGGTATCGCCTACACCGACAAGGACAACCCGCCGCCGCCCGCGCAGATGATCACGCAGATCCGCGAGATCGTCCGCAAGGAATGCGAGTACGCGGGCCTTCCGGTGCCGAAGATCGCCGGTGAGCCCGGCCGCGCCATCGCCGGTCCCGGCACGATCACGCTGTACGAGGTCGGCACCATCAAGGACGTCTCGCTCGGCGACAAGGCCGCCCGGCGTTACGTCAGCGTCGACGGCGGGATGAGCGACAACATCCGCACCGCCCTTTACGACGCGGTGTACGACTGCCGTCTCGTATCCCGGTCGGCCGACGACGACGGGGACGGCCAGGTGGGTGCCGCGCTGTCCCGGGTCGTGGGAAAACACTGTGAGTCCGGCGACATCGTCGTCCGTGACTGCTGGCTGCCCGACACCCTTGCTCCCGGCGACCTGCTCGCCGTGGCGGCCACCGGGGCGTACTGCTACTCGATGGCCAGCGGGTACAACCGGCAGCCGCGGCCCGCGGTGGTGGCCGTGCGCAACGGCAGCGCCCGCGTGCTGCTGCGGCGGGAGACGACGGACGACATGCTGCGCCTGGAGGTCTAGCAAGTGTCTACTGTAGACGGACGCGTGATCAGGGTCGCCCTGCTCGGCTGCGGGACGGTCGGTGGCGAGGTCGTCCGGCTGCTCACCGAGCAGGCCGGGGAGCTCGCCGCCAGGGCGGGCGCCAGGGTGGAGCTGGCCGGTATCGCGGTGCGGCGCCCCGACAAGCACCCCGAGCTGCCGCCGGAGCTGGTGACGTCCGACGTGACGAAGCTCGTGACCTCCCCGGACGTCGACGTCGTCGTCGAACTGGTCGGCGGCATCGAGCCGGTGCGGCAGTGGCTGCTCGACGCGCTCAAGGCCGGGAAATCCGTTGTCACGGCGAACAAAGCGCTGCTGGCCGAGCATTCCGCGGAACTGTTCGAGGCCGCCGACGCGGCAGGCGTCGACCTCTATTTCGAGGCCGCCGTGGCCGGGGCGATCCCGCTGCTGCGCCCGCTGCGCGAATCGCTGGCCGGTGACCGCATCACCCGCGTGATGGGCATCGTCAACGGCACCACCAACTACATCCTTTCCGCGATGGACTCCACCGGCGCCGGCTACGCGGAAACGCTGGAAGAGGCCAGCAGGCTCGGATATGCCGAGGCGGACCCGACGGCCGACGTCGACGGCTACGACGCCGCGTCCAAGGCCGCGATCCTCGCCTCGCTCGCGTTCCACACCCGCGTGACCGCGTCCGACGTGCACCGCGAGGGCATCGCCGACGTCACCGCGTCGGATCTCGCCGCGGCGAAGGTGCTGGGCCGCACGGTGAAACTGCTCGCCATCTGCGAGCGCGTCACCGCCGACGACGGCACCGAATCCGTTTCGGCGCGCGTGCATCCGGTGATGATCCCGCGCGGCCACCAGCTCGCCGGGGTCGGCGGCGCGTACAACGCCGTCTACGTCGAGGCCGACGCCGCCGGTGAGCTCATGTTCTACGGTCAGGGCGCCGGTGGCGCGCCGACCGCGAGTGCCGTGCTCGGCGACCTCGTCGCGGTGGCTCGAAACCGGGTCGTCGGCGGCCGTGGCCCGCGCGAATCCGCGCATGCCGCGCTCCCGGTCAGGCCGATGGGCCAGACGCCGACGCGGTACCACGTCAGTCTCGACGTGGCCGATCGAGCGGGCGTCCTCGCCCAGGTGGCCCAGGCGTTCGCCGGGCACGGTGTCAGCATCGCCGCCGTGCGCCAGCGCGACGCGAACGACACGGCCAGCCTGGTCGTGGTCACCCACCTGGCGCCGGACGCGGCATTGCGGTCCACTGTGGACGACATTGCCAAACTCGATGTGGTGAACCAGGTCGTCAGTGTGATGCGTGTGGAAGGCGAAGACCAGTGATTCCCCAACCATGGCCAGGAATCATCCAGGCTTACCCCGACCGGATCCCGGTCCCGTCCGGCGCGAAGGTGATCACGCTCGGCGAAGGCAACACCCCGCTGCTGCCCGCGCCGCATCTCTCGGAACTCACCGGCTGCGAGGTCCACCTCAAGGTCGAAGGCGCGAACCCCACCGGGTCGTTCAAGGACCGCGGGATGACCGTGGCCATCACGCACGCGCTCGCCAGCGGGCTCAAGGCGGTCATCTGCGCCTCCACCGGCAACACCTCCGCCTCGGCCGCGGCGTACGCGGCCCGCGCCGGGCTCACCTGCGCGGTGCTCGTCCCGCAGGGCAAGATCGCGATGGGCAAACTCGCCCAGGCCGTGCTGCACGGCGCGCGGATCCTGCAGGTGGACGGCAACTTCGACGACTGCCTCGAACTGGCGCAGAAAACCGCGATCGACTACCCGGTGACCCTGGTCAACTCGGTCAACCCGGTGCGTATCGCCGGCCAGAAGTCGGCCGCGTTCGAGATCTGCGACGTGCTCGGCCGGGCACCGGACATCCACTGCCTGCCGGTCGGCAACGCGGGCAACATCACCGCCTACTGGGCCGGATATTCCGAGTACGCGGGCGACGGTGTGGTGAAGAACACCCCGCGCATGTTCGGTTTCCAGGCGGCGGGTGCCGCGCCGCTGGTGCACGGCGAGCCGGTGGCCGATCCGGACACGATCGCGACCGCGATCCGCATCGGCAGCCCCGCTTCCTGGGACGGCGCGATGAAGGCGAAGAACGCGTCCGCCGGGCTGTTCGAGGCGATCACCGACGAGAAGATCCTCGAGGCGTACCGGCTGCTGGCCCGCAAGGAAGGCGTGTTCGTGGAGCCCGCCTCGGCGACCAGCGTCGCGGGCCTGCTCGCGACGTCCGCGGACGGCCGCCTGCCGAAGGGCTCGACCGTTGTGTGCACCGTCACGGGGCACGGTCTGAAGGATCCGGCCACGGCGCTGGAGGGCAACGTCGAGGTCGAGCCGCTCGCCGTCGACCCGACCGCCGTCGCCGCCGCGCTGGACCTGCGATGACCCTGCTCAAGATCAAGGTCCCGGCGTCTTCGGCGAATCTCGGCCCGGGGTTCGACGCGCTCGGCCTGGCGCTCGCGCTGTACGACCGCGTCGAACTCCAGATCACCGACGCCGGGCTCAAGATCGAGGTGACCGACGTCGGCGCGGGCGGCGTGGACGACGTCCCGACCGACGAATCGCATCTGGTCGTGCGGGCCTTCCGGCGCGGTTGCGAGCACCTCGGTCTCCGGCCGCCCGGCGTGCACCTGCGCTGTTTCAACGCCATCCCGCACGCCCGCGGCCTCGGCTCGTCCGCGTCCGCCGTGGTGACCGGGGTCGCGGCGGCGTACGCGCTGGCTGAGAAGCCCCTGGACGACGACGCCCTCCAGTTGGCGGCCGAGTTCGAGGGACACGCCGACAACGCCGCGGCGAGCCTGCTGGGCGGCTTCGTGGTGGCGTGGAACGAGGGCGAGCGGTTCCGCGCCGAACGGCTCCAGCCGCATCACGACATCCGGCCCGTGGTCGCCGTCCCGGCGCTGCGGTCCTCGACCGACGCCACCCGTGGGCTCCTGCCCGAGCGGGTCCCGCACGCCGACGCGGCGTTCACGGCCGGTCGCGCGGCGCTCGCGGTGCACGCGCTGACCGCGCGCCCCGACCTGTTGCTCTCCGCGACCGAAGATCGGCTCCATCAGCATTACCGCGCGTCCGCGTACCCGGCGAGCAGCGAATTGGTGCGCGCGCTGCGGGCCGAAGGGGTGGCCGCGGCCATCTCCGGGGCCGGTCCGACGGTGCTCGCGCTGACGACCGAGGGAATACTCCCGGCGGGCGTCGACGTTACGTCTTTCGACGTCACCGAGCTGCCGATCGATCCGGGCGGCGTTCAGGTTGCGGCTCAGTAAAGCCTCGGTCACATGCCGGAGCCCCGCCCCGCCACGCGGGGGGTGGTTGTTGCACCGGACCGTGGCGCGGTCTACCCTCGGGGGCGTTCGATCACCGTGCGTTTCCGCACCCGGTGCCGGTCCAGGTGACCAGTGTCATCCTTGGCCCGCATCCTTCGTTGATCCGCCAGTTCCGTACACCGCCTGGCAAGCGGGGAGTAGCGGATGGACGCAGGCGGGTTCCCGGTTCCGGCGGTGCCGAATTCCGCTTCCTCCGTTTGGAGGACGCAAATCCCTGTGCTGGAGGCCTTCTAGCTGTGTTCAACACGGCCGAGGAGCTGATCGCCCGTATCGGGGGCCAATTACGCCGTTTCGCAATCGGACGCGAGCGGCGGTCCGCTGATCCACCTGGAGGCGTGGATCGGTCAGGAAGGACATTTGTGAGCAACACCGATCTTTTGAGCGACGTCGAAGGTGGCGCCGCCGAGTCGAACGGCGTCGTCGCTCCCAAGCGCACGGTCGGCGGATTGACCGGCAAGACCGTCGCCGAACTGCGCTCGATCGCTGGGGACCTTGGCATCGGCGAGACGACGGGCATGCGCAAGGGCGATCTGATCGCGGCCATCCGCGAGCGCCAGGGCAAGACCAAGCGCAAGACCCCCGCCGCGGCGAGCGAAACGCTTCCGCTCGAGGGGATCGACGCACCGCGCAAGGCCCCGAAGGCCGAAGCGCCCAAGACCGAGGCCCCGAAGCAGGAGGCCCCGAAGGCGGAAGCCGCTCCGGCCGAGGCTCCTCGTGCGGAGAAGGCCGAGAAGGTTTCGGAGAACGGCGCCGCGCCCGCCGCCGAGCGGCCCGCGCAGCAGGACAACGGAGCGCCGCAGGACGGCCAGCCGCAGCAGGAAGAGGGCGGCCGCAGCCGTCGTCGTCGCGGCTCCAACCGCGCCGCGGGTTCGCCCGAGCAGGGCGGCCAGCAGCGTGAGCGTGGCGACCGCGGCGAGCGGGGCGACCGCGGTGACCAGGGCGGCAACCGTCAGGGCAACCGCGACGGCCGTGGCCAGGACAACCGCCAGCGCAACCAGCAGGGCGGCGGCCAGGACAACAGCCAGCGCCAGGGCCAGGGCCCGCAGGGTGACGACGACGAGGAAGGCGGCCGTCGCGGCCGTCGCTTCCGCGACCGTCGCCGCCGGGGTTCCGGCGGTGGCCGCGAGCAGGGCGGTTCGCCCGACACCGAGATCCGCGAGGACGACGTCCTGCTGCCCGTCGCGGGCATCCTGGACGTGCTCGACAACTACGCGTTCGTGCGTACCTCGGGCTACCTCGCCGGGCCGAACGACGTGTACGTCTCGCTTTCGCTGGTCCGCAAGTACGGCCTGCGCCGCGGTGACGCCATCACCGGTGTCGTGCGCCAGCCGCGTGACGGCGAGCAGCAGCGGCAGAAGTTCAACCCGCTGGTGCGCGTCGACTCGATCAACGGCCTGGAGCCGGACGAGTCCAAGCGCCGTCCGGAGTTCACCAAGCTGACCCCGCTGTACCCGAACGAGCGGCTGCGCCTCGAAACCGAGCCGCACAAGCTCACCACCCGCGTCATCGACCTGGTGATGCCGGTCGGCAAGGGGCAGCGTGCGCTGATCGTTTCGCCGCCGAAGGCCGGCAAGACGACGATCATGCAGGACATCGCGAACGCGATCTCGACGAACAACCCCGAGTGCCACCTGATGGTCGTGCTCGTGGACGAGCGTCCCGAAGAGGTCACCGACATGCAGCGGTCGGTGAAGGGTGAGGTCATCGCCTCGACCTTCGACCGCCCGCCGTCCGACCACACCTCGGTCGCGGAGCTGGCCATCGAGCGGGCGAAGCGCCTGGTCGAGATGGGCCACGACGTCGTCGTGCTGCTCGACTCGATCACCCGTCTGGGCCGTGCGTACAACCTGGCGGCCCCGGCGTCCGGCCGGATCCTCTCCGGTGGTGTCGACTCGACGGCGCTGTTCCCGCCGAAGCGGTTCCTCGGCGCGGCGCGCAACATCGAGAACGGCGGCTCGCTGACGATCTTCGCCACGACGATGGTCGAGACCGGTTCCACCGGTGACACGGTCATCTTCGAAGAGTTCAAGGGCACCGCGAACGCGGACCTCAAGCTCGACCGGAAGATCGCCGAGCGGCGCGTGTTCCCCGCGGTGGACATCAACCCGTCCGGTACCCGCAAGGAAGACCTGCTGCTCTCGCCGGACGAGCTCGCGGTCACCCACAAGCTGCACCGGGTGCTGCACGCGCTGGACTCGCAGCAGGCCATCGACCTGCTGATCTCGCGTCTGCGCAAGACGAAGACCAACATCGAGTTCCTCATGCAGGTCTCGAAGACGGCCCTCGGCTCGAACGACGACGACTGATCCTTTCGGTCTAGTACATGAAGGCCCCCTTCCTTGCGCCAGGCGCAAGGAAGGGGGCCTTCATGTACTTCCGGCGAAGTCGTGTTCGCCAAGTTCAGAGGCGCAACCGAACGCTGGCTGGCCCTCGTGAGTGGTAATCGGCGTGAGATGGGCGATCATGCGTGATCAGGCGGCGATCACGCGTGATCAGAGACGGATCTCGCGTGATCAGACGGCGTTCACGGTGTTCGCCGCCTGATCACGCGAGTTACGTCTTCGCTCACCGTCCCGCTCAGGCACGATCCCGCACCCAGATGCGCGTGAAGGCCCCCTTCCCTCGGCTCAGCCGAGGAAAGGGGGCCTTCACGCGCTGTCGGGGCGCCTCAGCTCACGAGATCAGCGGTGCGGAACGGCCGCGGGGGTCCAGCCGCGGTAGTTGTTGAAGTAGTGCACGCTCGACGCGTGGCCGATCTTGCCGCCGATGCTGGAGGCGTAGATCCCGCCGGAGCCGTCGGCGATGCCAACGTGACCCCACTGGCTGATGTTCCAGTACACGAAGGAGCCCTTCGGCGGCGTCCCGGTCGTATGCTTCGGGCTCGCGCCGTTCCAGTGCGCGTTGGCCGAGGCCCAGACACCGGTCGTCCCGTACGCGTTCTCGACGGCCTTCTCGCAGAGGCCTTGGTACGCGGTGGAGCCCATGTGGTTCTTGAACCACTGGACGGCGCCGGCGGGCGTACCGTCACCGGCACCCTGGATGGCCAGGTCGCCCTCGGGCACGGTGGTGAACGTTCCCGCGGCCGGGTTGATGTCGGCGGCGGTGATGGTGGCGCCCGCTTCGGGGGCGGCCGGAGCAGCCCCGGCGACCGGAGCCACGGCGAGGGCCGCGATGGCCAGCGCGGCGACGGACGCCGGCTTCGCCACCTTGGCGAGGATGGTGCGCATGATCAATACCTCCTGTTGAGGAATTACCAACAGTGAGGACGGTCCCGTGATCAAGTACAAATTTCGTACAACTCAACGTTGATAGTTGATAACTCAACGTGTTGGAATATGCGGGGGCGGGGGTGCGTTGACGCCACTGCCAGCACATCTGGCAAAATCACCCGCTGAAGTCCGGCACCGGTTCACCCCGCTCGGGGACCCGGGGCCAACGAGAGAGGACACCATGAAAAGCGGTATTCACCCCGAGTACGTCGTCACGCACGTGAACTGTGACTGTGGCAACGAATTCACCACGCGCAGCACCAAGACCTCCGGCAACCTCCACGTCGAGATCTGCTCGAACTGCCACCCGTTCTACACCGGCAAGCAGAAGCTCATGGACACCGGCGGCCGCGTCGCGCGCTTCGAGGCTCGCTACGGCAAGCGCAAGAAGGCCGAAGACGCCAAGTAGCTTGAACGACGGCGCCTACCCGCATGTCCGGGTGGGCGCCGTTTTCTTTGGTGTTGCAGCCTTGGTTTTGTCAGGGTCCGTTGAGAGGTGGAGTGGTGGATTCGAGTTCGCTGAAGGGTCTGCTCGAAGAGCACGCCCAGCTGGAAGAGCAGCTGGCCGACCCGTCCGTGCACGCCGACCAGGCGCGCGCCCGCAAGCTCGGCCGCCGGTACGCGGAGCTGAGCCCGGTCGTCAAGACGGTCCGTGAGCTCGACACCGCCCGCGACGACCTCGAGACGGCGAAGGAACTGGCGGCGGAAGACGCCGCTTTCGCGGCCGAGGCCGAGGAGATCTCTGCGAAGATCCCCGTGCTCGAGGCCAAGCTCACCGAGCTGCTCCTGCCGCGTGACCCGTATGACGGCTCCGACGTGGTCATGGAGATCAAATCGGGTGAAGGCGGCGAGGAGTCGGCGCTGTTCGCCGGCGACCTGCTGCGCATGTACCTGCGCTACGCCGAGCGTCACGGCTGGAAGGCCGAGGTGCTCGACTCGGTCGATTCGGACCTAGGCGGCTTCAAGGACGTCACCGTGTCCATCAAGAGCCGGTCGGCCGAGGCCGACGGCGTCTGGGCGCGGCTGAAGTTCGAGGGCGGGGTGCACCGCGTGCAGCGCGTGCCCGCCACCGAATCGCAGGGCCGTATCCACACCTCCGCCTCGGGCGTGCTCATCTACCCCGAACCCGAGGACGTCGAGGTCGAGATCGACCCCAACGACCTGCGGATCGACGTCTACCGCTCCTCCGGCCCCGGCGGCCAGAGCGTGAACACGACCGACTCCGCCGTGCGGATCACGCATATCCCCACCGGCGTGGTCGTCTCGTGCCAGAACGAGAAGTCGCAGATCCAGAACCGCGCCCGCGCCCTGCAGGTGCTCCAGGCCCGCCTCCAGGCGATCGCCGAGGAGGAGGCCGCCGCGAAGGCGTCGGACGCGCGCCGTTCGCAGGTCCGCACCGTCGACCGCTCCGAGCGGGTCCGCACGTACAACTTCGCCGAGAACCGCATCGCCGACCACCGGGTGAACTACAAGGCGTACAACCTGGACCAGGTCCTCGACGGCGATCTCGACGGCGTGTTGGACGCGCTCATCACCGCGGACCGCGAGGAACGGCTCGCCGCCCACGCCGGCTGATCCGCGCCGTCCTAAGGAATCTCGAAGTTCTTGGAAACCGACAGCAAATAGTCGCCCGGTCGTACTCCCAGGTCCTTTTCGTCGAATCTGCTGAACATCGCCGTCACCGCTGTGCCGGCGACACGAATCACCGACTGGCGATCGATGTGGTACGGCTCTTCGATCGAGTACCCGACATGGGCATTGTCGAGGGCGGCTCGGAACTCGTGTTTGGTCACGGTCGATTCGTGCGGCCCGCCCTCGGGGGTCAAGGGTGACGGCACGGAAAAGGTGTGCCCTGGCCATGTTTTGAGTGTGATGGACGAAACCCGGTCGCGGGTGACGTCCAAAGACAGGCTGTCCCAGCGGTAGGGATATCCATCGGCTTTGCCGCCGAGCAGACGGATCGCCGGATGGGGATGACCCGGACCCAGTACGGCGGAGGCCGCTGCCAGCGTCATACCGCCGTGGATCGGCCCGACGCGGCCGGTGCCGGCGAACTCGATCAGCAGGTTCATCATGCCGCGATGCTAGCCGGAGCCGGATTTCTCCGGGCCGCTAACCCGGCTCGGTGTAGAACGGGTCGTCCTCCAGCGCGGTGTGGATCGCCCGGACGGACATACTCACGTGCGAAAGCCTGTCGGTCACCTCGTGCGTCACCCGGCTGAGCGCTTCTTCGCCGCTTTCCCCGGCCAGAGCGGGAAAAGCCGACAGCAGCACCGCTTCGCAAGGGCCCGCGTCCGTGCTGATCCGGACCAGCGACGCCGAAAGGTCGGTCGCGGGGCGGCCGCACAGGTCCACGGCCAGCCGCAGGTCGCCGGTGGGGACGTAGAGATGCACCCGTGAAATGACATCGGTTTCCGCGCGCGGAGTGAAATCGTGCCTGGTGACGTACGCGGGTTCGCGGGGATCGGTGCCGCCGACGGACGCCATCAGCGAATAGAGCGTGAATCCGTCCGCCGGGGTGTCGTAGGCGTCGTAGCTTCCGTATTGGCCGGTCTCCGGCGTGCCGTGGATTTCGAAGAATTCCGCATTCAGACCGAAGTGGAAAAGCGCGGGTACCGCGGCGCGATGCAGTGTTTCGGCGGGATCTTCGCCGTCGGCCGGCGGCGTGCGATAGCCGACCGACACCAGGAATCCCGTCCAGCCGCCTTCCGGGTCCGCCCGGCAGATCTCCAGCTCGGTGGCCTCGAACTCGCCGATGAGACGTTCGCCCAGCGCGGCGGCCGCGGCGAAATCCTCGGTTTCGATATTCGCCGATATCCGCGTGACGACTGTCGTTTCCCGGAGATCCATGACTGTTTCTTGAGCCCTTCGGCGCGTACGGGTTCGTTCAGCCTACGGGTGGCGGGGAGCGGCGTCCGATCGGGCCTGTCGTCGATTCCCGGCTTCCGCTACGGTCCCTGGTCGATAAGGGGAACCCTTCCCGGGAGAACACGAATGGAAAGATCGTTTCCGGCGACCCGGAAACGTGTTCCGCGAGCTCTCGTTCTCGTCGCCGGAACGGGACTGCTGAGCGCGGCTGTCGTCGCGAGGATCGGCCGGTTCGGGTTCAACCCGACCGACCAGGGCTTCGTGCTCGCCCAGGTGTGGCGCGTCCTGCACGGCGAGATCCCGCAGGTCGATTTCCTCGGGCCGAGGCCGTTCGGTTCGGCCTATCTGCATCTGATCGATCATCTCGTCCCCGCGCCGCTGATGATCGGCTCGGGTTTCGTGATGATGGTGCAGCTGACCGTCGCCACGGTCGCCCTGGTCGCGTTCCTGACCGGGACATCGCCGCTGGACTGGGGCCCGACGCGGCTCGGGCTGGTCTTCACCGCCGTCCTGGTCGGCCTGAACACGTATCCGGTGATGGCCTGGCACACCGTCGACGGTGTCTTCCTGGTCGCGGTCGGCTGGTGGCTGCTCGACGGTGGGCTGCGCTCGGGCTCGCGATGGCGGCGTCTGGCCGGCCTGTTCTGCCTTGGGTTCGCGGTGATCGTCAAGCAGAGTTTCCTGTTCGCGGTCCCGATCGGGGTGCTGATCCTGCTGTTCCACCCCGCCGCGGCGCCGAGAAAGGTGCCACGTCTGCTGGGTGACCTCTTGATGCTCGGCGCGGCGCCGTTGCTGTACTTCGGCATGGTCACCGCCACCGGAGGTCTGCGGTCGGCGATCACGCAACTCTCCAGCGGCACTCAGACCTGGGGTGAAGGCCTTTTCCGGTTCTGGACGGCGGAATTCGCGGGCCGGGCGGACCCGCGGACGTATTTCGTCCCGGTGCTGCTCGGGATATGCGTGCTCGCCGTGGCGTGGTCGGCCCGCGACCAGTTCGGTGAGCCGGGCCGATGGCTCCGTGGCGCGACGGGCTTGTGCGTCGTGGCGGTCATGGTGTTCGTCGTGGCCGACGGCGGCTTCGAGCACGCGGGCGGCTGGCCGGTCACCCTGCTGTGGCTCTTCCTGGCCGCCGCCGTGCTCGACGCCGTCGTCCGAAGACGGTTGCCCTGGCGGTACCTGGCGGTCGCCGTGCTCGGCTGGATGGCCAGCCTGTCCTGGGGTTACCCGCTTCCCGGCCTGCTGACCGGGATCTTCGCGCTGGGAGTGCTGGAAGCGGTGCCGCCGCCGCGTCCGTCCGAGTCCGCGGGCGGGGTCTTCGCCGCGGCCGCGTTCGTGCTCGCCGGGCTGCTGCTGATGTCCGCGCACGACAAGGCGCCGTACGCGGACCGGCCGCAGGGCGAACTTACGAAGGATCTGGGAGACATCGCCCCGGCGCTGCGCGGCGTCCGCACGAATCCCAGCGTGTACACCTACGTCGCCCAGATCCGGGGCTGCCTCGACCGTTATCCGGCGTCGAAGGTCGCGGTCCTGCCGGACAATCCGTTCGTCGCCCCGATCTTCGAGGTCCGCAACCCGTTCCCGCTGGACTGGCCGTTGCCGATGGAACTCACCGGCGACAGTCCGGAAAGGATGGTGGAGGCGGCGGAAAACCTTGCCCACGAAGGGGATTACCTCGTGCTCTTCCAGACGGTGAAAGCCGTTTCGCTGACCGCGGGCGCCCCTGTCCCCGAAGCCGTCGGCCCGGACGCGCGGACGGTCGCCTACACCGGAGTGGAAAAGCGGATCCAGGACGAGCTCACGGGCGCGAGGGTCGCGTGCGGCAGCTTCGCCGGATTCTGGGAACCGGCGCGTTGATGTCTCAGGCGGAGAGGGACGCCGTCTCCGGCTCGCGTTCCTCGGCCGCCGGCGGTTCTTCCTCGCGCTTCGGCAGGAACGAGAGCGCGGCGAAGGCGGCGGCGAGCAGGGTCGGGTAGATCGTCAGCTGCTGGTGCTTGACGTTCTCGATGCCTTCCGCGAGGCCGGACACCAGGATCTGGCCCATCGCGAAGAGCAGGAACATGAGCACCACGATGCCGACGTCGCGGCGTCCGGTGCGGTTGCGGAAGGCGCGGAGGCCGGCCCATCCGATGAGCAGCCAGATCGGCAGCAGGGCGAACAACCCCAGCGGCGCGAGCCAGCCGGTGATCCCGGACAGGACCGGGACCCGGTACTCCTTGGCGAGCGGCGGCTGCCCGGCGTGCTCACCGAAGCTGCCGAGGTTCGGTACCCGCGCGGTCAGCGTCTCCTGCGCGGACCGGTGCAGCATCTCGACGACGCGCACCGGGTGGTCGAGGTAGTACTGGGCGACGTTGCGGCGGCTGATCTTGTCGCGGTACTTCGCGTACTCGGGGTCGCGCCAGGCCGCGTTCGCGCTCCACCAGCCCGTGCCGACGTACTTCGCGAACTCGGGCGGGAGGCCCAGTGCGGCGAGGTCACCGGTGGTGTCGTGTTTCCCGTCGACGATCCCGTTGAACACGACGTGGTACATGTTGGCCTCGCGGTACTCCGCGTTGGCCGAGTCGCCCGCCCCCTGCACCAGCGCGGTACCGGTGCCGACAATGGCGAGCACGGCCAGCGGCAGCGCCCACCTGGCCAGGCCGCGGCTGCCTTCCGGCCGGACGAACAGCAGCGCGAGCGCGAACAGCGGGATCAGCAGCAGCGTCTGCGACTTCGCGTTGATCCCGATCATCGCGCCGAGCACGGTGACCGCGGCGCCGGTGTAGCGCCAAGGCCCGGTGCGGTGCATGAGCAGGAGCCCGCCGGCGAGCAGGAGCATCCCGACGAAGGCGGCGCCCTCGCTCAGCACGGAGGCGAAGTACCCGAAGAAGGCCGAGTCCGCCGCGACCAGCAGCAGCGCGGCCGTGGCGATGACGCTGTTCCGGACCGAAAGGCGCAGGCCGACGACGATCGCGGCGATCCCGCCCGCGACCAGCAGACAGCCCAGCACACCCAGTACCAGCAGGTTCAGGATCGCGGACGAGCCGAGCAGCTGCCCGATCTCGCTGGCGATCTTGTCGATCCAGCTCTGGCTGGAGATGTACTCGCTGTTGCAGGCCGGGGCGGGGCCGTAGGAGAAGCGGACGAAGTATTCCGAAGGCCGGTCGAGCTCGCGAGCGCCGAGCTGGCACAGAATGCGCCAGCCGTCGCCGTTGTCCGCCATGCCGATCGGACGTGGGACCAGGAAACGGACGAGGAGCACCCCGAGCGCGGCGAAAAACACGCCCAAGGTCAGTCGGATTTCCCGGATCTTCACCCGCGTCACCTTAGAAGATTCCGCAGCGTGATCAGTTCGTACCCTCTCTAACACTTGCGGAGAGGAACTTCTGGATCACGCCGAGCCATTCGTCGCGGGCCTCGACGCCGATTCCGTGCCCGGACTCGATCTCGACCAGTTCGGCGCCGGGGATCCCGGCCGCGAGTTCGCGGGAATGGACGGGCGGGGCGAGCCCGTCGAGTGTCGTGGCGATGACGAGCGTGGGGACCGAGATCCCGGCCAGCTCGGCACGGGTGTCGACGCTCGCGACGAGGCCGACGTGTTCGGGACTCCCTTCCGGGATGAATTCGGCGAGACCTTCGATGGCGGCTTCGAGTTCCGAAGGCGACAGCGCGTTCAGGTGCTTTTCGCCGGTGGCGGCGAAGGTGAGGAACTTCGCCAGCAGCTTCCGGTCGCCGCCGAGCAGTTCGCGCCAGATGTCGACGGCCAGCAGGAGCCGGTTGTCCGGTTTCGTGAACCCGGCGGTCAGGATGAGCCCGGTGACCCGATCGGGGTGCCGGGTGGCCGCGCGGACGGCGACTCCGGTGCCGAGCGAGTAGCCGAGGATCGCGAAGCGTTCGAGGCCGGCGTCGACGGCGATGGAGACCAGCTCGTCCGCGACGGAGTCGAGGTCCAGCGGCTCACTGCTGCGCGGTGTGGCCCCGGAACCGGGGTAGTCGGGGCCGACGACGGTGTGGGTGCGGGCGAGGTCGTCGAGGATGCTCCCGAAGTTGCCCTCGACGCCGCCGCCACCGCCGTGGGCGAGCAGCAGGCCGGGACCGGAACCGCGGACGACGTGCGCGAAATGATTCGTCATGCCGGCGACGTTAGGTACTGACATCGATGTGAAGGTCAAACTCGGATGACGGGGGTCACATGCTGATCGGCGAGCTGTCCAGGCGGACCGGCGTGAGCCAGCGGCTGCTGCGCTACTACGAGGAGCAGGGGCTGCTGGTTTCGCGGCGCGATTCCAACTGCTACCGCACCTTCGACGACGACGCGGTCACCACCGTCCGGCAGATCCGCGCGCTCCTCGCGGCCGGGCTGAGCACGCACGTCATCGCCAAGATGCTCCCGTGCGCCACGGGTGAACCGCTCGAGCTGGACATGTGCCCGACCGTGGTGGCGGAGATCCGCCGCGAACTGGCCGAAATGGACGACCGCATCGACACGCTCCGGCAGCGGCGCGGGACACTGGCCGGATATCTCACCGTCGACGCGTAGGAGAACAGTTGGACGCCCTGGCCAGATTCGGCTTCGAACTGGGTGTGCTCAAGCGGATCCGGCGGGCCGGATGGTGGCAGGCCGGCGTCCGCGATCCCGAATCGGTGGCCGAGCACACCACGCGGGTCGCGCAGCTGGCCGGCCTCCTGGCGGCCGAGGGCGGCGCGGATCCGGCGAGGGCGGCGTATCTCGCGCTGTGGCACGACACGCAGGAGACGCGGACGGGCGACCTCCCGCACACGATCAAGGGTTTCGTCGAGAAGCCGGATCCGCGGGCGATCACCGCCGCGCAGACTTCGGCACTGCCCGGCGCCGCGCGTGACTCGGTGCGCGACGCCGTCGACGAGTACGAGTCCGCCGAAAGCCCCGAAGCACTCTACGCGCGCGACGCGGACAAGCTCGAAATGTTGCTTCAGGCCGTCGAGTACCGCGACATCGGTGTACGGAACGTGGACGAATGGATCGCTTCGGCGACGAAGAGCCTTCAGACCGACCTAGCGCGGCGGGTGGCTGAAGCGGCGCTGACGTTGTCCTCGCTCTCGTGGCGGGTGCGCTGAAAGGAATCGATACCCTGAGCCCGCGTGTATCGACCCCGGCACGCGTGCCTCGTGTGTCAGGCTTGACTCTGTGAAGGAACACCAGTGAACCGGCAGCCGTTGCGCCTCGCCATCATGGAAGCGACCCGCATCCTCACCGAGGCCGGAGTGGCGTCACCGCGTTCGGACGCGGAACTGATCGCCTCCCACGTCCTCGGTGTCGATCGCGGCCGCCTGCCGATGGTGCCGCTGGTGGACCCGCCCGTCATCGACGCGATCGGCCAGCTCGTGAACCAGCGGGCCAAACGGATCCCGCTGCAGTACCTCACCGGCTGGGCCGCGCTCGGCGACATCACGGTCAACGTCGGCGCCGGGGTGTTCGTCCCGCGCCCGGAGACCGAGCTGCTCCTGGAATGGGGCCTCAAACTGCTGCACGGGCGCGAGTACCCGGTGGTGGTCGACCTGTGCACCGGCTCGGGCGCGCTGGCGCTGGCCGTGCAGCACGCGCGGCCGGACGCGGTCGTCTACGCCGTCGACATCGACGCGCAGGCCCTCGCGTGGGCCCGGCACAACGCCGACGTCCACGCCGACGCGGGGGACACGCCCATCCGGCTGTACTCCGGCGACGTGGCGGACAGCACGATGTTCGCCGAACTCGACGGCCTCGTCGACCTGGTCCTGTGCAACCCGCCGTATGTCCCGGAAGGCACGCCGGTGCCGGCGGAGGTCGCCGAGCACGACCCGCCGCGGGCGGTGTTCGCGGAGGAGAGCGGGCTGGCGGTGATCCGGCACGCGATCGCGGCCGCCGCGCGTCTGCTGCGCCCCACCGGCGGGATGGCGATCGAGCACGACGACACGCACGGTTCCGCCGTCCCGGCGCTCGTGCGGGCGCGGCGGGTGCTCACGGACGTGCAGGGTCACCTCGACCTCGCCGGGCGCCCGCGTTTCGTCACCGCCCTACGCGTCTCCTGACCCCCGCGTTTCGTCCTCTGAATGCGGTAGTTCGTGGTGCGAACCACCGCATCCAGAGGACGAAACGCGGGATGGAGCAGGCGGATAGTTAGCGAGACTCACGACTTCCGGCGGTGCCCAGGACAAAGCCCACCTCCTAACGTCGATCACGGCCGCCTCATCGGCGGTCCGACTGGGAGGTGTACCCCGATGCGATCGTCTCTCCGACGAGCCCCACTCAGAACACTCGCCGTCCTCGCCACCGTCGCGCTACTGCCGGGTCTGGTCGCCCAGCCCGCGTCCGCCGCGGCGCCGGTCCGAGGCTGGCCCGCCGCGATCGACGGGTCGACCTGGGAGAACCAGGACCACATGACGTGGGACGACTACCGCAAGCCGCCCGGCACCAACTGGGCCGATCCGGCGCTGAAGCCGACCAAGCGGATGTTCAAGGGTGCCGTGGTGCTCGCGGACTACCCGGATCAGGAATTCGCCGTCACGCAGCCCCCGCGTTCGACGGTGTTCGGCAACCCCGGCCCCGCCGCGAGCAACATCCCGCGCGCCGAAGTCGCGAAGTTCTACCAGGACTTCCTCAACAAGCCGCAGGCGCTCAACCAGGGCCACACGATCAACGAGTACTGGATGGAGGACTCCGGCGGCAGGCTGGGCGTCGAACTGACCGCGTTCGGCCCGTACCGCCTGCCCGGCAAGTCCTTCGAGTACGGCATGGAGTTCCAGCCCGACGCGTGTCCGCCGGGCGCGAACTGCAAACGTGACCTGCGCGCCGACGCGGGTGCCGCCTGGCGGGCGGACGTGGGCGACGTGTCCAAGCAGTTCGACTTCGTCTTCTATCTTTCCGCCGGCCAGGACGAGAGCTCGACCTGGCAGGAATTCGGCGTGATGAAGTTCGGCGAAAAGGAGAACGTCCCCGACGCGTTCGGCCCCGGCGTCGCCGGGATGCCGAACGCCGCGTCCACCCGCTACGTCCCGTGGACGTCGTGGAAATCCGCGGCGAGCATCTGGCCGAACGCGGTCACCGGCTCCTCGACCCAGGCGGAAAGCTCGGGCCAGGGCGTCTACGCGCACGAGTTCAGCCACATCCTCGGCATCGGCGACAACTACAACAACCCCTTCGGAAACCCGCCGTCCCGTACCTACACCGGACCGTGGGAAATGATGTCGCGCGGCAGCTTCAACGGCCCCGGCGGACCGCACACCCGCTGGCAGATCCCGGCGACGCAGGGCGGCTCGATGGGCTCGCACCACATGCTGCGCACCAAGATGAAGCTCGACATCATCGACCCCGAAGACGTCCTGAAACTCGACCGGAACTCCCTCGCCAAGACCGGCCCGGTGTCGGCCAGGATCACCGCGCGTTCGGTCCTGCCGGGACAGGGCGCCTACAGCGGTATCAACATCGCGCTCACCGGCGGGGACCTTTCGCCGAAATGCGATCGCTCGAAGGATCCGTTCTGCGACGGCGGCGGCTACAACAACTACACCGTCGAGGTCGTCGACCGGATGGGCAGCGATTCCTTCGCCCCCGATTCCGGTGTCCTCATCGCGAAGACGAAGAACCAGGACAACGCGCCGTTCGAATGGATCGTCGACGCGAACCCGGCCGACATCGGCATGATCGACTACAAGAAGCCGGACGGCACCCCGGTGCCGATCCCGATCGGCGACTACCGCCAGCTCAACGACGCCGCGTTCAAGGCGGGCACCGGCTCCGCGAGCAAGTACGAGTACACCGACGAGGCGAACAGGTTGAAATTCCTCGTTTCCGACGTCGAGCGCGACCGCAAGGGCGTGCTGTCCTACGTCATCACGGTGGCTTCGCTCGACGGCTCCGGCTCGCAGGCCAGGGGCGTTTCGCTGTGGCCGTCGGCCCCGGCGTTCGCCAAGCAGGGGCTCGCGACCTGTTCGTTCCCGGTGTTCAACACGGGCGACGCGAAGGGCGCGGCGGCGCCGTTCAACACCGACACCTACCGCCTGAGCGCGTCCACCAGCGCGAAGGGCTGGGAGGTGCGGCTGCCGAACGAGCTGTCCACCGTTCCGTTCGGCGGCCGGTCTTCGGCGACCGCGCACGCCAAGCGGGCCGCGGGCGGTGACCACGTCGCGCACATCAAGCTGACGGCGACGTCGATCGCGGACCCGGCGAAGACGGCGACGTCGGTCTGTACCGCTTTCGCGTTCTGACGGTCGCTCCGGATGTCATGAAAGGGCCGTTCAGGACGGAAAACGTCCTGAACGGCCCTTTCATGACGCTGGGCTCGGCTGGGTACCACGGGTTGCGCACCTGAAGCCGAGTACATGAAGGCCTCCTTCCTTGCGCCAGGCGCAAGGAAGGAGGCCTTCATGTACTCGGGGAAGGCGTGAAGGTCGAGTTTCCTCGGCTGAGCCGAGGGAAGGGGGCCTTCGCGCGCAGTCACTGTGACTGCTGGGGCTGCCAGCAGTCACTGTGACTGCTGGGGCTGCTGTCGCACGTACGCCGCATGCGGCGTACCTGAAGGTAGTGAAGGCCTCCTTCACTACCTTCAGGGTAGGCAAGGAGGCCTTCACGACCGCCCCGGCCGAGAACACCCGGCCGAGACGGGCACCTTTGGCGAGCCCCGCCACACCGCAGCGCTACGCTCACTGGCCATGAGCGCGGTGTACGACTGCAGCAAGCACGAATCCCGGGCCGACGGGCTCGCCGCGGCGGCGAGCGCGGTGCGCTCCAGCCGTCTGGTCGTCCTCCCGACCGACACGGTCTACGGCATCGGCGCGGACGCCTTCGACGGCGGCGCCGTCCAGTCCCTCCTGCGGGCCAAGCACCGCGGCCCCGACATGCCGGTCGGTGTCCTGGTCGGCTCCTGGTCCACTGTGGACGGACTCGTGCTCGGTACGCCGCCGCAGGCCCGCGCGCTCATCGAGGCCTTCTGGCCCGGCGACCTTTCGATCATCCTCCCGCACGCCCCGAGCCTGCAGTGGGATCTCGGCCAGTCACGCGGAACGGTGATGCTCCGGATGCCGCTGCACCCGGTCGCGCTGGAACTGCTGCGCGACGTCGGCCCGATGGCGGTTTCGAGCGCGAACGTGTCCGGCCGTCCGCCCGCGACCACCGCGCAGGAAGCGGTCGATCAGCTCGGTGACAGCGTCGCGGTGTACCTCGACGGCGGCTCGTCCGGCGAGCCCGTTCCGTCCACGATGGTCGATCTCACCGGCGACGACCCGGTCATCCTGCGGGAGGGCGCGGTCAGCCGCGCCGCCGTCGCGGAAGTACTGGGTGTGCCCGCGGAGTCACTGGCCTAGGACCGTCGGCCGCCGTATCCCCCGCACGCGGTAGCGTGTTCGAGTGACTTGGACCTCGGCGGCGTAACGCACCATGCCTCCTACGCAAGGCCTCCCGATCCGGGAGTACATCCTCGTCGCCCTCACCGCGGCGGCCGTGACCTTCCTGCTCACCGGTGTCGTGCGCCGGGTCGCCATCCGGATCGGCGCGATCGCCAACCCGCGGGCCCGCGACGTCCACGTCACCCCGATTCCGCGGATGGGCGGTATCGGCATCTTCCTCGGTGTCGCCGCCGCGATGGGGCTCGCGCACCAGCTGCCCGCGCTGAGCCGAGGCTTCGACTTCTCCTTCGACTCGCTGGGGGTCCTCCTCGCCGCAGGGGTGATCTCCCTGATCGGCGCGCTCGACGACCGGTTCGAGCTGGACGCCTGGACGAAGCTCGCGGGCCAGGTCATGTGCGCCGGGATCCTGGTGATCTTCGGGGTGCAGTGGGTGTCGTTCTGGGTGCCGTGGGGCGGCGGTGGCGATTCCTTCGGCCAGGTGCTGGTGCTGGACAAGAACCAGGGCGCGCTGCTGACCGTCGTCCTGGTGGTCGTCATGGTCAACGCGATGAACTTCGTCGACGGTCTCGACGGGCTCGCCGGCGGCCTCGGCTTCATCGCCGCCGCGGCGACCTGTTCCTTCTCGCTCGGCCTGCTCGACTCCTCGGGGGGTGACGTCGGCGCGTACCCGCCCGCCCTCATCGCCGCCACGCTCGCGGGGGCCTGTCTCGGCTTCCTGCCGTACAACTTCCAGCCCGCGAAGATCTTCATGGGCGATTCGGGCTCGATGATGATCGGGCTGATGCTGGCCGGCGCGACGACGTCCGCGTCGGGCCGCGTGCCGTATCCGCAGTTCAGCGGCAAGGACGCGCTCGCGCTGCTTTCGCCGCTCGTGGTGGTCGCCGCGGTGCTGTTCGTGCCGTTGCTCGACCTGATCATGGCGGTCATCCGCCGCACCCGCCGCGGCGAGAGCCCGTTCGCGGCGGACAAGATGCACCTGCACCACCGCCTGCTGGAGATCGGCCACTCCCAGCGCCGTGCGGTGCTGCTCATCTACTTGTGGGCGGGACTGCTCGCGTTCGGCGCCGTTTCGGTGACGCTCTTCGACAGTGTCGCGGTTTTCTGGATTGTCGGATTCGGCTTCCTGCTGGCGACCCTGGTGTCGATCGTGCCGAGACTGCGGTCGCGGAACCGGACTGCATGAAGGCCCGCATCGGCACGGGCCTACACTGGCGGGCTGAGACGACCAGGGAGTTTTCTGTGAGCGAGACCGAGAAGACCGTCGAGGCGGAGGAGAACCCCCACGCCAAGGTGGTTCTGCAGGCGGCCAACGCGATGACGAAGGCCTCCTTGATCGCGACACCGCCCGTCGTCCTGGTCTGTGTGGTGCTCTTCACCGTCCTCAATGGACTCCCGGGCCTCGTCGGGGCGGCCATCGGTGGCGTGCTCGCCATCCTGTCCTCCCTCGCGACCATGGGCCTGATGCGCTTCAGCGCGGGCATGGACCCGATGTTCGTGATGGTGATCGCCCTCGGTGGCTACGTGCTCAAGATCCTCGTGCTGTTCGGGGCGCTGACCCTGCTGCGCGGGTGGTCCGACCTGCACCCGATGTCGCTGGGCATCACGATGATCGCGGCCATCCTCGTGTCCGCCGCCGCGGAGTTCATGGCCTTCCGCAAGACCAAGATCCCGACGATCATCCCGGCTTCCCGCTGATTTCGGGACCCAGGTCCTGACCTGGGACGGGACCTAGGTCCTCGGCCGATCAGGGGCAATGTAGTACGCCTGTACGGCCCGTCGGAACCTGCTGATATGGTCCGCGTATGGGCGGCGGCCTCGGCTGCCGGCTCCTGATGACGAACCCCGAACAGCAGTGTGGCGACGGTGTTGAATCGTCCCTCGTTACCCGCTGGTAGGCGTCTGTCTCCCGGGAGCACTGCATCGAGAATCCTCGTGTGCGGAACGTGAAACCATGTTCAGCACATCGTGGGGTGGCCGCCTCCGACGGCCCGATACGTGTCGGGTACGTTAAGTCCAGATCGTGACGATTCCCCCGGCGGAGTGAACGCCGGCCGGGAGAACCGGAAGGAGCCCAGTGGGCGCGCTGGTACTAGCCGAGGGTGCGGAGTTCACGCCGCCTGGCGTCAAAGACTTCAACCTGCCGCCGTTGTTCGGCTCCGGCTATTGGTTGAGCTTCACCAAGCCGATGTTGCTGGTGGTCATCTCCCTGATCATCATCGTCACCTACTTCATGGTGTCGTCGCGCCGGCTCAAGGTTGTCCCCACCAAGGGGCAGTTCATCGCCGAAAGCATTTACAACTTCGGCCGCAACAACATCGCGCGCGAGCAGATCGGCTCGGCCGACTTCAAGCCGTTCATTCCGCTGGTACTGGGACTGTTCAGCTTCGTGCTGGTGAACAACCTGTTCGGGATCATCCCGTTCTTCCAGTTCCCGACGATGGCCCGAGTCGGTTTCCCCGTCGCTCTCGCGTTCCTCGTTGTTTACCCGGTGTACCACTACGTCGGGTTCAAGCGCCACGGCTTCAAGGGTTACCTGAAGAAGGAACTGGCGCCGGCCGGAATTCCCGGATTCGTTCTGCCGCTGTACTCCACCATCGAGTTCGCGCAGAAGTTCTTCATCGCGCCGGCCACGCTGGCGATCCGGGTCTTCGCCGCGATGTTCGCCGGGCACCTCATCATCATGGTCTTCACGCTCGGCGGGAGCTTCCTGCTGACCGAAGGCGAAGGCGCCGTGAAGATCGTGTCGCCGATCGCGTTCCTTTTCGCGATCGCGATGACCTTCCTGGAGGCTTTCATCCAGGTCCTGCAGGCATACATTTTCGCACTGCTGTCCGCAGGGTACATCGGCGCCGCGCTGGCGTCGGAGCACTGAGAAACACCAAAAGCCCCCGATCCGCGTGAGTCGCGCGGACCGAGTTTGAAGGGAAACGCACGTGAGCAACATCGTTCTGGCGCAGGCTGCCGAGGCCGCTGTCGACATCAACCCGGGTCTCGCCGCCATCGGTTACGGTCTCGGTGCCATCGGCCCCGGTATCGGTGTGGGTCTGATCTTCGCCGCCGTCATCAACGGCACCGCCCGCCAGCCGGAGGCGCAGGGCAAGCTGCAGGGCATCGCCTTCTCGACCTTCGTGCTGACCGAGGTGCTGGCGCTGATCGGTATCGTCATCTACTTCCTCGCCTCCTGAGTTAGTTCCGCTCATCGCTTAAGGAGACGTTGTGCTGAAGACCGAATTGGTGTTGGCCGCGGGAGACGCGCCCAACCCGATCGTGCCGCACGTTCCCGAGCTCATCCTCGGGTTCATCGCCTTCCTTCTGCTGCTGTTCGTTCTGAAGAAGTACGTCGTCCCGCGTTTCGAGGCGACTTACGAAGAGCGGACCAAGCTGATCGAGGGTGGCATCGAGCGGGCCGAAAAGGCTCAGGCCGAAGCCGAAGAAAACCTTGCGCAGTACAAGGCGCAGCTGGCGGAAGCCCGTTCCGAGGCCGCGAAGATCCGCGACGACGCCCGGCTCGAAGCCGAGCAGATCAAGGCGGAGCTGCGGGCCGAGGCCGAAGCCGAGTCCCAGCGCATCGTCGCCCAGGGTCAGGCTCAGCTGCAGGCCCAGAAGGCGCAGATCATCGCCGAACTGCGCGCCGAACTCGGCCGTAACTCCGTCGAGCTGGCCAGCCGCATCGTCGGCGAGTCGCTCGCGGACGACGCGCGCCGCCACGGCACCGTGGACCGGTTCCTTGCCGAGCTGGAGACCGCTGGTGCCTCCAACGGAGCGGGGAAGTAGACCAGAATGACGCTGCATGCTGCGAGCCGTGAAGCGCTCGACCTCGCCGAGAAGCGTCTCGGCGAGGTTCTGGCCGCCGCGGGTACGGACCCGGCGACGGTCGGCGACGAGCTGCTTTCGGTCGTCGCCCTGCTGGACCGGGAGATCGGCCTGCGCCGGGCCGTCGCCGACGGTTCGGCCTCGTCCGAAGCCCGGATCGGCCTCGCCCGCGGGATCCTCGCGGGCAAGGTTTCCGAACCGGCCCTGCAGGTGCTCGACTCCGTGGCGGGCAGCCGCTGGTCGAGCCCGCGCGAACTGACCGACGGGCTCGAGGCCCTCGGCCGCTCGGCGCTGCTCACCAGTGCGGAGAAGTCCGGGAACATCGACGCTGTCGAAGACCAGCTGTTCCGGGTCAGCCGTATCGTCGCGGGTGAGCCGGAGCTCGAACGGGCACTGTCCGACCTGACCGCTCCCGCCGAGGCGAAGCGGACCCTGGTCCGCACGCTGTTCGCCGACAAGGTGGACGTGGTCACCGAGACCCTCGTCGAGCAGGTCGTCCTGCGCGCCAAGGGCCGCGGGGTCGGCAACGCCCTCGAGGAGCTGGTCCAGCTGGCCGCGGAACGCCGTGAGCGCTCGGTCGCCCGGGTGACCAGCGCGAGCGCGCTTTCCGACGAACAGCAGGCTCGGCTGAGCGAGAAGCTCAACGCCCTTTACGGGCGGCAGCTCGCGCTGCACGTCGAGGTCGACCCGTCACTCGGCGGCGGGCTCGTCGTCCGCGTCGGCGACGAGGTCATCGACGGCAGCACCGCGGGGCGGATCGACGCCCTGCGTCGCCGGCTGGCCGGCTGAACCCACAACAACGACTTTGCACACTGGCACGAACGAAGCGAGAGCGGGAACGAAATGGCGGAGCTGACGATCTCCTCGGATGAGATCCGTAGCGCGATCGAGAACTACGTCTCGAGTTACGCCCCGGACGTGAGCCGGGAAGAGGTTGGCGTCGTCGTCGACGCCGGTGACGGTATCGCCCACATCGAGGGTCTTCCCTCGGCGATGGCCAACGAGCTGCTCGAGTTCCCCGGCGGGGTCCTCGGCGTGGCGCTGAACCTGGACGCGCGCTCCATCGGTGCCGCGATCCTCGGTGACTTCGAGACCGTCGTCGAAGGTCAGGAAGTCAAGCGGACCGGTCAGGTCCTCTCGGTTCCGGTCGGCGAGGGCTACCTCGGCCGCGTCGTGAACCCGCTGGGCGCCCCGATCGACGGCCTCGGCGAGATCGAGACCACCGAGCGCCGCCCGCTGGAGGTCAAGGCCGCTTCGGTGGTCGAGCGCCAGCCGGTGGCCGAGCCGCTGCAGACCGGTATCACCGCGATCGACGCGATGACCCCGATCGGCCGTGGCCAGCGCCAGCTGATCATCGGTGACCGCAAGACCGGTAAGACGGCCGTCGCGGTGGACACGATCATCAACCAGAAGGCCAACTGGGAGACCGGCGACCCGAAGAAGCAGGTTCGCTGCATCTACGTCGCGGTCGGCCAGAAGGGCTCCACGATCGCCGCGGTCAAGAAGTCCCTCGAGGACGCCGGCGCGATGGAATACACCACCATCGTCGCGGCCCCCGCGTCGGACTCCGCCGGCTTCAAGTGGATCGCGCCGTACACCGGCTCGGCCATCGGCCAGCACTGGATGTACGAGGGCAAGCACGTCCTCATCGTGTTCGACGACCTGACCAAGCAGGCCGACGCCTACCGCGCGATCTCGCTGCTGCTGCGTCGCCCGCCGGGCCGTGAAGCCTTCCCCGGCGACGTCTTCTACTTGCACTCCCGTCTCCTCGAGCGTTGCGCGAAGCTCTCGGACGAGCTGGGCGCGGGCTCGCTGACCGGTCTCCCGATCATCGAGACCAAGGCGAACGACGTGTCGGCCTACATCCCGACCAACGTCATCTCGATCACCGACGGTCAGTGCTTCTTCCAGTCGGACCTGTTCAACGCCGGTCAGCGCCCGGCCATCGACGTGGGTATCTCGGTTTCCCGCGTGGGTGGTGCCGCGCAGGTCAAGGCGATGAAGTCGGTTTCGGGTTCGCTCCGTATCGACCTGTCGCAGTACCGCGAGCTGGAGGCCTTCGCGGCCTTCGCTTCGGACCTCGACGACGCGTCGAAGGCGCAGCTCGAGCGCGGTGCCCGCCTGTACGAGGTGCTCAAGCAGCCGCAGTACTCCCCGATCCCGGTCGAGGAGCAGGTCGTCACGGTGTACCTCGGCACCAACGGGCACTACGACTCGGTCCCGACCGAGGACGTGCGCCGCTTCAACCACGAGTTCATCGAGTCCGCGCGCCGTAAGCACGGCGAGCTCCTCAAGGACATCCGCGAGTCGGGCAAGTTCTCCGACGAGACCGCTTCCGGGCTGGTCGACGCGGTGAACGAGTTCAAGAAGGAGTTCACCACCGCCGAGGGCAAGAGCCTCGTCGAGGTCTCCGACGCGATGGACGCCGAGAAGGTCGGGCAGGAGACCGTCAAGGTCAACAAGCCCGCCCCGAAGAAGTGAGCTGATAGCTCATGGCCGCACAACTCCGAGAACTCCGGTCGCGTATCAAGGCGACCAAGTCCATCGGCAAGATCACCAAGGCGATGGAGCTCATCGCCACCGCGCGCATCACCAAGGCGCGGGCGAAGGTCGCGGCGTCCCGGCCCTATTCGGACGAGATCACGAACGTGCTCTCGGCCCTGGCCGGTGCCTCGGCCAACCTCGACCACCCGCTGCTGGTCGAGCGTCCGAACCCGAAGCGCGCGGCGGTCCTCGTGATCACCAGCGACAAGGGTCAGTGCGGTGGATACAACTCCAACGTGCTGAAGGCGACCGAGGAGCTCCTCACGCTGCTGCGTGAGCAGGGCAAGGAGCCGGTGCTGTACGTGACCGGCAACAAGGGCCTGAGCTACTACCGGTTCCGTGGCCGCGACGTTGCCGAAAGCTGGACGGGCTTCTCCGACCAGCCCGGTTACGTCAACGCCGCCGAAGCCGGTGAGCTCATCGTCGAGTCGTTCCTGAACGGCGCCGACGACGAGGCCGGCAACGCCGACGGCATCCTGGGTGTCGACGAGATCCACGTCGTCTACACCGAGTTCGTCTCGATGCTCACCCAGCGTCCGGTCGCCAAGCGCGTCGCGCCGCTCGAGGTCGAGTACACCGAGGGCGAAGAGGAGAAGCCCGAGAGCCTGCTCCCGAGCTACGAGTTCGAGCCCAGCGCCGAGAAGCTGCTCGCCGCGTTGCTGCCGAAGTACATCAACACGCGGCTCTTCGCGGCGATGCTCGAGTCGGCGGCGTCCGAACTCGCGGCCCGCCGCACCGCGATGAAGGCGGCGTCGGACAACGCGAACGAACTGGTGAACACGCTGACGCGGGAGGCGAACCAGGCCCGCCAGGCGCAGATCACCCAGGAGATCTCCGAAATCGTCGGTGGGGCGAACGCTCTCACCGCAGCAGGAAGTGATGACTGATGACCAGTACTGAAGCCCGTGCCAAGGGGCGCATCGTCTCGGTGACCGGCCCGGTCGTCGACGTCGAATTCCCGCGCGGTTCCGTTCCCGACCAGTTCAACGCGCTCAAGGTCGAAATCGAGTTCGAGCAGCTGCGTAAGACGGTGACGCTCGAGGTCGCCAGCCACCTCGGTGACAACCTCGTCCGCACCATTTCGCTCCAGCCGCAGGACGGTCTCGTCCGTGGCGCCGAGGTCACCGACACCGGCGGCCCCATCACCGTCCCGGTCGGCGACAAGGTGAAGGGTCACGTCTACAACGCGCTCGGCGAGTGCCTCGACGAGCCCGGCTACGGCGACGACCTCGAGCGCTGGGGCATCCACCGCAACCCGCCGTCCTTCGACCAGCTCGAAGGCAAGACGGAGATGCTGGAGACCGGCCTCAAGGTCGTCGACCTGCTGACCCCGTACGTGCAGGGTGGCAAGATCGGCCTGTTCGGCGGTGCCGGCGTCGGCAAGACGGTGCTCATCAAGGAGATGATCACCCGTGTCGCCCGGAACTTCGGTGGTACCTCGGTGTTCGCCGGTGTCGGCGAGCGCACCCGTGAGGGCAACGACCTCTTCCTGGAGATGTCCGAGGACGGCGTCATCAACGACACCGCCCTCGTCTTCGGTCAGATGGACGAGCCGCCGGGCACCCGTATGCGGGTCGCGCTGTCCGCGCTGACCATGGCGGAGTACTTCCGCGATGTGCAGAACCAGGACGTGCTGCTCTTCATCGACAACATCTTCCGGTTCACCCAGGCCGGTTCCGAGGTGTCGACCCTGCTGGGCCGTATGCCTTCGGCCGTGGGTTACCAGCCGACGCTGGCCGACGAGATGGGTCAGCTCCAGGAGCGGATCACCTCGACCCGTGGTCGTTCGATCACCTCGATGCAGGCGATCTACGTCCCCGCGGACGACTACACCGACCCGGCCCCGGCGACGACGTTCGCCCACCTGGACGCCACCACCGAGCTTTCGCGGTCGGTGTTCCAGAAGGGCATCTTCCCGGCGGTGGACCCGCTGGCGTCGACGTCGACCATTCTCGACCCGGCCATCGTCGGTGAGGACCACTACCGTGTGGCCTCCGAGGTCATCCGGATCCTGCAGAAGTACAAGGAGCTGCAGGACATCATCGCGATCCTCGGTATGGACGAGCTCTCGGAAGAGGACAAGCTCACCGTTCAGCGCGCGCGCCGCATCGAGCGGTTCCTGTCGCAGAACATGCTGGTCGCCGAGGCGTTCACGCAGATCCCGGGCTCGACCGTGCCGCTGTCGGAGACCATCGAGTCGTTCGACCGCATCACCAAGGGCGACTTCGACCACTACCCGGAGCAGGCGTTCCTGGGTATCGGTGGCCTCGAAGACCTCGAGAAGAAGTACAAGGAAATCACCAAGAAGTGATGTTCCGATGAGCGGCGGGATCAGTGTCTACTGTGGACGCTGGTCCCGTCGTTCGCATACCGGAACCTTTGACTATTACACTCGGTGCCAGCACCTGAGGTGAAGGGAAGCTACGTGGCTGAGATTTCTGTCGAGCTGGTAGCCGTCGAGCGCCGTCTCTGGTCCGGTACCGCCACGTTCGTGGTGGCGCAGACCACCGAGGGCGAGATCGGCATCATGGCCGGTCACGAGCCGGTTCTGGGCCAGCTCGTCGAGGGTGGTGTCGTGAAGGTGACGACCACGGACGGCGAGACCGTGACCGCCGCGGTGCACGGCGGGTTCCTGTCGGTCACCGCGACCGGCGTGAGCATCCTCGCCGAGAGCGCGGAGCTTTCGGACGAGATCGACGTCGACGCGGCCAAGAAGGCGCTGACCGGCGAAGACGAGCAAGAGCGGGCTAGGGCGACCGCCCAGCTTCGCGCGGCCGGTCAGTCAGTCTGACCGGGCGAAGGACAGGGGCCGGGCCGTGGAAATCGCCGTGGGTGTTCTCGGGGCCCTGACCGTCCTGGCCGTTCTCGCGGCCTGGTATTCGTTGCGGTGGGTCCGGATGCGCCGCGGTGGCGGCGTGAGCGTCGCGCTGCGGTGGCGTCCGGACGAGGCGCGGTCCAGCTGGCATCTGGGGCTGGGCCGCTACGAGGGCGAGAAGTTCGTTTGGTTCCGCGTCTGGAGCCTGCGGACGGGCCCGGATCGCGTGTTCGAGCGCGAAAGCATGGAGATCGCGGATCGGCGGGACCCCTCCGGCACGGAGGCGTACGCCGTCCCCGAAGGTTCGATCGTCCTGCGGTGCGAGTCCGCCAAACAGGAGGCGATCGAGATCGCGATGGGTCCCGGTGCCCTCACCGGCTTCCTGTCCTGGCTGGAGTCGGCCCCGCCGGGCCGCCGCCTCCCGCGCGCTTCCTGATCACGCGTGTCGTCCGTCTGATCACGCGTGTTCCGCCTTCAATCACGCGAGTCCCGCGTCTGATCACGCGAGTTCGCCGTTCGGGCACGCCGTATGCTCACGCCGTGACCATCGTCGACATCCCCGGTTCGAAGTCGATCACCGCCCGAGGCCTGTTCCTCGCGGCCGCCGCCCACGGGACGACCGTGCTGAGCAGGCCGCTGCGTTCGGACGACTCCGAGGGCTTCGCCGAGGGCCTCCTCAAGCTCGGCTACCAGGTCTCCCGCGCTCCCGGCGAGTGGACGATCGAGGGCAGGCCCGAGGGCCCCGCCGTCGACAGCGCCGACGTCTTCTGCCGTGACGGCGCCACCACCGCGCGGTTCCTGCCGGCACTGGCCGCCGCCGGCCACGGCACCTTCCGGTTCGACGCCTCCGAGCAGATGCGCGCCCGGCCGCTGGGCCCGCTCACCGACGCGTTGCTGGAGCTGGGCGTCGACCTGACCTTCGAAGGCTCGCCGGGACACCATCCGCTGGTGGTGCGGGCCGCCGGGATCAAGGGCGGCGAGCTGACGCTGGACGCGGGGCTGTCGTCGCAGTTCCTGACCGCCTTGCTGCTGGTGGGTCCCTTGACCGCCGAGGGCCTGCGGATCACCGTCACGGACCTCGTTTCGGTGCCCTACGTCGAGATCACCATCGCGATGATGCGGCGCTTCGGCGTCGAGGTCGTCCGCGACGGTGACACGTTCGTCGTGCCGCCCACGCCGTATCAGGGCTGTCGCTACGAAGTCGAGCCCGACGCTTCGACGTCCAGCTACTTCTTCGCGGCCGCTGCGCTGACCGGCAACTCGGTGACCGTGCCGGGGCTCGGTGAGGGCGCACTGCAAGGGGATCTGGCCTTCGTCGAGGTCCTGCGGCAGATGGGCGCGGACGTCGAACTCGGCCCGGACGCCGTGACCGTGACCGGAACGGGTGGCCTGCGAGGGGTCACGGTGAACATGCGCGACATCTCCGACACCGTGCCGACGCTCGCGGCCATCGCTCCGTTCGCGGACGGGCCGGTGCGGATCGAGGACGTCTACAACACGCGCATCAAGGAATGCGACCGGCTGGCGGCGTGCGAGGAGAACCTGCGCGCGATGGGCATCTCGGTGGAGACGGGGCGGGACTGGATCGAGATCCGGCCCGGCGTGCCGGCGGGGGCCGTGGTGAAATGCCGCCGGGACCACCGGATCGCGATGGCGTTCAGTGTCACGGGGCTGCGGACGCCGGGGATCACGCTGGACGACCCCGGTTGCGTGAAGAAGACCTTCCCCGGTTTCCACGATGCCCTCGCTTCGCTCCGGACCTCCTGGAGCATTTAGTCCTCTGAATGCGGCATTTCTACCGGGCTGCGGACGTGATCCACGTCTATTCTCGGTCCATGACTCAGAGCGAGGACACGAACCGCTGGAGCCACCTTCCCGAGTCCGTGTCCCTGGAGGACACGATCACGATGAAGGCGATCGACCCGGGCAAGGACGGCACGCCCGACGTCGACCTCGAGCGCTATTGGGCGGCACAGGAACAGGGCTGAACGTGAGCTGAAGGGCGCGACGAAAGCGTCCTTCAGCTCGCCCCGCCCGGCTGCCACAGGATGTCGCCGTCCGGATTCGCCAGCCGCGACAGGATGAACAGCAGGTCCGAAAGCCGGTTCAGGTACTTGATCGCCAGCTGGTTCGTCGTGGCCTGCTCCGCCTCGAACAGCGCCCAGCCGGACCGCTCGGCCCGCCGCGCGACCGTGCGGGCCTGATGCAGAAACGTCGCACCCGGGGTACCGCCCGGCAGGATGAACGACGTCAGCTTCGGCACGCGCTCGTTGAACTCGTCGCACCAGCCTTCCAGCCGTTCGATGTACCGCTCGGTGATGCGCAGCGGCTCGTACGGCGGGTTCTCCACGATCGGCGCGCACAGATCCGCGCCGACGTCGAAGAGATCGTTCTGCACCGCACGCAGCACCCGCGTGATCTCCTCGGGAAGCGCGCCCATCGCGAGCGCGAGCCCGATGACGGAGTTGGCTTCGTCGACGTCGGCGTACGCGCCAAGGCGGGGCGAGGTCTTCGGCACGCGGGAGCCGTCGCCGAGCGCCGTGGTGCCGTTGTCGCCGACCTTCGTGTACACGCGGTTGATGCGAACGACCATGAAGCCGACTCTACCGGCCCGGCGTAAGGCAAATCCGGGCGAGAGGGCATGATTGGCGCCCATGAGCGAGCACTTCGACGTGCACGGCGGAGCACGGCTGGTCGGCGAGGTCGACGTGGTCGGGGCCAAGAACAGCGTCCTGAAACTGATGGCCGCGGCCCTGCTGGCCGAGGGTACGACGACCATCACGAACTGCCCCCAGATCCTGGACGTCCCCCTGATGGGCGACGTCCTGCGCAGTGTCGGCTGCGAGGTCGTCATCGACGGCGACACCGCCAAGATCACCACCCCGGCCGAGCTGTCGCACCGGGCCGATTCGGCCGCGATGGGCAAGCTGCGCGCGTCGGTGTGCGTGCTGGGTCCGCTGGTCGGACGACTCAAGCAGGCCGTCGTGGCGCTGCCGGGCGGCGACGCCATCGGTTCGCGGCCGCTGGACATGCACCAGAACGGACTGCGCAAGCTGGGCGCCACCAGCACCATCGAGCACGGCTGCGTCGTGGCGAAGGCCGATGGGCTGCGCGGCGCGCAGATCTGGCTGGACTTCCCGAGCGTCGGCGCCACCGAGAACATCCTGATGGCCGCCGTGCTCGCCGAGGGCACCACGGTCATCGACAACGCCGCGCGCGAACCCGAGATCGTCGACATCTGCACGATGCTGACCGAGATGGGCGCGAAGGTCGAAGGCGCGGGCACCTCGACCCTCACCGTCGAGGGCGTCGAGAAGCTGCACCCCACCGAGCACCGCGTGATCGGAGACCGGATCGTCGGCGCGACCTGGGCCTTCGCGGCTGCGATGACCCGGGGCGACCTGACCGTCCGCGGCGTCAACCCGCACTACCTCGACCTGGTCCTCGACAAGCTCCGCCTGGCGGGTGCCGAGGTCGAGACGTTCGACGACAAGGGCTTCCGCATCGTCCAGAACGAGCGCCCGAAGGCCGTCGACTGGGTGACGCTGCCGTACCCCGGTTTCGCGACCGACCTGCAGCCGTTCGCGGTGGCGCTGTCCGCGGTCTCCGAGGGCACCTCGATGATCACGGAGAACATCTACGAAGCCCGGTTCCGGTTCATCGAAGAGATGATGCGGCTTTCCGGCGACGCGCGCACCGACGGGCACCACGCCGTCGTCCGCGGCGTGGAGAAGCTCTCGAGCGCCCCGGTGTGGGCCGCGGACATCCGCGCCGGCGCCGGGCTGGTGCTGGCCGGGCTGTGCGCGGACGGCGTCACCGAGGTCTGGGACGTCTTCCACATCGACCGCGGTTACCCGCATTTCGTGGAGAACCTGAACCGGCTCGGTGCCCGCATCGAGCGCGTGGCGGGCGAACCCGAGCGGGCTTGATCAGGGCAGGGCGACGAACGGCGCGAGGAAGTCACGCGACGTCGGCGAGTCCAGCCGGTAGGTGACATTGGTGGCGTAGCAGGGCCCGTCACCGGTGATGGTCGTCGACACGAGGACACGCTCGCCGTCGATCGTGGCGAAGTTCGGCCCGCCGGAGTCGCCGTAGCAGGCGCCGCCGTTGCCCTGCGGCGCCGTCATCGCGAGCCGCACCCACGTGTTGTTCAGCGCGTTGAAGGTGACCGGCGCCTTCATCCGGACGCCGCCGCCGGGATGCGTGTGCCCGCCCGGCCCGTTCACGGCTTCCTGCGTGCCGTAGCCGGCGACCACGAACGGCGTCGAGTTCAGCCCCTGCGGGCCGAGCTTGTCGAGCTGACCGGCGCTGGGCAGCTTCGCGGGAGTGAAGCTCCAGCGTGCGGCGACCTGCTTCGCGGGCAGCTGGACGACGGCGATGTCGTGCGAGTCGGCGGAGTTGCCGGGGTAGCCGGGCTCGCTGTGCGCGACGCCCTCGACGGCGACGGCCTTGGCGATCGCGGCCGGATCGCCGGGGTACTTCTTCGCGGCCGCGTCGAGACCCGCTTGCACGTCCTGGTCGAGCGAGACGAAGAACCGCACGTTGGCGGGCCAGTCGGTGGTGCAGTGCGCGGCGGTGAGGAAGGTGTCGGCGTCCACCATGGTGCCGGAGCACACCCAATCGACCCGGTCGGGCGTGGCGGGGTCGCCGTCGTTGTCCCAGGTGGCGACGAGGGCGCCGACCTCGGTGCGCTCGGGCGCGGGGGTCGCGTTGTAGGAGTTGATCGCGGTCGCGGCGGTGGCGCCGCCCAGCAGCAGGGCGGCGGCCATCGCCGTGACGGTGGCGGCGGGGGTGAACCTCACGAACGGCCTCCTCGGCTAGGTGCTTCTGGAGACGGGATTCAACGTGGTGGACGCCGGAAAGTCACCCGCCGAAAGTAGTCATGCGTCCCGGCGCCGCCGCGTTCCCGCGTAGACCGCGGCACCGCCCGCGGCCAGCGAACCCAGCCCGGTCAGCAGTACGGGTTCGAGATCGAAACCGGTCTTGGCCAGTGCGGGCGAGTTCGTGACCGCGACGTCGGCGCGGGGCGCGGCGGCCCGGGCGACTGCCGCCACCGGCACGACCGTGGGAGGGACGGCTTCCGCGCGTGGTCCCCCGGGCGGGGGAGTCTCGACCGGCGGCTTCGTGGCGGGCGGCGTCCGGTCCGGCACGCAGGCGGTGTGCGCGGGATTGCCGCGTCCGACGCCGTGGTTGCGGTCGCATTCGTAGCCCGCGTTCGCGTCGGAACCGCCCGGCAGCTGCCCGGGCGGGTTCTTGTTGTCGGCCTTGCCGACGCAACCGGCGCAGGGCTTGCCGACGGCTTCGCCACCGCCGTTGCCGTTGGCCGACGGCGAACCGTCCCGGGTGGAGTCGTACGGCCCGTGCTTGTTCGCGCCGTGCCCGGAGAAGTCCGCTTTGGACGGTGGCTGCGGTTTCGTGGTGTCCTGCGCGTGTCCGGGCGGGGCGCCGGAGTTGCCGCGCTCGCCGGCGTCGGCGGGGCCCGCGCCGAGGAGAACGAGGGAGAAGGCGGCTCCGGCGAGAACGCCGTAGGTCTTCTTGTTCATCGAAGCCTCCTTGAAGTCGCGCCATTGCGACATCCGGAGTATCGCGTGAACGACCGAAGGGGTTACTCCAATACGAGCGCGGCGCCGAAGCCGACCAGCGCGGTGCCGGTGACGCCGTCGAGCGCCCGCCGCACCTTGCGGCGTTCGAGCCAGGTCCGCACGCGGTGCACGAAGAACAGCAGCAGGAGCTGGGCGACCGTGCCCGCGGCCGCGATCGTGTACGCCAGGAGCAGCGCGTCCCCGGTGCCGGTGACGCCCGGGGTGAGGAACTGCGGCAGCACCGACAGGTACAGCACGAGGACCTTCGGGTTGGTGACGTTGGAGAGGAAGCCCTCCCGCCAGCGGCGGAATCCGCTCCGCCGGGCGGCGGCGGTCTCGGCGAGCTTGTCGTAATCGCCGCGGAAGGCGCCGACGAGGGCCCGGACGCCGAGGTAGCAGAGGTACGCCGCGCCGGCCCATTTCACGGCTTCGAACACCGGCCGCGAGTTCATGATGACCGCGCCGAGACCGAGCGCGGCCGCGGTCGCCTGCGCGAGATTCGCCGCGCCGACGCCGAAACAGGCCCAACCTCCGCCGCGGACACCGCCGGACAGCGCGTTCTTCAGCACCACCATGTTGTCCGGGCCGGGGACGAGCGCGAGCGCGAGCATCATCAGCGCGAACCCGCTGTAGACACCCCAGGTCATGACTCGAACACCAAAGCCGCGCCGAAGCCGACCAGCGCCGTCCCGGTGACGCCGTCGAGCGCCCGCCGGACCTTGCGGCGTTCCAGCCAGGTCCGCACGCGGTGCACGAAGAACAGCAGCGTCAGCAGCCAGATCGCGCCCAGCACGGCGACGGTGTACGCGAGCAGCAGCGCGTGCCACGCCGACGTCGTCACCGGGTCGAGGAACTGCGGCAGCACCGACAGGTACAGCACGAGCACCTTCGGGTTGGTGATGTTGGACAGGAAGCCTTCGCGGAAGCGGCGGAACCCGCTCGACCGTTGTTGCTTCACCGCCGTGACACCGGAGTAGTCGCCCCGCCACGCGCCGCGCAACGCCTGGAAACCGAGGAAGACCAGGTACGCGGCGCCGACCCATTTGAGCGTCACGAACACCGGCTGCGACTGCGCGATCACGACACCGAGGCCGAGCGCGGCGGCGGTGCCCTGGACGGCGTTGGCCACGAAGATCCCGGCCGTGGTGAGGAAACCGCCGCGGGTGCCGCCGGACAGCGAGTTCTTGAGCATCACCATCGTGTCCGGCCCCGGCGCGAGGACGATCAGGACGACGATGACCAGATAGCTGCTGTACGAACTCCACGTCACGGTGACCCACGCTAGACGCCCGGGGCTGGGCGGGTCTCGCGGATTTCGGTCACAGTCCACGGCGCCGCTGGGCCGGGTGGGTCGTGAGTGGCGTTTCGGGTTCTAACCCGAAACGCCACTCACGACCACCTGTACCGAAGGCGCGCCAGGTTCGTTCGGCCCGATGGGCAACCGACGAACGGACACTGCTCGCCCGTCCCCCGGACGGGTAGTGTGCCGTGGCATGCATGAGGGGCAGATCGACCTCCTTCCAGGCGAACGGGTCATCTGGGCCGGGCAGCCGGTACGCAGGCCCCTCTTCAACCCCGGCGACTACTTCAACGTCCCTGTCGGCCTCCTCTGGCTCGGCGCCGTCACGGTGTTCTTCGCGGCCAACCACGACACGGCGTTCCACACGGCCGCGTGGGTCGTGCTCACCGTCGCGGGCGTCCTGCATCTCGCCGGCAGGCCGCTGATCCGCTACCTCCGGCTCGCCTCGACCACGTACGCCGTGACGGACGGCCGGGTCATCGCCACCAGTTCGCTCGTCCGCCGCAAGGAGGAGTCCGCGGCGCTGGCCGGCCTCGCGGATCCCGTCGTCACCCCCGGGCCGGGCAAGACCGGGACGATCACCTTCGGCAGGCTCGGCGTGCTCGCGTGGGCGTCGGCGAACTTCGGCGCCGGCACCGGGAAGGACCGGAAGCCGCCGGTCATCCTGGTGGGCGTCAGCGACGTGGCGAAGGTCCGGGAGAAGCTGGCGAAAGCCGTCGAAGAGGCACGGACCCGAAACCCTTAGCGGCCACAACACCTTCACAACATTTCCGGGTGGTCCCGGATGTGAATCTCTCCGCGTTGGCACGGATTCCCGACAGGAGAGAGAAATGCGCAAGCTTTGGAGCAGCACCCTCGCCCTGCTCGCCGCGGGTGGGCTGTCCGTCACCGCCTCCCCGGCGATCGCGGAGGCGGCGCCGCCCAACTTCAGGATCGGCATCCAGCTGGCCGACAACGGCGGCCGGGGCGGATTCGGGGTCGAGCAGTTCACCGGATTCGCCAACTTCGGCACCAGCGTGTCCCAGTGGGCCGGGGACAGCAACAACTTCGACCCGGACGGCGCCAGGATCGATCTCAATCCCGCGTTCGGCGGTGGTCAGCTGAACCAGATCGACTTCCGGATCGGCGGGCAGGCCCGCGACGGCGGCCGGGAGCTCGGTCCGGTCACCTACACCCCGTGGGCGAGCCAGGGCGGTGGCACGACCGACCTGATCACCGACAGCAACTCCTTCGACCCGGACCAGTACCGGCTGTTCCTGGAGACGCGTCCGCTGCCGCCCGGCGTCCAGATCACCGACCTGCGCCTGTCCATCCTGGCCGTCGACCGCGGCGAGCCGGAGGGCGTGCCCACCTTCACCCGGTGGGCGAGCCAGGGCGGGGGCCAGAGCGACTTCGCCCTGGACGCCAACGCCTTCGACCCGGACGGGTTCCGCATCGGGCTCGAAGTCGTCTGATCCCGGTGCTCGGGTCCCGTGTCGTCCACCGGGGCCCGGGCACCTTCCAGCCGGGAAGAATGACCCGACTGTGTTCGATTCAACTGCGCATCGCATGTTACCGGCCGGTACACTCAGGCGGTCGTCCAGCGCCGGAGGTATGCCGTGCCCTATCCCACGGACCGTGAACGGGACCGCCCCTGGGTGATGCGGACCTACGCGGGTCACTCGTCCGCGGCCGCGTCCAACGAGCTGTACCGCCGTAACCTCGCGAAGGGGCAGACCGGCCTCTCGGTCGCCTTCGACCTGCCGACGCAGACCGGTTACGACCCGGATCACCAGCTGTCCAAGGGCGAGGTCGGCAAGGTCGGCGTCCCGGTCTCGCATATCGGCGACATGCGGCGCCTCTTCGACGGCATCCCGCTCGCCGAGGCCAACACGTCGATGACGATCAACGCGCCCGCCATGTGGCTGCTGGCGCTCTACGTCTCCGTGGCCCGTGAGCAGGCCGAAGCCGAGGGCCGTGACGTGGACGAGGTGCTGGCGAAGCTCACCGGCACCACGCAGAACGACATCATCAAGGAATACCTCTCCCGCGGCACCTACATCTTCCCGCCGGGCCCGAGTCTCCGCCTGATCACCGACATGATCGCGTGGACCGTGCACCACGTGCCGAAGTGGAACCCGATCAACATCTGCAGCTACCACCTGCAGGAAGCCGGTGCGACGCCGACGCAAGAGGTCGCGTACGCGTTGTGCACCGCCATCGCCGTCCTCGACGCGGTCCGCGATTCGGGCCAGGTCGAGCAGGCCGACATGGCCAAGGTCGTCGCGCGGATCTCGTTCTTCGTCAACGCCGGGGTGCGGTTCGTCGAAGAGATGTCGAAGATGCGCGCGTTCACCGCGCTCTGGGACGAGATCACGCGGGATCGTTACGGCGTCACGGATCCCAAGGCGCGGCGGCTGCGCTACGGCGTGCAGGTCAACTCGCTGGGCCTGACCGAGGCGCAGCCGGAGAACAACGTCCAGCGCATCGTGCTGGAGATGCTCGCGGTCTCCCTTTCCCGCGGTGCCAGGGCCCGCGCGATCCAGCTGCCCGCGTGGAACGAGGCGCTCGGCCTGCCCCGGCCGTGGGATCAGCAGTGGGCGCTGCGGATGCAGCAGGTGCTGGCGTTCGAGACCGATCTCCTGGAGTACGAGGACATCTTCGACGGCTCGCGCGTCATCCAGGCCAAGGTCGACGAGATCATGACGGGCGCGCGCGAGGAGATCGCGCGGGTGCAGGATCTGGGCGGCGCGGTGGCGGCCGTCGAGAGCGGCTACATGAAGTCGCAGCTCGTCGCTTCGCTCGCGGAGTACCGGCGTGGCATGGAGAACGGCGAGCGGATCCTGGTCGGGGTCAACAAGTTCGAGACCACCGAGCCGTCCCCGCTGCAGGCCGAAGGCGCGAAGGCGATCGAAACGATCGACCCGGCCGTCGAGAAGCAAGCGGTCACCGCGATCGAGGAATGGCGGACGCACCGCGACAACGCGGCCGTCGAGTCGGCGCTGGAGAAGCTGAAGTCCGTCGCGAAGACGTCGCAGAACCTGTTCGAAGCCACCATCGAGTGCGCTCGCGCCGGGGTCACCACCGGTGAATGGTCGGGTGCGCTGCGCGAGGTGTTCGGCGAATACCGTGCTCCCACCGGGGTTTCCGCGTCGGCGGCCGCGGGCGAGGGCAACGAGGAGATCCGCCGCGTCCGTGACCGGATCAAGGCGACGAACACCGAAATCGGCGAACGGCTGCGGATCCTGGTCGGCAAACCCGGTCTCGACGGGCATTCCAACGGCGCCGAGCAGGTGGCCGTGCGGGCGCGTGACGTCGGTTTCGAGGTGGTGTACCAGGGCATCCGGCTCACGCCGGAACAGATCGTCGCGGCCGCCGTCCAGGAGGGCGTGCACGTGGTCGGGCTTTCGGTGCTCTCGGGTTCGCATCTCGAGGTCGTGCCCCAGGTCGTGGACGGTTTGCGGGCCGCGGGCGCGGGCGACATCCCGGTCATCGTCGGCGGCATCATCCCGCCCGACGACGAGAAGCTCCTGCTGGAGCGGGGAATCGCGCGGGTGTTCACGCCGAAGGACTACGAACTCACCGACATCATGGACGGAATTGTCGGATTGGTACGGGAGCGCCACGGGCTGAGCACCTAAAGTCACCGTAAATCTCGGTACCGTAACAGCGGATGGTTCGTCACCCGCTCACACTGCTCGCGTGTGGGTACCCACCTACGTTTCGATTAAACCGATTAATCGAAAAGAGGTGCCGCGATGGTGCACGGCGAATGGTCGAGGCGAGAGTTCTTCCGGCGGTCGGCGGTACTGGGAGCGGTGACGATCGGCGGCCCGGTGCTGTTGTCCGCGTGCACGTCGACGTCTACCGGTGACGCCCTGCAGGCCGCCAAGGACGCGAAGAAGATCAAGATCGGGATCGCGAACGAAGCGCCGTACGGTTTCACCGACCAATCCGGCAAGGTCACCGGCGAGGCGCCGGAGGTCGCGCGCGCCGTCTTCAAGGCCATGGGCATCGACAACGTGGAAGCCGAAGCGGTCTCCTTCGACCAGCTGATCCCCGCGCTCAACGCCAGGAAGTACGACATCGTCGCGGCCGGGATGAACATCAAGAAGGAACGGTGCGACGCGGCGGCCTTCTCGATCCCCGACTACTCGGCGCTGACCGCTTTGCTGGTACCCAAGGGAAATCCGCAGCAGGTGCTGAAGTTCGAGGACATCGCGGCGAAGAAGGTCAAGGTCGCCGTGCTCTCCGCGGCCGTGGAAAAGGGATACGCCACCGACTCCGGCGTCGCCGAGGACCAGATCGTCACCCTCGACTCGCAGGACAACATGCTCCGCGCGGTCACCGACGGCCGGGTCTACTGCGCCGCGCTGACCGACATCTCCCTCAAGGACGTCCTGGCGAAGAGCCCGGGCGCCGCGGCCGAGGTGACGCCGGGCTTCGATCCGATCAAGGACGGCAAACCGGTCGTCTCCGCCGGCGCGTTCGTCTTCCGCAAGGACGACAACCCGTTGCGCGAGGCCTTCAACGCCGAGCTCAAGAAGCTGCACGACAGCGGCGAATGGACCAAGATCGTGACGCCGTTCGGGTTCTCGGCGGACAACCTGCCGAAGGCCGACGTCACCACCGAGAAACTCTGCGCGGTGTAGGTGGGGCTGACGTCATGTCGTCGTCGGTATCGCATATCATCACGACCGTCCTCAGTGGACTGACCGCGACCGTCACCGCCGCCGTCGGCGGGATCGCGCTCACCGTGGTGCTCTCCCTGATCGCCGGGCTCGCGCTGGGCTCGCCGTCCCGGACGGTGCGGGGGATTTCCCGTGTCTACGTCGAGATCTTCCGCGGCACCTCGGAAGTCGTCCAGCTGTTCTGGCTGTACTTCGTGCTCCCGGTGCTGGTCGGCTTCCAGCTGGTGCCGATGTTCGCCGGGATCCTGGTGCTGGGCCTCAACCACGGGGCGTACGGCGCGGAAATCGTCCGCGGCGCGGTGAATTCGGTGCCTCGCGCGCAGTTCGAGGGCGCCGTCGCGCTCAACCTGACGCCCGCCCAGCGGATGCGGCGGGTGATCCTGCCGCAGGCGTTCGCGGAAATGCTGCCACCGTTCAACAATCTCTTCATCCAGTTGCTGAAGAGCACCGCGCTGCTTTCGTTCATCGCCGTGCCGGAGATGGCGCGGCAAGGTGAACTGCTGCGGCCGGTGTTCGGCGCCGAGCTCGGCTGGATCTACGGCACCGAACTCGTGCTCTATCTCCTGCTCGCGTTGCTGATCACCAGCGGGATGCGACTGCTGGAACGGATCGCCGCGCGACGCCTTGGCCGGGCGCCGGCCAAGATGACGGCCACCGCGGGAGGTGTGTGATGGACTGGAGCTGGGAATCCGCCGCGAATTCGGTTCCCCTTCTGCTGGAAGGGCTTCTCGTCACCGTCGAGATCACCCTGCTGGCCTCGGTGGTCGCGTACGTGCTCGGCCTGGTGTTCGCGCTGATCCGCCGGACGGGGATTCCCGTGCTGTCCCAGGCGGTTCTGCTGTTCATCGAGTTCGTCCGCAGTACGCCCTTGCTGATCCAGGTTTTCGTGCTCTACTACGTGATCCAGCCGGTGGGCGGGATGACGTTGTCCCCGTTCGCCACCGGGGTCATCGCGCTCGGCGTGCATTACGCGACGTACGCGGCCGAGGTCTACCGCGCCGGGATCGAGGCCGTCCCGAAAGGACAGTGGGAGGCCACGACCGCGCTGAACCTGCCGAAGTCGCGGGTGTGGACCGCGGTGGTGCTGCCGCAGGCCGTGCCCAGGGTGCTGCCCGCGCTCGGCAATTACACGATCTCGATGTTCAAGGAAACCCCGTTGTTGCTGGCGATCGGCGTCGTCGACGTCCTGGCGAGGGCGAAGGAGGTCGGTGCCGACACGTTCCGCGTCACCGAGCCGTACACCCTGGCCGGAGTGCTGTTCCTGCTGGTGAGCCTGCCGGCTTCGATTCTGGTGAGAAGGTTGGAGCGACGTGCCGCCCACAGTTGATTCCCCGATGATCCGGTTCTCGCAGGTGGTCAAGTCCTATGGGGACCACGTGGTGTTGCGGGACCTCGATTTCACCGTCGCGCCGGGGGAGTTCGTCTCGCTGATCGGGCCGAGCGGGTCCGGGAAGACGACGATCCTGCGGCTGTTGATGACGCTGGAGAAGGTCGACGGCGGCACCATCGAGGTCTGCGGTGACTACCTGAGTCACATGAAGCGCGGCGAAAAGCTGGTGCCCGCGGACGAGAAGTACCTGCGGGAAGCGCGCAAGCGGATCGGCATGGTGTTCCAGCAGTTCAACCTGTTCCCGAACATGAACGTGCTGCGCAACATCACCGAAGCGCCGATCCACTCGCTCGGCGTCTCGCGGGACGAGGCCGAGGCGCGGGCCGTCGAACTGCTGGAGATGGTGGGGCTCGCCGACAAGAAGGACGCGCACCCCACCCGGCTTTCCGGTGGCCAGCAACAGCGCGTCGCGATCGCCCGCGCGCTCGCGATGCGGCCGGACGTGCTGCTGCTGGACGAGGTGACTTCGGCGCTCGACCCGGAACTGGTGGCCGACGTCCTGCGCGTGCTGCGCGAGATCGCGGCGTCCACCGACATCACGATCCTTTGTGTCACGCACGAAATGCAGTTCGCGCGGGACGTTTCGGACCGGGTGATGATGTTCGACGAGGGGCAGGTGCTGGAGGACGCCGCGCCGGACAAGCTGTTCAACGATCCGGAGCACGACCGGACGCGGCGGTTCCTCAAAGCGGTGATCGACCGGGCGTGAGGCTCGCGCTCACTGGAGCGCGCTCAAGATCTTCTTCGTCGAGGTGACCGTGGCGAATCCGCCTCCGTGCAGGTTCGTCGCGGTCGCCCGGTACAGCTCGTCCGCGGTCAGGACGCCGCCGTCCGGCCCGGCGAGGTCGAAGGTGAACGTGGCGTCGAGCGCGAAAGTCACGTCGTAGCCGAGGTTCCCGCCGACCCGCGCGGTGGTCTCGCAGCAGAAGTTCGTCTGGATCCCGGCGAGCACGAACGAGCTGATGCCGCGCGTCTTCAGCCAGCCGTCGAGATCGATGTCGCCGTGGAAGGCCGAGTTGACCTTCTTGCCGAACACCAGATCCGCGCGCACGCCGTCGAGTTCCGGTTTGAAGTGGTTGCCCTCCTGGCCGGGCCGCAGCGACGAGCCGGGTTTCACGGAGTCGTGGTGCACCAGCACGATCGGCAGCCCGCGCTCCTGCCAGGCGTCGACGAGCGCCTTGATGTTGGCCTCCGCGCCGGGGTTGTTGCGCGGGCCCCAGACGGGCCGGTCGAAGCCGCGCTGGACGTCGATCACGATCAAGGCCTTGGTTTCAGTGGTCATGGCCTCGAGTCTCGTGCTCGGAGCGGCCGCCGAGGGAGTGGCAGAAGATGCGCGATGCGGTACTTTCCTGCCATGCGAACCGTGGGTGTGCTCCTCCTGCCGGGCAGCCGGTCCTTCGATCTGGGCGTGATCGGCGAGGTCTGGGGCGTGGACCGGACCGACAGCGGCATCGGCCCCTTCGAGGTCCGGCTCTGCGCGTCCGGCCGCCGCCGGGTCGCCATCCACCCGTTCGGCCAGGTCGAGGCGACCCACGGGCTGAGCGGGCTGGCGGGCTGCGATCTCGTCCTCGTGCCCGGCCGGGTCGATCCGCACGCCGAGGTGCCCGCGGCCGCCGTCGCCGTGCTCCGCAAGGCGCACCGGGCCGGGATCACCGTGGCGTCGCTGTGCTCCGGTGCCTTCACCCTCGCGGCGGCCGGACTGCTCGACGGCCGGTCCGTCACCACGCACTGGCGGCTGCTGGACGACCTCGAAACCGCCGCTCGCGACGCGGTCGTCCAGCGGGACGTCCTGTTCACCGACGAGGGTGACGTCCTGACCTCCGCCGGGGTGGTCGGCGGGCTGGATCTCTGCCTGCACCTGGTGCGCCGCGACCACGGCGCCGACGTCGCGGCCGCCCTCGCCCGGCGGCTCGTGATGCCGCCCGCACGGGAGGGCGGCCAGCGACAGTACGTCGACAACCCGTTGCCGCCCAAGCCGTCGCGGCCCAGCGTTTCGTCCACAATGGACTGGGCGCTGGAGCGTATCGCCGACGATATCGGCGTCGACGACCTAGTCGGGCACGCCGGGCTGAGTGAGCGGACCTTCCACCGCGAATTCGCCGCGGCCACCGGTGTCACTCCGGGACGCTGGCTGCGCGCGCAGCGGGTGCGGCTCGCGCGGCGGCTGCTGGAGACCACCGAGCTGCCGGTCGAGCGGGTCGCGCAGCGGTCCGGCCTCGGCACCGCCGCCAACCTGCGGCGACGGCTCCGTGCCGACGTCGGTGTCGGGCCCGATTCGTATCGCCGGACGTTCCGGTCGGTTACCGTCGAAGCATGGCCGAGTACGAGCACATCCTCGTGAAGCGGGACGGCGACACCGTCACGATCACCATGAACCGCGCCGCGCGGCGGAACTCGCTGTCCGCCGACCATCTCGCCGAGCTGCTCGCGGCGTTCCGCGAGGCGGGGGACACCGACGCGACCGGGATCGTCCTGGCCGGCGCCGGGCCGGTGTTCTCGGCGGGGCACGACTTCGGCGACGTCGCCGCCCGCGACCTGATGGGCGTACGCGAGCTGCTGCGGCTGTGCACGGACCTGATGGGCACGATGCAGTCCGTGCCGCAGGTGGTCGTCGCGCGGGTGCACGGGCTCGCGACCGCGGCGGGCTGCCAGCTGGTGGCGTCGTGTGACCTCGCCGTCGCCGCGGAATCCGCCGGGTTCGCCCTGCCCGGCGGCAAGGGCGGCTGGTTCTGCCATACGCCCGCGGTGCCGGTCGCCCGCGCGATCGGGCGGAAACGGCTGATGGAGCTGGCGCTCACCGGCGACGTCGTCGACGCCGCGACCGCGCTGGACTGGGGCCTGGTGAACCGCGTGGTCCCGGACGACTCGCTCGACGAGGCCGTCGCTTCGCTGCTGGGACGTGCGACGCGGGGCAGCCGGGCGAGCAAGGCGATGGGCAAGCAGACCCTCTACGCGCAACTGGACCGGCCCGAGGCCGACGCCTACGCGCTCGCGCTGGAGGTGATGGCTTCGGCCTCGCAGCTGCCCGGCGCCCGCGAGGGGATGGCGGCGTTCCTGGAGAAGCGCTCCCCGGTGTGGCCGGACTGAGCGGCCGTCACAGCACGCGTTCGCGCACGAGCAGGAGCGCGTAGGCCGCCAGCGTCTGCGCGTCGGTGATGTCACCCGCGGCGATCATCTTCTCGAACTCGTCGAGGTCGAACCACGCCGTCCGCATGTCCTGCTCTTCGACCTCGCGCTGGGCTTCACTCTGCGTGAGATCGGTGGCCAGGAAGACGCGCCCGCGCTGGCTCGACATCCCGGCGGCGACGTCCGTCACGCCGAGTTCGGCCATCGAGCCCGCGATCAGCCCGGTCTCCTCGCGCAGCTCGCGCGCGGCCAGTTCGAGCGGCGGGACGTCGGCCAGTTCGGGTGCGGTGCCCATCGGGAACTCCCAGCGCCGCAGCCCGAGCGGGTAGCGGAACTGCTCGACCAGGTGAAACCTCGCCCCGTCGAAGGGGATCACGACGGCGCAGGTGGGTTTGTCGACGACCGCGTAGATCCCCTCGGAACCATCGAGCCGCCGGACGTCGTCCTCGCGCAGGGTCATCCAGTTGTTCCGGTACACCTCACGCGAGCTGACACGCTGAACGGGGTCCATGCGCACAGTATCGCCGTGCTTGTCCTACCCTCGCGGGGTGCGCCTTGTGATCGCTCGCTGCCAGGTCGACTACGCCGGCCGTCTGACCGCCCATCTGCCGATGGCCACCCGGCTGCTGCTCGTGAAGGCCGACGGCTCGGTGTCCGTGCACTCGGACGACCGCGCCTACAAGCCGCTGAACTGGATGAGCCCGCCGTGCTGGCTGATCGAGGACGGCAAGCTGTGGATCGTCGAGAACAAGCAGGGGGAGAAGCTCGTCATCACGATCGACGAGATCTTCCACGACCACGCCCAGGAACTCGGCGCGGAGCCGGGCCTGCAGAAGGACGGCGTCGAGGCGCACCTGCAGGAACTGCTCGCCGAGCACATCAAGACCCTCGGTGACGGCTACACCCTGGTGCGGCGGGAGTTCCCGACCGCGATCGGCCCGGTCGACATCATGGCCCGCGACGCCGACGGGGCCAGTGTCGCCGTCGAGATCAAACGGCGCGGCGAGATCGACGGTGTCGAGCAGCTGACGCGGTACCTCGAACTGCTCAACCGCGACCCGCTGCTGGCGCCGGTGCAGGGCGTGTTCGCGGCGCAGGTCATCAAACCGCAGGCGCGGGTGCTGGCCGAGGACCGGGGGATCCGGTGCCTCACGCTGGACTACGACGCGCTGCGCGGCATCGAGTCGGACGAGTTCCGCCTGTTCTGAGCGTCCCCCCCCTCGCGTTTAGTCCTCTGGATGCGGTAGTTGCGCGCGCAACTACCGCATCCAGAGGACTAAACGCGGCAGGTTCGGGCACTGAGCAGCCGATACCGAATCGAGTCCATGATTCGGGTATCTGCATTCATTCTCGCGCCACAGAATGCCCTAAAGGGCGGCGGGAAATTAACGAACTCGCGTTCTCCCGCAAAAGAACCAGCTACTTCCGGGCCATTCGGGTGAACGCCGGATTCCTCGGTCTCGCGCTGTGTCACACTCGATTTCCGCGAGGGGTACCACCGACATCCGGTGGTCGCGGGGTCCAGAGGTGAAGTGCCATGGCTGATTCTCCGAAGTGTGTCGATCTGGTGCTGGAAGGCGGCGGCGTCAAAGGCATCGGGTTGCTGGGCGCGGTGCTGGAGTTGCACGAAGCCGGTTATTCGTTTCCCCGGATCGCCGGGACGAGCGCCGGTGCGATCGTGGCGACACTGGTCGCCGCTTATCAGAAGGCCGGGAAGGATCTCGGCGGTCTGGAAGCGGTGATGAACGACATGGACTGCCGCCGTTTCCAGGACCAGTCCCTCTTCGACAAGGTCACCGGTCCGATCGGTGACGGCGTGGATCTGCTCCTGCACGACGGGATGCACTCCGGCGACTATCTCGCGGAATGGCTCACCCCGTTGCTGGAAGACGTCGGCGTGCGTACTTTCGCCGATCTCGCCATCGACGATCCGGAAAGTACTTTGCTTCCGTACCAACGGTATTCCCTCGTCGTCCACGTCAGTGACCTGACGCGCCGCGTGCTCGTCCGGCTGCCTTGGGATTATTCCCAGTACGGCCGAGACCCCGGTGCGGAGAAGATCGTCGACGCGGTCCGCGCGTCCATGTCGATCCCGCTGTACTTCCGGCCGGTGCAGTTCGCCGTCCGTCCCGAGGGCACCGTCACCTGGGTCGACGGCGGGCTGCTGTCGAACTTCCCGATCACCGTCTTCGACCGGACAGACACGAAGAAGCCGCGCTGGCCGACCTGGGGTGTGAAGCTTTCCGGGGAACCGGTGGGCGGCAGGGACAAACCGGTGAAGAGCGCGTTGCGGATCGCCATCGGTTCGCTCGAAACCCTGCTCTCGGACTGGAATCGTTACCGGTTGCACGAGGAGGGTGTGAACCGGCGGACGGTGTACGTCGACACGACCGGGGTTTCCGCCGTCGACTTCGGGCTCGGCGAAGAGGAGAAGAAGCGCCTCTTCGAAAGCGGGCGGGAGGCCGCGCGGCGGTTCCTGGAAAAGATCGTGCCGCAATGAACTCGCCGGCGGTATTCCGGTGGGATGAGGGATAGGAGGATCCCATGCGTTATCGCCCGATCGGTAGTGACCCGGCGGACGGCCGACTCGGCCGGTTCGTCCCGGACGACTGGCGCCACGTCGAGCGCTATCCGCTGACCGCGCTGGCCACCGAGGACCGGCCCACCCGGTCGCCGGTCGTCATCGGTGTCAACTGGTACAAGGAATTCGACGTACCGGAGAAGGACGAGAAGTCCGGCGAATTCTTCGTCGCGAAGGGTGGCGCGAAATCGCTCACCAGGATTCGCGGCGGGCATTGCGTCTGCCTCGAACCCGGTGAGTCGACCGACGGCGAAAAGCAATACGCCTTCTACGACCAGGGCCGGGAAGGCGCGTGCGTCGGCTTCGGCTGGTCGCGCTGCATGTCGATGTTCAACGGCGACCTCTACGCCGCGCGGTGGCTGTGGGACCAGGCGAAGATGCGCGACGAATGGGACGAGACCAACCCCGGTGACAACAACGGCACCTCGTGCCGTGCCGCCGCCGAGGTCCTGCTCGAACTGGGGCACGTCCCGTGGTCGGAGACCTACGCCGACGACGATCACGTCAAGCGGGCCGCCTACACGCCCGACGTGAAGAACGGTATCCAGGCGTATCGCTGGGCGAAGTCGGTCGATGAGGTGCACGAGGTCCTCGGCAACCCGCGTGCCGACGAACTCGGCGCCGTGCCGTTCCTCAACTCGTGGGGTCCGGGCTACCCGCACCGCACGTACATGCCGGACGACGTCCTCGCCCGGTTGATCAAGGAGGACGGCGAAGTGGGCCTGCCCACGGACCGGTAAACCCCCGCCGGTCACGGGAGAGGGCCGTTCTCGGCGGAAACGCCGGGAGCGGCCCTTTTTCGCGCCCTTTCCCCGGCGCCGCAACACTTCCACAACATCCCCACTGACGACGGCGGGCACCATCGGCCTCGGTGAAAGGGGAATGAAATGGCCACATCCCATCTCGCTCGCCGCCGGCGGGCGACTGTCTCGGTCTTCTTGGCCGGGGCGACGGTGCTCGCGAGCGCCCTCGCCGCCCCGGCGTCGGCCTCCAGTCACCGGGAAGCCCCGCTGATCTCGGGCGACCCGGCGGTGGACAACACCGACGTGTACGCGTTCGTCAGCCCGGACAAGCCGGACACCGTGACCCTGATCGCGAACTGGTATCCGTTCGAAGAACCCAATGGGGGACCGAACTTCTACCCGTGGGCCACGGACGCGAACCACGACATCAACATCGACAACAACGGTGACGCGAAAGCGGACCTGACCTACCGGTGGACCTTCCGCACCGAAGACCGGCGCGGGAACGACACCTTCCTCTACAACGACGACCCGGTCACTTCGCTCGACGACGAGGACCTGTTGTTCCGCCAGTTCTACACGCTCTCGGTGATCGACCGGGGGACCGGGCGGACGACGAACCTGGTCACCAACGGCAGGGTCGCGCCGTCGAACGTCGGCCCGGCGTCGATGCCGAACTACGGCGTGCTCCGGAACCAGGCGATCACCCCGGTCCCCGGTGGCGGGCAGACGTTCGCCGGGCAGGCCGACGACCCGTTCTTCCTGGATCTGCGGATCTTCGACCTGCTCTACGGGAAGAACCTGTCCGAGGTCGGGCAGGACACGCTGGCCGGCTTCAACGTGAACACCGTGGCTTTGCAGCTGCCCAAGAGCGCGCTGACCCTCGGGGGCAATCCGGCCAGGAACCCGGTGATCGGGGTCTGGAGCGACACCGAACGCAAGACGATCACGCTGCGCACCCCCGGTGCGGAGCGGGCGCTCGGCGCCGACGTCCAGGTTTCGCGCCTGGGCAATCCGCTGGTGAACGAGGTCGTCGTGCCCGCCGGGCTGAAGGACCGGTTCAACTCGCTCCTGCCGGAGCAGGACCGGACGGTGCCCGCGCTGGTGAACAGGGTGACCAACCCGGAGGTGCCGGACCTCGTCCAGCGGATCTACGGCATCCCCGCGCCGGCCAAACCCCGCGACGATCTGACGGAGATCTTCCTGACCGGGATCACCACGAAATCCGGTGACAAGATCAACCTGGATCTCAACTCGCAGCTGAACAACGCCGACGTCAACCCGGCGCGGTTCGCGCCGTCGGAGCAGCTGCGGCTGAACACGTCGATCCCGGTCACCGCGCAGCCCAACCGGCTCGGTGTCCTCGGCGGCGACCTCCAAGGGTTCCCGAACGGCCGGCGGCTGGCCGACGACGCGCTCGACATCAGCGTCCAGGCGCTGGAAGGCGCGGCGGTCAGCGGCATCGTCAAAGCACTCGCGGCCGGCGACCGGGTGGACCGGAACGACGTCCCGTTCGGCGCGGTGTTCCCGTACGTCGCCCTGCCGAACAACAAGGCGGTCAACTCGACCGTCCGGTGATCCCCCTCCCCTCGGTGGCCGCCGCCGACCCCCGGCGGCGGCCACCACCCCCGACTCCGCGGAAGGCGGACCCGATGTCCCACGACGTCCCCGAAAACACGACAGGTATCCGATTCGGGAAGCGCACTCGCCGGTTCGCGCTCCTGGCGCTCTTCGGCGCGAGCCTGCTCGCCGTGGGTGTCGCCGCGTTGATCCCGCCCGAACCGGTCCTCAGCGAAGGGCCGCAGGGAAGTGTGAGCACTCTCGACCGGGCGGTCCGGACGGCGGAAGCCAAGCTCGCGAAAAATGAGCAGGATCCGCAGACCTGGGCCGAACTCGGTGCCGCCTATGTCGAAGTAGCCCGGGTCAAGGCCGACCCGGCCTACTTCCCGAAGGCCGAAGAGGCGTTGCGGAAGTCGTTGCGACAGCAGCCCGACGGCAACGGGATCGCCTTGGCGGGCATGGGCGCGCTCGCCAACGCGCGGCACGACTTCGCCGGCGCTCGCGACTGGGGCGAGAAGGCGAAGGCCGTGCTGCCGGACAACGCCGAGATCCACGGCGTGCTCAACGACGCCTACACCCAGCTCGGGGACACGGCCGCGGCCACCGCCGCGTTGCAGCGGATGCTCGATCTGAAGCCTGGCGTCGCCTCCTTCACCCGCGCCGCCTACGAATTCGAAATACACGGTCGCGTCGACGACGCCCGGCACGCGCTCGATCGCGCGCTGGCGGACGCCGTCGATCCCCACGACGTCGCGTTCGTCCGCAACCTGCTCGGCGAACTCGCCTTCGACAACGGGGATCTCGACACCGCGCAGCTGCATTTCGACGCGGGCCAGCGCGCGGTGCCACAGGAAACCTCGCTCCAGCAAGGAAAGGCCAAGGTCGCGGCGGCACGCGGGCAGACCGCCAAGGCGCTCGCCGGCTATCAGGATCTCGTGGCCCGTCAGCCGAACGTGGGGAATCTGCGTGAGTACGCCCTGCTGCTGTCGACGTCGGGGGCACCGGAATCCGCCGCACGTCAGTACGAGCTCTTCGAGGAGCAGCGACGTCTCGAAGTCGCCTCCGGTGCGAACGTCGATCTCGAAGCGTCCTTGGTGGCCGCGGACCGCGGCGACGCCGTGCAGGCACTCCGGTTCGCGCAGGCGGAATGGGAACGCAGGCAACCCGTGTTCGTCGCCGACGCCATGGCCTGGGCACTGCACCTCAACGGCCGGAACGCCGAAGCCCTCACCTTCGCCGACCGCGCGGCGGGCACCGGCTGGCGCAGCGCCTCGTTCGCCTACCACCGCGGCATGATCCTCGCCGCGCTCGGACGGCCGGGCGAAGCCGTCAAGGCACTCGCCGAAGCGCTGCGCATCAACCCGAACTTCTCCTTGACCGACGCGCGGACGGCACGCACCACGCTGGCGAACCTCGGCGGTGCCGGATGAGTCCGCAGCGGCGGGAACACGACCGGAAAGGCGGCCGACCCATGCGCAATCTGCCCACTGAAAGGGTTCCGCGCCGGTTGCGCGGAGCCGCACTGAGCACGCTGGTCTTCCTCGCCGTCGTCGTGGCGTGTTCCGAGGAGGGGGCCGACACCGGGCCACGGTTCGACGACGAGACCACCGACGGCGTCGTGACCGAATTGACCTGTATGAAGCATCAGCCGCGGGCGCCGGGCGCCCGCTACACCGACGACTCGATCCGGCGCACCGACGAGACCCTCGCCCTGCTTCGCTACTACACCGCGAACGGGGCCAAGCCATACTGCGACGGCAACGACGTCACCGACATCGATCGCCAATGGATCGACGTGTACCTCGCACTGGGCGCGGACGAGGAAAAGGTGAAACGTCCCTGAGGCGCGCCTAGACCGGACAGGAATTGTCAAGAATCGCCCCGAAACAGACACTTCAGGGCGGTCGGCGCCCACCCATACTGCCGTTCCTGAATCCATGCAGTATGGTCCGCGATTGACGCGATACCGGCGTTTCTCGTGGACATTTTCACTATGGAGGTGGGTCGGTTGCACGTGCTGGCCGATGCGAACCTGCGGCTCGACGCAAGTCCGATCGACTACGTCCTGCTCGCCTTCTATTTCGCGCTGGTGCTCGGCATCGGGTACATGGCGCGGAGGTCGGTCTCGAGCAGCCTCGACTTCTTCCTCTCGGGCCGGTCACTGCCCGCCTGGGTCACCGGTCTCGCCTTCATTTCGGCGAACCTCGGCGCGGTCGAGATCATGGGCATGTCGGCCAACGGCGTGCTCTACGGCCTGCCGACCGTGCACTACTTCTGGATCGGCGCGATCCCGGCGATGCTGTTCCTCGGCATCGTGATGATGCCGTTCTACTACGGCTCGAAGGTCCGCAGTGTTCCGGAGTTCATGCTCCGCCGGTTCGGCAAACCCGCCCACCTGGTCAACGGCATCAGTTTCGCGAGCGCGCAGATCCTCATCGCGGGCGCGAACCTGTTCCTGCTCGCCAGCGTGGTGAACCTCCTGCTCGGCTGGCCGCTGTGGGTGTCGATCATCGTCGCGGCCGCGGTCGTGCTCTCCTACACCGCGCTCGGCGGTCTTTCCGCCGCGATCTACAACGAGGTCCTGCAGTTCTTCGTGATCGTCGCGGCGCTGCTGCCGTTGACCATCGTCGGCCTGGTGAAGGTCGGCGGCTGGCAGGGCCTGGTCGACAAGGTCACCGCGAGCCCCGGCGGCGACGCGCAGCTGCACTCGTGGCCGGGTGACAACCTCACCGGCTTCGGCAACAGCTTCCTGTCGATCCTCGGTCTCGTCTTCGGTCTCGGTTTCGTGCTGTCCTTCGGCTACTGGACCACGAACTTCGTCGAGGTCCAGCGCGCGATGGCGTCGAAGAGCATGTCGGCCGCGCGGCGGACGCCGATCATCGGCGCCTTCCCGAAGATGCTGGTCCCGTTCATCGTGATCATCCCCGGCATGATCGCCGCGGTCACCGTTTCCGAGTACGTCCAGGACAAGCAGGTCCTGCTCGACGGCGGCGACGCGCCGAGCGGCGTGACCGCGAACAACGCCATCCTGCTGCTGATGCGCGACCTGCTGCCCAACGGCATGCTCGGCGTCGCGCTCGCCGGTCTGCTCGCCTCGTTCATGGCCGGGATGGCCGCGAACCTGAGCTCGTTCAACACCGTGTTCACCTACGACATCTGGCAGTCGTACGTGAAGAAGAACGAGTCGGACGGCTACTACCTCCGGCTCGGCCGCCTGGTCACCGCCATCGGCACCGTGCTCGCCATCGGCACCGCGTTCATCGCGTCGAACTCCGGGAACATCCTGACCTACCTGCAGGACCTGTTCTCCTTCTTCAACGCGCCGCTGTTCGCCACCTTCATCCTCGGCATGTTCTGGAAGCGGATGACGCCGACCGCGGGCTGGGTCGGCCTGGTGTCCGGTACCGCCTCGGCGATCACCGTGTGGCTGCTGTCGCAGGCCGGGGTCCTCGGGCTCACCGGGCAGGGCATCAGCTTCGTGGCCGCGGGTACGGCGTTCGTCGTGGACATCGCGGTCAGTGTCGCGGTCTCGCTCGCCACCGCGCCGAAGCCGGAGGCCCAGCTGGTCGGCCTCGTCTACTCCCTCACCCCGAAGGAGTCGCTGAAGCACGACGAGACGGGCGACGACGCGGGCTGGTACCGCAAGCCGGGCCTGCTCGCGGGCATCGTGCTGATCCTGACCATCGCGCTCAACATCATCTTCTAGGAGGCCGGAGATGGCTGCTTCGCAAGCTCCCAAGAAGGCCGGCGTCTTCGACATCCGGCTGATCATCGCCCTGCTCATCGGCGGTTACGGGCTGGTGCTCACGATCATGGGCATCGGCTTCACCACCGAGGAGGAGCTGGCCAAGGCCGCCGACGTCAACATCAACCTGTGGGCGGGTATCGGCATGCTGGTGTTCGCGGCGTTGTTCGTGCTGTGGGCGAAGCTGCGGCCCATCGTGGTGCCGCCGAGCACCGACGGCGAGAGCGGCGAATAGGCGGGTTGTCCGGACAGCGGCGAGGGGCTCCGGCTACCGTGCATCTCGTGCTGCTCAACGCTCGACGTCGCCGGATCGCGTCCGTGCTGGCCCTGGTCATCGCACTGGGCGTGCTCTCGGCCTGCGGTCAGAACCTCGGCAAGTCCAACTTCGCCCGCACCACCGTCGCCGCCGAACCCGGCTCCGGTTCCGGCTCGGTACCCGACGGGGACATCAACGATCCGGCGGTCACCCCAGCGGTGCTGCGCACGGTCGACCCGTGCGGGCTGGTGAGCAAGGAGATCATGAGCGGCCTCGGCACGCCCGAGGACCCGACGGCGAATCTCAGCTCGTTCGGCACTTGCCGGGCGAAGGCCGTGGACGCCGGAGGCAAGACCCTCACGGTGAGGGTCGAGATCGGCGCGTCGACCTACTCCTCGATCAATGGCGTCACCGTTTCGACGGTCGACGGGCTGCCGCAGATCGAGCGGAAGGACAAGGACGGGAAGAGCTGCGACGTCGGCATCATGACCCTGCGCAAGCCCGAGCGCGGGATCAACTTCTCGGTCACCTACGACGGCGGCGACCCGTGCGCGACAGGCCGTGCGGTGGCCGCGAAGGCAGTGAAGAGCCTGCACGCGTCACCGGCGAAGTACCCGGCGGTGCCAGGCACGCTCACCGCGGTCGACCCGTGCACCGCCGCCGACACCGCCGTCCTCAACGAGGTGGTGCCGCACGGCGCCGCCACGCTGAACTCCTTCCATTTCTGCGATTGGACCCCGGGGTCCAACCCGAGGATCTCGATCGGCTTCCGCCGCTCTCTTCCGCCGGCGGAACGCGACGGGAACAAGAAGATCGACATCGACGGCGTCGCCGTGTACCAGAAGGTCGGCAGCGGCAGTGACGCCGAGTGCAAGCTCGAGTGGCAGCACAGGCCGTGGGCGGACGACGAGGTGGAAATCGTCAGCGTCGACTACAAGAACTACGACGAGAAGAAGGACGAAGCGGCGTCGTGCGGCAAGGCGGCCAAGGTCGCCAAATCGGTGATCTCCAAGCTGCCGAAGCCCTGACGCTGGCGGCATCCGGCCGGGAGAGGTAGGAAGGGGGCACCCCACCCGCCGACGTGCCGGAGGCCACCTTGAAGAAGATCATCAACGACCCGAAGACGGTGGTCGCGGAATCGTTGCGCGGACTCGCCGCGGCGCACGCGGACGTCCTGCGCGTGGAGGACGACCCGGCGATCGTGGTGCGCGTGGACGCGCCACTGACGGGCAAGGTCGCGGTGATCTCCGGCGGCGGTTCCGGGCACGAGCCGCTGCACGGCGGCTTCGTCGGGCAGGGCATGCTCGCCGCCGCCGTCCCGGGCGCCGTGTTCACCTCGCCGACGCCGGACGCCGTGGAAGCCGCGGTCAAGGCGACCACCGGGGACGCGGGCGCGCTGCTGATCGTGAAGAACTACACCGGCGACGTGCTCAACTTCGAGACCGCCGGGGAACTCGCCGCCGCCGAAGGGCTGGACGTGCGCAGCGTTGTCATCGACGACGACGTCGCGGTCAAGGACTCCACCTACACCGCCGGCCGTCGTGGCGTCGGCGGCACGGTGCTGCTGGAGAAGATCACCGGCGCCGCGGCCGAACGGGGCGACACGCTCGACGCGGTGGAGGCCTTGGCACGCAAGGTGATCGGCCAGGTCCGGTCGATCGGGGTCGCGCTCACCGCGCCGACCGTGCCGCACGCGGGCGAGCCGAGTTTCGACCTCGCCGACGACGAGATCGAGTTCGGCATCGGCATCCACGGCGAGCCCGGTATCGAGCGGACCGCCGTGACGACGGCCGACGAACTCGTCGCGCGCATGGTCGAAGCGGTGGTCACGGACCTGCCCTTCGCCGAGGGCGACAAGGTCCTGCTGTTCACGAACTCGATGGGCGGGACCCCGCTGGTCGAGCTGTACTTGGCCCACGGGATCGCCGAGCGGCTGCTGGCCGAGCGTGGGATCGTGGTCGAACGGCGGCTGGTGGGGCCGTACATCACCAGCCTCGAGATGCAGGGGATGAGCCTGACGTTGCTGAAACTGGACGACGAGCTGACCGAGTTGTGGGACGCGCCGGTGAACACCCCGGCCCTGAGGTGGGGAGTCTGATGGCCTGCACCGCCGAGACGCTCGCCGCCGCCTTGCGGGCGGCGGCCGCGGTGATCGCCGAGCATCGTGCCGAACTGGTCGACCTCGACCGCGCGATCGGCGACGCCGACCACGGCGAGAACATGGACCGGGGCTTCACCGCCATCGTGTCCGCTTTGGACTCCGCCACGCCCGAGACCCCCGCCGCGGTCGCGAAACTCGCCGCCACGACGCTGATCTCGAAGGTCGGCGGCGCGGCGGGCCCGTTGTACGGCACGGCTTTCCTGCGCGCGTCGGTCAAACTGGGCGACGCGGCCGAAGTGGACGGTCCGCTGCTGGTCGAGGCCCTGCGCGCGGCGCTCGAAGGAGTGCAGGCGCGCGGCAAGGCCGTCGGGGGAGACGCGACCATGGTCGACGCCCTGATCCCCGCCGTCTCCGCCGCCGAGGAGGCCGTCGGCGACGGTGTCGCGGCGATCCTGTCCGCGGCCGCCGACGCCGCGGACAAGGGCGCCGAGTCCACTGTGGACCTCGTACCGCGCAAGGGCCGGGCGTCGTACCTCGGCGAGCGGGCGAAGGGGCATATGGATCCCGGTGCCCGCTCGACGGCGCTGCTGTTGCGAGCCTTCGCGGAGGCCGCCAAGTGAGCGTCGGAATCGTGCTCGTCTCCCACAGCGCCAAACTCGCCGAAGGACTCGCGGAACTCGCCGCGCAGATGGCGCCGGACGTCACCATCGCGGCGGCCGGTGGCTTGGCCGACGGCGGGATCGGAACCGACTACGACGAGGTCGTCGCCGCGACGCAGCGCGCCGATTCGGGATCGGGCGTCGTCCTGCTGTACGACCTCGGCAGCGCGCAGATGACCGCGGAACTGGCGGTCGAATCGCTCGCCGACCCGTCGGCCGCGGTCGTCGTGGACGCGCCGCTGGTCGAAGGCGCGATCGCCGCCGCCGTCGCGGCGCAGGGCGGGGCGGACCGCAAGGCCGTCGCCGAAGCGGCCGCCTCGGCGGGAGCACCCCCGGACCTGACGTTCGACGAAGGCGCGCAGGACGGCGAGAGCAGCGTCGAACTCACGCTGCGGAACGACGTCGGGCTGCACGCGCGGCCGGCCGCGGTACTGGTGCGCAGCATCGCGGGGCTGGACGCGCAGGTCACCGTGCGGCTGGGCGACGAGACCGCGGACGCCAACAGCGTGCTCGCGCTGATGGCGCTCGGCGCGCGCCAGGGCGACCGGATCGAGGTCCGCGCGAAGGGTGCGCAGGCCGACGAAGCGCTCACCAAGGTCAAGGATCTGGTGGAGCAGAATTTCGGCGAGTGAGCCGGGGCTTCGTGCCGTGAAGGCCTCCTTGCCTACCTTGAGGGTAGGGAAGGAGGCCTTCACGGACTTGAGCCAAGTACATGAAGGCCCCCTTCCTTGCGTCTAGCGCGGTGAAGGGGGCCTTCATGTACCTGATTGTCCATAGAGGACGCCCACTGTGGTGAATTGCCCGATTTGCGAAGATTTGTCCGTATTCTCAAGTCCGTGAAGGCCTCCTTGAGGGACCCAGAGTCCCTCAAGGAGGCCTTCACGGACTTGAGGATCCTTGTCGGCGGACCATCGGCACCCGGCATCGGCCGGGCGGTAGCAAAGGTCCCTTGATCCGGCCATCGGCGCCGGAGGAAAAGCGTCCCCCGGTCCTCGTCCGCGAGTGACACTTACTCGATTCGGAGGGTGACAGCCGCTGCTTTCCGCGCCCCGGCATGGCACGATCGGAGAAACTACCAGCGAGTAACCTCCGGAGGCCGGTTGTGGCGCGGGAAATCTCGAGTGTGGGAGTCATCGGTCTCGGCACCATGGGCGCCGGGATCGCCGAGGTGCTCGCGCGGAGCGGCGTATCCGTCGTCGCGGTGGAGATCGACGACGACGGCGTCCACCGCGGCCGAGGTCATCTGGAGCATTCGACCGAACGGGCGGTGTCCGGCGGCAAGCTCGACGCCGACGGCCGGAGCGCGCTCCTGGACCGGATCCGGTACACCACGTCGCTGGCGGAGTTGTCCGATGTGGACCTGGTGATCGAGGCGATCCCGGAGAACCTCGAAGCGAAATCCGACGTGTTCGCGCAGCTGGACAAGATCACCGGCCCGGACACGATCTTCGTCTCGAACACCTCCTCGCTGTCGATCACCGAGATCGGCGTGCACACCGCGCGGCCGGGCAAGGTCGTCGGGATGCACTTCTTCAACCCGGCGCCGATCCTCAAGCTGGTCGAGATCGTCCGCACCGTTGTCACCGAACCCGACGTGGTCACCGATGTCGTCGCGTTCGCCGAACGGCTCGGCAAGACCCCGGTGGTGATCGGCGACCGCGCCGGGTTCATCGCCAACGCCCTGCTCTTCGGATACCTCAACCACGCCGTGCGGATGTACGAGCAGCGCTACGCCACCCGCGAGGACCTCGACGCCGCGATGCGGTTCGGCTGCGGATATCCCATGGGGCCCTTGGCTTTGCTCGACCTCATCGGCCTGGACACCGCGTACGAGATCCTCGACACGATGTACCACCAGTCGCGTAATCGGCTGCACGCGCCGGCGCCGCTGCTCAAGCAGATGATCACCGCCGGGCTGCTCGGCCGCAAGACCGGCCGGGGTTTCTACACCTACGACGAGCCCGATTCGCCGACGGTGACCGACGCGGTCACGAAGTCCACAGTAGACACTGCGGCGCCCCGTGAGGTGCGCAAGGTCGGCGTGGTCGGGACCGGGACCATGGCGACGGGCATCGTCGAGGTGTTCGCGAAACGCGGCTACGAGGTCATCCTGCGCGCCCGGAGCGCGGAGAAGGCCGCGGCGTCGGTCGCGCGGGTGAAGAAGTCGCTGGACAAGGCCGTCGTCAAGGGCAAGCTGTCCGAAGAGGACGCCACCGCCGCGCTCGGCCGGATCTCGCCCGCCGTGGAGTTCGAGGAACTGGCCGATGTCGACCTCGTCGTCGAGGCGGTGGCCGAAGACCTGGCCGTCAAGCAGGCCGTCTTCGCCGCGCTCGACGACGTCGTGAAACCGGGCGCGGTCCTGGCGACCACCACGTCCTCGCTGCCGGTCATCGAATGCGCGGCCGCCACTTCGCGCCCTTCCGACGTGGTCGGCGTGCACTTCTTCAACCCGGCGCCGGTGATGAAACTCGTCGAGGTCGTTTCCACCATCGCCACCGCTCCCGACGTGATCGCGACCGTAGACGCCGTCTGCGCGGCCGTCGGCAAGCACCCCGTGCACTGCGGCGACAGGGCCGGGTTCATCGTCAACGCGCTGCTGTTCCCGTACCTGAACGACGCGGTGAAGATGCTCGAAGCGCACTACGCGGAGGCCGACGACATCGACACCGCGATGAAGGTGGGTTGCGGGCTGCCGATGGGACCCTTCGAGCTGCTCGACGTCGTCGGGCTGGACGTTTCGCTGGCGATCCAGCGGACGCTGTACAACGAGTTCCGCGAAGAGGGCTTCGCGCCGGCGCCGCTGCTGGAGCACCTCGTGACCGCCGGTCGGCTCGGCCGCAAGACCGGAAAGGGGTTCAAGGACTACTCGGCGCGGTAACTTGGATGCCATGCCGGTTTCCGCGGGGGTCAGGAAACGGATCAAGGAACTCCTCGATCCGGACGACGAGATCCATTACGTGTTCCCGGCCGACGTCTTCGGCAGCACCAACCCCGGAGTGTTCTTCGCGGTGACCCGCAAGACGATCACGGTCCTGACCACCGGGTACCTGAGCCGGAAGATGCCGAAACGCGTCGTCGCGACGACGTTGCGGAACCATCGGATCGGGCCGGTCGACACCTCGACCGTCCCGTGGTTCAAGTTCAACGGCGTCGACTACGAGATCGACGACGAGTACATCGCCGTCGTGCACGCCGCCGACGCCGAGATCATGCGGGCAAAACCTGAAGATCCGCTGCCGGACCTCTAAGCTCCCGGGAGTGCGTCAGCTCACATACGACGGGGTGCCCATCCCCGGCCTGAACGACCTGGTCCGGACGGCCATCCGGCTGCACCCCGCGCCGGGATTGCCCCGTCCGGACGAAAGCCACTTCGGCGGCCCGCTGCTCTGGCCGTCGGACGAGCCATGGCCGGAGTGCCCGGTGACCTGGCCGCCGGACCCCGACGCGTCCGACGACGCGTGGCCGGCCGGGCATCCGCTCGACGAGCCGGTCCCGGCGATGGTCGGCGCGGCGCAGTTCTTCCGCGACGACTTCCCGGAGCTGCCCTTCCCGGAGGGCACCGATGTGCTGCAGATCCTGTTCTGCCCGCTTGAGCACGACAACCCGTACCACCGCGGCCCCGCCGTCCGGCTGGTGTGGCGCGATTCCGCCGAGGTGGGGGACATCGCGGAGCCGCCGCCCGCACCCGAGGACGCCCAGGACGCCTACCTGCCGGAACCCTGCGTCTTCGAACCGTGCTCGATCGACGAGCTGCCGCGCCTCTGCGACTTCCCGCCGGAGACCCGCGCCGCGCTCGGCATCCCGGAAGGCGCGAGCGAAGACCCGGACGGCTGGCCCGAGCTGGACCACTACGCGAAGATCGGCGGCTGGACGGCCTGGCACGCGGCCGGTCGTGTCGACCTGGACTGCCGGGAATGCGGTGCCGAGCTGAGACAGACGCTCGCGCTGGCCACGGAGGAACACGAGGTCGGCTGCGGCTGCGGGGTCGACGACGACGAACCGGCGTGCTGGGCGTTCGGCGACCGGGGAGTGCTGAACATCTTCACCTGCCCCACCGATCCGCGGCATCCGTTCAAGGTCCGGATCGCCTGATCAGCCGGGTGGTAGCAAAGGTCCCCCGCTCCAGTGCTGGAAGACGAGGTTCGTGTGCACCCTGGCGACCTCGTCGCGGGCGGTGAGTTCGTCGAGTACCAGCCGTTGCAGCTCGGTCGCCGACGCGGTGGCGACATGCGCGAGGAAGTCGTCCGGGCCGGTCAGGTGGTAGACGGCGCGGACCTCGGGCAACGCCAGCAGATGCTCGACGAACGAATCGACCAGCGCGCGCCGGTGCGGGCGGACCTGCACGAACAGGAGCGCTTCCAGTGGGCGGCCGAGTTTGGCCGCGTCCACCTCGGCGCGCTGGCCGATGATCACCCCGAGCTCGCGCAACCGGTTGACGCGGTCGAGACAGGTCGAGGGTGCGACGCCGACTTCGGCCGCCAGATCCTTGTTCGAGATCCGGGCGTCGTTCTGCAAGAGCCGCAGAATTCGAAGATCAACCGTACTCAGTTCGACGGAATCCGACATCGGCGAATGATATCCGAGGATATTGCGGCTGTTCCGGAGAAAATCGCACCATCTGGAGTATGACCGCAACGCTGCGCACCCGAGCCGTCCACGCCGGCCGTGACGATCTCACGGACCTCGGCGTCCACGCCGCTCCGCTCGACCTGTCCACGACCTACCCGTCGCGGGACAGCGTCGAGGAGGCGGGCCGCATCGACGAATTCGCCGCCTCGGGCTCGCTGTCCGGGCTCCCGGTCTACGGGCGGCTGAGCAACCCGACCGTCGAGCGTTTCGAGAAGGCGCTGGCCGAACTCGAAGGGTTCGAAGACGCCGTCGCGTTCGCCACCGGCATGGCCGCGGTTTCGGCCTCGCTGCTCGCCGCCGTCGCACAGGGCAAGCGGCACGTCGTCGCCGTCCGGCCGGTCTACGGCTGCACCGACCACATGCTCACGTCCGGGCTGCTCGGGACCGAGGTGACCTGGGCCGATCCGGAGGACGTCGCCTCGGCGCTGCGTCCCGACACCGGGCTGGTGCTGCTCGAAACCCCCGCCAACCCGACCCTGCGCGAGGTCGACATCGCCGAGATCGTCCGCGCCGCGGGCGAGGTCCCGGTGCTGGTCGACAACACCTTCGCGACCCCCGTGCTCCAGCGGCCGGGACGGCACGGCGCCCGGTTCGTCCTGCACAGCGCGACCAAGTTCCTCGGCGGGCACGGCGACGTCATGGGCGGCGTGGTGGCTTGCAGTGCCGAAGACGCGGGGATGCTGCGGCAGATCCGCTTCGCCACCGGAGGCGTGCTGCACCCGCTCGCCGGATACATGCTGCTTCGCGGCCTCTCGACTCTTCCGCTGCGCGTCAACGCCGCGTCCGCGACGGCGGCCGAACTCGTCGAGCGGCTTCGCGGCCACGCGAACGTGAGCGCCGTGCATTACCCGGCCGTCGGTGGTCCGCTGATCGCGTTCGAGGTCGACGGCGATCCGCACGCGCTCATCGGCGCGGTCCGGCTGATCACCCCGGCCGTCAGCCTCGGGAGTGTGGATTCGCTCATCCAGCATCCCGCCTCGATCAGCCACCGGATCGTCGCCGAGGACGACCGGCGCGGCGCGGGGGTCACCGACCGGCTCATCCGCATGTCGGTGGGGCTGGAGGACGTCGAGGACCTGTGGCACGACCTGGATCAGGCACTCAAGGCGTGCTGAGTGCTTGGTGGTGAACCCGCGTCCGCGATCGACGTCGGCAGGGCGCCGCCATGTCATCCACCTCACGGACGTGGATAAGGCGCCCTGCCACCGCGATAGCGGGGCCTTCGGCCGGGCGGGTTCACGCGTCTGGTCGGCTTCCGGATCAAATCTCAGCTCCGCCATCAGGGCCGAGTTCTGCGATCGTCATCACCGGGATGTCGACAAATCGTCCGGCCTGGCTAACCTGGTCGGGTGAAAGATCTGGTCTCGTCCTGGGTGGAATCTTCGGCTCGTAGCACGCTTTCCCGGCTGCACCAGCAGATCGGTGTGGCCGGGCTCGCCGCCGCGGCGGCCGTGCCCGGGCTGTCCGCCGTCTTCGATCAGCACTCCGCCGCGGTCCGCGACATCCTCGCGGTCGGGGTCGAAGGCTCGGCGGCGGTGGCCGGGGTCGTCCTGCTCGCCGGCTACACGCGCGGGCTGCTCGACGAGGCGAAGGCCAAGGGCTGGACGTTCCGTGCTCCGGCCGATCTGACCGCGTGGACCACCAGCGACTGGGTGACCGCGCGGCTGGTCGGCGTGTGTTCGCTGGCCGCCTCGTTGGACGACCGGCGGACCCAGCCGACCGGGAACGGGTAGGGCGGCCGGACGCCCCACCCGCTCCCGTGGAAGGTCAGCGGTACTCCGGCGGAGGGGGCATGTTTCCACCGGGGGGCCGCTGGCCGGGATCCTGGTGCTGCGGCACCTGACCCTGGCTGGGCGGGAACTGCTGGTGCTGCGTCGGCGCGTTCGGGTTCGCGGCGTGATGCCCGGCGGACACCGGCTGGCTGACCGCCGTCCGCTCCGTCGGCACCTCACCCGAGCGGCCCGCGTCCTCGCGACCGCGCTGGTAGGCCTCGGCCTGCGCCTTCGCGGCGGGGATCTCCGCCTCGGCCCGGCCGAGCCACGTCTCCCAGCGCTGCTGCATCGGCTTGATGAGACCACCGCCGACACCGACGACGGCGATACCGCCGACCGTGGCGAGCACGGTGATCAGCACCGGCATCGTGACCGCGGTGGCCACGCCGATCTGGTTCAGCGCGGCGATCGCGCCGAGGCCCCAGATGAACACCGAGGCGATGGTGGCGAGCACCTTGCCGTAGGAGACACCGCCGAGGGCGTTCCCGATCAGATCCTTGACCGCCTTGGCGACCGCGCCGGCGATCACCACGATGACGATCGCGACGATGGCACGCGGCAGCCACGCGACGATGTCGTTGAGCAGCGCGCTCACCGGGTTCGGGCCGAACACGCCGAACGCGAACTGCAGGGCGATCAGCAGGATCGCGTAATAGACGATCTTGCTGATGATGCTCGACGCGTCGAACTGGCTGCGCGCGAGCATCTGCTTGAAGCCCCCGCGTTCGAGGAGCCGGTTGAACCCGACCTTCTCGAGCACCATGCTCACGGCCTTCGAGAGCGCCTTGGCGATCAGCCAGCCGATGAACAGGATGACCAGGAACGCGAGCAGTTTCGGGACGAAGGTGGCGACCGAACTCCAGGCGCTCGACACGCCCTGACCGAAGTCGACGGCCGCCAGTGCTGATGTGGCCACTGGACTTTCTCCCTTCCCACCACTGGAGCTTCCAGACTGGTGGGAAGGGGGTACCCGCCATTCGGGCGATCACACGTTACGCCACCCGAACGGGTGGGTCAGCCGCAGCAGCCTCCGCCGCAGCAACCGCCTCCACCTGCGGGAACAGGGGCCGGACCGGAAGCGGACCCGGTCAGCGCGACGGTCGTCAGCAGCTTGACGGTGTCCTGGTGGCCCTCGGGGCACGGCGCGGGCGCACCGGACTCGCTCATCGGCCGCAGCAGTTCGAAGGTTCCGGCGCATTCGCGGCAGCGGTAGGCGTAGGTCGGCATTCCGGCATTATCCCATCTCCTTCCGGCCGCCGGGATGGCAAGCTGGCCGGGTGGAACTGCCTGTCGCGGCGCATGTGCCGCATCTCGGCCAAGTCGTCCCGTCCGTGCTGTCCGCCCTCGGCGCCGAGGGGTTCGCCAATTCGCTGAGCCTGGCGGAGGCGTCCAGCGCCTGTGTCCTGCTGATCGACGGTCTCGGCTGGGAGCTGCTGGCCGAGCACCCCGCCGACGCGCCGGTGCTCACCCAGCTGGCGAAGTCGCCGCTGCGGGTCGGTTTCCCGGCGACGACGGCGGCCGGGCTCGGCGCGATCGGCACCGGCCTGGCGTCGGGGGAGCACGGCCTGGTCGGGTACAGCTTCGAGGTGCCGGGCACCGGCGTCCTGAACGCGCTGCGCTGGAGCAGCCACGTGGACGGCGGCGATCTCCGCGGGGCTCTGCCGCCGCGCGAGGTGCAGCCGCTGCCGACGACGTTCGAACGCGCGGCGGCCGCCGGGATCACGACCAGCGTGGTGTCCTCGGCGAAGTTCGCCGACACCGCGCTCACCCGGGCGACGCAGTCCGGCGCGCGCTATGTGGGCGTCCACGCGCTCGGTGACCTGGCCGCCTGCGTCCTGCACTGTCTCGAAGCGCGGCCCGCGTTTTGCTGGGGCTATCACAGCGAACTCGACATGCTGGGCCATATCTACGGGCCCGGTTCGGCGCCGTGGCGGATGCAGCTGCGGCAGGTCGACCGGCTCGTGGAGTCTCTTGTGGACGGTCTACCGTCGGGCGCGCTCCTCGCCGTCGTGGCCGACCACGGCATGGTGACCGTCGAGGGCGCGCTCGACATCGACGAGACACCCGCGCTGCTCGGCGGCGTCCGGGCCATCGGGGGCGAGGTCCGGGCGCGGCACGTCTACAGCGAAGCGGGCGCGGAGGCCGACGTCCTGGCGGCGTGGCGCGAGGTGATCGGAGACCGGGCTTGGATCCTCCCGCGCGACGAGGCCGTCGAGGCGGGCTGGTTCGGGCCGGTCTCCGATCGGGTCCGTCCGCGTATCGGCGACGTGGTCGTGGCGGCGAAGGGACGCTTCGGGCTCGTGCGGGAACTGGCGGAGGCCGTCGAGTCCTCTTTGGTAGGGCAGCACGGCTCGCTGACCCCCGCCGAGCAACTCGTCCCGTTGGTCCTCGCGCGCGGCTAGCCGCAGAATTCGGCGAACATCGCGCGCAACACGGCCGAGCGCGCGGTTTCGGAGGTCAGGTTCGTGGTGACGCCGACCGTGATCTGCCTGGTGCCGTCGGAAGTCCGCATGCTCCAGGTGTTGTAGCCGGGTACCGAACCGTTGAAGCCCCAAGCCTCCGGCGCGGCGCAGCCCTGCGGGAGCCGGAGCCGCATGACGCCGAGGCCCGAGTCCACCGCGGGAACGCCGCTGGGCACGGTCTTGCGCATCTCGGCCAGCTGCGCCGCGGGGAAGAGCCGTCCGGTGAACAGGGCGCCATAGAACCGGTTCAGATCGTCGGCGGTGGAGATCAGATTCCCGGAACCCCAGAACCGCGACATCTCGTAGTCGGTGACATCGGTCAGCGGCGCGTCGGGACCGTACAGCCGTTCGTAACCACGGGCGGCCGCGCGGTGGACGTAGGGATAGCGGTACGGGAGGGAGCTGTCCCGCATGCCCGCCTTGTCGAGAACCCGGCGCTGCAGCACGGAATTCAGCTCGTCGCCGGTGAGTTTTTCGACGAGTTTCCCGAGTACGGCGTAATTGGTGTTGGAGTACACCATGCCCTGACCGGGCGGGAAGGCCAGCGGTTTGCCCTCGGTCCCCAGCCGGATGGTCTCGTCCGGTGACTGGTGCCGCCAGCGGGTCGTGTCGATCTCCGGGAGGCTGTTCCACCGGTCGGTCGCGGGGATTCCGCTCGTGTGCTGCAGCAACTGGCGAACGGTGATCGGCTCGGTGTAGGGCAGCAGCCCGGGAAGGCGGTCCTGGACGCGGTCGTCGAGGCCGACTTTGCCCTCGCCGGCCAGTTGCAGCACGGCGGTGGCGACCACGCTCTTGGTGATGCTGCCCGCCCGGAACCGGCCGCGGGGGTCCGGCGCGCCGCCCGTCGTGACGTCGCCGACGCCGCTCCGGCCGTACCAGCCGCCGTCCTGGTCGAGCACCGCGGCGTACGCGCCGGGCGCACCGGCGGCGACGGCGTCGTCCAGCGCCTTTTGCAGACCTTCCCTGGCGGGGGCGGCGACGGCCTGACCGGCCGCGAGTGTTCCGGAGAACAAGGCGGTGCCGGCGACGATCGCCGCCAAACCGCGAAACAGACGATTCATGCACCTGACGCTAGGAGGCGCCCAGCGCCGGGACAGCCCCTAAAACCCCTGCTGTGCCCGGACTTCTCGCGAGCGACCCCCTAGGCGGGCTTCCTTGCCGAGAACTTCACGGAGCGCTTGGGTACGTGGTCGACCTCGATGTCGGTGAATCCGGCGTCGGTGAGCCGGGGCCAGAGCGAGACCGGGTCGAGCGCGTTCATCGTGTCGCCGAGGTGGAGGAGCCGGAACGGCGCGTTCGCCAGGCTGTCGATCGCGCGCAGGACACCGCCGGGGCGGAGCACGCGGAACGCCTCGGCGAAGATCGAGTCCTGTAATGCCGTCGTCGGCACGTGATGCAGCATCGTGAAGCAGACGACCGCGGAGAATTCGCCGTCCTCGAAGGGCATCGCCGCCCCGTCGCCCTGGACGATCCGCACCCGCCCGTCGAATTCCCGTTTGAGGAGGTCCGCGGACGCCTCGTCGATCTCGACGGCGGTGAGCCGGGGGACGAGCCCGGCGAGCGCGCGCGTGGTCGCACCGAAGCCGGGCCCGATCTCCAGGACGGAGTCACCCAGGTCGAAACCGGCGACGTTGCCCGGCATCTCGGCGGCGACGGCCTTCGCCCACAGCGCGGAACTGCAGAGTTTGCGGTGCACCAGGTTCATCGGCATGCATTCGAAGCTAACGGTGACCGATAGGCGATAGGCTGCCAACCGATGTCGAATATCGGACTCCTGCCGCCGATGTCCACGGCGATGGTGCTCGGTGAGATGGACCTGCCCGCGGGCACCTGGCTCCCTTGGCACGAACACGACGGCCACCAGCTCGCCTGGGCGGCGCGGGGGATCCTGAGCGTGAACGTCGGCGAGCGGTACTGGGTGCTGCCGCCGACGCGGGCGCTCTGGATCCCGGCCGGGGTCGTCCACCGGACCGGCGCCACCGCGCAGACCGTGTTGCGGGGGATCTACGCCGCCCGGGACCGATGCCCGGTGCGCTGGCCCGAGCCGACGCTCGTCGCCGTCCGTCCACTGCTGCGCGAACTGCTGGAGCACCTCGGCGCGGCCGACCTCGGCGACGACGCGCGCCGCCGGGCCGAGGCGGTCGCGTTCGACCTGCTCGAACCGGTGGACGTCGTGCCGATCACCGTGCCGATGCCGTCCGACGAACGTGCGCTGGCCGTCGCGCGGGCGGTGATCGCCGATCCCGCGGACCGCCGCGCCCTCGCCGATTTCGTCCGGCACGCGGGCGCGAGCGAACGCACGCTCGCGCGGCTGTTCCTCACCGAGTGCCGCACGACGTTCGGCGCGTGGCGGGTCCAGGCGCGCCTGCGCGCGTCACTGCCGCTGCTGGCCGAAGGCATGCCGCTGACCGCGGTCTCCCGCCGGATCGGCTATTCCTCGCCGAGCGCTTTCGTCGCCGCGTTCCGCCGCGCGGTCGGCGTGACGCCGGGCGCCTACTTCGGCGGCTGACTCCCCGAGTCACGCCTTCGATCACGCGTGTTCCGGCTTCGATCACGCGTGATCGGCCGGACGTCACGCGTGATCAGACGGACGACACGCCTGACGGAAGGCGGACCGGGTGTGACCCTGCGCGCCTACGTCGGCGGCCGGCCGGGCCCGCCGTATACCGTTTCGGGCGTGCCACGACGTAACCGGCCCGAACGCGGTGGGCGCCCCGACCTCGGCGCGTCGACCGGCTGGGCGCGCTCCGAATCCGCCTCCGACGGCGAATGGCTGGTGCGCACCGTGCCCGGCGCGCAGGCCACCAAGGACTACCGCTGTCCCGGTTGCGACCACGAGATCCGGCAGGGGACCCCGCATGTGGTCGCCTGGCCCGCCGACGACACCGGCGGCGTCGCCGACCGCCGCCATTGGCACAAGGCGTGCTGGGGCGCGCGGTCCCGGCGAAGGCCAGGTCGTTGGTGAGCTTCAGCGCCGCAGGTGCAAGGAAGGTTCTCCCGCGAATTCCTCCTCCGTGTGGATCTTGAAACCGAGCCGCTCGGCGACCCGGATGGACGGTTTGTTGGACGCCATGATGTTGGCGATCACCGGGACGTCGGGGATCTCCCGCTCCGCCCACTCGACGACGGCGGCCGCCATCTCCGTCGCGTAGCCCTTGCCCCAGGTGAACGGCCAGAAGCGGTACGCGAGGTTCAGCACGCGCTCGCCGTTCCATTCGTGATAGCGGACGCCGCCGAAACCGAGGATCGTCTCCGGATCGTCCGAAGCGGACACCGTGAGATAACCGAACCCGTACTCGGCCCACTGCTTCAGCCAAGCGTCGTACAGCTCGTTCGCACCCTCGACGGTGTGCGGCTCCGGGTTGAACCTGTTCGTCTCCGGATCGGCCTGCAGCGCGACGATGTTCTCGCGATCCGCCTCGCGCAGCCTCCGCAGCAGCAGCCTCTCCGTCTTGATCTCTGTCAGCACGGATCTGACGGTAGCGCCAGGGTGCGACAGAATTATCGCCATGAACGATCTCCCGCTGGTCCTTCTGCACGCCTTCCCCGTCGACGCCCGCATGTGGGACGCGGTCCGCGCGCCGCTCTCGGAACGTCTGCGGCTGATCACCCCCGACCAGCGCGGCCTCGGCCGCAGCCCGCTGCCGGAAACGGACCGGGAGCCGGATCTGGACGACGCCGCCCGCGACGTGGTCGCGTTGCTCGACCAGCTGGAACTCGACAAGGTCGTCCTCGGAGGCTGCTCGATGGGCGGCTACCTGACGATGGCGGTGCTGCGCCTCGCACCGGAACGTGTGGGCGGGCTCGTGTTCATCGACACGAAGGCGACCGCTGACACTCCCGAAGCCGCGCAAGCCCGGCACGACGTCGCGGCCCGGGTCGAAGCGGAGGGCGCCGGTTGGATGCCCGAAGCCGTCACGCCCGGACTGCTCGCGGAGAAGGCGCGCCCGGAAGTGGTCGAACGGCTTCGGGAGCTGATCACGACACAGCCGCCGTCCGGGATCGCGTGGGCGGCGCGCGCGATGGCGGCCCGGCCCGATTCGCTCGAAACGCTGCGATCGGCGGACGTTCCGGCGCTGGTCGTGGTCGGCGAAGAGGACGGCCTGACCCCGTTGGAAGCGGCGAACACCCTGGTGGAAACGCTGCCGGACGCGACGTTGGTGGTGCTGCCGGAGGCGGGACATCTGACGCCGCTGGAGGATCCGGCCGGAGTCGTCGAAGCGATCTTGGGCTGGTATCCCGCGTAAGAAAAGGTTCCCCTCGCCCCTTTAAAGGTATAGCCGACCCCGGGGCTTGCGGCAAGCCCCCATTCCCGGTCCACAATTCGTGCCTTCACGTTTTTGCCGAAGGGGGATTCCCATGCGTGTACTCCTGTCCACTATCGGGACGAGGGGTGAGGTGCAGCCGCTGGTGGCACTGGCGGTGCGATTGCGGGAACTGGGCCAGGAAGTCCGGCTTTGCGCGCCGCCGGATTTCCGTGAGTGGGCCGAAGGTCTCGGGATCTCCTTCGCGCCGTTGGGGCCGGAACTGCGGTCGACGGCGAAGCCGGATTCCGCGATGACCAAGGCGATGGCCACGCCGGAAGGGCGGCGTGCGATGGCCGAGGCCATGGTGGTGAACCAGTTCGAGACGATGCCGGACGTTGCCGAGGGCTGCGACGCCGTCGTCGCGGGAATGGCCTTGAACATCGCCGCCCATTCGGTGGCCGAGCGAAAAGGGATCCCGTATTTCTTCACCGCTTACTGCCCGATAACGCTGCCTTCACTGCACCATCGTCCGCCCGTTTTCCCGGGATGGGCGCCGAAGAATCCCGACGCCGACATCCCGGCGTTGTGGGCCGACGACGCGGAGCGGTGGAACGCGCAATGGGGCGACGTGCTCGACGCTCAGCGGAAACTGCTGGGCCTGCCGCCGGTCGACGACGTGCGCGGGCACATCTTCACCGAGCGTCCGTGGCTGGCCGCCGATCCGGTGCTGGCGCCGTGGCGGGGCCCGTCGGCGCTGGACGTCCACCAGACCGGTGCCTGGCTCCTGCCGGACCACAGCCCGTTGTCGCCGGAACTGGAGGCGTTCCTCGACGACGGGGAACCGCCGGTCTACTTCGGATTCGGGAGCATCCGCGCGCCGGAGGAGATCGCGAAGGCGATGATCGAGGCGGCGAGGGCGCACGGACGGCGGGCGATCGTGTTCCGGGGCTGGACCGGACTGGCGCTGATCGACGACGAACCCGACTGCATCGCGATCGGGGATGTCAATCAGCAGGCGCTCTTCCCGCGGGTCGCGGCCGTCGTGCATCACGGCGGTGCCGGCACGACCACGGCGGCGACCCGGGCCGGGGTGCCGCAGGTGCTGGTGCCGCAGATGTTCGACCAGCCGTACTTCGCCCAGCGGGTGCGGGATCTCGGGGTGGGGACGTCGATCACGGGGGAGCCCTCGGTCGAAGCGCTGACGCTCGCTTTGGGCGAGGTGCTTCGTCCCGAAGTCGCCTCCCGGGCCCGGCAGGTCGGCGGCGAGGTGCGGACGGACGGCGTCGATGTGGCGGCTGAGCTCCTGATGTCCGGCGTTTAGTCCTCTCGATGCGGTACTTGCGCGTGCAACGACCGCATTCAGAGGACTAAACGCGGGAGGTGAAGTAGCGCTCCAAGGCCGCTTCGGCCTCCGGGAGCCGTTCGGGGAACCGCTGCGCGATCACGAACCGCCACGGCACCTCGAACAACCGCCGCAACGCGATGAACGGCTCCAGCGACGAAGGCGCCACGTCCGCCGGGTACGCGTCCAGGGTCGCGCGCCCGGCCTCCGCGTAGAGCACGCCGAGGTCCCAGCCGAGCGGCCCGCGCCAGGTGTCCTCGAAGTCGAGCCAGCACGGCCCGGCCGCGGTCGCGACGACGTTCCCCCGATGGGCGTCTCCGTGCAGCGGTCGGGCCTCACCCTCCGGAAGCGCCGCCGCGACCCGTTCGAGTTCGTCGTACAACCGGGGCGCCGCACCGCCCATGACCGCGCCGTGCCGGTCGAGCAGTGTCCGGAGTTCGCGGACGGGCCCGAGTTCGGGCAGTTCACCGGGGTAGTCCGCGAGCGCCTCGTGCACCCGGGCGAGGGACAGAGCCACCTCACGAGGCGGCAGCGTGTGGCCCGGCTCGTGCGGCGTGTAGTGCCAGAGAGTGACCGGCAGCCCGTTGGCGAAATGCGGTCCTGCCGGGGGATCCGTGGTCGGTGAGACGACGAGCACATCACGTTCCGTGAGATGCCTCGACAGCTCGACATCGCGCGCGAGCCAGTCCTCGGGCGACGACCGGGCGAGCCGGGTCGTGCCGGGCACCCGTGCCACCACCGGACCCAGTCTCACCAGCACGTTCGACTTGAAATGCAGGACATCGGGACTGCCGGTCGGCAGCCCGTACCGGTCACCGACGGCGAGCGCCGCGGCCACTCCGGCACGCGTGTGTTCGTCGGTCACGGCCCGATCTTGCCAGCCGGTGCGCGCGACTGTCGGTAGTGAGGGCTACGATCCCCACTAGCCGCCGGATTGGGTCCCGAACCCGCCCGGCGACCGCAAATTGACCACCACAAGGTTTGAGTGTTGGAGGCAGGAGTGACGGCCGTAGCCCCCAAGCCGATCGCCACGCGCCCGTATCCCGCGCGCGAGTCGGTTAAGGGTTCGTACCTGCTGCGGTTGTTCCGCACGACGGACCACAAGCAAATCGGCATCATGTACCTGGTCACGTCGTTCGCCTTCTTCATGGTGGGCGGCGCGATGGCGATGCTGATCCGCTCCGAGCTGGCGCGTCCCGGGCAGCAGTTCCTTTCGCAGGAGCAGTACAACCAGCTGTTCACCATGCACGGCACGATCATGCTGCTGCTGTACGCGACGCCGATCCTCTTCGGTTTCGCGAACTTCATCCTGCCGCTGCAGATCGGTTCGCCCGACGTCGCGTTCCCGCGACTGAACGCGTTCTCGTACTGGCTGTACCTGTTCGGCGGCCTGATCGTGATGTCCGGCTTCCTGACCCCGGGTGGCGCCGCCGACTTCGGCTGGTTCGCCTACACCCCGCTGTCGGACGCCATCCACTCGCCCGGCGTCGGCGCCGACCTGTGGATCTCCGGTCTGGTCGTGTCCGGTCTCGGCACCATCCTCGGTGGCGTCAACATGATCACCACGGTGATCTGCCTGCGCGCCCCCGGTATGACGATGTACCGGATGCCGATCTTCACCTGGAACATCCTGGTCACCAGCATCCTGATCCTGCTGGCGTTCCCGATCCTGACCGCGGCCCTGATGGGCCTGCTGGCGGACCGGCATCTCGGGGCGCACGTGTTCGACCCCGCGAACGGCGGCGTGATCCTCTGGCAACACCTGTTCTGGTTCTTCGGCCATCCAGAGGTCTATATCGTCGCGCTACCGTTCTTCGGGATCGTGTCGGAGATCTTCCCGGTCTTCAGCCGCAAGCCGATCTTCGGTTACAAGGGCCTGGTCTGGGCGACGCTGGCGATCGCCGCGCTGTCGGTGGCCGTGTGGGCGCACCACATGTACGCGACCGGCGCCGTGCTGCTGCCGTTCTTCTCCTTCATGACCTTCCTGATCGCGGTCCCGACCGGCGTGAAGTTCTTCAACTGGATCGGCACGATGTGGAAGGGCCAGCTGTCCTTCGAGACGCCGATGATCTTCTCGATGGGCTTCATCGTCACGTTCCTCTTCGGCGGTCTGACCGGCATCATGCTGGCCGCGCCGGCGATCGACTTCCACGTGTCCGACAGCTACTTCGTCGTCGCGCACTTCCACTACGTGCTCTACGGCACGATCGTGTTCGCCACGTTCGCCGGGATCTACTTCTGGTTCCCGAAGATCACCGGCCGCATGATGGACGAGAAGCTCGGCAAGTGGCACTTCTGGACCACGTTCATCGGCTTCCACGCCACGTTCCTGGTGCAGCACTGGCTCGGCGCCGAAGGCATGCCGCGCCGGTACGCGGACTACCTGCAGTCCGACGGGTTCACGACGCTGAACACGATCTCCACGATCGGCGCGTACATCCTCGGTGCCTCGACGCTGCCGTTCATCTGGAACGTCTTCAAGAGCTACCGGTACGGCGAGATCGTCACGGTGGACGACCCGTGGGGCTACGGCAACTCGCTCGAATGGGCGACGTCCTGCCCGCCGCCGCGGCACAACTTCACCGAGCTGCCGCGGATCCGGTCCGAGCGCCCGGCGTTCGAGCTGCACTACCCGCACATGATGGAGCGCATCCACAAGGAGGGTGAGATCGGCTTCTTCGGGAAGCAGAAGGTCAACACCCACCGGGCGCCGTCCCAGCTGCTCACCGAGGCGGCCATGCCGGGTGACCACTCCGAGGACAACTCCAGCGAGAAGTGACCCGATAAGCGGAAACGGCGCGTGCCTTGCCTCACACAGGGGTAAGGCACGCGCCTTTTTCATGGCCGGCTGAGGGAGACTGACCTTCGTGACGCAGACACCAGTTCTCATCACCACCACCGGACCCGACAAGCCGGGCGTGTCCTCGGTGCTGTTCGCCGTGCTGTCACGCCATGACGTGGACGTCCTCGACGTCGAGCAGGTCGTGATCCGCGGCCAGCTGGTGCTCGGCGTGCTCGCCGGCGTCTACCGCGACCCCGAGGGCCTGCAGGAGTACGTCGAGCAGGCGATGGCGTCGGTCGGGATGCAGGTCGAGGTGAAGATCGGCTCGGCCATCGGCGCCGACCCGTTCGCCATCGGCCAGAAGGACTCGACGCATGTCCTGCTGATGCTCGGCCGCCCGGTGACCGCGCGTGCCTTCTCCGACGTCGCGCGCCGGCTCGCCGCGCTGGACGTCAACATCGACTCGATCCGCAGTGTCGCCGACTACCCGGTGACCGGGCTGGAGCTGTACGCCTCGCTCGCCCAGGACACCCCGGAGGCCGACGCCGCGCTGCGCACCGCGCTCGCGGACGCCGCCGTCGAGGCCGGGATCGACATCTCGGTCGAGCGGGCCGGGCTCGCCCGCCGCGCCAAGCGCCTGGTGGTCTTCGACGTCGATTCCACCCTCATCCAGGGCGAGGTCATCGAGATGCTCGGCGCGCACGCCGGGGTCGAACCGCAGGTCCGTGAGATCACCGAGGCCGCGATGCGCGGCGAACTGAACTTCGGCGAGTCGTTGGAACGCCGCGTCGCGCTGCTGGAAGGGCTGCCCGAAACGGTGCTGGACGAGGTCGCCGCGTCCATCGAGCTCACCCCTGGCGCGCGCACGACCATCCGCACGCTGAAGCGGATGGGCTTCCGCTGCGGCGTCGTCTCGGGCGGGTTCACCAAGATCATCCAGTCCCTCGTGGACGACCTCGGCCTCGATTTCGCCGCCGCGAACGAACTCGAAGTGGTCGACGGCAAGCTCACCGGCCGGGTGGTCGGGGAGGTCGTCGACCGCGCGGGCAAGGCGAAGGCGCTTCGCCGCTTCGCCGACGAGTACGAGATCTCGCTGCAGCAGTGCGTCGCGGTCGGTGACGGGGCGAACGACATCGACATGCTGTCGGTCGCCGGGATGGGTGTCGCCTTCAACGCCAAGCCCGCGCTGCGCGAGGTCGCCGACACCGCGCTTTCCCACCCGTACCTCGACGCCGTGCTGTTCCTGCTCGGCGTCACCAGGGCCGAGATCGAGGCGGCCGACGCGGCCGACGGTCTCGAGCTTTCCCGGCCATGAGCGTGCTGGAGCCGCTGGCCGCGCGCTACGCCCATTGGCTCGGCCTCCCAGCGGAAAGCACGGTGGACACCTCGGACGAGGATCCCGCCGAGGTCCGCGCCATGCCGGTGATCCTGCGGATGGAACGGGCCGAACCGCCGTCGCGGACCGCGTTGCTGGAGGCCGCCGCGGCGGCCGCGGTCGCGGTCTGCCTCGACGAACGCGCGCTGCCGGGAGGCGACTGGCACGACCCGCTCAAGGCGTGGGTCGACGGCCGGATCCGCAAGGTCGCCCGGCGGGCGCGCGGCGCGCACTGGCAGGCGGTCCAGGAACTGCCGGGTATCACGGTCGAGGTCGACGGCGCCGAGGCGCGGGCGTTGCTGCCCGGCCGGGTCGTGGAGTCCCCGAAAGAGGTCTCGCGGCTGCAGATCTCCGGCAGCGAACTCCCCGCCGACGAGCCGGGGCCCGCGCCGGAGGGCCTCCCGCGGCTGCTGCTGAACCCCGAGGTCTCGATGACCGTCGGCAAGGGCGCCGCCCAGGTCGGGCACGCGACGATGATCCTGGCGTCCGTGCTGGACGAAGCCGAACTGGCCGCGTGGGCCGCGACCGGGTTCCGGTGTTCGGTGCGGACTCCTCCGGTGGCGACCTGGAAGGCACTTTGCCCGGTCGAGGATCCCGAAGGTTCGTGGCGTCGTGACGGCGTCGTCGCGGTCCGGGACGCCGGGTTCACCGAAGTAGATCCCGGAACCGTCACGGTCATAGCCCAAAGGGCTTAGCCTCCTATACTCCCCGCATGGGTGACCGGCTGATCGCCGGGCGCTATCGCTTGGAGGAGCGGATCGGCGCCGGGGGTATGGGCGTGGTCTGGCGTGCCACCGATCTGGACCTCGGGCGGGTCGTCGCCCTCAAGCGTTCGCAGGCGGGCGACAGCGGTCAGATCCGGCGCGAGGCACGGATCGGCGCCGGCCTGCATCACCCGAATGTGGTCACCGTCTTCGACGCCGTGATCGACGGTGACGACCGCTGGCTGGTGATGGAGTACCTGCCCTCGCGCAGCCTCGCCGACGTCATCGACTCCGACGGGCCGTTGGCGCCCGGCAAGGTGGCCAAGATCGGCGTCCAGCTCGCCGCGGCGCTCGCGGCGATGCACGAAAAGGGCATGGTCCATCGCGACCTCAAACCGGGCAACGTCCTGGTGGCCGAAGACGGAACCGCGAAACTCACCGATCTGGGCATCGCGCAATGGGCGGAGGTGACCCGCACCGGCGGCGGTCTCGACGTCGGCACTCCGGGCTACGTCGCGCCCGAGATGGCCGAAGGGCGGCAGGCGGGCGCGGCGGCGGACGTGTTCTCGCTCGGGGCGACCCTGTTCGCCGCCGTCGAAGGCACCTCGGTGTGGGGCGACGCGAACGTGGGCCCGTTCGTGCAGCTCCGGCGGGCGACGGCGTACACCCTGGAGCCGATCCGGCGGGCGGGGCCGCTGGCGCCCGCGCTGACCGAACTGCTGCGGCGCAGGCCGGCGGGCAGGCCGAACGCCGTCCGCGCCGCCGAACTGCTGTCCGAGGTCGCGGACGTCGACGGTCCCGTCCGGACGCGACGGTTCCGCGTGCCGAAACGCGCGCTCGCGATCGGTGCCGTCGTGGCGGTGCTGGTGCTGACCGGGGCGCTGTTCTTCGCCACCAGGGAGCCCGCGTCGATCGCGGCGGACCCGCCGTCCGAGCTGATCGGGGACCGGCGGACGGCGGATCCGTGCGCGCTGGTGGACCCGTCCGTGCTGAACCATCTCGGGACACCGGAACTGGACAGCGCAGGCGGCAACTTCAACGCGTGCGGTGTCCGGCTGCGCCTGAGTCCCGACGCCGAGGACGTCGTCGACATCAGGCTCGAACTGACGACGCCGACGTCACCGTTGCTGGACAAGCCGATGCCGGGCCAGCTGATCGTGCGCGAGGTGCCGAGCGACTCGGAGGACAAGTGCGCGCGGGGGATCCCGCTGCCGGACGGCAACCAGGTGTGGGTGCACGCCCGGCACATCAAGAACTGGCACGCGCATCTGTGCGACTACGTCGATCCGGTGGCCACGCACGCGGTGAGCGTGCTGAACCGGGAGCCGGTCGAGCGGCGTCGCGCGCCTTTCCCCGCCGGTTCACTCGGGAGTCTCGACGCCTGTGCGCTGGGCGGGAACCTGCCGCAGGCGATCGTCGGCGGCCCGGCGACGCCGGATCCGGTCTTCGGCAACTGGGAGTGTTACTGGAACCATCGCGAGACCGAGGTGACGGTCCGGTTCGAACGGGAGCGGGCGCCGTTCGAGGACGACGGCAGACGCGTCGCTCTCGGATCGCGGGAAGCCTTCGTCGAGATCTCCACCGAATGGAAGGCTTGCCAGGCGGAGATCCCGCACCGGGGCTTCACCGGCGACGGTCGTGCCATGATCGAGACGGTGGAGATCTACGTCGCGGACAAGGTCAAGCCGCCGCAGGAGATGTGCCCGGCCGCGGAACGGCTCGCCGGCGAGATCGCCCCGAGGCTGCCGCCCCTCTGAAAGGAAACACCGTGTCTTTGGAAGTCCAGCGCGACGGTGAGCACCGCTTCATCGGCCGCAACGAACGCGGTGCCGAGGTCGTGATCGGCCGCAAAGGTGCCGAGGGCGCCTTCTCTCCGGCCGAACTGCTGCAGATCGCGGCGGCGGGCTGCTCGGCCGTCACCGCCGAGAACCTCATCACGCGCCGGATCGGGGAGGACTCGAAGTTTCGCGTCGGCGTGACCGCGGACAGGCGCGAAGGTGCTTCGGAGCTCGATGCCGTCCACGTGGCTTTCGACGTCGACGTGTCCTCGCTGCCCGCCGCGGATCGAGAGGCGCTCGCGGCGGCGGTGGATCGCGCCATCGAGCGGCTGTGCACGGTGAGCCGGACGCTGAAGAAGGGCATCCCGGTCACGGAAAGCTTCCCCGTCGAGTAGCCGCCTCCGGATGCCATGAAAGGTCCTTTCCTTGCAAAATTTGCAAGGAAAGGACCTTTCATGGCACTCGGGCTCAGTGTTTGGCGGCGTGGCCTTCGGAGCTCCACACCACGTACGCCTCGTCGGCGTCGGTGGTCATGGCCTCGATGAACTTCTCGTTGTCGAAGCCGGGCAGCGTCTGCAGCCGCTCGATCAGCGCGTCGGCGGCCGGGTCGCCGCTGGGGATCGCGGTGCCCTTCCCGTCGGCGCCCGCGAGCATGAAGAAGACGTCTTCCTTCCACGGGCCTTCAGGGATCACTCTGACCACCACCGCGGACAGCTCGGACCACGTGACGGCTTCTTCGCTGCCGTCCGCGAGCTGGCGCCGCACTCCGGTGTCATCGACGCTGACGGTCCGGGATTGTGCGTTGGGCGACTCCTGGGACAACCGGTTCTCCCTGTCTTCGGCGTTCCGTTAACGGTACTCGGCCGTGTTCCAGGCCACTCAGGCCGGGGCGGCCGCGTCGAGGCGGCGCAGCGCGTCGCGGGCGACCTTCGGGTCCATGGTCGGCCAGAACGGCGGCAGCGAGGCACGCAGGAATCCGCCGTAGCGGGCGGTGGCCAGCCGCGAATCCAGGATCGCCACGACTCCGCGATCGGTGACCGAACGGTGCAGCCGCCCGGTGCCCTGCGCGAGCAGCAGCGCGGCATGCGTGGCCGCGACGGTGAGGAATCCGTTGCCGCCCCTGGCTTCCACGGCCCGCTGCCGCGCCGACGAGACCGGATCGTCCGGGCGGGGGAACGGGATCCTGTCGACCACGACGAGCTGGAGCGACGGGCCGGGCACGTCGACGCCCTGCCACAACGACAGCGTGCCGAACAGGCAGGTGCGCGCGTCCTCGGAGAACTTCTGCACCAGCAGGCCGGTGGCGTCATCGCCCTGGCAGAGGATCGGCAGGTCGAGCCGCTCCCGCATCTCCTCGGTGGCCTGCTTCGCCGCGCGCATCGAGGAGAACAGGCCGAGCGTGCGCCCGCCCGCGGCCTCGATGAGCTCGGCCAGCTCGTCCATGGTCGAGGGCTGCAACCCGTCCCTGCCCGGCGGCGGCAGGTGTTTGGCCAGGTAGAGGATGCCGTTGCGTTTGTGGTCGAACGGCGAGCCGACGTCGAGGCCGGTCCACTTCGGGCCGTCGGCGTCGTCGCTGTCGGCGGGCGCGGCCTTGTCCGTCGCCGCGCCGGGTGCCTTCTCGACCCTGGCCCCGCCGGGCGGGAGACCCCACTGCCGGGCCATCGTGTCGAACGTGCCGCCCAAGGTCAGTGTCGCCGAGGTGAGGATGGTGGTGTGCTGGTTGAAGACGCGCTCCCGCAGCAGGCCGGCGACACCGAGCGGAGCGACCTTCAGCGCGGGCGGGCGCGGATTCGTGGAGAAGCGGTCCCCGGTCAGCCAGACGACGTCACGCTGATGCGCCTTGTCGTCGTCGAAGGCTTCGAGCAGCCGGACGGCGGTGTCGTGGACCTCTTCGAGCAGTGAACGCGCCAGTTTGCGGGCCGTGGCCTCGTCGACGTCCTCCTTGCGGTCCTTGCCGAGCGAGGTGAGGCAACGGTGCGCGGCGTCGCGGACCGCGGGGATCGCGCCGGTGAGGGCCTGGGGCAGCGAGTCCATGCGGCCCGAGGGCAGGTCGTCGAGGATGAGGGCCAGCCCGTCGCTCGCCTCCAGCAGCTGATCGGCCACCTCGTCGTCGACCAGTTTCCCGCAGCGCCGGGCGGCGGCGGAGACCATGCCGCTGGTCAGCTCGCCGGTCGCCACGGAGGTCACGCGGTCCACCAGGTCGTGCGCCTCGTCGATGATCACCAGATCGTGCTCGGGCAGCACCTGATAACCCTGCAGCGCGTCGATCGCCAGCAAGGCGTGGTTGGTGATCACGACGTCGGCCTTGCCCGCTTCGGCGCGGGACCGCTCGGCGAAGCAATCCGTGCCGATGGGACAGCGAGACGCGCCCAGGCATTCCTTGGCGGTGACGGACACCTGGCGCCATGCCTGGTCCGAGACGCCGGGGACCAGCTCGTCGCGATCACCGGTTTCGGTGTCGGACGACCATTCCCGCAGCCGGGTGACCTCCTTGCCGAGCCGGGAGACGGCGAACGGGTCGAACAGCTGCTGGTCTTCCGGCTCGTCCGGGGCGCCGGAATCGAGCCGGTGGAGACAGAGGTAGTTACGGCGGCCCTTGAGGATCGCGAAGGTGGGCTCGCGGCCGAGGGGCTTCTTGAGCGCCTTCGCCAACCGGGGGAGATCCCTATCGACGAGCTGGCGCTGTAGCGCGATGGTGGCCGTGGAAACCACGACCGTGGCCTCCTTCTCCACCGCGTGCCGGATCGCGGGGACGAGATAGGCCAACGACTTCCCGGTGCCCGTGCCTGCCTGGACGGCCAGATGCTCGCCGGTGCGGATGGCGCGGCCGACGGCGTCCGCCATCTTGACCTGGCCCTCGCGCTCGGCACCGCCCACGGACTCGACCGCGTGGGTCAGGAGTTCGAGGACACCGGGGAAATCAGCACGGGAGGGCACGGGACAAGACGATAGCCGGGGGCACCGTCAAGATCGTCCGCCCCGTGCGATGAAAGGTCCCTTCCTTGCGAAATTTGCGAGGAAGGGACCTTTCATTGCAGCTCGTGGAGCGGTGAAAGGACCGGTCACGACTCCTTGTTGAAGCGCGAGACCAGCGCCCAGGTGCCCGGAAGCAGCGCCGCCGCGACGGCGATCTTCAGCGCGTCCCCGATCAGGAACGGCACGACACCCTTGTCGAGCGCGGTCGACAGACCCATGCCGGTCGACGCCATCAGCCACGGCACACCGACCGAGTAGATGGCGAGGTTGCCGAGCACCATCGTCCCCGCCGTGCGCAGCGGCGTGCGGTCACCGCCGCGGCCGGCGAGCGCGCCCACCAGGGCGCCCGCGAGCACGAAGCCGACGATGTAGCCGGCGCTGGCGCCGAACAGACCCGAAGAACCGTTCTGGAACCAGCCGAACCCGGCCGCGCCGACGGCGAGGTACAGCGCCATCGACAGCGCGCCGCGCTTCCAGCCGAGCGCGGCGCCGACCAGCAGGGCGGCGAACGTCTGGCCGGTCATCGGCACCGGCGAGCCGGGGACCGGGATCAGGATCTGCGCGGCCACACCGGTCAGGGCGGCACCACCGGCGACCAGGACCGCGTCACGGACCAGTGCGCCGGGAACGAGGTCGGCGAGAACCGGGCGGGTGCCGGTCACGGACAGCGAAGACACTCAGACCTCCTATGAGTACACGAATGTGAACCGAGGTTAACGTCAGATGGCGGGACGCGGACCGAATGTCGGGCACCTCACGATCCACTCGACCGGGTGGCATGACCCTGCACGGGACAGGCGGTTGGTGAAGGCTGCCGGATATGAGGAAACCCGTTTCGAGGCTGTTGTCGGTGACGATGCTGACCGGGGCGCTGGTGACGGGGGGACCGGCGATCGCGTCGGCCGGACCCGCGCCCGCGACGGCGGCCGCGTCGGTCGGTTCGCTCGACGTGGAGATCGGCGACCAACACGTGGTCACCGGCGAGCTGGCGCCGTGCGACGTCGATGGCCCCTTGAACGCGAAGACCCAGGGCGGATCCACCGGCGACTTCGCCCGGTTCGGCGGCGGCGAGTCGCGCTGTGGCCGCAACGGCGCCGCGGCCATCGGCGAGGCGGCCGGGCGGCGTTTCGAGACGACCCTGCTCAAGCGGTTCGGTGGCCCGGTGATCAAGGTCCGCACGTTCCTGGCGAAATGCAGTACCACCGAGGACGGAAGCCTCGGCTACATCGAGTTCGGCGACGTCAGCGGGTTCACGCTGCCGGAGAACATCCCGCAGAACTACCGGCTGACGATCTCCGGCGGCAAGGGCGGGACGGCGCTGGCGTCGCTCACGGTCAACGAGACCGTCACGCCGACGCCGCCCGACGGCAGCCTCGTGACCCACATGCTGCACATCAAGCTGTTCCCGCAGGGCGGCGGACCGGCGAAGGGCGACATCTACCTCGGGACCGCGCGCTGCGACCCGTACGGCAAGAAGAAGCCCTGACACCCCGCATTTCGTCCTCTGAATGCGGTCCTTGCACACGCAACTACCGCATTCAGAGGACGAAATGCGTCAGGTGCGCGAGACGTACTTCGCGGCCGCGGCGACGAACTCACTCGCCCGGGTGGCGAGATCGGTCAGCGAGCCACTCGAGGTGAGCGCGTCGCCGATCAGCGGCGTGGCGGCCGCGACGGCGATCGAACCCGACTCGAGGTACTTCGCGACTTCGGCCAGGTGGACGCCGCCCGTCGGGACGAGCGGGATGTCCGGCATCGGCGCCCGGATCGCCCGCAGGTAGGCGATCCCGCCGACGGCCGCGATCGGGAACACCTTCACCGCCGCCGCGCCGAGACGCCACGCCTGGTCGATCTCGGTCGGGGTCAGCGCTCCGCAGATCACCGGCAGCCCGCGTTCGTGCGCGCGCTCCATGACCAGCGGGTTCACCGTGGACGTGACCAGGAACATCGCGCCCGCGTCCGCCGCTTTGTCCACATCGGACACTTCGCGCACGCTCCCGGCGCCGACGTACGCGTCGTCGCCGAGCTTCTTCCGGATGGTCGCGATGGCATCCGTGGCGCCCGGCGTGGTCAACGCCGCTTCGAGTACCCGCACGCCCGCCGCGTGCAGCACCGTCGCGGCGTCGGCGAACCGGCTCGCGTCCGCGGCCCGCAGGATCGCGACGAGCCGGTTTTCGATCAAGGTGTCCTGGAGGTCGTGCTGGATCATGCGGCGGGGACCGGCGCCTTCCCGGTGTAGGTCACGCCCGCCTCGTCGAAGTCCTTGAGCGCGGCGTCGACCGTCGGCTGCGAACCGCCGACCGTGAGGTCGAGCAGCACCCGCACGGTGAAGCCCGCCTTCGCCGCGTCGAGCGCCGTCGCGCGGACGCAGAAATCGGTCGCGATGCCGACGACGTCGACCTCGGTGACGTCGTGCTCCCTCAGCCACGCGTCGAGCGTCTTGCCGTCGCGCGCGTTGCCCTCGAAACCGGAGTACGCGGCGGTGTACTCGCCCTTGGAGAACACCTCGCTGATCGGGACCACGTCGAGCGCGGGGTGGAACGACGCGCCGGAGGTGCCCGCGACGCAGTGCCGCGGCCAGCTGTCCTTGAAGTCCGGCGTCTCGCTGAAGTGGTCGCCCGGGTCGATGTGGTAGTCGCGAGTGGCGACGACGTGCGCGTAGCCACCCTCCGCGGCCTGCTTGGAGATCGCTTCGGCGGCGGCGGCGCCACCGGGCAGGCCGAGCGACCCGCCCTCGCAGAAGTCGTTCTGCACATCGACCACGATCAAGGCGGTCCCCATGTGTTGCTCCTGAGTCTCTTTAGACGAATACGGTCGGGATGGCGGGCTCCCCGTGCGAGAGCTTGAGGCCTTCCCACGGAAGGCTCACCAGCGCCCGCCGAAGCCGCTGGCGCGCGTCGTCCAGCGTGGGCAAATCATCCACCGTCCGGCCGCCCCGGACCAGCGGAATCTGCAATTCGTGGTCGTTCGGTCCCCGTTCCGGGACCGGCGAGGCGGCCGTCCAGATCACCTCTTCGACGGCGGTGCCGGTCTCTCGGTGCCGTCGCAGCGCGGATTTCCGCCCGCCGCGGGATTCCTTGTGCGCGCTGCGCTTCGCGACCGGTTTGCCGTCGACCTCGACGAGCTTGTAGACCATCCCCGCGGTCGGCGCGCCGGAACCGGTGACGACCGAGGTCCCGACGCCGTACGCGTCGACGGGTTCCGCCCGCAGCGCCGCGATCGCGTGTTCGTCGAGGTCGCCCGACACCACGATGCGGGTGTCCTTGGCGCCGAGGGCGTCCAGCTGCTCGCGGGCCTTGCGCGCCAGCGGGCCCACGTCGCCGGAGTCGATGCGGATCGCGCCGAGCTCGGTGCCCGCCACCCGGACGGCCGTTTCGATGCCCTTGGTGATGTCGTAGGTGTCCACCAGGAGGGTGGTGTCGGCGCCCATCTTGTCCACCTGCGCGCGGAACGCCTGCTCCTCGCTGTCGTGCAGCAACATGAACGCGTGCGCGACGGTGCCCCGCGTCGGGATGCCGTAGCGGCGCCCGGCTTCGAGGTTGGAGGTCGTGGCGAACCCGGCCAGGTACGCGGCCCGCGCGGCGGCGACGGCGGCGTATTCGTGCGTGCGGCGGCCGCCCATCTCGATGATCGGCCTGCCGTGCGCGGCGCCCGACATCCGCGCCGCCGCGGACGCGATCGCGCTGTCGTGGTTGAGGATCGAGAGGATCAGCGTCTCCAGCACGACGGCCTCGCCGAAGGAACCGGTGACGGTCATGATCGGGGAGCCGGGGAAGTACAGCTCGCCCTCGGGATAACCGTGGACGTCCCCCGAGAAGGAGTAGTCCGCGAGCCACGAAAGTGTGGCGTCGTCCACCACGGCCGTCGCTTCCAGCTGGCTCAGCTCGGCGTCGGTGAACCGGAAGTCCGCGATCGCGTCGAGGACCCGGCCGGTGCCCGCGACGACGCCGTAGCGGCGGCCGTCGGGCAGACGACGTGCGAAGACCTCGAAGACGCAAGGCCGGTCCGCCGTCCCGTCGGACAGGGCGCTGGCCAGCATGGTCAGCTCGTAGTGGTCGGTGAGCAGCGCGGTGCTGGCGCCAGTGGCCGCCTCGGGGAAACCCATGGCACCAGCCTATTCACCCACATGGCCGGACCTGCCAGCCCGTACCGGATCGGGCCCGTGACACCATGGAGTGCATGTCCACGCCTGTCGCATCCGAGCAGACGCAGGTTGATCCACAGGGAGTAGAAGTCGTCTCTGAGGACAAACCCTGGCGGACGGTCGTCTGGAACGATCCGGTGAACCTCATGTCGTACGTGACGTACGTGTTCCAGAAGCTGTTCGGTTACAGCCGGGACCACGCGACGAAGCTGATGCTCGACGTGCACCAGAAGGGCAAGGCGATCGTGTCCTCCGGTTCCAAGGAGAAGGTGGAGACCGACGTCGCGAAACTCCACGCGGCCGGCCTCTGGGCGACTATGGAGCAGCCTTCATGAACGGATGGCGCCGCAAGGGCGAGACCATCGTCGCCGGGTTCGAGCAGCAGGAGGCCGCGGTGCTGCGCGGTCTGGTCAGCCAGCTGGAGGACATGCTCACCGCGCGCGCCGAGGAGGCGCCGCAGGACGAGCTCGCCGAGCTGACCGGGATCCGCACCGGCCCCACCGAATCGCCGGACGACCCGGTGCTTTCGCGGCTGCTGCCGGACTTCCACAAGCTCGACCCGGACAACCCGACCCGCGAGGACATCGACTCGGCCGCCGCGATGCGGTCGATCCACGAGCCCGAGCTGCTGGACAAGAAGGTCGGCGTCGCGAAGATCGTGCTGGACACCCTGCCGCGTGACGGCGGGAACGTGCGGCTGACCTTCGAGCAGGCCGACGCGTGGCTGGGTGCGCTCAACGACGTCCGGCTGGCGCTGGGCACCGCGCTCGACGTCACCGAGGACATGCCCGACGAACTGCCCGAGGACGATCCGCGCGCGCCGCATCTCGGCGTCTACCACTGGCTGACCTGGGTGCAGGAGACCCTCATCCAGTCGCTGACGTCATGATCACCGACGTCCCCGGCGTGCTGGTCGGGCACCACGAGCGGGTCGGCGACGGCTGGGCGACCGGGACGACGGTCGTGCTGGTGCCCGGTGGCGCCGTCGGGGCCGTCGACCAGCGCGGCGGCGCGCCCGGCACGCGCGAGACCAACCTGCTGGAGCCGGAGAACCTGGTCCAGCACGTGAACGCGATCTGCCTGTCCGGCGGGAGCGCGTACGGATTGGCCGCTGCGGACGGCGTCATGCGGTGGCTCGCCGAGCGGAACCAGGGCATCCCGGTGGGGACCCAGCCGCACGAAGTGGTGCCCATCGTTCCCGCCGCGGTGTTGTTCGACCTGCCGCGCGGTGACTGGGGCAACCGTCCGGACGCTTCCTTCGGCTACGCGGCGTGCCAAGCGGCCAAGGACGGCCCGGTGCCGTCGGGGACCGTCGGTGCGGGCGCCGGGGCGAAGGCGGGATCACTCAAAGGTGGGATCGGGACGGCCTCGGAGAAGGTCGGCGAGTTCACCGTCGGCGTCGTCGCCGCCGTGAACGCCGCCGGCGAGGCCGTCGATCTCTCGACCGGACGCGCCTACGCGGCGGATCACGAGGTCGACGGCGAGTTCGGCGTCCGCTGGCCCGACCGGCCCGGCGACGTCGAGGCGAAGGCCGCGGGGCTCAACACGACCATCGGCGTGGTCGCGGTCGACGCGGCACTGTCCAAGGCGGAGGCGCGACGGCTCGCGGTGGCCGCTCAGGACGGCCTCGCCAGGGCGGTGCGGCCCGCGCACACGATGTTCGACGGCGACACGGTGTTCGCGCTGGCGACCGGCGACCGGGAGCTTCCCGGGGGCGCGGGCCCCGTCGCGGCGGCGCGGCGCGCGCTGGTGCTGGACAAGCTGTGCTCGGCGGCCGCGCGGGTGTTCGGGCGGGCGATGGTGCACGGTGTGCTGTCCGCCACTTCGGCGGGGGACATGCGGGCGTACCGGGACGTGTGGCCCGAAGCGCTCACCTGACCACGCGTTTCGTCCTCTGAATGCGGTCCTTGCGTGGGCGACTACCGCATTCAGAGGACGAAACGCGGGGGTGAGTGGCGGCAATCTCAGAGTATGGACCGGCTCTGTCCAGCACCTAAGATGGGCGACGTGCTCCGGATCCGCCGTGAACTCGTCGACGAGATCGTCGCCCATGCCCGTCGTGACCATCCCGATGAGGCGTGCGGGGTGATCGCCGGTCCCGAAGGATCGGACAGCCCCGAGCGGTACATCCCGATGCTGAACGCGGCGCGCTCGCCCACGTTCTACGAATTCGACTCGGGTGATCTGCTGAAGCTCTACCGCGAGATGGACGCCAACGACGAGGTGCCGGTGGTCATCTACCACTCGCACACCGCGACCGACGCCTATCCGTCCCGCACCGATGTCTCGTACGCCTCGGAACCCGACGCGCACTACGTGCTCGTTTCCACCAAGGACCCCGATTCGCATCAGTTCCGGTCGTACCGGATCGTGGACGGGGAGATCACCGAGGAGCCCGTCGAGATCATCGGCTGAACCCGCCCCGTCCGGGAATAACCCGGACCGGCCCGAACGTCTGCGTTGCAGAGAACCCACCGGAGGTAGAAAACCATGGCCGTGACCGTGTCCATCCCGACCATCCTGCGTACGCACACCGGCGGCGAGAAGTCCGTCGAGGCGACCGGCAAGACCGTGCTCGAGGTGATCGACGACATCGAGTCCCGCCACGGCGGCCTCAAGGCCCGCCTGGTCAAGGAAGAGAAGCTGCACCGCTTCGTCAACGTCTACGTCAACGACGAGGACGTCCGCTTCTCCGGTGGTCTCGAGGCCGAGGTCAAGGACGGCGACACCCTGACCATCCTGCCCGCCGTGGCCGGTGGCTGATCGATGGCTCGCTTCGAGTCGCTGCTCGACGCGCTCGGCGGCACCCCGCTGGTCGGCCTTCCCCGGCTTTCGCCCACCCACGACGTGCGGTTGTGGGCGAAGCTGGAGGATCGTAACCCGACCGGTTCGATCAAGGATCGCCCCGCGCTGGCGATGATCGAGGCCGCCGAGCGTGAAGGCACGCTCCGGCGCGGCTCCACGATCCTGGAGCCGACGTCGGGCAACACCGGGATCGCGCTCGCCATGGCCGCGAAGCTCAAGGGCTACGGCCTGGTGTGCGTGATGCCGGAGAACACCTCGACCGAGCGCAAGCAGCTGCTGCAGGCGTACGGCGCGCGGATCGTCTTCTCCCCGGCCGCCGGCGGGTCCAACGAGGCGGTGCGCCGGGCGAAGGAGCTCGCCGAGGCGAACCCGGACTGGGTCATGCTGTACCAGTACGGCAACCCGGCCAACGCCGACGCGCACTATCGCGGCACCGGGCCCGAACTGCTCAAGGACCTGCCGACGCTGACGCATTTCGTCGGCGGCCTCGGTACCACCGGCACGCTGGTCGGCGTCGGGCGCTACCTGCACGAGGCGAAGCCGGACGTGCAGATCATCGCGGCCGAGCCGCGCTACGGCGAGCTGGTCTACGGCCTGCGGAACCTCGACGAGGGTTTCGTGCCGGAGCTCTATGACGCCAGCGTGCTCAACGGCCGGTACTCCGTCGGCGCGTACGACGCGCTTCGCCGGACACGTGAGCTGCTGGAGCACGAAGGCATCTTCGCGGGGATCTCGACCGGTGCCGTGCTGCACGCCGCGCTGGCCGTCGCCGAGAAGGCCGCCGCCGCGGGGAAGCCGGCCGACGTGGCCTTCGTGGTCGCCGACGCGGGGTGGAAGTACCTCTCGACGGGCGCGTATTCCGGCTCGCTCGACGAAGCGGCCCAAAGGCTCGACGGGCAGCTCTGGGCCTGACCCCCTCTGCGCGCGCTATGAAAGGTCCTTTCCTTGCAAAATTTGCAAGGAAAGGACCTTTCATAGCGTTCGGGAGCGGTCAACCGGATGTCATGAAAGGGTCGTTCAGGACGGAAAACGTCCTGAACGGCCCTTTCATGACATTTGGGGAGTGCCTCGAAACCCGAGGCGGTCCGGCGCTGGCACGATGGCGGGCATGAAGGTCATCGGGTTGCTGGGCGGGATGAGCTGGGAATCGTCCGCCGAGTACTACCGGCTGGTGAACGCGCGCGTCCGTGAGCTGCGCGGCGGGTACCACTCCGCGCGCACCGTGCTGTACTCCGTTGATTTCGCCGAGATCGAAGCGATACAGGCCGAGGGCCGCTGGGACGACGCCGGACGGGAACTGAACCGTGCCGCACGCGCCCTCGAAGCCGCCGGAGCGGATTTCGTCGTCCTCTGCACCAACACGATGCACAAGGTCGCCGACCGGCTCACCGACGGTCTGGACGTCCCGCTCCTGCATCTCGCCGACACGACGGCCGTCGCGATCAAGGCCGCAGGCATCAAGCGTGTCGGGCTCCTGGGCACCGGTTTCACCATGGCCCAGCCGTTCTACCGCGAACGCCTCGCCGCGCACGACCTCGACGTGCTCGTGCCGGACGAGGACGACCGCGAGACGGTGCACCGGGTCATCTACGACGAACTCGTCCACGGCGTGGTCACCGAGGAGTCCCGTGAGCGGTACCGCGAGGTCATCGCGAGGCTCGTCGAGGCGGGCGCGGAAGGCGTGATCTACGGCTGCACCGAGATCGAACTGCTCGTCGGCCCGGAAGACAGCACGGTGCCCACCTTCCCCACGACGAGGCTGCACGCCGAAGCGGCCGTGGACTACGCGCTGGGCAAGGCCTCACTCCCTCCCGCGGTGTGACGTTCGTGCTGGGCGACGGCCTGCCGCCACAGCCTGTCCTGTTCTTCACCGGTGAATCCGCCGCGAGGCACGCCGAAGACGTCCTCGATGGCCGTCCACCACTCGGCCGGTGAGTCCAGCACGGTCTTGCCGCCCGGCAGACCGGTCAAGGTCAGCGCGCGCAGCGAGTCCACGCCGTCGGCGTCGCGCCGCTGCAGCACCAGCGTGCGGACGAATCCGGAATCCTCCGCCGTCGACAGCTCGACGTGCTTCTCGGCGAAGTCGGCCATCGCGGCCGTCTCCGGGGCGAAATCCATCCCGACGAAACTGCCCTGCGGGTCGTGGTCGAGCCGCCAGCCGCCCGGCGTGACCTCCGAGGGCCGGATCCGGAACACCAGCGGGCCTTGTTTGTACTCGCCCTCACGCAGCGGGAGCGGCTCGTGGATGCCGTCTCCGAGCCCGACGTCGACCAGCCAGCCGACTTCGGGCGTTTCCGGCAGCCCGGTCACCTTCAGGGCCAGGTGGTTGAGGTGGATGCCTGCCTCCCCGCCCGGCATCTGCGCTCCGCTCGGATGCCGGGTGACCTGGTAACCGAGCGTCCCCAGCAGGGCCGAGAACGCGCCGTTGAGGTGATAGCAGTAGCCGCCGCGGCCGGCGGCGATCCGGCCGAACGACACCGCCGGGTCCAGCGAGGTCACCCGGCCGAGCTGGACTTCCAGATCTTCGTACGGCACGCGCTCCACATGGGCCGCGTGCAGGCGGAAAAGGGCGTCGAGACTCGGCGGCTCGTGCTCGAGGCCGAGTCGCGCGAGGTAGGCGGGCACGTCGACGTGCTCGGAAGAAGGGAACCCCATGTGATCGACCGTAGCGGGCACCACCGACAAATCAGGGTTCTCACGGAGGCGACCCCGCCGATCCGCGTCGTAGCCTGGGGTGGTGACCACATTGCCTCCCCAGCCGGTCCCGGCGAGCGAGTCGTCCGGTACGGATCCGGCCAAACGCGTCCTGCCGCCGAACCCGAGGGCCGCCGCGATCGTGGCGCTCGCCTTCACCGCGCTGCTCTACCTGGTGGAGCTGGTCGATGTCGTGCTGCCGGCCGACCTCGATCAAAGCGGGGGCATCGTCGCCCGTGAGGTCTCCGATCTCGACGGCGTGCTCTGGGCGCCGCTGCTGCACGCGGGCTGGGGGCACCTGTTCTCCAACACCGTCCCGGTGCTGGTGTTCGCCTTCCTCGCGATGTCCGCGGGGATCGGCCGATGGGTGCTGGTCACCGCGATCATCTGGGTGCTCTCCGGCCTCGGCGTCTGGCTGATCGCGCCGAGCGGCACGGTGACCGTCGGAGCGTCCGGCGTCGCGTTCGGCTGGCTCGCGTTCCTGCTGGTCAGGGGCATCTTCAACCGCGCCGTGGGGCAGATCCTGGTGGCCGTGGTGCTGCTGGGCATCTGGAGCGGGATGCTCTGGGGACTGCTTCCCGGTGACACGGGCATCTCCTGGCAGGGACACCTGTTCGGCGCGCTTTCCGGGGTGTTCGCGGCCTGGTTGATGGCGCGGGCCGACAGGTCCCAGGCCAGGAAAGCGGCGGGCCCCGGTAGCCTCGCCGTGTGACCAAGCCGAGCGCCGACGCCCCGATCGGCGTCTTCGATTCCGGAGTGGGCGGGCTCACCGTCGCCAGGGCGATCCTGGAGCAGCTGCCCGGTGAGCAGCTGCGCTACGTCGGCGACACCGCCCGCAACCCGTACGGTCCGCTTCCCATCGCGACGGCACGCCAGTACGCGCTGGAAGCGCTGGACGACATCGTCGAAGGCGGGGTGAAGGCACTGGTCATCGCCTGCAACACCGCCTCGGCCGCCTGCCTTCGCGACGCGAGGGAGCGCTACGACGTCCCTGTGATCGAGGTCGTCCTCCCGGCCGCGCGCCGGGCCGTGTCCGCCACGCGTTCCGGGCGGATCGGCGTGATCGGCACCGAGGGCACCGTCCGGTCCCGCGCCTACGACGACGCCTTCAACGCCGCGCAGGACGTCGAGATCACCAGCGTCGCGTGCCCGCGGTTCGTGGACTTCGTCGAACGCGGGATCACCACCGGGCGCCAAGTGCTCGGGCTCGCGCAGGGGTATCTGGAACCACTGCTGGACGCGCAGGTCGACACGCTGGTCATGGGCTGCACGCACTACCCGTTGCTCTCCGGGGTGCTGCAGATCGTCATGGGCCAGGACGTCACGCTGGTGTCCAGCGCCGAGGAGACCGCGCGTGACCTCGTGCGCGTCCTCACCGAGGCCGATCTCCTCGCCGAGCGCGACACCCCGCCGCGGCACGAGTTCGTCGCCACCGGATCCGCCGAGCCGTTCACCAGACTCGCTCAGCGGTTCATGGGCTTCGCTCCGGGTGTGCTGGCTCCCACCAGCGCCTAAAACGCCGATTCCGTGCTTAAGGTGTCACAGTGCGTCTCACGATCCTCGGCTGCTCAGGCAGCATCCCCGGGCCCGACGCCGCCGCGTCCGGCTATCTGCTCGAGGCGGACGGGTTCGTCCTGGGGCTCGAACTCGGCAACGGGACGCTCGCCAGGCTGCAGGCCCTGCGCGACCCGTTCGACCTGGACGCGCTGATCCTTTCGCATCTCCACCCCGATCATTGCGCCGACGTCAGCGCGCTCACCGTGCTGCGCCGCTACCACCCGGCGCTGCCGTATCCGGCGAGGCCGCGACGGCTCCCGGTGTACGGGCCCTCGGACGTGCACGAGCGGCTCGCCCACGCGTACGCCGCGAACGAGGACGAGCGGGCGACCACCGATCTTTCCGACGTCTTCGCCTTCGACGCGCTGCGGTCGGAGCCGATGGAGATCGGGCCGTTCACGGTCACCGCGGTCCCCGTCGACCACCCGACCCCGGCGTTCGGCCTGCGGTTCGCGTACGGCGGCAAGACCCTCGCGTACACCGGTGACACGGGTGTCTGCGACACCCTGACCGATCTCGCCTGCGGCGTCGACGTTCTGCTGTCCGAAGCGTCGTGGACCGACTCGCCCGACCGGCCCGCCGGGGTCCATCTGTCCGGCAAGGAAGCGGGCGAGCTGGGACGCAAGGCCGGGGTGGGGCGATTGCTGCTCACCCACGTCGCGCCCTGGACCGACCGGGACGCCGTCCTCGCCGAGGCGGCCGTCGCGTTCCCCACGGCCGAGCTGGTCGAGCAGGGCGCCGTCTACGACCTCTGACGCGGGGTTCTAGAGTGGCGGCCGTGGCGAGAAAAGACGGCAGGAACGACGACCAGCTTCGCGACATCAAGATCACCCGCGGCTTTCAGCGGTGGCCGGCGGGATCGGTGTTGATCGAATTCGGCGACACCCGGGTGCTGTGCGCGGCGAGCGTCACCGAAGGCGTCCCCCGCTGGCGGGCCGGTTCCGGCCTCGGCTGGGTCACCGCCGAGTACGCGATGCTGCCGTCGGCGACCAACACCCGCAGCGACCGCGAATCCATCAAGGGCCGCGTCGGCGGCCGCACGCACGAGATCTCCCGGCTGATCGGCCGGTCCCTGCGCGCCTGCATCGACCTGGCGGCGTTGGGGGAGAACACGATCGTCATCGACTGCGACGTCATCCAGGCCGACGGCGGCACCCGCACGGCCGCGGTGACCGGCGGCTACGTCGCGCTCGCCGACGCCGTCACCTGGCTCGGCGCGGCGGGCCGCCTCGCCGACCCGCAGCCGCTTTCGTCTTCGGTGGCCGCGGTGAGCGTGGGCGTCGTCGACGGCCGGGTGCGCCTCGACCTGCCCTACGAAGAGGATTCGCGCGCGGAGGTCGACATGAACGTCGTCGCCACCGATGCGGGCACCCTCATCGAGGTGCAGGGCACCGGCGAGGGCGCCACCTTCGCGCGGTCCACTTTGGACACCATGCTGGACGTGGCGCTGGCGGGCTGCGAGGAACTGACCCGTCTGCAGACTGAAGCGCTCGCGTTGCCGTACCCCGGCGAACTCCCCGAGCCGCGCCCCGACAAGAAGAAGGGCGCCAAGTGACCAAGCTGCTCCTCGCCACCCGCAACGCGAAGAAGCTCGGCGAGCTCCGGCGCATCCTGGTGGCGGAGGGGATCGAGGGCGTCGAGGTCATCGGCCTCGCCGACGTCCCCGAGTTCCCCGAAGCACCCGAAACCGCTCCGGACTTCGAAGGCAACGCGCTCGCGAAGGCCCAGGACGCGGCCGCCGCGACCGGTCTCCCGGCCATCGCCGACGATTCGGGTATCACCGTCGACGCGCTCAACGGTATGCCGGGCGTGCTCTCGGCGCGCTGGTCGGGCAAGCACGGCGACGACGAGGCGAACCTGGACCTCGTGCTGGCACAGCTGTCCGACACCCCCGACGAGCGGATGGGCGCGGCTTTCGTCTGCGCGGCCGCGCTGGTCGTCCCCGGCGGCGACAAAACCGTGGTGCGCGGGGAATGGCGAGGCTCGCTGATCCGGGAACGCCGCGGTGCCAACGGATTCGGCTACGACCCGATCTTCGTGCCCGAAGGGGAGACACGGACCTCGGCGGAGCTGGAACCGTCCGAAAAGGACGAAGCTTCGCACCGGGGGAAGGCGTTGCGGGCGTTGGTGGGAGAGCTGCGGAAGCTGGCCGGTTGAGTTGGTCGTGAGTGGCGTTTCGGGTTAGAACCCGAAACGCCACTCACGACGCTCACGCGAGCGAGAGGTCCCGCAGCAGCTTCGCGACGTGCCCGGTGGCCCGCACGTTGTACTGCGCCACCGCGATCTTGCCCTCGGGGTCGACGACGAACGTCGAGCGGATGACGCCCTCGTAGACCCTGCCGTAGTTCTTCTTCTCACCGAAGGCGCTGTACGCCTTCAAGACCGTCTTCTCCTCGTCGGACAGCAGCGGGAACGTCAGCCCTTCCGCCTCGACGAACTTCGCCAGCTTCGCGGGCTTGTCGGGCGAGATGCCGAGCACCTGGTAGCCGGCGTCGTTGAGCTGCGCGAGGCTGTCCCGGAAGTCGCAAGCCTGCTTCGTGCAGCCCGGCGTGCCGGCGTTCGGGTAGAAGTACACGACGACCGATTCGCCGCGGAAGTCGCTGAGCTTGACGTCGTTGCCCTCGCTGTCGGGGAGGGTGAAGTCGGGCGCTTTGTCGCCGGGGGAAAGTCGCTGCTCGGTCATGACGCACACGTTAGCGAAACCGGCGGCGTCAGACCTTTCCGCAGTACTTCGCGGCGACGGGCTCCGCCGGGCTCGGCCGCACCTGCAGGCGCAGCTTCACCGGCCTGTCCGGAACGGCGAACGCCAGGTTGAGGTGGACCGACCGGCCGGGCGCCACGTCCTTGCCGGCGTCCGCGACGCCGTTGTAGCCCTGCACCGGGTCGACGACCTGTTTGACCGTCGCGGTCTCCCCGTCGACCTCGCCGGTCACGGACAGCCCGGAGAGCCGGTACGTGCCGTCGCCCGCGTTCGTCACCTCGATGCCGAAGGCCACCGCGCGCGGGCTCTGCGGATACGCCGACGCGCTGGGGCGGAACGACTTCGGCGCGGAAACGGAGATCGTGACGCCGGTCGCGAACCGGTGCGGGGCGCCGAACGCCAGGTCGCCTTCCGCGTGCGTCGCGGCCAAACCCTGCGCGGGGGCGTCCGCGCCGAGCACGGCGGCACCTTTTTCCGGTGCCGGGACCCCGCACGCGGCCGCCAGCATCAGCGAGCAGGCGGCGATGAAGAGCTTCGGGGTGCGCGGGGGCGCCATGTGCGGTTACTCCAGTCGGAGGTGCGGGTGGGCCGTTCGAGGTAGGTATTAGTGCCGAAGAGTCCAGAGTGACGGTCTTCCGCAGCCGAGAGGAGCGGCACGGCCGGGTTGAGGCGCACCTGGTGTACAGCCGTGGCCGATCCGTGATCGGAAGGGTACGGCTAGTGACAGCCGTCACCTCGATGGCACATCCGCGACGGGTCAGACGGCGAAGGCGAAGAACAGGATGAAGATCGCCAGACCGGACACCCAGGCCACGATCAGCCAGCCGAAATCGCGCATCGGATCGACCGCCCGGCTCTCCTCGCCCGGGACGTAGACGCCGCGCTCTTCGAACCAGTCCGCCCACCGGGTCAGCCAGCGAAAGGGGCTTCGAGACGCCATGGTGGTCACAGTACGGGCATGGGTGAGCCGCGTCAGCCACGGAGGGGCCGCCCGAAAGGGCGAATCGGACGAACCAGTTATCGCCCACTAGGCCCTTTTGTCCAACTGGTTCACCCGTCAGGCTGTAACGATGGCGCTGGGAATAGATATCTACAGTCGCTTTCAATCCGTTACCAATTGGCAGGCCGTCAAGGATCACGGCGTGACGTTCGTGTTCGTCAAGCTCAGTGACGGCGGAGGCCTCCCGAACGGCGGCCGCAACACCGGCGACGCGTTGGTGGCAGGGGCGAGATCCGTGGGAATCCCGGTGGGGGGATATCACTACGCCCAGGCGAGTCCTTCGCCGGAGGCGCAGGCGGACGTGCTGATCGGGGAGGTCCGGCGACTCGGGGCGACCGGATGTGTCCCGATGCTCGACCTCGAGGACAACCCGCCGGGTTCGGGGACGCCGAACATCCCCGACTCGCGCAAGCGGGACTTCTCGATCAGATTCTGCAATCGCGTGGCCGGGCACGGCTTCCGGCCGGGCATCTACATGAACAACTCGCTCGCCAAGATGCTGCGCCCGGACCAGTTCGGCGTACCGGACCTCGTCATCTGGATCGCGCGCTACGGAGCCAAACCCGATCCGGCCGCGGGCCGGTACGACATCCACCAGTATTCGGACGCGGGCCAGATCTCGGGCATCCGCGCGAGCGGTGTCGATCTCAACGAGTCCTACACGAACGCCCACTTGACCGGCGGCGGCGCCGCCCCGAAACGGAAGGCGACGACAGAACTCATGGAACGCAGGACCATTCCGGCCAGTCCCTCGACCACCTCCGTGCGGCTGTTCCTCTCCGGCAGCGAGACGGCCGCGATCATCGTCCGCCCGCGTGTCGACGGGGACGGCGTCACCGACGCGCCCGTGTGGCAGGGCAACATCTACGCCTGGGGCAGCGACAAGGTCGGCGTCGGGGGCAATCCCTTGCAGACGCCCGGATTCAACCCGAAGACGGTTTCGCACCGGCGGTACCACCTGCCGGGCGCGGTGTGGGCCGACTTCGAATACAGCTCGAACATGGAGTTCGAGATCGACATCGTCGGCTGAGGCCGGAGTACGAGACTGTGCGCCCGATGTGGCATTGGGGACGTCGGGTGTCCCCAATGCCACATCGGGCGCGCGGTGTAGTGATGATCCCTCACCGGGCCGCGTCCCGGATGGCGTCCACGATGAACTGATATCCCGTGCACCGGCACAGATTCCCCGAGATCGCCTGCCGGATCTCGGCGTCCGTCGGGTCCGGGTTCTCCTTCAGCAACTCGGTCGCCGTCGCCAGCATCCCCGGCGTGCAGAAGCCGCACTGCAGCCCGTGGTGCTTCCGGAACGACTCCTGCAGCGGATGCAGTTCGCCGTCCGACGCCAGCCCCTCGACCGTGACGATCTCCGATCCTTCCACCTGCACCGCCAGCAGGCAGCACGCACGCGCGCTCGCTCCGTCGAGGGTGATCGTGCACGAGCCGCAGACGCCGTGTTCGCAGCCGACGTGCACCCCGGTGAAACCCAGGTCGTGGCGCAGGAAATCGGCCAGCGTCCGCCGTGGTTCGCAGTCCGCGCGGTAGGTCCTGCCGTTCACCGTCAGGGTGACCGTGATCATGCGCCCTCCTTGGCTCGCGCCAGCGCCCGACGGGTGAGCACCGCGGCCATCTCGCGCCGGTAATCGGCCGGTGCGTGGAGGTCGCCGGGCGGATCGGTCGCCGCGGCGGTGAGATCCGCGGCGCGGGCGATCGCGTCGTCGGTCACCGGCCCGCCGATGAGCGACTCTTCGGCGGCGGTGGCCCGAACCGGCGTCGGACCCGCGCCCGCGACGGCGATCCGCGCGGATTCGCAGATTTCGCCTGCCATCGTCACGATCGCGAAGATGGCGACCAGCGCGAGATCGCGACTCCGCCTGCTCAGTTCTTCGACGGCCCAGCCGCCTCGATGCGACGGCACCGAAATCCGCGTCAGCAATTCGCCCCGGCCCAACGCCGTCCGATGCGGGCCGAGGAAGAAATCCCGTGCCGCGACGGTCCGTTCCCCGGAGGAGCCGCGGACGGTGAAATCGGCGTCGAGCGCGACCATCACCGCGGGCAGTTCCGCGGCCGGATCGGCGTGCGCGAGACTGCCGCCGATCGTGCCCCGGTTCCGGATGGCCACGTGCCCCACGTGGCCGAGCGCGTCGGCGAGCAGCGGGACTTCGGCCCGGACGACGGCCGACGTCTCGACCGCGCGGTGCCGGGTGAGCGCGCCGATCTCCAGCCGTCCGTTCTCCTTGCGCAGGAAGGAAAGTTCGTCGAGCCGGTTGATGTCGACCACCAGCGACGGGCGCGCTTGGCGCAGGTTCAGCAACGGCACGAGACTCTGCCCGCCCGCCAGCACCCGCGCGTCCGGGGTGCCCAGCGCTTCGATGGCCTCGTCGAGCGACGAAGCCCGCAAGTACTCGAACGGCGCGGCCTTCACCGGCCCGCTCCCCGCTTCAGCGCGGCCAGCAGCCGCGGCGGCGTGATCGGCAGCGAGGTGATGTCCACGTCGTGTCCGCGCAGCGCGTCCTCGACGGCGTGCGCGATCGCCGCGCCGCCGCCGATCACACCCGCTTCCCCCATCCCCTTGAACCCACCGGGAACGTGCTCGGCGGGAGTCGACATATGCGACACGGAGAACGGCGGGATCTCGGTCGCGGTCGGCAACAGATACCCGGTGAACGAAGTGGTCTCCATCCGCCCGTCGGCGCCGTAGACCAGTTCCTCGTACAGCGCCCCGCCGATCGCCTGCGCCGCGCCGCCGTGCAGTTGCCCGTCCACGATCGTCGGGTTGATGACGGTGCCGCAGTCGTGCGCGATCAGGTAGTCCAGCAGCGTCACGACGCCGGTCTCCTTGTCGACTTCGGCGAGGACGGCGGTGCAGCCGAACGAGGTCGCGACGTTGACCGGGTCGTAGACCTCACGTTCCTCCAGCGTCGGCGTCTCGTCCTCGGGCCAGACGCCGTTCAGCCGCCGGTACGCCGCGTCACCGATCGCGGCGAGGGTGACCTGCCTGCCGGGTACGCCCTTCACCGCGACGACACCGTCCTGAATGGACAGATCGTCGGGGGATGCCTCCAGGATGTGCCCGGCCACCCGCAGGATCTTCGCCCGCAGCCGGGTCGACGCGTTCAGTACGGCCGCGCCGCCGACGGCCGCCCCTCGGCTCGCCGCCGTGCCGTAGCCGGTGTACGGACAGCTCTGGGTGTCCCCGGAGAGCACGGTGACGTGGTCGAGCGGGACGCCGAGGGTGTGCGCGGCCACCTGCGCCAGCGTCGTGTGGATGCCCTGCCCGATCGCGGACAGTCCGGTGTGGACGGTCACGTGGCCGGTCGAGTCGACCCGCACGACCTCCTCGTCGAAACCGGAATGTCCCAATCCGGCGAGGTTGATGATCCGGCTCGGCCCGAACCCGGTCAGTTCGTTGTGGAACGCGTACCCGATGCCGACGCCGTCTCCGCGACGTTCCGCCCACCCCGCGTCCTCGACGGCCTTCAGGCAAAGATCCAGGCAGTCCTCGTAGCGGCCGCTGTCGTAGACGAACACCGGGCCCTGATACGGAAACGCCTCCGGTGGGATGAAGTTCTTGCGCCGCACCGCGTGCGCGTCCATGCCGAGCCGTTTCGCCAGCTGCTCCACCAGATGTTCGTGCACGAAGTTCGCCTTCGGCAGCCCGTAACCGCGGAACGAGCCGTACGGGGACCGGTTCGTCATCACGGCGACGAGGGTGAGTTCCGCGTTCGGGATGGCGTACGGCCCGGTCAGCAGGGCGGTCGTCGTCCAGCACGGGCTGGCGCCGACGGTCCCGAGCACGCCGCCGAGGACGCCGTACACGGTGGCGCGCAGGCCGGTGATCGTGCCGTCGTCCTTGGCCGCGAGTTCGACGTCGATCTTCTGCTCGCGCGAGTGCGCGTTCGCGACGAAGCTCTCCGCGCGGTCCTCGATGAGCTTGACCGGTTTGCCGGTGCGCCGCGAGAGGATCGCCGCGACGACTTCCTCGGCGTAGAAGTCGAACTTGTTCCCGAAGCCGCCGCCGACGTCGGGCGTGCGCACGCGGATCCGGTCCATCGAGAGTCCGAAGACCTCGCCGAACAGTTCACGCGCGAGGTTGGGCGCCTGCGTGGCGAGCCAGACGTCGAGCCGGCCGGTGAACGGGTCCCAGGTCGCCACCACGCCGCGCGTTTCGATCGGCGTGCCCATCTGGCGGGCGAAGCGGAACGACTCGGTGAGCACAACGTCGGCTTCGGCGAACGCGGTGCTCACATCGCCCATCGGGATGGTTCCGGTGCCGACGATGTTGTCGGGCCAGTCCTCGTAGAGCTTCGGCGCGTCGTCCGCCAACGCCTCTTCGAGCGTGCCGGCGGCGGGGAGTTCCTCGTACTCGACTTCGATCAGTTCCAGCGCGTCTTCGGCGGTCGCCCGGTCCTTCGCCGCGACGGCCGCGACGCCTTGGCCGTGGTAGCGCACCTTGCCGATGGCCAGGGCGTGGGTCTCGGGCGTCCGCATGTCCGGCAGATTCGACCAGATCACCGGTTGGGGTGTCTTCGTGATCGCCCGGACGTCCTCGCCGGTGATGACGGCGTGCACGCCGGGATGGGCTTCCGCCGCCGCGGTGTCGACGCGCAGGATCCGCGCGTGCGGCAGGGGACTGCGGAGGACGGCGGCCTCCAGCATCCCCGGCAGCCGTACGTCGTCGATGTACTGCGCCCGTCCGGTCAGCAGGCGGACGTCCTCCTGCCGGGTCACGCTCGCGCCGATCAGCCCCATGGGCTCACTTTTCCGTACCGAGGGACCCTCGCGCATCGTGCACACGGGTCATGGCCTCCCGATCGGACACCGGGAGCCACTGCCGCTCCGGATCGAAGGGCCGGTACGCGGAGCGGACGTGCTCGATCAGCAGCGGCAGCGTGGGGTGCCGGTTGTCGTGCCGCCACAGCAGCGAGAACGGGTACACCGGCGTCGGGTCGACGAGCGGGATCTGGACGACGTCCGGATGCCAGGGCACGTGCATCTTCGCGCCGACGAAACCCAGCCGGTCCTTCGACCCGCCGAGTACCTCGATGTGGTGTTCCAGCCCGAAGTTCGGGCCATCGGTGTCGACCAGGATGCCGAACGCCGGGCACAGTTCCGCCCAGAACTCCGCCCACTCGCTGGCCCGTGCGTTGTAGGGCATCCAGGCGGTCAGGCCTTCGAGCTCCGCCATCGCCACCTTTCGCCGCCGTGCGAGCGGATGCCGGCGCCCGACCAGCAGGTTCGCCGGTTCCAGATAAGCGGGCGTGCGGCCGATCCCCGGGGACGGCGCCGTGCTGACGCGGGCGAACGCGGCGTCGACGGACTCGGGCAGCATCGACCGGCGTACCGCGCCCAGCCCTGGGGTGACGAGTTCCAGTTCGTCGTCGTGGTCGGCATGGAAGGCGCGGATGACCTCCATGGTCGCCAGCCGGGTGCCGAGGACGTCGACGCGCAGGGGACGTCGCCTGCCCTGAAGGCGCTCGACGGCTTGATCGGCGAGGCTGATCAGCGCCCGGGCGTGCTTGAGGAACTCCTCGCCGTCTTCGGTCGGCTCGGCGCCACCGCGCGTTCGCGACAGCAGCCGCACGCCGAGATCGCTCTCGAGTTTCGCGACGCGTTTGGAGACCGCCTGCTGGCTCATGTCCAGCCGGATCGCGGCCTCGCTGAAGTACCGTTCCTCGGCCACCGCGACGAACGTGCGCACCGCGCCCAGATCGAGTTCCCTTCCCGGCATCACGCCGCGCGCCGCTGCATCCTGAGCTGCCCGATCTCCGACACGTTCTTCATCAGTTCGGCGTTCACCCAGGCGACGGTGTGGGCGAAGGTCAGCCCGGCTTCCTCGCCGAACGGATAAGCGGAGGGCGCGTCGAGGTCCGCGTCGGTCAAGCGGTCCAGCCATTCCTCGCGAAGGCCGCGAAGCCAGGCGACGGCGGTTTCCGCGCCGGGCCAGACGATTTCCGTGCGCTCGCGCGGAGTCCGCCCGTTCGCGTGGTCCAGTGCGACGCTCCACCACCAGCCGATATGCCAGGTGAGCCAGGCGATCGTGGGGACCGGCACGGGGTCGGGTTCGGTGTCCGCCCAGTCGGGTGTGCCGTCCGGCCGGATCGTCCAGCAGAGGGACGTGGGCTCCCAGAGGAAGTCGCCCGGCTCCAGGTCGGCGAGGTGATACTCGAACAAGGACCAGGTCAGATCGAACTGCCAGCGGGACAGCTCCGAACGCGAGGCGGGCACCCGCCGGATCCTCCCTTCAGGACATGGCGGTCGCAACCGGTTTACGGTGCGGGCATGAGTCCCTATGTCGCGCAGCGGAACGGCCGGACGGCGACCGCCGAAGACCTGGCGCCACTCGCCTTCGCCGGTTTCGCCCACTTCACGGCCATGCAGGTGCGTGACGGCCGGGTCCGCGGCTTCGACCTGCATCTGGATCGGCTCCGGACCGCTTCGCTGGAGCTGTTCGGCGACGCCCTGCCCGACGATCGGATCCGCTCGTACGTGCGCGAGGCGCTGAAGTCCGGACCCGCCGACGTCTCCCTCACCGTGACGATCCACCTGCCGGGTGATCTCGAAGTCCTGGTGCGCACCCGGCCTCCGGCTTCGGGCCCGGTGGGCCCGCTGGCGCTGACTGCCGTCGACCACGAGCGCGTCCTGCCCGCCCTCAAACACACCGGTGAGATGGCGAAGACTTATTTCCGGCGGCGGGCCGTCGCCGAAGGATGCGACGACGCGGCGTTCGTCGATCGCCGGGGCAGGCTGAGCGAGGCGACGATCTGGAACCTCGGCTTCTTCGACGGCGATACGGTGGTGTGGCCCGACGCCGATCTGCTGGAGGGGACCACGATGGGCATCGTCCGGCGTCGGCTGGCGGCGCTCGGTGTGCCGCAACGGGTCCAGGAGGTCACGCTCGCCGACCTGCCGGGGCTCGCGGGCGCGGTGGTCATGAACTCGTGGACCCCGGGGATCGCGGTGCACCGGATCGGCCCGGCGCCGCTGCCGGATGCGCCGTCGTTCGTGCAGACGCTGCACCGGGCCTACGAAACAGAACCTCTTGTGCGACCTTGAAAGGAATGACGCCGATGAAGATCCTCGTGGTCGGTGCCACCGGGACGATCGGGGCCGCGGTCTCGTCGGCCCTCACCGCGCGCGGGCACACGGTGCTCGCCGCTTCCCGCTCGGGCGAAGTCAAAGTGGACGTCGAAGAGCCCGCCACTGTCGACGCCCTCTTCGCCGCCGAGCCGGGTATCGAGCACGTCGTGTGCTGTGCGGGGAGTGGCTCGCTTGTCCCGGTCGACGGCGGCGCTGACGAAGAGTTCACCCAAGGCCTGCAAGGGAAACTGCTCGGGCAGGTGTTCCTGCTCCGGCACGCGATCCCGCATCTGCCGGACGGCGGATCGGTCACGCTGACCGCGGGCCGGATCCCGGAAACGTTGCGCGGCAGCGCTTTCGGCGTCCTGACCAACGCCGGTCTCGAAGCCTTCGTCGCCGCGGCGGCCCGCGAACTGCCGCGTGGACTCCGCGTCAACGCCGTCAGTCCCGGCTGGGTGCGCGAAACGCTCGCGGCGCTCGGTGAACCGGAAGGCGGCACCCCGGCGGCCGACGTCGCGCGAAGTTACGTCGAGGCCGTGGAGAACGCTGACCTCACCGGGAGGACGTTGGTGCCGTAAGTCGGTTGACCGCGCTGCCACAGTGGTCAGTCGTGACCACTCATGACAAGGACAGACAGGAATTCCTCCGGCTGGCCGGGCTCGCGACGCCGATGGCGCTGCGCGTCGCCGTGACACTGGGACTGCCGGACCGGTTGTCCGGCGACGGCGCGACCGCCGTCGATCTGGCGGCGGAACTCGGCCAATCCCCGCTCGCGCTCGATCTGCTGCTGGGGCATCTGACGACGCTCGGGGTCCTCGAACGGACGTCGACCGGCTACCGCACCACCGAGTACGGGGCGAAACTCCGCGCCGACGCGGGCAACGGTCTCGCCGGACTGCTGGACATCAACGCCGCCGGCGGGCGGGGCGAACTGGCGTTCGTCGAACTCGCGCACAGCATCGCCACCGGCGAGGCGGGCTATGTCCGCCGCTACGGCCAGGATTTCTGGACCGATCTCGCCGAAAATCCCCATCTCCGGGAGACGTTCGACCGGCAGATGACCCAGCGGTACCTGACGCAGGTGCCGCGGTTCGTCACCGGTTTCGACTGGTCGCGCTTCGGCACGCTCGTCGACGTCGGCGGGGGTCACGGCAGCCTGCTCGCCGCGATCCTGAAGGCCAACCCCTCGATGCGCGGCCACCTGGTCGACCTCGCGCCCACCGCGGCCGCCGCCGAAGCGGAACTGCGCGAGCAAGGGCTCGGAGACCGGGTCGAGGTGAGCGCGGGCAGCTTCTTCGACCCGCTTCCGGCCGGGGCGGACGCGTATCTGTTGTCCGACATCCTCCACGACTGGGACGACGAGCGCGCCCATCGCATCCTGGCCCGCTGTGCCGAGGCGGCCGGTGCCGGAAGCCGGGTCCTCGTCATCGAGGCGGTCGGCGGGCTCGGGGCCCAGACCGAGTGGGACCTGGTCATGCTCGTGCTTTACGGCGGCCGCGAGCGACGTCTCGACGAGCTTCGCGAGCTCGCCGCCGCGCACGGTCTGGTCTTCGACTCCGTCACCACCCTGACCGAGCAGCGCAGCTTGCTCGAGTTCCATCGCAAAGATATTCCTTGACAAGAATATTCTGCTGAGTGAATACTTCTCGGCATGGAGCAGATCGCAGCAGCACTGGGAGACGGAGCGAGGTGGCGCCTCGTCGAGCTTCTCGCCGAGCGGCCCCGGTCCGTCGGTGAGCTCGCCGAGCTGACCGGCCTGCGGCAACCGCAGACCACCAAGCACCTGCAGACCCTTGCCCGTGTCGGGCTCGTGACGGTGTTCCCGCTCGGGCAACGTCGCGTCTACGCGGTCGAAGCCGGCCCACTGAAGGACCTCGAAGAGCGGCTGCGGACGCTGAGCACGACCATCGAGGCGAACGCGGGCGAGCGCGACGTCCTCACGCGCTATCAGGCCGCGATCGGCGCGGACACCGAGGCCGCGAAACAGGACCGGTGGGCGGACGGGCGGGCGTTCTCGTTCGACCGTCTGCTCACCGCGTCGCGGAACGATGTCTGGCGGCATTGGACCGAGCCCGTGCTGCTCGCGTCCTGGTGGGCGCCGCCCTCGATGACCGTGACCGACTGCGTCATCGAGCCGTGGAGCGGTGGCCGGGCCGTGCTCGACTACCGCGACGCCGAAGGGCGCTACCGGTCCGCGGGGAAGGTGCGCGCCGCGACCGAACCCGAACATCTCGAGTTCGACCTCTCGGTGCTGGACGCCAAGGGGGACACCTTCTTCACCGGTCACTACGACCTGCACTTCACCGAGGCGCCGGGCGGGACCCGGCTCCGGCTCGACCTGCGCATCACCGAAACCACCGTCGAGGCCGTCCCCTTCATCGCCGGTATCGAAACCGGCTGGGGCCAGGTGCTCGACAACCTCGCGACAACGCTGACCCAGGAAAAGGACTGAACGACATGACGAACCACACCGGCCGCCGCGTCACCGCCAACATCAGCCTCACCCTCGACGGGCACTACAGCGGTCCCGGCGGTCCCGGCGACATGGGCGCGATCGTCTCGTACGCCACCACCGACGTCGCCCGCGCCCACCTCGGCCGCATCCACGAGACGGCGACCACCGCGGTGCTCGGCAGGCTGAACGCCGAAGGCTTCCTGGGCTTCTGGCCGACCATCGCCGCCGACGAGAACGCCGACCCCCGCGACCGCGCCTACGCGAAATGGCTCACGGACGCCGAAAAGGTGGTCTTCTCGACCACGCTGACCGAAGCGCCCTGGGACCGCGCCCGCGTTGTGAACGCCCCCGTCGCCGAGGTCATCGCCGACCTCAAGGCGAATGGGGAAGGCGACATCCTGGTCAACAGCAGCGCCAGTGTCATCAAGGCCCTGCTCGCGGACGACCTGATCGACCGGCTGTACCTGATGATCTGCCCGGAGATCACCGGCGGCGGGCAACGGCTGTTCGTCGACGGCCTGCCGGCTTCGAAGTGGGCGCTGGCTTATCAGGAGGTCGGGGAGCTGGGGGAGATGGCGCTGGTCTACGACCGGGTGCGCTGACTTTGGGTTCTCGCCCGGGTCGTTACGATCACTTCGTATAAAGTACCTTAGGATCTAAGTAAGATTGAATCATACTTAGACAAGGGACAGCTTACATGCGATTCCAGGGACGTACGGCCGATCTTGCCCTGCTGGATAAGCGGCTGCGGGTGGTTCGTGACGCGGTCGCGACCACCCCCGGGCAGGCTGTGATCGTGACCGGCCGTCGCCGGGTGGGAAAGTCGAGGTTGGTTCAAGAGTTCTGCGACCGTTCAGGCGTGCCGTACGTCGTGTTTCAAGCCTCCCGCGGTCGTAATCCGGCTGCCGAGCGCGCGGACTTCACCGCCGCGCTGGCCCAGTCCGCATTGCCTGGCGCCGATCTCGTCGCCGGTGCAGCCGGCGCCGATTGGAACCAATCGCTGCGCAGTCTGGCGGTTGCTGTCCCGGAACGCGAACCGAGCATCGTCGTCCTGGACGAGGTGCCATGGCTCGTCGAGCAGGACGGCGAGTTCGAAGGGGCCTTGCAGACCGTGTGGGATCGCTACCTGTCGGCGAAGCCTGTGCTTTTGCTGCTCGTCGGCAGCGATCTGTCCACGATGGAGGCCCTCCAGGAGTACGGCCGCCCATTCCACGGTCGCGCCGCCCGCATGCTCGTCCGACCACTCGACCCCGGCGACGTGCAGGAGATGACCGCGCTCGAGCCTGCTGAAGCGATCGATGCGTACCTGATCACCGGAGGCTTCCCGGAGATCGTCCAACGCTGGAAGCCGGGCATCGACCGGAAGGCGTTTCTGGAGGACCAGCTCGGGGATCCGCTTTCTCCGTTGCTGATGGCAGGTGAGCTGTCGCTGCTCGGTGAGGTCCGTGAGCCGTCGCACAGCCGCTCGGCGCTTGAGGCTATCGGAACGGGCGAACGGACTTTCAGTACGATCGCCAACCGGATCGGCGCTGGTGAACCGATCCCGTCAGGGACTCTCGCGCCTATCCTGACCACGCTCACGGCCAAACGCATCGTCGCCGTCGACACCCCATTGGCCACTCGCCCCGACACCAAGAACAAGCGCTACCGGATCGAAGACTCGTACCTGCGGTTCTGGCTCACCTTCCTGCAGAGGGGGATCGCCGAGGTTGAACGTGGCCGCGGCGACCTGGTAGCCGCGCGGATTGAACAGTCGTGGACGTCTTGGCGTGGCCGCGCCGTCGAGCCGCTTGTCCGGGTAGGTCTTGCTCGGCTATTGCCTGACGAGCGGCTGCCTGGCGCGGAGTTCGTCGGCGGTTGGTGGAACCGTCAGAACAACCCGGAGATCGACTTGGTCGGAGTCGACCGAGAGCGCCCGGCGGCTACTCGCATCGCGTTCACTGGCTCCATCAAGTGGCTGGAAAACGACCTCTTCGGCAAACGTGAGCTAGAGAAGCTCGTCGCGGGGTCCATGTCGATTCCGGGACGTGAGCACGCCACCCCGCTGGTCGCCGTGTCCCGCGCCGGTGTCGAAGAGAGTCTGCCGCTGGCTGCGACGTTCGGTCCCGACGAACTCATCAAGGCGTGGCGGCGCTGAGATCGCTCGGCGAGTAAGGCGAGTGCACGCTGCATGTCTCGGCTGCGCCCAGCGGCTGAGGTGTCCTGGATGGTTGGAACTCCGCGCGAGTCTGTGTGACTCCGATCACATAAGCTCCTTCTTGTTGGCGCCGTTCCGGCTGGGGTGGCTCGCTTGAATGCGTTCGTGAGCTGCAATGCCACGCGAGACTCATTGCGCAGCATCGCTGCGCACATATGCGGGCAAGGGGGCCCCGGGGAAGTCGGCCAATGGTCTCGTGCCCTTTTCGCTGTTATCTTCACTCTCGTTCGGTGCGGATCTGGGGGTTGGCGTCGCTTGTTGTTAATCGAAGGCGACCACCAGGTTGCTGCGCAGTGCTAGTGCGCATGTAGAGTGATCTGGAAGGCGGGAGGAGTTCGAGAGTGAAGTCGTTCTTTGAGCTGTTGGGGAAGGCGATGCAGAGCACAGGCGCGACACTGAGGCTGAGCTTGTTGGTGCTTGTCGTCGCGGCGGCGTACTTGATCAGTCAACTGAAGTAAGTCAAGGGTGGAAGGGGAGTTCCAAGTGGAGACCATCGTGACAAAGAGTCGTGCCGCGGATGTCGTCGACCGGCTCTGGCGAGCGTACGCGCCCTACCAGCGTGGGAGGAACACATCCGATGACCTCGCGTCCATGCTCGCGATCCTGGTGCTCGCACGATTCGTTGTAACAGCGGGTGGACCGGCCGATGACTTCGTCAAGCGGTGGGCTCGTGCGGTCGCGGAGGCGCGAATCGGTCTCTCGCCGCTGATCGACCTCCGCGCTGCGATGACGGACGCCAGTCGGCACGCGCGCTTCCCTGTGCCCGACCTCCGCGAGCTCGCTGCGGGGAGGCTCGGCGGCGAAGGGGCGGATGACATTCCATGGGTGACCGCCTTCCTTGTCGCCCTAGAGCAGCGTCCGACGCTAGAGGAGGCTGGGTTGCCACAGGTTTGCGAACTGCTCTTCGAACGCCACGTTCAGGAGAGCACGGTATCCGTGGGCGAGTTCTACACTCCGCGTGCTGTCGTAAATCTGCTCGTGGGCTTGGTGTCCCCGCAGGCCGGAGATCGGATCCTCGATCCGGCCTGCGGGGTCGGTGGTCTGCTCGCGGCCGCGGCGCAACGAATCGCAGGAGACGGTCGGGTCGACGGTGGTTCTTTTGAGGCATACGCCACGGATCGCAGTAATCCGCGGTTGGCGACGATGAATTTGGCCATCCACGGCGTGGACCGGCCCGTCGTACGTGCCTCTGACCCAGCGTCGCTGTTTCGGGCCAGGAACAATGGCCTTGTTGACCAGGTGATCAGCAATCCGCCGTTCAATCAGCGCGTCGAGGACCTCGACCGCGACGTCTGGCCCTTCGGGCAGCCGTCCTCGTCCAACGCGAATTTCGCGTGGCTTCAGCTTGCGTGGACCCGGCTGAGCGAGGAAGGGATCGCGAAGATGATCATGCCGCCGCGGGCGGCCTGGTCCGACGGTCGCGACGCGTACATCCGCAAAGGAATGATCGCCGGTGGCGCGGTCCTTGGCATCATCGCCCTGCCGTCGAATCTTTTTCCGAACACTTCGACCCCGGTGCACATCTGGATACTCGCGCGCGACAAGTCTCGCCACCTGCCTGCGGGCGAGTCGGATGCCGTTCTCTTCATTGACGGCAGCCGACTCGGGACCCAGGTGCCGAGGCAGCCCCGTTTGCTGACAGCAGAGGACATGGACCGCATTACCGGCAGGTTCGATGCGTGGCGTCGGTCGCCTCGTGCGACGCCTGACGAACCAGGGTTTTCTCGCTCCGTCACGCACGAAGAGATCTTGGAGAACGGCGGCAGTCTTGATCCACGACTGTACGTCGAAGTCGAGCAAGAGCGGTCGGCGACAGCGCATGACGTGAACCGCATGCTGGATGAGCTGGTCCGGCATGACGAGGTCATGTCTGAATCCAGCGCCGCTCTCCTGAAGGACTTCAATCGATGCGACAGGTTGACTCGCGGCGGTATCGAACCTCCACGGGTGCTGCTTGAGGACATCATGAGCGGCGTGGGGGAGGGGGTGATCGAAGGTGGGAGCCCCGGTCGGCTTATAGCCGGGCCCTCGGGAAGTCTCATTCGTGCCGAAGACTACATAGACGTTGGTGGCGTTCCCGTCGTCATGCCCAAAGACTTGGCCGGCGACGGTTTCAGCGTGGCGAACATCAGGTGTATCACCGAGGAGCAAGCCGACAATCTGGAACGTTTCAGGCTACGCAGTGGCGACATCGTGTTGGCGCGCCGGGGAGAGTTGGGGCGGTGTGCTGTGGTTCGCGATGAGCAGCGAGGCTGGCTTTGTGGAACCGGCTGTTTCCTGCTCCGTCCCCCCGCAGGTATCAACGCCGACTATCTCGCGGCCTACCTCCGCAGCCCGGAGGCCCGCAAGTGGCTGGAAGCCCACTCCACGGGAGGCATGACGATGAAGACCATCTCGCTCAACGTATTGGGTGAGCTGCCGGTTGTGCTGCCCGATCTCGGCACGCAGCAGGTGATCGCCGACACGATGATGAGGCTGGATGAACACGAGCGACTGGTGCGAGAACAGCTCGTACTGACGCAGGAGATCCGCCGTGATGCCATGGCCGGGTTCTTCCCGAGCTAGGACGCGGTTACTTGGGTGGGCCCGGAGAGACTCGAACTCTCACTGGCACGGACCTAAACCGTGTGCCTCTGCCAATTGGGCTACGGGCCCCCAGTACTGCCCCGAAATCGTAGCGTGCGACACGATCCGCGTTTCTCGGCGTGGCCGGTGCCACGGTGAGGGGTGGCGTCCTCTAACGTGGGCTTCCAGCAAGTCCGTCGCGGCGAGGAGGACACGTGGCTCGCGATCCCGAGACCATCGAGCGTGAGATCGAGCAGGCCAGGAACGCGCTGGTGGCCACGCTCGACCAGCTGGGCACGAAGGCGAACCCCGCGAAGCTCGTGGATTCCGCGAAGACCGGTCTGCGCGCGAAGCTGGACGAGCCCAAGGTGAAGTACCCGCTCATCGGCGGGGCTGTGCTGATCGGCGTCCTGCTGATCCGCAAACTCCTGAAGTAGGTCTCAGGAGGTCTGGGCCGCCTTGGCGGGTCTCTTGGCCGGCTCGGACTTCTCCTTGGACTTCGCCTCGTCGACGGCCTTCGGGAGTTCCTTGCCCTGGGGCACCGGAGGCTTGCCGCCGGTCTTCTCCTTGGCCTTGCCGTTCGACGGCGGGGGAACCTCGAGCGGTTCGATCTCCGGGAGCGTCAGCCTCGCCGTCATGTAGGCGGCGGTGAACTCGAGCGCGCTGCCGTTCAGCAGGTGCACCACGGTCGAATGTTCCGGCGGGGACAGTTTCTCGACCAGCTGGTCGGCCCGGTCCCGTGCCGCGATGATGCCCGGCGCGCGACCGGTCAGTTCCTTACCGGAGCCGCTGACCGTGACCTTCCAGTCGTCGTCCTCTTGGACGTACGACGCGGTGATCGGTTCGGTCATCCGCCTCACCCCTCTCCTCGCGAGCATGCGTCACTCAATGGACTTCGTCACGCCGCCGTCATGACGCCACTTTCGGGTGGTGGCGCCCCCTCCTGACGGAGGCCGCGACTGTCCATCAGACTTTCTACAGTGTCATCGATACAGTAGGACAACTCTGTGTCACAAGACACTGGCGGCAATGTGCTCTGAGTGACGACCGAATGGCCTAATGCACGAGCATCTTCACAGTCGTTTCAGCGGGCCCTCGCCGACAGGCCTGACCAGAGGATGTCCATCGCGTATCCGGTCGCCGTTTCGGGGCTGACGTCCTCGTGCCGTTCGCACCAGATCGCGAGCCGTTCGCAAGCCCCGACGACGAACTCCGCGGACGCCTCGGCGCGGAGGTCGTCGGCCTGGTCGAGGTGGTCGCTCATCAGCGCGGCGATCAGGTCGGTCTGCTGGCGGCGGGTCTGCTCGATCTCGTCGGCGGCGCCGGTCCCGATCAGTGCCATCTCGTGGCGGAGCAGTGACCAGGCCTGCCGCCGTTCCCGGATGAAGACGAAGAACGCGAGCAGTCCACGCCGCAGCGCGTCCTCGGCCGACGTCGCGCCGACGGTCGCCCGTTCGGTGACTTCGCGCAGGGCCGCCCGCGACTGCTGGATGCAGGCGAGCAGGAGTCCCTCTTTCGAGTTGAAGTACTCGTAGAGCATCGGCTTGGACACCCCGACGCGTTCCGCGATGTCGTCCATCGACGCCGCGCTGTAGCCGCGATCGGCGAAGACTTCTTCAGCGATTTCGATCATTTGCCGCATCCGCTCTGCTCGTGGCATGCGTTTGCGCTTCGCCGTCGTCACCACAACACTCTACCGAAGGTAACCTACTTCGAGTAAGGTGAACTCCCGGTAACAGGTAATACGAACGAGAGGTCGGGGTCATGGGCAACCGCACCGAGACCGGTGTCGTCATCGTCGGAACCGGCTTCTCCGGGTTGGGTATGGCCATTCAGCTGCGGAAAGAGGGCACGAGGACTTCGTCATCCTGGAGAAGGCTGACGACGTGGGCGGCACCTGGCGCGACAACACCTACCCCGGCTGTGCCTGCGACATCCCTTCGCATATGTACTCGTTCTCGTTCGAGCAGAACCCCGGCTGGTCCCGCGCGTACTCGCCGCAGCCCGAGATCTGGCAGTACATGCGCGACGTCGCCGCGAAGTACGACCTGCACCGCTTCATCCGCTTCGGCCAGGAGATGACCGGCGCCCGCTGGGACGCCGACGAGAACCGCTGGCACGTCGCCTCGAAGTCGGGCGACGAGTTCGTCGCGCCCGCGCTGGTCGCCGGCGTCGGCGCGCTGCATCTGCCGCAGATCCCGAAACTGCCCGGCATCGAGCGCTTCAAGGGCCGTGCGTTCCACTCGGCGCAGTGGGAGCACGACTACGACCTCACCGGCAAGCGGGTCGCCGTGGTCGGCACCGGTGCAAGCGCGATCCAGTTCGTGCCTCGGATCGCGAAGGACGTCGCCGAACTGACCCTCTTCCAGCGGACGCCGCCGTGGATCATGCCGAAGCCGGACCGCGAGATACCTGAAGCGCTCCGGAAGACGTTCAGCTCGGTGCCGCTGCTGCAGCGCGCCTTCCGCGACGTTCTCTACTGGGGACTCGAAGCCCGCGCGATCGGCTTCAACGGGCAGCCGTGGGTGATGAAGATCGGCCAGCGCATCGCGAAGCGCAACATCTTCAAGAGCGTCAAGGATCCCGAGCTGCGCCGGAAGCTGACGCCGGACTACACCATGGGCTGCAAGCGGGTCCTGGTCTCCAACGACTACTACCCGGCGCTCGCCCGGGACAACGTCGACGTCGTCACCGACGGCGTGAAGGAGGTCCGCGAGCACAGCGTCGTCGACGGCGCCGGCGTCGAGCACGAGGTCGACGCGATCATCTACGGCACCGGATTCCACGTCACCGACGCCTTCGACGACCTGGAGATCATCGGCCGCGACGGGCGCAACCTCGGCAAGGAGTGGGCGACCGAGGGGATGCGGACCTATCAGGGCATCACCGTGTCCGGGTTTCCGAACCTGTTCTTCCTGCTCGGCCCGAACACCGGGCTGGGGCACAACTCCGTGGTGTTCATGATCGAGGCACAGATCTCGTACGTCGCGCAGGCGCTGCGGCTCGCGCGCGGCAAGGCGCTCGACCCGCGGCCGGAGGCGCAGGAGCGCTTCAACGACGAAATCCAGCGCAAACTCGCCAAGGGCATCTGGACCCAGGGCGGCTGCAAGAGCTGGTATCTCGACGCGAAGGGCGTCAACCGCACGATCTGGCCGGGCTTCACCTGGCGGTACTGGCTCGACACCCGCAAGGTGCGCCGCGAGGACTACGAACTCCTCGGCTGAGGAAAGGGGGAGGGTCCGTGAAAGCCAAGATGGGGGGCATGGCCTTCACGGACCGGGGAATGCCGCGCTCATGAGGGGTTGAGCCGGCGAAGCCTTCCGATGAGATCGACGGTGGGGATGCCGCACAGCTCGGCCATCCGTTCCAGCGCCGCGAAATCGAGGTGGACCTCGGCCGAGCCGTTGTCACCCGATCTCTTGAGCCGGTCGTCGGCCCACCGTCGCAGCGGGAGCAGTTCCTGCTGCTCGTCCTTGATCACCAGGCGCAGGTCGATCCGCACCCGGCCCGGTTCGTCCACGAACACGCGCCGATGCACCTTTGCCAGCAGATCCTGTGGCAGCTCGTCCATCGCGACGCACAGTTCGACCAGCCGCACCACGGAACAGTGCCGGGTGCCCAGCTCGTAGGTGGCCAGCGTCTGGAGCGAGATCTCGCTCTGCAGATGCTGGTTCAGTTCCTTGCGTGTCCAGCCACGTTTACGGCGGAGCTTGCGGAGCTCGTCTCCGAGTATCCGCTGATAGCTCTCAGCGTCGATCAGCACTCCCCATCCCCTGCCTTGCCAACCTTCTCCACCGCCCGTCCCGTGTGACAAAACCCGGGACGAGCGCGCTCACGTGTATGAAAGTCGGCAGGGCCGCGGCTCTTACGCGGTTTCGGGGGTGGTTTTCCCATCTATTTTGGCTTGTTGGGCCGAATGGGTGAACAAACCTGGCTCGAAGAGCGCGTCAGTTGACGCAGGGCACACCTTCGGCGGTGATCGGCTTCTCGTCGGACTGCTCGGGCGGCGGAGCCGCGGCCGACGAACCGGCGGCGTTCTGCGAGGAACCGGAGCCTTCGGCGCCGCTCGGCGCCTTGAAGTCCGAGCCGAGGAAGACCATCACGTGCCCGGCCTCGACACTCTTGTCCTCTTGGACGGTCGGGTTGCCGCCGAGTGCGTCGGCGACCGCCTGGCCCGCCGCCTTCTCACCCTTGGCGACCCAGACCACCGTCTTCTTGCGCGCGCTGGCGGTGGCCGTGTCGCCCGCGGTGAAGCCCTTGTCGACGAGCTGCTTCAGCACCGACGAGGCCAGCCCGTCCCGGTTCGTGGAGTTGCGGACGTCGACCGTGGTCGCCTTGTTGGCCGACTCGGCGGGCGGGGCCTGCTGCTGTTCGCCGGGCTGCGGGCCCGCGAGCCCCTGGACGAAGCTCTTGACCTGTTTCGGGTCGACCTGGATGGCGACGCCGTCGTTCGGGGTCTTGTACTCGATGTTGACGATCGGGATCGTCCGGAACTCGAGCTGACCGCCGGTCAGGCTCTTCATCTGCTGCGCGAACCCGAAGACGTCCCAGTTCTGGTTGAGCACGACCGACTTCTTGATGGCCGTGATCAGGTCGTTGAGCTTGCCCGGGTTCGCGAGCGTGCCCGCCGAGAGCACCTTCCTCGCCATCCCGGCCATGAACACCTGCTGCCGGACGACCCGGTCGAGGTCGCCGCGCGGCAGACCGTGCCGTTGCCGGACGAAGCCGAGCGCCTCGACGCCGGAGATGGTGTGCGGGCCCTTGGTGAACTTCGCGCCGGAGAACTGGTCGTTGACGTCGTCGTTGAGGCAGACGTCGACCCCGCCGATGGCCTGCGTGATCTCGCTGAAGCCCAGCAGGTTGATGGCGGCGTAGTTGTCGATGGTCGAGCCGGTCAGCTGCTCGACCGTCTTGATCAGCGTCTTCGCGCCGGCCTCGTTGGCCTTCTGGTCGAGTTCCTTCGGGTCGGAGACGCCGTCTTCCTGCAGCTTCTTGCGCTCGTCGAGCATCGCGCGGGCGTAGGCGGAGTTGATCTTGTGCTTGCCGAAGCCGCCGGGGATGTCGACGTAGGAGTCACGGGGGAGCGAGATCGCGACGGCCTTGGAGCCGTCGTTCGGGATGTGCACGAAGATCAGCGAGTCGGTGTTCAGCTCGCCGTCGGCCTGCCCGGCGCGCAGCTGGGCCAGCACTTCCTTCGACAGCGGGTTGCCCTGCGCGTCCGTGCGGCTGTCGAGGCCGACGAGGAGGATGTCGCGGGCACCGTCCGCGGGTTTGTCGCCTTCGTCCGCGCCGATGCCGACGTTCGCGAAGGTCAGACCGTCCATCGCGGCCCACGCGTACCCGGTCAGGCCCATCACCAGCAGCGACACGAGGCCGAGGGCGATCTTGGGGCCGCGGAACGACTTGCGCCGCGGGGCCGGGCGCCGGGGCGGCTGGCCCGCGGACTGCCGGGCAGGCACCGGGCGGGCTCCACGGGGCGGGGCCGGGCGGGAAGGAACGCGTCCGGGCGCGTCCTGCCTAGGCCGGGCGGGACGTCGATCCCCATGCCCATTCCGAGGCGGGTACTCCACGCGGTCTGCTCCTTCTGGTCGTTACCGGTTCGACGGTCTCTTCAAGGGACGCATGGTGCCTGTTGCGGGTTGTCGCAGGATTACACATCCCCCCGAAGATGTGGCACGCACCACCGGTTTCCTCTCAAGGGTACGGAAATCCCCTGGTCAGCGCCGTGTGGTTCAGGGAAGGACACGCCGGGCCGCGCGGGCGGGGACCAGCGTGGCGGCCGCCGCGAGCATCGCGACGACGATCGTCGCGACCGGCAGCGCGACGGAAGCGGCGCTCACCCGCTCGCCTTCGAGGGCGGTCATAAGGGGTGGCGCGCACGCGACCGCGCAGACCAGCCAGGTCCCGGTCATCCGGCTCGTGCCGTTGCGCACGGTGTGCAGCAGGTACACCCCGAGCAGCAGGTTGACCAGGCTCTGGACCGGTCCGAACCGGATTCCGAGGAGGTCGGCGTCGGCCGAGGCGCCACCGAACCGGGTCAGCGCGAACCCGAACACGCCGAGCATCGAGTACGCCATGCCGACCGTCGCCGCCGCGCGGCAGAACACCGTGGCCCGCAGCCCCGGCTCGTCGACCGCCCGCTGTTGAGGCCCCGAATGCCGTTCGAACCACCAGAAGACGAGCACGGCGGGCACGGCGAGCAGGGCCATCGCGAGCAGGACCTTCGGGCGGGCCAGCCAGCTGAGCCCGTCCACGAACGGCCCCGGCAGGTAGACGACCGCCACGAGCAGCAGCATCGCGGAGAGGAAGCCGAGGTACAGGCTCATCGGGGCGCGCAGGACGAGACGCGCGGCCGCGGCGATCGCCGGACGTCCGCCGAGCCGGGCCAGTGGCCGGGCGAGCAGGCCGAGGAGCGCGAGCTGCACCAGGCCGAGCAGGAGCACGCCCCACGGCGGACCCGAAAGCGCGGCCGGGGCGCCGGGACCGCCGAGCAGCATCGGTCCTTCGCCGCGGACGGCGACCGTGAGGCCCAGCCCGGTGGCGCCGGTGAACGCCGTCGCCACGAGGACGCCGCGTGACGGGCGGGCACCGGCGGCGTGGGCGAACGCCAGTTGCTGGACGAACAGCGCGAGGAACAACGTCTCCGCGTAACGGGGGACGGCCGAGCCGGACCAGTGCGCGGCGGCCTCGCTCGCCAAGGTCAGCGCCAGCAGCCCGGCGACGGAGGCGGCCCGCGTCCGGTGATACAGCGCCAGCAGCGCCGGCGCGAGGACGACGGTGAGAAGGAAGACGCCGAGCAGCCAGAGCGGATGCAGCGCGATCCGCATGACCGTGGCGTTCGTGCCCGTCGGGATCCCCAGCACCTCCAGCGCGAGCGGGACGACCAGCGCGACCACGGCGAAGATCAGCGCCGGGCGCAGCAGCGGGCTCGCCCGGTCGGCGAGGTACTGCGGATAGCGGCCGCCGCTCGCGCGGATCGACCGCCAGCCCGCCTCGTTGATCCGGCCGACCGCGAAGAAGATGAGCGGACAGAGCTGGGCCAGCCAGGTGAACGGCCACAACGACCGCTCCGGCGCCCCCGCCCAGTGCGCGAGCGCGACGGCGGATTCGCCGAGCACCATGAGCGCGACCCCGGCGACGCCGAGCAACGCCCATCGGCCGACCGGGACGACCGGCCGCGGTTCGCGGGGGAGCGTGACGGCCGTCCGGCGGGTGCGGACCCAGCCGCGGAGGCGGAACACCAGCAGCGCGCCGATCACCAGCACGCCGACGATCATCGGGCCGAGCGGGTCGCCGACCGGCGGACCCCAGCGCTGATGCCAGGAGTTGAGCACCAGACCGGCGGTGTAGAGGGAGGCGACGACGTCGCACGTGCCGCGTGAGTCCATCGGGTTGAGGACGCAGGCGTTGTGCATGTCCGCGGAGAGCCGGTCGTCGAGCGAGGCCCGCGCCTCCTGGCCGAGCGGGTGCCCCTTGCGTTCGGCGTAGCGGAGGATGTCGTAGCCCAGGTCATGGGCTTTGCAGGGGACCGCGTAGTCCCACTTGGTGTTGTCGTCGCCCCAGGGCGCCGAGCAGCCGCCGTCGGTGTGGACGGCGCGCACGGTGCCGTCCCGCGCCGTCATCACCCCCGGGGTGATGCCGCTGACCGCGGTGAAATCGGCGGGGAGTTCGGCGATCACGTTCTCGACCGGGCCCGGCCGCACCAGCGCGTCGACCGCGTTCTGCGCGGCGAGGAGATCACCCGTCGGTGGGCCCTGGTCCGGCGGCGAAGCGGGGCGTGACGCGATCAGACCGAAACCGAACACCAGCACCGTGACCAGCAGTAACCAGCCCGACGTCGACCATGGCCGCCGGATCCGGGCAGGTCGAGCGGCGGCGTCGGCTGTCGCTGGCATGGGATCAAGGGTGCCATCCGCCGATCGGGGCCGACATCCGGATAACCCCCGGGTTCACCCACCGGGTGTCCCTGAGTCAGGTGGCGGGCCGGTCGACGTCCTGGGCGAAGCGCACCTGGTTCCGGCCGTTCTCCTTGGCCACGTAGACGGCGGCGTCCGAGGCGTGCAGGAGTTCTTCCAGGGATTCACCGTGACGAGGGAACAGTGCCGCCCCGATCGAGGTCGTGCGGCCCGAGATGGTCACCCGGCTGCCCCTTTTGTCGGTAGTCACTATATGCAGTTCGGCGATAGCGCTGCGCACTCGCTCGGCGGCGAGTTTGGCCGCCGTTTCGTCGATATCCGGCAGGAGGACAAGGAATTCCTCGCCACCGAACCGGCCGATGACGTCGGCGGGCCGGGTGACCTCGTCCAATTTCCGTGCCACATCGCGGAGGACGTCGTCGCCCGCCGGGTGTCCATATGTGTCGTTAATCCACTTGAAGTGGTCGAGATCAATCATCAGAAGTGCCAGGTTGTCGTCCGATCGGGCGGTCCTTCCGAGCGCGCGATCGGCCGACTCCGACCATCCGCGCATGTTGAGAACACCGGTTTTCGGGTCCGTCCGCGCGTCGTTTTGCAGTTGGTCGATCTCGGCGAGGCGATTGAACACCACCGTCACCACGGCCATCACGATCACCATCGGTGGCATGATCAACAGCAGTACCGCGGTGACCGCGCCGAGGCCGATCGTGATGGCCTCCAGCAGGTTGTCCGCCGCGTTGCCGAGCACGGTGGACAGTGACGGCCGCTTCGGCGAGCCGATCGCGAGGATGCCGCCGATGTAGGCGATCTGCACCGCTTCGAAGACCATCCCGGTGACGATCAGGACACCGAACTCGCCGAGGGTGTCCCAGCCGGAAATCCTGCCCCATTCATGCGGTCCGAACGCGGCGAAGGTGAGCGAGGCCAGTGTCACCGAAACGCCGTGCGTGACCGACGAGAACACGAAGTTGTGCGCGGGACGCCGGGCGATGAACCAATGCTGGATCCGGACGATCGCGATGATGGAAAGCGTCAGCGAAAGCGGCAGGATGACCGCGGCCGGAAATGTCCAAACCGCGGTGAGGTCGATGAGGACGGTACGACTTCGATCGCGTCGTCTTTCTTCTTGACGCTGAGTGAGCTGAATATGTGCCGTGGCGCCGACGGCGAGAATGGCGAAACGAACCCAGTCGATTCTTCCCGGATTCGTGGAATTCATCGTCGCGACGACCATGATCGCGATTCCGATGGCCTCCATCGCGAAAAGGAACGCGATGAACCGCTTCGGCCGCTGCCACAGCGCCCACGCCCTGGGATCGTAGGGATGGCGCTCCGGCGGTCCGGCCTGGTCACCTTCCGGGCTTGCCTGCCCGCGTTCGGTCACCGGTACACCGCTGTCCGCGGCGGCCGCGGCCGTTGCGCCGTCAAGGTCGCCGGTGCCGTCACCGTGCTGGCGACGGTCGCCGGTCTCGGCTGGCAATTGCTACCTCTTTTCCGCCCGGACGGCACGGCTGAGTAATCTCACCGGTACCGACTGATACACCGTTCGTATTCCACGGCCGGTATCATCCCATCGCAACAGTTGTCCGACACCGGCAAGGGTGCCCGCGAACACGGACCGGAGGTGGCAATCGTGTCCCGTGATTTCTGATCTTGGCAGCTGAATGTTTTTCGAGACGCGTCGCGGAAGGGGTGACGGATAGTGTCCAGTCGTGACTTCTGAGCCCGGACAAGGTATTAGTTCGCAGCAACGAGGAGGCCGGGAGGTGTCGGACAGTGTCGAGCCGTGACTTCTGATCGAGTGTCGTTTCTTTTCGCCCACGTGGTGAAGGGCCGAGTGTGGAAGCAGTGTCGAGTGTGGATTCCTCATGACAGCAACGGTTCCGGGCTGGATCCGTTGATGTGGCCCCAGCTGAGCGCGACCAGTACGGCCAGCAGCAGGCCGACCACGCCTGCCAGCGCGATGGCCGAGGTCGCCGCCCCGAGCCGATCGGCGGCGAGCCCGCCGAGTCCCGCCCCTATTCCTTGAGCCACCCGCAATCCCGTGCGGTACACCCCACCCGCACCGCCCCGGAGTTCGTTCGGGACCCACGTGATGAACGTGGCGCTCACCGTGATCAGGTACGCCCCCGCGGCACCCGCCGCCGCCAGCAGGAGCAACGCCGGAATCAGCCCCGGCTTGAGCGCGAAGGCGATCAGGGCGACCATCGGTAGTGCCGCCAGCACGCCGAGCAGTTTCCTTCGTTGTTCCGCCGAGACGAATCGGGACAGCAGGAACGCCCCGATCACGAAGCCCAGCGGATCGGCGGCCAGCAGCCAGCCGACGGCCTGTTTCCCCACACCCATCTCCGCGGCGAGCGGCGCGGCCAGCCCTTCGGGGATGACGGCCAGGCCGACCAGCCACGAGAACCAGATCAGCACCCGCAGATGGCGGTTGCCGAAGACCTGCTTCACCGCGCCGAACCAGCTGCCGTTGCCGTCGGACGCCGCCGCCCGCCGGGAAACCGAGAAGCGGACCACGGCCGCGCTCAGCAGGAACGTCGCGGCGTCGAGTGCCAGCGCCCAGCTCGCCCCGACGTGCGACACCAGCAGACCGCCGCCCGCCAGCCCGAGCAGCATCGCGGTGTTGGTCGAGATCCCCCGGATGTCCTGGCTCTTCAGATAGAGGTCGTCGTCGGTGAACACCTCGCGGGTCAGCGCGTTCTGCGCCGCGTTGCCGGGCGCGTTCGCGAGCCGGGCCAGCACCACCAGCCCGCACAACAGGGCGAGCGGGGTGCCGGGGATCGCCATGATCGCGATCAGCACGCCCTGGATCAGGGACGAGACGACGAGGACGGTGCGCCTCGGGTAGCGGTCGGCCAGCTGGGAGAGGCCGAGACCGCCGGCGAGCGCGGGCAGGAAGGTCAGGGAGTAGACCACCGCGGACAGCAACGCGGAGCCGGTCCGGTCGTAGACGAGGATCGCCAGCGCCACGATGGTGAGCTGGTCGCCGATGAGGGACTGCACCTCGGCGAGCCAGAGTGCGCGGAACTCGCGGTTCGCCAGGGCGGCGGTCATCCGCGGCGCCGCGTTCATCTTCACTGCGTGACCACCTCCCCCCGATCGGGTGAACTTGCTTTCCTCGCATTCTTGCCTGCCGTGTTACGTGGTCAGCGAGGGAGTCACAGTTGCCGTCCCGCCGGACAACGTTCAGTATGCCTCCGGCTACAGCGAGACGAACAGAAGACCGGCCGATCCTTCGCCTGTTGGGCCGATCGGGCTACGCCGTCTGACCGGTGGGTGATGTCGGCCTGACTCGTCCGCGGGTATCTCCGCGCCGATCGCCCCGCCCTCGCTCGGCGCAGCCGGGCCGCCGTTCGCCGCCGCCGGAGGTCCGGCTGGGCCGAATGGTCCAACACTGAGTAGAGACCGGTCTGGAGGTGGAGGCCGGCTGGGTCAAAGGGGTGAAGGCGATGAACGGTTTGCTCGACGACAAGGCCGTCGTCGTGACCGGGGCGGGTCGGGGCCTCGGCGAGGCGTTCGCGGTGCACGTGGCGAGGGCGGGCGGGGCCGTCGTGGTGAACGACATCGACGCCGAACTCGCCGAACGGACGACGGAGAACATCCGCCGGTTCGGGGGCAGGGCGGTCGCCAGCGGCCACAGCGTCGCCGATCCGAAGCAGGCGCAGGAGATCGTGGACCTCTGTCTCGCGGAGTTCGGCGCGATCGACGGGCTGGTCAACAACGCGGGCCTGAACTACGAGGCGCTGCCGTGGGAGGACGACGTCGAGCAGGCCCGCGAACTGGTCGAGGTGAACGTCCTCGGCGTCATGTACACCGGGCTCGCCGCGATCAAGGCGATGGTTTCGCGGGGCACGCCCGGCTCGATCGTCAACATCTCGTCCGGGGCGTCGCTCGGGCAGCGCAAGCTCGGCGTGTACGCCGCCAGCAAGGGCGCCGTCGCTTCGCTGACCTACTCCTGGGCGCTCGACCTGGAGGAGAGCGGGATCCGGGTGAACGCGGTCTGCCCGCTCGCGCACACCCGGATGGTGTGGAAATCCGAACGGTCGCTGCGGGCCTGCCCGCCGGACCGGACGCCGTCGCGGATCGCGCCGGTCGTGCTCTTCCTGCTCGGCTCCGGATCCGACGGGATCACCGGGCAGATGATCCGCTGCAACGGGCCGCAGCTGCACGTCATGGGCCAGCCGTATCTGAAGCAGCCCATCCTCGAGCGGCCGGTGTGGGACACCGAGACCGTGCAGCGCGCCTTCGACGAGGTCTTCAGCGCGCACCTGGAGAACTACGGCCTCGAAAAGCGTGTCCCGCCCCGGCTCCGCAAGTGGACGGAGTCGACCCGAACCGCGTGACACGCGTGATCAGACGGACGACACGCGTGATCAGAGACGGAACTCGCGTGATCAGGCGGCGAACTCACGTGATCGGAGACGGAACGCCTTCAATCACGCGAGTCCCGTCCCCGATCACGCGAGTTCGCCCTCCAGTCACGCGTGTCGTCCGGTTTAGCCGATGACGAAGGGCAGCTTCGCGGCCAAATCGCCGAGGGCGGCCTTCTCGGCGTCGGTCGCTTCGCGGCGTCCGGTGCCGACCAGGAGCGCGTCGGTGTCGGAGAACGACTCGGGGAACTTCTCGCCGGTCCGCTCCTCCAGGATCCGCCGCGTCTCGGCGAGGCCGTCGGCGGCGGGGCCGTCGAGGTGCGGGAGATACGCGACCAGGTCGAGGTGGTGCAGCGTCCACTCCAGGACGTACGCGGAAAGGAAGTCGCCCGCGGTCAGGACGATGTCGCGGGTGGCGACCCGCGTCGCCGGGTCGGCGAGGGTGGCGGCCCGGCCGGCGGCGGAACCGACGTCGTCGAGGTGGAACTTGAGCAGCCGGGGCTCCTGATACGCGGCGGCGAGCCGCACGATCAGCGCGTCGAGGTCGTCCTCACCGGTGGGAGGTTCGTCGGAGACCTCCCAGTAGGTGACCGCGTCGCGCGTCGGTTCCGTGTCGGCGGGGGTGGCGAGGGTGATCAGCACGTCCTGGGCGTCGATCACGAGGTGACACGCCAGGTCCCGCACCAGCCAGCCGGCGCAACCGGACGGTTTGTCGAAGTCTTCGTCGGGGGTTTCGGCGACGGCGGCGAGCAGCGCCGCCCAAGATCGGGAAAAGAGATCCACGGCGGCAAGTTAGCAGCGGTCGCCGATCGGTCGCGACTCCTTTCGGCCCGGTGCGCGTGCAATGAACGGTCCTTTCCTTGCAAATTTCGCAAGGAAAGGACCGTTCCTGGCACGCGTGAGAGGTCAGGAGCCGGCGGCAGGAGCGGGTTCAGGGGTGGCGGCCGCGTACAGATCCGCGATGGTCGGCGCGTACCGGTCGTTGATGATCCGCCGCTTCAGTTTCAAAGTCGGCGTCACTTCGCCGGTTTCCGGCGTCCACGCCTTGGGGATCACGTGATACCGCTTGATCTGCTCGATCCTGGCCAGCCGCGCGTTCGCCGCCTCGACGGCCTTCTCGATCTCCGCGCGGACCTCGGCGTTGTCGGCGAGCGATTCGCCATCGGCGAGCTGGATGCCGTTCGCGGTCGCCCAGCCCGGCGCGATCTCGTCGTCGACGACGATCAGCGCCGTGACGTACGGCCGTTTCTCGCCGATCGCGACGGCCTGCCCGATCAGCGGGTGTTCCTTGAGCAGCCCTTCGATCTTCGTCGGGGCGATGTTCTTGCCGCTCGAGGTGATGATCAGTTCCTTCTTGCGGTCGGTGATCGTGACGAAACCGCGTTCGTCGATCGTCCCGATGTCGCCGGTGGCGAGCCAGCCGTCGGCGTCGACGTCCGGTTTGATCGTGCCGTCCGCCTGCAGGTAGCCGAGGAACACGATCGGGCCGCGGACGAGGAGTTCGCCGTCTTCGGCGACCTTCACCTCGATACCTTCCAGCGGACGGCCGACCGAACCGGCCTTGAACGCCGTCGGCGTGTTCGACGTGACCGCGCCGGTGGTCTCGGAAAGTCCCCAGACCTCCTGGATCTCGACGCCGAGCCCGGCGATGAAGTACAGGATCTCCACCGGTAGCGCGGCGGCGCCGCTGGAGGCGACCTCGATCTGGTCGAGGCCCAGCATCGCCCGCACCGGCGCGAGCGCGGCCGCGTCGGTCTGCGCGATCTTCTCCGCGAGTTCCGGCGGCACCTCCTTGCCGTCGCTGCGCAGTTTGTAGCCCTGCTGCAGCAGTTCGTTCGCGCCGATCAGGCCGTTCCGCTTCTCCTCCGGCAGCGAGCCGAGCAGGTTCTTCAGGCCCGCCACCATCTTTTCCCACACGCGCGGGACACCGAAGAAGCTCTTCGGGTGCACCTGGCCCAGCGCGCCGACGACGCCCGTCGGATCGCCGACGGTGTGCACGTGCCCGGCCCACACGATCGGCATGTAGATCGACAGTTCCCGTTCGGCGATATGCGCGAGCGGCAGGTACGCGATGTTCGTGGCGTGCATCGGGGAGTCGTGCAGCTTCTGGACGGCGACGGCCTGGTAGATCGCGTTGCGGTGCGACAGCACGACACCCTTGGGGTCGCCGGTGGTACCCGAGGTGTAGATCATCGACAGCGGGTCGTCCGGCGTGATCGCGGACCACGCCGTCTCGAACGCCTCCGGGTCGGCCGCGTGCGCTTCGGCGCCCGCCGCGCGAAGGTCGGCGAAGGACAGGAAACGCTTGTCGTCCTGGGGAATCACGGACGCGTCGAGCAGCACGACGTGCCGAAGCGCGGGCAGGTCGTCGAGGACCTGGGACCAGCGTTCGAGTTCGTCGGCACCGGCGAGGACGACGATGCCGGCGGCGCTGTGCCGGGCGACGAACCCGATCTGCTCCGGGCTCAGCGTCGCGTACGCGGTGCAGGGGATCGCGCCGAGATGGGCGGCGGCGAGGTCGGCGATCAGGTGCTCCGGGCTGCTCGGCGCCATGATCAGCATCCGGTCGCGGACGCCGAGCCCGAGACCGGCGAGCCCGCGGGACACCTCCGCGATGGCGGTGCGGAATTCGGCCCAGGTGAGGGTCGGCTTGCCCTCGACGTCGAGTGACGTCACCGCCGGCAGGTCACCGAACTCCTGGGCGTTGCGGTGAAGCAGGGCGGGGATGGTCTGGCCTTCGATCTGCTCGGCGACGGTCGGCTGGGTGGTCAACGCTGGCCTCCTCGATGCTGCCTGATCAGGCACACTGTAAGGGCTGTCGGCAGTGCTGGATAGAGAATCGCGGCCACGGTTGCGCTACGCGAAATGTCCACCTTTTCCGTTTTCACCGCGTCAGCCCCGAACAAGGAGGAGCCTCGACGATGACCGGTTCGGCACGCGAGTTGATCGACGCGGTCCAGGCGGAACTCGCCCCCCGCGACGGCGAGAACAGGCTGGTCCCGGCGGTCGAAGCGGGCGAGGCGCCGCGGGCGGTCTTCGCCGCGATCGCCGAGGAGGAGTACCGGATCGTCCGCAGCGACTGGCGCAGTTTCCTGCACCTCGCCTCGCGTGCGGGGGAGCGGAACGCGCGGGAGTTCTTCGCGGCCTTGGCTTCGGGCGAGGGGCTGGCGCTCGGCAAGCTGGCTGCGCTCGCGGAGGAATCGCCCGCTTTCGAGCCACGCGCGGGGTGCCAGGCGTATCCGGCGTTCGTCGCCTGGCTGGCGCTCAACGGCGAACCGGCGGACGTCATCGTGGCGATCGTCGCGAACTTCGCCGCCTTCGGCCGGTACTGCGCCGCGATCGCCGCCGCGATGCGCGAACGGTACGGCTTCGACGACGAGGCCTGCGCCTTCTTCGACTTCTTCGGCGCGCCGTCGCCCGAGCTCGAAGACCTGGCCGTCCGTGCCGTGCAGGCCGCGCTCGACGCCGGTGAACTGTCCGAAAAGGACGCTCGGACGCATGCGCGGCTCTTCCAGTCGTACGAACTGGACTTCTGGAACACACTCGCCGACGATGGTGGCCGTGACTGACCTCGTAGCCGAGGCCGCGGCGCTGGACGCGGCCGATCCCTTGGCGCACAAGCGAAATGACTTCGACCTCGACGCGGGCGTGGCCTATTTCGACGGCAACTCGCTGGGCGCCCCGCCGAAGCACGTGGCCGGTCGGCTCGCCGCGGTCGTCCGCGAGCAATGGGGCGGTCGGCTCATCCGGTCCTGGTCGGAGGGCTGGTGGGAGGCTCCGGTGCGGGTCGGCGGGCGGATCGCGCCGCTGGTGGGCGCGGCGCCGGGTCAGGTCGTCGTGGCGGACTCGACGAGTGTGAACCTGTTCAAGGCGCTGGTCGCCGCCACCCGGCTCCAGCCAGGCCGCGACGAGATCCTCGTCGACACCGACACCTTCCCGACCGACGGCTACATCGCCGACGAGGCCGCCCGGCTGACCGGGCGCACGGTGCGCCGGGTGGTCGCGGAGGACATGCCCGACCAGGTGAGCGAGCGGACGGCCGTCGCGCTGATCAACCACGTCGACTACGTCACCGGACGCGCGCACGACATGGCCGGGCTGACCGCGGCACTGCACCGCGCCGGGGCGCTGGCGCTCTGGGACCTCTGCCACAGCGTCGGCGCGCTGCCCGTCGAGCTGGACGCCACAGGCGTGGACCTCGCCGTCGGCTGCACCTACAAATTCCTGAACGGCGGCCCCGGTGCGCCCGCTTTCCTTTACGTGGCGGCGAAATGGCTGGACCGGTTCGACCAGCCGCTGGCGGGCTGGGCCGGCGACCGGGACCCGTTCGCGATGCGGGGCGCGTACGAGGCGCACGCCGGTATCGAGCGTGGCCGCGCGGGCACGCCCGACATGCTTTCGCTGCTCGCGCTCGACGCCGCCCTCGACGTCTGGGACGGCGTGGACCGCGGCGTGCTGCGGGAGAAGGGCCTCGCGCTCGGTGACTTCTTCTTCCGGTGCGCGGACGAGCTCCTCGAGGGCGCGAAGATCCCGACCCCGCGCGGCCGGGACCGCGGGCACCAGATCTCGGTGATCGACGACGACGCGGCCGAGACGATGGCGGCCTTGATCGACCGCGGGGTGATCGGGGACTTCCGCCCGCCCAATGTGCTGAGGTTCGGGCTCGCGCCGCTCTACACCACGTACGGCGAGGTGCTCCGCGCCGTCACGACGCTGCGGGAGCTCCGCGGCTGAGCGCGGAGTGACACCCGGTGTGGTGAAAATGGTGAACCGCATTCGGAAATGGGTGGCAAATAGGTGATCGCCTCGCCCCGGTGGGGGAGAACGGGCGATCTTTCGCGAATCCGCTGTTAATCTCGACATTCGCTCTCGCCGCGAGTGTGACGTAGATCCTTCCCCTGTGGCGTAAGGAAAACCCGCGCCGCCCGTCTCACTCGTGAGGCGCGGGCCACGGCGCCTGGAGAAGGAGGGGATCATGTCGTTCGCCTATGTCGTCGTCGCCGTGTTCGGTGTCGCCTCCGGTTTTCTGCTCAACGAATTCGGCTCCCGGTACCCGGTGGAGACGGTTCTCGTCGCGATCCTGATCTGCGGGGTGGCGACCCTGTGCTGGGCGGGCGTCCGGATGCTGCGGGAGGCGTCCGGACGGGTCGAGGCGCTCATCGACGACGAGCTCGGCCGCACCGAGGAAGATCATTTCGCCGAATCCCCGGTGATAAGCGTCGGCAATTCTGGATTCCGTGGCGCGAAGGGTGTTACGACGGCGTTCCTCCGTGGTGATGTCGTTCGCAAACCGAACGGTATGTGGAGCCCTGGTCCGAAAGCGTGAGCGACGTCACGGCGAGTAGTTTTCGTCGACTTTTTCGCCGGGACACGGACGCCGTGAGGTGTGACTTGATCGTGTCCGAAGAGTGCCGATCAAGCCCCTGCCTGCGCTAAACCGCCAGGTGATCTACTGGTGGGTCACTTAGCCGGGTGCCCCGTCCCACGTGGTGGACTTTCCTGGTCCGTCCGCCTCTTGTCAGCAGGTCACGGCCATATGCGACTACCCTTCGCGTCCGGACTTGACTCACCCGTTTGGGTCTCCTAGCGTCTTCGCGGGCGGAGCGGACCACGCTGTGTTGATCCGGCTATCGGATCCCGCGGGTATGAGATCCCCGGCGACCCGACACCAATAACTGCCGGAAGGAAAACGGACCACGGTGAAGCAGATTTCCCTTGGACGAGGCCGCGGCTCTTCGATTCGTTCGCGCGTTCTGACGATCGCGCTCATTCCGAGCATCGCGCTGATGCTGGTCGGTCTGGCGATCGGCGGGTACCTGATCTTCGACGCGGTCAATGGCCGTGACTACGCGCAGCGAATCCGTGACTCGGAAGCCCCTTCTCTCCCCTTCTTCGTCCAAGTACAGGAAGAGCGGCGCCTGGCGCTGCGCGAGCTCGCCGGCGACCGGTCGCAGCACGCCACGCTCACCGAGCAGCGCGCCAAGACCGACGCCGCCGCCCAGGGTGTCGCCGCACATCTGCAGAAGTTCATCGGGGACTCGCCCGACAGCGTGCAGCGCAACATCGCCACGCTGAACGGGCTCCTCCAGAAGATGCCGCAGATCCGGCAGTCGGCCGACTCCGGCCAGCTTCCGCTGCTGGACGCCTTCACCTTCTACAACCAGATCCTCGACCAGTTCGTCGACGGTCTGACCGGGCTGGCCCAGGACGCGCCGAACGCCGAGAACGCGTATCAGCGGATCACGGCGGTCCCGCTGTTCACCGCGATCGACCAGATGCAGCGCGCGAACGCCCTCGCCGCCGCGGCCGTCGCGGGCGGCGGCTTCACCGACGAGACCTACCGCGCGTACGTCACGGAGGTCGGTTCCTACCGCTCTCAGCTGGAATCGTCGGTCTCGCGGATGCTCCCGGACGTCAAGGCGAAGTTCGACCAGCTCGTCGCGAGCGATCCGTGGAAGGCCGTCAACACGGTCGAGAACACCTTCCTGCAGAACAGCAAGGCCACGCTCCCCATCCCCGAGCAGACGTGGCTGCAGGCCGCGCGCGGCGTCAGCGACGCGATGATGCGCGGCTTCGTCGAGCAGAGTGGTACGGCCACGACGCAGGCGGTCGACGACGCCGACCGGACGCTGATCACGTCGGCCATCGCCGCGGCCATCGCGCTGCTGGTGGCGATCGGCGTGTTCGTCATCGCCCTGCGGCTGTCGAACCGGCTCATCGGACGGCTGGCCCGGCTGCGCGAGGACACCCTCGACGTCGCCGAGATCCGGCTGCCGGAACTGGTGGACCGGGTGCGCGCGGGCGAACCCGTCGACCTCGACGACAAGGGTCACTTCCTCGACCACGGCGACGACGAGATCGGCCAGGTCGCCGAGGCCTTCAACAAGGCGCAGCAGACCGCCATCGCGGCCGCCGTCGAAGAGGCGAGGACCCGTGAAGGCACCAAGACGGTGTTCCTCAACATCGCGCACCGCAGCCAGGTCATCGTGCACCGCCAGCTCAAGGTGCTCGACCAGGCCGAGCGCAAGCAGGAGGACCCGGAGCAGCTGGACACGCTCTTCCAGCTGGACCACCTCTCCACCCGCGCCCGCCGCAACGCCGAGAACCTGATCATCCTCGGTGGCGGCCAGCCCGGCCGTCAGTGGCGCAAGCCGGTGACGCTCGCCGAGCTGACCCGCGGCGCCTCGGCCGAGACCGAGGACTTCGCCAGGGTGAAGACGGCGAAGATGCCCGCGATGGCGGTGCAGGGCCCGGTCGTCGGCGACCTCGTGCACCTGCTCGCGGAGCTGATCGACAACGCGACCTCGTTCTCGCCGCCGCAGTCGCGCGTCGAGCTGCGGGGCAACGTGGTCGGCAAGGGTGTCGTGATCGAGGTCGAGGACCAGGGCCTGGGTATCGAGCCCGAGCAGGCCGCCGAGCTGAACGCGATGTTGGCCGATCCGCCGGACTTCGGCATCATGGCGTTGTCAGCCGAGCCACGGCTGGGCCTGTTCGTGGTCGCGCGCCTCGCCGCACGGCACGGGATCTCCGTGCACCTGCGCGAATCCGCGTACGGCGGCACCAGGGCCATCGTGCTCGTCCGCACCGACCTGCTCGCGCCGGTCCCGTCTGATGAGCCGGAGGACGAGGTGGACCCCGAGAGCACCGAGGTGCCGGAGGCCGCGCCGCTGCTTCCGGGCCGTCGTGCCCGCCACCGCACCGAGTTCCCCGCGGAGCGGCCAGAGCTGCCCGTGCCGATGCCGGTCGCGCCGCAGCCCCAGCCCCAGGCTCAGCCGGGGCCGGAGCAGTCCGGAGGCGTTTTGCCGCCGCTGCCCCCGCGCCCGCCGCGCGTGCCCCGGCCGGAGACGCCGCGGCCCGAGCCGATCCGCCCGGAACCCGCGCGTGCCGAGGCTTGTCCGCAGCCGGTGCAGCCGCCGGCGTGGCCGCCCGCGGACACCCGGCCCCAGGACGGCCGTCCGCCGCAGACCCGGCGGCCCGGCCCCGAGGCGCCCGGCAGGCCACCGCTGCCGCAGCGCCGTCGTCAGGCGAACCTGGTCCCCCAGCTGATGGAGGACCGGCCCGCCGCCCAGCGCGAGGACGTCCGCGAGGACACCCCCGAGCTGGCCAGGAACCGGCTCGCCGCGTTCCAGCAGGGCACGCGCCGCGCCCGGGACACCGAACCCACCGACGACTACACCGACCTCGACATGTACGGAGATCGTGACTAGATGGCCAACGCGGGAGTCAGTGAACTCGACTGGTTGCTGGATGACCTGGTCAAGCGTGTCAGCGGGGCCGACAGGGCGGTAGTCCTGTCCTCCGACGGCCTGCTCATCGGACGGTCCGGGAACCTGTCGGAGCAGGACGGCGAGCACCTGTCCGCGGTCGCGTCGGCGTTCCAGAGCCTCGCGCGGGGCACGGGACGGCACTTCGGCGGCGGCAACGTCCGTCAGACCATGGTCGAGATGGACCACGCCTTCCTGTTCGTCACCGCGGCCGGCCGTGGCGCGTGCCTCGCGCTGCTGGCCAAGGAGGACGCGGACATGGGCCTCGTGGCCTACGAGATGAACCTGATGGTCAAGCGGGTCGGCGCGGTGCTCACCTCGGCGCCCCGCGCCGCGACTCCCACTTCGCCATGAGCGGGCGGCACGAGTCGTGGTTCGAGGAGGAGGCCGGCCCGCTGGTCCGGTCGTACGCCGTCACGGGCGGGCGCACCCGCTCGGACACGCTCGGCCTCGACCTGATCACCCTGGTGGTCGCCATGCGCTCCTCGCACGAGGTCGCGGGCTTCGAGCCGGAGTACGGGCGGATCCTCAACCTGTGCCAGAGACCGACGTCCGTCGCGGAGGTCGCCGCGCGTATCGATCTGCCGTTGCCGGTGGTGAAGGTGCTGCTGAGCGACCTCATCGAACAGAACCTCGTGCTGTTCCGCACCGCGACCCCGGTCACCGACACCCCCAACAAACACGTACTCCAGGCGGTTCTTGATGGCATCCGGAAACTCTGAGCCCCGGCGATCCTTGACCGCGAACGCGGTCAAGGTCCTCATCGCCGGCGGGTTCGGGGTCGGTAAGACCACGATGGTCGGTTCGGTCAGCGAGGTTCCCCCGCTGCGCACCGAGGAGGTCATCACCGCGGCGTCCGAGGGCGTCGACGACCTCACCGGTGTCGAGAAGAAGACGACCACCACGGTGGCGCTGGACTTCGGCCGCATCACCATCAACCCCGAGCTGATCCTGTACCTGTTCGGCACGCCCGGTCAGGACCGGTTCTGGTTCATGTGGGACGAGCTGGCCGAAGGCGCGCTCGGCGCCGTCGTGCTCGCCGACACCCGGCGGCTCGACAGCTGCTTCGCGGCCGTCGACTTCTTCGAGCGCCGCGGGCTGCCGTTCGTCGTCGCCGTCAACTGCTTCGACAACGCGTACCGCTACGGCACCGAGGAGGTCCGGCAGGCGCTCGACGTCGGCATGGACGTCCCGCTGCTGCTGTGCGACGCGCGGGAACGCGAGTCGACGAAGCAGGTGCTGACCGTGCTGATGGAGCACGTGCTGGCGCTTTCGGACTTGGCCGCCGGGTTGCCGCAGGGCCGCTGACGCTCTTCTGTCGTTGGTGCAATGAAGGACGCTTTCATCGCAAAATTTGCAATGAAAGCGTCCTTCATGTCATCCGAGGCGGGTCTTCAGGACTTGCGGCGGCGGCGCCACGTGTCGAGCGCGTAGGTGCCCGGCCCCACCACCGCGAACAGCAGGAAGATCCAGGAGTACAGCGCGGCCGTTTCGCCCTTGTTCTGCAACGGAAGCAGCGCGTCGGGCTGGTGGACGACGAAGTACGCGTACGCCATCGTGCCCGAGAGCAGGATCGCGACCGGGCGGGTGAACAGACCCGCCAGGACGAGCAGCGAACCGACCGTTTCGATCACCCCGGCGTACCAGCCCGGCCAGGTGCCGACCGGTACGGCGGCCTTGTCGAACAGGCCCATCTTCTGCAGACCGTGGCAGAGGAAGAGGAACGAGACCACGACGCGGACCACGGAGAGGGCCAGTCCCTGCCACTTCGGAGCGATCGGGCCAACCTCGGTGGTCGTGGCGGCGGCTGTCTGGGTCATGACGCATCCTTCCGGCTCAAGGTGGTCTAAACCATTGATGCGATTGAGGATGCCGGATACCCCCGTCGGTAGGGAACTTTCTTTCGGGGGGTAATTCCATGTTATGCCCTCATTTATTGACAGCGAATCGACAGGTACGCGATAAAAAGGCCCCTTTCCTGGAATCAATCCAGGAAAGGGGCCTCGCGATTCCCGTTCAGCGGCGGCGCAGGGTGTCGAGGGCGTAGGTGCCCGGGCCGATCGCGGCGATCAGGAGGAAGATCCAGCAGTAGAGGGTCGACAGCTCGCCCATGTTCTGCAGCGGCAGCAGCCCTTCCGGCGCGTGCACGGTGAAGTAGGCGTAGGCCATGACGCCGGAGAGGAGCACCGCGACCGGCCGGGTGAACAGACCCACCAGCACCAGCGCGGCGCCGACGACCTCGATCACGCTGCCGTACCAGCCGGGCCAGGAACCGAGCTCGACCGAGCCGCCCGCGCCGTCGACGCCACCGAAGAAGCCGAATCCCTGCAAACCGTGGCAGAGGAAGAGGAACGAGACGACGATCCGGACGGCCGACTGGATCGCGCCCTGAGCCTTGGCGGCACGCGAGGTGGTGGCGGTGGAGGTCTTGGCGGGGGTGATGGTCTGCGTCATGGTTCCGGTCCTTCCGGGAGTGTCTGTCGGGCGGCTTCTGACAACGCGTCGGACGGGATCGACGCGAATCGACATCCATGACGAAAATTTTTTCGCGGGCCGGTCACATCACCCGGTCGGAGCAAGGCCAGACTGGACGGCATGGCGGGTAAGACGAGTGCCGGGATCCTGCTCTTCCGCAGGTCGGGCGAGGTGACCGAGGTACTTCTCGGGCATATGGGCGGGCCGTTCTGGGCGAAGAAGGACGCGGGCGGCTGGTCGGTGCCCAAGGGCGAGTACGAGCCGGACGAGACGCCGGAGGCCGCCGCGCGGCGCGAGTTCCAGGAGGAGCTGGGGCTGCCGGCGCCGGAGGGGGAGTACCTCCCGCTCGGCGAGGTGAAGCAGTCCGGCGGCAAGGTCGTGACGGTCTGGGCGGTGGAGGGCGACCTCGACCTGGCTCAGGTCGTGCCGGGTGTCTTCGAGATGGAGTGGCCGCCGCGGTCGGGCCGGACGCAGGAGTTCCCGGAGGTCGACAGGGTCGCCTGGTTCGGGCTGGCCGACGCCGAGGAGAAGCTGCTCAAGGGGCAGCGCCCGTTCCTCGTCCGGCTGGGCGAGCTGCTCGACGGTTGAGCAGTCCGGCGCCGGTGACGCTTGGGCTGGGTGGGTCGTGAGTGGCGTTTCGGGTTAGAACCCGAAACGCCACTCACGACCACCTGTACCGACGACGGGCGGGGGCCTTCGTCCCTCAACGGCTGAGTAGCTCGCCCAGCGGTTTGTCGGCCAGCGAGCCCAGTACGAGGTCGGCGTGGTCGAAGTTCAGCACCGCGGTGATCGCGTTCGGCACGGCGACGCATTCGAGCCCGGCGGCCTTCGCCGCGGTGACGCCGTGCGGTGAGTCCTCGAACGCGATCGCCTCGGAAGCGGGCAGGTCCAGCGCGGCGAGGGCGGCCAGGTAGAGGTCCGGGCTCGGCTTCGCCTGGTGGAGGTCGCCGGTGAGCACGGCCTCGAACGCGTCCGCGAGGCCGAGCCGGTTCAGGTGGGTGGTGACCCAGTCGCCGGTCGAGCTGGACGCGATGGCCAGCCGCAGGCCCTGGTCCTTCGCGTCCGCGAGGTACTCCTCGACGCCGGGACGCGGCCCCACGGTTTCCAGCAGTTCGGTGACCCTGGCGCGGACGCCGGTGCGGACCGCGACCCGGTCGAGGTTCTCGTCGTTCTTCTCCAGCAGTTCGAACATCGCGACGGCGGTGTTCTGCGTGCCGATCACGGTGTGCCAGACGTCGAGGGGGAGTTCGTCGCCGCGGGCGCGGAAGGTCTCCTGCCAGGCCACGAGGACGGCCGCCTCGGTGTCGACCAGCGTCCCGTCGAAGTCGAAGATCAATGCGCCGGTCATGGGACGAGTCTACGTCTTGACTCACTGAGTGGTACGGATTACCGTACGCATTCGTTAGGAAACTTACCAAACGAACAAGTGTACTCGAAGTGAACGCCGCGCACCCGTCCCTCTCAACCCGCCGCCAAGGATTCCCGGGGAGATCGATGTGAAGGCCCGAACCCGACTACTGCCACTAGGCGCGGCCGCCATCCTGTTGCCGACGCTGCTCAGCGGTAACGCGCAAGCCGCTGATGTCCTTTTGTCCCAAGGAAAACCTGTCCTCGTCTCCTCGGTGGAGTCGTCGTCCTACGGCGGCCCGCTCGCGGTCGACGGCAAGACGAGCACCCGCTGGGCGAGCGCCGAAGGCGTGGATCCGCAGTTCATCCGCATCGACCTCGGCGGCCCCTCGGCCATCAACCGGGTCAAGCTGAACTGGGAGGCCGCGTACGCCAGCGCATATCGCCTGGAAGTCTCCAACGACGGCTCGGCGTGGACCACGATCAAGTCCGTCACCGGCGGCAACGGCGGGACCGACGATCTCACCGGGCTGTCCGGCCGCGGCCGGTATCTGCGCCTCGTCGGTACCAAACGCGCCACCAGTTACGGCTACTCCCTTTGGGAGATGCAGGTTTACGGAACGTCGGACTCGTCCGGCGACACGCAGGCGCCCACCGCGCCGACGAACCTCAAGGCCGGTTCGGTCACCGCGTCCACTGTGGACTTGACGTGGACCGGTTCGACGGACAACGTCGGCGTCAGCGGCTACGAGGTGCTGCGGAACGGTCAGGTCGTCGGCACCAGTGAAAGCGCTTCCTACACCGACAGCGGGCTGAGCGCGTCGACCGCGTACACCTACACGGTCCGTGCGAAGGACGCCGCCGGCAACACCTCGGCGGCCAGCAACCAGGTGCAGGCGACCACACAGGCGGGCGGCTCGTCGTTCGTGCTCGCTGCTTCCGGTGACATCGCCGAACAGTGCACCGCGTCCTCGTCCTCGTGCATCCACCCGAAGACCGCCGCGCTGGTCGGCCAGATGAACCCGGCCGCGGTGATCACCATGGGCGACAACCAGTACGACGACGCCCACATCGAGGATTTCACGAGCTACTTCGACAAGACCTGGGGCAAGTACAAGAGCATCATGCACCCGGTCCCCGGCAACCACGAGACCTACGACCACACCCCGCTGGGCGCCTACAAGCAGTACTTCGGCAAGATCGCGACGCCGAACGGGAAGACCTACTACAGCTGGGAAATGGGCAACTGGCACTTCGTCGCCATCGACAGCACGGAGTTCTCGCCCGGTCTGGCCGCGAACGCGATCAGCGACGAGCAGCTGAACTGGATCAAGCAGGACCTGAAGAGCAACACCAAGCCCTGCGTCGCCGCGTACTACCACCACCCGCGCTACACCTCGGGTGACCACGGCGACAACGACAAGATGGCGACGCTCTGGGAGACCATGGTCCAGAACAAGGTCGACCTGGTCCTCAACGGGCACGACCACCACTACGAGCGCTTCTACCCGCAGAACGCCGACGGCGACAAGGACGCGGCCGGTCCGGTGCAGATCATCGGCGGTGGCGGCGGGGCGACCCTCTACCCGGTCAAGACCGAACACCCGGCCACCGCGAAGGCGATCTCGACCTACGGCGTGCTCAAGCTGAACATGTCGGACAACGCCTTCTCGACCCAGCTGATCGGTCTCGACGGCAAGACGATCGACTCCTCTCCCACCTACACCTGCCACTGATTCCCGTGAGGAGGTGCCGCGTCGCGGCGCGGCACCTCCTTCCGGCGCTGGAGGTCTCCCATGTACATCGCCACCAGTAGGGGATCGGACGCCGCGGCGGATGTCCCGAAGAGCGGCGTCAAACGGGCCGTCACCGGGAACGTCGTCGCGCTCGGCCTGGTCAGCCTCGTCACCGACATCTCGTCGGAGATGGTGACCGCGGTCCTCCCGCTCTACCTCGTCCTCGGTCTCGGCCTGAGCCCGCTGCAGTTCGGTGTGCTCGACGGCCTCTATTCCGGTGTCACCGCCGTCGTCCGGCTCGTCGGCGGCCATCTCGCGGACCGCTGGCAGAAGCTCAAGGCGGTCGCCTGCTTCGGTTACGGGCTCTCGGCGCTGGGCAAGATCGGCCTGATGCTGGCGGGTTCGTCCACCGTCGCGATCGGCGCCGTGCTCGCGGCCGACCGCACCGGCAAAGGTGTCCGGACCGCCCCGCGCGACGCGCTGATCACCTTGAGCAGCGATCCCGAACACCTCGGCCGCGCGTTCGGTGTGCACCGCGCGATGGACACCTTCGGCGCGTTCCTCGGCCCGCTGGTCGCGATGGCCGTGCTCTGGCTCAGCCTGGGCAGCTACGACTCGGTGTTCTTCACGAGCTTCTGCATCGCCGCGATCGGTGTGATCATCCTGGTGGTGCTGGTCAAGGACCACCAGCCGAAGCCGCGAGCCGAGCGGACCAAGGTCTCCTTGCGGGAGACGGCGGGCCTGATCCGGCAGGCGTCGTTCCGGCGGATCTGCGTCTGGGCGGCGCTGCTGGGCCTGGTCACCCTCAGCGACTCGTTCCTCTACCTCGTGCTGCAGCGCCGCTGGGAACTCGGCGCGGTCTTCTTTCCCTTGCTGCCGCTGGGAACCGCGGGGGTGTACCTGTTGCTCGCCGTTCCGTTCGGCAGGCTTTCGGACCGGATCGGCCGCTGGAAGGTGTTCCTCGGCGGGCACGTCGCACTGGTCGTCGCGCTGCTGGCGCTGCTCGGCCCGGTGGACGGCGGCATCCTCGCGGTGCTGGCGCTGGTGCTGCACGGTGTCTTCTACGCGGCCACCGACGGTGTCCTGATGGCCGCGGCCGGCCCGCTGCTGCCCGAACACCAGCGGGCGAGCGGGCTGGCGCTGGTGCAGACCGGGCAGGCGACGACACGGATGCTCGCGTCCGTCCTTTTCGGACTCGCCTGGACCACCTGGGATCTGCACGCCGCGGTCCTGGTCGCCGCGGGCGCGCTGGCCGTGGTGGTCGTGGCGGCCGCCGTCCTCCGTCCGTTGCGGACCTACGCATGAGGGCGCGGATCCTGGGAGTGGCGGCGGCGGTCGTCGTCCTGATCGCGGCGGCCGTCGGCTACGGCGTCCTCTCCCGGGACCGCGGGCCGGCCGTCAACTCGGTCGCCGTCGTGACCGGGCAGCCGGTTTCGGTGCAGGGCAAGGGACAACTGCTGTTCCGCAACACCGCCGAAGGCCCCGACTTCGGCCATCTCGCCACCGTTCCGGCCGACCGTCCCGGTGAACCCCGGAAGGTGTCCGGCCTCAGTTGCGACCGGTTCGCCGCTTCGGCGGGGACTGCGCTGTGCCTGGCCGCGCAGCCGGGGGTGCTGCCGCCGATGACCGACGTCATCGTGCTGGACAAGGACCTCAAGGAGATCCGCCGGATCGAACTGCCCGGCACCCCCAGCCGCGGCCGGGTCTCGCCGGACGGGAAGCTCGCCTACTGGACGCTGTTCGTCAACGGGGATTCCTATGCGGAGACCGGGTTTTCGACCAGGGCGGGGATCTTCAACCTGACCACCGGGAAACTGACGAAGAGCATCGAGGAGATGGGGCTCCTCCTCGACGGCAAGCCGTACTACTCGTCCGACGTGAACTACTGGGGGATCACCTTCGCGCCCGACGGCAAGAAGTTCTACGCGACCGTGGGGACGAAGGGGAAGACGTACCTGGTCGAGGCGGACTACGAGAAGCTCGTCGCGAGGATGATCCGGGAGAACGTCGAATGCCCGTCGCTCTCGCCGGACGCGAAGCGGATCGCCTTCAAGAAGAAGGTCTCCGCCGATCTCGCGGCGCCGTGGCGGCTGGCCGTCCTCGATCTGGCCTCTGGCAAGGAGACCATGCTGGCCGAGACGCGGAGCGTGGACGACCAGGCGGCTTGGCTGGACGACCGGACCGTGGCGTACGGCGTGGACTCGGCGGTCTGGTCGGTGCCCGCGGATGGGAGCGGGGCGCCACGGGAGCTGGTCGCGCAGGCCGCTTCACCTGCCGGTGTGTAGTGGGTCAAGTGGGTCGTGAGTGGCGTTTCGGGTTCTAACCCGAAACGCCACTCACGACCCACCCAGGCCCATCGCGTCCGCCTGCTCCCGGAACACGTCGTAGGCGGCCGTCCCGAAGAGCACGAACCGCACCAGTTCCACCGAACAAGACCCGGCGGCGAGCGTGTTCGTCACGGTCTCGAGGGCGATTTCCGCCGCGGACTCGACGGGCCACCGGTAGATCCCGGTGGAGATCGCGGGGAACGCCACGGTGTGCGCGCCGAGGTCGGCGGCGACGTGCAGCGAGTTGCGGTGGCACGCCGCCAGCAGTGCCGAACGGTCTTCGGAATCGGACCACACCGGCCCGACGGTGTGCACCACCCAGCGCGCCGGGAGGCGGCCCGCCGTGGTGGCGACCGCCTCTCCGGTCTTCAGCCCCTTGCCGTAGTGGCCCGCGCGCAGGGCCCGGCATTCGGTGAGGATCTCCGGCCCGCCGCGGCGGTGGATCGCGCCGTCCACCCCGCCGCCGCCGAGCAGTGACGAGTTCGCGGCGTTGACCACGACGTCGACCTGTTGTTCGGTGATGTCGCCTTCGACCAGTTCGATCATCGTGATCGCTCCGTCAGTCGGTGAAGTACTCGATCAGGATTGGGGCAACGGCCTTCGGCTTGAGCATATGCGTCTGGCCCTCGATCGTGCGGTGCTCGGCGCCGGGGACCGCCTTCGCCAGCGCGGCGACACCGTTGCGGACCCACGCAGGGCTCTTGCTGCCGTCCATGACCAGCGTCGGCACGGAAACGCTCGCCCAGCGGCCTTCGGGCAGCGGGGTGCCGTCGTGCAGACCGTCGAACAGCGCGGCGTCGTAGCGCAGGGTCGGCGCGACCTTCTTGAGCTTCGGCCACGCGGGCATGAACTGCATCATGAAGACGACCGGCGCCGGGACGCGGACGCCTTCCCGCATGAAGGTCTTGATCGCGGTGCCAGGCTTTCCGGCGGCGATGGCCTTCTCCAGCCGCTCGTCGTAGTCGGCCGGGACCGGCGGGCGCGTGTCGTCGACGACCAGCGGGAATTCGTAGACCGCCAGTTTCGTGATCGGCAGCCCGGCCTTCGCGGCTTCGAGGGCGAGCGCGGCGCCGGACGAGATCCCGTAGACGTGGGCCGTCCCGCCCGCTTCCTTGATCAGTGCCGCGATGTCCTCGACTTCGCGGGCGACGGAGAACGGCGCGGTGTCGCCGCTCTCGCCGCGGCCGCGGCGGTCGTAGGTGTAGACGGTGAAGTGCGCGGCCAGTTCGGCGGCCAGCGGCTTGGCCGGGCCGAACTCGCGATGGCACATCGCGCCGTCGACCAGGATGACGGCGGGGCCGGAGCCGGTGCGGGTGTAGGCGATGGTGGTGCCGTCTTGCGAGGTCACGGTGCTCATGGCGGGAATTCTCCTGTAGTCGTTCAGCGGGTGGTGCGGAGGATGACGGCGGTGACCCAGCCCCAGGCCAGCATCACGGCGGCCCAGAAGGCGAGCATCACGACGGCGTTCGCGTTGCCGGAGCTCATCGTGGCGAAGGCGGCGAAGAACGCGATGCCGGTGGCGCGGGAGTAGACGGCCCAGCCGCGGTGGCCCTCACGGGAGAAGCGGCTCGCGAACACGAAGGTCGCGACGATCAGCGAGAGGAAACCGACCGAGCCGGCGGCCATGTGCAGGATGCCCGCGGTGCTGATGGTGGCGGGACCGGAACCGGCCGGGAAGCCGTTGCCCGGGTCGGCCTTGAAGACCGCGGCGAAGAGCAGGCTCACGCCGAAGACGCCCAGCAGCCGTGGCCCCCACGTGCTGCCTCTGCCCGGTTCGAGCGTCCGGCTCAGGCCGACCGCTCCCGCGATCATCAGGGCCCCGGTGACCAGGAAGTTCGTCACCTGGATCCAGCCGGCGTCGCCGTTGCTCAGCATGCTCGCCGGGTGCTTCGTCAGGTCGAAGCCGTCGCGCACGGCGGCCTGGGTGAGCGAGGTCAGGAAGTACAGCGGACCCGAGACGGCGCCGCAGGCGAGCAGGGCGCGGGCGGGAAGCGCGACGTGGGTCCGGGTGGCGGTGATGGTCATCGGGTTCTGCCTTTCGGGGCGGGGTGCGTTGGCACAACTCTCGCTCCGAAAGCCTCAGTTGTCAAGACAAAAAAATTTGTCGGTGATGCCGATGGGACACCGAGAGGTGTCGCAACGGGGTGGCTACTTGCCGTTTCGCAAGGTCAGGAGGGTGATCTCGCTCGGCGCGAAGACGCGCAGGGGCGGTCCCCAGAAGCCGGTGCCGCGGCTCGTGTAGAGCTGCGTGCGCTCGCCGTGGCGCGAAAGACCGGCCAGCACGGGCTGATCGAGCCGGACCAGGAGATGGAACGGCCAGATCTGGCCGCCGTGGGTGTGCCCGGAGATCTGCAGGTCGATACCCGCCTCGGCGGCCTGCTTGACCTGCTTCGGCTGGTGGGCGAGCAGGACGACCGGGGTGCTCGCGGCGACGCCGTCGAGCGCGGCGGGGAGGTCGGGGCCGTGGCCGGGCAGGCCGGAGGCGGCGCCGGTCGGGTCGTCGATCCCGGCGAAGACCAGTGTGTCGCCGCCCTGGTGGACGGGCAGATGCCGATTGTGCAGCGGCTCCCAGCCGAGGTCGCGCATATGGTCGAGCCAGGCCTGCGCCTCGCCGAAGTACTCGTGGTTGCCGGTGATGTAGAACTTGCCGAGTTTCGCCCGCACCTTCCCGAGCGGCGCGACCTGCTCACGTCGCTGGGCGACGGAACCGTCCGCGAGGTCACCCGCGTGGGCGACGACGTCGGCGTCGAGTTCGTTCACCACTTCGACGACCTTCTCCGACCACTTCGTCCGGTTCAGCGGGCCGAAATGCGTGTCGGTGATGATCGCGAAGCGGAGGCCGTCGAGTCCGGCGCCGAGGCGGGGGAGCACGACGTCGAGTTCCTTGAGCCTCGGTACGCGCCGGGCCTCGACCATCCCGTACGCCGCCAGCGCCGCGAAGACCACCAGCACGACGCCGGACACGATGCCCGCCGCACCGTCCACTCCGGACACGGCGAGGATCAGCCGCAGCACGTTCCCGAGTACGGACAACGAGAACAGCAGCCAGATCAGCCCGAGGGAGAGGTCGCCGATCTTCGCGGCGAGGTCGCGCTGCCACGGGCCGTGGCCGAGGACCATGCACGCGGGCACGGCGACGGCCGCGACCGCGAACACGATGGTTCCGAGGACTTCGAGCGCGGCCGGGAGTTCGGGGGAGCCGATGATCGTCCACCACGGCACACCGAACAGGAGGGCGAGGACGGCGATCAACGCGGCGACGCGGACAAGGATGCGGGGCATGATGACGGCCAGACTAACAGCCCATTGGTCTCTACCGCCGTTTTCGCTGAGGGGCGTCTCAGGTACGTAGACGGACGTACGCGCGGTGTCGCTTCACGGCCGACGCTTTCCGTGTCGCCGCGGAAGACACTCGACGGCATGATGCGGACGATCGAACGTGTCGCCTACGCGACCGGAGCGCTCCTGTTCCTCAGCGGTCTGGTGCACGCGGTCGTGCTGATCGCGTCCGGCGGTTCGTGGACCGGGCCGCTGTCGATGCGGAAGGCGGTCACGTTCGGCCTGTCGTTCGGGCTGACGTTGGTCACCGTCGCCTGGGCGACGTCGTACGTCGCGGTGCGGCCACGCGTGCGGAACACGCTGCTCGGCGTGTTCACGGGGGCGAGTGTCGTGGAGACGGTGCTGGTCAGCATGCAGGCCTGGCGCGGGGTGCCGTCGCACTTCAACTTCGAGACCGGCTTCGACAACGCCGTGTCGACGACGCTCGCGGCGGGCGGCGGCGTCATCATCCTGACAGCGGTGACCTTCACGGCCGCGGCGATGCGCGGCGAGGGAGAGACGACCGCGAGCATGCGGCTCGCGGTGCGGTTCGGGCTCGTCGCGCTGCTGGTGGCGCTGGGCGCGGGCGCGGCGATGATCGCGAGCGGCGTCGTCGAGGCGCGGGGCGGGAATCCGCAGCTCGCGTACACCACCGCCGGCGCGCTGAAGCCGCTGCACGCGGTGGCGATGCACGCGATCCTCATCGTGCCGGGGCTCGCCTGGCTGCTGCGGTTCGCGGACTGGACGGAACGGCGGCGCGTGCGGCTGGTGTGGGCGGCGATCGGTGCCTACTCGGTGCTGACCGCGGTGGTGGGGCTGGAGTCGGTGACCGGGGTTTCGCCGCTGGCGGCTTCGCCGGTGGAGATGGTGACTTCGGGAGTGGCTTTGGCGGTGCTGGGGATTGTCGGTGCGGTGGCCGGTCGTGAAGCGGTTCGGCGTCGGTCCCGGATGTCATGAAAGGGCCGTTCAGGACATCTTTTGTCCTGAACGGCCCTTTCATGACACTCGCAGGTGGAGGGAAGCGCTATCGGCCCACGTAGGTGCGAAGGTGCCGCGCCGTGAGCGTGTCACCCGAAGCGACCAGATCGGCCGGAGTCCCGGTGAACACCACCTGGCCCCCGTCCGAACCCGCGCCCGGCCCGAGGTCGACGATCCAGTCCGCGTGCGCCATCACGGCCTGGTGGTGCTCGATGACCACCACCGTGTTCCCGTCGTCGACGAGCCGGTCGAGCAGGCCCAGCAACTGGTCGACGTCGGCGAGGTGCAGGCCGGTGGTCGGCTCGTCGAGGACGTAGGTCGCCGACTTCTCCGCCATCCGGATGGCGAGTTTGATCCGCTGCCGCTCCCCGCCGGACAGCGTGGTGAGCGGTTGCCCGAGCCCGAGGTAGCCGAGGCCGACGTCGGAAAGCCGGTCCAGGATCGTCCGCGCCTGCCCCGACGGGAAGAACTCGCGCGCCTCGGCGACGGGCATGGCGAGTACCTCGCTGATGTCCTTGCCCCGCAGTTTGTAGGTCAGGACCTCGGCGGTGAACCGCTTGCCCTCGCATTCCTCGCAGACCGTCGCCACCCCGGCCATCATCGCCAGGTCGGTGTAGATCAGCCCGATGCCCTTGCATTTCGGGCACGCGCCTTCGGAGTTCGCGCTGAACAGGGCCGCCTTGACGCCGTTGGCCTTGGCGAACGCGGTGCGGATCGGGTCGAGCAGACCGGTGTAGGTCGCCGGATTGCTGCGCCGCGAGCCGCGGATGGCCGACTGGTCGAGTACCACCACGTCGTCCCTTGTGGACAGTGAACCGTGGATGAGCGAGCTCTTGCCCGAACCGGCGACCCCGGTGACCACGGTCAGCACGCCCAGCGGGATGTCGACGTCGACACCGCGCAGGTTGTGCCGGGTGGCGTTGCGGATCTCGATCTGCCCGCGAGCCGCGCGGACGTCCGTGCGCAGCCGGGCACGGTGGTCGAGGTGCCGTCCGGTCAGCGTGCCGGACGCCCGCAGTCCGGCGACGTCGCCGGTGTAGCAGATCTGCCCGCCGTTCGGGCCCGCGCCGGGGCCGAGGTCGACGACGTGGTCGGCGATCTCGATGGTCTCCGGTTTGTGCTCGACGACGAGCACCGTGTTCCCCTTGTCCTTCAACAGGAGCAGGAGACCGTTCATCCGCTGGATGTCGTGCGGGTGCAGCCCGACGGTTGGCTCGTCGAACACGTAGGTGACGTCGGTGAGGCTGGAACCCAGGTGCCGCACCATCTTCACGCGCTGCGCCTCACCGCCCGAAAGCGTCCCGGATTCGCGATCGAGGCTGAGGTAGCCGAGGCCGATCTCGACGAGCGAGTCGAGGGTGCCGCGCAGGGTCTGCATCAGCGGGCCCACCGACGGATCGTCGATCTTGCGGAGGAAATCGGCGAGATCGTTGATCTGCATCGACGAGCAGTCGGCGATGTTCAGCCCCTCGATCTTCGAGGACAGCGCCGCTTGGTTGAGCCGCGCGCCGTCGCACGCCGGGCATCGCCGGAACGTGATCGCCCTGTCCACGAAGGCCCGGATGTGCGGCTGCGTCGCTTCCTTGTCCTTCGACAGGAACAGCCGCTGCACCTTCACCAGCAGGCCCTCGTAGGTGGTGTTCAACCCGCCGAGCTTCATCTTGGTGGCGGGTTTGTGCATGAAGTCTTCCCACTGCTGCGGGGTGTAGTCCTTCAGCTTGACCGCGGGGTCGACGAAGCCGGACTCCGCCAGTCCCTTCCAGTACCAGCTGCCGGGCGCGAAGTTCGGGACGGTGATCGCCCCTTCGTCGAGCGAAAGCTCTTTGTCGACGAGCTGGTCGATGTCGATGCTGGACACCTTCCCCAGCCCCTCGCATTCGGGGCACATCCCCTCGGGAAGGTTGAAGCTGAACGCTCCCGACGTCCCGATATGCGGCTGTCCCAGCCTGCTGAAGACGATCCGCAGCATGGTGTGCGCGTCGGTCGCGGTGCCGACCGTGGAGCGGGAGTTGGCCCCCATCCGCTCCTGGTCGACGACGATCGCGGCGCTCAGGTTCCGCAGCGCGTCCACGTCCGGCCGTCCGACCGGGGCCATGAAGGACTGGATGAACGCGGTGTAGGTCTCGTTGATCAGTCGCTGCGACTCGGCGGCGATGGTGCCGAACACCAAGGACGACTTCCCCGACCCCGAGACACCGGTGAAAACGGTGAGGCGGCGTTTGGGGATGTCGACCGAGACGTCGGCGAGGTTGTTCTCTCTGGCTCCGCGCACCTGGATCATGTCGTGGCTGTCGGCGGCCGAAGGCATGGCTCTCCCCTGGTTGGAACTCTTTAGCCTGTAAAGTGAGGGTAGCAGAGGTTAGTTTATGCTGTAAGGAGTTGGCAAGTGGTCGTCTACGCGGCGCAGGGGGACCCCCGGCGGTCGATGGCACTGCTGTGGCGGACCGAGCCGCCGGACGCCGAGCGGCCCGGGCCCAAACCGGGGCTTTCGGTGGAGCTGATCGTCGACACCGCCATCGCCATCGCGGACGCGGAAGGTATGGCGGGCCTCTCGATGCGCGCGGTCGGGGACAGGCTCGGCCGGACGGCCATGGCGCTCTACACCTATGTCCCGAGCAAGAGCGAACTGGTCGATCTCATGTACGACAAGGCGCTCGCCGAGGTCCCGGTCGTTTACGACGGAGACGGCTGGCGTGCGGACGCCGCGCGCTGGGCCGAGGGTCTCTGGGACTTCTACCTGCGGCACCCCTGGGTCCTGCAGGTCTCGCAGGCGCGGCCGGTGCTCGGGCCGAACGAGTACGTCGTGCTGGAGGCGCTGGTGAAGATCCTGCGCCGGACCGGGTTGCGCCCGGCGGCGCTGCGACGGCTGGTCAGCGCGCTGTACTCGTGCGTGCGCGAGCCCGCAAGGACGGCTTCGGAGGCCAGGCTCGCCGAAAAGGTGACAGGGCAGTCCGACGACGATTGGTGGCACGCGAGGTCCGCGCATCTGAAGGAGGTCTCGCCGGACTTCGCCGAGCGATTCCCGACGCTGACCTGGATGGAGGCCGAGCAGGCGTTCCGCATGGAGGACGAAACGGTGTCCTACCTGGAGCAGGAGGCGAGGGAGGCCTTCGAGTTCTCGCTGTCCGTCCTGCTGGACGGAATCGAAGTCGCGACCAAAGCGGAGTAGCCTTCTCCGCATGCCCTCCGATTTCGCCTTGAAGACCATGAACGCCGTCCACCGCGTCATCCAGAAGGTCAGCGGCGGCCGCGCCGGCTGGCAGGTCGCCGGGATGACCGTGCTGGAACTGACCACCATCGGCCGCAAATCCGGCCAGCCGCGCACCGTCCTGCTGACCTCGCCGCTGCGCGAGGGCGACGCGTACGTCATCGTCGCCTCCCGCGGTGGCGACGACCAGCACCCGGCGTGGTTCCTCAACCTCCGCGACAACCCCGACGTCCAGGTCACGCTGAAGGGCGAGGCCCCGAAGCCGATGGTCGCGAGCGTCGCCGACGCCGATCTGCGTGCCCGCCTGTGGCCGAAGATCACCGCGGACTTCAAGAACTACGCGCAGTACCAGACCAAGACCGACCGGGAGATCCCCGTCGTCCTGCTCTCGCCCAAGGCGTAGCCCGGCATCCCCCGCACGGGCCGGGTCCATCGGCCCTACCGGCGAGTCGGTAAGCCGGGGACCGTGGACCTCGACGCAGAGGAACTACGAGAACGCGGGGATGCCGATGTCCGACTCCTTGGGTCTCGAAACGCTCGATCGCGAGCAGTGCCTGGCGCTGCTCGCGCGGGCCGGGCTCGGCCGGGTGGTGTTCACCTCCCGGGCCATGCCCGCCATCCAGCCGGCGCGGTTCGCGCTGCACCACGGCGCGATCGTGGTGCGGACGCCGTCACAGAGCGCGCTGTTCGCCGGGATACTCGACAGTGTGGTGGCGTTCGCCGTCGACGAGTTCGCCAAGGACCTGGGGACGGGCTGGTTCGTCACCGTCGTCGGCCGCGCCTCCGAGGTGCGCGACCCCCTGGTGATCGCCGAACTCGAGACCTTGCCGCTGGGCTGCTGGACCGGCCGGACGGACTCCCGGTATCTCCGGATCCCCATCGAGTCGGTAACCGGTCGAAGGATCCTCGGCGCTTGCAGTAACGAAGCACTGTCCGTGATCGACGCACCAGATGAGCGATCCGGGCGCGTTTGTCATTCCTGACCCCTCTGCCCGGGGAGTTACTCCGGGACGGTGACGGCGGTGCGGCGGGTGAGTGCGGCGAGTGACGCCAAGGCGCCCAGGATTCTGGACGCGGTGGCGGGGATCGCCCACGATCTCAGCCTGTCCGACGTCCTGCGGCGGATGGTCGAATCCGCCTGCGAGCTGACGGGGGCGCCGTTCGGCGCGCTCAGCGTGCTCGATTCGGACGAGTTCATCCGCTTCGGCGAAGCCTGGGAGCGGCCGCCGTCCGACGACGACGCCCGCGTGGTGCCCATCCGGATGCGCGGCCGCATCTTCGGGATGCTGTACCTGGCCCGCAAACCGGACGGTGAGGAGTTCACCGAATCCGAGGACGACCTGCTCGTCGCGCTCACCGCGGCGGCCGGTGTGGTGATCGAGAACGCCGCGCTGTTCGACCAGGTGCAGCGGCGCGAGCGCTGGCTCGAAGCCTCGTACCACGTCACCGGCGCGCTCCTGACCGACCAGGATCTGACCGCGACCCTCCGCCTGATCGCCGAACGCGCCCGCGTCGTCGCGGGCGGGACCGCGGGCGCGGTGGCCCGGCCACGCGGCGACGGGCAGCTGGTCTTCGAGATCGTCGAGCCGCCGGGCCCGGACTCGGACAAGCTCGCCGGTATCGCCGTGCCGACCGAGGGCACCGCGACCGGGATGGCGTTCACCACCGGGAAACCCGTCGTGGTCCGGGATTACGGCGAGAAGGTGGTCGAGTACCAGGGCGATCGCGGCGCCGTGATGCCCGCGGCGATCAAGGATCTCGACTCGACGGTCGCCGTCCCGCTGATCGTCGGCGAGGAGAAGCTCGGTGTCCTGCTGGTCGCGAAGTTCCGCGACCGGACCCCGTTCTCCGCCTACGACGTCCAGCTGGCCGAGACCTTCGCCGCGCACGCCGCGCTCGCGGTCGAATTCGCCCGCGCGCAACAGGACAGGCAGCGGCTCGCCGTCTTCGAAGACCGCGACCGGATCGCCCGCGACCTGCACGACCTGGTGATCCAGCGGCTGTTCGCGATCGGGCTCGGGCTGGAGGGGCTCAGCAGGCTCGCGAGCGAACCCGCCGTCGCCGACCGGGTGACCGGCTTCGCGCACGAGATCGACCGCACCATCCGCGAGATCCGCAACAGCATCTTCTCCCTGCAGGAACCGGCCGAGGCGCAGGGCAGCCTTCGGTCGGAGCTGCTGCGGGTCGCGCTGGACGCGGGGTGCGCGTCGGAGCCCCGGGTCGGGTTCGACGGGCCGCTCGATTCCACCGTGCCGGACACGGTCCGCTCGGACCTCATCGCGACGCTGCGCGAAGCACTGTCCAATGTGGTCAGACATGCCGCGGCGTCGACGGTCTCGGTCGACGTCGCGGTCGATCGCGACGGGCGGTGGCTCAAACTCTCGGTGGTGGACGACGGGGTCGGCATGCCCGCCGAACCCGGCCATCGCAGCGGGGTGGTGAACCTCGCCGAACGCGCGGCCCGGTGGAACGGGACGTTCCGCGTCGAGGCGCGGCCCGAAGGCGGCACGAGGCTCGACTGGTCGGTGGAACTGCCGGCCCGACAGGGGAGTGTGGGATGACGATTTCGGTGTTCCTGCTGGACGATCACGAACTCGTGCGCACCGGGCTCAAAACCGTTTTCGAGGCCGAGGACGATTTCACCGTGGTCGGCGAAGCGTCCACCGCCGCCGAGGCGTACGTGCGGATCCCCGCCGTCAAACCGCAGGTCGCGGTGCTCGACGTCCGGCTGCCGGACGGTGAGGGAGTGAGTGTCTGCCGGGAGATCCGGGCGTCCATCGACCCACCGCCCGCCTGCTTGATGCTGACGTCCTATTCGGACGACGACGCGTTGTTCGGCGCGATCATGGCGGGCGCGGCGGGTTACATGCTCAAGCAGGTCTCCGGGGGCGCGCTGGTCAAGGCCGTCCGCACGGTCGCCGCGGGCGGATCGCTCCTGGACAGCACGCTGACGGCGTCGGTGATGAACCGGCTGCGCGGCGAGACCGATGTCCCGGACCCGCGGTACGAACAGCTGAGCCCGCAGGAGCGGCGGGTGCTCGACCACATCGCCGACGGGCTGACCAACCGCCAGATCGCGGAAAAGCTGTACCTGGCGGAGAAGACGGTCAAGAACTACGTGTCGTCCTTGCTGCACAAGCTCGGCTTCGAACGGCGCACCGCCGCCGCCGTCTACGCGACCCAGCGCCGTAAGTCCTCTTCCTAGAAGAAGGTGAACCCACCGGCGAAATCGGGATCCTCGCGCAGCACACGGCGCAGTTCGTTGAGGGCGCGGTGCTGGGTGACGCGGACCGCGCCCGCGCTCGCCATGCCCAGCGCGCCCGCGGTCTCCTCGGCGCTGTATCCGTGGATCACGCGCAGCACCAGCACGTCGCGCTGCTTCGCCGAAAGAACCTCGAACAGCCGGGACAGCCGGCGGCCGCGATCCGCCCTCTCGACCTCTTCGAACGTCGGGTTCCACGGTCCGTCCTGTTCGGGCTCCGGATCGGGCACCGGCGCGGACGGGTCGCGCGCGAGGTTGCGGCGGACGTCGGCGACCTTGTGCGAAGCGATCCCGAAGACGTACGGCAGGAAGCTGTTGTCCTGGTAGCTGTAGCGCGGCAACGCGACGAGGACGGCCATCAGGACCTCCTGCGCGCAGTCCTCGGCGCCGGCGACGCCGCGTGTCGTCGCGCCCAGCCTCCCCGCGCAGTACCGGAACACGATCGGCCGCAGCAGGGCCAGCAGGCTCTCGACGGCCCGCCGGTCACCGCTGATCGCCGCACGGATCAGCTCGCCGTCCGGTTCCCCCGGCCGGGGTACGTAGGTGGGGCGCACTGCTTCGGACACCGTCATCACGCCGGATCGCCCGTTCTCGGCACGCTCCTGTGCGTTCCCATCATCCCCACCTCCCGAAAGCCCCCAGCCCTCTTTGGCCCTTCCGACGTTACGGAGCGCGCCCGCGCGTCACACCGGTATAGGAGCCCGGAGTAGTCGGGTCTTTGGACCCTGGTGGGCGCGGGGTATGGACTTTCGCCAGATTGGTCTAGACAATTAGCCCAGCGCGGCGGCAGGCCGCCCTTTCACGGAGGAATCGCGATGAGGCGTTCCAGATCCATGGCATTTCTGGCCGTTTTGGTGCTCACCTTCACCGGCCTGATCACCGGCGGGGGCACCGCGAACGCGGCCAACCTGCTCCTCAATCCCGGTTTCGAGGCGGGTTCGACCTCCGGCTGGTCCTGCGCGGCGGGCGCGGCCGTGAGCACACCGGTCCGTTCGGGCGGTTACGCCGTTTCGGTCACGCCCGGCTCGACGATCGGGAAATGCGCACAGACGGTATCCGTCCGGCCGAACACGACCTACGCGGTTTCGGCCTGGGTGAACGGGAACCCGGTGTACCTCGGCGTCACGGGCGGGCCGTCGACCTGGACCGCGGCGACCTCGTACACGCAGCTCTCGCTCTCGTTCACGACGTCGGCCACGCAGACGACGGCCGAGGTGTACGTCCACGGCTGGTACGGATCGGGCACCTTCTACGCGGACGACATCAGCCTCGACGGACCCGGCGGTGGCACTCCCGGCGCGCCGCCGGCCCCGGGAAACCCGGCCGTCGGCACGGTGACGAACTCGTCGATCGCGCTGTCGTGGGGCGCCTCGGCGGGGACGGTGACCGGCTATCGCGTGTACGAGGGCGGGACCGTGGTCGCGACGGTGACCGGGACTTCGGCGACGATTTCGGGGCTGACGGCCTGTTCGTCGCACAATTACTCGGTGGCCGCGTACAACAGCGCGGGCGAATCGCCGAAGACCACCGAGGTGGGCGCCACGACCTCCGGCTGCGTGGACACCGGCCTGCCGAAACACGCGCTGATCGGCTACCTGCACGCGAGTTTCGCCAACGGGTCCGGCTACACGCGGATGGCCGATGTCCCGGCGGCGTGGGACATCATCAACCTGGCCTTCGGTGAGCCGACTTCGGTGACCTCCGGCGACATCCGCTTCACGCGGTGCCCGGTCGCGGAATGCCCGACCGTGGAAAGCGACGCGGACTTCATCGCCGCGATCCGCGCGAAGCAGGCGCAGGGCAAGAAGGTGTTGATCTCCATCGGTGGCCAGAACGGCCAGGTCCAGCTGACCACGACCGCGGCGCGCGACGCGTTCGTCAGCTCGGTGTCCGCGATCATCGACCGGTACGGGCTGAACGGGCTCGACATCGACTTCGAGGGCCACTCGCTGTACCTCAACTCCGGCGACAACGATTTCCGCAATCCGACCACGCCGGTGATCGTCAATCTCATTTCGGCGTTGAAGACGCTGAAAGCCCGCTATGGCGCGGGATTCGTGCTGACGATGGCGCCGGAGACGTTCTTCGTGCAGACCGGATACCAGTACTACGGCGGCCTCGGCGGCGCCGACAACCGGACTGGTTCGTACCTGCCGGTGATCCACGCGATGCGGGACGCGCTGACCGTGCTGCACGTCCAGGACTACAACTCCGGACCGGTGATGGGCCTGGACAACCAGTACCACTTCATGGGCGGCGCGGATTTCCACATCGCGATGACCGACATGATCAAGGCGGGTTTCACGGTGTCGTCGACCGGATTCCGGTTCCCGGGGCTGCGGGAGGACCAGATCGCGTTCGGCCTGCCCGCCGCGGTGAGCGCGGGCAACGGGCACACCGCCCCGGCGGCGGTGCATTCGGCGCTGAACTGCCTGGTGAAGAACTCCGGATGTGGGTCGTATTCCTTGCGTGGCGGTGCTTCGCCGGCGCTGCGGGGGCTGATGACGTGGTCGATCAACTGGGACCGGTACTACGGATGGGAGTTCCAGAACGCCCATGAGCCGTTCCTGAACGCCTTGCCCTGATCCGCATTCAGAGGACTAAACGCGTCGCTTGTGGTCCCGCAAGTACGTGAAGGCCCCCTTCACTGCGCTAGACGCAGTGAAGGGGGCCTTCACGTACTCAGGGCTTGCAGGCGCCGCACCCGGATCCCAGCGAAGGACGCCCGCATTTCGTCCTCTGAATGCGATCCTTGCGCGTGCAACGATCGCATTCAGAGGACGAAATGCGGGCACAAGGGAGCGGGCCCGCACCGTGCAGCATCGGTGCGGGCCCGCAGTTCGGGGAGCAAAGGGACGTCAGAAGCCCGCGGTGATCCGCGTGAAGTCCCAGTCGTTCTGTGCGATACCACTGCAGTTCTCGGCGACCCCGCCGTTCGGGCAGCCCCGGTCCCGGTTGGCCGACCAGAACGCCAGCCTGGCGATCTTGTTGGTCTTCGACCAGTTCGTGATCCGGGTCCAGGTGTCGAGACTCGTCAGTTCCCGCTGGTCCGAAAGACCGTTCATCCCGCTGATGCCCAGGTGGGCGTACGCCGTGGCGTCGTTCCACCCGAAGGTCGACTTCAGCTTGTCCCGCAGACCGTTCGCGGCGTTGATCGTGTTGCCGTACATGTCCGCGCCGCCACCGAAGTCGAACGGCATGATCGTGTAGACGTCGATCCCGGCGTTCAGCGCCTTCGACTGGTCGATGAGCCGCTGGCCCCAGGAGTTCGGGCCGGTGGTCGTCGTGCCGAAGGTGAGAATGGTCTGGATACCGGGGTTGTTCGCCTTCACGATCTTCAGCGCGTTCAGCACGCGGTCCTGCACGGCCGCGTTCTCGAATTCATCGGTGTTCTCGATGTCGATGTCGATCGCCTTGAGACCGTAGGCGTCGATCACCTTCTGGTAAGCGCCGGCGAGCGCTTCCGGTGTCGAGCAGTTCGGGCCGAGCTTGTTGCCGCTCCACCCGCCGAAGGACGGCACGATCTGCCCGCCCGCGGCCTTGATCTGCGCGATCGCGTTCGCGTCGACGCCGCCCTGCAGCGGACGGCTGCCGTCCCAAGCGGGGTTGCAGCCACCGGACGACAGGATGAACGCCATCGTGAACCATTTGATCCCGGTCGCGTTCATCACCGTCTGCGGGTTCGGCGGGCTTCCCCAGCCCATGTACAGATACGGCGCGCCACGGCCGCCGGGCAGCGGCGGGTTGCTCGTGGTGGTCGTCGGGGAGGTCGACGTCGATGTCGTGGTCGTGCTGGTGGGCGTGGTCTGCGTCGTGGTCGGGCCGCCACCGCCCGGATCGCACGAGCCACCGTTGATCTTGCAGTTCGCCGGGGCGACGTAACCGCCGGAGTACTTGACGTTGAACCCGAAACTGGTGCTGCCACCGTTGGAAAGGTTGCCGTTCCAGGTGTTCTTCACCGTCACGTGCTGTCCGGAGACCGAGTAGCTGCCGTCCCACAGCGAAGCGATCGAGTGCCCGGCCGGGAGGTCGAATTCGACCGTCCAGGCGGGAAGGCTCGATCCCGAGTTGTTGCTGATCGTGTACTTGCCCTCCCAGCCGGAGCCCCAATCGGAGCCCTTGCTGAAGGCGGCACCGACGCCGCCGGCCGCGGAGGCCGGCGCGATCACGAGGACCGCGCCGGCCGTTGCGGCAGCGGCGGACAGGCCGATGGCCTGGATCCAAGTCCGCTTAGCCACAGTCAACCTCTCAGTTCAGGCCATTGCGCATGGCCGTGACCAGTTCACCGTTCGAGGTGTCGCCACTGAGCTCCCAGAAGAACGCGCCGCCGAGACCCTGGTTCTTGGTCCAGCCCATCTTTCCGTTGATGGTGGCGGGAGTGTCGTAGCTCCACCAGTTGTTGCCGCACTTCGCGTACGCGGTACCCGCGATCGTGCCGGTCGACGGGCAGCTGTTCTTGAGGATCTTGTAGTCCTCGATACCCGCCTCGTACGTGCCCGGCGCCGCACCGGTCGCGGTGCCGCCCGGGGCGTCCTGGGTGACGCCGGTCCAGCCTCGGCCGTAGAAACCGATACCCAGCAACAGTTTGCTCGCCGGGACACCCTTGGCCTTGAGCTTCTGGATGGCGTCGTCGGAGTTGAAGCCCTGCTGCGGGATGCCGGGGTAGGACGTCAGCGGCGAGTGCGGGGCCGTCGGGCCCTGCGCCGCCCAAGCGCCGAAGAAGTCGTACGTCATGACGTTGTACCAGTCGAAGTACGCCGAGGCGGGGCCGTAGTCGGCGGCGTCGATCTTGCCGCCGCTGCTGGCGTCCGCGGTGATCGCGGCGGTGACCAGGAACGAGGAGCCGAACTTGGTGCGCAGCGCCTGTGCCACGTTCTTGATCGCGGCGGGACCGCTGGTGTCACAGGTGAGACCGCAGGCGTTCGGGTACTCCCAGTCGATGTCGATGCCGTCGAAGACGTCGGCCCAGCGCGGGTCCTTGATCAGCTTGTAGCAGGATTCCGCGAAGGCGGTCGGGTTCTTCGACGCCTGGCCGAAGCCGCCGGACCAGGTCCAGCCACCGAACGACCACAGCACCTTCAGGCCCGGGTACATCTTCTTCAGCTTGCGCAGCTGGTTGAAGTTACCGCGCAGCGCGCCCGCGTCCCACGTGTCCGCGACACCGTCCACACTGGACCCGGCGTCGTAGAACTTGTCGTAGTCGGCGTAGGTGTCGTCGTTCGCCGTGCAGGAACCGTTGGTGACGTTGCCGAACGCGTAGTTGATATGCGTCAGCTTGGCCGCGGAACCGGAAGTGTGAATGTTCTTCACGTGGTAGTTACGGCCGTAGACGCCCCACTGCACGAAGTAGCCGAGGTTCTTCTTCGCGCCCGGGTTGGGGTTCGAAGTCGTGGTGGTGGTCGGCGGGTTGCTCGTGCTGGTCGACGTCGGGGGATTGGACGTCGTGGTGGTCGGTGTGGTCGGCGTCGTGGTCGGGTTGCCGCCACCCGGGTCGCAGGAACCGCCGTTGATCTTGCAGTTGGCGGGCGCGGTGTAGGTGCCGGAGTACTTGACGTTGAAGCCGAAGCTGGTCGAGCCACCGTTGGAAAGGTTGCCGTTCCAGGTGTTCTTGACGGTCACGTGCTGGCCGGAGACGGTGTAGCTGCCGTCCCACAGCGAAGCGATCGAGTGTCCCGCCGCGAGGTCGAACTCGAGAGTCCAGGAACTGAGGCTGGATCCCGAGTTGTTGGTGATCGTGTACTTGCCTTCCCAGCCGGACCCCCAGTCCGAGCCCTTGGTCAGGGTGGCTCCGACCCCGCCCGCCGCGTTCGCCGGGACGGTCACCAGACCGACCGCGAGCGCCGCGACGGCCGTGAACAGGCCGACCAGATGCCATCTTTTTCTCGACATTTCACTCCTTACAACCCGGTGCCGGGAAATGATCTTGGAGATGATTTCGTCAAAGGGAAATCGGCGACATCGCGTTGCCTCGGCCGAAACCGGGCAGGCGGGGATGAGTCTTCATCGACCACCTCCATGCGGAACGCTTTGTTGCGGGAGACGGTACGTGGTCTGGACCAATATGGGAAGCATCACTACGTAGAGTGGTGATTTTCCTGCTAACGGCCTAATACGTTCGACAGCGTTAATCGTTCACTGGTCCGCTGCCGTTCAGCGGCGGAACTCGTCCATTTCGCCGAGCCGGGCGATATTCGCGGATTCGTCGGGGTCGGGCAGGACGCCGGAAAGGAACACGTCGGTGATTTCGACGGCCACGTCGGGTGCGAGCCGCTTGAGGCTCAGTGCCAGCACGTTCGCGTCGTTCCACTTGCGCGCGCCCGCGGCGATCCAGGTGTCCCAGGCCAGCGCGGCGCGGACCCCGGGCACCTTGTTGGCCGCGATCGCCGTGCCCGTCCCGGTCCAGCACATCACCACGCCGAAATCGGCCTCACCGTCCGCGACCGCCCGGCCCACCGCCGCACCGAGTTCCGGCCAGACGTCCGACGCCGCCGGGCGCAGCACCTCGTGACCCGCCTCGGCGAGATACGCCTGGACGGCGTCCGTGGTGGCGTTCCGGTCGTCGGCGGCGAAGGCGATCCTCATGTCCGGATCGTAACGCCGCGTCGACAGGTGACGAACCCGAAGTCATGGGAGGATCTCGGCGTGGACTCGTCTGCGGAGGAGCACCAGGTCCAGCGTGACCAGGAGATCGCACGGACACGGATTCTCGAAACCGCCGCCCGCCTGATCGGCGAGGCAGGTTTCGCCCGGCTCAAGATCGGCATGATCTGCGCCAGGACCGGCTATCCCAGCGGCGTCGTCTACCAGTTGTTCGGCTCGAAGGAGACGCTGGTGCAGCGGCTCGTCGAGTTCGCGGCGGAGAAGTTCGCCGACGCCTTCAGCGCCGCCGTCGCCACGCGGACCGGCGGCCTGACACCCAGCCCGATGGACATGCTGCGCGCCCTGCTGGACATCTTCTTCGAGCTGCTCACCGACATGCCGCCGCTGAACCGCGCGTTCGTGGTGCTCTGGACGGACGCGACCGTCGGTGATCCGGCCGTGCGGTCGGCGATGACCGAGGCCGATCGGCGCTACCGGTTCGCCATCGCGCAGACCGTCGCCGCCGGACTCGCGGACAGGTCCATCACCGGCGTCCGCGACCCGGACGCGTACGCGGCAGCGCTGGTGGGGCAGCTGCGGGGGATCGCCGTGGCCTCGATCATCGATCCCGGCGGAATCGATCTGCGGGCGGTCCGCGCGGAGATGGAGTACGCCGTGGACCGGCTCGCCTAAACGGTTTTGGCCAGCTCGGCCGCGCCGAAGGAGACGTTGAACCGGTCGCACCAGATCGTCACGCTCGAATAGCGCGCCAGATCGGTGCCCGCCGGCAGCGTGTAGTTCTGGCTTCCCTTGTTGCCCTTGAGCTTCCCGGCGCTCACGTACGCGCCGTCGTCGAACACGGACCAGCCGTCCTTGCCGGGGAGCACCGGCGCGTCGGTGAGCCAGACCCGCAGATCCGGGCCGTTGCTCGTGTCGAGGTTTTCCAAGCGCAGCACCAGCGTTCCGTCGGCCGCGCGCAGGATCCGGACGTCACCGGTGGTCGCGTGCTCGTGGCTGATCAGCGTGCCGGTCGCCACGACCGTGGGCTCTTTCGGTGCGGGTGTGGCACTTCCGGTGGCTTGGGTGGTGGGCTGGGCCGTGGTTTCGGCCACGGGCAGCGCCTCCTGGACCGTCTCGTTCACCCAGAGCTTCCACGGCTGGAACCAGTAGAGACCCGCGGCCACCGCCACCACCAGTCCGGCCGCCACGACGGCGAGTACCCGCTTGCGTTTCATGCGTTCATTCAACCTCGCGCGGGGCGAAGAGTGCGGTTACCGAACTCTTACGGGTCACGTCTGGGTTTCGGTGGCTTGACCGGGTTCTCGCCGCTTGACACGATTGCCGATCTGAAAAGGGCATATCGGACGGAGGCCCCTCGATGGGTTCGGCGATGTTTTCGATCCTCCTGCCGATAGCGCTGGCGCTCGTCATGTTCGGGCTGGGGCTGACCCTGACCGTCGGCGACTTCACGCGGGTGCTGAAGTACCCGAAGGCCGCCGTCATCGCGCTGGTGTGCCAGATGATCGTGCTGCCCGTGATCTGTGTCGGCCTCATCGTGCTGTTCGGGCTGGAAGGCGTGCTCGCGGTCGGCATGATGCTGCTCGTCGCGTCGCCCGGTGGCACGTCGGCGAATCTGTTCAGTCACCTCGCGGGCGGCGACGTCGCCCTCAACGTCACGCTCACGGCGATCAACTCCGTACTGGCCGTGTTCACCCTGCCGCTGGTGGTCGGCCTGTCGATGGCCGAATTCCTCGACGGCGGCGCCTCGGTCGGGCTCCAGCCCGCGAAGTTCGTGCAGGTCTTCGCGATCGTGCTGATCCCGGTCGTGCTCGGGATGGCGGTGCGGCACCGGTTCACCGCCTGGGCCGAGCGGATGCGCAAACCGGTCAAGATCGGCTCCGCCGTGGTGCTCGTGCTGGTGATCGCGGCCGCGATCGCGCAGGAGTTCCGGACGCTGGTGGACAACATCGGCACGCTCGGGCCGGTGGCGCTGGCGCTTTCCGTGCTCAGCCTCGCGATCGGGTACTACGTGCCGCGGCTGTTCCGGGTGGACCGCGGGCAGGCGATCGCGTCCGCCATGGAGATCGGTGTGCACAACGCCACCCTCGCGATCGCCGTGGCGTTCTCCGTGCTCGGCGACAAGGCGATGGCCGTGCCCGCCGGGGTCTACGGCGTGCTCATGTTCCTGCCCGCCGGGATCGCGGCCTTCCTGTTGTCCCGCAGCCGGGAGAGCGCATCGGTCTGAGCTAGTTTTGGGAGTGTGGCTCGTTCCCCCATCGGTGACATCCTCGACGTGAACGGCGTCGCCGTCCATGTGCGCCAGGACGGCGCCGGGCCGCCGGTGGTGTTGCTGCACGGGTATTGCGGGTCGGTGCACTGGTTCGACCGGCTCACCCTCGGCCTGTCCTCGGCGCATCACGTGATCCGGGTGGATCTGCTGGGACACGGATGCACCGGTGGTTCGTCCGGGCTCGACGCGGTGTCGCAGGCGCGCATGGTCGCCGGTGTTCTCGATGAGCTGGGCGTCGAGGACGTTCTGGTCGCCGGTCACTCCTTCGGTGCGGATGTCGCCTTGGCGCTGGCCGAAATCTCGTCGCGGGTGGGTTCCGTGGTGTTGATCGGGCAGGCACCGGATTACAGCTACGCGTCCTTTCCGCCAGGCAGTTCGGTTCTGCTGCCGATGGCCAGCGCGCTCGTACGGCTCGTGGCTCACAGTCCGTGGGTGCGGTTCGCTTCGCGGTTCCGCCGAGCGGGCTGGTTCGACGATCCTTTGCAGGACTTGGCCGATCACGCGGTCACCGCGCCCGCGATGGCCCGGGTGGTACTCGTGGAACGCGCGCGACTGCTCGCATTTCGTCCTCTGGATGCGCAAGTGGCCGCCTTGGGGCTGCCGTGCCTGGTGATTCTCGGGCGCAGGGACCGCTTTTACGACTGTGACAAGACTTTCGCGCGCTACTCGGCGGTCGGGGCGCGGGTGGAGGTCGTCGAAGGCGCCGGGCATTCGCCGTTCTTGGAGCGGCCTGGCGAGGTCGCCCGGTTGCTTCGGGAGTTCAGCGGGTCGTGAGTGGCGTTTCGGGTTCTAACCCGAAACGCCACTCACGACCAACGCGCCCCAAGACCGGCTTGCCTTTACGCGCTTGCGTCCCCGATCGCCTGATCCAGCACCGCCAGCCCCTCCGCCAGCTCGTCTTCGGTGGCCGTCAGCGGCGGAGCGATCCGGAAGACCCCGCCCATCCCCGGCAACTGCACGATGTTCATGTGCAGCCCCAATTCGAGGCAGCGCCGCGTGACCAGCGCGCCCAGTTCGTCGGAGCTCCGTTTCGTGGCGCGGTCCACGACGAGTTCCACGCCGACCAGCAGGCCCCGCCCCCGGATGTCGCCGACGACGGGATGACGGGCGGCGAGGTCGTCGAGGCCGCGGCGGAGGAAGGCGCCCAGTTCGGTGGCGCGTTCGTCGAGGCGGTCGCGGGTGAGGACGTCGAGCACGGTGTTCCCGACGGCCGCCACCAGCGGGTCCGCGACATGCGTGGTGAAGAACAGATAGCCGCGGTCGTGCGCCTCCTGCTCGATCTCCGCGCTGGTGATCACGGCGGCCAGCGGGAGTCCGGCGCCCAGCGTCTTGGACAGCGTGAGGATGTCGGGGACGACGCCGTCGCGTTCGAAGGCGTACCAGTTTCCCGTGCGGCACAAGCCGGTCTGCGCCTCGTCGAGGATCAGCAGCATCCCGCGCTCCCGGCATTTCTCTTGCAGCGCGGCGAAATAGCCCACCGGCGGCTCGATGATCCCGCCGGAGCTCAGGATCGGTTCGACGATGCACGCCGCCAGACTGCCGACGGACTGGGCGTCGATCATCTCGAACGCGAAGTCCAGCTGGCGTTTCCAGTCCAGTTCCCCGTCCGGGCCGAGGAAGTCGGGCCGGTAGGAGTTCGGCGCGGGAATGGCGAAGTTGCCGGGCGCGGTCGGGCCGTAACCCTTGCGGCCCGCGCTGTAGGTCGCGTTCGCCGCCGCTTGCGTCATCCCGTGCCACGACCGGGCGAACGACACGATCTCGTGCTTCCCGGTCACCAGTTTCGCCATCCGGATCGCGGCCTCGTTGGACTCCGCGCCGGTGGTCAGCAGCAGCGCCTTTTCCAGCGGCGACGGCAAGGTTTCGGCCAGCCGTCGCGCGAGGTCGACGACGGGGCGGCTCAGCATCCCGCTGAACAGGTGGTCCAGCGAGCCGATCTGCCGCCGCACGGTCTCGACGATCTCCGGATGCGAATGCCCGAGGATCGCGCTCATCTGCCCGGACGTGAAGTCGAGGATCCGCCGCCCGGACTCGGTGAACAGGTAGCTCCCGGCGGCGTGGTCGATGATCTCGCGGGTGAAGTCGCCAGCTCCGGCGTAGCGCACGAGATGCCGGTCGGCGTCGGCCCAGAAACGGTCGGTGGTGGACAGGTCGGTGAGGGGAGCAGCCATGTTCCGACGGTAAGTCGGAGCCGAGCGACACGTCCAGCTCACAATTCCGGCTGTGCTGTTCGGCTGATCCGTACAACAATGGGTGCCATGCTCAATCCGTGGAGGCTCAGCCTGCTGAGCAGGCTCGACACGCTCGGCACCGTCCGCGCGGTCGCCAAGGCGGCCAACCTGAGCGCGTCGAGCGTGTCCCAGCAACTGGCGGTCCTCGAGGCCGAGACCCGCACGCGGCTGCTGGAACGCACCGGCCGCCGCGTCCGGTTGACCCCGGCCGGGCGCATGCTGGCCCGCCGCGCGCGAGCGATCCTCGACCACATGGACACCGTCGAGGCCGAGTTGCGCGGCCTCGGCGAGGGGCCCGCGGGGCACGTCCGCCTCGGCGCCTTCCAGAGCGCGATCCACACCATCGCCGTCCCCGCGGTGAACCGGCTGGCCCGGTCGCATCCGAGCCTCCAGATCGAACTGCTCGAACTCGAACCGCACGTCAGCATGCCCGCGCTCCGGGTCGGCGACGCCGACGTCATCGTCACGACCACGGATTTCGTCGAGCAACCGCTGGGGCCCGACATCGACCTGGTGCCGCTCGCGACCGACCCGATCGTGCTCGTCGTCCCGCCAGGCCATCCGGCCGCGGGCCGGGGTCCCGCCGACCTCGCCGCCTACGCGAGCGAGCCCTGGGCGTTCGACATCCCCCAGTCGTACATGGCGAACCTCGCGACCCGGCTCTGCCGCGAAGCCGGTTTCGAGCCGCGCGTGATCGCCCGGTTCAGCAACTACATGATGACCTTGCAGCACGTCGAGGCCGGGCTTTCGATCGCGCTCCTGCCCGGCCTCGCCGTCGACAAGCGGTACCGCGTCGCCACCCGCGAGCTCGCGACGCCGGTCGACCGCTCCATCACCGCGGCGATCAGGCGCGGGTCCGCGCCTCGCGCCGCGGTCGACCTGGTTCTCGAGGCGATCCGGAGTCATCCGGAACTGCCGCTGTGAACCCGTGCCGTCGCGCCACCAGCACCACGGCCAGCGTCGGCACGAGCAGCACCAGGACACTCCAGGGGAACGACCCGGCGCCGAAACCGTCGAGGAGGACGCCGCCGGCGATCCCGCCGCCCGCCATCGCCGCGTTCCACAGGGTGACCAGCATGGCCTGCGCGGTGTCCGCCGCGCCGCCCTTGTCACCCGCCCGCGCGGCGGCGGTCTGCAGCAGCGTCGGCACGCCGCCCCAGCCGAGCCCCCACAGTGTCGCCGCGACGTAGACCAAGACCGGATTCCCGCCCAGCAGAGCCAAAAGCGTCGCACCGAGCGCCACGAGCACGGTGCCCGCGACGGTCAGCGCCCGCAGCCGCCGGTCGATGTGGACGCCGACGAGCCAGATGCTGACCATCGAAGCCAGCCCGAACACCAGCAGGATCCGGTCGACCGCGCCGCCCATCGACACGTGTTCGAGGAAGGTGGCGATGTAGGTGTAGAGGATGTTGTGCGCCAGCACGAACGTCAGCGTCACGAACAGCACCGCGGCGACCCCGGGCACGGCGAGGGTCTTGCGCACCGGGAGCCTGCCGCTCTTGTCCTGTCCGGGGAAGTCGGGGACGCCCACCGCGATCCAGCCCAGCAGGCCGAGCGCGAGCACCGACATCAGCGAGAACGTCACCTGCCAGCCGAAGACGCCGCCCAGGAACGTGCCGGCGGGGATGCCGAGCGAAAGCGCGAGCGGGATACCGGTCATCACGACGGCGATCGCCTTGCCCTGCACCGCTTCCGGCGCCAGCCGCCGGGCATAACCGGCCAGCAGTGCCCAGACCACGCCCGCCGCGATCCCGGCGACGAACCGCGCGCCGAGGGTCAGGGGATAGTTCGTGGACAGCGCCGTGACCGTGTTGGCGACGGCGAACCCGGCCACTCCGGCCAGGAGCAAACGTTTGCGGCGCCAGCCCGCGGTCGCGGCGGACAGGGGGATCGCGGTCAGTGCGGTGCCGATCGCGTACACCGTCACCAGTTGCCCGGTCGCCGCTTCGCCGACGCCGAGCCCGGCGCTCATCGCGGGCAGCACGCCGGCGGGCAGCGCCTCGGTCAGGACGGTGACGAACGCCGCCGTGGTCAGCGCGAGCAGCGCGCCGAGCGGGAGTTTCGAAGTCATGCTCCGTATGCTCGAACCATCACATAGATGTGAAGGTCAAGTCGGCCGAAGTGAGGTGGCGCACATGCGGATCGGGGAGCTGGCGGAGCGGACGGGGACGTCGCGCCGTCTGCTGCGGTACTACGAGGAGCAGGGTCTCATCATCTCGGAACGGCTGGCGAACGGCTACCGCGACTACGCCGAGCCGTCGGTCGACCGGGTCATCCAGGTGCGCGGCCTGCTCGACGCCGGGCTGCCCACCAGGATCATCAAGCAGATCCTGCCGTGCCTGGACAAACCCCGGCAGATCTACTTCCCGGACGCGACCGCGGAGATGCTCCAGACCCTGGAGGCCGAGCGGGACCGGATGACCCGGCGGGCCGAATGCCTGCTCCGCAACCGGGACGCCATCACCGAGTACCTCGACGCCGTGCGCGCCTACGATCCCGCTTCCTGAGCCGGAGGGACTTTCCTCGCATCGGTCTTGACAGGGTGAGAAAGCGCTTTCAGGATGTGGTCAGGAAAGCGCTTTCAAAGGAGAACGGATGACCACGCGGAAACTCGGCGTCGTGATGAACGGCGTCACCGGGCGGATGGGCTATCGGCAGCACCTGGTGCGCTCGGTCCTGGCGATCAGGGAGGCCGGCGGGGTCGAGCTGGCCGACGGTTCGCGGGTCCAGCTGGAGCCGGTCCTGGTGGGGCGCAACGCGGACAAGCTCGAAGAGATCGCCACCCGGCACGGGCTGACCCGCTGGACCACCGACCTCGACGCCGCGCTCGGCGACGACGACCTCCCGCTCTACTTCGACGCGCAGCTGACCGCGGTCCGCGAGAAGTCGATCGTCCGCGCCATCGACGCGGGCAAGCACATCTACACCGAGAAGCCGGTGGCCGAATCGGTCGAAGGCGCCCTCGCGCTGGCGCGGCACGCCGAGGCGGCCGGGGTCAAGAACGGCGTCGTCCACGACAAGCTGTACCTGCCCGGTCTGCTCAAGCTGAAGCGCCTGATCGACAGCGGTTTCTTCGGCCAGATCCTCTCCGTGCGCGGCGAGTTCGGCTACTGGGTCTTCGAGGGCGACTGGCAGGCCGCGCAGCGCCCCAGCTGGAACTACCGCGCCGAAGACGGCGGCGGCATCGTCGTCGACATGTTCTGCCACTGGAACTACGTGCTGGAGAACCTCTTCGGCGCCGTCAACGCCGTGACCGCGAAGGCCGTCACCCACATCCCGGAGCGTGTCGACGAGAAGGGCGACCGGTACGCGGCCACGGCCGACGACTCCGCGTACGCGATCTTCGAGCTCGAAGGCGGGGTCATCGCCCAGCTCAACTCGTCCTGGTGCGTGCGGGTCCACCGCGACGAACTGGTGGAGTTCCAGGTCGACGGCACCAAGGGTAGCGCGGTCGCCGGTCTGCACAAATGCGTCATCCAGCCGAGGGAGGCCACGCCGAAGCCGGTGTGGAACCCGGACCTGGCGGAAACGCGGTCCTATCGGTCGCAGTGGCAGGAAGTGCCGGACAACGAGGACTTCGGCAACGGTTTCCGCGCGCAGTGGGAGCAGTTCATCCGCCACGTCGTGGACGACGCCCCGCACCCCTACGACTTCATGGCGGGGGTGCGCGGCATCAGGCTCGCGGAAGCCGGCCTCGAGTCCTCACGCGAGGGCCGCCGGATCTCGCTGGGCTAACGCCCGAAGACCGCGCTCGGATCCTCGGCGATCAGCACCGAGATCTCCCGGATCTTGCGGTTCGTGTGCTGCGACGCCTCGGTGAGCCAGCGAAAGGCCTCATCGGCGTTCAGCTCCAGACGTGCCATCACGATTCCCTTCGCGGTGGCGATGGCGTCCCTGGTCTCCAACGCGGCGACCAGGGTCTCCGCCTGCCGTTCGGCGGCGGCCCAGCGGGACGCGGTCAGGATGATCGCCGAGATCGCCGAGGTGAACATCGCGACCAGGGCCGCCTCCACCGGATCGAAGGCGTTCTCCTCGAAGCTCCAGACGTTGAGCGCGCCGGACAGCGGCTCGGACGCCCGCCGCCTGAAGTGCGACTCGTCCGGGACGAACAACGGGCAGGCCAGCGCGGTCCGCACGCCGAGCAGTTCGGCGGTGGCGGCGAAATCCGGCCAGCGTTCGGCCGCGTCGGCGTCCAGCAGGGTCCGCACGATCGTGCCGCTCTCGGCGGCTTTCAGACACGGGCCCTCGTCCGCGCTGTACTGCGCCTTGTCCAGGGGGAGCAGGGACTCGTCGGTGGCGGCGACGGTGCTCGGCTCGCCGTCGGAGTACAGCGTCACCGTGGCCGCGTCCGCTCCGGGCAGCAGGCCGACCACCTTCTTCGCCACCCGTTCCAGCAACTCGTCACGGGGCTCGTCGAGCCGCATCGACTCCGTGAGCTCCCGCAACGCCGAAGCGGTGTCGCGAAACTGATCCATCGTGGCCCTTTCCCTCGGACGGCGGATTTCGCCGTCCACCAAGAACGTACTCGTTCCGGCTAGCCGGGCATTGGCCGATTCGGGCTAACCCGGGGCCGGTGGCCCGCCGGTTCGGTGGTCATCAGGCCTTCGCCGTGCGTGAGACCGGGCAGCTGCTGCTCGAACCGGGCGACCTCGCCCAGCGGCAGCACCCCCGTCAGCTCGGCCCGGTCACCGCGCACCACCGAACCGGTGACGAGCCCGCCGCATTCGACCAGCCTGGAGAGCGTCGCGGTCACCGAGTCCGCGGGCAGTTCCACCTCGACGCGGCTGACCGGTTCGAGCACCTCGGTCCCCGCGTCCCGCAGCGCTTCTTCCAGCACGAACGGGGTGACCTTGCGGAAGTCGCCCGCCGCGCTGACCGGGCTGAAGTACCCGGTGTGGGTGACGGTCACCACGCAGTCGATCACCTCCCGGCCGGACGGGCCCCGCCGCAGTGTCGCGTCGACGGTCTCCTCGATGGCCTTGTGGAACGCGAGCGGGAGGGAGCCGAGTTCGACGTCGAGGCCGAAGGTCAGGCCGGATCCGGGGGCGCCCGGGCCGACCCGTAGGCCGACCGTCGCGAAAAAGGGATTCCGCTTCTCCGTGATGAGCCACACCGCGTGCCCCGTGCCGATCGGCCGTTCGACGCACACCGGCCGGGTGAGGCTGAAGCCGACGTCGAGGCCGTGTTCAGTGGCGAGTGTGTCCGCGATGATCTCCTTCTGCACTTCGCCGTAGAGCCGCACCGAGATCTTGCGGGTCTCGTCGTCCTGCCGGACGGTGATCAGCGGATCCTGTTCCGCCAGCTCCTGCAGTGCGGTGAACACCGACGCCGTCTCGGCGGGGTCGGCCGGGACGACCTCGGTTTCCAAGGCGGGCGGGGGAAACTGTGGGGACACACCGTCGTCTTCGGGGACGCCGAGGAGGTCGCCGATCCGGATCTCCTTGAGCCCGGTGATCTTGGCGATCTGCCCGGCCCTCGCGCGGGCCTCGACGGTCTCGTCGCCGAGTTCGAAGACGCGCACCGCGCTCACCTTCGCCTCCGCCGTGACCGCCCCGCCAGGGCGATGGAACCGGACGTGGTCCCGCGCGCCGATCTCGCCGGAGAACACGCGGACATAGGCGATCTTCTCGTGCGCGCGGCCGCGTTCGATCTTGAACACGGCGGCGCGCAATCGATCGTCCGGCGCGGATTTTCCAGCACCGCCAAGGAATTCACGGATACCCGAAGTCAGTTCGGCGATCCCTTCGCCGCTGCGTGCGGAGCCGAAGTAGACAGGGGAGACCGCGCCGAGCCTGATCTGGCGGACGACCTCGGCCCGGTAATCGTCGGCCGTCACGGCGTCTTCGAGATACGCGGCGAGGAAGGCGTCGCTGTGCTCGGCGAGCTGCTCGGCCTGCTCCGCCGACGGCGAGAGCGGCCGGACCTTCGCGGTCGCCGTGCCGAGGCCGTCGACCTCCGACATCGACACGCAGGCGACGTCGAGGCGTTCGGCGAGGTCGGCCAGGAGGCCGTCGTGGCGGGCGCCCGCCCGGTCGATCTTGTTGACGAAGATCAGCACGGGGATCCGCAGCCGCTTGAGCGCGCGCATGAGCACCCTGGTCTGCGCCTGCACGCCCTCGACGGCGGACACGACGAGGACGACGCCGTCGAGCACCCGCAGCGCGCGTTCGACCTCGGCGATGAAGTCCGGGTGGCCCGGGGTGTCGATCAGGTTGACGCGCAGGTCGCCGACGCGGAAGGACACGACGGCCGAGCGGATGGTGATGCCGCGACGGCGTTCCAGCTCCATCGTGTCGGTGCGGGTGTCCCCGGCGTCGACGCGGCCGAGGGTGCCGATGGCGCCGGTGTGATGGAGCAGGCGCTCCGTCAGGCTCGTCTTACCGGCGTCGACATGGGCGAGGATTCCGAGGTTCAGGTACTTCATGGATGAACGGCTCCAGGGCTGTCGAAAGGTCCATACGGCTCGGGGACTCGACAGCTCGGCGCACGCCGTTCTCCTTCTTTCCGGGAAAGCACCTGGTCGGGCCGGACGTTAGCAGCGTGTTTCCGGCCGGTCACGCGATTTAGCCCCGGCCGTTGACTTGCGGCGCCCCATGGGTTGTAATTCTTGAACATTTCAGCGCAAGAACATGACAAGAGTCAGGAAGATTCCGCTCAGTCCCCTCCCGGAACAGAGGAATGTCATGCGAACGAGGCGCCTTCTGACGTACGCCGCCCTGTCCCTTCTCCTGGCCCCACCCGCCGTGGCCGCGAGCGAAGCCCCGACGGCTTTCGCGGCCGCCGAAGCGGCCGACGCGACCTACACCGCCAGCAGTCAGCTGCCCGGTTACGCCGTCTCGAACGTCGGCGACGGGAACCAGGCCACCTACTGGGAAAGCACGAACAACCAGTTCCCGCAATGGATCCAGGCCGATCTCGGCGCGGCCACGAACGTCGCCCGGCTCGTGCTCAAACTGCCTTCCGGCTGGGAAGCCCGCACCCAGACGTTCTCGGTGCAGGGCAGCGGGAACGGCGCGAGCTTCAGTGATCTCGTCCCGTCGGCGGGCCACCGGTTCGATCCGGCGACGGGCAACACCGTCACCCTCGACGTCACCGGGAACACCCGGTTCGTGCGGCTGAACATCACCGCCAACACCGGCTGGCCGGCGGCCCAGCTCTCGGAGTTCGAAGTGCACGGCCCGGCTGGCGGGGACACGCAGCCGCCGTCCGCGCCAGGGAACCTCGCCTACACCGAACCGTCGAGCGGCAAGATCCGGCTCACGTGGTCGGCCTCGACCGACAACACGGGGGTCGCGGGCTACGACGTGTACGCCAACGGGCAGCTGCGAGGCAGTGTCGGCGGTGACGTCCTGACCTACACCGACGACCAGCCGGACAGCGCGACCGTCGCGTATTCCGTGCGGGCCCGCGACGCGGCGGGGAACCAGTCGCCGAGCAGCGGCACGGTGACCAGGACGGGTACGCGCGCCGGCACGAATCTCGCGCTGGGCAAGCCGATCACGGCGTCTTCGGTGCAGCATTCCTACGTCGCGGCCAACGCCAACGACGACTCCGTGACCACCTATTGGGAGGGGGCGGCGTATCCGAACCTGCTGACCGTGGCGCTGGGATCCAACGGCGACCTCGACCGTGTCGTGGTCAAGCTCAACCCGGATCCGGCGTGGGCCCAGCGCACGCAGACGATCGCGGTCGAAGGGCGTGACCAGGGGGCGACCGCGTTCACCACGCTGGTGCCCGCGCAGACGTATACGTTCACCCCGTCGAGCGGCAACACCGTGACGATCCCGGTGAGTGGCCGCGCCGCCGACGTCCGGCTGCGGATCACCGCCAACTCCGGTGCGCCCGGCGGTCAGGCCGCGGAATTCCAGGTTTTCGGTGTCCCAGCCCCGAATCCCGACCTCACGGTGTCGGGTGTCTCGTGGTCGCCGGCGAATCCGGTGGAGACCGACGCGATCACGGTGTCGGCGACCGTCCGCAACGCCGGGACCGCGGCGTCGAGCGCGACGAACGTGAACCTCTACCTGGGCACGGCGAAGGTCGGCACGGCACCGGTCGGCGCGCTCGCCGCGGGAGCGTCGGCGACGGTCTCGGCGGATATCGGCACCCGGGAAGCGGGTAGTCACCAAGTCATCGCGAAGGTCGACGAGACCAACGCCGTCGTCGAGCAGGACGAGGCCAACAACTCCTACACCGGCTCGACGGCGCTCGTCGTCAGCCCTGTCCAGAGTTCCGACCTCGTCGCGGCCACCGCCTGGTCGCCGAACAACCCGACGGCGGGCGGCACCGTGACCTTCTCCACGGCGGTGCGCAACCAGGGCACGGTCGCTTCGGCGGGTGGCGCGCACGGCGTCACGGTGACGATCACCGATCAGAGCGGCGCCGTCGTCAAGACGCTCAGCGGCTCGTACTCCGGCGCGATCGCCGCCGGGGCCACCGCGCCGCCGGTGAACGTGGGCACCTGGACGGCCGGGAACGGCCGGTACACGGTCAAGACCGTCGTCGCGAACGACGCCAACGAGGTGCCCGCCAAACAGGGCAACAACACGAGCACACAAGCGTTGTTCGTCGGCCGCGGCGCGAACATGCCCTACGACATGTACGAGGCCGAAGACGGCGTGATCGCGGGCGGCGCGTCCGTGATCGGTCCGAACCGCAAGATCGGCGATCTCGCGGGGGAGGCGTCGGGCCGCAAGGCGGTGACGCTGAACTCGACCGGGGCCTCGGTCGAGTTCACCACCCGCGCGGCCACGAACACCCTGGTGACCCGGTTCTCGATGCCGGACGCCGCGGGTGGCGGCGGGCAGAACTCGACGCTGAACGTCTACGTCGACGGCACGTTCCTGAAGGCCATCGACCTGACTTCGCGCCATGCGTGGCTTTACGGCCCTGAGGCTTTTCCGCAGAACTCACCGGGAGCCGGTCCCGCTCGGCACATCTACGACGAGGCCAGCATGCTTCTCGGCACGACCGTTCCCGCCGGGCACAAGATCAAGCTGCAGAAGGACGCCGGCAACGGCTTGAACTACGCGATCGACTTCGTGAACTTCGAGCTGGCCACGGCGGCCGCGAACCCCGACCCGGCGCGCTACGCCGTCCCGGCCGGGTTCACCCAGAAGGATGTGCAGGCCGCGCTGGACAAGGTGCGCCAGGATCCGAACCTCACCGGCGTCTTCCTGCCGCCGGGGCAGTATCCGGTGACGAACAAGCTCACCGTCTACGGCAAGCCGGTCACGGTGCTCGGCGCCGGTCCGTGGTTCACGAAGTTCACCGCGCCAGCCGGGCAGGAGAACACCGACATCGGGTTCGACGCGCAGGCGAGCGCGAGCGGTTCGACGTTCCGCGGATTCGCCGTGTTCGGGAACTACACGTCCCGGATCGACGGGCCAGGCAAGGTCTTCAACTTCACGAACGTCACGAACATGACCATCGACGACATCTGGGTGGAGCACCAGATGTGCCTGCTGTGGGCGACCAATGTGGACAACACGACGGTGAAGAACTCGCGGATCCGCGACATGTTCGCCGACGGCGTCAACTTCACCAACGGCAGCACGGGAAACCGGGTGACCGACAACGAAGCCCGCTCCACCGGTGACGACAGTTTCGCGCTGTTCGCCGCCACGGACCTCAACGCGGGCAACCAGTACGACAACGTGTTCGAGAATCTGACCGTGCTGCTTCCGTGGCGCGCGGCCGGGCTGGCGGTGTACGGCGGGTACGGCAACACCTTCCGGAATCTGTACATCGCGGACACGTTGACGTACTCGGGGATCACGATCAGCTCGCTCGATTTCGGCTATCCGTTCCTCGGCTTCGGCCCGCAGCCGACGACCGTCCAGAACGTCTCACTGGTCCGCACCGGTGGTCATTTCTGGGGGCAGCAGACGTTCCCCGCGATCTGGATGTTCTCCGCCTCCAAGGAGTTCCGGGGTATCCGAGTGTCCGATGTGGACATACAAAGCCCGACGTACAGCGGCATCATGTTCCAGACCAAGTACTCCGGAAGCCGTCCGGAGAACCCGGTCGAGGACACGGTGCTGACGAACGTGTCGATCACCGGAGCGCACCGCAGCGGTGACGAGTTCGACGCGAAGTCGGGGATCGGGATCTGGGTCAACGAGCTGCCGGAACCGGGCCAGGGCCCGGCCGTCGGCTCGGCGACGTTCTCCGGACTCACCCTGAGCGACAACGCCGAAGACATCCGGAACACGACGAGCACGTTCACCATCAACCGCAGCTGAGTGCCCCAGCGCGTGAAGGCCTCCTTCCCTCGGCTCAGCCGAGGGAAGGAGGCCTTCACGCGCCACCGGCGGAACCGCCCGTTGCTGAAGTGCGGAATCCGTGCTTCACTCCTTTCCATGCCGTACCGACGGACTCCGAAGACGCAGGCCAGACTGGACTCGCAGCGAGGCGAGATCCTGGCCGCGGCCATCGCACTGCTGGCCGAGACCGGCTACGCGGGCTGCTCCATGGCCGCGGTCGCCACGCGGGCGGGTGTGGGCACCGGCAGCGTGTACCGGCAGTTCCCGTCCAAGGCCGACCTCGTCGTCGAGGTCTTCCGCGAGGTCGTCTCGCGGGAGGTCGACGCCGTCGAGGCCGCCGCTTCCCAAGGCGACGTCCGCGAGCGGGTGGTCGCCGTGATCGAGACCTTCGCCGGGCGGGCGTTGAAGGCGCCGAGGCTGGCGTACGCGTTGCTCGCCGAGCCGGTCGACGCCGTGGTGGAGGCCGAGCGCCTGGTCTTCCGTCGCGCGTTCCGCGAGGTCATCGCCAGGAACATCGCCGACGGCGTGAAGCGGGGGCTGCTGCCGGCGCAGGACGCGGAGGCGACTGCCGCGGCACTGGTCGGCGCGGGCGCGGAGATGCTGGTCGGCCCGTTGGCGGGGGAGAGCGGTCCGGACACGATCCCGCACCTGGTCACCTTCACCCTTCGCGCGCTGGGAGGCTCCGATGGCGTTTGAGACGCTCACGTATCGCGTCCAAGACCGGAAGGCCTACCTGACCCTGAACCGCCCCGAGCGGCTCAACGCGATCAACGACGTCATGCCCGGCGAGATCCGGCAGGCCGTGGAACTGGCGAACGAGGACGACGCCGTCCGGGTGATCGTGGTGCGCGGCGAAGGCCGGTCGTTCTGTGCCGGCTACGACCTCAAGCAGTTCGCCGAGGGCGACGCCGAAGGCCGCTGGAACCAGGGCCCGGTCTGGGATCCGATCAAGGACTACCGGGTGATGAAACGCAACACCGACGACTTCTTCAGCCTGTGGCGGTCGCTGAAACCCACCGTCTGTCAGGTGCAAGGGCACGCGATCGCCGGCGGCAGCGACATCGCGCTGTCGTGCGACGTGCTGATCATGGCGACCGACGCCCGCATCGGCTATCCGCCCGCCCGCGTCTGGGGCTGCCCGACGACCGCGATGTGGGTCTACCGCGTCGGGGCGCAGCGCGCGAAGCGGATGCTGCTCACCGGCGACACCATCGACGGCGCCACCGCGGCGGAATGGGGACTCGCACTCGAGGCGGTGGAACCCGAAAGGCTCGAAACCGCCGTCGAGGAACTGGCCGACCGGATGGCCGGGGTGCCGACGAACCAGCTGGTGATGCAGAAGCTGATGATCAACCAGGCCTACGACAACATGGGCCTTTCCGGCACCCAGACACTCGCGACGCTGTTCGACGGCATCACCCGGCACAGCCCGGAAGGCCGCTGGTTCCGCGAGTTCGCCGAACGCGATGGTTTCCACGAGGCGGTGGCCTACCGGGATTCCGGACAGGTCATCCCGGACGGCGGCGGACCGCTGCCGGAGCACACGGATCCAAGGAGGTCGTCATGACCGCGAACACCGAAAGCGAACGGGTCGCCGAGCGTCTGCAGCGCTCCTCCGCGCGGCACTCCTACGACCCGGACGTCGACGTCGACTGGCAGGCACCGTTGGTCGACGGCGCGTACGGCAAGGCGCCGGAGCGCTGTTCCTTGTACGGCACGGCGTTGTGGGACCGGCTCGACGACGGGCAGCGCGCCGAACTGAGCCGTCAGGAGGCCGCGGCCGCCGCCGCGTCGGGCATCTGGTTCGAGCTGATCCTCATGCAGGGCCTCGTCCGGCACGTCTACAACAGCGACCCGACGACCCACAACGCGCAGTACGCACTCACCGAGATCGCCGACGAATGCCGTCACAGCACCATGTTCGCCCGCTCGATCGAGAAGAGCGGCGGTGTCGTCCGGCGTCCGAGCCGCACGGCGCACCGCGCGGGCAAGGTGTTCGGCGCGATCTGCGGTCCGGCGTTGCTGTTCGCCGGCGCCATCTACGTCGAAGAACTCGCCGACGGCATGCAACGCGAGATGATGCGTGACGACAGCCTGCAGCCGATGATCCGGATGATCTCCCGCATCCACGTGATCGAAGAGGCACGCCACATCAGCTTCGCCAAGGACGAACTGGGCCGGGCCTGGGCCCGTCATGGTCGCGTCGGCCGCGAACTGATCCGCTGGGCGATCGCCGGGATGGCCTACGTCGCGACGTCGGAGCTGTTGCACCCCAAGGCATACACCTCCGTCGGCCTCGACCCGCGCGAAGCCCGCCAGGTCGCCACCGCGAACCCGCACTGGCGCCGGACCAAGGCGGCGTGGGCGGCCAAGGCCGTCGACTACTTCACCGAGATCGGCCTCATCGGCGGCCCGAGCCGACGGCTCTGGCGCCGCGCCGGCGTCCTCGACTGAACGAACAGAAAGGCAACTCCATGTCCGCACGCACCGGCAAGCTCCTCGGCCTCGGCATCGCCGCGACCGGGCTCGCCCACTTCGCCGCTCCGGCCGCTTTCGAACCCGTGACGAAGATGGCGTTCGCCGACGACGTCCGCAACTGGACCTACCGCAACGGCGCCACCGAACTCGCCATCGGCCTGGCGATCGCGGCCCGCCCCACGCGGAAGGCCGGTGTCGCCGGACTGGCCGTCTACGCCGGATGGCTGGGCAAGCGGGTCCTCACCCGGCGCTGAGGCAGAACCGGCACGCCTCGCGGACCGAGGCGTGCCGGTGCCCGGTGATCAGGAGCCGGTCTGCTGCCTGATCCAGCTCAGGTGCTGGGCGATGCCGGTGTAGAGGGTGCTGGTGGCGCATTCGCCGCCGTTGTCGCCGGGGCCGTGGGTCTCGCCGACCAGCGTCCAGCGCCCGGTGGTGCCGACGACCGCCGGTCCGCCGGAATCACCGTGGCAGGCGGAATGCCCGCGATCACCGGAGATGCAGACATCACCGGAACCGCCACCGCCGGCGTAACAGGAGCTGCTGGGAAGCACCCGGAGGTCGATCTGGCGCAGCGTGGTCGGAGTGCTGCAGCTCGGCCAGCTGGTGCATCCCCAGCCGAGGAGACGCACGGTGGTGTTCGGCGCCGGATTGCTCGTGGCCATCGCGACCGGGGTGGCGCGAACGGCCGTGGACAGGTGCATGAGGGTGAGGTCGGTGCCCGGCTTGTTGACCCGGCGGTCGATCCTGCCGACTTCACCGCCGGAGTACTTGTTCGTCGAGCCGATCCGGCCCTGCGACGCGCCGCCGCAGTGGGTGGCCGTCACGATCCATTGAGGCGCGACGAGGCTGCCGCCGCAACCGTTGTTGAGCGAGACCATGAAACTGTAGGTCTCCGTGGCGGTGCCCCCGCCGATGATCGAGGGCTGGACGCCCGAATCCGTTTGGGCCTGTGCGATCCCGGGCGTGGACACCGCGAGTGCCGCCGCCAGGAACCCGAGAGCGATTGAAGCGATTTTCCGCATGGTTGCTCACCTTCGGGCGGCCGAGCCGCCTGGTGGTCGTAGGAGGAACGAGGGCGATGCCGGCCGCCCAAATGTTTCCCGCGACGGGAGAGCCGGAATACCTTCCTAGGTAGTAAGACGAAAGTCGCGGATCGTTCCGGCTGCACCCAGGCGCGCGGAACCCCGTTCTGCCTCCGCGTTTCCGCCACTGGCGGGCTTTCGCGATGGAAAGCCCGGAATGTTCACGGTCCGGACAAGGATCCATCGAATAATGCTTTGGAATGGTTTCTCCGAATTGTCCGAAAGATCAGGGACATTCTCGAAAGGTGCGCACTTAAAGATTATGTGCGAAGTGCTTTATCGAGGTCGTCCGGCTCGACGCCGAGTTCGGCGCGAGCGATGTCCGGGTCGAGGACCATGGCGGTGGCGTGCAGTTCACTCCATTGCGCCGGGTCGAAACCGAGCGTGAATCCTTGGCGGCGTTGGCGGATCCCCGCCCAGCGGAGCAGCAGTTCGACGGCGCGGGGATGCAGTTTCCAGATGCGTTTCGGAGGGCGGCCGTTCGCGGTCGCGAGACGCGTGAAGAGATCTGCCCACGGGAGATTCGCCGTGACGAGCGGGTAGTTCCCGTTCGCGCGACGTTCCAAGGCGGCGACTGCCGCTCGCGCGGCCTGGGTGACGGTCACGACCGCGGTGGTGCCGGGGTACACGAAGATGTTCGCATCACCGAAGGACATGCTGCGCAGCATGGGTTCGAGAGGTGATTGCCTGCCAGGAGTCGTGCCCGCCACGTATGGAAGTTCGAGAATCGCCACCGAGGTTTCCGCGGTGACGGCGGCGCGGGCGCGCTCGGCTTGGTCGATTCTGCTCGAGATATACGGACTGCGTTCGGCCAACCGGAGCTTCGGCTGTTCGCGCTGGAGGGTGGCGTAGAAACTGCCGAGGATGACGGCGCGGTCGGTCTGCGCCCGGCAGCCGGCGGCGAGCAACCTGGCGACCGGTGCGACATTGGCATCGTGGAAGAACGCGGCGATGTCGGCGCCGCGCGGTGCGGCGACGGCGGCGGCCGATGCGACGACGATGCCCTGATGACCGGCGACGATCGCATCGAGTCGTTCCTCGGACAGGTCGGTGAGGTCCCCGAGTCGAACTGTCACCGCGTCGGGAAGGTGCGTGGATGGCGTGCGGACCAGCACCGTGACGTCGTGCCCGCGTGCCAGCAGTTCGCGCACGACGTGCTGTCCGATGAAACCGCTTCCGCCTGTTACCAGGACCTTCATAGGCCTTCCTTTCATCAGGTGAACCCGAGAACGATCTGGGCCAGCAAAGCCGACGTGAAGAACGAACCGGCGAAAACGAGAAGCGTCACGACGACCGCGCGCCAGCTCATGGTCCGCAGGATCCTCAGCTGCCGGACGGTCACGCACAGACCGACGCAGCTGAGCACTGCGGTCGCCAGCGTCAGCAGGTCGACGGCGGACAGGACGCGCACCATGGTCGCCGACCACGGCAGTCCCGGAACGGTCAGCGCGGCACCGACGAGCGCCGCCCACAGCACGGTCGGCACGAACCGGCCGGTCCGGTCGCCGAGTATCCGCACCCCGAAGGCGAGGGCCAACAGCAAGAGCATTCCCGGCGCCGCATGCCATCCCGCGGTGACGAGCAGAAGCACGGTCACGGCCAAGCCGGTCACCAGCCGAGAGGGCACGACCGTCGCCGCCGGCTCGGCGGTGTCCCCGGAGACCAGCCGATTCCGTACGGCGGTGGGGGAACGGTACAGCCGTTCCAGCACCGGAAGGACGATGAAAGCACCCAGCAGCACAGTGGTGATGTAGGTCAGCACGTCACTGGCCGTCGCCAGCGCGACGATGTCGTCCTGGGGCAGGTCGCGGGAGCCGTGCGCGAGCGAACCCGCGCAAGAGATCGTCATGCCCCCGCTGCCGACCCCGCAGGCCATCGCCAGCGCCGTCGAACTGAACAGCGGAATCGCCGAGCCGATGCCCGCGAGTGCCGAGAAGAACAGGGACCCGAAGAGCGTGCCGCTGATGTAAGTGGCGAGAACACCGGAACCCTCCGGGCCGGAGATGCCGTACCGCTCGGTCACCAGGGCGATGCTGGGTTCGCGGCCGATGGAGAACGTGGCGCCGATACTCGCGCGGCCGAAGCCGAGCAGTAAGGCCGCAGGGAAGGCCAGCAGCGCCGTTCCCGCCTTGCCGAGGCTCTGCACGAGGATCGCCGGTCCGGCCTCGACGATCGTGGGGAGCGCCGTACCCAGGACCACTCCGGCTCGCACCACGAACACCACCGTCAGCAATTGCAGGAGCTGTCCGGCGCAGGACCAGATCGGTGCGGCCGCCTCCGGACGCCGCCAGGACAGCGACAGGTTGAGGGCGACCGTGATCACGAAGGCGAAGAAAAGCGGAAGCAGGACGAGCGCGAACGAGCCGATCCGTAGTTCCAGCGCGCCCGCGTACTCAGTTCCCACAGTGACCAGCGCGCACAACGCGGTCACCCCGACGGCGACCGCCGTCCCGGCGTTCGATGATCTGGCCATGGCCGTCGTCCCCCTCCCGGAACCACCATGTCCGATGATCATGGCCTCTCGGTGGCTCCTTGGCCAGGACGGCCTGTCCTGTCTGCGGTTTTCCGCCCTGGCGCAAAAGTCTCGACCGGCCGGCGAGGCGGGCGGCAAGCTGTTCCCATGCCCGTGAAGGGCCAAGGGGAGGGGAACGATGATCCGGAAAACGATGCTCGTCGGCGGCGCGATGATCTCGGCGCTGGTACTGGGAACCTCGACCGCGGAGGCGGCGACCGGCTACACCATCTGGCAGGAAAAGGACTACGCGCAGTACGACACCGTCCGCGACGCCGCCGCGGTGTGCGACGAAGAGCAGGACGGCAACGGCGTCTACGCCGAGTACAACCAGAAGAACGGGACGAAGCTGACCATCGGCGACAGCAATGGCTCGAAGGTCGGCTGCGGCAACGCCACGATCCCGGACGTGACGTCCTTCCGGATCTGCGAGGACGACGCGGGGGACGACAGTTGCTCGCTGTGGCGGATCGTGCGCTGAGGGCTCAGCCCAGCAGCGCGGCACCCATCGGCGTGAGGTTGTGCAGCACCACGGCGCCGTGGCGCCTGCTGGCGATGAGCCCGGCGTCGCGGAGCACCGTGGTGTGCCGCGAAACCGCGGCCGCCGAAATGCCGAGCCGGTCGGCGAGTTCGCCGCTGGTGGGGCAGCCCGCGACCGCGTACAGAACGGCGGCGCGGGTCCGGCCGAGCAGGGTGGCCAGATGTTTCGGCAGGGGAACGGGCTCGTGCTCGTGGGACACCGGGAAGACGAGGACCGGTGGAAGGTCGTCGTCGGCGAGCGCGACGGGGGTATCCCAGCAGAAGTAGGACGGGACGAGCCGGATACCGCGACCTTCGAGATGGAGGTCGCGGTCGACGGGGTAGCGCACGGTCAGGACCGGTTCCTCCCAACGGAAAGCGGGCCGGAGCGACTCGAGAAGACCGAGGGTTCCGCTTTCGACGGCGAGACGTGACCGCAAGGCGCGGTCGGTGTCGACCTGGGTCCGCACGTTCGTCCAATGTGGAGCGACCAGGGTGTCGTGGGCGATCCGGAGCGCCCCGGCGACCTGATCGAGCGCCGCGCTCGCACCGGCCGCCAGCCCCTGTGTCCAACCGGGCAGACGGTGGTGTTTCGCCATCAGCGCGACTTCGCGCCCGAGCCGATCCGCCGGCGTCCCGCGGAGCGCGGACAGCCCCGCCTTCAGCCCGCAAGCGGACTCGGCGGGGGTGAGGAAGTCCGGGAAGTACCGGGCAGGCGGCGCGATCGTCTGCAGGAACCGCACCGCGGCCCTGGCGTCACGCTCCCGCAGGCCTTCCCGCACCCGGCGCCGCCAGCGCGCGAAGGCGGGAATGCCGTCGAGCGTGAGCTTCTGCATGGCCAGAACCGTTTCCCACAGCGGATCCGGTGCGGCCGCGACGCGGACATGGGCCAGGTCACGGTCGGTGAAGTGAATACGAAGCATGACGCCTCCCCCATGGAGTCGTCATTCATTTATCACACTGGAGGGGAACATGAAGGGGATTCTGAGCAGGAACCTGCGGCGGGCAGCCACGGCGATCGCCGTGGCGTCGGCGGCGACACTGGCGTTCACGGGCACCGCCTCGGCCGCGACCGGTGCGGCCACCGCGTCCGGCAGCGAGGTGTACGGCTCGGCCAACTGGACCTGGACGTTCAGCGGCATGACGGGCATCAACATGGCCGTGCGGGACACGAAATGCGACGGCAACCCGGTCTACGTGTTCTTCGAGGCCGACCTCGGCATGGGGACCATCGACCCGACGCCGTACCGCTGGAACGAGAGCGGATGCGGCACCACGAGCTACTGGAGCAACCTGAAGTACAACTCGGGCACCAAGCTGAGCAGGGTCCGCGTCGTGACCTGCGTGGACGACGCGGGCTGGGACACCTGCTACCGGAGTGGATGGCAGTACAACCGCTGAGGCTTAGACCGAACCGGTATCGCCGTTGGTCGGTGACGGTGGCTCCTTCTCGGTGCGTCGCAGAAGGAGCCACCCGTCGGAGAGTTCACGTCCGCGACTTCGCCGGCGCAAACTAGTCCGCTCGTCGGCATGCTGACGCATCGGCCAAACGCGCGCCTGGCGGACGGTCACGGGTTGGTCTACCAGTTACGGATGGATTCGAGACCTTCGACGAGGTGTTCGCCTGCCCAGGTGAGATCGCGTCCGAGTTCCTCCTCGGCGGTCTGCACGATGCCGGCTAGTGCGTCGATGAGTTCTTCGCGTTCCACTGTTTCGATGAAGGGATTCCGGCGATCCATGTGGTTGAAGGCCTCGCCGTACTCGCGCCCGAGCGAGTGCAGCCTCGCCAGCTGATCGGCCATCTCGGGGGCACGTAGTTCGGTCAGCACGGCACGACGGGTGGCCTTGTACTGGGCGACGGCCTTCTTGAAGCGAGCGGTACTTATGTTTTCGCGCCCATCCCAGTCACGCAGCGGATTGTCCCGATTCTCCGCGACCCATTCCGGCTTTCGTGGCGCGCGGATGTCCACGTCGGTGCCGTTGGGGATCTCCGTGCGCCAGGTCGCTCGCATGGCGGTGGCGTATTCGGCAGGCACGCTGGACAGGGACAGCGTCTCGAGGTGCGGAACATGCTCCGGGGTGAGCCGGTCCATGCTGGTCATGCCGAAGAGGTCCGAAATGGAGAGCCGCTGAAGCGCGGCGAGCCGGTTGAGGCTCTCGGCATTGGTCAATGTGCCGAGTTTCCCGTGCAGGGTCAGCCGTTTCAGGCCGGGATAGGCAGCGACCAGACGGGAGCAGTCGAAGGTGTCCGCGACGGCGATCGTCACGTCGTAGACGTCCCCGTCGAGGCCTGGGCGACCGCCGATCTCCTGACGGAAATCCTCGTCGCTGAACGTTCGGACGCCCGGGTCCACCCAGGAGTCGTGATTGCCGCCATCCCAGGAGCGCTGCAAGGCCAGTTGCAACCCGAGCCGCCACGCGGAGCCGTAGCTGTTGGAACGTTCCGTTCGCAGCAGCGGCCGGTTGCCGATCACCTTGTGGCTACGCGGAAGAACCCAGTTGAAATGGCAATGAGACAACTCGCTTTTCCAGCTGTGATGGGTCAGACGCAACGGCCTGAGATCACCCAGGCTCAGCAGCGACGTCGGCTCTGGACCTGACCAATCCAGATCCAGCACATCCACCTTCTTCCAGTCCGCATCGATGCCGGTGATCTGCCCGGCGGTCCATGCTCCAAGCGGGTCGGAGTACGCCGCGACAACGTCGCCGACCACGATGGGCCGAGGAGGCGAGGAGAACGATCTGGCAGCCATGCGTAGAACCTACTGTTCCGCAGCCGCCCGTGACCTATGGCGCAACCCCCCCGGCACGGTATGCCCGAAGTAGCTCGGAGCGTCAGAGGCAAATGGCTCGACAGCGGTTCAAGCTGGTGAGCACACTGGCCCGGTGATCCGTTTCCACTTCCGGCTAAGGCCGCTGGCCGACGTGGAGACCTGGGGTGATCGTCACCCGCACTGGTTCGGTTTGACCGATGGCTGGTACTGGATCGACGTGAACGGACACAAACTGTTCCACCACCCGTCGAACACCGTTGCGGGAAAGCCTGCTCCAGTCGACTACTACGTCGCCCGGCTGTGGGAGGACCTTCTGGAAATGCTGCCGTCCGTGCTGGAACCCGTGCCCGCAGACCTCGTCGACCGCATGACCCGCGACCATGACGCCTGGTGCGAGGAAGCTGTGGAGGACGCGGAGGCAGCACTCGACTGGTACAGCAGCCACTTCATGTACACCGGTTACCTCGCCGCATCACCACGCGTCGTGTTGTGGCGGTCGATCGCCGACCAGGACATGATCACCGTCGACTGGCGGCACACCGCCGAACACGGACTCGACTGCACTGTGCCAAGGCAAGGACAGGCAAGCGTCCCCACCGAGCTGTTCCTGCGCGCCGTGGAGGAGTTCAACCGAGAGCTGATCGACGCGATGGGCCGGCGCATCACCGAGATCGAAGCCCGCGGGCCGAATCCAGACACCCACCTCGAACAGCTCCGCCAGGAACACCGGCAACGTTCACGATCCCTGGCCGCCACACTGCAGCATGTACCCGCGACGGACTGGACAGCCGTTCGCGAAGGTGTCGCGCGCATCTTCTCGACGCGAACTCCGAGGCCGTAGCCGCCCCGCCGCAGACTTCGCGCACCGATCGTCCACGCTCGGGCTCCGATGCGACCACAATGGACGGTGAGTAAGTGGAAGGATTGCATCCACATAACACAAAGCCCCACGTTCCCGATACCGAAAACGTGGGGCTTGGGTGTGCGCCATCAGGGACTCGAACCCCGAACCCGCTGGTTAAGAGTCGGCACCTGACCGTGTCGGATGGTGTCGAGTGATGTCGGACAATACCTTTTCGTCTGGTGGCGGCGTATCGCTGCTGTCGGGGTGTGTCGCCTGGTGTCGGACTGTTTCAGGCCTCTCGGGCGCGTCTCGGGCTCGCATGTGTCGGGTTCTATCGCCTGATCCGGCCCCCAAATCGGCGTGGCTGGCATGGTGAACGCTGGAGACCGGCGTGATCCGGTCGTGTCGGCTGTGAGCACGATGGTGGGGATTGTCGTCGGACTGACGTTCTTGTTCGGTTTCGGCAACGTGTTCGCTCTGGCTCGTCGGCTCGGTGTGCCGGTCTGGATTGCGCCGCTTGTAGCGCCAGCGGTGGATCTGACGGTCGTGGTGTTGCTCGTCGCGATCCGGCGGTTGTCTGGGGAGGGTGCCGCTCCGGACGTGTTACGGTCGACGCGGCGGCTGCTGGTCCTCGCGAGCGCAGTGACACTAGCGTTGAATGTGGCTGAGCCGCTCATCGTCGGCGAAATCGGCAAGGCGCAATTCGACGCCGTTGGGCCGTTGTTGCTGATCGGAGGTCGGACCGGGCTTGCTGCAGGCACTCGCTGAACTCCGGGAGCGCGGGCAGGGCCCTGCTGCCGATGCACCCTCGAACGGTGCGCGGGCGATCTCGTCGGAGGCGGCACCGTATGTGACTGTGGCTGGACTTAGTTGAGCGTGCGAAGCAGGTGGATGCCCAGCATCGGGAGCTGCGTCAGCGGCCGATCTCGGCCGAAGGGTTTCGCAAAGCCTTGGGTATAGGCGCGGAGCACTCCCGCATCCTGACGCGTGTGGTGCGGTCGGAATGGCGCGGAACGTCGGATCTGGTCGCGGAACCTGTTTCCTGAACGAACCCATGTTGCAGGGGCCTCTGGTCCTCGGGTTAGAGCCGATTGACGTCCAAATGGATGAAGGACGTTTGTAGAACTTGTAGTTCTTGTAGTGTTGCCATGGTGGGTGCTCTCATCGGGCCGAGAAAGATCTCTCAGGTCAACCAGGTCGCGATCCCGGTAGACGTAATGCAGCTTCTTGAGCTGGCTCCGGGAGATTCGGTGTTCTTCGAGGTTGCCGCGGGGAAACCCGACGAGGTGCGGTTGATGGCTGCGCGTGTTGCCGAGCAGCGGTATGAAGCAGGTCGCACTTCACCGGACCACGGCTCCGCTCAGAAATCTGGAGCTTCTAGGGTGCAGAGCGGCGCAACAGGGCATAGAACTAGGTCTGCAACGAAGACCTCGCCGAGTGACGACGAAGGGGCGGCAGACTGATGTCGGGCTACGACCAGCTCTTTGTGCCCGGTATGACCACATCGGCGGGCTGTGTGACACCGAGCAGTGAGTTGAGCCGGGCGGCGAAAGTTTTGAAGTGGCCTGGGATCACCATCGACGAGATGCAGTTGTTCAGCCAGCGTGTGGCGGTGGTGGCTGAGGTCGACTCTCACGCTCACGACGAGCGCGTGGCTTCGGGATGGGGGCCGGTCACCGATCGTATGGCGGTGGCGTTGTGGGAATGGGAGGAAAGCCGAGCCACGATGCCACCCGCTGTGGTCACCCTGCGCGGCGTGATCGCACGCGGTCAGCGATGGCAGCGGGTGCTCGCTGCTGCGGGCGGCTTTGTCGGCTTTTGCTCCACGGCGATCCTGCTTGATCAAAGCCATGAGCCGAACCAGCATTGCCTGATGACCGCTCACATGCACGGGATCGCTGTGCTCCGGTCATCGCAACCTGGCGAGTGTCCTCACCTGGCGCAGGTTGGTCGTGTGGGTCCGGTGGCGACCGCCAGGCCAAGCACGTTGAGCCGATGGGTCGAAGAGCTGGTCTATGCGCGGTTGTTGGACGACGACTTGCTCACCGCACAGGTGACTGGCTGAGCTGTTTGCGCAGGTGAACCCAGTTGCCCAGCGACTTGGGTGGGTTCCACTGATACGTGATGCCGTCGATAACCTCGTGCTGAAATAGGGCGCTGTCGCATTGCTCGATCCAGCTGGTCCGACGGTCGGCGAGGTTAGCGTTCTGTCCGAGGATGTCGCGGCGAATCTCGTACAAGGTGTCCAGCGAGTGCAGGAAGGCCCAGATCTCGGGGTCGGGGCTCGACCCGAGCCAATCCAGGGTGCGACCAGCGCAGAACCGGCATGAACATGACCACAGCTGATTGTCTCTGTCCGCTTGGACTGCCTGATCGATCTTGTCCAGCGAGGCGTAGGCAAGGCAGCCCTTGACCACGGCCGCGGTCTTCGGTTTGTTGTAGAACCCGTTGCTGTCGTTCTTCGGCAGCGGGTAGAGGTGTCGCAACCCCGTTGTAGTGCCGACCGCGGCCGCGGTGGCACCGAAGCACAAGGCACCCAGGGCAGAGACGTCGCAGCGCAGCATGATCACCGGAATCGGGAGCTGTAGGAGTTCGACCAGCCCCTTGACAGCGAATCGCTTGCTGAGCGGGTCTTTCTCCTGCTCCAGCGCCACAGCGATCGGAACCCCTGCCGCCCGCACACGCTCGAGGAGCAGGCCGAGGTTGCGCCGGGAGTCCAGCCAGCTCAGGTGCAACGCGAGAGGCGCGATTGTGTCCGGTCCGAGATCCTGGACTCGGCCCAGGATGCTGACCAGCCCCGATTCGTCACCCTCGCCGACATAGCCGGCATCCGGCATCGTCGCGACGAGCTTGAGTTTCCGCTGCTGGGTAATCCAGTCGGAGTCGAACGCATCTCGGGCGAACGCTCGACTGGCGCCCGAGTACCGACCGCGATCGACGAGTATCGGCCGACTGTAAAGTTGTTGCCCCACAAGGTGTTTAGCGATGGTCAGCGAATCCTTGCCGGTAAGTACCAGACCGCCGCCATTTCGATCTGAACATTCGAGCGCATCCTCATAGCCCTTACTGTCGGTCTGTATCAGCAGGACATCGGTGAGTGCTTGCTGAAGGGCGGTGGTGGAAGAGGTTGGGCTGGCCATGCGTTCTCCGTCTGCGTTCATGGCTGTGCCTTGCGGGTGTGAGTTGACGTCGAGGGTGGAACGTCGGCTAGGTAGTGGCGGCGGAATGGCTCTTGCAGCATCAACGCCAGCGTCGCCACCTGCTCGATGTCGTGATCATGCTTCGTCATCTGCGACGCGACCATCGAGCTGACCAGTTGCGGGGTCTCGGCAGGAAGGTTCCCGGGCTCTCGTTCGGACCATCCATACTGGTTGAGCCGGATTCGGAAGGATTTGAACTGGTTCGCGCTGATGCACTCCAGATCCAGCGCTCGACGGATCAGCGCGGCCATCGACATGCCCCAGATCTGCTTCAGCTCGGCGAGCTTGCTGAACTGCCGCACTGTCAGCCCTTCTAGCTGGGGGCGAACCTCGTCTGCCGGGGCGAGGAACTCACCGGCGAACCGGTTCGCCTGGCCCTCTTGATCATCGTTGGGCAGTGTGTGCATCACCAGATGTCCCAGTTCGTGAACCAGGGTAAAGCGCTCACGATCAGCGCTCAATCCGCGGTTGATCAGCACGACCGGCGCATGGCCCGGCGGCCAGGTGCTCACTGCATCCTGCGCTTCGGTGTGCAGGTCGCGGCGCACGATGGCTACTCCGAGCGTTTCCAACAGCTTTGTCACATCAGCAACAGGGCCAGTAGGCACCCGCCATGCGATGCGGAGAAGACGCGCGATCGCTTCCGGGGAGCCATGTTCGTCGACATCAAGGTGATGAAGCGTCAGGTCAGGCGCGACACTCAGTCCGGTCGAGAGTCCCTCGACGGACAGGCGGGTGAGGTGTGTCAATCCTTCTATGCGGCGAGTGGTCCCCACAGTCATCCGACTTGCGCGACGTCGATGATGCAGGCAGGTAACCTCCAGGCCGCGGACGGGCTCACTGCTGCTGAGCAGTTCGGGTGGGGCTTCCAGTGCCATCGCGACGTGCGCTAGGCGCTCGCCTTCCAGGGGTAAGACACCGTGCTCCACCTTGGAGAGAAAGCCCTGGGAGACCCCTGCCGCCTTAGCCAGACGAGCCTGGGTCCAGGCCTTCGCCTCTCGTGTCAACGCGACCATCCGTCCGGCCGCGCGGGTGTCGCTCATCTCGCCTCCTGCATCGTCGCGCCTAAGCTTGGACGAAGTATACCAGAAGTGTGTTCAAATATTCCCAAATCATGCCTGGCTCTGCATTGCGGCGAGAAACAGTGGTGTGAGGAAGTGTCCCGTCGGCCGCGAACTGACCTCCCGCTGCACGCAGCTCGGTGTAATCGGGAACCTAGATATTCGAACTTGTCTGAACGTGCTGCGGTCCAGGGGCCAGGTGGCACGGTAGGGAGAACCCGCAGGCGCAGGCGCGTGAGTCTGGACCTGCTGGTCAGACCCTCAGCGGCTGGAATCCGTGAGGTCTGGGCTGTTCGCGGCCCGGGCTGACATATCGAGCTGCAAGTTATCGGTCGCGCTGTCTTCGTGGTGCCGGTGGCGAGGGTTCAGTCGGTCAGCGTTGCGAGCATGGTGGTGAGTACGGAGGTCAGGGTGAGGGTGGCGGCGAATGCGATGGCGGCGCGAGTCAGGGCGGCCGGGTAAGTGGCGTGGTCGCGGCGCGCGAGGTAGCCGGCTGCGGCCCCGATCAATGCGGCGACCACGACGGTGAAGGCACAGGCAAGCAGGACCATGGCGGTGCGATCAGACATTGTGTTCATCCCCTTGTAGGCAACGTGGGTGGTGCTGTGCTGCCGAATATCGCGAGGTAGGTGTTCGCCGTGGTGCGAGTGGTCAAAGATGAACACTGATGAACGCACACGATGACGACAGGGTGACTGCAGGGGCCACAACGGATCCGGTGGCTGCACTGCGGGAGTTACGTAGCCGCTTGGAGACCGCTCGGGCAACGAAAAGCCTGAACAAGATGCAGTTGGCTCGTCGGGCCGGTTTGGGTCGCACTACCGTCAGCCAGGCCTTCAGCGATACGGCGCCAGCGCCGTCAGCTGACACTGTGGGCGCACTTGCACGCGCCCTTCGCCTAGACCCGGACCTCCTGTTGGGCTTACGCACCGTCGCCTGCGGTGTAGCTGATTCCCCTCGAGCGGATACGGGCGCGGTCGTAGGTACGGGAGGGGTGTGGGTCCGGGATGCTAATCCTCGGCTGTTGGGCGTGCGTCGAGCGATTGAGGTGGAGGGGGCGACAGGGGAGCTGTCGGCGTATGTGCCGCGCGACGTTGACTCCGATCCGTACGGGGTGCGCGCGGCAATCGCGGCCGCTGCTACGGCCGGAGGGCTGGTGTTGCTGGTGGGCGACTCGTCGGTCGGTAAAACCCGCTGCGCGGTGGAGGCAGTGCGGGCGCTTTTGCCGGACTGGTGGCTGCTGCAGCCTGTTGACGCCGGTGAGGTTCGGGAACTTGTGCGCGGAATGGTGCCGGATGCGCGGGTCGTGGTGTGGCTGGATGAGCTGCAGCGCTACCTGGGTGGGCAGCAGGGCCTGACCGCCGGCACTGTGCGGGCGCTGCTGCAAGGCCCAGGCCAGGTCGTACTGATCGGAACGTTGTGGCCGGAGTACTACGCCGCCTACACGGCCTTCGGCCGCGGTGATCAAGATGCCCACGAGGGGGCGGTGGTGAACCTGGCACGTGTGGTGCACGTGGGTGCCGAGCTCACTGAAGCCGAACGAGATCGGGCGCGCCAACTGGCTGCTGATGATCCGCGGATCCGTGCCGCGCTGCAGGTCAGCGACTACGGATTCACCCAGACCATGGCCGCCGCACCCCAGCTCGTCGCACAGTGGCGCGATGCCAACAACCCCTACGCGGCGGCCGTCTTGAACGCTGCGCTGGATGCCGAGCGGCTAATTGCTGGAGATGAGTCACTGTGTTTTGGGCTAGGCAGCAGTCTGCGAGGAAATGCACACAGGCCATTGTCGGCCAGCCTGCTGCGGGAGGCAGCGCCCAGCTACTGCCACGACCGAGACCGCGCACGCGCGCCGCGAAACTGGTTTGAAACAGCCCTCGCTGATGCCACTCGGATTCTGCACGGCGCTGCTGCGGCGCTGGCGCCAGTCGCAGCACCGGGACAGAGCATGGGCGAGATCGACGGATATGTCCCCGCCGACTATCTGGTTCAGTATGTGGGCAGGATTCGCGCCGGCCAGTTAGGCACGGCTACCTTGTGGAACGCCCTGGCCACACGCCTCACCGACGCGGACGATCTTTCCTCTCTAGCGCTGACCGCCGAACTACGGGGCCTGCATCGGCAGGCTGCAACGCTCTACAAATGCGCCATTGAGGCCGGCGCCCCAGGGGCCTCACGCCGGCTTTGGAGCTTCCTGAGGGGTCACGGATACGGCACCGTCCAAGCCGCTGAATGGATCGCAGGCCATACCCCCGTCATCGACTCGTACGACCTGCCTCTGATCATTGAGGAACTACCCGAGTCTGCTGGGCGCGTACTCGCCGAGCGCGCCACCGATCACGTTGATGTCACCGATCCGCAGGCGGCTGCCCGTGTGTTGCGAGGCCTAATTTCGGTAGGAGGCACGACTCGGGCGGAGGCGCTGGCCGAGCGCGTCGTTCACGACGCCGATCCTATCCAGCCGTCCGCAGTCGCTGCGTTGTTGGACGCGCTGCACCAGATGCGAGCTCACACTCAAGCGCGGGCGCTGGCTGACCGCGCCGCCCAACACGTCGACCTCACCGACGCGGTCGGCGTCCATCACCTCTTGGGTGCAATGAATCAAATCGGAGCGCAGGCACAAGTGCCCAAGCTGGCTGCCCGCCCCGAACTCGTTTCTCCAGGTGCCATTGCGCACCTATTGAAAGCGCTCAGTACAACGGGAACGAGCGTGGAAATGCAGACCCTGGCCGATCGCGCCGCACATCACGCCGTCCACGCCATTCCCGGCACTTCTCATCTGCTGGACGTTATGGTCTCGGTAGGTGCCACGCTGCAGGCACGGGTACTGGCCGATCGTGCCGCCCACGATATCAATCTAGCCCACGTCGAGGTCAAACAGGGCGAATGCCTGTGGAAGTCAATAAACGAGACAGGAACAGAAGCAAGCACAAAGCTACTAGCTGACCGAATTGCGCGCGACATCGACCTTGTCGGAATGCGGGGAGTGTCGCGTCTATTGAGACTCTTCCACGATGCGGGTCTGGAAGCACCAGTGCATATTCTGGCTGGCCGTATCGCCCGTCACGGCGACCTCAACACTCCACGACACCTCGATGTCATTGCCTGGGCAATGGACGAAATGGGCGAAATGAAATCATCTCATTCAGCGAAGGGCTTGGATAAAGGGGCTATTGCAGTTCATTCCCGCGAAATAACCGACGCCGAACTTAGTCCAATCGCTGTCTTGCTGGACACACTTCACCACGTAGGGGAAACTGCGCATTTACGCGTGCTCGCCGAGCGCACCGCTCACCATGTAGACCTCACAGAAACCATCGGCAGCCTGGTGAAAGCTCTGCAGCGGACAGGGGTCACCACGCAAGCACGAGCGCTAGCCGATCGCGCCGTCAATCACATTGACATTGCCAGTCCGAGGACCGTCTATGCGCTGCTAAATGCCCTGCACCAGATAGGATTTGCGACGCAATTACAAGCGCTGCTGGACCGCCAAATCGACCGGTACGTCGACACCGCTGATCAGTACGGAGCGCGCGCTCTGGTGGATCTGTTGCGTAAGGTGGGCGCAGAGAACCCAGCGCAGGTGCTCACCGACCGCATCGAGCCCTTCGTGGCATACCCAGACAAACCAGCAGCCGCGCGACCTGACAAGTTTCCCCACGGTCAGGAGCCCGATGGCACCCCCAGTGCTGCTTGGACCTGGAACGATCTGCTCTAAAGAACGCGAGGCGCGAAACCGCGCTGCTATGTGAACGCAAAGTGTACTGAAACATCACGTTGTTTACTGGCGTGCTATCCAGGTTCCCCATGCTGCGCGGGTGCGGCTCGCCCTCGTTGGCTTGGTCGCAGCATCGGGGGATACAAGATCCGGGCGGGGCCGGGCCGAAACAAGTCGGCAGGACGACCTGGTTGTTTCGCTTGCTTCTTACCGATGTTCACGATGAACCCTTTGGTGCTACGTACCTTCCGTTGGAAATTCTGTGGATTGAGAGGGAAACCCCAGACGGCCTCGTAGACCTGGCGGAGCTCGCTGATGGTGAATATTTTCCCACAGAAGTCGGTCGCAATGGTCGTGTGTTCCATTAGTCGGCGAGTACGCTCAAGTGCCTGCTTAAGGATGACCTCATGATCAAAAGCCAGACGATCGGAATCCAGCCATATCGACGTCTCGACCTCGACCCAGTCCGCATGGTAGGCATCGGTCCCTCCCGCGGCTTCTGGCAAGTTCGGCGCGATGGCGAGGAACGCGGTCGTCACGATACGCCCCCGAGGATCGCGTTCAGGTTGCGAGTACGTGTGCACTTGCTGTAGCGGGATTCTGAAGGCATCTAGTCCCGTTTCCTCGACAAGTTCCCGTTTCGCTGTGTCCTCTAGTGATTCCCCCGGGCGGACGAATCCGCCGGGGAGCGCCAGCTTTCCGCGATAAGGCTCGGTGCCGCGCTTGATCAGCAACACGTGGAGCCGCTCTGCGCGAATCGTGAATATGACGATGTCCGCGGTCGGCAGCGCCGCAACTCGCGGACGGCGGATTGGGCTAGTCTGGACTCCGCCTCTGACGATGCCCGCTACCAACTCATGAGGGCTGAGCACTGTGCCGCCGGGAACCTCAACGAGAAGATCTTTTGGAGGTTCGGCGTAGTAGACAGCCATGCCTCGCTCGTGGGCGCGACCTAACTCGTATGCCGTGGTGCGGCCAATGTACCCGGCGGGGTTCACTACATACACGAAGTCCGAGGCGAAGATCTTCTCTAAGGTTGCATTCTGGATGGCATGATCTGAAGTAAGGGGTGAGTCTGACTCGAAGCGGACGAACTCCTGGCGTCGGTCAATGATCGTTGATATTGGAGGTGACTTCACGGTGATCCCGGCAGCCGTGAAGATCTCGGCGGCCTCCCGAACTTCCTGATAGTGCTGCCTGAAGCTCCCGATAAGCGAGACCGATGGCAGGGTCAAGGGCGCTCCTCTGGCGTGTGGTCTGGTTTGGAAGGGGTGGAGGTTGGCGCCTGGAGCCGCCGCACCAGTTCGGCTGCCGCGAGACTGGTCCCGGTCACAACAGTGGTGATCACTGCGGGGTCGTACCGTACAACGACCATCAAAATCGCGAGTCCGAAGACGATCATGACCGCTATAAGGCCAGCTGTGACCCGACTGATCGAGTTCTTGGGGCGACTGCTCATACGGAAATACTGACATCACGGTTCGACGGTTCGGCGGTTGAGTATAAGCAGCCTGACACTAATTTACCATGTTTCCGCATGTCAGGGCCGTTTTAGGGAACTAAGCGTCATGTTGAAACCAACGCGAGTGGTGAGGTTGACGAGCCCGCTGACGGCTGATAGGACGTGGATCGGTCACTTGGTCATAATTGCGAGGGCTAGCGGCGGAAGGGGCGTCGTGGGTCGCGTGGTTCCATGTTGAGGAACCGTTCGAACCAGGCTTGAGCTCGGTAGTCGCCGATGCCGAGTTCTCGGTTTTGGTCGGTGTCGGGGTCCTCGATGCCGTCGAGTTGTTTGCTGAACAGGGCGAGTATGTCTGTGTCTTGGAACAGTGTGTCGGTGAGCATGTCCCAGTCGTGGTCATCGTCGTGTTCTGGCAGATCTGCGTAGCGTCCGGTGAGGCCGGCCCAGTCGTCGTCGACGGCGGCTTCAGCCGAGCGCAGGATGAGGTGCAAAGCCATCTCTTCGGCTGGGCAGTGTGGTTCGGGCCAGTTTCCGGCAGCCAGGTCGCCGCTGAGGTCGTCGAAGGACCGTGCGGCCTGTCGACGCCAGACGGCGTTCTGTCGCCAGGTGATCCTCGGGAACTCGTCAAACACTGACCACGTACCAGTGTCGTCGACCGGCTCATCGCCATGTTCCAGGACATCGTCGTAGGCCTGATCGGCTAGCACCCCGGCAGCGGTCCACAAGGCTGCCGCTGTTCGGGGTGTCACCTGGAACCCGCTGCAGTGATCGCAGTTATCCCTGCCGCAGGTGCAGAGAGGGAAGAGTTCGGCGAAGTGCGGCCAGACGGAGAGTGGTACGCCGTCTTCGTCGATCTCGACTACGGATTCTGTGGCTTCGACGAACTCGATCCCGGGTCGGTCATCGATCACGGCTCCCGCGTCGACGAACCATTGCGCGGCGGCAACGGCGTTGCCGCGGATGTGGTCCTGTTCTTCTTGCCTGACCTGCTCGACGCTGAGGCTGCTGTCGGGGAGGACGGAGAACTGTGCTGTTTCGATGTCGGCGAGCGCAGCCTGTTCGAGCGCGTTCTCGTCGGTGATCTCGACGATTGCTTCGACGGTCACCTTGATTCTGCGGCTGTGTCCCTGGTCGCGGGTCATTCGTCCAGGCTATCCCCGCGGACAGGTTGTGGTGGTTGAGGACGAGCAGGCGCACGCTTGAGGGTGATCTAGAAGGAGGTCGTGATGAGGCGAGCAGCGGTGTACAAGAGGTGCGGTTGCAAGACACGAGGTAAAGCCGGTGGCGGGCGGTGTCCTCGGTTGGCTGATCGGGGTCACGGGAGTTGGTATTTCTCGCTGGAGTTGCCGTGTGGCAGGGACGGCCGTCGGCATCGGGTGCGTCGTGGTGGCTTCCGGTCCCGTGCGGCCGCGGTTCAAGCACGGGCGTATCTGCTGGGGGCCGATGTGCTTCCGGGGCGGAGCGCGGTGACGGTGGGGCAGTGGTTGGACATATGGCTGGAGATGCGGCAGACCCTGAGTTTCAACACTCGTCGGCTCTATACCCAGCAGGTGAACGACTATCTGAAGCCGTACCTCGGCAGTGTGCCCTTGCGGTCGTTGACGGTGGCGCGAGTCCAAGCGATGTTCGTCGCGTTCGCGCGGGCGAACGCGAAACGACAGCGGCCGCTGTCGCCGGCGACGTTCGTGAGGATCAGGGGCACGCTTCATGCGGCGTTGAACGGCGCGATCCGGGTGGGATTGATCGAGCGGAATCCGGCGCACCTGGTGGAACTGCCGTCGGGACGGCGCCCACGGGCCGTGGTGTGGACTAACGCACGGGTCGCGCACTGGCGTGCCACCGGCGAGCGTCCGCCGGTAGCGGTGTGGACAGCCCGGCAGACGGCCGAGTTTCTGGCGCACGCGCGTGAGCATCCGATGTACGCGTTGTACCTGGCGGTCGCGCTTCTCGGACTGCGGCGCGGCGAGGCGACCGGGCTGCGCTGGTGCGATCTCGACTTGGACGGCGAGGTCGTGCAGATCTCCCACCAGGTCCAGGACCGTAACGGCCACACCGTCGTGTGTCCGCCGAAGACCGAGTCGAGCGTGCGCACACTGGCGTTGGATCACGTGCTGATCGCCGCGCTGCGGACACTTCAAGCAGAGCGGCGAGACAACGTAACCGAACCGATCGGGTTCCTGTTCACCAATCGGCACGGCGGGCCGCTCAGTCCTGGCTATGTGACCCACACCTTCACCCGGCTGGTCGCCGAGGCGGGATTGCCGCCGATCCGGTTGCACGACCTGCGGCACGGCGCGGCCAGCCTGTCGCTGGCCGCGGGCAACGACCTCAAGGTCGTGCAGGCGATGCTCGGGCACTCCAGCATCGTGCTCACCGCAGACACCTACACCAGCGTCCTGCCCTGTCTGGCGCATAGCGCCGCGGAAGCAACAGCGGAACTGGTACTGGAAGCGGCCCGTAATGCCGCGACCTCACTGCGAGGCCAAGCAGGCAAGAAACACGCCCGGCGACGGAAAGGTAGCCGCAGCCGAGGCAAGAAGGCCAAGAAATAGAGGCGTGGCCGGTACGGCCTCATTCGGCCCCACGCCGGTCCCACCCAAGATCAAAGCCCACCGGCAAGATCCTCTTTGTGGAGAAATCCTGCAGGTGGGCTTCGTATCGGAACTGTGCGCCATCAGGGACTCGAACCCCGAACCCGCTGGTTAAGAGCCAGCTGCTCTGCCAATTGAGCTAATGGCGCCTACTTGTTCCGCCGCTTTGGTGTTCCCCTCGGCGACGTGGAAAACATTAACACAGGGTGGCTGGGGCCCGTTTCAGGGGGGGTCCCCTAACGCCGGGCCGGGACGTATTCGGCCATCCGGCCGCGAGCGTTGCGGCCGGTCAGGCAGACTATAGCCAGACGTAGGGGTTGGTACCACGCGAAACGGGCGGTGTGCATGAGGGTCTGGGGAGCGACGGGGCGGTCGCGGGTGGCTTTGGTGGCTTTGGTGGCCGGGTTCACTCTGGCCGGGTGCACCAGTACACCGTCGGGTGAACAGCCGTCGCCGGGTGGCGCCCCCGGGGGTTCGCAGCAGAGCGGAGCGCCCGCGCCGGAGCCGAAGCCCGCCGTGATGACGCTGACCCCCGCGCAGGGTGCGGCGAACGTGGCGCCCGGCGAGCCGGTCACGGTGGCCGTCGCGGACGGCAAGGTGGGCGAGGTCAAACTGACCGGCACCGACGGCAAGGTCGTCGCGGGTAAGCCGAAGGAAGACGGTTCGGGCTGGGAGTCGGCGGAGCCGCTCGGTTACGGCAAGAGCTACACCGTCACCGCGGCCGCGACCGGTACCGACGGCAAGCCGGTCACCGCGACCTCGACGTTCTCCACGGCCAAGCCCGGCCGCCAGATCGGCGTCTCGATCAACCTCGTCGAAGGGGAGACGGTCGGCGTCGGCCTGCCGTTGATCTTCACCTTCACCGGCAACGTGCCGGACAAGGCCGCGACCGAGAAGGCGCTGAAGATCGTCACCGAGCCGCAGACCGAGGGCGCGTTCCACTGGTTCGGCGAGAAGACCGTGATGTGGCGGCCCAAGGAGTACTTCAAGGCCGGCACGAAGATCTCGGTCAATGCCGCGATCTACGGCAAGAACCTCGGCAACAACACCTTCGGCCGTGAGGACAAGCCCGCCAAGGTGGTCGTGGGCGACAAGCTGGTCGCGACCGCGGACGGCGGCACGCACCAGATGAAGGTCGTGGTGAACGACCAAGAGGTCAAGCAGATGCCGATCTCGATGGGCAAGCCGTCGAGCAGCACCCCGGCCGGGACCTACACGGTGATGAGCGAGCACACCGGGTACACGATGGACTCCAGCACGTACGGCGTCCCGACGGACAGCAAAGCCGGCTACCGGACGTTCGTGAAGTACGCGGTGCGCATGTCGAACAGCGGCATCTTCTACCACTCGGCGCCGTGGTCGGTCGGATCGCAGGGCAAGCGGAACGTGAGCCACGGCTGCATCAACCTGTCGACCGAAAACGCGAAGTGGCTGATGGACACTTCCAAGAAGGGCGACATCATCACGGTCACCAACTCGGGCCCGCAGGTGCTGGAGCCGACCGACGGCTGGTCGGTCTGGCAGATGTCGTGGGACGACTGGAAGACCGGCGGCGACCGGAACTGACCTGTTCTTCATGAGGGTCCTGTCAGGACGGTTTTCGTCCTGACAGGACCCTCATGGCGTTGTTGGCGAGTAATACTCCGACTGCACCTCGCCGCTGGTCTTGTAGCGGCACTTCTGGGTGCCGGTGTCCCAGATCTTCTCCGGATCACGGCGACACTTCTGATACTCGAGGTCGGCGAGGTACTTATGGGACTGGGCCTTGGTGCAGTTCGGGTAGCCGGGCTCGCATCGCCACGGTGACCTCTTGATCGTGGCCGTGTCTTCACCGGTGGAGGCGGGGTCACCGTCACGGCTGTGATCGGTGTTGGCGAGACCCTGAACTCGTGCGAGCGCCACGCCGCGTTACCGATACCCGGAAAAAGCGAAACCCCAGCCTGCCGGAAAACCGGCCGAACTGGGGTCGATGGGGTGAGCGACGGGTTTCGAACCCGCGACCTCCTGGACCACAACCAGGTGCTCTACCAGCTGAGCTACGCCCACCATCGCCGGGCTCGGGGAACCCCCCATCACCTCGGCCGCACTATATTAGCGTGCCCGTTTCCGGGGCTCGCAACGGGTTACCGTTCGTGGCGTTCCTGCACTTCAGCGGCCGCGGCCTTGGCCTGTTCGGTGGTCGGGCCGGGCTGCGGGACGAAGGCGACGCGACGGTAGTAGTCGAGCTCGCCGATGGATTCCTTGATGTCGGCGAGCGCGCGGTGCGCGAGACCCTTCTCGGGCTTGGCGTAGTAGATCCGCGGGTACCAGCGCCGGACGAGTTCCTTCACCGACGAGACGTCGACCATGCGGTAGTGCAGGTGCGCGTCGAGCAGCGGCATGTCGCGGGTGATGAAGCCGCGGTCGGTGGCGATGGAGTTGCCGGCGAGCGGGGCTACGTTGGCCTCGGGCACGTGCGCGCGGATGTACTCGAGCACGCGCTGCTCGGCTTCCTCCATGGTGACCGTGGAGCGCCGGACCTCTTCGGTGAGGCCGGAGCGGGCGTGCATTTCGCGGACGACCTCCGGCATTCCGTCGAGGGCTTCCTCGTCGGCGTGGATGACGATGTCGACGCCTTCACCGAGGACGTTGAGCTCGGCGTCGGTCACCAGCGCGGCTATTTCGATCAACGCGTCCTTGCCGAGGTCGAGCCCCGTCATCTCGCAGTCGATCCAGACTAGGCGGTCGTTCACCCCGAAACCCTAACCCGACCCGGGGATTCGTGGCGCGCGACGTGCGGGTTCGGCGCGTTGCTGGCACCGTGTGCATCCTCAGGTGAGTCATGTCACAGATCGGGGAGCGACAGTGGCCGAACAGGGTCCAGCCCAGGAGATCGCGCAGGGATATGTGAGCGACGGGGCGGCGGTGGAGCTCGGCGCCGTCGTGATCGACGGCAAGGCCGACGCCGGCGCGGCGGTCCGCCTGCCGCTGGCGACGCTGAACCGGCACGGGCTGGTCGCGGGCGCGACCGGTACCGGCAAGACGAAGACCTTGCAGCTGATCGCCGAGCAGCTGTCCGCCGCGGGAGTGCCGGTGGTGCTGGCGGACGTGAAGGGCGACCTGTCGGGGCTCGCCGCGCAGGGCGAGAGCAACGACAAGATCGCCAAACGCGCGGAGGAACTGGGCGACTCCTGGGAGCCCGCCGCGTTCCCCGTGCAGTTCCTGTCGCTGGGCACCGGCGGCAAGGGGTCTCCGATCCGGGCGACGATCACGAGTTTCGGCCCGATCCTGCTGTCGAAGGTGCTGGGGCTCAACGAAACGCAGGAGTCGACGCTCGGCCTGATCTTCCACTGGGCCGATCAGCGCGGTTTGGCGCTGCTGGACACGAAGGACCTTCGCTCCGTCATCACGCACCTGACGAGTGACGAGGGCAAGGAGGACCTCAAGGGCATCGGCGGCGTCTCGGCCGCGACGGCCGGGGTGATCCTCCGGGCGCTGTCCAATCTGGAGGCTCAGGGCGGCGAGGACTTCTTCGGCGAACCCGAGCTGGACGTCCACGACCTGATGCGCGAGGCCGACGGCAAGGCGATGGTGACCTTGCTGGAGCTGGACAACCTCCAGTCGAAGCCCGCGCTGTTCTCGACGTTCCTCATGTGGCTGCTCGCCGAGTTGTTCGAGGAACTGCCCGAAGAGGGCGACCTCGACAAACCGAAGCTGGTGTTCTTCTTCGACGAGGCACACCTGCTGTTCAACGACGCGTCGAAGGCGTTCCTGGAGCGCATCGAGCAGACCGTGAAGCTGATCCGGTCGAAGGGCGTCGGCGTGTTCTTCTGCACGCAGCTTCCGACGGACATCCCGAACAACGTACTGTCCCAGCTCGGCGCGCGCGTGCAGCACGCGTTGCGCGCGTTCACGCCCGAGGACCAAGCGGCGCTGACGAAGACGGTGAAGACGTACCCGAAGACGAAGCACTACGAGCTTGACTCGGCGCTGACGTCGCTCGGTATCGGCGAAGCGATCGTCACCGTCCTTTCCGAACGGGGCGCGCCGACGCCGGTCGCGTGGACGCGCCTGCGCGCGCCGCGTTCCAAGATGGGCTCCATCGGCGCCGAAGCCATCTCCGCGGCGACGACGTCTTCGGACCTGCACGCGAAGTACGCCGAGACGATCGACCGTGAGTCGGCCTACGAGAAGCTCGCCGCGAAGGTGGCCGCACCGCCTGCCGGTGAGGCTGCTCCGCCGCCTGAAGCTCCTGCTCCGAAGCCGGAGAAGCAGGAGCCGGGGATGGTGGAGCAGGCGATGAAGAACCCGGCGGTGAAGTCGTTCCTCCGCTCGGCGGCGAGCGCGCTCGGCCGGGAGATCACGCGCGGTCTGTTCGGGAACCGGCGGCGGTGAGGAATACCTGACGCGATCTGTCAGGTATGGGCGGCAGACTCGGTGCCATGACCAACAGCGCGACTGCGTCGTTCACCGTGGACGGCTGGGATCCCCAAGCCGCCGAGAAAGCCGAAGGCACCGAGTTCTCGCGGGTGCTCCTGACCAAGACGTTCACCGGCGACGTCGAAGGCACCAGTGCCGTCGAGATGCTCACGGCGGTGAACGAGACGTCGTCGGCGTACGTCGCCTTCGAGCGGCTGGCCGTCTCCGTCGGCGGGCGCAAGGGCGGCTTCGTCCTGCATCACTCGGCGGGGGAGAACGGGCATCACCTGATCGTCTTGCCGGGCTCCGGCCACGGTGAGCTGACCGGCATCACCGGAACGGCGGAGATCGTCCAGGACGACGAGGGCAACCACACCTTCACCCTCACGTACGAACTCTGAAAGCCCGTGGAGGCCTCCTTGCGAAAGGAGGCCTCCACGGACTGTGCCTGCTGGGCCGCCCCCTGACAGCGGTCCAGACGGCGGGCTCAGCCGACGATCTGCTCGACGATCTTCTTCGCGTCGTTGATGGGGATCGCGAAACCGATGCCGATGCTGCCGGTCGAGGCCGGGTTGTACAGCGCCGAGTTGATGCCGATGACGTTCCCCTGCGCGTCCACCAGCGCGCCGCCCGAGTTGCCCTGATTGATCGGGGCGTCGGTCTGGATCGCGGTGTAGCTCGGCCCGGCTTCGTTCGTGGTCCTGCTGTAGGGCGAGCGCCGTTCCTGGCCGCTGCTCAACTCGTCGAGCTTGCGGTTCAGCGCGCTCACGATCCCAGTGGTCACGGTGTTCTGGAGCCCACCGGGCGAGCCGATCGCGACGACCTGCTGGCCGACGGCGAGCTTGCTGGAATCGCCGAGCGAGGCCGCGGTCAGCCCGCTCGCGTTCTTCGCCTGGAGCACGGCGATGTCGGCCTTCGTGTCGGCGCCGACCACACTCGCCTTGTACTGCTTGCCGTCGGACAGCGTGACGGTCACGTCTCCCTCGGCGTCCGCGACGACGTGGGCGTTCGTGAGGATGCGCCCGTCCGCCGTCAGGATGACGCCGGAGCCGACGGCCTCACCCTGCGCGGTGGTCACGTTCACCTGCACGACGCTCGGTGTCACCTTCGCGGCGACCCCGCTGACGTCACCCGAAGTGTTGTTCCCGACCAGTTGCCCGTTGGCGACCGCGGACGAACCCGTGCCCGACGCCGACGACGTGGAGCCGAGCCCCATGATCGCGGCGCCGCCGACCCCGCCGACGAGTGCGGCGGCGAGTGCCGTCGCGCTGACGAGGACGGCCACCCGGCCGCCCTTCTTGCGCGGTGGCGGGGTGACGAGTGGATTCGGCGCGGCCTGCCAAGGGGTGTAACCGGGGTACTGCTGCTGGTGCGGCGGCTGGTGCCCACCGGTTGAGGCGGGGCCTGGCCGACTCTCGTTCTCGGTCATGGAACAAGATTCGCGCCCGTACTTGTGAACCGCCTGTGGAATCCCCCTGTGCTTTCCTGAGAAGAATTACCTGAGAAAACTCAGTCGAAGAAGGCAGGCACGTCCAGTGCTCCGCCCGACGCCTCGAACTCCTCGTGTACCGCGGCGCGGAGTTTCGCGTCGGCCAGGTAGTCGACGGCCGTCAGAGCCAGCCCCAGCGCCCCGTCGACGACCGCGCGATCGCCGTCCGGGGAACCGGCCGCGGCTGCGAACTCCTTGGTGTGCAAGGCGGTCGTCGGCCCGGCGATGGCGATCATCGGGTGGATCGCGGGCATCCGGTAAGAAAGGTTGCCGAGATCCGTCGAACCGGTGAGGAACTCGGGCACGATCCCCGGCGGCAGCGGTTTGCGGCCGGCGTCGACCTGATGCACCGACCAGCGTCCGGCGAGCGTGGTGTTGAACCGGATCGGCAGATACGCGGGCTGGGCGTCCCACCGGAGTTCGACTCCGCAGCCGGTCATCTCCGCCGCGCCGCGCGCGACCGCCGAAACCCGCTCGGCGAGGTCGCGCAGCGTGTCCGGCTGCGCGGACCGGAGATAGAACAGCAGCGCCGCGCGTTCGGGGACGACGTTCGGCCGTGCGCCGCCGTCGGTGAAGACGCCGTGGACGCGGTCACTGGAGGGCAGATGCTGCCGAAGCGCCGCGACACCCTGGTACGCGGCGACGGCGGCGTCGAGCGCGTTGCGCCCCATGAACGGCTGAGCCGACGCGTGCGCGCCGACACCGTGGAACACCATTTCCAGCTGCCGCCTGCCGAGGAACGGGTGCATGGCGATGTCGTGGCTGAACGGGTGCAGCATGAGCACGGCGTCGACGTCGTCGAAAACACCGGCACGGGCCATGGTCTCCTTGCCGCCACCGCCTTCCTCCGCCGGTGTGCCGATCAGCGAGACCCGGCCGCCCAGCCGTCCGGCGACCGCGGCCGCGCCGAGGAAGCCGCCCGCGCCGGCGGTGCAGATGACGTTGTGCCCGCAGCCGTGGCCGAGCCCCGGGAGCGCGTCGTATTCGGACAGGACCGCGATATGCGGGCCGCTGCCGGGGGTGGTCGCGACCAGGGCGGTGTCCAGTCCGCCCGCGCCGATCGTCACCTCGTGGCCGTGCCGCCGGAGCAGCTCGCCGAGCGCGCGGACCGAGCGGTGCTCGGCGAAACCCTCTTCGGGGTGAGCGTGCAGGTCTTGGCTCAACTCCACCAATTCCGCCCGCAGCGCGTCGATCTCGGCGACGACGGCGTCCCGTGTGGCGGCGTCCGCGCCGTCATGGGGCGAGCCGAGTGGTTCGGCCGCGGCGACGGCGTCCGCGGTCGCTTCGACCAGTGAACGGAGGTAGCTGTCGTCGGGAGGGATCGGCGAAGCGTGCTCAGAGCGGATCATTTCCGGATGTTAACTCCTAGCTCGCCCGTGACGATCTGCGTGACGCCGGAGTACCGCTCGTCGACGTGGTCGAAGCCGCGGCGGAACAGTTTCGCCGCGATCTCGCCGCGGTCGAACATCCGCTGTCCGCTCAGCCTGCCGAGGACGGTGTCCGCCAGCCGCATCGGCTGATCGCCGTGCCGGGCGCTCGTCAGCATCACCAGCGAGCCGCCGGGTTTCAGCACGCGGGCGAACGAATCCAAGGCGGCGTCGGGGTCGGCGAACATGTGCAGCGCGGCGAAGCAGCAGACCGCGTCCACAGTGGAATCGTCCAGTGGCAGGTCGACGGCGTCGGCGCGCAGATACGTCGCCGAAGCGGGATTGGGCGCGGCGAGCGCCTTCTCCAGCATGGTGACCGAACCGTCGAGGCCGATGGAGAGCCCGTTCGGGCCGACGGCCTCACCGAAGGCCCTCGTGAACCGGCCGGTGCCACAGGCGACGTCCAGCGCGACCTGGCCGGGGCGCAGGCCGAGCGCTTCGAGCGCGATGCGGACCTCGTCGGCCATGCTCGGGCCGTTCAGTCCTTTCGCGACCCTGCCCAGCGTCGGGCGCCAGTACCGCTCGTAGATCATCGGCACGGCGGAGGTGCGCATGAGCCGCTGGGCGAGCCCGGTCGGCGGCCCCGCTTGCGGGATTTCTCCCAGCAGATCAAGGAATCCCTCGCCCTCGCCGGTGGTCGTGATACCCGGCCGCAGGAGGCTCCTCAGACGTTCGCGTTGGTCCGGCATGGCTGCTCCCTTCACGGTGTCCACCCCAGAATCTGCCATGACCGGTCCGTTCGCGACATTCCCGCCGCCGCGACCCGAAACTGTCGGTGCCCGTCTCTAACGTCGGAGGGAGTCGCCGTTCCCCAGCCGAAGGAGCCCGAAAATGACCGGCTCGATCCTGCAGCACCCCGCGTCGACCACGCTTCGCATCCCGGTGCGCGGCCCGTTCGACCTCGACAAGTCCATCCGCTTCCTGACCGACTTCCCGCCCGCGTGCCGCGCGGACGCCGCCGCCGAGCCCGGCACCCTGCGCTTCGCCTTTCCCGCCGAAGCGGGTTGGGAGCACGTCGGTGCGGCCGTCAGACAGAGATCGCCCGGCACGATCGAGGTGGAGGTCTTCGCCGAAGAAGGGCTCGCCGTCGAGGTCGGCGCCCAGGTCCGGCGGATCCTCTCGGTGGACGTCGACGGTGTCGGCTTCGCCAAGATCGGCACGGCGGATCCGGTGGTGCGCCGCCTGCAGCGGGAGCATCCCGGGTTGCGCCCCGTGCTGTTCCATTCGCCCTACGAAGCGGCCTGCTGGGCGATCCTGAGCCATCGGACGCGGATGTCGCAGGCCGCCACCGTGAAAAGGCGGCTGGCCGAGGAGTTCGGCAGGCCGGTGGACGTCGGCGGGCAGGTTCTCAGGTCGTTCCCGGCGCCGGACGTGCTGGCCGGGCCCGAAGCCGGGCGCGGGCTCCCGGAGGTGAAGGCCGGGCGGTTGCGCGCGGTGGCCAACGCCGCCAAGGACGGTCTGCTCGACGCCGCGTACCTGCGCGCGATGCCGGTGCCGGACGCGTTGCGCTGGCTGCAGCTCTTGCCGGGGATCGGCCCGTTCTCGGCACAGCTGATCCTGATCCGGGGCGCCGGGCATCCCGACGTCTTCCCCACCGGCGAGCCGCGGTTGCAGGAGGCCATGCGGGCCGCGTACGACCTGCCGGAGGCTCCGCCCGAGGAGCTGGAGGAGCTTTCCGCGGTCTGGCGGCCGTTCCGCAGCTGGGTGGCCTTCGCCCTGCGCAACGCCCCGGAGTTTCGCACGCGGGGGATCGGAGGTTCCATGACCGCCTGACACGGGACATATCCGGCCTGTGGTGAGCTGGTGAGGTGAGCTCGTCTCCCGCCGAAACGGTTTCCGACATCGCCCAGTCCACCCCGCCCGGCACGATCACCCTGGTCACCGGTGGTCTCGCACTGCTCGTGGTGCTCTCGGGCAGGCCTTGGCGGCTCGCCCGCAACCTGATCACGCTCGTCCACGAGGCGGGCCACGCGCTGGCGGCGGTGCTGGTCGGACGACGGCTGCAGGGCATCAAGCTGCACTCGGACACCTCCGGCGTCACCGTCTCCCGCGGCAAACCGGAGGGGCCGGGGATGGCGTTCACCGCGCTGGCCGGGTACCCGGCGGCCGCGGTGCTCGGGCTGGTGTTCGCGGGGCTGCTCTCGTCGGACCTGATCACCGTCGTGCTGGTCGTGATGGCCCTGATGCTGCTGGGTGTGCTGGTGATGGTGCGCAACACCTACGGGGTGTTCACCGTGATCGCCAGCTCGGTGGTGCTCGGGCTGGTCGCGCTGGTGGCGCCGTCGTGGTTCCAGGCGATCTTCGTCTACCTGCTGACCTGGTTCCTGCTGTTCGGTGGCGTCCGGCCGGTGGTCGAGCTGCAGATCAAGCGGCGCCGGGGAGCGGCGAGGGATTCCGACGCCGACCAGCTCGGCAGGCTCACCGGGATGCCCGCGGTGCTGTGGGTGCTGGTGATGGCCGTGCTGACGGTGAGCTGTCTCTTCGCGGGCGGGTTGTGGCTGCTGGAGCCGACCGTCGCCTGACCGGGGCGGTACGGCAGACTGATGGCTCGTTCCGCGCGGAAGGAGTCAGCAGATGGACGAGGTCGCCAAGGCCGTCGAGGAATGCGCTCGATCGGCGAAACGGGCCGCGCCGTCGCTGGCCGCGGCCTCCCCGAAAGCGATCGACGCCGCGCTGAACGCCATGGCGGACAAGCTCGTCGAGCACGCCGACGTCGTGCTCGAAGCGAACCAGGCCGACATCGCCAAGGCGCGCGAAGACGGGATGAGCGCGGGCCTGCTCGACCGGCTCACCATCACCCCCGAGCGGCTGACCGGCATGGCCGAACAGCTCCGTCTCCTGGCGGGAGCGCCGCATCAGGAGCGGTCCGTCGACGTGTCCACTTTGGACGGAGGGCTGCGGCTGGTGGAGCGCCGCCGTCCGGTCGGCGTGATCGGGGCGAACTACGAGGCGCGCCCGAACGTCACGGTCGACGTCGCGTCGCAGCTGGTGAAGTCGCGCAACGGCGGCGTGCTCCGCACGGGCTCCGCCGCGCTCGGCTCGGCCCAGCGCCTGCGTGAGACCGTGATCGCCCCCGCGCTCTCCGAGGCGGGCATCGATCCGGACGTCATCCAGCTGGTGCCGCGCGCCGAACGGGAAGCAGCCTCCGCGCTGGTCCGGTTCCCCGCGCTCGTGCCGCTGGTCATCCTGCGCGGCAGCGGCGACAGCACCAGGGCGCTGGCCACCGAGGCGGCCGTCCACGGCGTCCGCACGCTGGCCCACGCCGACGGCGGCGGCGTGCTGTACATCGACGAAGCGGCCGACACCGACAAGGTGCGCGACCTGGTCTTCAACAGCCTCGACCGGCTCGGTGTCTGCAACCGGCTGAACCTGCTGCTGATCCACGAGGCCGCGCACGACCGCGTGTGGCCCGGCATCTCCGGCGCGCTGGCCGAACGCGGCGTCACGCCGTCGCTCGCCCCGCACGAGCACGCCATCGGCTACGAATGGGCGCTCGACTCGGACCGCGAAGCGACCGTCACCGTCGAGAAGGTCTCCGGCCTGCCCGAGGCGGCGGAGATCGCCAACGAGCGCACCTCGGGCCTGGCCGCCGGCATCGCGACCGAAAGCAGCGAAGCCGCCGACGCGTTCTTCGACGCGTACACCGGCACCGGCGTCTTCTGGAACGCGCCGACCCGGCTGCTCGACGGCTTCAAGCTCCTCGCCGTCCCCGAGACCGGCATCAACCTGGACAAGGTCCCCGGCCCGCGCGGCCCGGTCACCTACACCGACCTCTACGTGCGGCAATACGCCGTGCTGCCTGATCTTCGCTGACCTGCGGTAACGCAGATCGGAGTTACGTGGAGCCTGAGGGGATTTCCAGGACAGTTATCGCAGGTCAGCCCACGTTTGTCCTCGACAGCCGAAAGGGGAGGATGCTCACCGAGAGCTGCGAGCATGTTGGCTCGCGCCTCTGGCGTCTCCTGCACGTAGCCCGCAAGCTCGTCGAGGGAGGACCGCTACCGCGCCAATTCGCGGCGACCGGCATCCGTGAGCATGTAGTACGGCCGCCAGTCAGGTGTGGACTTGTCGAACTCATGGGCAACCCAACCGAGGTTACGCATCTTCGTCAGCATCTCCGCCAGCCGCCGGTGACTGACAGCCGCGGCACGCCGGAGATCCTGGGCGTAGAAGCGGGCTTCGTCGCCTCCCGCGAGGAACACGTCCGCCAACCTGCTCATTTCTCGGGCTGACCGCATGGGTCGATTCTAGTCGTCCTCGTCGTTTTTTGGCGGCCGTGGAAGCCAAGCGAACCGCTATGACGTACCCCTGTCACCGGGATGAGTCGGTCCGGCTGGTTGCACCGGTGGCCACCTTCCCGCGCTTCCGGAGACCGTGTTTCCGGTGTGGCCACCGACAAGGCAGCTTCGGCGGTCGCGTTGCCGTCGTCGTTTCTTGGGCACGACTACGCCCTCTTCGGAGGGTCCGGCGGCTTGGGGACGTTGGGCGGGCCAGAGTTTTTGTCGGTCGGTCGTGTGGGTGTGTCCTTGCCCGGTCCCGGATTCGTGGGGCTGGTCCCCGCGGGGTTGCGTTCGCGCGCCATTACGGCCTTTCCTGGTGTGGGTGAAAGGCCGAGGGCGGGATGGGCCCGCCCCCGGCCGCGCGATGAGAGGGGTCCGCGGCGCCGGGTGGACTAGTGAAATGGCCGTCGCGAGCGGCCTAAATCCCCTCGTGGTGGTGTTCGCACTTCCAGGCGTCGCCGCCGTCCTTGTAGACGATCTGGCAATGCAGGCACCGACGCTTCAGGACCAAACTCTCAGGCCACGTGGTGTAGATCGACGGATCGACCCGGCGGTGCTTGAGCGAAGCGAGCGGCGTGGCTTTCGTGACGACGCCGCGCGTTGCCTGGAGCTGTACCGCGGTCACGGTCCACCGCCTTTTCTCTCCAGGCGGACGAATCCCCGAGTAGTCACGTTCTGACACTAAGAGCGATAATGCCTGGTGAGAGGAGCCCAGAGGGTGGCCACTTCATGAGGGTGGCCAGAATCCGGGGCCGGGCGACGTGAGGGGTACCTGTGGAGCAGAACAGCGTTGGCGAACTGCTCCGAACCTTGCGTGACGGCACAGGCCGGTCGCAAACCGATCAGGCCATGGTGCTGTCCGAACTGTCGGGACAGGCCATCACCAGAAACGAGATCTCCCGTTGGGAGAGCGAGAAGCGGCTGCCGACACCGTTCTGGCAGCGGTACATCGCTGGCAGTTTCGGAGTAGAAGAGAAGAGGATCAGCCGTGCCGTTTCTGCTGCACGGGTGAAACGGCGAATGGAGAGGGTGGGCGGAGTGCAGCGACGTGAGTTCATCGGAGCAATGGCCGCGATGGCAATTCCGCTCGCTCGTACCGACCAGCCCACCGCCCGCCGGATCGGTCGTTCCGATATCGCCGAACTGCGCCGCCGAACAGCTCGGCTCCGGCGTCTCGACAACATCATGGGCGGCGCCGAAACCTTCCCGGTCTACCGCGCCGAAGCGGACTTCACTCAGCGATTGATCCGCGAATCCAGCCACACCGAGGACATCGAGCGGGAATTGCTCGCTTTGCTCGCCGAACAACAGCAACAAGCCGGATGGGCGGCATTCGACCACGGGCAGCACGCATTCGCGGAACAGCTCTACGAGGACAGCCGCCAGAACGCCGAGGACGCGCGGGCAATGGATCTCGCGGGAAACGCACTCGCCTACGCGGCATACCAGCAGACCACGAAGCAGCAGAGCGGAACCGCCCTAGCCGCGGACTCGTACGAAGTTGCCCGGCGGGTGGCAACACCGAAGGTCTCGGCGCTGCTGCTGGAGCGGAAAGCATGGGCACACGCGACCGCCGGTGAAGCGGCCGAGGCAGACCGCGCGCTGAACCTCGCGCGCGAGGCGTTGAACGCGCCGTCCACTCGGCCGGAACCTGACTGGGTGTTCTGGGTCGACGCCGCCGAAATCGACATCATGGCCGGCCGCTGCTGGACCGAACTCCGGCGACCGCTGCGTGCCGTCCCGGTCCTCGAACGGGTCCTAGCCGACTTCGACGACACACACGCCAGGGACAAGTCCCTGTATCTGACCTGGCTGGCTACGTCCTATCTTCAGGCGCGCGAGGTCGGGCAGGCGGCGGCGACACTGGGCCACGCGGCAGACCTGGCGGCCGGTGTCACGTCAGTCCGTCCGGCTCGCCGAATCGAAACGGTGGCGCGCCGTCTCGCCCGCCACCGTTCGACTCCGGCCGTCGCCGATCTCCTTACCCGGCTGAAGGTCTAGCTGGGGCGGGTGGACTCCTCGGCCCACGCCAGGTAGTCGGCAGAGCCGCGGACCAGCTCGACGGCGGTCACTTCGGGCTTGTCCCACGGGTGGTTCGCGATGATGTACGCCTCCAGCTCGGCGTACCTGGCGTCGGTCGTCTTGAACGCCACGTTGAACTCCTCGCCTCGTCCGCTTTCACCGAGATGCCAGAAGAACGACGTGATTGGCCCGACGACCTGCGCGGTACCCGCGAGACGGGCGGCGACGGCCGCGCCCGCCAGCTTCTCGCCGGACTCGCGATCAGGGGTAGCTGTCGTCACGACAAGGTGAACAGTCATGCCGACAGATTAAGGCGGCTAGCAGCGACGATCACGCACACGAGCCACACCAGCCCGGAGATCACGGCGACCGCGATCAGCCGCACGTCGGCTGCGGCCGTTCGACGGCTTGGTAAAGCCGAGAAGCCAGGATCGGCGCCGAAGCAGCATGGGAACTCCCGAGGTAGGGCCCTCGGTCCCACGTTTGTCCCATGATTTTGATAAATGTGCTGGTCAGCGATGTGCCACTGGCAGTGCGCCGTGCTGCCCGCCTGACGAGCTTCGGTCCCTTCCAGATGTCATGAAAGGGTCGTTCAGGACAAAAATGTCCTGAACGACCCTTTCATGACATCTGGGGTCGAGCATGACGTCTGGGGTCGAGAACGTCCGCAGCCGTCGGAAGTGGTAGCAAAGGTCCCTTGCTCCCCTCCGCAGGGGATCAGCGCCGCCGGCGCTTCGACCGAGGCCGCGGCGGCAACGAGTCCGCGGTGGCGTCCTCGGCCTCGTCCGAAGCGGGCGTCGGGTCCGGAGTGGCGTCGGCCAGCCCCAGCATCTCCGCCGCGAGCTGCTGTGAAGACGCGAACACGCCCGAAGGCCGGTCCCGCGCCCGCCGCAAGGACGAAGGCCGCAGCCGGTTGTAACCGCGCACCGAAACCGGCCGCCGCGTGCGGACCTCGAACTGCGGGAACTCCGAGAGTTCGGTGGCGAGTTCCTTGTCCACCAGGATGGTGCCAGGCCGCGCGGTCGAGGTGAGGCGGGCGGCGAGGTTCACGACCGAGCCGTAGACGTCGCCGAAGCGGCTGAGGATCCGTCCCGACGCCAGGCCGGCGCGCACGGCGGGCAGGGTCTCGTCCGCGTCGGCGCGTTCGGACAGGGCGAGGGCGATCTCGGCGCCGTCGACGGCTGAATCGGCGACGAACAGCACCTCGTCGCCGATCATCTTCACGATCCGTCCGTGATGGTCGGCGATCACCTCGGTGGCGACGGATTCGAACCGGTCGAGGATGTCGGTGAGCTCATCCTCGTCGACCTGCCTGGTCAGCCGGGTGTAGCCGACCATGTCGACGAACCCGACCACCTCGGTCCTGGCCTCGAGATCCTCGTCCGGCATGGCCATCGCCCGGCCGGCGTAGGCCGCGAGGTGGCGGCGCCAGACGAACTCCTGCACCTTCTCCAGCTCGGGCAGCAGCCGTTCGACGAGCCGCCCGATCTGGCGTTCGCTGCTGCCGATCTCCTTGTTCTCGGTGATCATCGTCCACAGCATGTGGACCTGCCATTCCGCGAGCCGCGAAAGGTGCTGGCCCAGCGCGCGCGTCACGGCGAGCTCGATGCCCGGGTCGATCAGGCCCGAGTTCATCAGCTGGTCCGCCGTGCGGATCGCCTCGATGTCGGCGTCGGTGAAGACGACCTCGTCGTCATCGACGGTCGCGAAGCCCAGCGCACGCCAAAGCCGCCGAGAGCGTTCCTCGGGAACGCCTGCCTTCTCGGCGACTTCGAGCCGGGTGTATTTGCGTTTCCCGCCGAGCAGGATCCGTTCGAGACGCTGTTGCAGCGCGTCGGGCGAGATCTCGCCGGGTTCGGGCATCAGGTGGTGTGGACGATGAGCACGTCCACCCCGGACTTCCGCGCGACTTCGGACGGCACGGAGCCGAGGATGCGGCCCGCGAGCGTGTTCAGCCCGCGGTTGCCGACCACCAGCAGATCCGCGGAGCGCTCGGCGACGACCTTGCGCAGTGAGTCGACCGGGTCGCCGACCACTGCGGCGGTGTCGATGTTCTTGGCGCCGGCCTTCGCCGCCCGGTCGCGGGCGGACAGGAGGGTGTCCTCGGCCGGGGCCGAGCCCACCACCTGGTACGCCTCGTCACCGAGGACGTCCTGCGCCTTCTCCACGTCGCCCTTGTTGGCGGGGTAGTAGGCGCACACGATGACCAGGGTCGCTCCGGAGTCTCCGGCGACGCCGGCCGCCCGGTCGACCGCGGCGAACGAAGAATCCGAGCCGTCCGTGCCCACGACCACGGTCCGATATGCAGCCATCCGCAACCTCCACCGATCTGACAGCCCGCACCTGCGTGCGAGCAGCGACGATAACCGCTCGTCGGCGGCCCCGCAGGCCGTCGTGAGCACGGTCGGGTGAAAAGGTTACTCGCCAGTCGGTTTCTGCGCTGCCGCAGGTCGCGGTGAAGCCTTCGCGCCTGATGTGGCCTTCGGCACATCGGCCGTCCGGAGCTGCACGGTGGCTTCCGCGTCGGGCGACGGCTTCGCCTTCAGGTCCGCCGGGACATGCGGCTCGTCGCCGAGCACGTGCGTCGCCTCGGCGAGCGCGGTCCGCGCGGCGCGGACCTGCTCGGCCAGGCTGGAGCGCACCTTGCGGAGCGCTTCGACCCGTTCGGTGGCCTGCGTGATCCGCCGGTTGGACTCTTCGGTGGCCTGCCGGACGCGGCGGCGTGCCTCGTCGGCTGCCTCGGCGAGCCGGGCGTTGGCCTCGGTGATCGAGTCCTGCTTCCGCTTGTTGGCGTCGGCGACGGACTCGCGCTGACGGCGTTCGATGTCGGCCTTGGCCGCCGTCTCCTCTTCGAGCACCTTCGCGCGGATGGCGGCGGCGTCCTCGGTGGCCTCGCGGACACGGCGGGCGGCCTCGGCCTTGCTCGCGGCCTCCTGCTCGGCCAGCGCGTGCATGGCCTCGGTGCGCCGCGACGCCATCGCGATCTCGAAGTCCTCTTCGACCTGAGTGCGACGCTGCTGCGCCTCGGCGTCGAGCTTGTCGCGCTCGGCCTTCGCCTTGTCGGTGATGTCCTTCGCCTCGGCGCGGGCCTTTTCCAGCACGCCGCGGTGCTCGGCCTCCATCTCCTTGCGACGGAGGTCGAGCTCGTTGAGCAGCTGCTCGTAGCGGGCCCGCATGGCGCTCGCGTCGGTCTCGGCCTTGGCGCGGATGTGCCCGGCTTCGGCTTCCGCGCGCGCCTTGGTGTCGGCGGCCTCGTCCTGCGCGAGCCGCAACATCCGCTGCAGCCGCTCGGAAAGGCCTTCGACGCTCGTCGGCGGCTGGGCGAGCCTGTCGACCTGCCCGCGCAGATCCGCGATCTCGCCGCGCGCGATCTCCAGCTGCCGTGCCAGGTCGCCCGCCTGTGCGATGGCGGCATCGCGATCGGCGGTGAGCATCTTCAGATCGGCGTCAAGCCGTTCGAGATGTTCGTCGACCTGTGCACGGCTGTAACCGCGCTTCGCCACGTCGAAGCCGGCTCCCAGCGGCACTAGCTCCCGTTCCTCGCCAAGGCTCATCCTTCTACCGTAGTCGAGCTGGAGTCACGGAAGGGTGAGCACCCACGCAACGCGCGGCGAAAGCGCGTTCTGGCGCGTTAAACGTTCCGGAAAGCGTTGATGCCGTCGATGTGCTTTTCGCGCAGCTCGTGGTTCCGGACACCCAGACCTTCTTCCGGCGCAAGGGCGAGCACGCCGACCTTGCCCTGATGTGCGTTGCGGTGGACGTCCAGCGCGGCCTGTCCGGTGTCCTCGAGCGCGTAGGTCTTCGACAGCGTCGGGTGGATCAGACCTTTCGCGATCAGCCGATTCGCCTCCCACGACTCGCGGTAGTTCGCGAAGTGGCTGCCGACGATCCGCTTCAGGTTCATCCACAGGTAGCGGTTGTCGTACTGGTGCAGGTAGCCCGAAGTCGACGCGCACGTGACGATCGTGCCGCCCTTGCGAGCGGCGTAGACGGAAGCGCCGAAGGTTTCGCGGCCCGGGTGCTCGAAGACGATGTCCGGGTCCTCGCCGCCGGTCAGCTCGCGGATCTTCTTGCCGAACCGCTGCCACTCCTTCGGGTCCTGGTTGTGCTCGTCCTTCCAGAACTTGTAGCCCTCGGCGTTGCGATCGATGATCAGCTCCGCGCCGAGCTTCCGGCAGATCTCCGCCTTTTCGGGGCTGGAGACCACGCACACCGGGATGGCGCCGCCGTTGAGCGCGTACTGCGTCGCGTAGGAGCCGAGGCCACCCGAAGCACCCCAGATCAGGACGATGTCGCCCTGCTTCATGTCGGCGCCGTTGCGCGAGACGAGCTGGCGGTAGGCCGTGGAGTTCACCAGACCGGGGGAGGCGGCCTCTTCCCAGGTGAGGTGATCCGGCTTCGGCATCAGCTGGTTCGACTTCACGAGCGCGATCTCGGCGAGTCCGCCGAAGTTCGTCTCGAAACCCCAGATCCGCTGCTCGGAGTCGAGCATCGTGTCGTTGTGCCCGTCCGGGCCTTCGAGTTCCACGTTGAGGCAGTGCGCGACGACCTCGTCGCCCGGCTTCCAGTTGTGCACGCCGGGCCCGGTGCGCAGCACGACGCCGGACAGATCCGAGCCGACGACGTGATAGGGCAGGTCGTGGCGCTTCGACAGCGGCGAGAGCCGCCCGTAGCGCTCCAGGAACTTGAACGTCGAGACCGGTTCGAAGATCGACGTCCAGACGGTGTTGTAGTTGATCGCGCTCGCCATGACCGCGACCAGCGCCTCGCCCGGGCCGAGCTCCGGCACCGGGACCTCGTCCACGTGCAGCGATTTGCGCGGGTCCTTGTCCCGGCTTTCGAGGCCTTCGAACATGTCGGCCTCGTCCTTGTGCACGGTCACCCCGCGATAGGTCTCCGGCACGTCGAGCGACGCCACGGCGCCGAGGTCATCGTTCAGAATGGCCTGCTGGATCTCGCCGAGCTGCGACATCGAAACCTCCGCGATTGGGGTCATGGCGTTGGGGCCACAAATTACTCACGGGTAACCAAGTCCACAACTGTACGAGACGTGGAGCACGTCCACATCCCGAAGTGTTATCGACCGGTCTTGACCGGCCGGCCAACCAAGCGGACCATCGGACGTGGAGATCTCTCCGACCTGCAGGTTCAGCCGATTTTCGGAGGTGAGCACGCATGAACGAACCCACGACGCGCCCTTGGACCCGTCCCCATGACTGGGCGGAGGTGGTCATCGGTGTCGTCGTCGCGCTTTCACCCCTCTGGATGACCACGGACAACACCGCCATGTGGACGCTCGTCGTCCTCGGCGCCCTGGTCGCCCTCGACGGTCTCGCGTCGCTTGCGATGCCTGGCATGGTCTACGGCGAAGGCATCCAGATCGTTCTGGGCGCGCTGCTGTTCATTTCGCCCTGGGTGATGGGATACGCCGACTTCATGGGCGCGTCCTGGACCGCTTGGATCGGTGGCGTCCTGACCGTGGTGGCCGGGGCGGCGGCGATGCCGATCGCCCAGGCGACGCACAGGACGGCGGGACAGCACTGACCCGGGAGGGAACGGCGTGAAAGAGGATTCGGCGAAACAGCGCATCCTGCGAGCCGCGGAGGCGCTCTTCGCCGAATCCGGTTTCGACGCCACGCCCACTTCGCGGATCGCGGAGCGGGCGGGCGTGCCGAAAGGCCTCGTGCACTACTACTTCCGGCGCAAGTCGGATCTGCTGGCCGCGCTGGTCGCCGAACTGCCCGACGCCCGGATCGAACCGGCCGTCGTGGTGGTCCCCGGCGACCTCGCGGGCAGCCTGCGCGGCCTCGTCGTGGAACTCGACAGGCGGTTCAACCGGTCGCTGGCGCTCTCACACCTGCTGTGGCGGGAAGCCGATACGCATCGCGCGGTCCGCGACGCGCTGGCCGAACGGTTCCAGCAGCTCGTCCGGCAGGTGAAGGCGGTGATCGTCGCCGCGACCGGCGGCAAACTCGCGATCGCCGACGTCGATTCGGCCTCGGGACTGTTGGCGCGGGCGGTCAGCCACCGTCACGCGACGGCGCGGCACACCGAGGACGGGGACCCCGCCGAGATCGACCGCGAGGTCCTCTTCATCGCCTCCGCGTTGACGCGGGGTCAGTGACCGTCCTTCGCGGGCTCGACCAGTTCCACCAGCACACCGCCGGCGTCCTTGGGGTGGACGAAGTTCACCCGGCTGTTGGAAGTGCCGCGTTTCGCCTCGGCGTAGAGCAGCCGGAGTCCCTGTGCGCGCAGAGCTTCGGCCGCGGCGTCCACATCGGACACTCGATACGCCAGCTGCTGCAGCCCGGGCCCGCTCTTCGCGAGGAACTTGCCGATCGCGGAATCCTCGCGCAACGGCGCGAGGAGCTGGATCGCGGTCTCGGTCCCGGCGGTGCCCGGCGCGCGCAGCATCGCCTCGCGGACACCCTGCTCCTCGTTGATCTCCTCATGCGCGACCTCCAGGCCGAAATGCTCGGCGTGGAAGGCGATCGCGGCGTCGAGATCGGGTACCGCGATGCCGACGTGGTCGATGGCCGTCACGAACGGTTTCAGCGCCTGGTTCATGCAGAGCAGGATAGGTCCGCGGGCGGGCGGACCGGCGTGCGCCGCCTCACACTGGCTCCATCAAGAGGCCCGCGACCCGGGTATGGTCGCGAAGACCCCCTTTGCCCTTGCGCCGATGCTTGGAGGACGCCGTGTCCGGTTCCGTGATCCTGGGTGCCGCCCGTACACCGATCGGGCGATTGCTCGGTTCCCTGAAGGACTTCTCGGGCGCACAACTCGGCGGATTCGCCATCAAGGCGGCGCTCGAGCAGGCCGGTGTCTCCCCGGACGCGGTCCAGTACACGATCATGGGCCAGGTGCTCACCGCCGGCGCGGGCCAGATCCCGGCCCGTCAGGCCGCGGTCGCCGCCGGTATCCCGATGAGCGTCCCGGCGCTGACCATCAACAAGGTCTGCCTCTCCGGTCTCGACGCCATCGCGCTGGCCGACCAGCTCATCCGCGCGGGTGAGTTCGACCTGATCGTGGCCGGTGGCCAGGAGTCGATGACCCAGTCGCCGCATCTGCTGCCGAAGTCCCGCTCCGGGTTCAAGTACGGCGACACCACCCTCGTCGACCACATGGCCTACGACGGTCTGTTCTGCGCCTTCGACCAGGTCGCGATGGGCTCTTCGACGGAGAAGTACAACAGCCGCTACGGGCTCACCCGTGAGCAGCAGGACGAGTTCTCCGCGCGTTCGCACCAGCGTGCCGCCGCCGCGATCGCCGAGGGCCGCTTCGACGCCGAGATCGCGCCGGTGTCGATCCCGCAGCGCAAGGGCGACCCGGTCGTCTTCTCCCAGGACGAGGGCGTCCGCGCCGACACCACCGCCGAAGGCCTCGCGAAGCTGCGTCCCGCCTTCGCCTCCGACGGCACCATCACCGCGGGCTCGGCTTCGCAGATCTCCGACGGCGCGGCCGCGGTCATCGTCGCGAGCAAGGCCAAGGCCGAGGAGCTGGGCCTGACCCCGCTCGCCGAGATCGGCGCGCACGGCGTGGTCGCCGGTCCGGACGCCAGCCTGCACGAGCAGCCGTCGAACGCGATCCTGGCCGCGCTGGCCAAGGAGAAGCTGACCGCGGACGCGCTCGACCTCGTCGAGATCAACGAGGCGTTCGCCGCCGTCGGCCTGGTTTCGGCCGACAAGCTCGGGCTCGACCCGGAGAAGGTGAACGTCGACGGCGGTGCCATCGCGCTCGGTCACCCGATCGGCGCGTCCGGCGCGCGGCTCGCCGTGCACCTGGTGCACGAACTCCGCCGTCGTGGTGGCGGTCTCGGCGCGGCCGCCCTCTGCGGTGGTGGCGGCCAGGGCGACGCGCTGCTCATCCGCGTTCCGTAAAGCCGTTGCCGGTACAGCTGGACATCGACGAACTGGTCGGTCGCGCGCGGGACGGCGTCCCCCGCGCGATCGCCCGGTTGCTGTCGCTGGTCGAGGACGCCCATCCGCGGTTGCCCGAGGTCGCGGCGAAGCTGACGCCGCACACCGGGAACGCGCGGGTCGTCGGCCTGACCGGGCCACCCGGTGTCGGCAAGTCGACATCGACTTCCGCGCTGCTCACGGCTTTGCGGGCGAAAGGCCTGCGCGTCGGCGTGCTGGCGATCGACCCGTCGTCGCCGTTCTCCGGCGGAGCGCTGCTCGGTGACCGGATCCGGATGACCGAACACGCCACCGATCCCGGCGTTTTCATCCGGTCGATGGCGACGCGCGGTCATCTCGGCGGGTTGTCGTGGGCGACGCCGCAGGCCGTCCGGGTGCTCGACGCGGCCGGGTTCGACGTCGTGCTGATCGAGACCGTCGGCGTCGGTCAGTCCGAAGTGGACGTCGTGAAACTGGCCGACACCACGGTGGTCCTGCTCGCGCCCGGGATGGGCGACGGGATCCAGGCGGCCAAGGCGGGCGTGCTGGAGATCGCGGACGTGTTCGTGGTCAACAAGGCCGACCGCGAGGGCGCGGACGCGACCGTGCACGACCTCAAGCAGATGATCTCCTTGGTACGCCGGGAGATCCGCGGTCCGAGCTGGCGTCAGCCGATCGTGCGAACGGTGGCGTCGCGCGGCGAAGGCGTCGAGGACGTCGTCCGTGCGCTCGACGAACACCACGATTGGCTGGTCCGGCGCGACGAACTGCCCCGCCGTCGTGCGGCGCGGGCCCGGGACGAGGTCGAGGCGATCGCCGTGCAGCGGCTGCGCGCGGAAATCGTCGACCTGCGTTCCGGGGACCGGCTCACCGAGTTGGCCGAACGCGTGGTCGCGCGGAAACTCGACCCGTTCGCGGCGGCCGAAGAACTCATCGGAGATCTTCGCGGTTCGTGAGGTTCAGAGGATTTCGATGACGCGGACCTTCGGCGGCCGGTTCGGGAAACTGATGTCGGTCCACCGGTTGATGCGCACGTCGGCGCCATTGCTGTCGTAGTACATCAGGTCGTTGTTGCCGGTGTAGATCCGGTCGATCCACCAGCCGCCGAAACCGATCCGCCCGCGGTTGGCGTAGCAGTCGACGCTGCTGCTCCCGCCGAGATGCGACCAGATCTTCAGGAAGTTCTCCCCGTCGCGGCAAGGGATGTGGTCGATGGCGAACGAGGTGCCGGTCGGGACGAGCAGGCTGAACGCGGCGGCAGCGGCGGCCGCCACGGTCAGGACGCGCTTCTTGATCGAGAACACGGAATTCTCCTTTAGCCGTGGAAAAGGAGCCTGTGCTTCGAGCATCTCGATCACCGGTGGCGCATGTCAATTTCCCGGTACGCCGGGACAGGCAACTCTGGTCTTACGGGCAGCGGTCAGAATTCGACGTACATCTTGATGTCGCCGAAGTCGCTGTCGAGATTGTCCAGATGGGCGATCGCGTCCTCTTTCCAGACTTCGAGCTGATTCGTCTCGCCGTACGTGAGCTCTTCGCCGTCGGCCACCTTATGGGCGTACTTCGTGATCGTGACGGTCTGCCCACGGCAGAACTCGACCCGCTCCAGGAACCGGTCCGCCATGTCGGGATCGAAGACGCGGCCCATCCGGACGTAGCCGTTGTTGATGTGCTCCTCGCAGTAGAAGTGCGCCGCGGCCGAGGCGATCCACTCGGTCAGCGTCGGTTCGCGGGGCGGCCACTTCTCCCGGACGTGCGATTTGATCTCCCTGGCGAGGCGGATGACGCGGCGCCGTTCGAGGTCGCTCAGCCCGTCCTCCTTGCGGAAGTCGAGGATCATGTCGTCGACGACCTTGGCCAGCCTGAGCATGCGCGGTTTGTCGAGTTCGGCCGGTTTCTCCGGCGGCAGCCCCGCCATGACCCGCTCGTGCACGAGGACGTACTGCGTGTACGCGTACAGGAAGGTCAGGGCGTTCAGCTGCCATTGGTGTCGTTCGGCGATCTCCACGGCTTCGACCCTAACCGCGGACCTACTTCCGGACCTGTGTGAGCGCAGGGGATTCACCCTATGCTCTCTTCTTCGTCCACGGCTGGGAGGCAGGAACCGTGCAGAGGATCGCGAAGGTCTTTGTGGCAGTGCTGGGAGCCGGGCTGATGCTCGCGGCCGGCACCGGAACGGCGTCGGCGGAAGGCGCGCCGCCGAAGGTCACGAAGGGGCCGTGCCAGTACACGCAGACGCCGGAAGACCCGGCCGCGCGCCCGGTCCCGTTGCCGCCGGACCCCCGTCGTACGCCGGACCGGGGCAAGGTCCCGGTGCAGCTGAAGACGAACCAGGGCATCATCGATATGACCCTCGATCGGGCGAAGGCGCCGTGCACGGTGCAGAGCTTCCTGCACCTGGCGAAGCACCGGTTCTACGACCGCACGACGTGTCACCGGCTGACCGCGTACCCGACGTTGAAGGTGCTGCAGTGCGGTGACCCGAGCGGCACCGGCGAGGGCGGCCCCGGCTACAAGTACAAGGACGAACTGCCCGTCGGCCTGCCGCCCGCGCCGACGGACCCGACCGGCGCGCGCAAGGTGTATTCGCGCGGTGTCCTCGCGATGGCCAACGCGGGCCCGGCGACGAACGGAAGCCAGTTCTTCGTGGTGTACGGCGACTCCTCGCTGCGGCCGAACTACACGATCTTCGGCACGGTCGGGCACGAAGGCCTCGAAACCCTGGACGACGTCGCCGCCGGCGGCATCCAGCCGACTCCGGAGAACCCCGCCCCGGTCGACGGCGCCCCGGTGCTGAAGACCGACATCCTCCGCGCCCGCGCCTGGTTCTGCTAGGTGACCCCACGCATTTAGTCCTCTGGATGCGGTAGTTGGCAGCGCGAACTACCGCATTCAGAGGACGAAACGCGGGGGTGGGGCTAGGTGACCTCGAAGATGGCCTCGCGCAGGGCCTCGGTGGCGCCGCCGAAAGCGTGCTTCGCGGCGGCGCCGTACCCGATGATGAGCCCCTCGCGCTGCGGCTCGCCGATCCAGTAGCCGCTGAGGCCTTCGAGCCCGATCGCGCGACGGCGGCAGGCGGCCAGCACCTCCATCTCCCCCGGGACCTCGCCGGGGAACTGGAGCACCAGATGCAGCCCGGCGGAGATCCCTTGCGGCAGCACGGAATCCGGCAAAGCGGCGAGCAGCTTGTCCCGCCGGGAGCGGTACTCGATCCGGCAGCGGCGGATGTGCTGGTCGTACGCACCCGATTCGATCAGCTCGGCCATCGCCAGCTGGTCCACCAGCGCGGGCCGGGCCCCGCTCTCGGCCATCGCCGCGCGCACCGGTTCGACCAGGAACCGCGGCAGCACCATCCATCCCAGCCGTAGCGACGGTGCGAGCGTCTTGCTCGTCGTGCCCACGTACACGACCCGTTCCGGCGCCAGCGCCTGCAACGCGCCGACCTGCTGGTGGTCGAACCGGAACTCGCCGTCGTAGTCGTCCTCGATGACGACGGCACCGGTTTCCTCCGCCCAGCGGGTGAGTTCCGCCCGTCGCTGAGGGGCGAGTGTGACGCCCAGCGGGTACTGGTGCGCCGGGGTGACCACCACCGCCGGACTGTCCAAAGAGGACACGGTGATCCCGTGGTCGTCGACGGGGACGCCGACCACGCGGGGACCGTTGGCGGCGGCGATGTTCCGGTAGATGTGCAGTGACGGGTTCTCGAACGCGATCTCGTCCGCGCCGCGCGCGTGCAGGACCCGCGCCAGGATCGCGATCGCGTGCGAGAACCCGCAACACACCAGGATCCGCGCCGGGTCGGCGATCACGCCGCGGCTGCGGGCGAGATACGCGGCGAGCGTCTCCCGCAGTTCCGCCGCGCCGGATTCGGCCGTGTAGTCGAACGCCGTCATCGGCGCCTTGTGCAGCGCCCGCCGGGTCGCCGCGAGCCAGGCGGACCGCGGGAACGCGGACAGGTTCGGCCTGCCGGGCCGCAGATCCCAGCGCGGTGCCGGGTCGCGGGGGACGGGCCTCGGCGCCGACGCGGGCAGCGCGCCCGCCGTCGCGACGCGGGTCGGGGCGCCCTGCGCCGTCCGCAGGTAGCCCTCGGCGGCGAGATCGGCGTAGACGCGGGTGACCGTTCCCCTGGCGACGCCGAGGTCCTGCGCCAGCGCCCTGGTCGAGGGCACCGCGGCGCCCGCCTGCCAGCGTCCTTCCCGGATGGCCGCGCGGATCGCCGTCGCGAGTCCGGTCCGGCCGCTTTCGGGACGCCAGTCCAGGTGGACGTCTATTCCCGAACTGGACCATGATTCCGCCATGACACTGGACCATACTCGTGGGCCAGTCGCCGCTAGATTCGCAGTCATGACCGAGCGAATCCACGTGGGCAAACGAGTGCCCGAGATCTACCAGGCCATGGCGAAGCTCCAGGCCGAAGTCGAGAAGGCCACCGCCAACGCCGGCGTCGACCAGAAGATCCTCGAACTGGTGAAGATGCGGTCGTCGCAGATCAACCACTGCGCGTTCTGCCTCGACATGCACTCCCACGACGCGTTGCAGATGGGCGAGTCGCCGCGGCGGCTGTTCGTGCTGCAGGGCTGGCGGGAGACCGAACTGTTCACCGAGCAGGAGCGTGCCGCGCTCGCGCTCACCGAGGCGATCACGAACGTCGCGACCCTGCACGACGTCCCGGACGACGTCTACGAAGAGGCCACGCGCGTCTTCACCGAGGAGCAGTACCGCGCCATCGTCTGGGAGGCGATCGCGATCAACAGCTGGAACCGGATGTGCGTGACCAGCCACGCGCCGCTGCCCGAGCGCGCCGAATGACCGCGGCGCGACTGCGGGAGCTGCACGTCGCGGGCGAGCCGCTCCTTCTGCCGAACGCGTGGGACGCGGACAGCGCACGTCTCGTGGAGGCCGCCGGGTTCCCGGTCGTGGCGACGAGTTCCTTCGCCGTGGCCAAGGTCCTCGGATACGAGGACGGGGAGGACGCGCCCGCCGACGAGATGTTCGCGGCGGCCGCGAGGATCGCGAGGGCGGTCTCGGTGCCGGTGACCGTCGACGCGGAAGGCGGGTACGGGCTCGAAGCGGGAGAACTCGCGGCGAGGCTGGCCGAGGTGGGTGCCGTCGGCTGCAACTACGAGGACACCGACCATGCCTCGGTCGGCGTCCTCCCGGTGGAGGCGCAGGCGGAACGGGTCGCGAAGTTGCGCGAGGCAGCCGGGGACGCGCTGGTGATCAACGCCCGCGTCGACGTCTTCCTCGGCGCGTCCGACGAGCGGGCGGTCCTGGACGACGCGATCCTGCGGGCCAAGGCGTATCTGGAGGCCGGGGCGGACTGCGTCTACCCGATCATGGTGAAGTCGCCGGAAGTACTGGGCGAGTTCGTGAAAGCGGTGGCACCGGGGGCGGTCAACGCTTCTCCGATGCCTGCGGGCCCTGATCTCTCCGCGCTCGCCACACTGGGGGTGGCGCGGATCTCGCTGGGCACCGGGCTGTGGAAGTCGGCCAGGGCCGATCTCCGCGCGAAACTGGCCGAACTGACGGCGGGGAAACTGCCGTACTGAGGGGAATGGGAACCGGGGCGGTGCGGCCGGGGGCGTTGGATGCCGGCCGCACCGCCCCGGCGACTAGTGGGCGACGGCTTTTTCGGCGCCCGCTCCGGTCAGGGACCGGACCTCCATCTCCGCGTACTTCTTCTGGTTGTGCTCCTTGGACAGCACGGTCCCGAGCCAGCCGAGGAAGAACGCCACGGGGATCGAGATGATGCCGGGGTTGTCCAGCGGGAACCAATGGAAGTCGACGCCCTGGATCATCGAGGCGCTCTTCCCGGTCTTGGCGTCGACAGGCTTCCCCGAGACGGCGGGCGAGAACACGATCAGCACGATGCAGACCGCGAGACCGCCGTAGATGCTCCACAGCGCGCCCTGGGTGTTGAACCGCTTCCAGAACAGCGAGTAGAGGATGGTCGGCAGGTTCGCCGACGCCGCCACCGCGAACGCGAGCGCCACGAGGAACGCGATGTTCTGCCCGTTGGCGAGGATGCCGCCGAGGATCGCGACCGCGCCGATCACCAGCGCGGTGATCCGGGCGACCTTCACCTCCGAAGCCGGGGTCGCCTTGCCCTTCTTGATCACGTTGGCGTAGACGTCGTGCGCGAACGACGCTGACGCGGTGATCGTCAGTCCCGCGACCACGGCGAGGATCGTCGCGAAGGCGATCGCCGCGATCAGTCCGAGCAGGATCGGTCCGCCGAGTTCCAGGGCCAGCAACGGAGCAGCCGAGTTCACGCCACCGGGAGCGGCCTTGATCTTGTCCGCGCCGACCAGCGCGCCGGCGCCGTAGCCGAGCACCAGGGTGAACAGGTAGAAGACGCCGATCAGGCCGATCGCCCACACCACGGAACGACGGGCTTCCTTCGCCGTCGGCACCGTGTAGAAGCGCATCAGGACGTGCGGCAGGCCCGCGGTACCGAGGACCAGCGCGATGCCCAGCGACAGGAAGTCGAGCTTCGTCGTGCCGGTCTTGCCGTACTGGTTGCCCGGCCCGAGCAGCGCCTCACCGGCCTTGCCCGCCTTGTCCACCGCGCCCTGCAGCAGCGAGGAGAGGTTGAAGCCGTACATGCCCAGCACCCACAGCGTCATCGCCAGCGCGCCGACGATGAGCAGCGCCGCCTTGATGATCTGGACCCAGGTGGTGCCCTTCATCCCGCCGATGAGCACGTAGGCGATCATGATGATGCCGACGATCACGATGATCGCGGCCTGCCCGGCCTTGCTCTCGATCCCGAGCAGCAACGCGACGAGGCCACCGGCGCCCGCCATCTGCGCGAGCAGGTAGAAGAACGACACGGCCAGGGTGGACGTCGCCGCCGCGGCCCGCACCGGGCGCTGCTTCATCCGGAACGCCAGCACGTCGCCCATGGTGAACTTGCCGGTGTTGCGCAGCAGTTCCGCGACCAGCAGCAACGCCACCAGCCACGCGACGAGGAATCCGATCGAGTAGAGGAAACCGTCGTAACCGTAGACGGCGATCGCGCCCGCGATCCCGAGGAACGACGCGGCGGACAGGTAGTCGCCCGCGATGGCGACGCCGTTCTGCGGACCGGTGAACGCGCGGCCCGCGGCGTAGTAGTCCGACGCGGTCTTCGTGTTGCGGCTCGCCCGGAACACGACGAACAGCGTGACCACCACGAACAGACCGAAGATGGTGATGTTGAGTACGGGGCTGCTGCCCTCGACTCCGGCGGCGAGGGTCATTTGGCCTCACTCTCGATGTCCGTGCGGATCTTCTCCGCGATGGGGTCGAGTTTCTTGTTCGCGTAGCGGACGTAGAGCCCCGTGATCACGAAGGTCGAAACGAACTGCAGCAGACCGAAGACCAGCCCGACGGTGATGTTGCCGACCAGCTTCGTGCTCATGAAGCCGTGCGCGTAGTCGGCGAGCAGCACGTAGAGCAGGTACCAGAGGAGGAACAACGCCGAGACGGGGAAGACGAACCGGCGCAACCGAGCCCGCAGTTCCTTGAACTCCGCGCTGTCATGGGCTTTGTCCCAGTCCGTTTCCGGCGGACTGGGAGCGTTCGTTTCGGTACTCATCGTGCTCTCCTCGCACCGCGAATGTGTTCCGCGACACGTTAAGGAGAGGTCAAGGAGACCGGAACCTTCAGCGGTTCAAACGTCTGCCGAGACGACGAACGGTCGACGAACGGTGGTCGGACCACGACGAAGGGGCCTCGGCCGTGCGATCGTCCAGATGCAGCCGCAGCATGGCGGCCGTGGACCAGGCGGGAGGCCTGCCCCGCCAGGAAACCACGATCATTACGCCGAATGCCAGTGGAACCGACCAAGGCGCGGGCTGCGACACCAGGATCGCGGGCAGACCGTTCAGGCTGGGGACGAACAGGGCCACGAGGATCGAGCCCGAAGACGCGACGAGCCCGGCGAGGACACCGCTGATCGCGCCCGCGGCGGTGAGCCGGTTCCACCAGATGCCGAGCACCAGCAACGGGCAGAACGTCGACGCGGCCACGGTGAAACCCCAGGTGACGAGGACACCCGCGTCCAATCTGGCCGACGGCAACGCGAGCAGGACCATCACCGCCGCCGCTCCGAGCACCGACCAGCGCAGTCTCCGCAGGCCGCCGGGCGCGAGGTCGTGCGCGACCGCGCCGGAGATCACCAGCAGCAGCCCGAGCGACGTCGCCAGGAACGCGGCGAACGCGCCCGCGGTCAGCAGCCCGGTGAACAGCGATCCCGCCCAGCCGTCGTCGATCTGCGCCGGCAACGCGACGACGACCGTGTCCGTCGCGCCGGAGACGTACAGCTCGGGCACCAGCACCCGGCCGAAGACGCCGTAAACCCCTGGGAACAGGTAGAAGACGCCGAGCAGGGCGACGGTGATCGCCGCGGTCCGGCGGGCGGCGCGGCCGTCCGGGCTGGTGTGGAAGCGCATCAGGACATGGGGCAGACCCATCGTGCCGAGCATGGTGGCGATCAGGATCGCCCACGTGCCGAGCAACGGATAGCCCTGGTCGCCGAGGTCGAGCAGCGGCCGTTGCCAGTCCGGCCCGCCCAGCGGGGCACCGCCCCGGACGGCGGGAACCGGGGTCCCCTCGGCGAATTCCAGGGTCTCGCCGCTCCTGGCCACCAGCTCGCCCGGCGGCACGACATGCTTTTCCGGTGTGAGCAGGGTGGTCGGCTCGCGCAGGGTCAGCGTCACGTCGATCTCGAAGGACAGCCGGGTGTCGCGGGCGAAGTGGCTGAATTCCACCGGATGAACAGAAGCCGATCGTTGCTCCGGGGACACCTGGGAGACCAGCCAGATCGCGGGAACGATGAACAGCAGCAGTTTCAGCACGAACTGGAAGGCCTGGACGTAGGTCGCCGCGCGCATCCCGCCGAGCGCCAACGTCGCGCTGACGGCGGTGCCCGCGATGACGACGCCGACCCAGTACGGCGTCCCGCCGACCGCGGTCAGCACCAGCCCCGCGGTGCGGAATTGCGGTACCAGGTAAAGGGTTCCGATCACGAGGACGACCACGGCGGCGAGGCGGCGCAGGGCGGGGGAGGCGAGCCGCGCTTCGGCGAAGTCCGGCACGGTGAGCGCGCCAGAGCGCCGCATCGGCGCCGCGACGAGCACCAGCATCGCGATGTACCCGGCGGTGAACCCGACCGGATACCAGAGCGCGCCGATACCGTCCTTCACCACCAGCCCCGCGACGCCGAGGAACGACGCCGCGGACAGGTATTCGCCGGAGACCGCGGCGGAGTTGACCAAGGGCGAGATCCGGCGCGAGGCGACGAGGAAATCCGACGTCGTGCGCATGGCCGCGACCCCGCGCAACCCGATCAGCAGGGTGACCAGCACGACCGGGGCCACCGAGAGCGCCGCGACCACTACTCGTCCTCGATCTTTTCCGCCCGGCGCAACTGCCACCACGACAGCAGGGCCATGGCCGGGTACGGGAGGATCGCGATCATCAGCCAGGACAGCGGGATACCCAGCAGCCGCACCGAATCCAGCCCGGGGAAGATCCCGAACACCAGCGGGAGCCCGAAGACCAGCCCGAACATCCCGGCCAGCGCGGGGAGTCCGCGACGGCGCTGGGCGCGGTACAGCAGATCCGCGCGTTCGGCGTCGCTCGCCGCCAGCCGGGGGACGCGCCAGCGGCCGCGTTCCCGGGGCCGCGACCGCGCGAGCCGGGTCTGCGGGCTGGTGACCGCGACCCGTTTGACGCGGCTCACGGGCGGCCTCCCCGGCCCAGTTCACCGCGTTGCGCGGCGGCGAGCAGCCGGTCCCGCAGGTCGCGCGCGTGGCGGCGGCTCACCGGCACGTCGCCCGCCTCCGTATGCGCCAGCAGCCCGCCGGTGGTGTCGCTGCGCAGTTCGAGCACCGCGTCCACGGCGAGCAGGAAACCACGGTGGACACGGGTGAAGCCCGTTCCCTCCCAATACTCTTCGAGCCGGGAGATCGGCATCCGCGTGACGTGGACGCCGGATTTCGTGTGCAGCCGGACGTAATCGCCGTGCGCCTCGACGAACTGGACGTCGTCGCGCCGGACGTACCGCGTGCGCCCGCCGGATTCCACCGGCAGTGCCGCCATCGCGTCCGGCGCGGGTTTCGGCTCGTCGGCCTGGTTGCCCGCCATCCGGACCACTTTGGACAGTGCGGCGGACAGCCGTTCCGCGCGGACCGGTTTGAGCAGGTAGTCGACCGCGCCGATACCGTACGCGGCCACGGCGTGCCCGTCGTGCGCGGTGACGAACACGATCACCGGCGGTTCGTTGAGCCGTGCCAGCAGGGAGGCGAGTTCGAGCCCGTCGAGGCCCGGCATGGAGATGTCGAGGAACACGGCGTCGAAATGACTGCCCTGCAACAGTTTGAGCGCGTTGACCGCGTCACCGGCGGCGACCACTTCGGCGACTTCCGGAGCCTCGCGCAGCAGGCTGCACAGCTCGTCGAGGGCGGGCGGGACGTCGTCGACCGCCAGCACCCGCAGCCCGTTCGTCACGGCAGCACCCCCGGCTGGAATCGGGGCACCCGCACCACGACCCTGGTGCCCGCGCCGGTCTCGGTCTCCACCGTCAGGCCGTACCAGGGGCCGTAGACGCTGCGCAGCCTTCTGTCCACATTGGCCAGTCCGACGCCGCCGTCGTCGCCACGTCCGGCCAGGATCGCCGCCGCGCGTGCGGGGTCCATGCCGACACCGTCGTCCTCGACGCTGATCACGCAGTCGTTCCCTTCCGCCATTCCCTGAACCTGGATGAACCCCGCTTCGGCGCGTGGCTCGATCCCGTGCCGGATCGCGTTCTCCACCAGCGGTTCCAGCACGAGGTACGGCACCGCGACGGCCAGTACCTCCGGCGCGACGCGCACCTGCACGCGAAGTCGTTCGCCGAGTACGGCGCGCTGCAACGCCAAGTACGTCTCGATGGCGCGGAACTCCTCGGCGACCATCGTGTACTCGCCGTGCCGCGCGAGGCTGTAGCGCGTGTACTCGGCGAAATCGAGCATCAGGTCGCGGGCGCGGTCCGGATCGGAGCGCACCAGCGAGGAGATCACGGTGAGCGCGTTGTAGACGAAATGCGGCGAGATCTCGGCCCGCAACGCCCGCAGTTCCGCCTCCGCGGCCTGCTCGGCGGAGGCCTCCAGCCTGCCGCGTTCGAGCGCGTGGACGACGAGTTCGACGGCCTGGCGGGCGACGGCGTTCGTGGTTTCGGTGACCAGGAGGACCCCGGCCAGTTCGTCGTGGACGTGCAGGGGCAGCGCCAGCAGTCCGGGTTCGGACACCGGTGTCTCGGAGTGGAGGACCTCGTCGAGCGCCGCGACCACGACGTCGTCGGCGGCCGGTCGGCCCGACCAGATCAGCGAGCCGGAGAGGTCCGTCAGCCCGAGGCCGGGGACGTCGAACAGCCGTCGGAGGCCGTGCGCCGCGTGGCGGGCGCGGGGCCCGGCGAGGCCGTCCATGAGGTCGTCGGAAACGCGCTGGGCGGCGGCGAGCACCGGCACCGGATCCGCGCTCGCGGCCGGACGCCAGGGCAGACGGGTGGTCATCCGGCCTCCTCCACGACGTCGGGGCCTAGATCCTAACGTCGGTGCGTGGTTTCGCCGATTACGCTCCGGGCATGGTCCCCGGTGATGCGGTGATGGTGCGCCTGGACGTCGTGATGCGGCGGGTCGCGATGGTCGGTTTCGTGGTGTTCGGCGTCGGCGGCCTGGTGGCCGTCGTGCTGGCGTTGTTCTCCGGCTCGGTTTCCGGGGTGGTGTTCAGCCTGCTCAGCGTGGCCTTCGCGGGGCTGATCCTGCTCGCTCTCCGGAAGTCGGCGAACTCGTTGGTGATCTCCGCTGTGGGGTTCTCGGTCCCGGGCGTTTTCGAGGTCCGGTGGACCGAGGTGACCCGGCTGCGGGTGTACCGGGAGAAGCGGCGGGTGGGGCGGTGGATGCACTGGTGGCACTACCGGCTCGAGTGGACCGGGTCGGGGCCCGAAGTGTTGCTTGAGGACGACGAATACTTGTACGCGCTGGGGCACCTGGGTGGGGGCGCTGCGCTGTACGCGGCTCTGACGCGCTTCGCGCCGGCTGGGGTGGTCGAGTTCGCCGAGTGAGCGCGCCCCGGATGTCATGAAAGGGCCGTTCAGGACGTTTTTCGTCCTGAACGGCCCTTTCATGACATCCGGCTTCTGCGCGTCAGCAGCTCTGCTTGTAGAAGTACTGGGCGTTCGCGTCCATGTTCGCCTTGGTGATCGAGTGCAGCGAAGCGGTCAGGCTCCGCGTCACCGGCTTGCCCTCCAGCGCCGCGATGGCCTGCTGCACGCCCTGCTGCCCGATGGCGGCCGGGTCCTGCGCGATGAGGCCCTGGTACTCGCCCTTCTTCAGGCCCTCGATCTCCGACGGCGAGGCGTCGAAGCCGATCAGGTTGACCGCGCCGACCTTGCCCGCGTTCCGCAGACCGGTCGCGGCGCCCTCACCGGTGTTGAGGTTGGTCGCGAAGACGCCGATCAGGTCCGGGGTGGACGCCAGCGCGGCGGTCACCTTGGATGCGGCCTGGTCGGGCTCGTTCTGGGTGAACTGCACGCCCGCCGACTTCAAGTTCGGGTAGTTCTTCAGCTCGTCCTCGAACCCCTTCGCGCGGGTGTTCGTGGTCGAGGTGCCGGCGATGGTGTCGAGCACCAGCACCGAGCCGGTCTTGCCCGCGGCCAGTTCCGCCATCGTCTTCGCGGCGAGCTTGCCGCCCTCGGCGTTGTCCGACGAGATGGACGACTCGGCGACGCTGGTGTCCTTCAGCGCGGTGTCGACCTCGATGATCTTCGAGCCGCGGTTCTTGACCTGCTGGATCGGCGCGAGCATCGCCTGCGCGTCGGTCGGCGCGATGAGCAGCGCGGCGGGCGGGTTGGAGCCCAGCGCGTTGACGAGCTGGGTCTGCATGGCCGCGTCGAACTTCTGCGGGGCCTGCGTGGTGAGCTCGTAGCCCGCCTTCTTGGCCTCGGCCTCGGCGCCGCACTGCATCGAGATGTAGAACGGCTCGGCCTGCACACCCGGGATGAGCGACAGCTTCTTGTTGTTGGTCTTGGCGCCGGAGTCACCCGACGGCGCCTGGCCGACGGTGCCACCGCCGCACGCGGTGAGCAGGAGGGCCGCGGAAACGGCGGCACCGGCGGCGAGCAGGGTCTTCTTCATGGGGATTGCACCTCTTTGTGCGTAGGGATCAGCGAGAATTGCGGCGACGACGGCGCCGCTGGTCGAACCAGACCGCGGCGATCAGCACCGCGCCGACCGCGATCATCTGCCAGAAGTCCTGGACCTGCGTGATGTTGAAGCCCTTCTTCAGCACGGCCGGGATGAACACACCGATCACCGTGCCCAGCACCGAACCGACACCGCCGAAGAGACTCGTCCCGCCCATCACCGTGGCGGCGATGGCGTTGAGGTTGTCGGTGGTGTGCGCCGAAATCGTCGTCGACGCGTAGTACGCCAGCGAGAGGAAACCGGCGACACCGGCGAGGAAACCGGTGAGCGTGTACACCTTCAGCAGATGCGCGGTCACCCCGATGCCCGCCCGCCGCGCGCCCTCGGCGTTCGAGCCGACGGCGTAGGTGTAGCGACCGAATTTGGTGGTGTGCAACAACCAGGCGCCGATCAGCGTGATCACCACGGCCACCAGCACCAGGTTCGGCACGCCGCCGAACGACGTCCCGTAGCCGAGCGTCTTGTTCAGCTCGGTCGGCACGCTGCGCACGTCGGACCCGTTGTTCAGCAGGTACGCGGCGCCGAGCGCGGCACCCATCGTGCCGAGCGTGACGATCAGCGGCGGGATGTTCGCCACCGCGATCAGGAAACCGTTGATCAGGCCCCAGATCGTGCCCGCGACGACGGCCGCCACGAGTCCGGCGGTGATGACTCCCCACCCGGCCTTGGTCGCGTCGCCGTCCGGGCTCAGCGCCTCCATCGTCTTGCCCGCCACCATGCCCGCGAAGATCAGCACCGAACCGACCGAGAGGTCGATCCCGGAGGTGATGATCACGAACGTCATCCCGACCGAGAGCACCAGCAGCACCGACGTTTCGATGAGCAGGGTCTGGAAGGTGAACAGCGTCGCGAACTCGGCGGGCGCGATCGCGGTGAACACGATGATCAGCGCCAGCAGCACCAGCGCGATCCAGAACGTGTTGGCCCCGATCAGCCGTTGCCCGATCGAACGTTTGCCGAAGCCACCGTCCACAGAGGTCTGGATCTCGAGGCCGTTCTTCGTCGGAGTGGACACGGTCACGCCGCCTCCTCTTGTACGAGGGCGCCCGTCATCGCGGCGACCAGGTCTTCCAGTTTCGTGCCGTCGCCGGCGAACCGGGCGACGCGTTTGCCGAGCCGCAGCACCTCGATCCGGTCGGCCACCGACAGCACCTCGGGCATGTTGTGGCTGATCAGCACGACGGCGATGCCCTTGTCCCGCACCTTCTTGATCACGTCGAGCACGCGTTCGCGCTGCACGACGCCGAGCGCGGCCGTCGGTTCGTCCATGAACACGACCTTCGACGCCCAGACGACCGAGCGCGCGACGGCGACACTTTGCCGCTGCCCGCCCGAAAGCGAGCCGATGGGGACGTCGGTGCTCTGCAGGGTCACACCGAGCCGCTGGAACTCCTCCACGGCCTGGCGTTTCATCTCCTTCTTGTCCAGCATCCCGAGTTTGCCGAGGATCCCTTTGCGGTGGATCTCCCTGCCGAGGAACAGGTTCGCGGCCGGGTCGAGTTCCGGTGCGACCGCGAGGTCCTGGTACACGGTCTCGATGCCCATCCGCCGTGCCGTGGTGGGGGAGTCGAGCACCACCGCCGAGCCGTCGAGCAGGATGCTGCCCGACGTCGGCTGTTCCGCGCCGGACAGGCATTTGACCAAAGTGGACTTCCCGGCGCCGTTGTCGCCGATCAGCGCGGTGACCTCACCGGCGCGGGCCTGGAAGGACGCGCCACGCAGCGCTTCCACCGAGCCGTAGCGTTTGACCAGGTTCTGTGCGTCGAGCAGGAGTTCGCTCACGATCGCTCCCTCTTCTCGGGTGCGGGCGGCCGGCAGCGGATGACCGTGAGCTCACCCTCCACAGTGGATTGACCGGCGTCGTGCGGTACCACGTACGTCTCGCCCTTGCGCAGCGCGTACTCGCCGCCGTGTTCGGTGCGAAGCGTGCCCGAACCGTCCATGACGACCAGCACCGCGAACGACGGGTCGAGTGACAACGTTGTCGAGGTACCGGAAACGGCGGGGCGGAGCTGATCGGCACGGAAGAACGCGTCACTGCCGTCGGCGAGCAAGTCCACAGTGGACGCTTCGGCACCGGCGGTGCGCTTGACGATCGAGCCGAGTCGTTCTTCGTCCCAGCCCGAGGTGTCCAGGGTTTCGATGGCGGCCTCGAAGCCGATCCCGAGGTGCGCCTTCTCCGGGTTCGCCAGGAAGTCGCGCCATTCCAGGGTGAGCGAGAAGTCGGTCGGCTGCTGGAGCTCGACGACGAACACGCCTTCGCCGATCGCGTGCGGCAGGCCCGCCGGGATGTAGACCGTGTCGCCGGGCGTGACCGCGACACTGTTCAGCGCCTCGAGCATGGCGGGAGCGTCCTGGGTGCGGGCCCATTCGTTCACCGTCGCTTTGTCGACGGTCTCCTTGAAGCCCGGGTAGACGCGCGGGTCTTCGCCGTAGGTGCCGACCACGATCCACGCCTCGGTCTTGCCGAAGTGCGAGTCGAAATGCCGCTTCGCGAACGAGTCCGTCGGGTGGAAGTGCACGGGCAGGCGCTGGCCCGCGTCGAGCAGCTTCACCAGCAGGCCGGTCGAATCGCCGAGCGCCTCGACGTGCTTGGCGCCGAGCCAGGCGGCCGGGTTCTCGCGGACGGCGTCGCGCAGCCAGACCCCGCTGGGCAGCTTGGTCAGGCCGTTGGTCTCCTGGCCGAACATCGTGGTGGCCGAGCCGACCCAGTCTTCGGGCCCGAATTTGGACTCCGACGGGGCGCCCCGCAACGCGGCGATGGCGTCGCCGCCGCGGTAGAACTGCGGCGGCTGGTTCGCCGGCAGGCGGATCGGTTCGAGGTGGCCGCTCATGAAGGCGCGACCTCCCCGGAACCGCGGGCTACGAGATGCACGGGCAGAACTACCTTTCTCGGTGCGGATTGATCTCCCTGTACCCGGGCGAACAGCAGTTCCGCGGCCGCCCGGCCCAGCGCGCTCACGTCGTGCGCGATCACGGAGACCGGCGGATCCAGCAGATCCGCCAGTTCGAAGTCGTCGAAGCTGATCATCGCGGGCCGCCGCTCGGCGTGGGCCAGCGCGCGCAGCAGGTGCACGGCGACCCGGTTGTTGCCCGCGACCACGGCGGTGGCCGGATTCGCGCCGGTGAGCAGCCGTTTCACGGCGTCGCCGACGCTCTCGGCGGTCGGAGTCCGCATCACGACGAGGCTGTCGTCGAAGGGGATCCCATTGCGCAGACAGCCTTCGCGGAACCCGCGCAGGCGTTCGCCCGCGGTGAAGATGTCGGGGCTGTCGGCGAGGAACGCGATCCGGCGGTGGCCGTGTTTCGCCAGGTGGGCGACCGCTTCGACGGTGCCGCCGATGTTGTCGACCAGCACCGTGTCGGCCATGATGTCGCCGGCGGGCCGGTCGAGGAACACCACTGGCGTGCCGGCGCGCATCTCGGGGACCAGATAGCCGTGCTGCATCCCGGCGGGGACGACGAGGATGCCGTCCACCCGGCGGGAGCAGAACTCCAGGACGAGTTCGCGTTCGCGGTCGGAGTTCTCCTCCGACGAACCGGTCAGCACCTGGCGGCCGAACGAGGTCGCGATCCGTTCCACGGCCCGGTTGAGCTCGGAGTAGAAGGGGTTGCCGACGTCTTCGACGATCAGGCCGATCGTCCCGGTCGTCGAGCCGCGCCGCAGGTTCCGCGCGCCGAGGTTGCGCCGGAACCCGAGCTGCTCGATCGCCGCCATGACGCGCTCCGCGGTGTCCGGATGGACGGCGGGCTCGTCGTTCACCACCCGCGAGACGGTCTTGATGCTCACGCCCGCGAGCCGGGCCACGTCACTCATCGTGGCCCGTCGGCCGGTTGTGCGGTGGCCGTTGTCCGGTCCGCTGGAAGACAACGTTGTCATAGTGGCCGGAATTGAACGCCAGCGACGCCGCCGTGTCAATGCCCGGTTCGTCCTGGGTCCGCTTTCCGAGTTCGAACCGTTACGGCCCGCCGGGTCGCTGTCCTGAATCGGACAGGGTTTGGCGGACCTCTTGACCAGGTGGTCCGTTCTTGTCGAAGGTGAGCAGGCAGCGACAACGTTGTCAGGAGGCGGCCTTTCCCATGCCTGCACGCACCTCGACCCGCGTCGCCGGGTTGCTCACCGCGCTGGTCGTTCCCGCCGGGCTGCTCACGCCCGTCGCGGCGGCGGCGCCCGGTGGCGACCCCGTGGACGCGGTCAACACCTTCATCGGCACCAAGGACGACGGCAACACCTTCCCCGGCGCTTCGGCCCCGTTCGGGATGACGCAGGTCAGTCCCATTTCCTCGCATTACGCCGGTTACCGCTACGACGACACCGCGATCCGCGGCTTCGGGCATTTCTTCCTGTCCGGCGCGGGGTGCTGGGAGCAGGGCGGGCTCGTGTCGACCCTGCCCACCACCGGCGCGGTCGGGCCCGGTGCGGCGTTCGACACCGCGAAACCCGAGACGTTCGACCACAAGAAGTACGCCTCGCCGTACACGCACGAGGGCGAGGTCGGGAAACCCGGCTACTACAAGGTGCGGCTCACCGGTTACGGCGGCGTCGACGCGGAGACCACCGCGACCACGCGGACCGGTGTCGAGCGCTACACCTTCGCGAAATCGGGCGACGCGAACGTTTTCGTCAACGTCGGGCAGGCCAACGACAAGGAACCCGTGACGGCGAGCCAGATCCGTGTCGTCGGCGACCGGACGGTCGAGGGAATGGTCGAGTCGCAGGCGTTCTGCGGTGGGAAGCCGTACAAGACCTGGTTCACCACGACGTTCGACAAGCCGTTCAAGTCCTTCGGCACCTGGTCGCCGACGGGCGGCACGCCGGGCTCGAAGGAGTCCGCCGGTGGTGAAGGGCTGCGCGGCGCGTGGCTGACCTTCGGTGGCGGGCAGGTCACCGCGACGACGGCGATCTCCCATGTGGACGCTTCCGGCGCCAAGCTCAATTCGGCCTCGGAGAAGGCTCGTTCGTTCGACGCGGTCCGCGACGGTGCCCAGCGCGCCTGGCGCAAGGAACTGTCCTCAGTGGACATCAAGGGCGGTACGAAGGACGACCGCACCGTGTTCTACACCTCGCTGTACCACGCGCTTCTGCAACCGTTGACCGGCAACGACGCCGACGGCCGTTACCGCGGGTTCGACGACAAGATCCACCGCGCGCTGGGCTGGACGTACTACGAGTTCTTCTCGCTGTGGGACACCTATCGCACGCAGAACCAGCTGCTCGCGCTGCTGCGTCCGTCGCGGGCGAAGGACGTCGCGAAGTCGGTGCTCGCCATCCACGACCAGGGCGGCTGGCTGCCGCGGTGGGCGTACGCGAACCAGGAGACGAACACGATGACCGGTGATCCGGTCACCCCGTTCCTGGTCGACCTGTGGCGTTTCGGCGCGCTGTCCGGGCAGGAGCTCCGGGCGTACCAGGCACTTCTGCAGAACTCGCGGGAGATCCCGCCCGCCTCCTCGCCGTTCCAGGGTCGCTCGGGCAACGCGAGCTACCAGAAGGACGGATTCGTCCAGTACGACAAGGACTTCCCGAAGAAGGGGCAGGACACCGACCCGAACCACGGCGCTTCGGCCACGTTGGAATACGCGCTCGCGGACTGCTCACTGTCCATCATGGCCGCCGGCCTCGGCAAGAAGGATGACGCGAAAGCCCTGTCCGAGAAGGGACGCAGCTACCGCACGCTCTGGGATTCTTCGGTGACCGACCGCGGCTTCACCGGTTTCTACCGGCCCAAACTCGAAGACGGCCAGTGGTTCAGCCCGGCGGACAAGCCGTACACCCCGCAGAGTCCGGACGGGTTCCACGAGGGCACGTCGTGGCAGTACCAGTGGCTGACGCAGCAGGACGTGCCAGGCCTCGTCGAGCGGATGGGCGGCAAGGAGAACGTCGGCAAGCGGCTCGACGACTTCTTCGCCTACGGGGATCTGGTCAAGGACCCGGCGAAGACCGTGCGCGAGGAATGGGTCGTCGGCCCGTACAACTACTACAACCAGTTCCGCTACAACCCGAACAACGAGCCGGATCTGCACGCGCCGTGGATGTACACGCTGACCGGGCAGCCGTGGAAGACCTCGGCCGTCGTCCGCGCGGCGCACACGTTGTTCACCAACGCGCCGAACGGGGTCACCGGCAACGACGACCTCGGGACCATGTCCGCGTGGTACGTCTTCAGCGCGCTGGGGCTGTATCCGGCGGTGCCGGGCACGGGGCAGTTCCTGCTGAACGCGCCGCGGTTCGAGAAGTCGGTGGTGCACTTGGAGAACGGCCGCGACATCACGATCAAGGCCGACGGCGCCGACGGGTCGAAGCTCCAGTACGTCCAGGGACTGGGATCCGGTTCGCAGCGGGCGTATGTCGGGTTGGAACAGTTGACGCGCGGGACCACTGTGGACTTCGAGCTCACCGGGGATGTGGCCAAGGCCACCTGGGCGACCGGCCCGGAAGGGGCACCGAAATCGCCCTGCGCGGGGTGATCCGAGTGGTTTAGACCGGTTCGCACCGGGGGTCGTGAGCAGCATCACGACCCCCGGTGTTCCGGTGAGGGCCGTCACGCCTCACACTGGTATTACCACGTCCGACAGTGCTGTTGACGTTCTTGGCGAGTCCGCCTTGGACAGTGCTCGTCGGACGTAGTCATGTGTGCACACATAGTGGTGAGACCCCACAGGAGGAGAAAGTGTCCAGCAAGGCCGCTCTAGTATTCCGCGTGGCCGCGGTAGCCGAAGCCCTCTCCTGGGCCGGGCTGCTGGTCGGGATGTTCCTCAAGTACGCCGTCAAGCTCGGCGAGGGCGGCGTCCCTGTCCTCGGCATGGTGCACGGCGTCGTGTTCGTCCTCTACGTGCTGGTCTCCCTGTCCGTGGCGAAGCCGCTCGGCTGGCGCCCGAAGACCCTGATCCTCGCGCTGCTGTCCAGCATCCCGCCGCTGTTCACCTGGCTGTTCGAGTCCTGGGCGCTGCGCAACGGCAAGCTCGACGGCCCGCAGCGGCTGTCGCACGGTGGTGTCGGCCTGTTCGCGGCCAAGTCCGCGGAACCCGCCGCCGTCTGATTCTTTAGCGCGTGAAGGCCCCCTTCCCTCGGCTCAGTCGAGGGAAGGGGGCCTTCACGCGCTATTCGGTGAAGTCGCCGGTGGCCTTGCGGACCTTCGTGAGCAGGTCGGTCAGCTGCTCGGTCTGCTTGCCGGTGAGCCCGGTCAGCCCGAAGTCGATCTCGGTGACCGCTTTCGTGGCCTCTTCGCGGCGGGCGCGGCCCTCGTCGGTGATCTCGACCAGCGTGGTCCGGCGGTCCGTCGGATGCGGCACGCGTTTGACCAAGCCGTCCTTCTCCAGCCGGTCGACGATGTTGGTGACGCTCGTCGGGTGCAGTTGCAGCCGCTCGCCCATCACGCGCATCGGCAGATGGGACGCGCGGGCGAAGGTCAGCAGGACCAGTGCCTCGTACCGGGCGAAGGTCAGCCCGTGCGGTTTGAGCGCGCCGTCCACCGCGGACTGGATGATCTGTTGCACGCGCATGATCCCGGTCACCGCGGCCATGGTTTCGGACGGCCCGATCCGGGCCTCCCACAGCTGCGCCGCGCGGGCGATCGGGTCGAACGGCAACGGACGGCTCATGGCGCTCGAAGTTACCAGCGGGTACCCGTGCCATGCCGCACCACCGGGTGTTATGCGTGGGAAAAGCGTCTGAACGAGGAGCAGAAGATGATCGTGGCCTTCAGTGTCAGCCCGTCCGCGGCCGAGGAGGACGGCGGGGTCAGCGAGGCGGTCGCCCGCGCGGTGAAAGTGGTCCGTGATTCCGGACTGCCCAACTCCACCAACGCGATGTTCACGAACATCGAGGGCTCGTGGGACGAGGTGATGGACGTCGTCAAGCGGGCCGTCGAGGCCGCGGGCGAGGGATCGTCACGGGTCGGGCTGGTGCTCAAGGCCGATATCCGGCCGGGCTACGAAGGTCAGCTGACCGCGAAGGTGGAGCGCGTCGAGAAGCACCTGAGCGACTGAGTCAGGGGAGTGGCGGGGTGAACGAGACCAGCCACAGCTTGTCCTTGACCGCGACGGCCACCGGATAGCCGAACGAACGGCCGTCGCCGAGCTTCCCGCTCACGGTGGCCGAGGTCGGCGCGAGATCGTCCGGCGCGAATTTCACCGTGACGTCGTGGGCGCCGCGGCCGGCCAGCGTGTCGATATAGGACTTCGCGAAGTCGCCCGCCGACGCGGGCGGGTAGTCGATGAGTTCGGAGAGGGCCTCGACGTCGTGCTCGTTGAGTGCGGCGGTGAGGCCGTCCCGGAGCTGCCCGGGACTGGCGACGCCGGGGTCGGGCTGGTGGGCGATGAGGACCGTGATGACGCTCACCCAGACGATGGCGATGCTGATCGCGACGGCCACGGTGGCCGTCCTGCGGGTCGGAATGTCGATCACCCCCTCGTGCGAGCCTGCCGGAACACCGGCGTCCTGCCAAGCGGGCAGCCGGGGGCATGCGGTGAAACGCTCGGGGATGCGTGCCAGGATGGAACCCGTGACACACCCACGCGGATCAGCATCGAAGACGGCGGCCCTCTCCGCCGCGCTTTCCGGCGCGGTCGACCTTTCCGCGCTCAAGGCGCGTGCCGAGGCGCCCCAGAAACAGCCTCCTGCCCCACCTCGTCCGGCGGACGGTGCCGCCCCCGCCGCGGGTGGTGCCGTGATCGACGTCACCGAGGCGACCTTCCAGACGGAGGTCGTCGAGCGCTCCTTGCAGCAGCTGGTGGTCGTCGACCTGTGGGCCGAATGGTGCGGCCCCTGCAAGCAGCTCAGCCCGGTGCTGGAGCGCCTCGCCGCCGAGTCCGGTGGCGCCTGGGTGCTCGCGAAGGTGGACGTCGACGCCAACCCGCGTATCGCGCAGCTCTTCGGCGCGCAGTCGATCCCGACCGTCATCGCCATCGGCGGCGGCCAGCCGGTCGACGCGTTTTCCGGCGCCCTGCCGGAACCCGAGATCCGCAAGTGGCTCGGTTCGCTGCTCGACGCGCTGCGCGACCGGCTTCCCGGCATCAAGGCGGCCGAGCAGAACGGCGGCGGTGTCGAGGTGCCGGAGGACCCGCGCTTCACCGAGGCGGAGGAGGCCTTCGAACGCGGTGACTTCGCCGCGGCACAGGCGGCCTACGAGCGCATCCTGGACGTCGAACCGGCGAACGAGGAGGCCAAGACCGCGCTCGCGCAGGTCAAGTTCACCGCCCGCGCCGAGGCCGCCGGCCCGGACGCGATCGCGAAGGCCGACGCCGACCCGGCCGACCTCGACGCCCAGCTCGCCGCCGCCGACCTCGAAGTCGCGGGACAGCAGCCCGAGGCGGGCTTCGCGCGGCTGATCGCCGTCGTGCGGCGTACCGCGGGCGACGACCGCAACAAGGTGCGGGAGCACCTGGTGGCGCTGTTCGAACTGTTCGACTCGGCGGACGAGCGCGTCATGAAGGCGCGCCGGGATCTGGCGAGCGCGCTCTACTGAGCGTCGGCAACTCCCGAACGCCATGAAAGGTCCTTTCCTTGCAAATTTTGCAAGGAAAGGACCTTTCATGGCACTTCAGGGAGCGATGACCGGACCGTTCAGCCCGATCAGCCGTACTGCGTCGAGCACACCGACGAGCTCTCCAGGTAACCCTTCCGCAGCGCCTCGAGCCGCTCGAAACCGTTGTCCACGCGCTTGCCGTTGACGTCGGCCGAGACCAGGCTCTCCGGGCTCAGCAGGTCCGAGATGGCCTCGTCGAGGTCACCGGCCGAAAGCCGCAGCGTCGCGCCGGGCACGGTGCTGGCCTTCGCCCACGCGCCGACCAGGCAGGCGGTGCGCAGTCCCGCGTTCGCGTTGTCGATCGACGCGCCGACACCCTTCTGGATGCCCATCGCGTACCGGGACGCGATCTCCGAGAACGCGGCGAAGTCGCCCTTGCCCTCGCTGTGCCCGCTTTCCCATTCCGCCTGCTGGTCGACCGGCTGGGCGAGCTCGCGCAGCTTGGCCATGTCGATGCTGACGGTGTTGTTCGACGGGCAGTACGACGCGGGCGGGGTGCTGGGGCCGCCGGGGCAGCTGCCGTTGCCGTCCTCGGTGATCTCCGGGCCGGGCACACCCGCGCCCTTGAAGGCCTCGTCGAGGCTCTTCTTCAGGATCCCGATGATCTCGGCGTCGAGTTTCTCGTCGCCCTTGCCCTTGTCACCCTTGTCGAACGGGCGCTCGGTGATCCGCGCCTTGATGTTCTCCTCGTTCATCGCGGCGCATTCCTTCGGGCCCTTCTCGAACCCGACCTGGAACGCGTACGTGCGGTCGAACGCCGTACCGTGCGCGCCCTGTTTGGTCGCGCTGGTGCCCGCCTGGTCGCGGATCAGGAACAGCGACGCCATGACCTGGTTGAGGCCTTCGGACGTGGAGACCCGGTAGTACTTGCTCTTGTCCTCGGCGACCCAGCGGAAGTAGCCGCCGGCGAAGCAGTCGGCCTGCTGTTCCTTGACGATCGACGGGGTGTTCTTCTTGATGCCCGCCTTCTCGGCGAGCCGGTACTGCACGGCGTGCCCGAGTTCGTGCGACAGCACGACGGCGCCCGCCATCTTCCCGAACCGCTCGCGCAGCATCGGCAGCAGCACGCCGCGGTCCCACGCCACCAGGTCACCCGGCGGGCAGTAGAACGCGTTGACGAGCTTCTTGACGCTCCCGCACTCGGTCTCTTCGTCGTCGGTCTTCGCGCTGTAGGACAGCAGCGACTTCAGCGGCTCGTACGGCTGCCCGAAATCGCGCGGCATGACCTCGGTCCAGTAGGCCTGCGAGTCGGCGATCGCGGCGATGGCCAGCTGGTCGTCTTCGGAGCCGTCCTCGTTGCGGACCTGCAGGTCCGGCTTCGGCGCGTTCGGCTTGAGCCCGCTCTCGAAATGCGTGATCGGCAGGCCGGCGACGTCACCGGCGCCCGGCTGGCTGCCTTGCTGACCGGTCGAGCTTCCCTTGTCGCTGCAAGCGCTCAGCCCGAGGGCCAGCACCGTCACGACCGCGATCAGAGCCGGGCGTTTGAAGCCCCGCGCTCCCCCTTGGATCATGTTCACTCGCTTGTCGTCAGGGCCCCGACCGGGCCGCGTACTCCGGCAAGCACGGACCCTACCCAGCGCTTATGGCCCGCGTGCAGGTAATCCCCGAAGTGGGTCTTGAGCGGGGCGGGGGCCCTGCCGATATGGTCGCTCCTCATGAGAGCAGTCCGCCGGTTCACCGTCCGCGCGAGCCTGCCGGAGTCGCTTTCCGGCCTCGGTGACCTCGCCACGAATCTGCGCTGGACCTGGCATCCGCCCACGCGCGACCTGTTCGCGTCGATGGACGCGGAGCTGTTCAACCGGGTTCGGGATCCGCTGCGGATGCTCACCGCCCTGCCGCCCGCCCGGCTCGACGAACTCGCCGTGGACGACGCGTTCCTCGCCCACGCGCGCGAGGCGGTCGCCGATCTGGACCGGTATCTCGCCGAGCCGCGCTGGTATCAGAAGCAGGACGATCCCGATCTCCCGCCGGCCGTCGCGTACTTCTCGATGGAGTTCGGCGTCACCGAGGCGCTGCCGAACTACTCCGGCGGCCTCGGCGTGCTCGCCGGGGACCACCTCAAGGCGGCGTCGGACCTCGGCGTGCCGATGGTCGGCGTCGGGCTGCTCTACCGCGCCGGGTACTTCCGGCAGGCGCTGTCCCTCGACGGCTGGCAGGTCGAGCACTACCCGGTGATCGACCCCAACGCCTTCCCGCTGGAACTGCTGACCGACGGCGGCGAACCGGTGCTGGTCGACGTCGCGATGCCCGCCGGGCGCACGCTGCACGCGCAGATCTGGAAGGCCCGCGTCGGCCGGATCCCGCTGCTGCTGCTGGACACCGACACCGAGGCGAACGACGAAGACCTGCGCGCGGTCACCGACCGGCTGTACGGCGGCGACGCCGACCACCGCATCCGCCAGGAGATCCTGTCCGGGATCGGCGGCTTCCGCGCGGTGCGGCGCTACTGCGAGCTGACCGGGCATCCGCAGCCGAAGGTGTTCCACACCAACGAAGGCCACGCCGGATTCCTCGGACTGGAACGGGCCCGCGAGATCATCCAGGCCGACGGGCTGGCGTTCGACGAGGCGCTGCCCGCCGTCCGCGCCGGCACCGTGTTCACCACGCATACGCCGGTCAGCGCCGGGATCGACCGGTTCCCCGTCGACCTGGTCCAGCGGTACTTCACCGACGGCAGGCTGGTCCCGGACGTCGACCCGCGCCGCGTGCTCGCCCTCGGCGCGGAGGACAACCCCGGCCTGTTCAACATGGCGCATATGGGCTTGCGGCTGGCCCAGCGCGCGAACGGCGTCTCGGCCCTGCACGGCCGCGTCTCGCGGCGGATGTTCTCCCGGCTGTGGCCCGGGTTCGACTTCGACGAGGTGCCCGTCTCGTCGGTCACCAACGGCGTCCACGGGCCGACCTGGGTGGCCCGCGAGCTGAGCGCGCTGCTCGGGCGCGACCACGAGGAGCTGGGCCTCGACGGGGCACCGGGCAAGCCGTTGCGGGACGGCGTCACCGACGAGCAGCTGTGGGCGCTGCGGCGGGAGCTGCGCGAGAAGCTGGTCGCGGAGGTGCGGCGCCGGGTGCGGGCCGCGTGGATGCAGCGTGGGGCGTCCGCGCTCGAACTCGGGTGGACCGACACGGTCTTCGACCCGGACGTGCTGACCGTCGGTTTCGCGCGGCGCGTGCCGACGTACAAACGGCTCACGCTGATGCTGCGCGACCCGGACCGCCTGCGCGCGCTGCTGCTGGACGAGCGGCGCCCGATCCAGCTCGTGGTCGCGGGCAAATCGCATCCGGCCGACGAGGGCGGCAAGCAGCTGATCCAGCAGATCGTCCGGTTCGTCGACGATCCCGAGGTCCGGCGCCGCATCGTCTTCCTGCCGGACTACGACATGTCCATGGCGCGTTACCTCTACCGCGGCTGCGACGTCTGGCTGAACACGCCGGTGCGGCAGCTGGAGGCGTGCGGCACCTCGGGGATGAAGTCGGCGCTCAACGGCGGTCTCAACCTGTCCATCCGCGACGGCTGGTGGGACGAGTGCTACGACGGCAGCAACGGCTGGGCGATCCCGACCGCGGACGGCGTCACCGACCCGCTGCGCCGCGACGAACTGGAGGCCGCGGCGCTCTACGACCTGCTGGGCCACCAGATCGCGCCGCTGTTCTACGACCGCGGCGCCGACGGCGTGCCCGGCGGCTGGCTGTCGATGGTGTGGCACACGCTGGAGACCCTCGGACCGCGTGTGCAGGCTTCACGGATGGTGCGGGAATACGTCGAATCGGGTTACCTGCCCGCCTCTCGGATGGTCGCCGAAGCCACGGGTGACGGCTACCGCGGCGCGTTGTCGCTGGCCGACTACCGGACCAAACTGGACGTTTCCTGGCCACGGGTGCGGATCTTCGACACCGAACTGCTCGTCGAGGATTCCGCGCCGATGGTCACCGGCACCGAGGTGACCATCCGGGCGCGGATCGACCTCGCCGGCCTGGAACCGTCCGAAGTGGACGTCCAGGCCGTCGTCGGGAAGGTGGGCGACGGGGACGAATTGAGCGACCCTGTCGCAGTCCCGATGTCGGGAGACGGTATCGGCGCGTTCTCGGCGCGGCTGAAACTGCCGCATCCGGGCTCGATCGGTTACACCGTCCGCGTGCTGCCGAAACACCGTCTGCTGGCCACGCCCGCGGAACTGGCCCGCGTCGTCCACGCTTAGGCCGGTACCGAACAAAAGAAACCTCCGATTCTCGATTTCCGCCGAACAATGCGGAACGGCCCGGTGAAATAGACTTTGCCGGGCCGATCGCGAATCGCGGAGGAATGGTGGCTTCGGCGAAGGAAACGAAAACATCGCGCAGGGCCAAGGACCGGCTGCACCATGTCCACGCCCGCGCCGGTATCCGGCAGGACGGCCTGCGCCGTGCGCTGGGGCCGGAACTGCGGGAAATCTGGGGGATCGCCGAGGACGCCGAGCCGGGCCGGGTGCGCGAAATCGTCCTGCTGCGGCTGAACCGCGTTCTCGAGCGGTTCGCCGACCCGCTCATGCCCGAGATCGTCTGGACCGCGTACAACCTCGGCGTGGATCCGGTGAACGGCGGGGCGGGCATGGTCGGCCGGATCCGGACGATGGTCGGCCGCGGCCGGGTCGCCGTCTCCGAGCGGACCTGCACCAGGCGGTTCTACGACTTCCTGGGGAGCGTCAAGAACAGCCTGGACGGCTTCCAGGAGGACCTCACCGGTGAGGACTTCAGGCTCGCTTCGCGATGGATTGCCGAGAACGTCCGTCCCGAGCGGGAGCGAAATCCGAGCGAGCCCGTGCCGTCGGTGATGCGGATGTTCCTCGACGGCACGGTATGCGGCCCGGCGGACGAGGCTGGCGCGCCGATCCCGGCCCGCCTCGGCGCGCACGGCGAGTGGCTCTGCGTCTTCACCGACGAACGGCTGCTGGCCGAGTACCGCGCGGTCACCGGCGCGGGCTGGGCCCGGATCCGGCACCGGACCGGCCGCGAGGTCGTGCTCGCCGCAGCCGGTCGCGACGCGGCGACGGGGGTGCTGGTCAACCCCAGGCCGACGCGCGGCGCGGGGATCCACGCCGCGCTCCCGCTCTCCCCGGACTCGATCGCGCGGCTCGCGGTCCGCCGCTAGGGAACGGCGGGCGTGCCGCCCTCCCGGACCGGGAGACCGGCCGAACGCCAGGCGCGGAACCCGCCTTCGAGATCGGTCGCGCCCGGCAGGCCGAGCCGCTGCAGATCCGCGGCGGCGAGACTCGACGAGTACCCCTCGTTGCACACGACGATCACCGTCGAATCCGGGTTCACCTGCGGCAGCCGCCACTCGCTGTCCGGCGCGAGCCGCCATTCGAGATGGATCCGCTCGACGACCACCGAGTCCGGGATCTCACCCTCTTCGAGCCGGTTGACGTGCGGGCGGATGTCCACGATCAGGGCACCGTCGCGCTGCAGCCGCAGCGCCTGCTCGGGCGCCGCCCGGTCCAGTCCGGCCCGGGCGGTGGCCAGCAGCGTGTCGATGGCGCTCATCGGCCCAGTATCGGGGCCAGCGAGGGGATCTCGGCGGGAACGTCGGCGAGCGTGGCGTATTCGCGGGTCGCGACCAGCGGCGGCGAGTAGGCGTGGACGCTGGCGGCGGGCTCGGTGCCGATGCCGGTCACCTGGTGCGCGCGGCCCGCGCCGAAGCCGATGCCCTCGCCCGCGACGTGCGTGCGGCGCCGGACCGGGCCGCCGGGGTAGCGGTACTCCTCGCCGAGTTCGCCCTGCAGCACGGTGAACGAGCCGGACGCGCCGCCGTGGTCGTGCGGTTTGGTCTGCTGGCCGGGCAGCCAGGACAGCAACCACAGTTCGACGCCGTCGGTCAGCGCGAGACGCGCCCACCAGCGGTGGTCGGCGTCGAAGCGCAGCAGGCCGCGCAGGCCCGAGGTCAGTTCGGTGGCGACGGTGGAGGTCAGGTCGGCCAGTTCCCGCGGTGTCCACAGCAGACGGTCGGGGTGCAGCAGTTCCGGCAGCAGCGGGTCGACCAGCTGCGGATGGATCTCGAAGTCCTGGCGCGGGGTGATGGACGTGGTCACGGTGAGGCTCCTCGTGAGGGTTCGCGGGCTCGGAAAGCGGGGCCGAACGCGGCGCGACACGGGGTGCCGTCGGAAGAGCGGGGACTCAGCCGTGTCGCGCGGTGGTACACCCGCACGAGGCGACGAGGAGCAGGTCGATGGCCCGGCGGCGCCAGAACGAGCCCCCGATGACGGGGAAGGCGGCGGACACGGACCTGATCACGCGCTCGATGCTGCCACAGCGGCCGCGTCCGGGTCGCGTCGTCCCACTCCCTGGACCAGCCGCTTTCCCCCGACCGGCGGCCCGGTGCACACACGCGCGCGAGTGCGGACACAATGGGCGCGTGAGCGAGCCGATCCAGCCCAGCGAACTTGACGACCTCGTGGTGAGGATGACCGGTGTCGGGGTCCGCCGAACAGGCAACGACCTCCTCGCCGACCTCGATTGGACCGTGGAACTGGACGAGCGCTGGGTGGTGCTCGGCCCGAACGGCGCGGGCAAGACCACCCTGCTCCGGCTGGCCGCGGCCGAACTCCACCCGACCTCGGGAACGGTCGACCTGCTCGGCGACCGGATCGGCAAGGTCAACATCTTCGAGCTGCGCCCGCGGATCGGGTTCACCTCGGCCGCGATCGCCCAGCGTGTGCCGGGTGAGGAGCGCGTCGTCGACGTCGTGGTGAGCGCCGGGTACGCCGTCGTCGGCCGCTGGCGTGAGGAATACGACAGCCTCGACACCGACCGCGCACTCGAGCTCCTGGGCGCGCTCGGCATCGCGCACCTGGCCGAGCGCACCTTCGGCACGCTGTCGGAGGGCGAGCGCAAGCGGACCCTGATCGCGCGTTCGCTGATGACCGATCCGGAGATGCTGCTGCTCGACGAGCCCGCCGCGGGGCTCGACCTCGGCGGCCGCGAGGACCTCGTCGCCCGGCTTTCGGAGCTGGCCCTCGACCCGGAGGCGCCCGCCATGGTGCTCGTCACCCATCACGTGGAAGAAATCCCGCCGGGGTTCACCCACGCGTTGCTGCTGCGTGACGGCCGCGCGGTCGCGTCCGGACTCGTGGACGACGTCGTGACCAGCGACAACCTGTCCAAGACGTTCGATCAGGACCTGCTGCTCGAACGGTCCGGTGATCGCTTCTTCGCCCGTCGCCGCTGACGGGTCGTACTGACCGGTAGCCTGCAATCTGTCTTGGACGGTTAAGGAGGACGGCGTGGGAGAGTTCGTAAGTCTCGAGGTCGAAGGCGGGGTCGGCACGATCCGGCTGGACCGCCCGCCGGTCAACGCGCTGAACAACCAGGTGCAGGCCGAGCTGGCCGAGGCGGCCCGTGAGGCTTCCGAGCGCGACGACGTGCGCGCCGTGATCCTCTACGGCGGTGAGAAGACCTTCGCGGGTGGCGCGGACATCAAGGAGATGGCCGAGCGCACGTACCCCGAGATCGCGAAGTTCGGCGCCGCGCTGACGGCGTCGCTGGCCACCATCGCGAACATCCCGAAGCCGGTCGTCGCAGCCATCACCGGTTACGCACTGGGCGGCGGCCTCGAACTCGCGCTGACCGCCGACCGCCGGATCGCCGGCGACAACGTCAAGGTCGGGCAGCCCGAGATCCAGCTCGGCGTCATCCCCGGCGCCGGCGGCACGCAGCGCCTCGCGCGGCTCATCGGCCCGAGCAAGACCAAGGACCTCGTGTTCACCGGCCGGTTCGTGAAGGCCGAAGAGGCCCTCGCGCTGGGCATCCTCGACGAGGTCGTGGCGCCGGACGACGTCTACGCCGCCGCGCACAAGTGGGCCTCGCAGTTCGCGAACGGTCCGACTGTCGCGCTGCGCGCCGCGAAGGCCGCCATCGACGGCGGTCTCGACACCGACCTCGCGAGCGGCCTCAAGCTCGAATCCCACCTCTTCGCCGCGCTCTGGGCGACCGAGGACCAGCGCAACGGCATGAAGTCGTTCATCGAAAACGGCCCCGGCAAGGCCACCTTCGAGGGGAAGTGACGCGATGACCCAGGTGAACGACCCGGCCCCGAATCCGCACGCCACCGCCGAAGAGGTCAAGGCCGCCTTCGACGACCCCAAGCTCGCCAACGTGCTCTACCACGACTGGGAAGCCGGGACCTACGACGAGAAGTGGTCCATCTCCTACGACGAGCGCTGCATCTCCTACGCGACGGACGTGTTCAACGCCGTCGCCGGTGAAGACGGCCAGCCGTACCCGACCGCGATGGAACTGGGCAGCGGCACCGGTTTCTTCCTGCTGAACCTGATGCAGGGCGGGGTGATCAAGAAGGGTTCGGTCACCGACCTCTCGCCGGGCATGGTGCAGGTCGCGCTGCGCAACGCCGAGAACCTCGGCCTCGACGTCGACGGCCGGGTCGCCGACGCGGAGCGGATCCCCTACGAGGACAACAGTTTCGACCTGGTCGTCGGGCACGCGGTGCTGCACCACATCCCGGACGTCCGCGCGGCGTTCGCCGAGGTGCTGCGGGTGCTGAAGCCGGGCGGCCGGTTCGTCTTCGCGGGTGAGCCGACGAAGGTCGGCGACTTCTACGCGCGCAAACTCGGCCAGATCACGTGGTACCTCACCACCAACCTGACGAAGATCCCGGTGCTGAACGGCTGGCGCCGTCCGCAGGAGGAACTCGACGAGTCCTCCCGCGCGGCCGCGCTGGAGGCCGTGGTCGACATCCACACCTTCGACCCGTCCGAACTCGAGTCGATGGCCCGCGGCGCGGGCGCGCAGGACGTCCGCGCGGTCACCGAGGAGTTCGCCGCGGCGCTGGCGGGCTGGCCGATCCGGACCTTCGAGGCCGCCGTGCCGCAGGAGAAGCTGACCCTGCGCTGGCGCCTGTTCGCGTACCGGCTGTGGCTGCGGCTGTCCGCATTGGACAAGAAGCTGCTCGCCAAGGTGCTGCCGCGCGAGCTGTTCTACAACGTGATGATCACCGGTACCAAGCGCTCGTAGGTTGCCGTACCACTTCACCCTCGACGACGTCGCCTTCCTGCGCTCCGGCGCGGGAAGCGCGGCGCTCGCCGAATGCTCGTCCCTGCCGCTGACCGACAAGACCCGCATCGCCGACGTCGCCGCCGTGCGCCGGATCGCCCCGGACCACGCGGCCGCGGTGCTGGAAACGGTGGTGCTGCGGCGGAAGTCGTCGGCCAAACTGGACTCCGCGGGTTCGTGGCTGTTCACCGGCGACGCCCTTCAGCAGGCCAGCGCCACACTGGTGGCCCGGCACCGGGCTTCGCGGCTCGCCGGCCGCGACGTCCACGACGTGACGTGTTCGGTCGGCGCGGACCTGGTCGAGATCGCCCGCGTCGCTGCGAAGGCGCTGGGTTCGGATCTGGACGAGGTCCGGCTGGCGATGGCGCGGCACAACGCTTCCGAGGCCGGGGTTTCGCCCGCGTTGCTCCGGGCCGACGCGCTGCGGCCGGTCAGCCGGTCTTCGGTCGTCGTCGCCGACCCAGCTCGTCGTGACTCCGCCGGACGCCGGGCGTGGAAGCCCGCCGATTTCCTGCCACCGCTGGACGGTCTGGTCGAGGCGTATCCAGGCCGCGAACTCTCGGTGAAATGCGCGCCGGGGCTCGATTTCTCCATCGCGCCCTGGGCGGACGAGGTCGAACTGGTCTCATTGGACGGTCAGGTCCGCGAGGCGTGCCTGTGGCGGGGCGTGGGTTCGACGGTGACGCGCCGCGCGACGGTGTTGCGTTCGGACGGTGCACAGTGGACGGTCACCGACGCCGATCCCGACGAGATCCCCGTGCGCGAGCCGGGCGAATGGATCGTCGATCCCGACGGTGCCGTCGTCCGTGCCGGACTCGTGCGGCATTACGCGGCACGGCACGGTTTGTGGCAGCTCGACGAACGCATCGCGTACCTGACCGGCGACACTCCGCCGCCGGGAATCCGGGCGTTCCGGGTGTTCGAGCACGGACCGTACAGCGAGAAGAATCTTCGTGTACTGCTGAAAAAACACGATATCGGTCGATTGGAAATCCTCGTCCGAGGTCTCGACATAGACCCGGATGCCTTGCGGCGCAAGCTGAAACCTCGCGGAGGTGAAGAAGCTACTTTGGTTCTGACCAGAATCGGTCGTTCTGGAGTAGCGTTCCTTTGCCGCGCACAGCTGACGTGAGGAGCATTTCCATGAGCCGGTTCACCGGTCTGCTGAAACTGGCCGCAGCCGCGGCCGCCGGAGCCGTCCTCGCGGGCGGCGCCACCGCCGTCGCGAACACCGACGACGCCACCTGGCGGCGCGGTCACGAACCCGCGAACATCGGCCAGGTCAAACTCGACGTGAAGGCCTACTACGGCGATGTCGTCGGCAGCGACGGCAAGCACGGGTACTCCGAGGGCAGCCGGTTCGTCTCCGACACCAAGCGCCAGGTCGAGGACGCCAAGCGCTATCTCTCGCGGCGGCTGGACCGCGGCGTGAAGAACCCCGCCGTCGTGTTCGACGTCGACGACACCGCCGAGGTCACCTACGGCTGGGAAGCGGACAACGACTTCGGCTTCGACCCGAAGAAGCAGCAGGAAGCGATCGACAAGGGCACGTTCGTCGCGAACAAGCCGGTGCTGGAGCTGGCGAACTGGGCCGCGCAGCGCGGCGTGAAGATCTACTTCCTGACCGGGCGCAACGAGTTCCAGGGCCCGCAGTCGCTCAAGAACCTCGCAAACGAGGGCTACCCGGCGCCGGCGGGGGCGTTCTTCAAGCCGAAGACCACCGCGCCGGACTACCTGCCGTGCGGGCTGACCTGCACCACCGTCCAGTACAAGGCGGGCACGCGGAAGCACATCGCCTCGACCGGGGCGACCATCCTGGCCAATTTCGGCGACCAGTTCAGCGACCTCGAAGGCGGCTACGCCGAATTCCCGGTCAAGCTGCCGAATCCGATGTACTACCTGCCCTGACGGGAATATCCGCGCGTTCGGCGTCGCTGTGCCCGGTATGTCTGACAAAAAGGTGTTGAAGCCCAGCGCGGACCACCCGATCACGGTGGCGCCGAACGAGGCGCGAGTGGTCGTCACGATCGGCGGCAAGGTCGTGGCGGACAGCGCGAACGCGCTCACCCTGCGGGAGGCGAACTACCCGCCCGCGCAGTACATCCCGCGTGCCGACGTCGACTTCGACCTGCTGGAGCGGACGGACCACTCGACGTACTGCCCGTTCAAGGGCGATGCGTCGTACTACAGCATCCGCACCGGCGACGGTCTCGCCGAGAACGCCGTCTGGACCTACGAAGCGCCGCACGACGCGGTCGCCGAGATCAAGGACTACGTGGCGTTCTACCCGACGAAGGTCGACTCGATCGAAGAGCGCTGACCTTCACGGCAGCTGGTTGATCCGGTCCCCGTCGGCCGCGAGCGAGGTGTCGGACTCGATCCGCCAGGTCTCCAGGCCCGGCGCGTCCAGCAGCGCGTCGATCAGGGCCTCGTCACCCGCGACGAGGGTCGAGTCGAAGTCGACCTCGGTGGCGACGCACCACGCGCGGTCGTCCGGCCAGAACAGGTTGGGCGACTGCGCCTCGAACCAGTTCGGCCGGGGCCGCCAGCCGAGTTCGGTCGCGGCCGTCAGCGGTCCGTGGAACAGCAGGTAATCCCGGCCGGGATGGCGCAGCCGAGGCGCGGCGAGGTGTTCGCGCGACAGCGTCGCCTCGTCGGCCCAGCCGTAGCCCTCCCAAAGGCAGAACCAGCCGTTCAGTGTGCTCGTGTGCCGGCCGAGCACGGCCAGCAGCGCGGTGAGGCTGTGTGACGGCAGCGAGCCGCGGTCCGGCGGGGAGCCCCGCCAGAGCGAGCCGGTGAGATTCACCGGATCCGGGGAGCCGACGAGCGCGTGCCACTGCATGGCGGCATGGGCCCGGCGTCCCGTCTCGGCCGCTGCCTCACGCCAGCTCGCCCAGCCGCCGCGATCACGCTCGGCGGGATGGCAGACACGCGCGTACGCGGCGTAGCCACGCGGAACCGTGCGGCCCGCCGCGCCGAACGCCCCACCGAGCCTGGGGGAGATCCACTCGGCGGGAGACGGGTCGAGCACTGGCAGCAGCACGACGGCAAGTCTTCAGCAAGATCAAGTGAAGCGCATCTTGTCGGTGGCCGGGGGCATACTGCCGGACGTGGGTGTTCCGCTGCGTCGACGGTCGGGTCGTTCGGTGTACCGCGAAAGCAGGCCGGTCGCGGCGGTGGCCGGCGTCGTCGAGAGCGTCTGGACGGGGTTGGTGGGCTGCCGTCGTCCGCTGAGGGTGTTCCCGGACGGCTGTGTCGATCTCGTGTGGGACGGGACGGTGCTGGCCGCGGTCACCACGGCGCGCGGGGTGCTGCGGCACGAGCTGCCGTCGGCGGTGTGGACCGCCGGGCTCCGCCTGCGGTGCGGCGCCGGTGGTGCGGTGCTGGGCCTGCCGATGACGGAGCTGCCCGCGGGCGCCACCCCGTTGCGTGACCTGTGGGCCGCCCGGGCTCGTCGCGCGGAGTCCGAGCTGGGCGGATGCGGGACGCCCGGCGAGGCGCGGGCGGTGTTGGAAGCGTTGGTCGCCGAGAGGCTCCGGGACGTCGAGGTGGACGGGCTGTCGATCGCGGCCGCTCGCGCCTTGAGTGCGCCCGCCGCTCGCACCGATCGAGTGGCGGCGGAGCTGGGTGTGAGCGAGCGCGGTCTCCGGCGGCATGTCCGGCACGACGTCGGCGTCGGCCCCAAGGAGTTGCAGCGGGTGCTGCGGTTCCGCGGGTTCCTGAAGCGGGTCGAGGCCGTGGCGCGAGACCACGCGTCGCTCGCCGACGTCGCCGCCGATGTGGGCTACGCGGATCAGTCCCATCTCGGGCGGGAATGCCGCCGTCTGTCGGGCGCTTCGCCCGGCGCGCTCGTGCGGTCGTGGACTGGCCGAAACGTTCCAGACCGTGGCGGCCCGTAGAGGCGAAGATCGGGAAGTGCTCGAACCTTTCCGCGTCACCATCGACATCCGTACGGACGATCTCGACCTCAACGGCCACGTCCGCGGCCCCGCCTACCTCGCGTACGCCGATCACGCGCGCTGGGAATGCGTGTGGGCGGCCGGGGTGGACCCGTTGGCCTTGAAGGCGGAGAACCTCGGCCCGGTCAACCTCGAAACGACGATCCGGTTCCGTCGCGAGCTTCGTGCCCGCGCGCGGATCGACGTCCTGACCCGGTTCGTCTGGGAGCAGGGCAAGGTGTCCCGGGTCGTCCAGGAGTTCGTGGCGCCGGACGGTGCCGTCGTGGCCGAGGTGGAAAGTGTCTCCGGACTGCTGGATCTCGAGTCGCGGCGCCTGGTCCCGGATCCGGGACGGTATTGGCGGAAATACGCTTCACGGCCGGAGGTCCTGGGCTTGCCGTGACGCGGTCACCCGCTTTTCGTAGAGGCTGGTGGGCCATTTCGCTTCAGGCGGGTCTGCGACGTGTTCGAATCCCGCGCGCTCGTAGTACCCGCGCAAGGCGGGGTTGTCCCTCGTGGTCGCCACGCGGACGAAGGTTTTGTGGTGCGCCGCGGCCTTCTCACCGACCCAATCGACGATGCGGATCCCGAGCCCGGCCGCTTCCCGCGCCACCGCGAGTCGGCCCAGATAGTAGGCCGGTTCCGTGGTTTCGCCCCAGAGTTCGGGATCCGCCTCGGACACCACACAGGTGGCGATCGGCCTGCCGGGCCCGACGATGAGCAGCGCCTCACCCGCCCGGATCTGGTGCCGCACCGAATCAAAGGGAAAGCGTTGCGGCCATTGGTGAATCCCGCGCGCGGCCAGCCATGCCGCGGCTTCGGCGAGGAGATCGAGCACGACGTCCTCCTCGCCCGTGCGGGCCGGGCGGATGGTGGCCTCCGGGGTGAGCGGCTCGGGACCGGCGAGGATCGGCATGTCTCGATGATGCCCCGGCGGTGGTTGGATGGCGGTCGTGGTCGACGAGAACCTCGTACGGAAGCTGATCGCGGCACAGTTCCCCGGGTGGGCCGGGCGGCCGATCGAACGCTGGCCCTCCGGTGGCACGGTCAACGCCATGTTCCGGCTGGGCGACGACCTGGTCGTGCGGTTGCCCCTGACCAAGAGCGGCGCGAAGGACGTCGCACTGGAACAGAAGTGGCTGCCCCGGATCGCACCGCGGCTGCCCACGCCGATCCCGGAGGTGCTCGGGGCAGGAGCGCCCGCCGACGGATACCCGTGGCCGTGGTCGGTTTACCGCTGGTTGCCGGGCGAAAACCCGCGCCCGGAAGTGCTCCGCTCGCCCGTGCCGCTGGCCGAAGACCTGGCGGAATTCGTGCTGGCGATGGGCCGTGTCCCGCCGCTACCCACGCCTTCCCTCGCGCACCGCGGCGGACCGCTCGCGACGTTGGACGCGGAGACCCGGTCGGCGATCGAAAGCCTCCGCACGATTCCGGAAGAGAACGTCGACTGCGACGCCCTCCTTGCGCTTTGGGAGGAGGCTTTGCGGATCCCCGCGTGGGAGGAACCACCGGTGTGGCTGCACGCCGATCTGATGCCGGGCAATCTGCTGGTGGATGGTGGCCGCCTTTCCGCGGTGATCGACTTCGGTTGCATGGGGGTGGGCGATCCGGCCTGCGACCTGTTCCCGGCGTGGAACCTGTTGCCCGCCGACGCGAGAGACTTGTTCCGGGAGGCACTGGACGTGGACGACGCGACCTGGAACCGCGGCCGCGCCCGGACGCTCTCGCAGGCGCTGATCGCGCTGCCGTACTACCGCACGACCAACGAGGCCATGTCGGAGAACGCGCGGCACGTGATCCGGGCTGTGCTGGAGGAGGTGGGGTGATCCACCGGCTCATGGTGCGGTCAATCCGGCGCGCGGAGCTCGCTGCCCTCAGCGCGCCGGTCTGTGGTGGCTCAACATCGCGGCGGGTCAGCAAGGCTTGGGATACGGGCGTTTACGGCCGAGGCCGTGGTTGCCCGGCTTCAGGTCGAGGGGTTGGCGTTGGGTTAGGAGTGCCTGGACCCATCGGCGGGCAGGGGCGATCGCGGCCGGTTGTTCGGTCTCGGAAGCTTCGCGGGGTCGGCCTATGCCCTGAGGTGCATGGTGTTGCGCCTCGGAGACCCGGTCGGGTCGAGGTAAGCGGGCGGGGTGAATTCCGGGAGTCCGTCCTGGGCGATCTGTACTTTCCATTCACTGCGATGAATCAGCCGATGGTGTTTGGTGCAGAGCAGGACGAGGTTGTCGATTTTCGTTTCGCCGTGGTGTCGCCAGAAAACGATGTGGTGGGCGGTGCAGCGGGGGACGGGCATGTCGCAGCCGGGGAAGGCGCAGCCTCCGTCGCGGAGGGTGAGTGCGTATTTCTGGGCCAGTGACACAGTTCGTTTGGAGCGGCCGATGTCGAGGGGTTCGCCTGCGGTGCCGAGGACGCCGGGTCTGACGCGGGCGTCGCAGGCGAGGATGCGGGCGTCGGTGGCGCTGATCGGCCCGACGAGATCCAGGTGGGCTTCGCCGATGTCGTTCATCAGGTCGTCGTAAGACATGGTGATGAGGATGTGAGTGGCTTCCCCAGCTTGGCCGGGAAGATTCCGGCTGGTGGTTTTCAACCGGACGTAGTCGGTGAAGGCGTCTCCGTAGCGTTCGTCCTGGGTGCGGGAGTCCCGGACGCCGTCGATGGCCTTGTGGGGTTTGGCCATCGGGTCCAGGTCGGATTTCAGGCGGGCGTAGGTTTCCAGGTCCAGTCTCGCTTTGAGGCCCAAGGTGCCATCGCGGTGCTTGATGAACCGTAGCTCCGGTCGGGTGTCTTTCGGGTCCTCGTTGCGGGGTTCTTTGCCGTCGGGGTCGAGTTCGTCCAGGAGGCGGCGTCCGGCGCGGGCGATTTGCCGTGGCCCGGCATGTCTGGCCAGTTCGACGAGGATCTTCTCCCCGGCCCGCACATCGTCCTCAGGAACACTGGACGGGATGCGGGCGAGGGTCTTGATGATCGCGTCGATCTGGCCACCGCCGATCGCACCTTCCGCAGCAGCCTCAGCCGTCAACGGCGCCAAGGGCGGCTCGGAATCCCCGCCGATAGCAGGGCCCGGATGCAGAGCCAGGACCCGGTCGGCACGGGCGGCAGCTTCCTTGTCCGACACCAGGAAATCCTCGAGAATCAGCCCCGCCAACGTCGAATGACCGCTGCAGCCCCGAATCCCACGGGAATTGATCTCGGCGAGGATCGCATTCTGCTCGGCATCCAGTTGGCGCTTAAGAACTTCGAGTTCCTGTTTACGCGCATGCAGCGTCGCGGTGTCGACGCGCCACCACTCGGTGGACGTCTTCGGGGATGCATCGTCGCTGGACACAAGACCAATGCTACGCCGAATCGAACACCTGTGCTATCGCATGTTCAGACTATATCGAAAGGTGTAGGGCGCCTAAAGGTAATGCGGAGGGCGTGTGTGGTCGCAATTAGTCGACTAAATGCGGCGGGGAGAGGGGCAAGGTGGGTGCGGGGCGTCTGGGGTCCGTGCTAACGTCGTCGCTGAGCCCCGTATGGGCCTACGCATGGAGGTAGCGGCTACTCGGCCACTGGAGATCGGCACATGCCGTCTCGCATAATCACTCATCCCCACGTCGTGGGATGACGCCTCCATGCGGTGCGCCCGAATATCGGGCCTAGGTGTGCTCCTCCGGTGACGGTTCCGCGCCCTCCTGTCGACACGGCGATGGGAAGGAACACAGTGAGCTTCAACGACCAGGTGATCGAAGAATTCAGGCAGGGCAAGGGCGGCATGCTCGAGGGCTGGAAGCTGATCCTGCTCACCACCACCGGCGCCAAGACCGGTGAGCGGCGGACGAATCCGTTGGCGTATCTCGAAATCGACGGCAAGACCGTCGTCGTCGCTTCGAACATGGGCGCGCCGGCGAATCCGGGCTGGTACCACAACATCCGGCGTGACCATCGGGTCACGATCGAGACGGAGACCGAGACTTACGAGGCCATCGCGTCCATCCCGCCCGCCGCGGAACGTGACGCGCTGTTCGCGAAGGTCGTCGCCGAAGAGCCGGGATTCGCCGAGTACCAAGCGAAAACGACGCGCGAGCTGCCTGTCGTGATCCTGCACCGGATCGACGACCGGGTGCGGGGGATGGGCGATTTCCTGGTGGAGGTCCACAAGTGGTTGCGGGAGGAGCTCAAGTCTCTGCGCGCCGGGGTGGAGGACATCGTGGCGGGCCGCGCCGACGCGCTCGTCATGGAGAAATCCTTGAAGGCGCACTGTGTTTCGTTTTGCGAGGCGTTGACCAAACATCACACCGGCGAGGACATGGGCGCGTTTCCCTTGCTGGCACAACGGTTTCCCGCGCTCGCGCCGACGTTGACGAAGCTCGGGGAAGATCACGTCGTCGTCGCGGCGACGCAGGAGCGGATCCGTGACCTCGTGGAGGGTTACGTGCACGGCGAGAATGATCCGGCACGTTTGCGTGACGAGTTCGACGCCCTCGCGAGCAAGCTCGAAGCGCATTTCGCCTACGAAGAGCGAAGCGTCGTGGCCGCCCTCAATGTGACGATGACCGGCTGATCGAGGCGGACGCCCTGGGGTTTCGGCCCCGGGGCGTGTACCGTAAGTGGTGGCGACGCCATCGGCGTGACGCCGTGAGGCGGGCGGAAATCGTCCCCGGCCTCGCCGAAGACCGCGAAACAGCGGTCCCCCTCGAAAGGTTTCACCGTCAAAACTCACAGCACGGACAGTGCGCTGTTCAGTCACCCGCTCGCAGCTCAGGACGAGCCCCACGAGCCGACCATCCCCCAGGGCGAGCGATACATGGATCTTTTTCGCGAACCTTCTTACCCCGCACCGGAACCATCGGCCGACGTCGTTCGTTGAGCTGACAAGTCCAACGTTTTGGGTGTCGTGTCGTCCAGCACGCTCGCGCAGAATTCGTCGCGGGCATGCCTTCGTGCGCCGCGTCGTGCCTCAGGCTCCAGCCGGCACATGCCTCGGCCATCGACAAGAAACGGCGACATGACCTCAGTTCTCAGACCCCCGGACAGTGAAGAGCGGCAGGCGCCGCAACCCCTCCTGTCGGGAGAGCAGTCCCGCACTGAAAACCTTCTCGTCAAGCTGTTCGCGGTGGTGCCCCTGGTGGCACTGGCCGCCTCCGTCCCCTTCGCGTGGGGCTGGGGCCTCGGCTGGGTGGACCTCGGCCTCGCCGCCGGGTTCTACTTCCTCACCGGCCTCGGCGTGACCATCGGATTCCACCGCTATTTCACACATGGCGCCTTCAAGGCCAATCGCGGCCTGCGGATCGCCCTCGCGGTCGCGGGCAGCATGGCCATGCAGGGCCCGGTCATCGGCTGGGTGGCCGACCACCGGCGGCATCACGCCTTCGCCGACCGCGAGGGTGACCCGCATTCCCCCTGGCGCTTCGGCACCACCCCGGCCGCGCTGGCCCGCGGCTTCTGGCACGCCCATATGGGCTGGCTGTTCGAACGTGAGAAGACCAACGCTCAACGGTTCGCCCCGGATCTGCTCACCGACCGTGACATCGCCCGGATCGATCGCCTGTTCCCGTTGCTGACCGTCGTGACCTTGCTCGCGCCGGCCGTCCTCGGCGGTGTGATCACCTTGTCCTGGTGGGGCGCGGTCACCGCCTTCTTCTGGGCGAGTCTCGTCCGGGTGGCGCTGCTGCACCACGTCACCTGGTCGGTGAACTCGCTGTGCCATCTGATCGGCGACCGCCCGTTCGCCGCCCGCGACAAGTCCGCCAACTTCTGGCCGCTCGCCATCGCCTCGATGGGCGAGTCCTGGCACAACTCGCACCACGCCGACCCGACCGGCGCCCGGCACGGCGTCCGCCGCGGCCAGCTCGACATCTCCGCACGGCTGATCTGGCTGTTCGAGAAAGCGGGCTGGGCGACGGACGTCCGGTGGCCGAAGGCCGACCGCCTCGGTCGCAAACTCAATCCCGGCCACTCGTTGTCGCTGCGCCGTCGTACGCAGCGGGCCTGAGCCGTCAGCGGATCGCGCCCGCGATGGCGTCGATCAGCTCCGGCCCGTCGGAGAATACCGGATCGTTGTGATCCGCGCCGGGGACTTCGATCGTCCTGGCACCGGCGGCCTGGGCCACCTCACGGCTCTGCTCGGCAGGGACGATCGAATCCTCGGCGCCGAACACGACGGTCACCGGCGCCTTCACACGGGCGACGGCGTCCTTCGTCGGGAACTCGTCCCGCAGCAGCCAGCGGACCGGCAGGAACGGGTAATGCCGTTGTCCGACCGACGCGAGGTCGACGAACGGCGAACGCAACACGAGCGCGGACGGCGGACGTTCGGTGGCCAATTCGGTGACGACCGCCGAGCCGAGGCTCTCGCCGAAGTAGATCAGCGGCGTTCCGGCCTCGCGTGTCAGGAAGTCCTGCGCGGCGCGGACGTCCAGCGCGAGCCCGTCCTCGGACGGCTCGCCGGGATTGCCCCCGTATCCGCGATAGTCCAGGAGCAGCACCGAGAGCCCGCGCGCGGTCAGCGCGCGGGCCAGCGGCGCGCGGAACGACCGGTTCCCGGCGTTGCCCGGCGCGACCAGCACGGCCGCTTTCGCTCCGGCGACCGGGAAGTACCAGCTCGCCAGGCTCAGCCCGTCCGAGGTGGTGAGCGTGATGTCCCTGCCGCCGGGCAGGACCGTGGCCGCACCGGGCGGCGGACCCGCCTCGGGTAGGTAGATCAGCTTGCGCTGGAAGGCGAACGCGCCACCGAAGACCACACCGACGAGGGTGACGGCCACCGCCAGCGCGATCAACACCTTCTTGCGCACGCTCAAGCCTTCGTCGGGGGAAGGCCGAACCGTGCGAACAGGTCCGCGTCGAGGAACGAGGTGATGTCGCGGATCCGATCGTCACGAAGGGACAGCACGGTGATCGACCAGGGGGTGTGCACGGCGTCCGCCGATTCGCCGAGGTAGCAGGCGACGGCGGGCTGCCCGTTGGCGGTGACGATCTCGGTGTGCCAGCTCGGGCACCGGCCGAGCGGGACCTCGGTGGCGAAGCCGGCGACCGCCTCGATACCGCTGTACCACTGCGCGAGCGGCGGCATGGACCAGGTGACGTCCTCCGTCAGCAGCGCCACGAGCGCGTCGGCGTCACCACGCTCCAGTGCGGAGGCGAAGCCCGCGGCGATCTCGCGCGTCCGGGTGTCGTCGGGCCGACCGCCGGGCGGCGGGACCTTTTCCGCCACGATCGCCCGCGCGCGTTGCAGCGCGCTGTTCACCGCCGCCACCGAAGTGTCCATTATGGACGCGATTTCGGCGGCCGAGAAACCGAGGACGTCGAAGAGCACCAGAGCGGCCCGCTGGTTGCCCGGCAGGTGCTGCAGCGCGGCGACGAACGCCAGCTCGATGGCCTCGCGCCGCTCGTACCGGGTCTCCGGGCCGTCGGGGTACGGGCCGAGCCACGCCACCTCGGTCAGCGGGGCGTGTTCGAGCACGACTCGCTCGCTCGACGGGCCGAGGTCCATCGGCAGCGCCCGTTTCCCGCGCGCCGCCGCGATGTCGAGGCAGGTGCGGGTGGCGATCGTGTAGAGCCAGGTGCGCATCGAGCTCCGGCCCTCGAACCGCTCCATCCCCCGCCAGGCCCGCAGAAGCGCGTCCTGCAGGGCGTCGTCGGCGTCGTGGGCCGACCCCAGCAGGCGATAGCAGTGGGCGTGCAGCTCGCGCCGCAGCGGCTCGACGAGCCGATCGAACTCCGCGTCGTCGGTGCGCACGACGGCTACTTGGCGCGAAGCGCGGTGACGGCGGGGGAGAACATCGTCGTCTTGATCGCGGACAGCGTGCCGCGGTCCTTCCCGGCCAGCGGGCGGACGAGATCGGCCGCGTACTCCAGCAGCGCGGGTTTCTCGGCGACAGCGTCCACGAGTCCGAGGTCGCGCGCGTCGGTGCCGCCGAACCGTCGTCCGGTGGTCATCGACGCGATCGCGGCGGCGGGGGTGAGCTTGCCCTGGATCAACGCCGCCATCCCCGGCGTGAACGGGATGTTGATGTCCGCTTCGGGGAAGCAGAAGAACCCGCGATCCGCTCGCATCACCCGGAAGTCGTGCGCCATCGCCAGCATCGCTCCGGCGCCGAAGGCGTGCCCGTTGATCGCGGCGACCGTGTGCACGCCGAGGGTGAGCACGCGGGCCAGCAGTTCATGGACGTCGGCGACGTACTGCGCGGCCGTGGCGGGGTTGCTGGTGAGCCAGTCGAGGTCGAGGCCGTTGGAGTAGAACTTCCCGGAGCCGACAGTCACCAGCACCGCCGGATCCGGATAGGCGACGACGGTGTCCAGCTGGGAATGCACGGTTTCCAGCCAGGACGGCGAGAACCGGTTCTCGTCGTCCCCGAGGTCCAGCAGGAACACCGGGGCGTCGTGGCGCAGAGTGGGCATGTCAGTCCTTCCGTGGGGGTGGGAGCAGGAGTATGGCGTGGACCGCGGCGGACAGCCGGGCCCGGGAGTCTTCGGAGATCGGCTCGCCCGCGGTGAACGCGCGGCGGAACAGGGCCGTCGGCAGGTCGACGACGCAGGTCGTCAGCACTTCGACAGCCTGAGCGTCCCGCCTGCTCCAGAGCCGTTCGGCGAGCGTGACGAGAAGCCTGACCAGGCGTTTGTCGAGTGCGAGGAGCTCGCCGGCGAGATCTTCGGGGACCTGCGGGCCGAGCAGATGCTCCTTCTTGACGGTGATGAGCAGGCGGGCCGCTTCCGGACGACGGTGGGCGAATTCCGCCGGTGCGTCCGCCGCGGCCGCGATCGCCGCGGCCGGGTCTTCCGCCTGATCGGCCAGCTCGGTCTGGAGGTCGAGAAAGGCGCTCGCCGCGCGGAGCCAGACGCGGGCCAGCAGCGCGCCGAGCGAGCCGAAAGCGTGGTAGATCGTCCCGTTGGACACGCCCGCGGCGGCCGCGAGGGAGCGCACGGTGACGCCCCGGGCGCCGACTTCGACGACGAGGCGCTCGGCCGCGTCGAGCAGCCGATCCAGGTCGTGCACGCGGGGCCGGGGCATGCGGCGAGGATAACAGAGCGCTTGCTCTAAAACGACGCGACCCTGTGACGTGCTTCACCTGGCGGGCTGTCACATCGGGCAGTTGGCCGGGGTCAACCCCGCGAACCACCGAAAAGCCAAGGAGAAACTGAAATGACCACCGCTTATGTCATCGTCACCGTCGTCGGAGCGTTCATGGCCGCGTTCTCGGCCGCCTCGATCTTCTTCCGCGCCAAGTGGGTCGTGCAGCCGCTGGCCGACTACGGCGTTCCGCGCGCCTGGTGGACCCCGCTCGGGGTCGCCAAAGCCGCGGGCGCGCTCGGCCTGATCGCCGGCCTGTGGGTGCCCGCGCTCGGCGTCGCGGCCGGGATCGGCCTGGTGCTCTACTTCACCGGTGCCGTGATCACCGTGCTCCGCGCGCACTGGCCGTCGCACGTCGCGTTCCCGCTGATGTACATGGCGCCTGTCGCCGCTTCGCTCGTGCTGGGTTTCGCGGCCTGATGTCAGGAGTCCGGGGACCACACCGCGAGTTCGGCGCCGCCGGGCTCGCGGAAGTGGAACCGGCGCCCACCGGGGAACGAGAACGGCTCGACCGTGACGATGCCGCCCGCGGCCTCGACGGAAGCCCTCGCCTGTGCGAGGTCGTCGGTGCGGATCGTCACCAGCGGCGCGGCCGTCTGCTGCGCGGTGTCCTGCTGGAAGCCGAGCGAGACCACGCCGCCGCTCTGGACGTCGGTGTACGTCGGGCCGTACGCCGTCGCCGTCCACCCGAAGGCCTTTTCGAAGAACCCGCTCGAGCCCGCCGCCGAACTCGACGGGAACTCGACGAAGTCGATTTCGTACATGGGCGCCGAAGCTACTCCGGCCCACCGACAAAAACCGCGTCAGACGCTGCGCAGCACCGAGACCACGACGCCGAGCACGCTCGCACGGTCCCCGTCGATGACCTCGTAGGCGGGGTTGCGCGGTTCGAGGTACACGTGGCCGTCGCGGCGGCGGTACACCTTGACCGTGGCCTCCTCGTCGATCATCGCGGCGACGATCTGGCCGGAGTGCGCCTCCTGCTGCTGCTTCACCACGACGATGTCGCCGTCGCAGATGGCCGCGTCGATCATCGAGTCACCGCGCACCCGCAGGCCGAAGACGTTGCCCCGCCCGGTGAGTTCACGCGGAAGGGTCATCACGTCGTCGACGTGTTCGACGGCGGAGATCGGCGTGCCCGCGGCGATGTCACCGACGACGGGGACCGGCACGGAGTCCTCTGTGGACTCCTTCGACGAGGTGCCGTGCAGGAAGGCGCGCACGTCGATGGGGCGCGAGATGGAGCTGCTGCGGCGGAGGAAACCCTTCTCCTCCAACGCCGCCAGATGCTTCGACACCGAGGACGTCGAGCGCAGCCCGACCGCCTCGCCGATCTCGCGCGTGCTCGGCGAGTAGCCATACTCCACCACCCATTCGCGGATGGTCAGCAGGATCTTCTGCTGCCGCTCCGGCAGGGAAGCGGCTTCCTCGAACAGCTCAAGATCGTGGTAGGCGGTCATCAGCGGAATGGTAGTTCGTGCGGGCCGCCGCGATCGCCGCGGTGTCCCAGTGGAACGGCCGCCGCGCGACGTGGCCGATCGACGGCGGTCATCCGTCGTCGAGATCGGCCGGATGGCGGCACGGCCGGGCCGAAAGTCCGATCCCGCGAACATCTCCGCGAGGTTGACTCGATCGTATGAACACGAAGATCACCGCGGCGGTGCTCGCCGCCGCGACGGCCACCATCGCCCTGTCCGGCTGCGGGCTCAAGGAAGGTCTGACCGAAAAGGCGAACGGACACGTCAAGACGGTCGGCTACGCGACCGGCGCGGAGGGCAAGCGGGACAAGGACGCCCGGCTGCCGGACTGGGTGCCGGACGGGGCGGCGTCGGTCACGGAGGTCATCCGGACGACGGGTTCGGAGCGGCTCCTGAAGTTCACCGGCGGCACACTGCCCGCACTCTGCGTGCCGGGGGCGGCCGCGACACAGGCGGCCACGCTCGCCGCGCAGTGGTGGCCGCAGGGCCAGGAGGGCAGGACCGACAAGGTCTGCGGCGAATGGCACGTGCTGGTCCAGGGCTCCGACGTGTACGCGTTCAAGCCGGAGACACTGGTGAGCACGAGGTCTTGAGTCATTCCCCGGGCGTGAGCGCGTCGGCGCAGACGGCGAGGTCGTGCACCAGCCGTTCCCGGCCCGCTTCCGAAAACGGGGCGAGCATACGGTCCTGGACCTCGCGCACAAGACCGCTCGCGGCGCGGAGCTGAGCGCGTCCGGCGGGGGTGAGCGTGCTGGGCAGGGCGCGGCCTTGCGGCGCGGTCGACGGCCGGGTGACCAGTCCGCGGTCCTGCAGACCGCGCAGGACCAGGTTCATCGACTGCCGGGTGACGAACACGGCCCTGGCCAGTTCCGCGTTGGACAGCCCAGGTCGCTGCGAGAGCACTTCGAGGCAGGAGTACTGCGGCACGGTCAGATCGAGGGGGCGCAACGCGGTGTCCATCGCCGTCCGGAGCGCCGTCGCCGCCCGCTTCAGCAGGTATCCCGCCGATTGGTCCAGTGGTCCGACCGTCATGTCAGCATCATGACATAACAGTGTCTGCCAGACCGGTGCCAGTGTCGTGTGCGGCGTCTGACAGCGGCCCCCGACACGCTCTGGAATGTCATTCCAGAGCGACCGAGGGGTCACCATGAACACACCTGTCACGATCATCGGCGCCGGTCTCGGCGGGCTCACCCTGGCCAGGGTCCTGCACGTCCACGGCATCCCTTCCGACGTCTACGAAGCCGAAGCGTCGCCGACCTCGCGCCTGCAGGGCGGGATGCTCGACATCCACGACTACAACGGCCAGCTCGCGCTCGAAGCCGCCGGGCTGATGGACGAGTTCCGCGGCATCGTCCTGGAGGGCCGTCAGGCGCTGCGGGTACTCGACCGGGACGGGACCGTCCTGTTCGAGCGGGGCGACGACGGCACGGGCGGCCGCCCCGAGGCGCAGCGCGGTGACCTGCGGCGGATGCTGCTCGACTCGCTCCCCGAAGGCACTGTCCATTGGGGACGCAAGGTCGTCGGCGCCCGGACGCTCGGCGACGGCCGCCACGAGGTGACCTTCGACGACAGCTCCACCGTCGTCGCGGGTCTCCTGGTCGGTGCCGACGGGGCCTGGTCACGGGTCCGGCCGCTGCTCACCGACGCCGTTCCCGAGTACTCCGGCACGTCGATCGTCGAGACCTACCTGTACGACGCGGACACCCGGCACGCCGCCGTGGCGAAGACGGTCGGCGGCGGATCGATGTTCGGGGCCGGGACCACGGAGGGCATCGGTATCAACGCCCACCGCGAAAGCGGCGACACCCTCCACGCCTACGTGGAACTCGGCAAACCGTTGGAGTGGTTCGACGCCATCGACTTCTCCGACGCCGAAGCGGCCAAGGCGGCGATCGTGGCGGAGTTCGGCGACTGGTCGCCGGAGCTGACCGCGCTCATCACCGAAAGCGACATCGCACCGATCCACCGTCCCGCCTTCACGCTGCCGTTCGGGCTGCGCTGGGAGCGCGTGCCCGGCGTGACCTTGCTCGGCGACGCCGCGCATCTCGCGCTGGCGAACGGGGAAGGCGCCAACCTGGCGATGCTCGACGGCGCCGAACTGGGCAAGGCGCTCGCCGCGCGTCCCGACGACGTCGAGGCCGCTCTCGCCGAGTACGAACACGCCATGTTCGTGCGCTGCGAAACGCCGATCGAGGAGGACTTCCTGCTCGAAAGCATCTTCGGTGAGGACGTTCCCGAGGTGCTGCTGAACATGTTCGAGGAGCGGAAGGGCTGAGTCAGGCCTTGCCGCCGGCGAGGGCCTCCAGGCCGCGGATGATCGTTTCCGCGCTGGGGGCCCGGTCCGGGGCGACGAGGTGCTGCATCATCACGCCCGCGATGAGGGCGAACTGGACGGCGCCCGCCGCCTCGGCGTCGGTGGCGGACAGCCGCTCGCCGAGGACCTTGCGGGCCTCGTCCTGGGCGTCGGCGAGCCGTTCGCGCAGTTCCGGGAAGCGGATGGCCTGGGTGGCGCTCTCCAGGACGGCGGTCCACAGATCGCGCTGCTCGCCGAAGGAGTCGACAAGGCCCTGCCAAGTGGTGGTGAGCGAAGCGTCCTCCGGCTCGCGCAGGCGCTCGACCACTTCGGTGGACAGCTCGATCATGGCCTCGTTCATGAGGGCCTCTTTGGAACCGAAGTGGTACCCGATGGAGCCGAGGTTCGCTCCCGAGGCCGCGGTGATGTCCCGCGCGGTGGTGTGCGCGTAACCGCGTTCGATCAGGCAGCGCTTGGCCCCGTCGAGGAGGTCCTCTCGTTGTCCCATGCGGCGATCCTAGCGCGGGGCTGTGACAAGCGTCTTATACAAATGTATTATACAAATGTTCAAGACGCCTAGCAGCAAGGAACCCGACGATGAATCGCTACGTCCTGGGCAACTTCGCCCCGGTCACCGAAGAGATCACCGCCTTCGACCTGCCCGTCACCGGGAAGATCCCGGACGACCTCGACGGCCGCTACCTGCGGATCGGCCCGAACCCGCTCGGCCTCGAAGACGCGTCGGCGCACATCTGGACCCTCGGGGAGGGCATGGTCCACGGCGTGCGCCTGCGCGACGGCCGCGCCGAGTGGTACCGCAACCGCTGGGTCCGGTCGGCCTCCGTGGCCGACCGGCTCGGGGAACCGCGGCGCGGGCAGGTCACCGACGAGCGCCTGGATTTCGCGCCGAACGTGCAGGTCGCGGGCCACGGCGGCCGCCTCTACGCGCTCATCGAAGGAGGTCTGGCGCCGTACGAGCTGACCGACGAACTCGACACCGTCGGGCCGGCCTCCCTCGGTGCGACCGAACAGGGTTTCTCCGCCAACGCGCACAGCAAGTACGACCACGCGACCGGCGAACTGCACTCGCTTGCCTTCCGGTACGGCGCGGATTTCGTGCAGCACATCGTGATCGGCCCCGACGGGCGCAACCGGAGCGTCACCGACATCAAGGCGCCCACGTTGCCGTACATGCACGACTTCGCGCTCACGGAGCACTACGTGGTGTTCTACGAGTCCCCGATGGTCTTCATGCCCGAGCGCCTGGCGACGGGCGTGCCGTTCGGCTGGAACCGGGAACTGCCGTCACGGCTGGGGCTGCTGCCGAGGGCGGGCGGCACGGTGCGGTGGTTCGAGACCGCGCCCGTCATGGTCGGTCACACCCTGAACGCCTTCGAGGACAACGGAACCGTGGTGGTGGACGTGGTCGTGCATCCCCGGCCGATCGACTTCGCCGACGTCGGTGCCTCGAAGCCCGTGCTCGAACGCTGGACCGTGGATCTCGCGGCCGACCGGGCCACCCGCACACTGCTGCACGACCGTCCGCAAGACTTCCCTCGCCTGAACGGCCGGTTCGGCGGAAAGCCTTACCGCTACGGCTATTCGGCGGCGGCCGAGCTGTACGCCACCCCGAGCGCCACGGAACCGGACCGCCCCGACGAGGGTTTCAGCAGCGCCTTGCTGAAGCACGACCTCCTGACCGGCGTCACCGAAGCCCACGAATTCGGCCGCGACGCGAGCGCGGGGGAGACCGTGTTCGTCCCGTCGGCCCGCGCGGCCGCGGAAGACGACGGCTACAACCTGGTCTACGTCCACGACCGCGAACGCGGTGCGGCGGACCTGGTGATCCTGGCGTCGCAGGACTTCACCGGCGAGCCTCTGGCGAGGGTTCACCTGCCCGCCCGTGTCCCCTTGGGGCTGCACGGCAGCTGGATCCCCGCGGCCTGACGCCGATGGCTAATCTGGGGTGATGCTGACCGGCGCGCGCGAGGTCGAGGTGTTCGAGGCGGCCCGTGGCCGGTTGGAGGCGATCGCGTATCGCCTGCTGGGGTCCGCGAGCGACGCCGAGGACGCGGTGCAGGACACGTTCCTGCGCTGGCAGTCCGCCGATCGCGGGTACGTCGAGACGCCGGAGGCGTGGCTGACGAAGGTGCTCACCAACCTCTGCCTCAACCGGCTCACCTCGGCGCGGGCCCGGCGCGAAACCTATGTGGGCCAATGGCTTCCCGAGCCGGTCTTCGCGGGGGACCGGATGCTCGGTCCGTCCGACACCGTCGAGCAGCGCGAATCGGTCTCCATCGCGATGCTCACGCTGATGGAACGGCTCTCGGCCAAGGAACGCGTCGTGTACGTGCTGCGCGAGGCGTTCGGGTACTCCCACGCCGAGATCGCCGAGGTCCTCGACGTCACCGAGTCGAACTGCCAGCAGATCCACCGGCGGGCCAAACAGCATCTGGCCGCCGACCGGCGCCGGGTGGAGGTCGACACGGCCGCGGCCCGCAAGATCGTCGAGGAGTTCCTCGCCGCGGCGCTCAGCGGCCGGACCGACGCGCTGGTGCGGCTGCTGGCCGACGACGCGATCAGCGTGGGCGACGGCGGCGGCGTGCTCTTCTCGCTGCCGCGCCCGATCACCGGGGCGGTCCGGGTGGCGAGGTTCCTGCGCGGCCTCTTCAAACCGAGCGCGGCCAAATGGTCGTTGATCGGCGGCAAGCCCGAGCTGTTCTCCACCGTCGCCAACGGCGTTCCCGCGCTGGTGCTGATGGTGGAGGACAAGCTCGTCGGCGTCGTCTCCTTGGAGGTCACCGCCGACGGGATCGCCGCGGTCCACGCCCAGGTGAACCCCGCCAAGCTCGACCGCGCGGCGGGTCAGTGGGGCGTTTCCGAGCACGGGGAGCCACTCACCGTCCCCTGGTGACCCGGATCACAGTCCGCCGCTGTCAGGTTTCGTGTCGCTGCCCGGTTCAGGCAGCGAACACCGACCGGACAGGAGTGAGACCATGAAGCACCGAATCGTCGTTCTCGGAGCCGGATACGCCGGAGCCAACGCCGCCGGGCGGCTGGCCAAGCGGCTGCACCCCGCCGACACCGAGATCACCCTCGTCGACGCCGACGCCGAGTTCGTCGAGCGGGTCCGCATGCACCAGCTCGCGACCGGCCAGGACCTGAAGCCCCGTCTGCTGACCGACGTGTTCGCGGGTACGGGTGTCCGGGTGCGGACGGCGTGGGTCACCGCGGTCGACACCGAACGCAAGACCGTCGCCCTCGACGACGGGGACATCGCCTACGACACGCTCGTCTACGCCCTCGGCAGCGCCGCCGCGGACAGCGGTGTCCCCGGCGTCGCCGAGCACGCCCACCACATCGACGGCAAGGGTTCCGCGCTGCGGCTGCGGGAACGTCTCGCCGACCTCGCCGCGGGCGGGACCGTGCTCGTCGTCGGCGGTGGTCTCACCGGCATCGAAGCCGTCACGGAAATCGCCGAAGCCAGGCCGGATCTCCAGGTCGCTCTCGCGGCCCGCGGCGGGCTCGGCGACTGGATGAGCGAGAAGGCTCAGCGTCACCTTCGCGGGACTTTCGAGAGGCTCGGCATCACCTTGTACGAGGACACCGACATCACGCGTGTGGGGCCGGACGGTGCGACGACCGCGGCCGGCCGCGGGATTCCCGCCCAGGTGACCGTCTGGACGGCCGGTTTCGCCGTCCATCCCATCGCCGCCGCCACGACCCTGGACGTCTCCGCGACGGGACGGATCGTCGTCGACGACACGATGCGGTCGGTCTCGCATCCGGACGTCTACGCCGTCGGTGACGCCGCGCTCGCGACGGGTGTGAACGGGACGCCGCTGCGGATGTCCTGCGCCTCGGGAGTTCCCACGGCCTACCGCGCGGCCGACGCCATCGTCGCCGCCCTGACCGGAGGCTCGCTCCCCGAGAACAAGATCGGGTACACCGGCCAGTGCGTCAGCCTCGGCCGCCGCGACGCCGTCGTGCAGTGGGTGACCCCGGACGACCGGCCCAAGGACTCGGCGCTCACCGGTAAAACGGCCGCCCGGCTCAAGGAGATCATCTGCAAGGCCGCCGCCTGGAGCATCTCGCACCCGACGTCGATGCTTCCCGTGCGGCGCCGCCGCGTCGTCCGGGCCGAAGAACTCGCCGGCGTCTGACCATCCGCCCGCCGAACAAAGGAACGATCATGATCCTGATCACCGGAGCGAACGGCGTCGTGGGACGTCAAGTGAAGACGCGATCCAGATCAGCCCGCGGGCGACAGGCCCCGGTCTCGAAGAGCTGCTGAAGCTGGCCGCCGGACGAGGGGTGCGGCGGGTGGTGCTGCTGTCGGCCACCACCGTCGAGTACCCGGCCGGGGAGGCGCGGTTCGCCGCCCAGTTCAAGAAAGCCGAAGCGCTCGTCACACGCTCCGGTCTGGAGTGGACAGTCCTGCGCCTGGCGGATTTCGCCGCCAACGCGCTGGCCTGGGTACCCCAGCTCCAGGCGGGTGACGTGGTGCGCGGCGCGTACGGCCGCGCCGCCACCTCACCGATCCACGAAACCGACATCGCCGAGGTCGCCGCGCGAGCCCTTCTCGGCGACCTCCCGGCGGGGTCGGTGTCCACGCTGACCGGTCCGGGATCGGTCGACCAGCACGAGAAAGTGCGGCTCATCGGCGCGGCCGCCGGCCGGGCACTGTCCTTTCAGGAGCTTCCGCCCGAGCGGGTACGGCAGGGAATGCTCGCGCAGGGACTACCCGAGGAGGTCCCCGACCGCCTGCTCGGTTCCCTGGCCGACTACAGCGAACGCCCCGGGCCCACGACCACCACGGTGGAAGAACTCCTCGGACGGCCCGCGCTCACTTTCGCCGACTGGGCGCGCGACAACGCGCCGGCCTTTCAGGCCCAGCCGATCCGCTCGTAGAACGGCGTGATCCACGCCCGGAACCGATCACCGTGGGCTTCACGGGCGGCGGCCACGACGGCGTCCGGATCCTCGGACGGCGTCAGGCCCCGCCCCCGGAGCCACTCGACGAACAGCTCGTGCGAGCCGCTGTGGTCGTCGTCTTCCGCCCGGTAGTAGTAGGCCGAATCGTGGTCGACCATGATCTCGGCGTCGAAACCCAGCAGCCGCAGGAAATCCGTGAAGTCGCGGGCGACGACGTGCTCGCCGCCCTCGTCGCCGAAGACGACGACGGGTGCGAGGGCGAGGTCCGTTTCGTCGTCGGCTCGCCAGATGGCGTAAGTCGAGCCGCTCCCGTTCGCCTGGGCGAAGGGGATCAAGCGCGAGAGGAACGCCGGGTCGTCCAGCTCCTGGGGGAAGCTGCTCTTGTCGTCGTAGTCGTACAGCTCGAAACCGTCGGCGAGGTAGTCGCGGGTCGAGTCGTAGAGGTCCTTCAGCTCGTTCAGGACCGGAATCGGTGAGTACACGCGGTCACCTTATGTCGCGACGGGCCTCGGCGGCGTCGAATGCGGGCGCGAGGGGCGCGAGTGCGCCGCGGAGCAGGTCGGGCAGTGAGCCGGACGGTACGACGAGGCCGCCGGCCGAACTCGGCTGGAGCCATCGCTGGAGCGCGATCCGCACCGCCGCGGTCACGCTCGCCGCGAGCACATGGGCGACGTGCGGCGGGATGTCGTCCTGGCGTCGGGCGATCGCGTCGGCGAGGGGCAGTTCGAGCGCGCTGGTGGTGTCGGCGAAAGCCTCGCGCAGCGCCGGACGGGTGGTGATCAGCAACAGGGCGTCGCGTTGGTGCTCGCCCGGGTCGGTGTACTGCTCGACGATCGCCTCGATCACGGCGTCGGCGAGGCCTACTTCAGCGGGCTGGGCCGCCACCGCGGCCGCGATCCGCGCTTCCCGTTCGGCGGTGACGGCGGCGACGATGGCCTGTTCGCGGCTGGAGAAGTAGTTGTTGTAGGTCCGGGGCGAGACTCCGGCGGCTTCGGCGATGTCGTCGACGCGCACGTTTTCCGGGCCACGCTCCAGTGCCAGCCGCAGCGCCGCCTCGCGCAAGGTCTTCCGGGTCGCCTGCTTCTTCTGGTCGCGCAATCCGGTCACCGGCCGAGTATCCCAGCAAACTTGCGCGAACGCAAACTTGCGTGCGCGCAAGTTTCTGCCTACTCTCGGGCACCACATTCCGACATGAGAGGACCGAACCCATGCGTGCCAAAGGAATCGCCTACGACACCGGCTTCGTCCGGGGCGGCCGGATCTCCCGCGAGAACTTCGATCTCGACCTGGTGAAGCGCGAACTGGCCGTCATCCGTGACGATCTGCACTGCAACGCCGTGCATCTCGTCGGCGGCGATCCGGAGCGGCTGGAGCAGGCCGCTCACCTCGCCGCCGAACTAGGGCTGGAGGTCTGGTTCTCGCCCTACCCGCTGGAGCTGACGCCCGAGGAGATGCTGGCGTTGTTCACCGACTGCGCTCAGCGGGCGGAACGGGTCCGGCAGGCGGGAGCGGAGGTCGTGTTCGTCACCGGCGTCGAGCTGAGCCTCATGGACCACGGATTCCTGCCCGGTGCCGACATCACCGAGCGGCTCGAACGACTTTTCAGCAGGCCGGAGAGCCTGGGCGAGCGAACCACCGAAGCGAGCGCGCGCCTCAACGACTTCCTCGGCGACGCCGTGGCGGCGGTCCGCCGGCACTTTCACGGGAAGGTCACCTACGCCTGCATCCCGTTCGAGCGGGTCGACTGGAGCCTCTTCGACATCATGTCGGTCGAACTCATCCGGTCCGCGGAGGTGGCCGACCGATTCCAGGAAGGGGTGCGAGCCCTTGTGGGGCAAGGAAAACCGGTCGCGATCACCGGTTTCGGCACGGCCACCTGGCGCGGCGCCGGCGATCAGGCGCCCCGCAGCATGGAGATCGTCGAGCACGACGAGAAGGGCGACCCGGTCCGGCTGAACGGGGAGTACGACCGCGACGAGACCGGTCAGGCCACCTACCTGCGTGAGCTCCTGGAGATCTTCGACGCCGAAGGTGTCGACGGCGCCTTCGTCTACCTTTTCGCGCTCTCCAACTACCCGCACCGTCCCGGCGACCCTCGCCGTGACTTGGACTTGGCCAGTCTCGGGATCGTCAAAGTCTTCGAAGACCGCGACGGTGACACCTATCCGGGCATGCCGTGGGAACCCAAGGCCGCGTTCAGCGCCCTCGCCGACTACTACCGTTCCTAGGCCGTCGGGCGGCCCGCTCCGGCGTAGTCGTCGCCCTGTTTCCGGTAGGTGTGCACCTGCACCGCCTGCCCGGTCTGCGGGGCGTCGATCATCTGCTGGTTCCCGATGTACAGCCCGACGTGGTGGATCTTCGTGTTCGGCTCGCCGTAGAAGATCAGGTCGCCCAGCTGGGGATCGGTCACCTTGTTCACGCTGTGGTACTGCGTGTGGGCGGTGCGCATGAGCTTGACGCCGGCGCTGGCGTACGCGGCCGTCGTCAGGCCGGAGCAGTCGAAACCGGGGTCGCCGCCGCCGGTGCCGTTGCCGCCCCAGACATACGGCAGCCCGATCTTGTCGATGGCGAAGTTGACCGCGCTCAAGGCCGCCGCGTTCGGCGGCTGCGGGTTCTGGCCGACCGTGCCGTAGACGTTCACCGTCGCGAGCGTGCGATGCATCAGCAGCGGCGCGGGTTGCAGCGTGCTCACGGCGTTCCACCACGTCTGGCCCTGGCCGAGGTCGCGGCCGCCCGCGCACAGGGCACGCCCGGCGGTGAGCGTGGCGTCGTCGATGTTCTGCGGGTCCGGTTTCCCGCCGCTGGCCGACGCCTTGAACCGGTCCCACACCGACGGCGTCAGCTGCAGCGGGCCGCTCGCGTTCGCCGACGAGACGACCTTGTTGTAGAAGTCGCGGACCTCGACCGCGCCGAGCGGTTTGGTCAGCACGCCGTCGGCGTTCAGCCCCGAACCGGCGGCGCGGCCGTGATCGGAGGCGATCTTCCCGAGCGCGGCCAGCGTCACCCAGGAAAGGCGGCAGCCCGGCGTTTCCTTGCTCAGCGCCACGGTGGTCTTCGCGTACCCGGTCATCGCGCGCAGCGGGATGTCGAGCCAGCCGCTGGTCTTCGACACCCAGGCGTCGAACTCCTGTCCCATCTGCTGCGGGACCTTCGGCTGTTCCTTCGGCATCTCCGCCGGGGCGGACGACGACGGCGGCGGCGTGGGCGGGGCCGAGGACTCGACTGCGGCGGCCTCCGTCTTCGGCTCCTCCTTCGGCGCGAAGGTGATGGCGGCGACCAGTGCGGCACCCGCGACGACGACCGCGGCGATGATCACCGGGAGTCTGCGACGGCGCGAGGTTTCCTGCTCCATCACCGGCCCCCGGTGATCCGGCCGAGGACGAACTCGCGGAAGGCGTCGACATCGGTGGTCAGCGCGACGTCGATGGTGCGGCCGGGCACGGCCTGCGGATCGGTGCTTCGCAGCCTTCGCCGGTCTACCAGTGTCGCGCCTCGGGCGGGGCCGAAGCCGCACTCGACGTCCACGGGGTACGACTCGACGTCGAGGATGCCCGGCCGGATCGCCTCGGCCACCGCGACCGCGTCGTGCATGACCATCCCGGGGAGACCGAGGATCGGGGTGTAGTGCTCGACGTAGGTGGGCGTCAGCGCTTCGAGCGCCGCGCCGAGCGGACCGGACGCGGCGAGTTTGCCGAGCCAGCCGGTGTCGACCGAGCATTGATGCGTGATGTCCAGCGGGACCAGCACCGTCGGGATGTCCTCGTCGACCAGCACCCGGCGCGCGGCTTCGGGGTCGCTCCAGATGTTGAACTCGGCCGCGGTGGTGGAGTTCCCCTTGGTCACCCCGCCGCCCATGATGACGATCCGGCCGATCTTCTCGCGGATGTCCGGATGGGCGGCCAGCAGCAGCGCGATATTCGTCAGCGGGCCGATCGGGGCGATGGTCACCGGTTCGTCGGCGGCTTCCAGCAGATCCACCAGCAGGCGGACGGCGCCGCGTTCGTCGAGCAGGCGCTTCGCCTCCGGCAGGATCCCGGCGTGGCCGGACAGACCGTCCTCGCCGTGGACGAACCCGGCGGGCTTGGCGTTGTCGTAGACCATCGGCCGCGCGGCACCGGCGGCGACGGGCACGTCGTCACGGCCGAAGAGCTGGAGCAGGCGGCGGGCGTTGGCGGTGGTGTGGCTCAGCGGGACGTTGCCGAACACCGTGGTCACGCCGAGCAGGTCGACGTCCTCGGATTGCGAGGCCAGCGCCAGCGCGAACGCGTCGTCGACCCCCGGGTCGGTGTCGATGATCAGCTTGGTGCCCATGCGCGTGCTCCCCTTTGCGGTCGGCGGCCTGTTCACAGGTTACGGTCACCGGTATGACGTCCATGTGGGGTGCGCCCGCGTTGTCGCGGCTCCGCGCCTGGGGCCAGGCCCGTCGTGATCCGCGTCAGGCGAAGTTCCTGACCAAGGACTCGCTGCGCTGGGTGCTGCGAAACCGCGCGTACACGCCTTGGTACCTCGTGCGCTACTGGCGGCTGCTGAAGTTCCGGATCGCGAACCCGCACATCATCCTGCGGGGGATGGTGTTCCTCGGCAAGGACGTCGAGATCCACTGCCGTCCCGGCTACGGGCGGCTGGAGATCGGCCGCTGGGTGCACATCGGCGACGGCAACGCGATCCGCTGCCACGAGGGCTCGCTGCGCATCGGCGACAAGGCCGTCTTCGGGCGGCAGAACGTGCTCAACGGCTACCTCGACATCGAACTCGGCGCGGCCACGCTCGTCGCGGACTGGGTGTACATCTGCGACTTCGACCACGTCACCACCGACATCACCGTCCCGATCAAGGATCAGGGCATCGTGAAGTCGCCGGTGCGGATCGGGCCGGACACCTGGATCGGCACCAAGGTCTCCGTGCTCAAGGGCACCCGGGTCGGCCGCGGCTGCGTCCTCGGCGCGCACGCCGTGGTGCGGGGCGAGATCCCGGACTACTCGATCGCCGTCGGCTCGCCGGCGCGCGTCGTCCGGAACCGCCAGGACGACTACGCCGCCGACGCCGCCCGCCGCGAAGCCGTCGCGGACATGGCCCGCAAGGCGAACAAGGCACTGCAGAAGACCCTGGGCGTCGACTCGTAACTCGCGTGATCGAGGACGTGACTCGCGTGATCAGAGACGTAACTCGCGTGATCGGAAGCCGCAGACACGAGTTACGCCTCTGATCACGCGAGTTACGCCTTCAAGCACGCGAGTTCGGCCTCTGATCACGCGAGAACTAGCCGCGCAGCTGCTCGCGGACCTCCATGAGCGCGAAGCCCAGGAGGTTCTGCCCGCGCCAGTAGTCGGGGCGGGTGGCGTTCTTGTCCTCGCGGGCGAGGCCGCTGCCCCAGACCAGGTCCATCCTGGACGCCTCGACGATCACCTTGTCGCCCGTGCCCAGCAGGAACTCGCGCTCCTCGGCGTGCTGACGGAACTTCTCGAGGTTCCCGTCGATGACGATGTCGAAGCGGTGCCGTTCCCACACCTCGGCGTCGAAACCGGAGACCTCACGCCCCAGGATCTTGGCGGTCTTGGGATCCGGCGCCTGACGGATGTTCGCCGCCGCCTCGTGATCGCCGAACAATTCCGCCTTGCTCGCCATCATGAAATGCTCGGCCGTCGGGTACCGCTCGCCGTCCACCACGAACGGCGCCAGCCACCACTGGCTCAGGCACGCCGCGTTGACCCGGCCGCTTTTGAGCGGGGTGTGGCCGTAGAAGAGCTGGTACTCGGGCTCCGCGCCACTGTGGACCAGCTCGCGCAACGCATCGAGACTCCGGACTCCGTCGACCTTGCTCACCATGGCGACCAGTGGACCACAGGCCACCGACAACCCTGTGACGCACCCACTGGACCACTCTCCGTCGTGGCCGGGGCCGGTCAGTACATTCAGCATTCGTGCAAGGGATCGAAACGGTGAGCGCCCGAACGGTCGAAGAGGCCGCCAAGCGATTGGCCGGGGTGGTGACCCGCACGCCGCTCGAACCGAACGAGCGGCTTTCGGCGCGGGTGGACGCCCGGGTCTGGCTCAAACGCGAAGACCTGCAGACCGTGCGCTCGTACAAGATCCGCGGCGCCTACAACTTCATCGTCCAGCTCGACGCGGAGCACCGCGAGCGCGGCGTCGTCTGCGCGAGCGCGGGCAATCACGCGCAGGGCGTCGCGTACGCGTGCCGCCGCCTCGGCGCGAACGGCCGCGTCTACGTCCCCGGCACGACTCCCCGGCAGAAGCGCGAGCGCATCGCGACGCTGGGCGGTTCGCATATCGAGGTCATCGTCGTCGGCGAGACCTACGAAGACGCCTTCAGTGCCGCGAAGCAGGACGCGGAGAGCACCGGCGCGACGCTGGTCCCCGCGTTCGACGCGCCGGAGACGGTCGCCGGTCAGGGCACGGTCGCGATGGAGGTCGTCGCGCAGCTCGGGTTCGTCCCGGACGTCATGGTGGTGCCGGTCGGCGGTGGCGGCCTGCTCGCGGGGATCGCCGCGTGGGCCGCGGAACGCGCGCCGGAGATGCGGATCGTCGGGGTCGAGCCGTCGGGCGCGACCTGTATGGCGGCCGCGCTGGCGGCGGGGGAGCCGGTGCGGCTCGAGAGCGTCGACACCTTCGTGGACGGTGCGGCGGTCGCGCTGGCCGGATCGGTGACGTATCCGCTGGTCCGCGACGGCGGTGTCGAGCTCACCGACGTCGCCGAGGGCGCGATCTGCACCGAGATGCTCGCGATGTACCAGTCCGACGGCGTGATCGCCGAACCCGCGGGTGCGCTCGCGACCGCCGCGCTCGGCACGACGGTGAAGATCGACCCCGGGCAGATCGTGGTGTGCGTCGTCTCCGGCGGCAACAACGACGTCAGCCGCTACGGCGAGGTGCTCGAACGGTCGTTGATCCACGAAGGACTGAAGCACTACTTCCTGGTGGGATTCCCCCAGGAGCCCGGCGCCCTGCGGCGGTTCCTCGACGAGGTCCTCGGGCCGGACGACGACATCACGCGGTTCGAGTACGTGAAGCGCAACAGCCGGGAGACCGGCCCGGCGCTGATCGGCGTCGAACTCGCGCGGCCCGGCGACCTTGAAGGCCTGCTGCACCGCTTGGAGGTCAGCCCGCTCCAAGTCGAGCGGGTGGAACCCGGCAGCCCGCTCTTCCACTTCCTGGTGTGACCCCCCTCCCGCGTTTCGTCCTCTGAATGCGGTCCTTGCGCGTGCAACGACCGCATCCAGAGGACGAAACGCGGCTAGCGGAAGGCGGCCAGATGTGTCCGGGCCCAGGTCGCGAACGGTCGCGGCTCCCGTCCAGTGAGGTCCTGGACGGCACCCGTGACCTCGGAGTCGTCGAACTCGCCCTCGGCGAAGAAGCGGAAGAAAGCGTCGACGTACTTCGCCGGCATCTCCGCGCTCATCGTCACCCGCGCCTCGGCGTCCGAAAGCGGATCCAGGCGCAGCTCCCGCCCGAGCAGTTCGCTCAGGACGCGGAGCCGGTCGGCCGGCCGGAGCGAACCCGGACCGGTGATGGCGTACGCCCGGCCTTCGTGTCCCGGCGTGGTCAGCGATTCCGCGGCGACGGCGGCGATGTCGTACGGATCGATCGTCGCCACCGGCACGTTCGCGAACGGCTCGCGCACGACGTCCCCCGCGCGAAGCTGCGCGATCCATTGGAGCGAATTCGACATGAACCCGCTCGGCCGCAGGAAGGTCCACGGCAGCTTCGAAGCACGCACCGCCGCCTCGGCCGCCATGTGCATCCCGGCGACGGCGTTGTCCGCGTGCCCGCCGACGACCGAACGGGACGACAACAGTGTCACCTGCTCGACACCCGCCTCCCGCATCACCGCGAGCGCGCCGGGCATGTCCTCGTAGCCGCCGAGCAGGAAGACCGCCCGGACACCGTCCAGCGCGGGTTTCAGGCTCGTCGCCTCGTTGAGATCGCCCACCACCGCTTCGACGCCGTCCGGCAACGGCCGCGGTGTGCGGACCAGCGCCCGGACGGGATGCCCGCCGCGCGCCAGGATTCCGGTCAGTTCCGAGCCGACGTTGCCGCCTGCCCCGGTCACCAAGATCATCCAGTTCTCCCCAGTGCGGTGGCCGCCGTCACACCGGCGGCCGTCGACGGCAACCCTGCCAGGGAGATCAGGACGGCTCAAGGCGCCTTCGGCACCGCCGGGTACGGGACGAAGGTGCTCGTGTTCTCGTCGACGGTGAGCTGCTTGCCGATCGTCGGGAACGCGCGCTGCGAACAGGCCGGACGTTCGCAGACTTTGCAACCCATGCCGATCGGTGTGGCCGCCGCGCGGTCGTCGAGGTCGAGCCCGGTCGAGTAGATCAGCCGTTTCGCGTGCCGCAGTTCGCAGCCGAGGCCGACGGTGAACGTCTTGCCGGGGCTGCCGTAGCCGCCGATGTTGCGCGACACCGTCCGCGCGACCCAGAAGTAGCTCTTGCCGTCGGGCAGGGTCGCGATCTGGGTGAGGATCTTGCCCGGCTGGGTGAACGCCTCGTAGATGTTCCACAGTGGACACGCGCCGCCGACGCGGGAGAAGTGGAAACCGGCCGCGGACTGGCGTTTCGACATGTTCCCCGCCCGGTCGACGCGCACGAACGAGAACGGCACGCCGCGGTTCTTCGGCCGCTGCAACGTCGAGAGCCGGTGGCAGACGGTCTCGAAGCCGACGCCGAAGTGGTCGCACAACCGCTCGATGTCGTAGCGGAAGCGTTCCGCGGTCGACAGGAACGGTCCATAGGGGAGGATCAGCGCGCCCGCGAAGTAGTTCGCGAGCCCGACCCTGGCCAGCGAACGCGCGGCGGGCCCGGAGAACGCCCACGAATCGGCGAGTTCGGTGATCAGGTCGTCGTATTCGAGCAGGGCGATCTGCGAAGCCATCCGGAACGCTTGCTGTCCGACGCGCAGGCTCGGCGCCAGCCGCAGCACCCGCGGCCCGGGTTCGTACCGGTGCTGTTCGCCGTTGGCCTCGTCGATGCCTTCGCTGGTGACGTCGACGCCGTAGCGCTGGATCAGCGTTTCCTTCAGCGCCGCGAGCACCTGACCACGCTGGAGCGGGATGTCGTGCGCCATGCGTTCGGCGCGTTCGTCCAGCTCGGCGACGTAGTTCTCCCGCTCGTAGAAGAAGTCGCGGACCTCTTCGTGCGGCAGGGCGGTGGCGGCGCTTCCGTGCAGGCCCAGGCCGTTTTCCGTGGTCAGCGCGGCGGTGTTCTCGACAGCGTTGCGGTAGCTGCGGTGCAGTTTGACCAGTGCCTGGGCGATCGTCGGCAGGTTCGTGGCCAGGTCGTTGAGCTCGCTGTTCGTGACGTCCACGCCGAGGACCTCGTCGAGCAGCGCTTCCTTCACGTCCGCGACCAGGCGGGCGGTGTCGTTGTTCGCGAAGAACTCGGTGTCCACTCCGAACGCTTGCGTGATGCGAAGGAGCACCGGGACGGTCAGCGGCCGCGAGTTGTGCTCGATCTGATTGAGGTAACTGGGTGAGATCTCCAGCACACGAGCCAGATCCGCCTGGCTCATCGACCGGCTTTCGCGCAGATGCCGCAGCTTCGCTCCGGCGAAGGTTTTGTCCACTGAGGCCTCTCTGTCCGCAAGGTTTCCGGGCCTGAACGATTCAGTGAACGGTCAAGCACGTGGATTTTCGCTCCGCTTGCGAACCTGCGATTCGCAACCTTTGCAAGATGCTACGGAAGCTTCGCAGAAATTGGCAAATTGGAGGCCTGGATCGGATTTCCCCAGTCGTGTCAGGGTCGGATCAGGAAAGGCGATCACTCGCAAACTTCGCAACACCGGGAGAATCCGATGACTCAGCACGCGCAGCAGCTGGAGCAGGCGGCCGCCGAACTGGCCAAGCAGTGGGAGACCGACCCCCGCTGGGCGGGCGTGAAGCGGTCGTACTCCGCGGCTGACGTGGTCAAGCTGCGCGGCAGCGTGGTCGAGGAGCACACGCTCGCTCGCCGTGGCGCCGAGAAGCTGTGGGACCTCCTGCACACCGAGGACTACGTCCACTCGCTGGGCGCCCTGACCGGTAACCAGGCCGTGCAGCAGGTGCGCGCCGGCCTCAAGGCCATCTACCTGTCGGGCTGGCAGGTCGCCGCCGACGCCAACCTCTCCGGCCAGACCTACCCGGACCAGAGCCTCTACCCGGCCAACTCGGTGCCCGCCGTCGTCCGCCGCATCAACAACGCGCTGGGCCGCGCCGACCAGATCAACTGGGCCGAGGGCAACACCGACATCGACTGGTACGCCCCGATCGTCGCCGACGCCGAGGCCGGCTTCGGTGGCCCGCTCAACGCCTTCGAGCTGATGAAGGGCATGATCGCCGCCGGTGCCGCGGGCGTGCACTGGGAGGACCAGCTCGCTTCCGAGAAGAAGTGTGGTCACCTCGGTGGCAAGGTGCTCATCCCGACCAAGCAGCACGAGCGCACGCTGAACGCCGCCCGCCTCGCCGCGGACGTGCTGAACGTGCCGTCGCTGATCGTCGCCCGCACCGACGCCCAGGCCGCCACGCTGATCACCAGCGACGTCGACGAGCGTGACCGCAAGTACGTCACCGGCGAGCGCACCGCCGAGGGCTTCTACAACGTCACCAACGGCATCGACCCCTGCATCGACCGCGGTCTGGCCTACGCCGAGTACGCCGATCTGCTGTGGATGGAGACCTCCAAGCCGGACCTGGAGGTCGCCCGCCAGTTCGCCGAGGCGATCAAGGCGAAGTACCCGGACCAGATGCTGGCCTACAACTGCTCGCCGTCGTTCAACTGGAAGAAGCACCTGGACGACGCGACGATCGCGAAGTTCCAGCGCGAACTCGGCCACATGGGCTACAAGTTCCAGTTCATCACCCTGGCCGGCTTCCACGCCCTGAACTACTCGATGTTCGACCTGGCGCACGGTTACGCCCGCGAAGGCATGACCGCCTACGTCGACCTGCAGGAGCGCGAGTTCGCTTCGGAGGAGCGCGGTTACACCGCCACGAAGCACCAGCGCGAGGTCGGCACCGGCTGGTTCGACAACGTCGCGACCGCGCTGAACCCGGAGAGCTCGACCACCGCGCTCGCCGGTTCCACCGAGGCCGAGCAGTTCTGATCCCTCGCAAGTAGGTGCCAGGTGGCGGTCTCCGGACTCCCAGCGGAGACCGCCACCTCCCATCCCCCTCTATCTCTCGCGAAGCCCAGCGGAGGCACACCATGGTTGAGAAGCTGAACTACCGGATCGACGTCTGCGGACCCGCCGGTGACCGGTTCGCCGAGATCCTCACCCCGGCCGCGCTGGACTTCGTGGCCAAACTGGACAACGCGTTCGCCGGCCGCCGCCGCGAACTGCTCGACGCGCGCCGTCTGCGCCGCGAGAAGCTGCAGTCCGGTGAGGAGCCGCTGGGCTTCCTGCCCGAGACGCACGCGATCCGCGACGACAGCAGCTGGTCGGTCGCGCCGTCCGCGCCCGGTCTCGAAGACCGCCGCGTCGAGATCACCGGCCCGACCGACCGCAAGATGACGGTCAACGCGCTCAACTCCGGCGCGAAGGTCTGGCTCGCCGACTTCGAGGACGCGACCTCGCCGACCTGGCACAACGTGATCGACGGACAGCTCAACCTGTTCGACGCGATCCGCCGCAACATCGACTTCACCACCGAGGCCGGCAAGCGCTACACGATCGGCGACGACCCCGCGACGATCGTCGCCCGCCCCCGCGGCTGGCACCTGGTGGAGAAGCACATCCGCATCGACGGCCGCCCGGTTTCGGCGAGCCTGGTCGACTTCGGCCTCTACTTCTTCCACAACGCGCGCCAGCTGCTGGCCCGCGGCAGCGGCCCGTACTTCTACCTGCCGAAGCTCGAGAACCACCTCGAAGCGCGGCTGTGGAACGACGTCTTCCTGCTGGCGCAACGGGAACTCGGCATCCCGCGCGGCACGATCCGGGCCACCGTGCTGATCGAGACGATCACCGCCGCGTTCGAGATGGAGGAGATCCTCTACGAACTGCGCGAGCACGTCGCCGGGCTGAACGCCGGCCGCTGGGACTACATCTTCAGCGTCATCAAGAACTTCTCGTCGCACGGCGCGGACTTCGTGCTCCCGGACCGCGCGCAGGTGACGATGACCGTCCCGTTCATGCGGGCCTACACCGAATTGCTGGTGCGCACCTGCCACAAGCGCGGGGCGCACGCCATCGGCGGGATGGCCGCGTTCATCCCGAGCAAGGACCCGGAGATCAACGCGACCGCGCTGGAGAAGGTCCGCCAGGACAAGGAACGCGAGGCGAACGACGGTTTCGACGGCTCGTGGGTCGCGCACCCCGGCCTCGTCCCGGTCTGCCGCGAGGTGTTCGACAACGTCCTCGGCGGCTGGCCGAACCAGCTCGGCAAGCTCCGTGAAGACGTCGTCGTGACGGCCGAGGACCTGCTCGACATCGCCAGCGCGGGCGGCGAGGTCACCGAAGCCGGTGTCCGCGCCAACATCAACGTCGCGCTGCGCTACATCGACGCTTGGCTGCGCGGCACCGGCGCGGCGGCGATCCACAACCTGATGGAGGACGCCGCCACCGCCGAGATCGCGCGCTGCCAGGTGTGGCAGTGGATCCGCAACGGTACGAAGCTCGAAGACGGCACCGCGCTCACCCGCGAACTCGCGGTGTCCTATTTGGACGAAGAGCTGGCGTCGGTGCGTTCCGAACTGGGCGAGGACACCCGGCTCGACGACGCCTACGAGATCTTCACCGAGACCGCGCTGGGCGAGAAGCTGCCGAGCTTCCTCACCACCGGTGCGTACGCGCGATACCTGACCACGCACTGATCGAGGCTCCGGCCGCCCCTACCTGACGCGGGGCGGCCGGGTTCCACACCGGTTTGGGACGGTGTGGCCCATCGGGTCCGGTGGCGGAGGCTCCCCGCCACCGGACCCGCTTCACGCGCGCGCTCTTCCGGTAGCGCTGTCGGGCGTGCGCCTCGCGGCGGGGACCCCGCTCACCCCCACACCGCAGTGGGCGGGGTCTCCGCGGCTTCACTCACGCGAGTTCCGGCTCCGGGCACTCACGGGACCGGACGAATCGGTCACGGACCGCGATTAGGTAGGGGTACCTAGTGATACCCCCGTTGTTTCGGCGGCGGGTCGCGCGGATGCTCGGCGCCGGGCGGGAAATCCGCCCGTTTCCCCGAGGAGCCACCATGAAGAAGCAGTTGAGAACGCTCTTGGCCGCGACCTTCGCCGTCCTCGCCGTCGCCCTCGCCGCTCCCGCGGTGTCCGCTTCGGCCGGGATCTCGGTGCAGCCGGACTGCGTCCGGCCCTGCCACTTCTGATCTTCGCCACCTAGAGCAGCCCCGGGGGTCGTGCCCCTCGCGACCCGCGACGCTCGTGAAGGGGGATCCGGGTCCCCCGACGTCCCGGATTCCCCTTCGCCCCCCGCATTCAGAGGACTAAATGCGCCCCGCCGCGTTTAGTCCTCTGAATGCGATCAGGGCTCGAAGGCGTTGCCCGTCGCGATCTTCGGCCGCCCCAGTTCCACCGGCTCGGCGACGCGAGCCTTCCGGTAGACGGCCACGGTCGCCTCGGCGATCCGGCCCCAGTCGAAGTCCGCCGCCAGCCGCGACTGCGCGGTCAGCGCCCGCCGGGCGGCGGCGACCTCGTCGTCCAGCACCGCCTCGACCGCGTCCCCGAGGGCGTCGACGTCGCCGGGGCTGAATGCCAGGCCGGTCTCGCCGTCGACGACGACCTCGCCGAGCCCGCCCGCGGTCGAAGCCACCAGCGGCGCCTTCGCGGCGGCGGCCTCCAGCGCGACGATCCCGAACGGTTCGTAGCGGCTGGGCAGCACGACGGCGTCGGCCGCGGCCAGCACGGCGCGCAGTTCGCGGTCCGACAGGTGCCCGACGAAGTCGACCGCGCGCCGGATGCGCAGTTTCCGGGCCTGGTCGACCAGTTCCTCCAGATGCCGTCCCTTGCCGGCGACGACCAGCCGCGTCCCCGGTTTGGCGCGGCGGATCCGGGGGAGCGCGGCGAGCAGGTCCTGCACGCCCTTCTCCCATTCCAGCCGTCCGAAGTAGAGCAGCAGCGGCGCGCCGGAGGGGCTGTAGACCTCGCGTGCGTGCGCGACCTCCTCCGCGGGCACCTGCCAGGTGCGTTCCTCGATGCCGTTGTGGATCACGGTGACCGCGTCGCCGTCGACCTCGAACAGATGCGCCACCTCGCGGCGCATGGCCTGCGAGCAGGTGATCAGCGCGTCCGAGCGGTTCGCGAGCCACCACTCGACGGAGTGCACCTGCTGGTTCAGCGGATGCGAGAGCCAGCCGGAGTGCCGTCCGGCCTCGGTGGCGTGGATCGTGCCGACCAGCGGCACCCGCGCGGCCTCCGCGATCGCGATCGCGGGATGGGTGACCAGCCAGTCGTGCGCGTGCACGACGTCCGGCTGCCAGCCGCGCAGCAGGTCGGTGGCGGCGCGGACCATCGCGTGCCCCATGGCCAGCGTCCACGCGACGAGGTCCCGTTCGAAGGTCACGTGCATCGGGTCTTCGGCGACCCGGATGATCCGGACGCCCTCGACCACGCGATCGGTCCTCGGATGGGTCTCGGCGTCGGTGCCCGCCGTGTGACGGCACAGGACGACCACGTCGTGCCCCTGCCGGGCGAGATGCCTGGCCAGGGCGTGGACGTGCCGTGCGAGTCCGCCGACGACCACGGGTGGGTACTCCCACGACAACATCAGCACGCGCATGGGTGGAGGTTACTCGTGAGTCGGTCGGCGGCGGGACGGGGCGATCACCCCCGCAGGTGACGCCGACCGAGGGCGACAGCGGCGGCGATCTTTGCCACCATCGGGTCGATGACGTCTTCGGTGAACACGGCCGGACCGGCCTTCAAGACCGTCGAACCGGTGCTCTCGACGCCGTGGTCCGCGCAGGTCGGACCCGGCAACGCGCTGCCCGAGTACCCGCGTCCGAGGCTGGTCCGCGAACGCTGGCTGAACCTCAACGGCGTCTGGGAGTACGCGGGCAGCGGCGCGCCCCGCCGCGACGGGTACGGCGAGCGGATCCTGGTGCCGTTCCCGCCGGAGTCGGCGCTCTCCGGCATCAGGCGACGGGACGAAACCCTCTGGTATCGCAAGGTTTTCCACGTCCCGTCCGGCTGGGACGGTCAGCGGGTGCTGCTCCATTTCGGCGCCGTCGACCAGTCCGCGACGGTCTGGGTCAACAACCAGCGGGTGGCCGTCCACGAAGGCGGGTACACGGCTTTCAGCGCGGACATCACCGACGTCCTGCGCCCGTCGGGATCGCAGGAACTCACCGTCCGGGTGACGGATCGGACCGACGCCGCGACGCATCCCGTCGGCAAGCAGCGGAACGACCCGAAAGGGATCTTCTACACCGCCGCCTCGGGTATCTGGCAGACCGTCTGGCTGGAGCCCGTGCCGTCCGCGCATATCCGGGATCTGCGTCCGACCCCCGATCTCGATGGAGTGACGGTTGTGCCCAAGGTCACAGGCGGCGCCCGCGTGGAGATGATCGTCAGCGAGTCCGATGGCGCGGAGGTGACACGCGTCGAAGGACCCGTTGGGCGGCAGTTGCGCGCGGACGTGCCTTCGCCGCGCCTGTGGACACCGGACGACCCTTATCTCTACGACCTCCGGGGCCGTTTGCTCGACGAGAGCGGCAACGTGCTCGACGTCGTCGAGTCCTACGCCGGGCTCCGGACGATCGGGACGGTCGCCGACGCCCAGGGCAGGCCTCGGATCGCACTCAACGGCCGGATCACCTTTCTTCACGGCCCGCTCGACCAGGGGTATTGGCCCGACGGGATCTACACGGCCCCCACCGACGAGGCGCTGCGCTTCGATCTGGAGAAGACCAAGGAACTCGGCTTCAACTTCGTCCGCAAGCACGTCAAGGTCGAACCGGAACGCTGGTACCACTGGGCGGACAGGCTGGGTCTGCTCGTCTGGCAGGACATGCCGTCGCTCACCGTCTCCTTCGACGGTCCACCCGGGACGGCGCCGGACCCGGTCCCGGAGGCGCGGGCGCGGTTCGAAGCCGAGCTGACCGAGATGATCGAGCAGCTGCGCGGAGTGACGTCGATCGTCGGCTGGGTGCCGTTCAACGAGGGCTGGGGGGAGTTCGACACCGCGCGGATCGCGAAGCTGGTGAAGGACCTCGATCCGACCAGGCACGTCGTCGCGAACAGCGGGGTGAACTGCTGCTTCTCCCGGCCGGACACCGGCGCGGGTGACGTCCACGACGACCACACCTACGTCGGGCCGGGGAGTCCCGCGGTGAAGGACCACAGGGTGATCGTCGACGGCGAGTACGGCGGGCTCGGCCTGGTCGTCGACGGACATCGCTGGCCGGGAGAGCCGCAGGCCTACGAGATGACGCCGACTCCGGCAGAGCTGGCCAAGCGCTATGCCGAGGTCAGCGGGCACCTCGAACGGATCGTCGCCGGAACCGGCCTTTCCGGCGCGATCTACACGCAGACCACCGACGTCGAGAACGAGGTCAACGGCCTGCTCACCTACGACCGGCGGGTGGTGAAGGCGGACGCGGAATCCGTCGCCACCCGCAATCGGGCGGTCATCGAGACGGGTCAGTCCGGCTGAGCCTCCACCGGGCCGCCGGAGTCACGGACCCGGACGGGCACTCCGAGCAGCTGAGAAGGCAGCTGCCCGGAGTCGTGACCGGGGGTCATCCACACGTCGATCGTGGGTGACCCCTCGGCCTCGCCCTGTCCGACCCCGACCACTCCGGGGACGTCGTCGAGCCACCGGGACGCCGTCACGAGGGCGGCATCGACATCGGATACGTCTTCGGCCACTACGGATGCACCTTGATCCCGAGCGAGGCCTCGACCAGCGTGATCCGGTTGACCACGGTGACCGACGGCGAACCGGCGAACAGCAGGCCGACCGCGTTCTCGCTGAGGTCCGTGACGAGGCTGCCGGAGTCGCCGCCCGCGGAGAAGGCCGTGGTCAGCAACTGCTGCGCGAACCTGGCCACCTTGCCGCCGCCGTAGTTGACGTCCACCGTCGCGTTGATGTTGGTGATCCGCCCGGTCGTCCAGTTCGTGGTCCGGCCGGTCTTCTGCACGAGGGTGCCGACCGCGGGGGCGACGTTCGTGCCCTTGAGGTCGCCGACCCAGTAGATCCGCCGGTCGAGGTCGTGGAACTGGCCTTCGGCGATGGCGGCGTCGACGAAGTTCAACGGGACCGGTTGCCCTGGCTGGATGAACTTGATCGGCACGAACCGGCTGAGCCTGGCGATGACGTCCGCGGGCGCGGTGCCGCCGTCGAACGGTCCCGGCTGCAGGATGGGGTCGCCGATGGCGGCGGCGTTCGAGTTCGCCAGGACGTGGTTGTTGGACAGGATGTAGTACCTGGGCGGAATCCCGGGCAACGCGGTGGCGTCGTACACCGCGGTTCCGTAGGTGCCCGCGGTGATCTTGAAGTGACCGACGCTCACGCCGCCGAAGGCCGGGCGGAACCGTTTGGCCAGGGTGAACGGGCCGACCTGTTGCTGTGCGAGCTCTTCGGGACGGCTGAGCGACGGCGTCGACGGCTCGTCGAGCAGGCCGGGCAGCCCGTTGCCCTTCGTCGCGGTGAGGCTGCGGCCGGCCTGGAGTACGCCGACCTCCTGCACGTCGGTGGGAACACCGGAGACGGTCTGCGGGATGACGTCCTGCTTGCGGAGCAGATCGCGGGGCAGCTTGGTCTCGACGAGAACCGTCAGAGCCTTCTCTTCGGTGTCCGTGCCTCCCGCCCACTTCGTACCGAGGGCGACCCCCACGACGTTCTGGCGGGCGAAAAGACTTTCTTCCTCGGATGCCTGTACTTCGGCCAGTGACTGGAATTCCTTCGGGATCATGTTGCTTTCGATCATGTCGGCCACACTTTTCTGGTTGTCGGCGTTGACGAAGTGCGGGACTCCCGACGAAAGAGTCTTCCCCTTCTGCGACGGATGGCGCCATAGTGCAATCGGGTATGGCGCTTCACGCTGAGACGTCAGGATTTCCCTTGTGTGGCAAGGGTTTGTGATCGATCAACCGGACATCGTCCCGGCGTCGCGGCCGTTGAGGGACTTTGGTCACCGATTCACCGGAAAAGGAAACGGGCGGGCTCGCCGGATCACTCCGGCGGGCCCGCCCGTTCGCGAAAAGCGGTGATCAGCCGATCGCGGCGTCGATCGCCTTGGTGATCGTCTCGTCTTCGGGTTCGGTGCGCGGGCGGAATCGGCCCACCACTTCACCGGACGGGGCGACGAGGAACTTCTCGAAGTTCCACTGGACGTCGCCGGCGGCACCCTCCGCGTCGGCCGCCTTGGTCAGTTCGGCGTAGAGCGGGTGACGGCTTTCCCCGTTGACATCCAGCTTTTCGAACAGCGGGAACGAAACGCCGTACGTGGTCGAGCAGAAGGTCTGGATCTCCTCCGCGGTACCCGGCTCCTGGCCCGCGAACTGGTTGCACGGGAACCCGACGACGGAGAAACCCTTGTCCGCGTAGCGTTCCTGGAGCTTTTCCAGCCCGGTGTACTGCGGCGTCAGCCCGCATTTCGACGCCACGTTCACCACCAGCAGCGTCTTGCCTTCGAGCGCGCCGAGCGTCGTGTCCTCGCCCGCGAGCGTCTTCAGCGGGATGTCGTGGATCCCCATGATGCCCCTTTCGTCATTTCCTCAGCAGATCGCGCGCGTCGACGTGACCGAACGGCCCGTCGTCGCGCCGGAACGCGGCCGCGGTCTCCCGCGCGCGGCCGAGTGCTCCTTCCCGGAGCAGCCCGGCGAGCGTGTCGAACCGTTCCGTGTGCACTTTCGCCCGCCGCCGCGCGTAATCGGCGGCGGAGTCCTTGGTGACCATGAACGCCCAGTCGCTCGAAAGCGCCAGCATCGCTTCGGCGACAGCCTGATCGCGGACGGAGTCGCGGGTCGTCGTGTCCATCCCGGCGACGAGGTCGAGCATCCGGTCCTGCAACGCGGTGTTGTCCCGCACCATGTCGGCGACCTGCTCGCCGTCCCAGACCCGCCAGTCCTTGCCCGAACCCCACGACGAGGCCGGGAGATCGACCTTCCCGCCGAGGTGACCGGCTTCGAGCGCGCCCTTGAGCGTCGTGACGCGGACGCCCGCCTCGGGCAGCGCGCGCAGGACGCCTTCGAGCCACGCCGGGCCCTCGTGCCACCAGTGTCCGAACAGTTCCGTGTCGTACGCGGCGACGACGAGCGACTCGCGGCCGTGCTCGGCCTTGAGCGAACGCAGGCGGGCGACGACCGTGTCGACGAAGTCCTGGACGTGGCCGCCGAGGGTGGCCGTCGCCATCGCCGGGTCGTACGGCGCCTTGTCCGGCGGCTCGACGGTCTTGCCGGTCACCCGCGAGGGTTTGAGACCGACTTCGTGCGCCCAGGTGTGGAAATCGCGATAGGCGGCGTGGCCGGGATAGCCGGCCTTCGGTGACCAGACGCGGTACGTGACTTCGAGGTCGCGGCCGAAGCACACGACGTCGGAGTCGCCGACGGTCCGCGCTGCCGAGGTGTCGCCGTGCAGGGAAGGCCCGTCCACCATGAACCGCTGGACACCCGCGGCGGCGTATCCCGCTTCCATGCCGGGCGCGTAGCCGCATTCGGGTGCCCAGATGCCCTCGGGACGCCGTCCGATCCGCAGCGCGGTGTCGGCCAGGCCGCCGCGCAGCATGAAGTCGCGGACCGCCGGGTCGAGCAGCGGCTGGAACGGATGCGCCAGCGGCCCGCCGAGCAGTTCGATCGTCCCGTTGTCCACAAAGGATCGGAGGATCGGGGAGAAACCGTGCCGCCAGTGGGTTTCGAGTTCTTCCGAGGCCTTGAGCGCCGTCCGGTACTCGCTCGCCGCGAGGTCGCGCAGCAGCGGATCGCCGCGCCACAGTGTGGACGCGTGCCAGGAGCGCAGCTGCCAGTGGCCGAGCCAGTCGTGGAAGGCGTCGATGCAGTACGGGTCGTCGAGCTGGGCGGCGAGGATCGGCGTCATCCCGAGGGTGAGGACGTCTTCGCGGCCCTCGTCGGCGAAGCGGCGCAGGAGATCGACCATCGGCAGATAGGAATGCGCCCACGCCTGGTAGAGCCATTCTTCGCCGACCGGCCAGGATCCGTGATGCGGCAGCCACGGCAGGTGGCTGTGCACGACGAGGCAGAACGTGCCCTCGTGGTCGCTCATCGGCGCACCGCCACGGCGACCAGGTCGAGGCTGGCGTCGAGGTCTTCGCCGTGGATCGCGAAGTCCGCGGCCTTGATGCCTTCGACGTCGGCGAGCAGTTCCGCGGGCCAGCTCGCCTGCCCGGGCAGCTGCCCCATGACGACGTTGAGCTGGGCGTCGATGATCGAACCGCCGTACTTGGCGTCGAGCTTCGCCACGCCTTCGCCGTGGTGGAGCCCGTGCAGCGTCTCGACCTCGAAACCGGCGTCACGCAGCAGTCCGTCCAATTCGGACGGTGCGAGCTCCCTGGTGTGGAACGGGTTGAGCGGGGTGTCGCTGTCCGGGGTGAAGGTCAGCCGGTTGGGCGTGGTGACGATCAGCCGTCCGCCGGGGGAGAGCACGCGGCGGCATTCGGCGAGGAAGGCGCCCTGATCCCAGAGATGCTCGATCACCTGGAAGTTGGCGACGACGTCGACCGAGGCGTCCCGCAGCGGCAGGAACACCAGGTTCGCCCTGGCCACGCCGATGCCGGGGTACCGGCGGGCGACGTGCTCGGTGGTGGGGACGTCGTAGTCGAGGGCGAGCACCCGCTCGGCGACGGTGGCGATGAGCCCGGCGCCGTAGCCCTCGCCGCAGCCTGCCTCCAACACGGTCTTGCCTTCGCACAGCGGCAGGAGCTTTTGATACGCGGCCTCGTGGCGGCGGTACCAATAGTTTTCCTCGGCGATGCCCGGCACGGTGCGTTCACCGGTGAGGTGCAGCGCTTCGGCCCTGGTGGCTGGGGTGGTCACGCCGCGACCCTACCGGCCGGTCACTTCGGCCCGCGTGTCACGTTTCGCGGCGCCACGCAGTCCAGGAGGTATGCAACGGACATTCACCCGCGTACTGCTCGTCGTCTTCGGTCTCATCGAACTGCCCGTCGGGCTGTGGCCGCTGTTCAGCCCGGAGGGCTTCTACCGGGACTTCCCGGGGTTCCGCACCGGCTGGGTGGCGATGGACGGCCCCTTCAACGAGCACCTGATCCAGGACTTCGGCGGCCTCAACCTGGCGCTTTCCGCGATCCTGATCGGCGCCGCCGTGATCGGGACGACGGCGGTGGCCAGGTTGGCGGCGCTCGCCACCTTCTGCTTCGGGTTGCCGCATTTCCTCTACCACCTGGGTCACGTCTCGCATTTCGAGCCGGTGGACCAGGTGCTGATCATCGTGACGACGGCGCTGGGCGCGGTGCTCCCGGTGGTGCTGGCGCTGATCCCCTCGAAGCGGACTACACCGGCGACACCGTGATGCCGATGGCGCCGGGCCCGAGGTGGGCGCCGAGGATCATGCTGGCGTCCACCAGGGTGCTGTCGACCATATGCGGCAGCCGCGCCCGCAGCCGCCCGCCGATCTCGAGGTCGCGTTCGTCCGGGCCGAACCGGGTGATGGCGACCTCGACATCCTGGTCACCCGCACATTCCACCGCGAGGTCGACGAGTTTGTTGAGCGCCCGCCGCTGGCCCGGCACCCGGGTCAGCGGGGCGACCTCGCCGTTCTTCAGCGTCAGCAGGGGTTTGATCGAGAACGCGGAGCCGAGGAACGCCTGCGCGGCGCCGATCCGGCCGCCGCGGCGCAGGAACTCCAGCGTGTCGACGTAGAGGATCTCCCGGCTGCCGCGGAAACGGCGTTCGGCCGCGTCGATGACGCGGGTGGCCTGCCCGCCGGCGGCGGCGACCTTGGCCGCCGAGGTCGCCGCGAAACCGAGGCTCATCCCGGTGGTCCCGCTGTCGAGGACGTGCACGGGGATGTTCACCTGCTGGGCGGCCTCGCGGGCGGCGTTCACCGTCTCCGACATCCGTCCCGAGATGTGGACGCTGACGATCGCGGACGCGCCCTTGCTCGCGGCGTCCTGGAACGCCCAGAAGAACGCGGCGACCTCGGGCGGCGCCGTCTTCACCGGCGTCCCCGCCCGCAGATGGCCGATGATTTCCTCGCGGTCGTAGCGGTTCTCCTCGTCGAACTGCTCTCCGACCTGCAGTTGGACCTGAACGACGCCGATTCCCCAGCGTTCGGCGACCGGGGCGGGAAGGCAGGCGGTCGAGTCCGTGATCACGGCGACAGGGCCGGGCATGGAACGCATGGTGGGGCAGGTTATCCCTTCACCATCTCCGGGAGTACCCCGGAATACGGCCGTTCGGGTTAGTCGGCCGGTTACACTCACTTCCGGGTGAATTACCTGGACGATGGTCCCACTAAAACGTGCATCCAGGTGAATGAGGTCACCTCGGCGGGCCGCGGCGCTGAAATGGCCCTAATCTACCGGCCAGTAGAGCTGTTGCCCCGTGGCCGACGCCGGCCACTAACGGGAGGTCGAAGTAGACCCATGACGAACATCGTTGTCCTGGTCAAGCAGGTACCGGACACCTACTCGGAGCGGAAGCTCTCCGGTGCCGACAACACTCTTGACCGCGAATCCGCCGACGCCGTGCTCGACGAGATCAACGAGAAGGCCGTCGAAGAAGCACTGAAGATCAAGGAAGCCGGCGAGGGCGAGGTCACCGTCGTCTCGGTGGGTCCCGACCGCGCGACCGACGCGATCCGCAAGGCGCTGTCCATGGGCGCCGACAAGGCCATCCACGTCTCCGACGAGGCCCTGCACGGTTCCGACGCGATCGCCACCGCCAAGGTGCTGGCCGCCGCGATCTCGAAGGTCGAAGGCTTCGACCTGGTCATCACCGGTAACGAGGCCTCCGACGGCCGTGGTGGCGCCGTGCCGGCGATCATCGCCGAGCTGCTCGGCCTGCCGCAGCTGACCCACGTGAACGAGCTGACCGTCGAGGGCACCTCGATCAAGGCCGACCGCTACACCGAGGACGGCGTCACGCACCTCGAGGCGAACCTGCCCGCGGTGGTGAGCGTCGGCGAGAAGATCAACGAGCCGCGCTACCCCTCCTTCAAGGGCATCATGGCCGCCAAGAAGAAGCCGGTCGAGACCCTGACTGTCGCGGACCTGGGCGTCGACGCGGCCGAGGTCGGCCTCGGCAACGCGTGGTCGTCCGTGCTCGAAGCCTCCCCGAAGCCGCCGCGCACCGCCGGTGAGCGCGTCGAGGACGAGGGTGACGGCGGCAGCAAGGTGGCCGCCTACCTGGTCGCGCAGAAGCTCATCTGAGACAGGTTTCGAGGAGGAATAGGGAAATGGCTGAAGTACTCGTCCTCGTCGACCACGTCGACGGTGAAGTCAAGAAGGTCACGCTCGAGCTGCTGACCGCCGCTCGTGAACTGGGTGAGCCGTCCGCGGTCGTCGTCGGCCCGACCGGCACCGCAGCCAAGGCGAAGGAAGCCCTCGCCGCGCACGGCGCCGCCAAGGTGTACGTCGCCGAGGGCGACAACGCCACCGGCTTCCTGGTCACCCCGAAGGTGGACGTCCTCGCCGCGCTCGCGGAGCGGACCTCCCCGGCCGCCGTGCTCGTCGCGGCCAGCGCCGAGGGCAAGGAGGTGTCCGCCCGGGTCGCGGTCCGCCTCGGCTCCGGTCTGCTGTACGACGCCGTCGGCGTGAACGGCGACGGCAGCGTCGACCAGTCCATCTTCGGTGGCGCGTTCTCCGTGAAGTCCAAGTCCACCAAGGGTGTCCCGGTCATCTCGGTCCGCCCGGGCGCGGTCGAGGCGGCCCCGGCCGAAGGTGCGGCCGCCGAGGAGACCGTCGAGGTCCCCGCGGGCGACCCGGCGAAGTCCGCCAAGATCACCGGCGTCGAGCCGATCGTCGGCGGCGACCGGCCGGAGCTGACCGAGGCCTCGGTCGTCGTCTCCGGTGGCCGCGGTGTCGGCTCGGCCGACAAGTTCGACGTCGTCGAGGCGCTCGCCGACTCGCTCGGTGCCGCCGTCGGCGCTTCCCGCGCCGCCGTCGACTCGGGCTACTACCCGGCGCAGTTCCAGGTCGGCCAGACCGGTAAGACGGTCTCGCCGCAGCTGTACATCGCGCTGGGCATCTCGGGTGCGATCCAGCACCGCGCCGGTATGCAGACCTCGAAGACCATCATCGCGGTCAACAAGGACGCCGAGGCGCCGATCTTCGAGATCGCCGACTTCGGTGTGGTGGGCGACCTGTTCAACGTCGCGCCGCAGCTGACCGAAGAGGTCCAGAAGCGCAAGGGCTGAGTCCTTCGTTCGAAGCGGGGCCGTCCGGGATTATTTCCCGGGCGGCCCCTTTTCCGTGACCGGGAAGTGACTTCCCAGCCTGAGAGAAGCCTGAGAACCCGCAATTAACGGAACGTGCACTAATCGGCCATCGGGCGCATTGTCGTTGGTACCCCTCCAGGGGTAGACCTGGGTCATGACGACGTCACAGCTCCTCGTCAGCACTGACCAGGCAGGTGTCGAACTCCCGGCCGACGCGCCGCGTTACTCCCTTCTCGTGGCGAACGGAAACGAAGAAGTCGTCGCCGCGCAACGCCTCCGCCATCGGGTGTTCGCCGAGGAAATGGGAGCGACGCTCAATTCCCCCGAACCCGGCCTCGACGTCGACTACTTCGACGAGTTCTGTGATCACCTCGTGGTGCGCGACGACAACACCGGCGAGATCGTGGGCACGTACCGGATGTTGCCGCCCGATCGGGCCGCGCGGGCGGGGAAACTGTATTCCGACAGCGAATTCGATCTCACCGCCCTTGATTCCCTGCGTCCTTCGCTGGTCGAGACGGGCCGCTCGTGCGTGCACCCCGACCACCGCAGCGGCGCCGTGGTGAGCCTCGTGTGGGCGGGGATCGGGCGCTACATGCTGCTGGCCGGGCACCGGTATCTCGCGGGCTGCGCGTCCGTGCCGCTGACCGACGGCGGGGTCTACGCGGCGGGCGTCTGGGATGTCCTGCGTGCCAAGCACTACGCGGATGAATCCCTTCGGGTGACGCCGCTGAACCCGTGGCTGAACGAGAGGATCGAGCGGCCCACCCGCGCCATCCTTCCACCGCTCATCAAGGGCTACACCCGCCTGGGCGCGAAGATCTACGGGCCGCCCGCGCTGGACGCGGATTTCGGTGTCGCGGACTTCTTCGTCCTGCTGGATCTGCACAACGTCGACGAGCGGTACCTCAAGTTCTTCCTGGGAGAGCAGGGATGAGCCACGCCTGGATGCCGAAGTCGCCGTGCGGCGACGGCTGCCTGACCGAAGGGGCGCCGAAGGTGGCGTTCGCTCGGCGGGTCCTGCGGTTCACCGCCGCGATCGGCGTCATCTTCGGTGCCTTCCTGAGCGCGCCGCTGGTGCTCGTGCTGCGCGGCAAGCCCCGGGAACGGTTGGTGCGCCTGCTTTTCGCGGGGATCCTCCGCTCGTTCGGGGTGAAGCTGCGCGTGCTCGGCGACGAGCGGTTCCGCGCCGTGCCCGGCCGTGGCGCGCTCGTGGTGAACAACCACATCTCGTGGCTGGACATCATCGCGGTCAACGCCGTGCAGCCGATGCGGGCGCTCGCGAAGAAGGAGGTCGGCGCCTGGCCGGTGCTCGGCCTGCTGGTGCGCCGCGGCGGCAGCATCTTCCTCGACCGGGAGAACCTGCGGAGCCTTCCCGCGACGATGGACGAACTCGCCTCCGCGATGCGCGGTGGATCACTCGTCAGCGTGACCCCGGAAGGCACCACCTGGTGCGGCCTCGGCTCGGGCCGGTTCCGCCCGGCGACCTTCCAGGCCGCGATCGACGGCGGTGTCCCGGTGCGGCCGCTCGCGTTGCGGTTCCGGCTCGCCGACGGGCGGGAGACGACGCAGCCGGCGTTCATCGGGCCGGAGTCGCTCATCGCTTCACTGCGGCGGGTCGCGGCCCTGCGCGGTCTGGTGCTGGAAGTGCACGTGTGCCCGGAGATCGCGCCGGGCCGCGCTTCGGACCGGCGGGAACTGGCCGCGCTGGCGGAATCCGCGGTGCAGGCGGCTCTCGGGCGGGTGCAGATCCCGGCTCAGCGGCGCCGCCGCGCTCCGGTCGTCGCTCCCGCTCCGGCCGCTGCTCCCGCTCCCAAGGCGGTCTCGCAGTAACTCTCGGATGTGTCATGAAAGGGCCGTTCAGGACGTTTTCCGTCCTGAACGGCCCTTTCATGACATCCGCCGGTAGCCCGGCATCACTCCAGCGTCAGCGTGATCTTCCCGCCCGCGTGCCCGGTCGCGCTTTCCCGGTGCGCCGAGGCCGCATCGGCGAGCGCGTAACTCGAACCCAGCTTCAGCTTCAGCCCCCGCACGACGAGATCCTCCAGCACGGCGGCGGTTTCCGAGCCGCCCGCCGAGAACTTCAGTCCCTGCGCGTAAGCCGCCGGGTCCGCGATGGTGATCAGCCGGTCGGGTGAGCCGAGCAGCTCGACGGAATCACCCAGGACACCGAAACCGGCGGCGTCGAAGACCGCGTCGACGCCGTCCGGCGCGGCCGAGCGGACCCGCGCGAGCCAGCCGTCGCCGTACTGGACGGGCACCGCGCCGAGCGCCTTCACCTCGTCCAGCGACGAGGCCCCGGCGAGCCCGATGACCGTGGCGCCCAGCGCGACGGCGGCCTGCGTCGCGATCCGGCCGACCTGGCCGCTCGCACCGTGGATCACCACGGTTTCGCCCGGTTTGACCTCGAGTTCGCCCAGTACCCGCAACGCGGTTTCCCCGGCGATAGGCAGCGCGGCTGCTTCGGCCCACGAAAGCCCGGCGGGTTTGCGGATGACCGTGCTCGCCAGCGCGTACTCCGCGTACGTACCGGTCTCCGACCAGCCGAAGACCTCGTCCCCGACGGCGAAATCGGCGCCTTCGCCCACCGCGTCCACCACGCCCGCCAGTTCCAGGCCGGGGATGTGCGGGAAGTCGACGGGCCGGACCTCGGCCATCGCGCCGGACCGGATCTTCCAGTCGATCGGGTTGACGCCGGCGGCCTTGACCGCCACCCGAACCTGGCCAGGGCCGGGCTCCGGCAGCGGGGCCTCGTCGAGCCGCAGGACGTCCGGTTCGCCGTACTGGGTGATGGTGATCGCTCGCATGTTCACTCCTGTTCGGATTTCTTCGCTGCGATCAGTCAACCGGCGCCCGTACCCCGCCCGAACCAGTCGGACGAGCAGTGTTCACTAGCCGGGAGAGCAGCGTCCCCGAGCCGGGACGCGCCTACTGTGGACTCATGGATCCGCTGCAAGTGCTGAGCCAGGTCGAGTACATGCTCGCCGCTCCGCGCCCCGAACTCCTGCCGCGTTTCTCCGCGACGGCCGCGACCGTCCTGCCGCATCGCGCCGCCGCGATGGAGACCGGTGACTGCTCGCGTCTGCCCATCAAGGTCGACGGCGACCCGGAGATCATCGGCGCGGTCACGAGCGCGGAGCTTCAGCGGCTCGCCGCGCTCGGCGTGCCGGGCCAGGCCGTGGTGGCCGAGGAGACGCTCGGCGGGAAGCACCGGAAACTCGTCGTCCTGACCTCGGCGCCAGTGATCGGCAAGGGCGCGATGATCGCGCTCGTCCCCACCGAGGACGAACCTGCCGAAAGCGCGCTCGCGTTCGTCGCCAAGCTGTGGGACATCGTCAGCGTGAACGCCGCCCAGCGCGCCACCGACCCCGAACCCGCCGTCCTGGAGAGCAATATCGCGGCGGCGACCGCCCGGGCGCGGGCGATCACCGATCTGGGGCAGACCCACGCCACCACCCTGACGTCGCTGCTTTCGGTGCTGCGGTCCCGCAGGCTCGGCGACGCCGCCGCCCGGCAGACCGCGACCGACCTCGCCGCGGCCGCGCTGGTCGAACTGCGCTCGATCGCCGACCGCGACCAGGAACTCTCGGCGGAACCGGCCACGGAGGCGTTCGGCATCCTCGTCACGCAGCTGGATCCCTTGGTGCGCCACGACGACGTGACCGTCGACCTCGCCGGGCCGGACGACGAACGGCCGCTCCCGCAGGACATCGCGCACACCGCCCGCACGGTCTCGCGCGGTCTGGTGCTCGCCGCGCTGGAGCGGGGCAGTACCCGCGTCCGGGCGTCCTGGCGGATCGACGGGCAGGAACTCCGCGTCACCGTGCGCGACGACGGCCCGGACGTCGCCCGCGCCGTCCCCGCCGCCGGTCTCACCGAGCGGATCACCCCGCTCGGCGGCCGCTGGGAGGTCGACGCCGTCCCGGACTGGGGCGCCACGATCACCGCCGTCCTGCCGCTGGGTGTGCGGGAAACGCCGGAACTGCGCCCGCTGGACCGGCTGAACCCGCGCGAACTGGAAGTCCTCGCCGGGATCGCGCGCGGGAAGCGGAACCGGCAGATCGCCGACGAGCTGGCCCTGACCGAGCACACGGTGAAGTTCCACGTGCGGAAGATCCTCGGGAAGCTGGAAGTCAGCTCGCGCGGCGAGGCCGCCGTGCTGGCGCGTGAGCTGCGCCTGGAGTCCGTCGGCGCTTGACCTCCACCGAACTGGAGGTTGCAGGCTCGTCGTATGACGATCACTGGGGGCAAGGCCGAGCCGAAGGGTGTGCTCTGGACACCGGAGCACCGCGTGACCACCATCGGGCTGCTGCTCATGGTCACGCTCATCGCGTTCGAAAGCATGGGCGTCGCCACCGCGATGCCGACGATGGTGGCCGACCTCGACGGCCTCGCGCTGTACGCCTGGCCGTTCACCACCTTCCTGGTGGCCAGCGTGGTCGCGACCGTCCTTTCCGGACGCCTCGGCGACCGCAAGGGCCCGGCGCCCGCGCTGCTCGCCGGAACCGCGCTGTTCGCCGCCGGGCTGCTGGTCGCGGGGCTCGCGCACGACATGCCGCTGCTCCTGCTCGGCAGGGCGTTGCAGGGCTTCGGTTCCGGGCTCCTGCTGGTCTCGGTGTCCCTGCTGATCGCGCTCACCTTCACCGACCGGGAACGCCCGGTGATCTACGCGGCCAACGCCGCCGCGTGGGTGCTGCCCGCGGTGATCGGGCCGTCGGTCGCGGGCGTGGTGACCGTGAGCGTCGGCTGGCGCTGGGTGTTCCTGGGGCTGATCCCGCTGACCGGGATCGGGCTCGCCCTGCTGGTCGTCGTCACGCGCAAGCTGCCCCGGCACGAGCCCGCCGAGTCCGCGCGCCGCGCCGGGGTCGTGCCCGCCGTGGTCGCCGCCCTCGGCGTCGCCGCGCTCACCTGGGCGGCGCAGCATCCGTCCCTCGTGGCGCTGGCCTACGGCGGGGCCGGCCTGATCGCCCTCGCGTACGCGCTTCGCAAACTCCTGCCCGCCGGGACGCTGTCGTCGCGGCCGGGGTTGCCCACAGTGATCGCTTCGCGCGCGTTGATCGCGGGCGCGTACGCCGGGATGGAGGCGTACCTGCCGCTCACGATGACCGAGGTCCACGGATACAGCCCCGCGCTGGCCGGGCTGCCGCTGACGGTGACCGCGCTGGGCTGGTCGGCCGGGTCGATGCTGCAGGGCCGCATGCTCGACTGGTCGCGCGAGGCGTCCCTGAGGACCGGGTTCGCGCTGGTCGCGGCCGGTTTGGCGATCTTCGTCTTCGTCCCGCTGCCCTCGTTCCCCGGCTGGATGGCGTTCGTGGCGTCGGCGGTCGGCGGCTCCGGGATGGGCATCGCGATGCCCGCGATCTCGGTGCTCCTGCTCCGGTACTCGCCGGAGGCGGAACGCGGGTTCAACACCTCGGCGCTGCAGCTCGGCGACTGGGTCGGATCGGCCCTGACCATCGGTTTGGGTGGCGTTCTGCTCGCTTCGCTGGCTTCGGCGAAGGAGCCTTCGGTGGCGATCGTGGTGCTTTCGGTCGTGCTGACCGGCATCGCGTTGCTCGGGGTGCGGGTGACCGGCCGGTGGCCGTCGGATATGAGCGCCGCCACCCGCTGATGAGGGTGGGCTTGGTCACGCCCCGGAACGGGCTACCCTGAAGGATGCGATGACCTATCTCGACCACGCGGCGACCACCCCGATGTTGCCCGAAGCCGTAGCGGCGATGTCCGAGGCGCTGTCCACAGTGGGCAACGCCTCCGCACTGCATTCCTCGGGACGCCGCGCCCGCCGCCGGGTCGAAGAAGCCCGCGAGGTGATCGCGGAGGCGCTGGGCGCCCGGCCGTCCGAGGTGATCTTCACCGCCGGTGGCACGGAGAGCGACAACCTCGCGGTCAAGGGCATCTTCTGGGCTCGCAACGGCGAGGACGCGCGGCGCCGCCGGGTGCTGTGCAGCACCGTCGAGCATCACGCCGTCCTCGAGTCCGTCGAGTGGCTGGAGCAGCACGCGGGCGCCGAGATCGGCTGGGTCGAGGTCGACGAGGCGGGCCGGGTCACCCCGGAGTCGCTGCGCACCGCCATCGGCGACAGCCCGGAGACGGTCGCGCTGGTCACCGTGATGTGGGCGAACAACGAGGTCGGCACGGTCAACCCGATCGCCGGACTCGCCGCCGTCTGCGCCGAGCACGAGATCCCGCTGCACACCGACGCCGTCCAGGCCGTCGGCGCGGTGCCGGTCGACTTCGCCGAAAGCGGCGCCGCGGCGCTGACCCTCACCGCGCACAAGCTCGGCGGCCCGTACGGCGTCGGCGCGCTGCTGCTCGGGCGCGACACGGCGTGCGTGCCGGTGCTGCACGGTGGCGGCCAGGAACGCAGCGTGCGCTCGGGCACGCTGGACGTCCCCGCGGTGATCGCGTTCGCGACGGCGGTGAAGGCCACGGTCGAGGGACGCGAGGAGTACGCGAAACGCGTCGCCGAACTGCGCGACGACCTGATCGAGGCGGTCCGGCGCGAGGTGCCGGACGTGGTGCTCAACGGTGGCGAGGGCGAGCGCCTGCCCACGCACGCACACTTCACCTTCCCCGGTTGCGCGGGGGACAGCCTGTTGATGCTCTTGGACGCCAAGGGCATCGAATGCTCCACCGGATCGGCGTGCACGGCGGGTGTCGCGCAGCCGAGCCACGTGCTGCTGGCCATGGGTGCCGAACCCGCGGCCGCGCGCGGGTCGCTGCGGTTCTCGTTCGGGCATACCTCGGCACCGGAAGACGTTGAAGCGGTTTCGAGGGAGATCGCGGGCGTCGTCGACAGGGCGAGGCAGGCGGGACTCGCCGGAATGCGCAAGCAGACGCAGAAGCAAGAGGTGTGAGGAAGATGCGCGTACTGGCCGCGATGAGCGGGGGAGTGGACTCGGCGGTGGCCGCCGCGCGCGCCGTGGACGCCGGGCACGAGGTCGTCGGCGTGCACCTGGCGCTGTCGGCGAAGCCCGGCACGCTGCGCACCGGATCCCGTGGCTGCTGCACGATCGAGGACTCCGGCGACGCTCGGCGAGCCGCCGACATCCTGGGCATCCCCTTCTACATCTGGGATTTCGCCGAGCGCTTCACCGAAGAGGTCATCGAGACCTTCGTCGGCGAGTACGCCGCCGGCCGGACGCCGAACCCGTGCGTCACCTGCAACGAGAAGATCAAGTTCGAGGCGTTGCTGGACAAGGCGATGGCGCTCGGCTTCGACGCCGTCGCCACCGGGCATTACGCCCGTCTGTCCCTTGTGGACGGTGTACCGGAGCTGCGGCGCAGCGTCGACTCCGGCAAGGACCAGTCCTACGTGCTGGCGTCGCTCACCCCGGAGCAGCTGCGGCATTCGCTGTTCCCGCTGGGTGATTCGTGGAAGACCGACGTCCGCGCCGAGGCCGCGAGCCGTGGCCTGTCGGTGGCGAAGAAGCCGGACAGCCACGACATCTGCTTCATCCCGGACGGCGACACGAAGAGCTTCCTGGAGAAGCGGCTCGGGCAGCGTCCGGGGCAGCTCGTCGACGCGGAGACCGGCGCCGTGCTCGGTGAGCACACCGGTGTGCACGGTTTCACCGTCGGCCAGCGCAAGGGCCTCGGCATCGAGGCGCCGGCGCCGGACGGGCGGCCGCGCTACGTGCTTTCGCTGGAGCCGGTTTCGGGCACCGTGAAGGTCGGTTCCGCGCGGGATCTCGGCGTGGACGTGATCGAGGCGGACCGCCCGATCTGGCCGAGCGAGCGGCCGCTGGACGGGCCCACGGAATGCGTCGTCCAGGTGCGCGCGCACGGCGGGATCGTCGAGGCCGTGGCGGAGGTCTCCGGCGACTCGGTGACCATTCAGCTGCGCGAGCCGCTGCGCGGCGTCGCACCGGGCCAGGTCGTCGTGCTGTACCGCCCCGATGCCGCCGAAGGCGACCTCGTGCTCGGCAGCGCGAAGATCTCCGGAACCCGCTGACCGCCCGCATTTAGTCCTCTGAATGCGGTCCTTGCGCGTGCAACTACCGCATCCAGAGGACTAAATGCGGGGGCGGGGCTAGAACTTCAGCTTGAAGCCGGTGTGCGTCGCCTCGAAACCGAGGCGTTCGTAGAACCGGTGCGCGTCCTCGCGTTTCACGTCCGACGTCAGTTGCACGAGGGCGCAGCCCCGCCGCCGCGATTCGTCGATGGCCCACCTCATCAGCTCGCCGCCGAGGCCGGAGCCGCGATGGCTCGACCGCACCCGGACGGCCTCGATCTGCCCGCGCAGCGCGCCTTTCCTGGCCAGGCCGGGAATGATCGACAGCTGGAGCGTGCCGACGGCCTCCCCGCCGTCGTCGGCGACGATCAGCAGTTGCGCCGGATCGGCGTCGATCTGCTCGAAAGCCTTCAGGTACGGCGTGAGGTCGTCGGCCGAATCGCGGGTGCTGCCGATCTGGTCGTCGGCGAGCATCCCGACGATCGCCGCGACGTCTTCCCGGCGCGCTTGACGGATGATCATGACGCGTAGTGTCGCACCCCGTCGGTTTCGGTCGAGGTGAGTTTCCCTTGGGCCACCAGCAGATCCAGATGCGAACCGGTCTCGAGCACGGCGAGCATCTGGTTGAACGGGTCCATGTCGGGCAGCTTGCGCCGCTTGCGCGTCCAGCCCAGCCGCAGCGCGACCTCGTACGCCGTCGTGACGTCCGCGGTGATCTCGGCGCCCATGACCTCGAGCCGGTCGCGGTGGTGCTCCAGCAGTTCGTCCACGCGGGCGTGGACGCTGTCGGTGACGGGGCCGTGCGCCGGGAGCATGCGCCGGTCCGGCATCTCGCGCACCAGGCGCAGAGAGTCGAGGTAGTCACTCAGCGGCAGCTCGGTGGGCACCGGCTGGAAGCCGATGGACGGCGTGATGTGCGGCAGCACGTGGTCGCCGGAGAACACCAGCCCCGCCTCGTCGTCGACGAAGACGACGTGCCCGTCCGTGTGGCCCGGCGTGTGCACGACGTCGAACTCGCGGCCGGGCACGATCGCGCGTTTCCCGGGGACGAGCCACTCGTCGGGCTGCTCCCACAGATGCGCCTCGGTGTGCCGGACGCCGCCGAAGGCCTTGGCGAGTTCGTCGACGACGGCGTCCGCGCCACACCGCTGGAGCAGGCCGACCTGCGCCTCCATCGGGAAGCGGTCCGGATCGCCGGAGCGCACCAGCGACGGCTCTTCCCGTTTCCCGAGCCCGAGTGTGCCGCCGAATTCGCGGCGCAGTTCCACGGCCAGCGTGTAGTGATCGCGATGCACGTGGGTGATCAGGAACTCGTCGATGTCGCCGAGATCCGCGCCGAGCGCCTTCAACCCGCGCGAAAGCCGTTCGCGCGCCGACTCCAGCGCCCAGCCCGAGTCCACGAGGACCAGGCGGGTGCCGTCGGTGACGACGTAGACGTTGACCGCGCGCAGCGCGTCCTGCGGCAGGGGCAGCGGGATCCGGTGGACCCCCGGCGAAACCGTGTAGACGCCTGGCTCCGCCCAGTCCCGTTCGCCGTCTTCCGGCAACGGCTGCATGGTGACCTCCGTCCCGGACGCACTCCGGTGTGCCGCCCAGTCCCACCACTTTGTGCCGCCGGAAGCCGAGTGTCCACTTGAGCGGGGTGAGACCCCGGTCACTTGGTATTTGGCCCACGCTGCGGGCAATGCAGATCAGTGCGGAACATGCCGGGCGATGTGTTGCGTATACGCAGACCAACGGGGTTACAGTTGCGCGGATAAGGTCGAATCTTTGACCGCGCAAGTCATCGCCGGAGCCATCCTGGTGGACAGCCCCGGCGATGGGTTGCCCCAGGTCAGTGCTGGTACAAGGTTTCTAGCCCTAACAGCGCCAGTACGACCAGGGTTATCACGTGGTTCGCCGTCAGGGTCAGTTCGAACCTGACTCTGACGGCGAACCGGTTACTACGGCCCTTTTGTGCCATGGGCCTTCACCTCCACCCCCTGAAGTACTGCGCGAGCCTCTGCTCGGCAGAGTCGAGAAGCCAGGGGAACCTCCCCGACGGCCGTACGAGGAGGTAAGTGGACGAGCTTCGCGATGCAGCGTAGAAGCCCGTTGTGACATGTTCGGCGCGACACGCGGGACTCGTCTGAGGCCAGGTGATTGCGCTCGCGCAAGTCCAAAACAGAAGAGAGCCCCGTCGGGTGACGTCCCCAATGTGGCATTGGAGACGCTGATCGTCCCCAATGCCACATTGGGGGACACGGGCTGCCGGTACGACGGCCTTCAGCGATCGTCCTGCTTCAGCGCGGTGTCGATCGTCAGCGCCGAAGCGACCACCATCGACGCCAGCGGGTCTCGCAGCGGCCGGTGGATCTCGACGACGTAGTTGTCGGCGGTGGTGAACGCGGCCTTCACGAAACCGCCCCAGGTCTTGGTGATCCGCGCGATCTCGACGTCGGCGTGGTCCTTGATCACGAAGTTCCACGCCCGCCAGTTCTCCGCGAAGATCCCGCCCACCTTCTGGCCGTTCACCACGAAACCCAGCCGGATCTTGCCGAAGACGTTCTCCTGCACGATCTCCCCGATGGGGGAGTCGTCGGCCTTCGTCACCAGGAACCGGGATTTGAACACCTTCGCGGGCCGCGTCACCTTCAGCACGGTGCTGTGGTTCGCGTCGCGGATTTCGAAGCGGTGGGTCAGGAACTGGTCGTAGTTCGTGAGCAGCCGGATGGCCTTCTTCAACGTGCTCTGCCCGACCTGGACGACGCCGCCGAGGCGGTTGCCGTTCTGGTCGAACACGCCGAACTCGTTCGACATCTCGATGAGTTTCGCGCGCTGGTTGACCACCAGCACGGGTTCGGAGAACAGCGTTCCGCCGCCGACCACCCCGGTGGCCCGGCCTTGGGTCCCCCGTGCCGCCTGCGCCCGGATCTTGTTCGGGTCGTGCGCGCCTTCGATGTCCAGCTCGATCATCTCGGCGTCGTGCGACGGCCGCGTGTTCGCGGTCCAGGCCTGCCCGTCCCACCACCGGTACACCCGGGGGTTCTGCTGGTCGGGATACCAGCCGGCGGGCTGTGGAGAGCTCGTCATGGCAGGTCAGCGTAATGCGCGCGGCGCCGTCTGGGGCTCGACGACGGCAATTGCGTCGAATGTCCGTGTCCTCCCGTGCCCCGCCGCCCCGCACACTCGGACCAAGGGGAGAATCCGGGTGTGAACGAACGACCTTGGCCCCCTGGCGCGGCCACCGCGATCGGTTCCCTGCCCGGTACCGATCCGGTCGAGGCCGCTTCGATCGTGTTCGGTGAACTGCCCGAATTCCCCTGTATGCCCGAACTTCCCGCCCGCGGCGTCGGCGCCGACATGATCGGCCGGACGGCGGCGTTGCTGGTCGACCTCGCCGTCGAGGTGGTGCCGAGCGGCTACCGCGTCACCGCCCGTCCCGGGCACGATCACCGCCGGGCCCTCGATCTGCTGAACTGGGACCTCGACGCCGTCCAGGAGGCGCGGGAGAAGGCGGGTGCCGCGCCGCCCGCCTTCAAGATCCAGGTCGCCGGGCCGTGGACGCTGGCCGCGAACGTCGAACTCCCGCGCGGACACCGGGTCCTCACCGACAGGGGCGCGCTGCGTGACTTCGCCGCTTCGCTGCTCGACGGACTGACAGGCCACGTCGAGGAACTGAAATCGCGTATCGGCGCGCCTGTCGTGATCCAGTTCGACGAGCCGTCGCTGCCCGCGGTCCTCGCCGGTGATCTCCCGACGGCGTCCGGCTACGGCACCGTTCCCGCCGTGCCCGCGCCGGAAGCCCGCGAGCTGCTTTCGACGGTGATCTCGGGCGCGGAGCGCATCACCGGTCAGCCGGTCGCGGTGCACTGCTGCGCCGAAAAACCGCCGATCTCGTTGCTGCGCGCGGCGGGGGCGAAGGCGATCGCGTTCGACTTCGCCTTGCTGAAGGGCGCTTCGCCCGCGCTGCTCGACGAAATCGGCGAGACGCTGGACTCCGGCACGACGCTGATGCTCGGCCTCGTCCCCACCACCGACCCCGGCGTGCCGGTGGAACTGCGTGACGTGGTCTCGCCCGTCCTCAAGCTCGTCGACCGGCTCGGCTTCCGCCGCGAAATCCTCGCGGACCAGGTCGTGCCGACGTCGGCGTGCGGGCTCGCGGGTGCCACTCCCGAGTGGATGCGCCGCGCGCTCACGCTCAGCCGCGAGTCCGGCAAGGCTTTCACCGAACCGCCTGAGGGCTGGTGAGCGGCGCGGTAGCGTGCCCGTCATGCGTTTGTTCCGCCGTTCCCGTAAATCCGAGGACGTTCCCGACCCCCGTACCGCCTGGCCGGAGCAGCCGGTCCCCGAGGACGCGGCCGCCGCGGCGGCGAAGTTCTGGGAGGCGTGGTTCGCGCTCCTGCCGGAGGTCAGCGCCGCCCTCGGCGACCGTGAACCGCATCGGGTGGAACACGACCTCTGCACCATCGTCGAGGCACTGCATCCCCGGCTGCACTTCTCCCTCGATCGTGGGCACCGGGCGATCTACTCACTGGTGCTGACCGGCCAGGAGGATCCGGAACTGCGCCCGTACACCGACGCGTGGAAGGCCGCGGCACCGCCGGAGGATGCGATCTGGGAGTACCACGATTCGGTGCCACCGGTCCCCGATCCGAGTGACGTCACCGTCAACCTCGGCGAGACCCGCATCGCGCTCGCCGACGTCCGGGTGACCGCGAAAGTCGACGAAGCAGCCGGACGGGTGGACGTGACCGTGTTCCATCCGCTGATCGAAGAGCTGGCGCCGGAGACCCGGACGACCATGACGTTCCTGCCGCTGGACGCCACGCTGGGTGAGCGTGTCGCGGCCGAACGCCTCGGCAAGGTCGAGCTGGTGACCGAGGCCCAGGACGGGCAGCTGACCTTGCTCGAACTACGCGAAGTGGTCGGCGGACTCGGTTCACCGGAGCCCGGAAATGTCGGTACCCCCGACTAGGGTTACCCCCGTGAGCAGCGAACTTCCCGAAAACATCGAGCCGGCGCAGGACGTCACCGACGTGCCTGCCGACGTCCGTGAACGGCATGCCGAGCTGGCGGAGGAGATCCGCGGCCACCAGTTCCGGTACTACGTGCTGGATTCACCGATCGTGTCCGACGGTCAGTTCGACGAGCTGCTCAACGAACTCCAGGCCATCGAGGACGAGTATCCGGGGCTGGTGACGCCGGAGTCGCCGACGCAGAACGTCGGCGGCACGTTCTCCACCGAGTTCGTCGCGCACGACCACCTCGAGCGCATGCTCAGCCTCGACAACGTTTTCGACACCGAGGAGTTCGAGGCCTGGGTCGAGCGGGTCCAGAAGGAGATCGGCGCGACGAAGTACCTCGCCGAACTGAAGATCGACGGGCTCGCGATCAACCTGCTGTACGAGAACGGCCGCCTGACCCGCGCGCTGACCAGGGGTGACGGCCGCACCGGCGAGGACGTCACGCTCAACGTCCGCACGCTGGAGCAGGTGCCGGAGCGGCTGACGGCGACGGACGAGTTCCCGGTGCCCGCACTGGTCGAGGTCCGCGGCGAGGTGTTCTTCCGCGTCGAGGATTTCCTGGCGCTGAACGCGAAAATGGTCGAGGCGGGCAAGGATCCGTACGCGAACCCGCGCAACACGGCCGCCGGATCGTTGCGGCAGAAGGATCCCAAGATCACGAAGTCGCGCAACCTGCGGCTGATCTGCCACGGCCTCGGCAAACGCGAGGGTTTCGAGCCGAAACGCCAGTCCGAGGCGTACGACGCGCTCGCCGCGTGGGGCCTGCCGGTCTCGCCGCACAGCAAGGTGCTGACCTCCGGCAAGGAGCTGCTGGAGCACATCCAGTACTGGGGAGAGCACAGGCACGACGCCGAACACGAGATCGACGGTGTCGTCATCAAGGTCGACGAGGTCGCGCTGCAGCGCCGTCTGGGCACGACGTCGCGCGCGCCGCGCTGGGCGATCGCCTACAAGTACCCGCCGGAAGAGGCGATCACCACGCTCCTGGACATCCAGGTCAACGTCGGCCGCACCGGGCGGGTCACCCCGTTCGCGGTGATGGAGCCGGTGAAGGTGGCCGGATCCACGGTCGCGATGGCGACCCTGCACAACCAGGAGGAGGTCAAGCGCAAGGGCGTGCTGATCGGGGACAAGGTCGTCATCCGCAAGGCGGGCGACGTCATCCCCGAGGTACTCGGCCCGGTCGCCGACGCGCGCACCGGCGAAGAGCGCGAGTTCGTCATGCCGTTGCGCTGCCCCAACTGCGACACCGAACTGGCGTACCAGAAGGAGGGCGACATCGACATCCGTTGCCCGAACGCCCAGTTCTGCCCGGCGCAGCGGCGGGAGCGGCTGTTCCACCTGGCGAGCCGGAACGTCTTCGACATCGAGGTGGTCGGGTACGAGGCCGCGGTGGCGCTGCTGGACGCCGGTGTCGTGCACGACGAGGGCGACATCTTCGACCTGGACGAGGAGAAGCTGCTCCAGGTCGAGCTGTTCCGCACCAAGGCGGGGGAGCTCTCGGCCAACGGGCGCAAACTGCTGGAGAACCTGGAAACCGTCAAGGACCGTCCACTGTGGAGGGTCATCGTCGGGCTGTCGATCCGGCATGTCGGCCCGACGGCCGCGCAGGCGCTGGCGCGGGAATTCGGTTCACTGGAACGGATCGAGAACGCCTCCGAAGAGGAGCTCGCCGCCGTCGACGGTGTCGGCCCGACCATCGTGCGGGCCGCGAAGGAATGGTTCGAGGTCGATTGGCACCGTGAGATCGTCGAGAAATGGCGTGCGGCGGGCGTGCGGATGGAGGAGGAGCGCGACGAGTCCGTCCCGCGCAACCTCGAAGGCCTGTCCATCGTCGTCACCGGCTCGCTGAACGACTACTCCCGCGACGAGGCCAAGGAGTTCATCATGGCCCGCGGCGGGAAGGCGGCCGGTTCGGTGTCGAAGAAGACGGCGTTCGTCGTCGTCGGCGACGCGCCGGGCTCGAAGTACGACAAGGCCGTCCAGCTGAAGGTGCCGGTGCTCGACGAGAACGGCTTCCGTGTGCTGCTGGAAGACGGGCCCGAGGCCGCGGCCGAGCTCGCGTTGCCGACCGGCGAGGAGGAGAGCGGTGAGTGACCTGGAGATCCGGCCCGCGCGGCCGGAGGAGCTGACGGCCGTCGGGGAGCTCACGCTGGCCGCGTACTCGGCGGAGCGGAGCCTCGTCGACGGCGTGGGCTACGCGACCGAGTTGCTCGACGCCGCCCGGCGGGCGGAGCTGGCCGAACTGCTGGTCGCGGTGGACGGGGACGGCACGCTCGTCGGCACCGTCACCATCGCGCACCCGGGGACGCCCTTCGCCGAGCTGTCCCGCGAGGGCGAACTGGAGTTCCGCATGCTCGGGGTGCTGCCCTCGGCGACCGGGCGCGGGAACTCGGCGCGGCCCGGGTGGTCCTGTGCAGCCTGGAGACGATGACGCGGGCCCACCGGCTCTACGAGCGGCTCGGCTTCGTGCGGCTGCCCGAGCGGGACTGGGAGCCGCATCCCGGGGTGACCCTGATCGCGTACCGCCTGGAGCTCTGAGCCCCGCATTTAGTCCTCTGAATGCGGTACTTGCGCGTGCAACCACCGCATTCAGAGGACGAAATGCATGAGGTCAGCTGTCCAGAACGACGGCGACGATCCCGGCGAAATGCGCCAACCGCGCCACCTCGGCGGCCCGGAAGTTCGGCCCGCCCGGCCGCGCGACCAGCAGCGCCTTGCCCGGCTTCCCCAGCGGCGTCGCCGCGAGCTCGGTCCCCAATTCCTTCCACGTCTCCGGCACCCACGCCTCTTCGGCGTCGAGGATGGTGGCGCGTTCCAGCGGCAGCCACGGCAGATCGGTGATCGGCGTTTCGGGAGCGGCGTTGGACGACGCCAGCCGGATCGCGCCGGCCTCGGCGTGCTCGACGACGACGGCCCAGCCCGCCCGGATGATCCTCGGCACACCTTCGGCGAGGATCTCCAGCCCCGAAGCGGGCTTCGCGGCGATCTCCTCGACCAGTTCGAGCTCACGATGGGTGTCCAGCACCCCGGCGTACGGCCGGACGGCGTCGACCTCGACCCCGTCGACGCTTTCGGCGGCGGTGATCAGCGCGTCCGGCAGCCTGCCGGAGGGGATTTCGACGACGAGGTCGTCGATGGCGACACCGCCGCCCCGTTCGACGACGTCCACGCTCAGGATGTCGGCGCCGACGGTGCCGAGCGCGGTGGCGACCGCGCCGAGGGTCCCCGGGGTGTCCGGTAATTGGACCCGGATCAGGAACGACACACGCGCCCCTCTCGCCTCAGGCGTCCCAGCCTCGCCGTGGAACGCGCTACGCCGGGCGCCGATTGTGACAGACCGGACGAGGTAATGGGACCCGACGTCCGGGGCGCGGGATAACGAACCAGGCACTCCTTACCCGACATGGGAGCGCAGGCCGCGGCATAACCCAATCGAGTCCGCCGACGCCGCCACCATAGACTTGCAGCTTCCGACAGAACCCGCACAGCACACCCCGGGAGTCACCCGCGTGCCCAACATTTCCCGCGACGAGGTCGCACACCTCGCCAAGCTGGCCAGGCTTGCCGTCACCGAAGAGGAGCTGGACGTCTTCGCAGGCCAGCTCGACCAGATCCTGGACTCGGTGGCCAAGGTGAGCGAGGTCGCAGGCGAGGACGTCCCGCCCACGTCGCACGCCGTGCCGCTGACCAACGTGTTCCGTGAGGACACGGTCCGACCGGGGCTGACCCAGCAGCAGGCGCTGGCCGGTGCGCCGGCCAGCGAAGAGGGTCGTTTCCGGGTGCCGCGGATTCTGGGAGAAGAACAGTGACCGAACTCATCAAGCTCACCGCCGCCGAGCTGGCGGAGAAGATCCAGTCCCGTGAGGTCTCGGCCGTCGAGGTCACCCAGGCCCACCTGGACCGGATCGCCGAGGTCGACGACCACATCCACGCGTTCCTGCACGTCGACACCGAGGGCGCGCTCGAAGCCGCCCGCGCGGTGGACGCCGACGTCGCCGAGGGCAAGGCGCCGAAGTCGGCCCTCGCCGGTGTCCCGCTGGCGCTCAAGGACGTGCTGACCACCAAGGGCATCCCGACCACGGTCGGTTCGAAGACCCTGGAGAACTGGCTCCCGCCGTACGACGCCACCGTGACGCGCAAGCTGCGCGAGGCCGGTGTCGTGGTGCTCGGCAAGACCAACATGGACGAGTTCGCGATGGGCTCCTCCACGGAGAACTCCGCGTTCGGCCCGACCCACAACCCGTGGGACCACGCCCGCATCCCGGGCGGTTCCGGCGGTGGCTCCTCGGCGTCCATCGCGGCGTTCGAGGCCGCGATCGCGATCGGCACCGACACCGGCGGCTCGATCCGCCAGCCCGGCGCGGTCACCGGCACCGTCGGCGTGAAGCCGACGTACGGCGGCGTCTCCCGCTACGGTCTCGTCGCCTTCTCCTCCTCGCTCGACCAGGCCGGTCCCTGCGCACGGACGGTGCTCGACGCCGCCTTGCTGCACGAGGTCATCGCCGGGTACGACCCGATGGACTCGACCTCGATCGACGCGCCGGTCCCGCCGGTGGTCGCCGCGGCCCGCCAGGGCCTGACCGGTGACCTCAAGGGCGTCCGCGTCGGCGTGGTGAAGGAATTCGCCGGCGACGGCTACCAGCCGGGCGTGTTGCGGTCGTTCGAGGCCGCCGTCGAGCAGCTGCGCGCGCTCGGCGCCGAGGTCGTCGAGGTCTCGTGCCCGAACTTCACCTACGCGCTGCCCGCGTACTACCTGATCGCGCCGAGCGAGTGCTCGTCGAACCTCGCCCGGTTCGACGCCATGCGCTACGGCCTGCGCGTGTCCGACGACGGCGCGCACAGCGCCGAAGAGGTCATGTCGCTGACCCGCGAGAAGGGTTTCGGTCCGGAGGTCAAGCGCCGCATCATGCTCGGCACGTACGCGCTTTCCTCGGGTTACTACGACGCGTACTACGGCTCGGCGCAGAAGGTCCGCACGCTCATCACGCGCGATTTCGAAGCCGCGTACGAAAAGGTGGACGTGCTGGTCTCGCCGACCACGCCGACCACGGCGTTCAAGATCGGCGAGCGCGTCGACGACCCGATGGCGATGTACCTGGCGGACCTCTGCACCATCCCGTCGAACCTCGCCGGCAACGCCGCGATGAGTGTCCCGAGTGGACTGTCGCATGAGGACGGCCTGCCGGTCGGCCTGCAGATCATGGCCCCGGCGATGGCCGACGACCGGCTGTACCGCGTCGGCGCCGCCTACGAGGTCGCGCGCGACGCCGCCAACGGTGGCTCGCTGGTGCACGAGGTTCCGGAGCTGGGAGGAAAGAAGTGACCGCCGTGGTTGAGTTGATGGACTACGCCGACGTCATCGAGCGGTTCGACCCGGTGCTGGGCCTCGAGGTGCACGTCGAGCTGAACACCAACACCAAGATGTTCTGCGGCTGCGCCAACGAGTTCGGCGGCGAGCCGAACACCAAGGTGTGCCCGACCTGTCTCGGCCTGCCCGGTTCGCTGCCGGTCGTGAACGGCAAGGCGGTCGAGGGCGCGATCCGCATTGGCCTCGCGCTCAACTGCGAGATCGCCGAATGGTGCCGCTTCGCCCGGAAGAACTACTTCTACCCGGACATGCCGAAGAACTTCCAGACGTCGCAGTACGACGAGCCGATCGCCTTCAACGGCTACCTCGACGTGACGCTGGACGACGGCGAGGTCGTGCGAGTCGAGATCGAGCGCGCGCACATGGAGGAGGACACCGGCAAGTCGCTGCACGTCGGCGGCGCCACCGGGCGGATCCACGGCGCCGAGCACTCGCTGCTCGACTACAACCGCGCCGGCGTGCCGCTGATCGAGATCGTCACCAAGCCGATCGAGCACACCGGCGGCCGCGCCCCCGAGGTCGCCCGCGCGTACGTGAGCGCCCTGCGGGACCTGCTGCGCGCGCTGGACGTTTCCGACGTCCGCATGGACCAGGGTTCCCTGCGCTGCGACGCGAACGTTTCGCTGATGGCCAAGGACGCGACCGAGTTCGGCACGCGCACCGAGACCAAGAACGTCAACTCGCTGCGCAGCGTCGAGCGCGCCGTGCGCTACGAGATGACCCGCCAGGCGGCGATCCTCGCCGAGGGCGGTTCCATCAAGCAGGAGACGCGGCACTTCCAGGAGGCCGACGGCACCACGTCGTCGGGCCGCACCAAGGAGACCGCCGAGGACTACCGGTACTTCCCGGAGCCCGACCTGGTCCCGATCGCGCCGTCGCGCGAATGGGTCGAGGAGCTGCGCAAGACGCTGCCGGAGATGCCGTCGGAGCGCCGCAAGCGCATCCAGCGGGAGTGGAACCTGACCGACGAGGCGCTGCGCGACCTGCTCAACGTCGGCGCGGTCGACCTGGTCGCCGCGACCGTCGAGGCGGGGGCGACGCCGGACGAGGCCCGCAGCTGGTGGGTCAACACGCTGGCGCAGGAGGCCAACTCCCGTGAGATCGAGCTGGCCGAGCTGGCGATCACCCCGGCGCAGCTGGCCGAGGTCATCGCGCTGGTCAACGCCGGTGAGCTGACCAACAAGCTGGCCAAGGAGGTCGTGCAGGGCGTGCTCGCCGGCGAGGGTTCGCCGTCCGAGGTCGTCGAGAAGCGCGGTCTGAAGGTCGTCTCCGACGACTCCGCGCTCATCGCGGCGGTCGACGAGGCGCTGGCCGCGCAGCCCGACGTCGCCGAGAAGATCCGCGGCGGCAAGGTGGCCGCGGCCGGGGCGATCGTCGGCGCGGTCATGAAGGCCACCAAGGGCCAGGCCGACGCCAAGCGTGTGCGCGAACTGATCGTCGAGCGAGTCGGTGCCTGATCTCGCTCTGAAGAAGGTCACCTGGCGTGAGTGGCTCGGCCTCGCGGCCGGGCTGCTCGCGCTGGTGGCCTTGTTCCTTCCGTGGACGACGCTGACCGCCTCGCGCCCGGAAATCGAAGACGTGCTGAGCACGTTGCCCGCCACCGACGTCACGCGTGACGCGTGGCGTTCGGGTTTCCTCGCTTGGGCGCCGGTGTTCCTCCTGTTCCTTCCCGGTCTCGCGGTCGTGCTGTTCGGCCGTGTCGACGCCGTCCGCCGGGCGGGCCTGCCGCATCTGTGGCTGATGGCGGCCATCGGCGCGCTGCTGCTGATGGTGCTCGGCTGGACCACCCTCGACTGGCAGTTCGACGCCGACCAGCGCGGGATCCTTTCCGCCGCCGGAATCGAGATCGGGACCGGCCTCGGCCGCTATCTCGGCCTGGTGGTCGCCGTGGTCTCCGTCGTCGTGGCGTTCTTCGACGTCCGGCGCCTGCGTGCCGAGACCCGCACCCGCCGTCCCTGAGTCCCCACCTCTCTCGCGTTTAGTCCTCTGAATGCGAAAGGGAGGGCGCTTGCGAACGCCTTGACATGTGACCATTTGGTCACCTATTTTGTCCTGCATGACCACTTCACGCAGGACACTCGTCACCGTGCTCGTCGCAGTTCTCCTCGGCGCGCTGTTCACCGCCGCGCCCGCGGCCGCCAAGGAGCGCCACCGGATTCACGAGGGCACCATCGACGGCGCCGACTATCTGGTCAAAGTGCCGAAACGCTGGAACGGCACGCTGGTGCTCTACAGCCACGGGCTCTACGTGGACCCGTGGAAGCCGGCGCGGATCATGCTGGCCACCAGACCCGAGACCGAGTCTTGGCTGCTGGACCAGGGTTACGCGCTGGCCGCGTCGAACTACAAGGGCACCTTCGGGCACGCGATCGAAGAAGCCTTGACCGACCAGATCGCGCTGCTCGATTGGTTCGAGGCGAACGTGGGCAAACCGCGGCGGACGATCACGAGCGGAATGTCCATGGGCGCCGTGATCTCCTTGAAGCTGGCCGAGAACAACCCGGGCCGGTTCGACGGTGTCCTGGCGCAGTGCGGCGAGTACGACGCGCACGGCACGTGGAACAGCGCGCTGGACATGCTCTTCGCGCTCAAGACGCTGCTGGCGCCGGACGCGGACATCGACCTGGTCCGGCCGCGTGATCCGCAGGCCGCGCAGGCGGCACTCGAAGCCGTCGTGGCCGAAGCGCAGAAGACCGACGCGGGCCGGGCGCGGATCGCACTGGCCGGTGCGCTGGGCACCGTCCCGGGCTGGGCACTCGCACACGAGCCGGAGCCGACGGCGTCCGCCGACCGTCTGGCCCAGCAGGCGATGTGGGTCACCGGCGCCTATCTGTACGGCTACGGACCGGGTGCGCGTCCCGAAATCGAGCGCCGGGCAGGCGGGAACCCGTCGTCGAACACCGGGATCGACTACCGGCGTCAGCTCGTCCGGTCCGCCGGTCTCGACCTGGTGCGGCAGGCATACCGGACGGGCGGAGTGGATCTGGACGCCGACCTCGACCGGCTCGCCGCGGCTCCGCGGATTTCGGCGGATCCGAAGGCCCAGGCCTACATGCAGCGCTTCACCGTGGCGCGCGGCACCACGCCGTCACCCGTGCTGACCACGCACACCACCGGTGACGGCGGCGCCGTGGCGGGCCAGGCCCGGTGGTACGGCGACCAGGTCCGGCGCGACGGCGATCCCGCTCTGCTGCGGCAGACCTACGTGAACCGGGGCGGGCACTGCTCGTTCAACGCGGCCGAGGAGATCGTCCTGCTGCGCACCCTGCTGTCCCGGGTGGACACCGGCCGCTGGCCGTCCACCGAACCGCACCGCCTCACCGCCGCGGCGAACGCGCTGGGCTCGGGCTACCGGCTCGTGCCGGAGCTGTTCGACCCGCAGGGCAAGGAAAAGGCGATGCCGCCGTCGTTCACCCGGTTCGCACCGGCGCCCCACCCGCGGCCGTCCCGCTAGGACCGCTCAGTCCTTGCCGCCCCCGCCGGAACTGGCCGACGGCGTGATGATGACGACGCGGTCGTCGCTCGAAACCGGGGAACCGCCGTCCTTGTTGACCGTTCCGGCGAGCGCGATCTGCGGGTTGACCATGCTCATCGCGGACAGCCTGCCGAAGGTCTTCGGCGGCTTGCCGACCTTGCCGTCCATGACGACGTTGGGCTTGCCGGTCACCGCCCCGTCCGGGGTGACCGGCAGGTTCTGCAGGTTGCCCGCGATGGACGTGGTGATCGAGAGATACCCGGTGGAGCCGACGAAATCCGCGCACCCCGCGACACCGGGTTTGTCGGTCCAGCTCCAGGCCGGGGTGGTCAGCGGCTGGCCGCCGCGAAGCCGGTACAGGACGTCCTTGTCGGCCAGCCGGTCGGTGAGCCACACGCGGGAACCGGCCTGGTCGCGGCAGATCCCGCCGGGGGAGTGCACGCCGGTGGAGAAGACCGCGGAACCCGCCGTGGGGTTGCCCGGCGCCGGTTTGCCGGAGGTGTCGATGCGCAGCACCTTCCCGGCCAGCGACGCCGGATCGGCCGCGAGCCCGGGGTTCCCCGCGTCGCCGGTGGCGACCAGGAGCGCGCCCTTCGCGTCGGTGCCGATCGCGCCGCGGTTGCCGGTGGCCCCCTTGGGGATCCCGGTCAGCACCGGTTTCGGCGCCTGGCCCTTCGCCAGGCGGACGACCCGGTTGTCGGTCGGGGTGGTGATGTAGGCGAAGACGAGCTGGTCTTCGGCGAACCCGGGGGAGAGGGCGAGCGAGGTGAGGCCGCCGTCGCCGGAACCGTCCACGGGGACGGTCGCCCAGTCGGCCGGGTCCTTCTCCGCGGCGGCGAGCAGGATCCGGCCGCTCTTGCGTTCTCCGGCGAGCGCGCTCGGCGCGGTGCCGTCGCCGGGGATCGCGGCCACGGCGGCGACGGTGTCCAGGCAGGTCGCGATGACGGCCTTGTCGAAGTCCTTGCAGCCCTGCGGCGGCGGGACCGGCGTCGGCGCCTGGTTCGGCCCGTTTCCCCGGCCGGGACCGGCGTCGCCCGCTTCACCGCCCGGCCCGACCTGCGGCGGGACCTCGGGGGACGGCGGGTTGACCGGGGTGAACTTCTGCCCGGCGGCGGTGTTGTCGAATTCGGCGCAACCGGAGAGCATCAGGGCGCCGCAGGCCAGTATGGCCAGCGGCGCGGTCCATTTCCGCCGGTACCGGGTACGCACGGGCCCAGCCTAGGTGGGCGTACGTGAGCCACGGGTAAGAGCTCCTCGATACCGTGGTGATCATGACTGTGACCGTTCTCGTGCCCGACGAAGAGGGAGTGGCCGCGCTTTCGGAGATCGAGGGCGTGCGTCCGGTGGTGTACCGCCGCGGCGAGCCGGTGCCCGCCGAAGCCGCCGAGGCCGAGGTCCTCGTGACCGGCGAGGGGCCCAGCGAGGAACTCTGGCGCGAACTGCCGAACGTCAAACTCGTGCAGCTGCTGGCGGCGGGCGCCGAGGACTGGGTCGGCAAGGTGCCGGACGGTGTGCTGCTCTCGACCTGCCGCGGCGCGCACGGCGGAAGCTCGGCCGAGTGGGTCGTCGCGGTCCTCTTGACCATCTACCGGGACCTCGGCGGTTTCGCCGACGGCCACCGGCGGAAGCACTGGGAACGCCGGATCACCGACACCCTGCAGGGCAAACGGGCACTCATCGTCGGCGCGGGCGACCTCGGCAGGCATCTGCGCCGACGGCTGGAGACGTTCGACGTGCGCTGCACGATGGTGGGCGCGACGGCCCGCGAGGGTGTCCACGGCAACGACGAACTCCCCGGGCTGCTGCCCGACCACGACATCACCGTCCTGATGGTGCCGCTCACGCCGCATACGCGGGGCATGGTCGACGCGGAGTTCCTGGCCGCGATGCCGGACGACGCGATCCTCGTCAACGTGTCGAGGGGGCCGGTCGTGGACACCGGCGCGCTCGTCGCGGAACTCGCGTCGGGACGGCTGCGCGCCGCTCTCGACGTCACCGACCCGGAGCCCCTGCCCGAGGGGCATCCGCTGTGGGACGTGCCGGGACTGCTGCTGACACCGCACGTCGCGGGCGCCGTGAGCGGGCGGCGGCAGCGTGCCTACGCGGTGGTGGTGCGGGAACTGAGCCACTATCTGGGCGGGGAGTTGCCGAAGAACCTGGTCCACGGCGAATACTGATCGGCGTGGCGAATCTTCATGTCGGCTGCGCGATGTGGACGCACAAGGCGTGGGCGGGCCGGTTCGTGCCGCGGTCGTCGCCCGCCGGGGAACGCCTGCGGGCCTACGCCGGCTGGTGCAACGCGGTCGAGGGCAACACGACCTTCTACGCGACCCCCGCGAGGGAAACCGTCGAGACGTGGGCGCGGCAGACCGGTCCCGGTTTCCGGTTCGTGGTCAAGCTGCCCAAGGTCGTCACGCACGAGAAACGGCTCGCCGGGGTCGAGACCGAGATGCGGGCGTTCCTCGACGCGATCGAACCCCTCGGTGAGCGGGCGGTCCTGTGGACCCAGCTGCCCGGCTCGTTCGGCCCGTCGGACGTCGACGCCCTCGGCCGCTTCCTGCGTCGTCTCCCCGCCGGTCTCCGGCGCGCCGTGGAGGTGCGTCACCCGGAGTTCTCCAGCGACACCCGCGCGACGGCGTTGCTGGAGACGGCGCTGGCCGGCGCTGGTGCCGAGTGGGTGCCGTTCGACACCACGGTCTTCTTCGCGAGTCCGCCGGTCAGCGAAGCCGAACAGGACGCCTGGGCGAAGAAACCCCGGCTGCCGCGGCGGACGCGGGCGCTCACCGATCGCCCGATCGTCCGCTACCTGGGCCGCGACGCGACCGAAGTGACCGTCGAGGGATGGCGGCCGTGGACCGAGGTGGTCGCCGGATGGCTGCGGGAGGGCCGGTCGCCGACGGTCTTCGTGCACACTCCCGACAACGACGACGCGCCGGCGCTCGCCCGCCGCTTCCACGACGACGTGCGCGCCCTGGTGCCCGGGCTCGACCCGCTGCCGGAGCCCGAACCGGTCGAGCCCGCGACCTTGTTCTGAGCCGCTCCGGCGGTTCGGTCGCCTGACGGGCCGGTTTCCCCTACCCTTCGCGCGTGAGCGATGACTATCAGACCAGCATGATCTCGGACGTGGCCGACGCCGACAGCGGCCCCGGCCCGGCGGAGACCAGGGGCGGGATCGATCTCGGTCTGCTCGTCCTGCGAGTGGTGCTCGGCGTGACGATGGGCGCGCACGGCCTCCAGCACCTCTTCGGTGCCTTCGGCGGCCCTGGGGTCGGTGGCTTCGCCAGGGCACTCGGCGAGCTCGGCTACACCAGCCAGACCACGTTGCTTTCGTGGATCACCGGGATCAGCGAGGTGGTCGGCGGCGCGCTCGTGCTGGTGGGCCTGTTCACCCCGATCGGTGCCGCCGCGCTGCTCGGCGTCTGCGCGAACATCGTCTACGTGAAGTTCGGCGGCGGGTTCTTCCAGAAGCAGGGGCAGGGCTTCGAGTTCGAACTCCTGCTGGCCGCGGCTTCGCTGACCGTCCTGCTCGCGGGCTCCGGGCGGATCGCGCTGGACGTCAACACCCCGTGGCGGAAGCGGCCGCTTTCGTTCGGGTTGATCGGGTTGCTCCTGTCGGCGGCCGCCTCGGTCGTGGTGATCGTCCTCTGCCGCTGACGGCTCGCATTTAGAGGACTAAATGCGCTCGTTGCGCATTTAGTCCTCTAAATGCATGCTTGTGACCGCTACTTGTTCGGGTCCCGGACGGCGCCGGTGTCGGCCGAAGTCGCCATCCGCGCGTAGGCCCGCAACGCGGCGGTGATCTTCCGGTCCCGCGAGACCGGCTGCCACGGCCGCTCGCTCGCCTCCATCTTCGCGCGCCGCTCGGCGAGCACGTCCTCGTCGACGAGCAGTTCGAGCCGCCGCTCGTGGACGTCGAGCAGGATCCGGTCGCCGTTCTGGACCAGGCCGATCGCCCCGCCCGCGGCGGCCTCGGGCGAGATGTGCCCGACCGAGATGCCCGACGAGCCGCCGGAGAACCGGCCGTCGGTGATCAGCGCGCATTTCTTGCCCAGCCCCGAGCCCTTGAGGAACGCCGTCGGGTGCAGCATCTCCTGCATCCCCGGGCCGCCCGCCGGGCCTTCGTAGCGGATCACCAGCACCTCGCCGGGCTGGATCTCCTTCTTGAGGATGGCCGAGACCGCCTCCTCCTGGCTTTCCAGCACCCGCGCCGGGCCCTCGAAATGCCACAGTTCCTCGTCGATACCCGCCGACTTGATCACGGCGCCGTTCTCGGCGAGGTTGCCGCGCAGGATCGCGAGCCCGCCGTCCTTGGTGTAGGCGTGCTCGACGTCGTGGATGCAGCCGCCGGCGGCGTCGGTGTCCAAAGAGGACCAACGGTTCTCGGTGGAGAACGCCTCGGTGGTGCGGACCCCGCCCGGAGCGGCGTGGAACAGTTCGATCGCCCGCTCCGACGGCTCCTCCGCGCGAATGTCCCAAGTGGACAGCCACGACTCCAGATCCGGCGAGTGCACGGAGTGGACGTCGGTGTTCAGCAGCCCGCCGCGGTGCAGTTCGCCGAGGATGGCCGGGATTCCGCCCGCCCGGTGGACGTCCTCCATGTGGTAGTCCGAGTTCGGCGCGACCTTCGACAGGCACGGCACGCGGCGGCCGATGGCGTCGATGTCGTCGATGGTGAAATCGACCTCGCCCTCCTGCGCGGCGGCGAGGATGTGCAGCACCGTGTTGGTCGAACCGCCCATCGCCATGTCGAGGGCCATCGCGTTCTCGAACGCCTTCTTCGACGCGATCGAGCGCGGGAGCACGGACTCGTCGTCCTGCTCGTACCAGCGCTTGCACAGCTCGACGACCGTGCGCCCGGCGTCCTCGAAGAGCGCCCGGCGGGCTGCGTGCGTGGCGAGGGTGGAGCCGTTGCCCGGCAGGGAGAGCCCGAGCGCCTCGGTGAGGCAGTTCATCGAGTTCGCGGTGAACATGCCCGAGCACGAACCACAGGTCGGGCAGGCCGAACGCTCCACAATGGACAGCCCGTCCTCGTCGACCTCGCTGCTGGCCGACGCGGCGATCGCGGTGATGAGGTCGGTCGGCGCCTGCGCGACCCCGCCGACGACCACGGCCTTCCCGGCCTCCATCGGTCCACCCGAGACGAACACCACCGGGATGTTCAGCCGCATGGCGGCGTTCAGCATGCCCGGGGTGATCTTGTCGCAGTTGGAGATGCAGACCAGCGCGTCGGCCTGGTGCGCGTTCACCATGTACTCGACGGAGTCGGCGATGATCTCGCGCGAGGGCAGCGAGTAGAGCATTCCGCTGTGCCCCATGGCGATCCCGTCGTCGACGGCGATCGTGTGGAACTCGCGGGCGACACCGCCCGCCTCCTTCACCGCGCCGGCCACGATCTCGCCGAGGTCCTTGAGGTGCACGTGCCCCGGCACGAACTGGGTGTAGGAGTTCGCGATGGCGACGATCGGCTTGCCGAAGTCGCTGTCGGTCATTCCGGTGGCGCGCCAGAGCGAGCGCGCGCCCGCCGCGTTGCGGCCGTGGGTGGTGGTCCGGGAACGGAGTTGAGGCACGGCTGACTCCAAGGTTCGGGATGGGGACCAGGGCGAACGAGCGCCAAACTGGTCCTACCAATCCTACTCCCCGGAATCGTCGCGCTTTTCCGGAGCCTCGGCCAGGTCGTCGGTCAGCCCGGAGGGATCGGCCATCCGCCCCGCGCTGACCAGCGAGATCACCGGAAGATGGCGGGTGCGCACGGCGGGCAGGGCGACCTTGGTCTCGTCCTTCAGCACCGCCTGCACCTTCGCCTTGTCAGTGATGGCGAGGCCCTTGAGGGAGGTCCACGGCAGATCCTTCCGCCCGAACATCGTCCGCACCTCCAGCCCCTCGGCCGTCGCCGTCGTGCGGGTCCGGATGACGAACACCGCCAGCGCGATCGGGAAGAGGTAGAGCCACTGGAGATACGGCACGTCGCCGAACGCGACAGGCGTCACACAAACGACGAGGAAAGCGATCGCCAGCAATGCCGTGTTCGGGATTTTGAAGACGGCCTTGCGGTCCTCGTTCGCCTGTTCCCGCTGCTTTTCTTCTGCCACGTCAAAGATGGTGCACCGCGGCCTCCGTGGCCCCGAACGCGGGTCGCACCACGCGCCGAAGGTGTCCAGCATGCGGAATCGCCGTCCCGCAGAGTTGACACTCTTGACGGCGACCGGCTAGCTTCACTCTCGTGACAACGCAGACCGGCCTCGTACTTCCCAAGCGCGTCGACGCTTAGGGAAGTCTCCGCTGCGTCGACGCGCGACCCTCGTGCGACCACTCCGGTCGGCGGGGGTTTTTTGTTGCCTGGAACAATTTCACTGCCGAACCAGCCAATGAATACCCGAACGAGTGACTAGACAAGACGAGGCAAACAGCGATGACTAGTGCCACCTCGCGAGCTGATGCGAACTCCGGTACCACCGGTGCCCGACCCAAGCCGGCGCCGCCCGCCGGGACCCCGGTGCGGGTCACGGGCGCGCAGTCGCTCGTCCGCTCGCTCGAGGCGGTGGGCGCGGAGGTCGTGTTCGGTATTCCCGGCGGCACCATTCTCCCGGCGTACGACCCGCTGCTCGACTCGACGAAGGTCCGCCACGTCCTGGTCCGTCACGAACAGGGCGCCGGGCACGCCGCCACCGGGTACGCGCAGGCGACCGGCAAGGTCGGCGTGTGCATGGCCACCTCCGGTCCCGGCGCCACCAACCTGGTCACCCCGCTGGCCGACGCGAACATGGACTCGGTGCCCGTCGTCGCCATCACCGGACAGCAGTCCCGCGCGCTGATCGGCACGGACGCCTTCCAGGAAGCCGACATCTGCGGCATCACAATGCCGATCACCAAGCACAACTTCCTGGTCACCGACCCGGCGGACATCCCGCGCACCATCGCGGAGGCGTTCCACCTCGCCTCGACCGGCCGTCCCGGCCCGGTCCTGGTGGACATCCCCAAGGACGTCCTGCAGGAGATGACCTCCTTCTCCTGGCCGACGGAGATGCGCCTGCCGGGCTACCGGCCCACGCTGCGCCCGCACGGCAAGCAGGTCCGCGAAGCCGCGCGGCTGATCAGCAAATCGCGGCGCCCGGTCCTCTACGTCGGCGGCGGCGTGGTCAAGGCCGACGCCTCGCGCCAGCTGATGGAACTGGCCGAACTGACCGGCATCCCCGTCGTCACCACGCTGATGGCGCGCGGCGCGTTCCCCGATTCGCACCCGCAGCACCTCGGCATGCCGGGGATGCACGGTTCGGTCGCCGCGGTCGCCGCGATGCAGCGGGCGGATCTGCTGATCGCCCTCGGCGCCCGCTTCGACGACCGCGTCACCGGGCAGCTGTCCTCTTTCGCGCCGGACGCCGCCGTCGTCCACGCCGACATCGACCCCGCCGAGATCTCCAAGAACCGCAAGGCGGACGTGCCGATCGTCGGTGACTGCGCGGAGATCATCACCGAGCTGATCGAGGCCGTCCGCGCCGAGACCGACAAGTCCGCGAAGCCGGACCTGAAGGACTGGTGGACGCAGGCGAGCGCCTGGCGCGACGACTACCCGGCCGGTTACGAGTGGCCCGAGGACGGGACGCTCTCGCCGCAGTACGTCATCGAGCGCATCGGTTCGCTCGTCGGCCCGGACGCGGTCTACACCGCGGGCGTCGGCCAGCACCAGATGTGGGCCGCGCAGTTCGTGAAGTACGAGAACCCGCGCACCTGGATCAACTCGGGCGGCCTCGGCACGATGGGCTTCGCCGTCCCCGCCGCGATGGGCGCCAAGTTCGGCGTGCCGGACAAGCAGGTCTGGGCCATCGACGGCGACGGCTGTTTCCAGATGACGAACCAGGAACTGGCCACCTGCGCCATCGAAGGCGCGCCGATCAAGGTCGCCGTCATCAACAACGGCAACCTCGGCATGGTCCGCCAGTGGCAGAACCTCTTCTACTCCGAGCGGTACTCCAACACCGATCTCGGTACCCACAAGCACCGCATCCCCGACTTCACCCTCCTCGCGGAGGCGCTCGGCTGCGCCGGGCTCCGCTGCGAGACCAAGGAGGACGTCGACGCCACCATCCGGCGCGCCATGGAGATCAACGACCGCCCCGTCGTGATCGATTTCGTGGTGGGGAAGGATGCCCAGGTGTGGCCCATGGTGGCCGCGGGCACCGGTAACGACGAAATCATGGCCGTGCGCGGGATCCGCCCGCTCTTCGACGACGACGAGGTCGCCGCCGAGGCGGAGCTGAACGCCGCGACAGAAGGAGACGCCCGATGAGCGTGCACACCCTGAGCGTTCTGGTCGAGAACAAGCCCGGTGTCCTCGCGCGGGTTTCCGGACTGTTCTCCCGGCGGGGTTTCAACATCGAATCCCTCGCCGTCGGGCCCACGGAGAATCCCGAGGTGTCCCGGATGACGATCGTGGTCGCCGTTGAGGAGCTACCGCTCGAACAGGTGACCAAGCAGCTCAACAAGCTGGTCAACGTCATCAAGATCGTGGAATTGGAAAAGTCCACAGCCGTGCAGCGTGAACTGCTGCTCGTGAAGGTCCGGGCCGACAACACCGTGCGCAGCCAGGTCCTCGAAACAGTGCAGTTGTTCCGCGCGAAGGTGGTGGACGTGTCTCCCGAGGCGCTCACCGTCGAAGCCACCGGGACCTCGGACAAGATCGGTGCCCTGCTCCGGATGCTGGAGCCCTATGGCATCCGTGAACTGGTCCAGTCCGGCATGGTCGCGGTCGGCCGGGGCTCCCGCTCGATCACCGCCACCTCCGCTCGATAACTTTGTTCGTAAGTCAGGAAAGGAAGTAGTACCCCTCATGGCAGTGGAAATCTTTTACGACGACGACGCGGACCTTTCGATCATCCAGGGTCGCAAGGTCGCCGTGATCGGCTACGGCAGCCAGGGCCACGCGCACTCGCTGAGCCTGCGCGACTCCGGCGTCGACGTCCGCATCGGCCTGCCCGAGGGCTCGAAGTCGCGGGCCAAGGCCGAGGAGCAGGGTCTCCGCGTGCTCACCCCGGCCGAGGCCAGCGCCGAAGCCGACCTGATCATGATCCTCGCGCCGGACACGAAGCAGCGCTTCATCTACGAGCAGGACATCGCGCCGAACCTCAAGGACGGCGACGCGCTCTTCTTCGGGCACGGCTTCAACATCCGCTACGACCTGATCAAGCCGCCGGCAGGCGTCGACGTCGCCATGGTCGCCCCGAAGGGCCCGGGCCACCTGGTCCGCCGTCAGTTCGTCGACGGCAAGGGCGTCCCGGCGCTCATCGCGGTCGAGCAGGACGCCTCCGGCAACGCGCAGGCGCTCGCGCTCTCCTACGCGGCCGCCATCGGTGGCGCCCGCGCCGGTGTCATCAAGACGACCTTCACCGAGGAGACCGAGACCGACCTCTTCGGCGAGCAGGCCGTGCTCTGCGGTGGCGCCTCCGCGCTGGTGCAGACCGGTTTCGAGGTGCTCACCGAGGCCGGCTACGCCCCGGAGATCGCCTACTTCGAGGTGCTGCACGAGCTGAAGCTGATCGTCGACCTCATGTACGAGGGCGGCATCGCGCGTCAGCGCTACTCGATCTCCGACACCGCCGAGTACGGCGACCTGACCCGCGGCCCGCGCGTCATCTCGCCGGCGGTCAAGGAAGAGATGAAGAAGATCCTCGGCGAGATCCAGGACGGCACGTTCGCCCGCGAATGGGTCGCCGAGGACGAGGCCGGGCGGCCGAACTTCACCAAGCTCGAGGAGCAGGGCAACCAGCACCCGATCGAGGAGACCGGCAAGAAGCTGCGCGACCTGATGTCGTGGGTGGACCGGCCGATCACCGAAACCGCCTAGTTCTCTGGCTGAAGGGGCCCTTCACCGCATGCGATGTGGTGAAGGGCCCCTTCGTTTTGCGTACCGGAAAGCGATAGCGTGGGCACCATGAGTGAGCAGCCGGTGGACGACAAGGCGCATATCCGGCCCGACCTGGACCTGAGCGACGCGGTGTGGATCCGGGGTGAACCGGAAGGCGCGAACCTCAAGGACGCCGTCGAGTACGCGCTGGTGCCGCACGTCGACGGGGTCACCTACACCGCGATGCGCCGGGTCGTCGAACCCGACGGTCACCTGCTCGTGTTCACACCTACTGAATGGGACGCGTTCTTGAAAGGCGTCCGGGACGGCGAATTCGATCTGCCTGCCTAGACCGGATGCCCGGGGCCGCTTTCCCGTGGTCTGATCAGTCCGGGTAGTCCACGCTCATTCCCCGCAGGTTCGTGGTGTCCGCGGGACAGTTCACCTTCGATTCCTCGTTCCTGTTCGCCCACGGGCCGAAGTACCACTGGTAGGTGGGCCGGGTGTAAGTGCGGCACTCCGCCGCGGCTCGATGTGCGCGTTGAGTGCATTTCGACGAAACCGCCCAGGAACCTGTGCTCCGCCATACCTTGCAGTCGGGTGGGATGGCCTGGGTCGACGCGGACACGGCCGGTGCCGCCGTCACCAGAAGGCCGGCCGCGATCGCCATCGCCGCCGCGACCGGCCTTCCCGCGCGTGCCTTCGATCGGATTCTCTTCATCGAGTCCTCCCTCAAAGTGGTGAGTCCGGAGGATCCGGACTCACCACCGGGTTCACGCGCTTGCCGACGAGGTCGTTGCCGCCCGGCGGGCATGGTCACCCGGATGGAGCCGCCCCGTCCGGCTAGACCCGGGAAATCAGCTCGTCGAGCCGGCCGGTCGCGGCCGCGATGGCGAGATGGTCGGCGTAGTCGCGCGATTCGACGATCAGTCCGTCGCGTACGCGCAGCACGAAGATGTTGGAAACGCGGAATTCCGCGCTGCCGCCCGCCGTCCCCTGGTAGTCGAACTCGCCGATCACGACCTCAGGGTCGAGGGTTTCGTGGATCACCAGATCACGGACCTGGAACCGGACCTCGCCCCGCTCTCCGAACTTGAAATGCTCACGCAGGTCTTCCCTCGATTTCAGGGTCTCCGCGCCGGGCAGAAACGGGTGCGTGACATGGGTTTCCTCGGCGTAGAGCTCCGGCAAACCGGCCCAGTCGCCGTCCGCGACACCGTAGGCGAGCCGTTCGAAAACGCCGCGCGGGCTCTTCGGATCCGCCGTCGACGCCGGGCGCGGCGGCACCGGCGTGAGCTCGCGCTCCGCGGTTTCGAAGCCCTTCTTCAGCTTCTCCAGGCCATTCTGTGCCGCGATGAGCGGCAGGTAGTCGTGGTAGTCGCGTGAATGGACGATGAGCCCGTCGCGCACGCGGAGCAGCTGGATGTTGGCGATGTCGAAGGACTTTCCGGTGTCCAGTGCCTCGCCGACATTGCGGTACTCGGCGACGATCACCTCTGGGTCGGTTGTCCCGTGAATCAGGACATCCGCCCTGTCCATGCGCACGTTCAGGCCGCCGCCGAAGTTCTTCCGTAGAGTCTCGCGACCCTCGTACCTGGACGGTACCGGTGGTCGCTGCGGGTTTTCGACGATGGCGTCTTCGGCGTAGAGCGCGAAAATCTCGTCCCAGCGCCGAGCGGTGATGCGTTCGGAAAGCGCGTCGAAGACGTCGCGGGGTGTGGTCATGAGGGTCTCCCAGGAGAACATAAACGGAGTCTGTAGTCCGCCTTTGACGATACGGACTACAGACTCCACTTGTCCACCGGGTCATTCCACGACGGAGAGCACGACCTTCCCCGTGGTCTTGCCCGTCGCCACGAGTTCTTGGGCCTTCGCGGCCTCTTCCAGCGGGAACACCGAGTCGATGGTCGGCTTGAGCCGGCCGCTGTCGACGAGTTCGGCCAGCGCGAGCAGGCCGGTGCGGTCCGGTTCGGCGAGGGTGAACCCGGCGATGACGCCGGCGGCATCGGCCAGTTCCGGCAGCCGCTCGTCGTTCGTGCGGGTGAGCTGGACGAGCCTCCCGCCGCGGCGCAGCGTCTTGAGCGATCGGGGTCCGTACTCCAGGCCGATCGTGTCGAGCACGACGTCGACGTCGCGGACCTCGTCGGCGAAATCCGTCGTGCGGTAGTCGACGAGTTCGTCCGCGCCGAGTCCGCGGAGGAACTCGTGTTTGGCCGCGCTGGCCGTCCCGATCACGTACGCGCCGCGCGCCTTGGCGATCTGGACCGCGAGATGTCCGACCCCGCCCGCCGCCGCGTGGATCAGGACCCGTTGCCCCGGCTGGAGATCCGCCGTGTCGACGAGGCTCTGCCAGACGGTCAGCCCCGCGAGCGGGACCGCGGCCGCGTGCACGTGGTCCAAAGTGGACGGTTTACGCGCGAAGTGACGGCTCGGCGCGGCGACGTATTCGGAGTACGCGCCCGCCTGGAACGGGAACGACGGCATGCCGAAGACCTCGTCGCCGGGGGAGAAGAGGGAAGCGCCCGCGCCGACCTCCTCGACCACGCCGGACACGTCCCAGCCGAGGATGAACGGCGGATCACCCATCGGGCCGATGCCGCCGGTCTCGCGGGTCTTCCAGTCGACCGGGTTGACGCCGGCGGCGTGCACCCGGACCAGGATCTGGGTCGGGCCCGGGGTGGGTCTTGCGACGTCGACGAGTTCGAGGACTTCGGGGCCGCCCAGGCGGTTTTGGCTGATCGCTCGCATGGGTCCATTGTTCGGCGAGCGTCGTACTTTCGGCGAGGGTCCGGCGGGCCAGGGGGCGTCAGGATCGGGACACGCCTCTCGCGGATGTCATGAAAGGGCCGTTCCTGACGTTTTTCGTCCTGAACGGCCCTTTCATGACACTCGGGGGACCGGCGTCCGGTGGGCCCCAAGGCTCAGGCGCCCCGCAGCACCGCCAGGATCTCGGTCTGCCCGAAGTGCTCGGCCCACCCCAAAGCCGACGACGAGTACAGCGAATCCTCCAGCGAAGGATCCGCCCCGACCTCCAGCAACGCCCGCACGGCGTCCACGTGTCCGCCCTGCACGGCCAGGTGCAGCGCCGTGACGCCCTCCCCGTGCGACAGTCCGCCGAACGTCCCCCGGTGGTCGACCGAAGCACCCAGCTCCGCCAAGGTCTTGATCGCCGAAGCCTTCCCCTGGGCGGCGGCCCACGTCAGCGCCGTACCCCGGTAGATGTCGGCGTCCACGCGGGCACCCCGCTCCACCAAGGTGCGCACGGCGGAAGACCGGTCGTTCCGCGCCGCCCACGAAAGCGCCTCGTCGACGATCTCGGCCGGCTCGTCGCTCGGCCGCCATTCCGGGAAACCGCTGTGCGGCCGGTGGAATTCGCGATGCGCGCCCGCCGCGGGGGCGAGCGTGCCGTCCGGCGCGAGCAGTTCATCGAGCAGGTCGGCGTGACCGAGCCCCGCCGCCACCCGGAGGTTGCCGGGCGAGAGGCTGCGCGAAGCCAGCAGCTCCGCGGCCTCCCGATGGCCCCAGAACAGCGCGACCACCAGCGGGGTCCCGCCGTCGCCCCGGGCCGGGACGTCGATGGGGGCGCCCGCGTCGAGCAGCATCGTGACCAGCAGCGGCGATCCGACGTACCCGGCCTGGTGCAACGCCGTCCAGCCGTGCACGTTGGCGGACGCCGGATCGGCGCCGTGGTCGAGCAGGATCCGGCACAGCCGCTCGTCACAGGTCGCGGCGGCCATGCCGAGCAGATCGTTCCCGTTCTTCCCGTGCGCGTGGACAAGCGTGGGCAGGTCGCCGATCAGGCGCGCGAGCCCCGCCAGGTCTCGCGCGTCGATCAGTTCCCGTGCGTTCTCGAAGGCGAGCTCAGCCGGTGACGTCACGCTCCCGCACGCTACCCCCGACCCCCGACAGAACCCGCCATTCGGCCAGCGGGATCCGTTCGTCCCCGGTCAGGACCTGCAGGCACACGTGGTCGGCCCCGGCGTCCAGATGTGCCTGGACCCGCGCGGAGATCTCGTCCTCCCCGACGGCGACCAGCGCGTCCACCAGCTTGTCGGAGCCGTAGTCCGCCTCGGTGAATCCGAACCGCCGCAGATTCGCCTGATGGTGGGCCGCCAGCTCCAGGTACGTCGACACGTGCCGCCGCGCGATCTCCCGGTCCGATCGCAGCACGACGGCCTGTTCGACGGCGAGGAACGCCGAAGGCCCGATGGCCTCCCGCGCCAGCGCGGTGTGCTCGACGGGGACGAAGTACGTATGCGCCCCATCGGTGCGTTCCGCGGCCAGGGCGAGCATCTTCGGTCCCAACGCGGCCAGCACACGCCGGCGTGGGGAGTCCGGTGTGGACAGTTCGGTCCCGTCCATCTCGTCGAGGTAGCCGCGCATCCCTTCCAGCGGTTTCGCGCCCGGGAGGTGCCCGCCGAGGCCGAGGACGAACCGGCCGGGATACGCCTCGGCGAGGGTCCGCTCGGCGGCGGCCGCCGCGACGGGTGCCCGATGCGAGAACCGCGCGATGCCGGTGGCGACGGTCAGCCGCGAGGTCGCCGCGAGCAGCAGACCCGCCTGGGTGAACGCCTCCCGGCCCAGGTACTCCCCGAACCACAACGTGTCGAAGCCGAGTTCCTCGACTTCCGCGGCCGCCTCGCGCACTTCGCCGATTTCCTTGCCGTCGAAAGAAAACGTCCAGATGCCGACGCTCACCGGGTCACCGCCGTCAGTGCCGGGGCGAGCCGTTCCAGCTGGTCCACGATGGACTTGAGATCGTCCCCGACCGGATTGACGAGCACGGTGTCCGCTCCGGCGTCGACGAGTTCCTTGAGCCGCCCGGCGATCCGCTCTTCGTCGCCCCACGCGGTCAGTCCGTCCACGAGCCGGTCGCTGACGTCGTCGATGTCCGCGTCGGTGTAGCCGAGCCGCTTCCAACCCTTGAAATAGTGCGGGATGCCGTACTGCTTCATCAGCCCGATATCCCTCGCCACGCTCTTCCGCGCCTGCTCACGGTCGCCGAGCAGAACCGAATGGGTGGGGATGAGCAGCTTGTCCGGGCCGAGGATCTCGCGGGAATACGGCGTGTGCTCGAAGGGCTGGGCGAACGGATGCGCCCCGTCCGTGAGGTCCCGCGCGAGTTCGAGCATCTTCGGTCCGACGGCGGCCAGGACCCGCGGGAACGGGACCGGCGAAGGGAATTCTTCCGCCGCCGCAGCCATGGCCGTGAGGTAGTCACGGGTCTGTTCCAGCGGCCGGTAGTCCGAGCCCGCTTTCTCCGCCTGGTACGAGTGCCCGATCCCGACGCCGAGCACGAACCGGCCGGGGAACGCCTGCGCGAGTGTCCGCCCGCCGCTGTGGGCGGTGTACGCGGGCCGCGACCAGATGTTCGCGATCCCGGTGCCGACCACCACTCGCTCGGTGGCCGCGAGGGTGATGGCGCTGTAGGCGAACAATTCCCGGTTGCCGGGCCCCTCACCACCCCAAACGGTGCGGTAACCCAGCTCTTCCAGGCGCCGGATCGCCCGCCGTTCTTCGTCGGGTGTCGGCGTGAACATGCCGACCGGCAGCCAGACACCCACCGGGCCCAGCCGCTCCCGGGTTTCTTCGATCAGGTCCATCACAGTCTCCCCAGCTAACATGAGGCAGCCTCCGCTTACGTGGTCCGACTATACGGAGGCTGCCTCCGATTTGTCGAGACTAGGCTTTGGAGTGCGATGGACACCGAGAAGAAGCCGCTGCGGGCGGACGCCCGGCGCAACTACGAGCGCCTCCTCGAAGAGGCGAGGCACGCCTTCGCCGCGAACGGCGTCGAGGCGTCGCTGGAGGAGATCGCGCGCCGGGCCGGAGTCGGGATCGGAACGCTCTACCGGCACTTCCCGACGCGGGAAGCGCTGGTCGAGACGGTGCTCCGCGAAGGCTTCGACGCGCAGGCCGAAGCGGCTCGCGAGCTGCTGGGCTCCTCGGAGCCGGTGGAGGCGTTGAAGGCCTGGTTCGCCGGGATGGGTGAACAGTCGGCGCGTTACCGGGGGCTGCCCGAGCTGATGGTCGACGTCCTCAACGACGAGACCTCGCCGCTGTACGCCTCCTGCCACGCGATGCGTGACCAGGTGTCCCAACTGGTGGAAAGGGCGAAGGCCTCGGGGGAGCTCCGGGCCGACGTCACAGTGCACGAATTACTGGTGCTGCTGCACGCGCTTTCCTGGGCCAGCGAACACCTTTCGGGTGACAAGGGCCTCGAACGGCTCCTCGATCTCGTTTTCGCGGGATTACGGGCGAGTTAACAATCCCCTGTCACCAGGTCTAAACTGCGGCGCAACCGGGCACAACGGCGTGACCGTCAACAGTGAGTCGCAGGCACAGACCAGATAGTGGGAGCCGTATCGTGACCAAGCCGAACAAGCCCGTCGTCCTCATCGCCGAGAAGCTCGCGCCCTCCGTGTTGAGCGTCTTCTCCGACGAGGTCGAGGTCCAGCATGTGGACGGCACGGACCGCCCCGCGCTGCTCGAAGCCGTGAAGACGGCGGACGCGCTGCTCGTGCGGTCCGCGACGAAGGTCGACGCCGAGGTCCTCGGCGCCACCACCTCGCTCAAGGTCGTCGCCCGCGCCGGCGTCGGGCTGGACAACGTCGAGGTCCCCGCCGCCACCGAACGCGGTGTGCTGGTGGTCAACGCGCCGACCTCGAACATCGTCTCCGCCGCCGAGCACGCCGTCGCGCTGCTGCTCGCCGTCGCCCGCCGGGTCCCGGCCGCGGACCAGAGCCTCCAGGGCGGCGCGTGGAAGCGCAGCGCCTACTCCGGCGTCGAGATCCAGGGCAAGACCATCGGTGTGGTCGGCCTCGGCAAGATCGGCCAGCTGTTCGCGCAGCGGCTCGCCGCGTTCGACACCAAGATCATCGCGTACGACCCCTACGTCTCGGCCGCCCGCGCCGCGCAGCTCGGCATCGAGCTGGTCACGCTGGACGAGCTGCTGGAGCGCGCCGACGCGATCTCCATCCACCTGCCGAAGACGCCGGAGACCAAGGGCCTCATCGGCGCCGAGGCGCTGAAGAAGACCAAGCAGGGCGTCATCATCGTCAACGCCGCGCGCGGTGGCCTCATCGACGAGCAGGCGCTGGCGGACGCCGTCAGCTCCGGCCACGTCGGTGGTGCCGGTATCGACGTGTTCGTCACCGAGCCCACCACCGAAAGCCCGCTGTTCGGCCTGCCGAACGTCGTCGTCACGCCGCACCTGGGCGCGTCGACCGCCGAGGCGCAGGACCGCGCCGGCACCGACGTCGCGAAGTCCGTGCTGCTCGCGCTGCGCGGCGACTTCGTGCCGGACGCGGTGAACGTCGCGGGCGGCGGCACGGTCGGCGAGCACGTCCGGCCGTACCTCTCGCTCACCCAGAAGCTCGGCACCGTGCTGACCGCGCTGAACCCGAAGGCCCCGGCCTCGGTCACCGTCGTGGTCAAGGGCGAGCTGGCCGCCGAGGACGTCAGCGTGCTGCCGCTCGCGGCCGAGCGCGGCGTGTTCTCCGGCGTCGTCGAGGACCAGGTCACCTTCGTGAACGCGCCGCGCGTCGCCGAAGAACTGGGCGTCCAGGTCGAACTGGTCACCGAGACCGAAAGCCCCAAATTCCGCAGCCTGGTCACCGTCCGCGCGGTCCACGCCGACGGCTCGACCCTTTCGGTGTCCGGTTCGGTCACCGGCAAGGACGAGGTCGAGAAGCTGGTCGAGGTCAACGGCCGTCACTTCGACCTGCGCGCCGAGGGCAACGTGCTGCTGCTCGAGTACCCGGACCGCCCGGGCATCATGGGCCGCGTCGGCACGCTGCTCGGCGAGGCGGGCCTCAACATCGAGGCCGCGCAGATCAGCCAGACCACCGACGGCGCGGACGCGGTGATGCTGCTGCGCGTCGACCGTTCCGTCGACTCGCACCTGCTGGAGCCGATCGGCGCCACCGTCGGCGCGCACACGATCCGCGCGGTCAACTTCGGCTGACCTGCGGGAATTGCACTGACGAAAGCCGCGTCCACGGACGCGGCTTTCGTTATGTGCCAACAAGTTGTTTGCGCTCTTCGCAAGTAGTCGACCACTCGCGAAGAGCAAGATTCAATAACGGTGAAAAATGCCTACTGAAGTCGGGCTGGTCCCCGGATAGGTTCTTCCGGCGAGGCCGAACCATCGCGCCGTCAAGGGCACGGCGCGGCGCCGGGGCTCACCGTCGGGGGTGTGTTCGAGCGGCAGGCAGGTTCCGAGTCGAGGCCTCGAGTGAGGGCACTTACTCATGAACAGATCCCGCGTACCCCGGTGGGCCATCCGCTCATCGGCCGCGGTCTTCGCCGCGTTGCTCGCGACGTCCGTGACCGGGGCGACCGCAGCCGCGCAGGATGTCCCCCTCGCGGACGGTGTCACACCGGCGAAGATCGACCGTAACGGATTCCAGGGGAAGGTCGAGCCGAAGCTCAAGGCCGCCCAAGGGCAGATCACCGCCTTCGTCGAGCTGGCCAAGCAGCCCGCCGTCGACGCCTTCAACGCCGAGCAGAACAAGGGCGCGGGCAAGGAGAAGGCGAAGAAGGCCGCGAAGGACGCCAAGGCCGCCGCGGCCGCGACGGTGAACTCCGTCGTCGGTCAGCTCAAGGCCGCCGACGCCGGCACCCAGCTGGTCACCCAGACCGCCAACGCGGTCGCCGGCGCGGTCGTCACGGCCGACGCGGCGAAGATCCGCGAGCTGGCGAAGCGGCCGGACGTCGTCTCGGTCAAGAAGGTGGTCCCCAAGACCCGCACCAACTCCAGCGCGGTCCAGCTGACCAACACGCTCGCGTCGTGGCAGCAGACCGGCCGCTACGGCGACGGCATCCGCGTCGGCGTGATCGACGACGGCATCGACTACACCCACGCCGACTTCGGCGGCCCGGGCACGGCCGAGGCCTACAACGCGATCAACCGCGACCAGGCCACCCCCGCCTTCCCGACCGACAAGGTCGTCGGCGGTATCGACCTGGTCGGCGACGCCTACGACTCGGGCAGCGACGACCCGGCCCTCAAGACCCCGAAGCCGGACCCCAACCCGCTCGCCTGCGGCCACCACGGCACGCACGTCGCGGGCACGGTCGCCGGTTTCGGTGTCGACGAAGCGGGCAAGACCTTCACGGGCGACTACAAGAAGCTCAACAAGAAGAAGATCGAAGCGATGCAGATCGGCCCGGGCACCGCGCCCAAGGCCCTGCTGTACGCGATCAAGGTCTTCGGCTGCGACGGCTCGACCAACGTCACCTCGCAGGCGCTCGACTGGTCGCTCGACCCGGACGGCGACGGCGACTTCACCGACCACCTCGACGTGGTGAACCTGTCGCTGGGCGGCGACTTCGCCACCCCGGACGACCCGGACTCGCTGTTCGTGCGCAAGATCGCCGCGAACAACGTCGTCCCGGTGTTCTCCGCGGGCAACGGCGGCGACCTCAACGACGTCGGCGGCGCGCCGGGCAACACGCCCGAGGCGCTGACCGTCGCCAGCAGCCGTGACGCGTCCGTCCTCCGCGACGCCGTCGAAGCCGTCGCTCCCGACGGCGTCAAGGGTGCGAAGACCGGCCAGTTCAGCCAGAACTACGCGACCTACGACACGCTCGACGTCACCGCGCCGGTGGTCACGCTGTCGGCCGACAACGCCGCCGGCTGCAAGCCGTACTCCGAGGCCGACAAGGCCAAGGCCGCGGGCAAGATCGTGTTCCTCGAATGGGACGACAACGACGCGACCCGCGCCTGCGGTTCGGGCGCCCGGTCCAACAACGCGCAGGCGGCCGGTGCCAAGGGCGCGCTGTTCTCCTCGACGCTGGAGCACTTCTCGGCGGGTATCGCGGGCAACGCGGCGCTGCCGACGTTCCAGCTGACCGGCAGCGCGACCGCTTCGGTCCGCCCGGCGGTGGCCGCGGGCACGCTGCAGGTCCGGATGACCGGCAAGGGCCGCGTGTCCGTGCCGACCTTCGATCAGTCCATTGTGGACACCCCGAGTTCGTTCACCTCGCGTGGCGGGCGTGGCCCGGCCGTCAAGCCGGACGTCGCGGCGCCCGGTGACTCGATCTCGTCGGCGCTGGCCGGCAGTGGAGCGGGCCGCCTGGTCATCTCCGGGACGTCGATGGCGGCTCCGCACACCTCGGGTATCACCGCCCTGATCCGTCAGGCACACCCGGACTGGTCGGTCGAGGAGGTCAAGGCCTCGGTCATCAACACCGCCGGCCACGACATCCACGACGCTTCGGGCCGCGTCTACGGTCCGCAGCGCGTCGGCAGCGGCCGGATCGACGCGAAGGCCGCGCTGGACAACCAGGTCCTGGCCTACGTCGTCGACAACCCCGGCTTCGTCTCGGTCAACTTCGGCGTCGTCGAAGCGGGCGGTCCGGTCACCCTGACCAAGACGGTCAAGGTGGTCAACAAGGGCATCAAGCCGGTCGAGTACTCGGTGGGCTACGAAGCCGTGAACGCGCTCCCCGGTGTCGAGTACACAGTGGACAAGCCGACGGTGAAGCTGAGCCCGCGCGGTATCGCGCTGGTGAAGGTGACCCTGAAGATCGCCGACCCCAAGGCGCTCCGCAAGGTCATGGACCCGACCATGGCGGCCACGCAGGTCGGCCTCGCCCGGCAGTTCGTGGCGGACGCCTCCGGCCGGATCGCGTTCACCCCGAAGAGCGGCACGACCGTTCCGCTGCGGCTCTCGGTGTACTCCGCGCCGAAGCCCGTCTCGTCCATCAACACCCCGGGCAACGTCAACTTCGGCGCCGGCCAGAACCAGGCCGTGCTGAACCTGACCGGCAAGGGCGTGGACCAGGGCTCCGGTGCGCAGCGGTACCGCTCGCTGATCAGCGTGCTCGAACTGCAGGCGGAATCCCCGCAGCTGCCCGAGTGCGACGGCGACGTCACCACCGACTGCACGCTGAACCAGACCGCCAAGGGCGCCGACCTGCGCTACATCGGCGCGGCGTCGACCGCTCCGCTGGCCAAGGCGCAGGGTGAGCCGGAGAACGCGTTGCTGGCCTTCGGTCTCACCACCTGGAGCGACCTGGCCAACCTGGGCAGCAACACCTCGCCGTTCGTGGACATCGACACCACGGGCGACGGGCAGCCGGACTTCGAGACCTATGTGACCAAGGTGACGTCGACCGACGTCCTCGTGGCGGTCACCGTGGCCCTGAAGCCGGGCTTCCCGCAGGTGGACATCCAGCCGATCAACGGCCAGCTCGGCGACGTCGACACGAACGTGTACGACACCAACGTCGTCGTGCTGCCGGTGAGCATCGCCGCGCTGGGGATCGACCCCAACGCCGCGTCGCACAAGATCAGCTACACCGTCGGGACCTCCGGGTTCTACGCGGCGCCGGGTGCGGACTCGTCGACGATCGACTACGTCGGCACGCCGCTTTCGTTCGACGCCTTGGCTCCCGCGTACACGGTCCAGGGCGGCGGCGACTCCGCGCTGGGCTACGTCGCGAAGCCGGGCACGGCGCTGGTGGTCAACCGCAACGCGGCCGCGCAGGACACCGTGCTGGGCCTGCTGGCGATCGAGCACCACAACGCCTCGGGCAACCGGGCGAACGTGGTGAAGATCCAGACGAACGCGGGTGGTGGCAACGCGGGTGTCGACCGGCCGGGCAACGGCGGGCGGCACACCGGACGTCAGCCGATCGGTGTGGGCTGACGCGATAGTGCGATAACCGGCGTTCGATGAGGTGAGGGACGCCCTGGCGGCATGCTTTGCGCCAGGGCGTCCCTTCTTGTTTTCACTCTTTCGGCTGTCTCGCTCTGTGGGAGGTTCCGGCATAAGGGTGGTGCGGCTACGGCTACCGGGCTACGGCCGGTAACCTTCCGCTGCTGGCGTTTTCTTGCGGATGGGCCATCCGGACTGCCGGTGGCCTGGTCTACGGAGGTGTGTGGATGCGGCTCGCGGTGATCCCAGGAGACGGGATCGGGCCCGAAGTGGTCTCCGAGGCGCTCAAGGTGCTCGGTGAGGTCGTACCGACGGCGGAGATCACGAACTACGACCTCGGCGCCGCCCGGTGGCACTCCACCGGCGAGCTGCTCCCGGAGTCGGTACTCGGTGAACTCCGTCAGCACGACGCGATCCTGCTGGGCGCGGTGGGCGACCCGACGGTGCCGAGCGGCATCCTGGAGCGTGGCCTGTTGCTGCGGCTCAGGTTCGAACTCGACCACCACGTGAACCTGCGCCCCGCCCGGCTGTACCCGGGTGTGCGCGGACCGCTCGCCGAGGCGGGCGAGATCGACATGGTCGTCGTGCGTGAAGGCACCGAAGGCCCGTACGCGGGCAATGGCGGCCTGCTGCGCAAGGACACCGAGAACGAGATCGCGACGGAGGTCAGCGTCAACACGGCGTTCGGCGTCCGGCGCGTGGTGACCGACGCGTTCAACCGGGCCGAGGCGCGGCCCCGCAAGCACCTGACGCTCCTGCACAAGACGAACGTGCTGGAGTACGCGGGCTCGCTGTGGTCGCGGATCGTCGAAGAGGTCTCGCTGGAGCACCCGGAGGTGACGGTCGCCTATTCCCATGTGGACGCCGCGACCATCCATCTGGTGACCGACCCGTCCCGGTTCGACGTCGTGGTGACGGACAACCTGTTCGGCGACATCATCACCGACCTGGCGGCCGCCGTGACCGGCGGCATCGGGCTGGCGGCGAGCGGGAACCTCGACATCACCCGGCGGAACCCGAGCATGTTCGAGCCGGTGCACGGCAGCGCGCCGGACATCGCGGGCCAGGGTCTCGCCGACCCGACCGCCGCGGTGCTCTCGGTCTCGCTGTTGCTGGACCACTTGGGACAGAAGGAAGCGGCGCGGCGGATCGAGGCCTCGGTGGCCTTCGACCTCGCGACCCGCGACCAGGCGTCGCCCGGTGCGACGCACGCGATCGGTGACCGGTTGGCGGCCCTGGTGTCGTCGAACGTGCGCCCGGTCACTCAGTAGTTTTCTTGGGCTGAAGGGGCCCTTCGCCGCATCTGATGCGGTGAAGGGCCCCTTCGCTGTGTTCGGTCAACCTGGACCGAACGGCGGCTGCGCGTGATCCGATGGACGACACGCGTGATCCGACGGACGACACGCGTGTCCAGAGGGGCGACGCGTCCGCTGCGACGCCCCGCCGCGAGTCGTCCGTCCAGTCACGCGTGTCGTCCCTTGGCTCACGTGTGTCGTCCATCCAGTCACGCGAGACCGCCAGTCGGTATCCAAGACGCCGTGGGCTCGCGCCATGAACGGTCCGTTCCTGGCAAATTTCGCAAGGAACGGACCGTTCATGGCATCCGGGATCGATCACCGGCTCCCAGAAAGTGGGAAGTCTCGCCCGGCTTGTGGACGCCTCGCGAAGCGTGTGCGATGATGCGTCCGTGACCTCCTGCACCATCATTATCGCCGAGCGCGCCGGGTAACAGCTCCACAAGAGCCCCCGGCGCGCAACCTCTCGCACCCATGCGGGAGGTTTTTTTGTTGCCTGAACACGTTTTGCCACCACCACGAGGAGATTCCCGTGACCCGCAAGGAGCCCGCCGATACACCGCTCGGCGACGCTTTCCACCTGTACGACACGACGTTGCGCGACGGCGCGCAGCGTGAGGGGATCTCCTACTCCGTCACGGACAAACTGGCGGTGGCGAGGCTGCTCGACGATCTCGGGGTCGGGTTCATCGAAGGTGGATGGCCGGGCGCGCTGCCCAAGGACACGGAATTCTTCGCCCGCGCCGCTTCGGGCGAACTGAAACTCCGCCACGCCGCGCTCGTCGCGTTCGGCGCGACGCGGAAGGCGGGCACCAAGGCCGAGCAGGACCAGCAGGTGCGGGCCCTGCTCGACTCGCAGGCACCGGTGGTCACGCTCGTGGCCAAATCGGATCTGCGCCACATCGAACGCGCGTTGCGGGTCGACGTCGACGAGGCGTGCGAGATGGTGCGCGACACCGTCGCGTTCCTCGTCGGTGAAGGACGCCGCGTCTTCCTTGACGCGGAACACTTTTTCGACGGCTACGCGTTCTCCCCGGACACCGCGCTGAAGGTGCTCGACGCGGGAGTGAACGCGGGCGCCGACGTCGCCGTGCTGTGCGACACCAACGGCGGGCAACTGCCGCTCGGCCTCGCGGAGACCGTCCGCGAGGTCAAGGAAAGGACCGGATTCCGGCTCGGAATCCATTGTCAGGACGACACTTCCTGCGCGGTGGCGAATTCCGTCGCCGCCGTGCAGGCCGGCGTGACGCACGTCCAGTGCACCGCCAATGGTTACGGCGAGCGGGCGGGTAACGCCGATCTTTTCGCCGTGACAGGGAATTTGGTGACCAAGCTCGGAATGGAGGTCCTCCCGACCGGAGGCGCCGCCGAGCTCACCCGGGTCTCCCATGCCCTTGCCGAAATCGCGAACATCGCCCCCTACACCCACCAGGCTTACGTAGGGGCGTCGGCCTTCGCCCACAAGGCGGGACTGCACGCGAGCGCGATCAAGGTGGATCCGTTGCTGTACAACCACATCGATCCAGCTTCCGTCGGCAACGACATGCGGGTACTGGTCACCGAGATGGCCGGCAGGGCCAGCCTGGAGCTCAAGGGACGTGAGCTCGGGGTCGACCTTGCCGGCCAGCCCGAGGCGCTGACGAGCGCCGTGAAGAAGGTGAAACGCCTCGAATCCGAAGGCTGGTCCTTCGAAGCTGCGGACGCTTCACTGGAACTGCTGCTGCGGCGGGAGGTCGACGGCCCGCAGAGCGACGTCCTCGACGAACCGCCGTTCGAACTCGAGTCGTACCGGGTCGTGCTCGACCACCGGTCCGACGGCGAGGTCGTCTCCGAGGCGACGGTGAAGGTGCACGTTGCCGGGCAGCGCGTGATCGCGACCGCCGAGGGCAACGGTCCTGTGCACGCGCTCGACGCCGCCTTGCGTGAGGCGCTCAGCCCGCATCTGTCCTGGTTGGACAGTGTCGAGCTGGCCGACTACAAGGTGCGGATCCTGCCCGGCCATCCGGGCACCGACGCCGTCACCCGCGTGCTCGTCGAGACCAGCGACGGCGAGCGCGAGTGGACCACCGTCGGTGTGCACGGCAACATCGTCGAGGCGAGCTGGCTGGCGCTGTGCGACGCGCTCGTGCACAAGTCCCTCAGCGAGGGCCCGGCGTGAGGAGTCGTACAGTGGGGGAGTGCGTCTAGCCCGAATTGCTCATCCCGGCGGTGTCGCGTTCGCTTCGATCGAAGGGGACGGCGACGACGCCCAGGTACTGGAAATCGCCGAGCACCCCTTCGGCAACCCCAACTTCACCGGCAAACGCTGGCCGCTCGCCGACGTCCGGCTGCTCGCGCCGATCCTGCCGTCGAAGGTGATCGCGGTCGGCCGGAACTACGCCAAGCACGCGGCCGAGTTCGGCAACGAGGTCCCGCAGGACCCGATGCTGTTCATCAAGCCGTCGACCACGGTGATCGGGCCGAACGTGCCGATCCGCCGTCCGCGTGGTGTCGGCCGCGTCGACTTCGAGGGCGAACTGGCGATCGTCATCGGCCAGCCGGTCAAGAACGTGCCCGCCGCCCGCGCGGCGAGCGCGATCCTCGGCTACACCGTGGCGAACGACGTCAGCGCGCGTGACCTGCAGAAGTCCGACGGCCAGTGGGGCAGGGCGAAGGGTTTCGACACCTTCTGCCCGCTCGGCCCGTGGATCGAGACCTCGCTCGACGCGGCCGATCTCGCGCTCAAGTCCGAGGTGGACGGTGTGCTGAAGCAGGACGGCCGGACGTCGGACCTGGTGCACAAGATCCCCGAGCTGGTCGAATTCGTGTCCGGGGTGATGACCCTGCTGCCCGGTGACGTCATCCTGACCGGCACGCCCGAGGGCGTCGGCCCGATCGAGGACGGCCAGTCCGTGTCGATCACCATCGAGGGCATCGGCACCCTGACGAACCCGGTCCAGGACATCTGACCTCAAGTGTCATGAAAGGGTCGTTCAGGACGTTTTTCGTCCTGAACGACCCTTTCATGACATCTGGAATCTAGCTACCGGCCGGTTCCATCGCCCGCCGCGCGAAGGCCGGGGCGTGCTCAGGCCGCAGCCCCAGGCCCAGCAGCCGCGCGGGGATGTAGGACAGCGTGGGGAACCGGCTGAACAGCTTCACCATCGGCGCGGGCGGGCCGTTGCGCTCGCCCGCCATCACCGGCCCCATCACGTTCTTGTGCAACATCCGCTGCAGCCCCTGCACCAGCATCGTGGGCGCTAGGCGGCGCTTGCGGACCTTCGCCAGATCCGCCACCGACGGCCTCCCGCGGCGCAGCGGTTCGGCGAGCAGGGTGGCGGCCGCGACCGCGTCCTGCACCGCGAGGTTGATGCCGACCCCGCCGACCGGCGACATCGCGTGCGCCGCGTCACCGATGCACAGCAGCCCGTCGAGATGCCACTTCCGCAGCAGGTTCATCTTGACGTCGAGGAATTTGACGTCGTCCGTCGTCTTCAGCTCGTCCACGCGGTCGGCCAGCTCGGGCAGGATCGCGGCCACGTTCTCCCGGAACGCCTCGATGCCCTGGTCGCGCAGGTCCTGGCCCTTGGGGCTGAGGTAGGCGATCTGGAAGTAGCCCTTGCGGGGCAGCGGCACGGCGAAGCGGCGATCGCGCATCTTCGGGGTCAGCATGCCTTCGCGTTCGCCGTCCCGCCGCGAGATCCGGAACCACCACGCGTCGAACGGGATGGGGTAGTCCTTCGTCGTCAGCCCGGCCTCGCGGCGGGCCAGCGACCAGCGTCCGTCGGCGGCGATCACCAGGTCGGCGCGCAGTTCGCCGGTCTTCCCGTCGGCGTCGCGGTAGCGGACCCCGCCCACCCGGCCGTGTTCGAAGATCAGCCCGGTCATCTCGGTGCTCTGGCGCAGCGTGAACGTGGGTTCCTTCGCGCCGGCGTCGGCGAGCAGGTCCAGGAAGTCCCACTGCGGGACCATGGCGATGTACGGGTGCGCCACCTTCAGCCTGGTCAGGTCGGCGAGGCGCATCATCGTGCCGTCCTCGGCGGGGAAGCCGGCGTAGGCGATCTCGCTGTGCGGCAGGCTGAGGAATTTCTCGCTGAGGCCCAGCTCGTCCAGCAACGTCAACGTCGACGGGTGCACGGTGTCGCCGCGGAAGTCCCGCAGGAAGTCCTGGTGCTTCTCCAGCACGGTGACCTCGACCCCGGCCCTGGCCAGCAGCAATCCGGCGACCATCCCCGCGGGGCCACCGCCGACGACCACGCAGTTCGTACGTTCGTTCATCCGTCCCACCCCTTCGAACCCTTATTCATCACTTGTTGAATAAGCTCAGGATGCACCCCTCCGGCGGGCGCGTCAAGCGCCATCCGGGCGGATACGCTGTTCGGGGTATGGCCCAGGTCTCACCGGACCGTGTGAGCCGGCGAGCTCCGCGACAAGTGTCCAAAAAGGACTTGAGTGGCGTTCGACCGTCCCGGAAGGACGGCGATCGCGGAAATGCCCTTGTGGACGGTCTCGCGACGTAAGCGGCACAAGGATTTCGTTGTCATCACAGGGTGTGCGCGCCGCGAATCGGATGGCGTGCCGCGTATCGACATTTCACCCGGCCGCCCGCGTTAGCCGTTGGCCGGTAACTAAAACACGTCATCTCACCAACTGGGAGTAGAGTGCCCGCGCCGGAACAGAGCAGCCTTAATCACCTCATCGGCAGAGTCGCGATCGCGCTGAGTGCCCTAGCCTCACTTGGTGGATTTCGCTCTCGTGCCCCGGACCTCGTCACGAACCACGCCGGACGCTCCGGACGGAGCCCCGTGGGAGCCGCCGGAGTTGCGATTGGTGTGCCTCGACATCGATGACACGTTGATCGACTGCACGGCGGCGATCCGCCTCAGCCTGAGCGCCCTCACCGGCCAGAACGACCTTTGGCCGCTGTGGGATCTCATCACCGAAGAGCATGTCGCGCTGGTGGTCGCGGGCGAAATCGATTACGCGACCATGCATTACAAGCGTACGGAATGTTTCCTCGCCGAGATCGGCATTTTGGCCGACGAAGAGCAGGTCAGCGGCTTCGAAAGACGCCGCCGTGAAATTCTCACTCGTTCGTGGCAATTGTTCGAAGATGTCCTCCCGTGCCTGGAATGGCTGCGGGCCGCCGGTGTTCTCGTCGCCGCGGTCACGAACGCCTCGGGCGCGCATCAGCGCAAGAAGATCGCCGACCTCGGCCTCGCCCGGTTCTTCGATCACGTGGCCATCGCCGGTGAACTCGGAGTAGCCAAACCCGACCCGGCGATGTTCCACTCGGTCTGCCTCGGCCTCGGCTGCGACCCGGCGCAGGCCGTCCACGTCGGCGACAAACTCGACACCGACGCCATCGGCGCACGCGACGCCGGCCTGGGGGCCGTCTGGCTCGACCGGGACGGCATCGCCGAGCGCGCCCCGGCGGGCGTGCACACCATCTCGGGCCTCGACGAGCTGCCTGAGCTGCTCGTTTCCGAGTTCGCGAAGCTCGGCGTGCCCGCTCAGCGCGCTAGTGAGACCCCCGCTTTCACGGTGCGGAACAGCGTGCTCTAGTATTCTTTCTCGTGCGGCACCGAGCCGGTCAAGATCGGAACGGTACCTCACTGGGGTATGGTGTAATTGGCAGCACGACTGGTTCTGGTCCAGTTAGTCTAGGTTCGAGTCCTGGTACCCCAGCTGGAGAACTCTCCGGAGTGAAACACAGAGTGACCCCCCTGCGAAGGCGGGAAACCCGGTCTGGTAAGTTTCTCCACAGCAACACAGCAGGTGAACAACTGAAAATCTCCTCCTGAAGGAGAAGATCCTAGCCCCCGTCGTCTAGCGGCCTAGGACGCCGGCCTCTCACGCCGGTAGCGTGGGTTCGAATCCCATCGGGGGTACCAGCAGCATCCATCCGAAAAGTCCCGACCGTAGCGGTCGGGACTTTTTGCATTTTCGGTGGGGTGCATCGGGTCGTTGTACAGCGGCGTCGAAGCCGTCGAGATCCACTTTGGACACAACCACCGGCGACGCGCCGGCCTTCCGCCTGAACGGCGCGCCGCATTCTCTACGTACCCTCACTTATCGCGTGCGGGCTGGTCACGGCCACTGTCCACGGAGATGCTGGAGAGGCTCAGGTACGGCGTCGAAGGGAAGAATGTGCCGGCCGTCGTCTCGCCCGCGTCCGTGGTTCGCGACAGCATCGTGGCCGCCGTCCTGGTCCGGATGAGCGCGGCCGCCGACATCGCGCCTTACCTGCGCGGGCCGGCGCTCGCGGTGGTGGTCCGGCTGACCCGGGAGGTGGTGTCGCGATGCGTCGACGCGCTGGATCCCGGCGCGGATCTCAGCGGGGGAGCGGACGCGCTGCACCCGGTGCCCGGGGAACCGGCGGCGGTCAGGGCGGTGCTGGCCCGTGTGCTGGGCACGTTCGCCTGGGAGCGGCTCGCCGAGGTCATCGGCCCGCACGACACGCCTCCGCACGCGGTGTGCCGCGCGGTCGAGTCGTTGTTCGACTCGCTCGTCGAGCTGGGCCGGTCACACTGACGTAAGGGGCACCCGCGGTGGAGAAAGCGCTGGAGCAGGAGATCGCCAAGCCGTCGGCCTTCATCGTGGTCGAAGGTGAGCCCGGCTCCGGGCGGTCGAGCCTCCTCGATCGGGTCGCACGGTCCGAGGGCCGGAACCGGACGGTGATCGAGGCCCGCTGCGCGCGAGAGCGCGATCCCGTGCCGCTGGCGCCGGTACTCGACGCGCTGGGAACCGCGGCGGGCGAATGGACGGGGATGGCCGATCGTCTGTCGCCCCTCGCCGGGGTTCTTCACCCGCTGCTTCCGGAGCTGAGACCCGTATTGCCGGATCCGCTCGGGTCCGATCGTCACCTGGTGCACCGCGCGCTTCGTGAGCTGCTGACCTTGCCCGAACGCACGCTTCTGATCGTCGACGACGCGGACGAGGCGGACGAGGAAACCCAGGAGTTCCTCCGCTACCTGGCGTCCAGGCCGTCCGAACGGCTGGTCGTCCTGACGAGCTCCGCGATCCGGTTGCGGCAACGCGAAGCCCGCGACTCGTGGTGGCCTCCCCGCGCCGGAGTTACGGCTCGGTTCACCCTGAAGCCGCTTCAGGTCGAGGACATCGCGGCGATGGCCGGTTCGCTGGAACTCGCCGAGCGGGTCCATCGCCGGACCGACGGCGTTGCCGCCGCGGTCACGGCGGTCCTGGAATCGGTCGCCGGACTTGACGCGCGGGCCGCGGTGAAACTCTCGGAGAAGGTCGTCCCCGGTGCTTGGGCGGCGGAACTCGCCGCGAGGTACGCCGTGCTGGACGAAGGCGCCGCGGCGATCGTGTCCGCCGCGGTGATCCTCGGGCGACCGGCGTGCGCCAAGACCCTCGCGGCCGTGGCCGGCTCGGACTGGGCCGGAATCGTCGACGACCTGCTTCAGGCGATGGCCGGGGGATTCCTGCGGGACCAGGGCAACGATCGTTATGCGGTGCGCAGTCCCTTGATCGCCGACGCGGTCCATGCCGCCGTCCCGGGCCCTCGGCGGTACCGGCTGCACTCCAACGCCGCGCGGTTCCTCGCCGGCTCGGACGAACCACGACCGGAAAGGATCGCGTACCACCACCGGGAGGCGGGTGAGCTTGACGAGTGGGCCCGGCGGGTCGCGGAATCCGTGGACCTGGCGACCGCCGAAGGCCGGCCGGAGGACGCCGTGCGTCTGCTCGAGGCCGCACTCGGGGACGCGGCTCTTTCCCGTGCGAACAGGGAGGACTTCGCCGTCCGCCTCAGCAGGGAGACGGCGTACGGGCTGATCGGCGAATCCACTCTGCGACTGCTGCGCACGGCGGCGCGCGAGTGGCCGATGAGCAAGGCCGCCCGCGGCGAGATCCGGATCAACCTCGGTCGTGTCCTCATCAATCAGGCCGGGCAGGTCGACGCCGGCCGTTCGGAGATCGAGCTGGCCATCACGGATCTCGCCGATCGGCGCCCGCTTCTCGCTCGCGGCTTGATCACCTTGGCGCTTCCGCACGTCGGGGCGGTTCCGGTCGAGGAGAACATGCGCCGGCTGGACGAGGCGGTGCGGGCCAGCAAGGGCACCCGTGACGTCGAACTGATCGCCGCGGTGACCGCGAACAGGGTTTCCGGGCGGATGCAGATCGCCGATCCCGGAGCTTGGCAAGACGTCGGTACGCTGCCGGCCTCGCCGCGGTCGGCCGAGGTGCGCAGGCAGGTCAGCCGGACCTACATCAACCTCGCCGACGCGGCCGCGTGGAACGGGTACTACCCCGTGGCGAGAACTTATCTGGCCACGGCCCGGAGGCTGATCCAGGACGAGGAACAGCCCTACTTGGAGGCGCTCGCCGCCGGGACGGACCTTCGGCTCGATGTCGCGATGGGGATCTGGCCGGAAGTGGAGACCGGCGTCCGCGAGTTGCTGGAGCGTGTCGGTGAGGGCGGTTCGCTCGCGGCGGAACCCTTGCTCGCGCTGGGCTGGCACCGGCTGGGCAACGGACGTCGCAAGGAGGCCTCACGGAACTTCGACGCCGCCTTCACACTCGCGGCGGGGAACGTGCCGCAGCAGGCTTCGGCGTTCGCCGGGCGGGTGACCGTCCTCCTCGCGGCCAAAGAACTTCCCACCGCCGCGCGGCTCGCGGAGAGCGGGCTCGAGACCATTCGCCGGAAGAACAACTGGGTCTGGGCGGCCGAACTCCTGCCGTCCGCCGTACGGGTTCTCGTCGCCTTGGCACAACACGAAGCGGCGACGCGGCTGGTGGACGAGTATCAGGAAGGGATCGCCGAGCGCGACGCGCCGCTCGCCCACGCCGCCGCCCTCTTCTGCCGAGGTCTGCTCGCCCGAAAACGACCGGGCGACGCGGCCGAATCGTTCGGCCGGGCGTCCCTGGCCTATCAGGCGTTGCCAAGGCCTTATGCCGCCGCTGTCGCGAGCGAACTCGCGGGTGAGTGTCACGCCGAACTCGGTGACCACCGGAAACTGCTGGGAGCGCTGACCTCCGCCGAAACCATTTACCGTTCTCTGAAATCCGCCGCGGATGCCCAGCGGTGCCGGCGGCTTCTGGCGCGCCACGACCCGACCACTCCGTCGAGGGGGCGTCGTGGATACGGGCAGTCCTTGTCGCCGCGCGAACTCGAGGTCGCGCGGCTTGCCGCGCAAAGCCTCAGTAACCGTGAGATCGCGGAACGGCTCTTCCTTTCCGCGAGGACGGTCGAAGTCCACATCGGCCGGGCGCTGACCAAGCTGGATCTGCCGTCGCGTGCGGTGCTCACCGAGGATCTGCTGCGCGAGCAGCGGGCCTGACCGTCACGAAAGAATGCCGATATCGCATCGTCGGGTATTCGGCATTTCATGAGGTCCCTTATTCAATGACACCACGGCACTGATCATAAAAAGGTGCGCTTTTAATTGAGTATCCGGCCGGGTGTGGTACCTATTGTTCTTCGCCGATTGAGAACTCACTGTTGTCACAACGTGGTTGTGGCCACGTTCGCACTGTCTCCCCGGTGTCGATTCCCTGCTTTCAGGAGTATTCAATGCGCGAAAATCTCCGACCCCGATGGGTGTCAGCCATCGCGGGCCTGTCGCTCGCCGTCTGCGCTTCGATGTCGGCGCTGCCCGCGGTCGCCTCGCCGGTAGGGCCCGCCGTCCAGGCCTGGGTGCCGGACGTCATTCCGGGCTCCTACCTCGTCACTTTCAAGGCATCGACGGTGACCACCGCCGATGCTCGCGCACTGGCGTCGGAGTACGGCGGACAGGTCACGCGCACCTATGACGCCGCGCTGCGCGGTTTCGCGGGCCGGATGACCGAGGCGCAGGCCCGGCGGCTCGCGGCGGATCCTGCCGTCGCCTCGGTCGAGCCGGATTCCCTCGCGCGTGCCACGGACACCCAGAACGACCCCACCTGGGGCCTGGACCGGGTCGACCAGAAGGACCTGCCGCTCGACAAGAAGTACGACTACGCCAACAAAGGCGACGGTGCCACGGTCTACGTGCTCGACACCGGCACCGACTATCGCCAGTCGGAGTTCGGCGGCCGCGCGAGCAGTGGCTACGACTTCGTGGACAACGACAGCGACGCCTCGGACTGCCAAGGCCACGGCACACACGTCTCGGGAACCGTCGGCAGCACGACGTACGGGGTCGCGAAAGGTGTGAAGATCGTCGCCGTCCGCGTGCTCGGCTGCAACGGCAGCGCGCCGTGGTCGACGATCGTGTCCGGGATCGACTGGGTCACCAAGAACGCCCGGAAACCTGCGGTGCTCACGATGAGCATCGGCGGCGGGGCGACGTCCACAGTGGACCAGGCGGTGCAAGGAGCGGTCCGGGCGGGTATCACCGTCACGGTCGCCGCGGGCAACGAGGGCCAGGACGCCTGCAACGTCTCGCCTGCCCGCACGCCCGAGGCGATCACGGTCGCCGCGAGCGACATCCAGGACAAGCGATCGATCTTCAACTCCTCGCAGTCCTCGAACTACGGGTCCTGCACCGACTTGTTCGGTCCGGGCAGCAACATCACGTCGACCCGCAACGGCGGCGGGACACAGCAGATGAGCGGCACCTCGATGGCCACCCCGCATGTCGCGGGCGCGGCCGCGCTCTACCTCACCGCGAACCCGTCCGCCACCCCGGCGCAGGTCACCAAGGCGCTGCTCGACAACGCCACGCCCGGCAAGATCTCCGACGCCAAGGGCTCGCCGAACAAGCTGCTGTACACCGGTTTCCTCGGCGGAACCCCGAATCCGCCGTCCTGCGCGGGTGGTACGAGCGCCGACGACGTCGCGATCCCTGACGCAGGCGACGCCGTGACCAGCACGGTGACCATCGGCTCCTGCGACGCCAAGGGAACTTCCGGCACTTCGGTGGCAGTGGCGATCAAACACCCGTACTCGGCCGATCTGAAGATCGACCTCCTGACGCCCAGCGGCAAGGTCGTCAACCTCAAGCAGGCCGGCGGCGTGAGCACGATCGACCTCTCCAAGACCTACACCGTCGACACCTTGGGGGAAAGCCGCACCGGCGACTGGAAGTTGCGTGTCCAGGACGTCTACCGGTTCGACACCGGCGTGATCGACAACTTCGCCCTGACGTTCTGATTTCTCCCCTGTGAAAGGAACCACCGTGAAGAAGAAGAGAATCGTAGGCCTGTTGGCACTGGGTGTGGCGGCCCTGTCGATCCCCGTCCTGGGCGGAACCGCCGGCGCCGCTCCCCAGCCGACCGCGTCGGCGATCGCGCCCACCGGTGACGTCCGGATCCCCGACGGCGCCCACGCCCAGGGCATCGGCGGCGTACCCGCCTCGGTGAAGGACTACCCGTTCGCCATCGCGGCCTTGCGCGAAGGTGGCTCCCGGCCCAAGGGGCAGAGCTGCAGCGGTTCGGTCGTGGCACCGCGCAAGGTGATGGTCGCGGCACACTGCAAGGAACTGGCAGGCGAAAAGACGGTCCTTTATGGACTGGACGACCTGGTGAGCACGGGCGGCACCCAGCTCAAGGTCGTCGACTACCGACTCCACCCGAAGTTCACCCAGCCCTGGAACGGATACGACGTCGCGATCATCACCACCGACGCGGACATCCCGGTCCCCGCGGGCGGTTACGCGAAGGTCGCCACCTCGGCCGACACCGGCCTCGAAACGCCGGGCAAGGACGGTTTCAGCCTCGGATACGGCAAGAAGACCCAGAACGACAGCCCGCCCGATGTCACGCTGCAGAAGCTGACCCTGCCGATCGTCGACCCGAACCAGTGCACCGGGGTCGAGAACGGCGTCGACCCGAAGACGATGATCTGCGCCGGGTACTCCGACGGCCGCAAGACCGTGCTCCCCGGTGACAGCGGTGGTCCGTTCATCGTCAACGGCGTGGTCGTCGGCATCACGTCGTGGAGCCGCAGCGACTTCCGGTGGTACAGCGTCTACAGCCGCCTGAACAACGAGATGGGGGACTGGGTCAAGCAGCAGATCGGTGACGTGCCCAGCGGTGACAAGTTCACCCTCGCGGCGTCCCCTGGCGCGGTGAAGACCGACCCCGGCAAGTACGTTTCGACGTCGATCACGAGCAAGGAAGGCAAGAACGGCAGCGAGAACGTCGCGCTGAGCGCGTCCGGACTGCCCGACGGTGCCAAGGCGACCTTCCAGCCTTCGTCCATCATGTCCGGCGACACCGCGAAGCTCACGATCGAGACCGCGGCGGGAACGCCGGAGCGGGACTACACGATCACCGTGTCCGGCAAGGGAACGACCGACACCGCGACCACCACGCTGACGCTGACCGTCGGCAAGGGCGGCAGTGAGCCGGGCGACCTCAAGGTCACGGTCAACCCCGGCTCGGGGACCGCACGGGCGGGCCAGTTCGTGAACGCGACGGTCTCCGCGACCGGTGGCAGTGGCTCCATCACGCTGTCGGCGTCCGGCTCGGGGCTGCCGATCGCGCCGTTCTTCAACCCGCAAAGCATCTCCAGCGGCGGCAGCTCGACGATGCAGATCTTCGCGCCGTTCCAACCCGGTACCTACCCGATCACCGTGACGGCGAAGGACGGCGCCGGCAAGACGTCGACCGCCACCTACACGCTCACCGTCCAGTGATCGTTCTTCCCACGGAGGTGATGTTCCATGCGTAACCACCGGAAATTGCTGCTGACCTTGGGCGCGTTGACCCCCTTGCTGGCACTGGGCATCGGAAACGCCGTCGCGGCCGAGGCCGAAGGCGTTGTGGTCCAGGCGAAACAGCATTACGCCGACCAGTACATCGTCGTGCTGAAGGACGGCGTCGCGACCGCGCAAGCATCGGCGACCTCGTTGACCGGGCGTTTCGGCGGCGAGGTGCGGTCGACGTGGTCCGCGGCCCTGAACGGCTTCTCGGTGAAGAAGATGACCGAGCGGCAGGCGAGGCGGCTCGCGGCGGATCCGTCGGTCAAGGCCGTCTACCAGGACGGCACCGCCCGCGGCACCGACACGCAGACCAACCCCACGTGGGGCCTGGACCGCGTCGACCAGAAGTCCCTGCCGCTGGACAAGAAGTACACCTACAACAACAGCGGCGAGGGCGTCACCGCGTACGACCTCGACTCGGGCATCAACCCCGACAACCCCGAGTACGAAGGCCGGGCCAGTATCGGCAAGGACTTCATGGGAGGTGACGGCAAGGACTGCAACGGGCACGGCAGTCACACCGCGGGCACCATCGCGAGCAAGACCTACGGTGTCGCCAAGAAGGTCAAGATCGTCGGGCTCCGGGTGCTCGGATGCAACAACACCGGTCCGGATTCGGGCATCATCGACGCCGTCGACTGGGTGACCGCGAACGCGCGGAAACCGGCCGTGGCGAACATGAGCCTCACGATGGACGCGCCCGGCGTGGGTGACGACGCGCTCAAGAAGTCGATCGCGTCCGGTGTCGTCTACGGCGTCGCGTCCGGCAACGCGTCGACCGACGCCTGCAACACCAGCCCCGCCCGGGTTCCCGAAGCCATCACGGTGAACGCCACGGACTCCGGCGACAATCGTTCGTCGTTCTCGAACTACGGTTCGTGCACGGACATCTTCGCCCCGGGCAGCAACATCACGTCGCTGAGCCCGAACAGCGGGAGTTCGGCGGTGATGAGCGGGACGTCCATGGCGACGCCGCACGTCGTCGGCGCGGCCGCGCTCTACCTGGCGGCCAACCCGTCCGCGACGCCGAAGCAGGTCCGGGACGCGCTGGTGAACAACGCGTCCGACGGGGTGGTCAAGAACCCCGGCAGCGGCTCGCTGAACAAGCTGCTGAACGTGTCGTTCATCGGTGGCGGAGGCCCGGAGCCGAAGTGCGGCGCCAAGTCGAACACCACCCCGGTGGCGATCCCGGACGCCGGTGCCGCGGTGACGAGCTCGGTGACCCAGGAAGGATGTGATGGCAAGGCGTCCTCGTCACTGCCGGTCAAGGTGGACATCAGCCACACCTACTCGGCCGACCTGACGGTGAGTCTCATCGGGCCCAGCGGCGCCACCTACCGGTTGAAGAAGGCGGGAGGGGTGGGCAGCCCCGCCGGTGTGCACGAGACCTACACGGTCGACGCCGCCACCGAGAACGCCAACGGCACCTGGAAGCTGAGCGTCCAGGACGTCTTCAAGTTCGACACCGGTTCGATCGACGGATTCACCATCACTTTCTGACCAGGTGGGGTGAGAGAGGTGGGGCCGGTCGCGATGACCGGCCCCACCTCGAGGGTTGGAACGACCATTGCCACTCACGACCTTCGGGCAGGCCAGGCCTCGGTGACGAGTCAGGTCTCGTAGTACGTCTGCACTGGAACCAAGGCCCACACCACTTTCCCCGCTTGTTCGGGTCGAACACCCCATTCGAGCGAAAGGTGACCGACAAGGCGGAGACCATGGGTGTCCCGGCAGCTTTCCGGCCCCAGATCCCCGGCATCGGCCTGATCATCGGTGACTTCGACCAGGATTCCCCGGGACTGTCTGGTGACTCGCAGTTCGCCGGGGTTGGTGGCGTGCACATAGGCGTTGGCCACCAGCTCGTCCACGACGAGCAGGAGCCCGCCCATGGGTTCTTGCTCGCTGCGACCGAAATTCAGGCGATCGGCCACCGTTGAGCGCACGCGGCGGAGCTCGGGACGTTGCGACAGGTCCAGCCTGAATTCCGCGGTCCAGGCGATCCGCTGGGTCAGCCGCTCGAGCTCGACGTCGATGTTCACCGAGAACAGCCGGTCGGGATCCTCGTCGTCGGCAAATCCTCGCGCCCCGTCCATCCCGCTCCTCAGTCGACTTCGTCGATCGAATTTCGAGGCTGCGGACGGCGTGGATGGGTCAGGGCGGCGAAATCACTCGATCGGTCGATCCCTGCGCCTCGCCGGCACGCCGCGCTTCCCGGTAGTCCGGATCGCCCATCGTCCCCGGATCGCCGCGGATTCCGAGGTGGACGCCGCCGGGTCCTAGGTGCGCGCGAGTACCCGGTAGGGGCGCACGACCGCTTCGACGAACGCCGTGACCTGTTCGTCGACGTGCGCCTTTTCCTCGGCGTCGTTCTCGACGAGGAACAGGCGGTTGGCGATGTTCTTCTGTGCCTTCAGCAGTGCGAAGTCGTCCCTGCTGTACAGGGTGTCCGCGGCGTTGCTGGGCAGCCGATGCTCGTCGGACACTTCGAGACTGATCGACTGGCCCGTCACCGAGATCTTCGGTGGCTCGCCTCGTCTGGCCAGCCGGGCGGAGCGCTTGGTGTCGGAGGCGCGGACGTGGATGATCTGCGACGCCGCCAGGACCTTGTCGCCGAACACCTGGAGCGCTCCGATCGTGTCGGCCCTGGCGAACTCGACGATCGTGATCGGGTTGCTCCGGCGGTTTTCCCAGACCCGGTGGCCGAGCGTGTGCAGGGCGGGCCGGAGATCGTCCTCGCGCTCCACTTGGAACGCACCACCCTGCTGGGCGCTGAAGCCCGTACCGCGACCGTCGCCGAGGAGCATCAAGGCGTGGAGGAATTCCTCGAACGCGTAGACGTAGTCGTTCAGCTCGTCGACCTGCATCCGCCACCGCCGAAGCTCTTCGGCGAGGGCACGCCGGACCAGTGACTTGCCGGCACCCGGCAGGCCGGTGACGAAGACGACCGGCGCGCGGTGGCGGAACGCCAGATGCCGCAGGATCGCGTCCTCCGCCTTGGCGGGCAGCTGGTACGCCGCGCGCTGCTCCCGGATCCGGTCCGCGAGGCCGGAGTCGGGCCCGGCCAGGAGTTGCCCGGCCAGGAACGATTCGATGGGTTCGGATTCGCTCCACGTCTCGTCGAAGTGGCTGCGGAACACCTTGGCGGCGGAGATTTCGTCCAGCCGTTCGGGCCGGTCCTTCCCGCCGTTGCGGCGGTTGAGCACCGTGTGGTGTTCCGAACCGGAGAACAGGTGGTACGACAGGTGATCCGCGGTCAGCGCGCGGGACACGCGAACCTCGATGCCCGCTGCGAGCAGCTCTGCCCCGGCGGTCAGGGAGGCGGGCTCGGTCCGGGTGATCACCCGGACGCCGCGCCGGCCGTTGATCTGCGTCCACGACTCCTGGATCTCGACGAGCACCGGGGAGCCTTGCGCCGGCAGCAGATTCGGGACCAGTGCGTCGAGCCGGTCGACGTTGTCGTTCTTGGAGATGACGAGCATCTCCGCCAGGTAGTTCCGCCGGGTCATCCGCTGGGACAGCCCGGTCGGCAGGCGGGTACGCCGCCACAGGAACCTGACGGTCGCCACGATGAGGGCGACGGACACACCGCTGGTCACGGGAACGAGGAGCTGACTCCAGTTCATCGGGTCACCTGTCCGCGATGTTGTCGGAACGCCTAAGCCAAAGTTTAGGCGTACCGAACTTTCATTTCAAGTACGACGGATCCTCGCAGGTGGCACAATATATCGGCTAGCGATATATTGTGCCCATGGCTGGTCGAACGATGACGGAGCAGGCGTTCTTCGTGCTCACCGCGCTGGTGGACACCCCGCGGCATGGGTACGGGATCGTCGGCGAGGTGAGCGGTCTTTCGGACGGCCGGGTGAAGCTGAAGGTCGGCACGTTGTACGGCGTGCTGGATCGGCTGGTCGCGGACGGTTTGGTCGAGCCGGATCGGGAGGAGGTCGCCAACGGGCGGCTCCGCCGGTACTACCGGCTGACCGAGGACGGCCGCACGGCGCTCGCGGCCGAGGTCCAACGGCAGGCTTCGAACGCCCGCGCCGCCTCGGAACGGCTGCGCGCGTGGCGGCCGGCGGACACCGGGGGCCTGGCGTGAACCGCCTGGAGGAGCGGTACCGGCGGGTGCTGCGGCTGCTCCCCGCCTCCTATCGTCAGGCGTGGGAGGAGGACATGGTCGCCACCTTCCTGCTCAGCGAGCTGCCGGAGGACGACGAGGAAGCGGAGTTCGCCGCCGATCATGGGAGGCCGAGCTGGCCGGAAGTGGCGAGTGTCGTGGCGCTGGCGGTCCGGCTGCGGCTGGGCGGTGACGGCGCGGCGCCCCGCTACCTCGTCTGGGGCGAGACGGTCCGGCGGCTGGCGCTGGTGGGGTTGCTCGTGCAGGCGGTGGCCGCGCTCGCCGGTATCGGGGCGTGGCTGTGGTCTCCCGGGATGACGAACGTGGTCGCCCCCGGCCAGGCGGCCGAGGTGCAGGCTCTTCTCGGCTTGCTGTGGGTGGCGGCCTATCTGTGCCTGGTGACGGGCCGGTGGCGCGTGGCGCGGCTGTTGGCGGCGCTGGCGCTGGTCCGAGCCGTGGTCTTCTTCGGCGTGGATCTCGCGGCCGTCGAGGGCGCGTTCGGGCTGTCCTGGACCATCGGGCTCCTGCTGGACGCGCTGCCGGTGCTGGCTCTGGTGGCGTTCCATCGGCAGGCCCCGCCGGTGAAAACGCGGCCGTGGCTCGTCGCGCTGGCGGTCGGCGTCGCCCTCCTGACGGTCGCGCTGCTGCTCACCTATGTCACTGTTCCGGTGCTCGTGGACTGGCCGAGCGTGGTCTGCGCGGCCGTCTTCGCCGCCGCGGTCGTCTACTTGAGTGTGCCTCGCCTGGGGTGGCGACGTGCCACGGTGTCCTGGTCGACGGCGCTGGCCTCGCTCGCGCTCGCCGCCCTCGTGCAGCGTGTCGTGACGTTGATGGACTACCTCCGGTTCGCCGCTCGCACCGAGGAACTGGACGTCATGATCACGATGGGCGCCGGGCAGGCCGTGGCGGTTCTGGCGATATCGGTGCCGCTCGCGGTGCTCGCCGTCAAGTCCGTGCGCGCGCTGCCGCCGGTCGCGGCCCGGTGATGCGGACGAAAGGCTGACGCCCCCGCCTACTTCCGTCGGCGTGGCCGTAGGAAGGTCTTCGGCGTGGTCCTCGGGAAACAGGTATACGTGCCACCGTGCGCCAGGTAGTGGTCGACGATCAGTCCGCCCGGTTCGGCCGGTGCGATGACGTTGTCGGGCACGTACCGCCCGCCGAGATCGGCGCCGGACCGGTACCGGCCGTGTGTCAAGAGCCGGAGCAGGATCGCCGGTGCCTCTTGGCAAAGGGCGTAGGGGGCCGCGTTGACGGACAACGGTTTCCGTCCGCGTTCGTAACCCTGGAGCAGATGAGTGAGGCGACGGGACAGCCCTTCGACCTCGGCTCTCAGCCAGACTCGCGCCTCGGCGCTGTCATCTCCTTGCAGAGTCCGCGTCAGCAGCTCCGCGGCGACTTCGAGCCCGCGGCCCTGGCTGAGCGCGATCAGGACGTGCTCGAGCCGAGCGGCCGCGTGGATGGGCAGTGAGGCCTCGACGGCGAGCTTGCGCGCGAGCACCACACCCAGTACGACGCTCAGGCCGCCGCGGCCGGACGCCGTCTCGACCTGCTCGACGGGAATCGCCACCAGGCACGTCTCGACCTGGTTCCGGCGTTCGGCGAGCCCGGTGACGACGCAAGTGTGCTGCACGTCGGCGGCGAGGGACCCGGCCAAGCCGGTCACCCGGCGGAGGGTTTCGGGATTCCATTGACCGTGGTCGCCGGCGACCAGTTCGAACTGGGTGCCGCCGGCGAAGCCGAACACGACCGGATTCACGAACACCGGCATCACTCACCTTCGCCGGTGACGAGGGATCTGGCGACACGGTCACGGAGATCTTGGATACTCCAACCACGTTTCGAGCTGCCGATGATGAACTGGAACGGGACTCCCGCGGTCTGGCAGTCCTTGCGCATGGCGCGGATGACCTCGCCGAAGGTCTGTTCCGCGTCCACCCTGACGGTTTCGCTGTTCGAGTCCCACGGGTCATGGCTGGAGAGAAGATCGAATTTCGTCAGGAACAGAACGACCAAGCGTGGTCTCAGACGCTTGTCCCGCGCGCCCAGGATGGCTCGGGGGAAGTTGGCGTACCCTCGTTGCTCGACGACGAATTGATGATCGTAAGCGACATCGGTCGCCGTGTTCTGGCGACGTGCCGAAATCACGAACACGATCACTCGTCGATTCCGGCGGCGTGATCTCCTGATGGAGTTGAGCATGCTCGCCGGATCCGATCCGGCGCCGTCGATGACGCACGGATCCATCGTGAACTCCCCGTACCGCACAGGCCGCAGGCTGGTGGACGTCGTGATGGCGGTGGTCGGCTTCGCGTCCGCCTTCGGGGCCATGTTGTCCCGCCATGCGGTCCAGAGGTCGGTCTTGCCGGCGCCGGGAAGGCCGGTCAGGAGCACATCGACCCGCCAGCGGTGCCGCCATCGATCGATTCCCTTGGCGAGCCAAGGAACGCTTACGATCGCGAGCAGGAGACCGAGGAGCGCGAGCCAGTTCTGACCGAGCCAGGAGACGAATCGGCTCCAGTCACTGACGCCGGCCGGGTTCGGGGCCGGGGGTGGTGCCGCGGCCGTGCTCCAGATGCCCGCCTTGTCCTTCTTGCCTTTGGCTTCAGCGGCTTTCTCCGCTTCCACCGGGGTGGCCGAAGTCAATTTGGCGCAGCCGAGCTCCAGGAGGTCGACACGAATGCTCGCGGTATCGGGGGTACCCCTGAACTGCCATTTCCGGGCGCAAGCGATATCCACGTCCAGTCCGCCGACATCGATGATCTCGTCCTTGCTCGACTCGACGCGTACCACCCGGAGCTTGGTCGGGTCGTCGAGAGCGTCGAATTGCACGTACGGCGGACGTGAAAGTTTCGACGGCGTCGGAGGCGCGGACGTCTCGGATGCGACGGCCGTCGACCGGTCAAGAGAACCCGAGAGGGAAAACAACAGCATGAGCAATACGGCGCATGCCGTACTCCTGTGCCCGGTGGCTTCCATCAACCGATGAGTCGAACGGCTCGGAGAGGTCGTTACGGATTTCGAAATCCCGCTTTCGCGTGCAGGCGGGGATGGTCTTCGTCGTTTCGTGGCCACGCGCGGACGGCCGTGACGAAGCCGATGACGCCGAGTGCGCCGAGGACGAGCCAGGTGACGGTGAATCCGGCGTCGGTGGCGAGCCGTCCGGCGATCGGGTAGGCGAGGAGCCAGCAGGCGTGGGAAAGGGAGAACCGGGCGGCGAAGATCGCGGGCCGGTCGGCGGGACGGCTGGATCTGCGCAGGACCCGGCCGACGGGGGTGAGGACGAGTCCGGTGCCGAGGCCGATGACGGCCCATACGACCGGCGCCGCGGCTCCGGACTCCACTGTGGACAGTGCGATGGCGCCGGTCAGTCCGGCGAGCAGGGTTCCGCCGCCGGTGAGCATGACGGTGCGGTCGCCGATCCCGTCGAGCACGCGGGGGAGCAGGAGCGCGGCCAGGATGGTGCCGGCGCCGTTGGCCGCCAGGAGCAGGGCGACGTCGGACTGTGTTCCGCCGAGGGAGTCTCGGACGTAGTTCACGGTATTGACCATGACCACGGAGCCGGCCGCCGCGACCACCAGGTCGAGGCCGAGGGTGCCCCGCAGGCGCGGGGTCGCGACGTACATCTTGATCCCGGCCATGGTGCGCTCCCAGGCCCCGCCGCGGTCGCCACGCGCCGCGTCCGGGATCCGGGTGCTCAGCACCAGCGCGGCGGAGGCCGCGAAACCGAGCGAAGTACCGGTGAACAGCCAGTGGAAGGACACGAGACTGAGCACGGCGGCGGCCAGGAGCGGGCTGAGGAGGCTCTCCATCGTCGAGGCCAGCTGGGACAGCGACAGTGCCTTCGTGTAGTCGCGTTCGCCGGGAAGGAGGTCGGGGAGTACGGCCTGGAACGCCGGGGTGAACGAGGCCGACGCCGACTGGAGGACCACGATCAGGACGTAGATCTGCCAGATCTGGTCGACGAAGGGCAGGACGAGCACCACCAGCGCGCGGACCGTGTCCAGGGTGACGAGGAGGAAACGGCGCGGCACCCGGTCGGCGTAGGCGACGGAGAGCGGAGCCACCGTGACGTAGGTGATCATCTTGATGGCCAGCGCGGTGCCCAGGACGGCGCCCGCGTCGGACCCCGCCAAGTCGTAGGCCAGCAGCCCGAGCGCTACGGTCGTCAATCCAGTGCCGAACAGCGCGACCAGTTGCGCCCCGAACAGATGCCGATAGTCACGATGACCGAACAGCGACACGTTTCGCGGCTCCTCTCGTGCGGCCTCCTTTCCATGATAGGTGCTCATGTACGCACATGACGAATCAGGCGACCAGTGGTCCCAGCTGCCGCCGGACGACCAGGTCGAAGCCGCGTCCACGGCGTTGCGGATGCTCGCGGATCCCACCCGGATGCGGATGCTGTGGCTGATCAGCGGCGAGGAGTACGACGTCGCGTCACTGGCGGCCGCGGTGGACATCGCGCGTCCGGCGGTGTCCCAGCATCTGGCCAAGCTCAAGCTGGCCGGATTGGTCACCCAGCGCAGGGACGGCCGCCGGATCCTCTACCGGGCGCGCGGCGGGCACGTCCGGCGTTTGCTGGCCGAGGTCATGAACGCGGCCGATCACCATCTCCACGGGATCCCCGACCACGACTGACCACAGTGGACGGTCCGGACGCGACGCGGTCCTTTTGCCCGCCGGATTCCAGCGGTATGGTCGGACGAAGGCGACCGCGGCTGTGGCGGGAGACGATTTGCTGGACATCATCGGTCTGAACGAAACCGACGTCGAGGTCTACGATGCCTTCGCCGGCACCGGTTCGCTGACCGTCGCCGAAATCCGGCAACGCACCGGGCTGCCGCGGCAACGGCTGCTCCGCGTGCTGGGCGCGCTGACGGAAAAAGGTTTACTCGTCAGGCTTCCCGGCCGCGCGGAGGCGTATTCGGCGGTGCGGCCGGAGATCGCGCTGGAGGCGATGCTCCGGCTGAAGGAACAGGAACTGGCGAGCGCGCGGCTTGTCGCCGACCGGTTGCGCGAGCGGTACCGCGCGACGTCCGGCGAACGCCCGGTCGATCTCATCGAGGTGATCCACGGCGACGCGCTGATCGCCGAAAGGGCGGATCAGCTGTTGCGCTCGGCCGAGCGGGAGGTCGCCTTCGTCGACAAACCGCCTTACGCGCAAACACCGAGCGTCCTGCATCCCGCCGAACGTGATCTCCTCGGCCGGGGGGTGCGCTTTCGCGGGGTTTACGAGCGCAGCGCGCTGGAAATGCACGACCTGTCCTCCGATCTGGAGGCGGGTCTCGCCCTCGGCGAGGAGGCCCGCGTGGTCACCAGCGCCCCGCTCAAGATGATCGTGGTCGACCAGCGCGTCGGACTGGTGCCACTGCGGTCCGATCTCCCCGAGGTCGGCGCGGCCTTGGTGATCCACCCGTGCGCGTTGCTCGACGCGCTCGGCGCGGTCTTCGCTTTCCTTTGGCAGAGCGGGCTTCCGCTACGCCTGCCCGGTTCGGCCGAACTGGCGGACGTCGCCCCTTCCGACGACGCCCGCCTGCTCGCCTTGCTGACCACCGGCCTGCCGGACCGGAGCATCGCCAAACAACTCGGCATGAGCTACCGGACGTTCCAGCGACGGCTCCGCGACCTCATGACCGCGCTCGGCGCGACCACCCGGTTCCAGGCCGGGCTTCAGGTCGCCACGCGGGGCTGGGTCACCTTGCCGTCGACCCAACCCCCGATCGAGGACGACGTCAGCGAGCGCGCGGGTTCGCCTTCGCCACGTCCGTGAGCGCGTAGGCCCGCTGGACCGTCTGCGTCACGGTGTTGCCCGAGCTGTCCCGTGCTTCCGAGCGCAGCCAGACGAACCCGTCCGTCGCCGCGAGTGGCGGGTGGGCCACCGTCACCGACCACAGCCCGTTCGCGCCCGGCCGGACGGTCGCCGCCGCCCACGTGCGCCCGCCGTCCGTCGACGCCGACACCTGCAGCCGCGTCACCGGTCCGCCGCCCCGCGCGCCGCTGTGCGAGCCGGCGGACACGTCGAAGGTGAACGGGCGCCCGGCCGGGGCGCGGCCGCCGAGATCCAGCGGCAACCGGTGGTCCAGCTGGATGAGCGGCTGGAAGGAACACGACTTGCCCGCGTTGTGGCAGGAGAAGCCGAGCGGTGCCGGAGCGTCCGACCGCGCCGAGGCGAACGTCCACGACGTGTCCGTCCTCGGGGCGTGCTGGAACAGCGCCCCGCTCGGGATGCCGACCTGAGCCGGGCCGGGCATCACGTCGGTCACGTCCAGCCGGTAGGTGGCGGGGGCCGGTGCGAGCCGGAACTCCGGGATGAGCGCGAGCGGATCGTCCGCATTGGACCGCGGGATCTCGGTCCCGTCCCGGAACAACCGCGCCGTGGTCGCCGCGAAGTACCGCGCGTTCTCGTAGGGATTCGCGTAATGCCCACCCGAACCCGCCCCGGTCGTGCCGTCCATCCACTGCAGGCCGGGGACGAACAGATCGGGATCCGTGCCGCCACGGCACATCGAGCACAGCACCGCCCAGCCGGAGGCCGTCGCCGGATACCGGGCCGGATGATCGGCGGGCAGTTCCACCGAGCCGCTGTGCAGTGGTGCGCGGAACCAGAACTCGTCCGGTCTCGACCGCTCGCCCGCGCGGTAGACGTTCTGCGCGTTCATGCTCAGCGCGGCGCGACGCCCCGCGGTGTCGTTGCCGGACAGGGTGACGACCCGTTTCCAGACCAGCCGATCGTCCGCCGGGCCGGTGTATTCGGTCCAGGAGCCGGGAACCGGGATCTTCGTGCCCTGCACCGCCTGCGTCTTCCACAGGCCGGTCGGGAAGGCGTACCAGTTCTTCTGTCCGGTCAGTCCCGGTTTTTCGGCCTGGTAACCGGTTTTCGTGGCGACCAAGGTCTTCCGGTCGACCCGCCGGACGAGCTCCTTCGGCACGCCGTTGGCGTCGAGGTAGCTGAGGTTGTACATCGCGTCCGGAGCCGCGCGCACCAGCAAGCGCACCGAAACGGCACCGGCGGTCCGCAGCTTTTCGCCTTCGTCCCAGCCGAGGGACAAGGTCGGCACCACCGCGCTGCTGAGGCCCGGAACGCTCAGCGAACCCGGCGAACCGGCGTAGGGGATCAACGCCGCTCCGCCCGCGGCGGACACCGCGCGTGCCGCGTTCGCGATGCCCGCGGAGACCGCGCTCACCGGGTCCGGTGCCCCGGGCGGGACCGGAATCCTTACCAGGACGGCCTTTCCGCGGACGTCGAGACCGGTGAGATCACCCGCGCCGCCGAACACGACCGGCAGCGTTCGCTCACCGGGTGACTTCGTCGTCAACGTCGGCACGTCGTACGCCGGGTTCAGCACGGCCGAACCGCCATCGGCGATCCGCATCTCGACCGCGGTCTGGGACAGTGTCGCGCTGTCCTGCAACGAAATCGCGCCCGCCGAGGTGGCGGCCGCTGGGGTCACGCGCACCTCCCAACCCGCGCCCGAGGCCAGCCCGGCTTCGCCGACGTAACCGTTCACACCCGCTCCGCCGGGGATCACGCGCCGCAGCATCACCGTGCGGTCGCGCAGATCGGTGGGAGTGGGCATGATCAGCCCCGCCGGGACGGCGCTCGCCGCGTTCAGCGCGATCTCCGCCGGGCCCGTGACGGCGACCTGCGTCGTGCTCATCGCCGACCAGCGGCGCACCGTCAGCCCGCGCTCCATCGCCCAGCCGAGCGCCGAATAGCGTCCGGCGGGCACGAGCACCCGGCCGACCCCGTCGACCAGGCCGATCTGCTGGCTGACCTGGTCGAGGAACGGGTCGTTGCGGTTACCCGCACCGGCCGCGTCGTCGATCAGCTGAGCCGACGCGGACTGGGCGGGCCCGCCCGCCGAGTCCCGGACCCGGATCGTCACCGGGAACAGTTCGGCCGCGTTGTAGGTGCTCACGGGCGTCCGCACCGCGTTGGTCCCGTCCGCGGTCGTGGCCACCACGGCACCGCCGTAGACGCCCGCCGTTCCTTCGTTCGGGTTCACGGCGAGGTCGACGGTGGCACTCGACTTCGGCGGGATCGACAGATCCGTCTTCGCCAGGCGCATCCCGGTGCCCGGCGCGGCGCCGCCGTCCCAAGGTCGCACGGTCAGCTTCAGGTTCAGGTTCAGCGGCTGGTCCCCGGTGTTGGTGTAGGACAACTGCCGGACGACCTGTGCCGAGGCGTTGGTCGTCCGCTCGTTACGGCCGAAGCTCGCGACCGCGGTGCCGGTCGCCTTCTGCGACACGGCCCGCGCGACGTCGAGGAGTCCGGCGCCTTGCTCGAACCAGCGAAGGCCGACGTCCTTGGCCGTGGTGACGAGGGTGTTCTTCAGCGCCTGCCCGGTCAATTCCGGTCGCTGCTGCAGCAGGATCGCCGCGGCGCCCGCCACGTGCGGAGTCGCCATCGAGGTGCCGGACGCGGCGGTGTAGGAGGCGTCCACCGGCTCGCCCAGCGCCGTGTCCGCGGCCCTGGCGGCGACGATCCCGACACCCGGCGCGGTGATCTCCGGCTTGACCGAGGCGTCCCGCAACCGCGGGCCGCGGCTGCTGAACCACGCGATCTTGTCCTCCCGGTCGACCGCCCCGACGGTGAGCGCGGACGTCGCCGCACCCGGCGTCGTGACAGTCCGGTCGCCCGGTCCGGAGTTCCCGGCCGCGACCACGAACAGCGTGCCGGACTTCGCCGAAAGCGAGTCGATCTGCTCGCTCATCGGGTCGGCCCCGTCGCTGACGCCGGCGCCGAGGCTGAGGTTCACGATCTTCGCGCCCTGCGCGACGGCCCAGTCGACCCCGGCCATCACCTGTGCGGTGTCACCCTCGCCGGAGGCGTCGAAAACCTTGGCCACCACCAGATTCGCGTCCGGCGCCACGCCTTTGTACCGGCCGCCCGAGGCCGCGCCGGTACCGGCGACGATCGACGCGACGTGCGTGCCGTGGCCGTGGCGGTCCACGACGTCGCCTTCCCCGCTGAAGTCCGCGGAGGCGACCGTCTTGCCCGCCAGGTCGGGATGGTTCTCGTCGATCCCGGTGTCCACCACCGCGACCGTGGTCCCCTTCCCGGTCCACCCGCCGCTCCACGCCGACGGCGCACCGACCCGCGCGGTGCTCTTGTCCAGTGTCACCCGGACCTTCCTGTCCAGCCGGACTTGCGCGATCCCTTGGTTCAACACGGGTTTCCCGCCCGGATCGAATCCGACGAGGGAACGCCAGAATTCGCCCGTCCCCGCCTTCTTGACCTGAACCCCCACTCCGTTGGCCGTGACCAGCGGGGTGAGCCGCTGGGTCTGCGGAAGCGCCTTCGCCTTCGCGTCCAGAGTCCGGGCGGACAGCCCCGGCCGGTCGCCGTAACGCACGATGACAGGAATCGTGGTGCTCGCCGCGTCGTCACGCCGGTCGCCGACGAGCGTGGTGACGTTGAACAGCTCCGGGCTCAGCAATCCCTTGCCGACGAACGGAAGCGCGTCCGACGGATACACCATCAGCCCTTCGGCCGTAGTGGTGATCTGGAACGCCGGGCTCGGCCGGTCCGGCCGCACCGCCGGTTCGACCTGTGCGGTGCCGTGCCCGGCTCCGTCTCGTTCGTAGGTCACCACGTCGCCGGTGAGCAACGTGACGCGATGGACGTCCGGCCGCCCGGTGACGGGAGCGGGGCCGGATACGGCGGCGGTCGCGGTGGTCGCGATCACCGGCAGGGGGATGAGGGCGACCAGTGCGGAGGCCGCCAGGATCGCCACCGGGTGCCAGGGGTGTCTCGTCAGGTGAGGGGAACGGGGGAACATCGAGCCTCACTCTCCTCGGATAGTGAGAAGCGGCCGTGGGCACGGCCGCCGCGAAGATGGAGTTTCCCGAGGATGAGGCAGGAGTTCCCGGATGAACACAATTATCGTTGGCGGTATGTCGCCGTTGGCGAGATACCGCCAGGGAAGGGCCCGGACCGCCGACGGCGGCCCGGGCCCGGTCGAGAGACGGGTCGGTGCTGGGGGACTTACAGACCCGGGGTGCGCAGCTGCAGCGAGAAGTCCTGCCGGTTGTTGTCGGTGTCGGTGCTCAGGATGTTGCGGGTGTTCGCCGCGTTGAGCTGATCGGTGACGGCGTTCTCCGGGATCGCGGCCTGGCCTTCACGCGGGGTCACGACCGCGTTGCTGAAGGCCACACCGTCGATCTTCGCGCTCGCCATGTTCTGCAGCGAGAGGCCACCGGCGGTCGGGATGCCCTCGGCGCCGGTCAGCGTGAAGGGGATGACGTAGGTCTGGTCGACGATGGTGCCGGAGAAGTTCTGCCCGACCAGCACCGCGTACTGGCCCGCGTTGCCCTTCGGCTGCAGGATCGTGCCCGCCGGCAGGACGATCGTGTCGGTCACGACGTTCGACGGCGAGTAGATCCGGATCACGTAGCCGCTCACGTCCTGCGGCTGGTTCGAGACGTTGCGCAGCTCGATGAACTCGTCGAGCAGACCGTTCACGCCGCGGGTCGAAACCTCGTTGATGACCACGGTGGACGAGACGAGCGGGGCGGCCTCGGTGCCCTCGCTCTCGCCCGCCGCGTTCGCGACACCACCGGCCATACCCATCGCCAGCATCGCGAATACCGCCGAAACGCCCAGAATTCGTCGCACGGGAAATTCCTTTCAGCTTGGTTTTCCGGGGGATTTTCCGTCGGACCGGAATCCTTTCCCGCCGGTGCCGACACCGACAATCATCCGAGAATCGGGGTGCCGCCGGGAAGGGGCCAGTTTTCCGGTACTTTCGCGTCACGCGATAATGCTCCGGCGCCGCCTTCTGGCGACCGCGGCGGCGAGTTCGAGCTCGCGGCTGGAGGTGTCCAGCACAGCGCTGAGCCACTGCCGCCAATAGGGACCGGGAATGCGTTTTCCCCGCTCCCAGCGGGAAATCTCTTCCCTGGTCACACTGTCGTTGCCGGAGCGGATGTGCAACCTCACGACCAGATCGCCTTGTGACCATCCTTTCGCGATTCGTTGTTCGGCGAGCAGTTCGCACAGCGGGGTCGCGTCCCCGCGTTCGCTGTTCGCGGTCACGACCGCACCTTTCTCGTACCGGTGGTGTGCTTTCAGTCGGCCGGCCGTACGCAACCGAAGTCGGCCTTGTTGTTGTCGGTGTCGCGGCTGACGGCGTCCCTCGACTGGGCGAGCCCGGGGCAGGGGACGGCGGCCTGGTTCTCGCGGCAGGGCGACGACGGCGCCCATCCGACGCTGTCGGCCTTGGCCCCGCGCCGGTCCAGCAGCATCTCGCCGTCCCCGACGATCGCCTCGACGACCAGTTGCTGCGCCGTCCCGCCGAAACCCTGTGCGGTGATGAGGAAATGGTCACCGGCGGGGATCTCGCTCCCGGCGGGCATGGTGGCCAGTTCGACGGGCGTCGCCTCGCCCGTGCACGCCTGAACGGACCAGCCGCCGATGTCGAGGGTGGTGGCGCCGGTGTTGTGCAGGTCGATGTAGCCTGCCGGGCCGCCGAGCACCTCGTGGATCTTGGCCGACGAAGCCCGCACGGTGTCCGGGGCGGGGGTTCCGGCGAGCACGAGGAGCAGGAACAGGGAACCTGGCTTCGTCATGACAGCAACGCTAGAAAAACGATCTCGGTGCCACAGGATACGGCGGGTACCGAACCTCGTCCGGTCTCGGTACTCCCGGTACGCCGCTCGCCCGGCCGGGCTAGCCCCGGTACCCGTCCGCGGTGTGCAACTCGCCTTCGCGTTCGGTCGTCTCCAGCCGCGGCAACGGGTTTCCGCCCGGCCGGAAACGCAGCGCCCGGAACAGGTCGCGCCTGCTGCCGAAGCCCAGCTTCTGCAGGATCCGGCTGACGTAGTTCTTCACGGTCTGCGTCGCTAGGTGCAGTTCTTCGGCGATCTCGTCGTTCGACCACCGGTAGAGGATCAGCGCGAGGATCTCCTCCTCCCGTCTGGTCATCGCGCTCGCGTAGCGCACGGCCTCGGTGACCGCAGGCGGGGTTCCGCCCGCCTGCACGCAGACTCGCTGCCCGGCGAGCGTCGAGCGCACCGCCGACATCACCTGGCCGCCGCTGGCCGACTTGTGCACGAAGCTGTCGGCGCCCGCGTTCAGCGCCATGGCGATGGCCGATGGCGACGAATCACCGGCGAAGACCAGGACGGCCGCGCGTTCGAACTGTTCCTTCACGAACCGGCAGATCGCGGTCCCGGCGGGCTCACCCCAGATCGACAGTTCGGTGATGACCATGTCGGGATGGCTCTTTTCGCACTGCCACAACGCTTCCGGCTCACTCGCGGCTTCGGCCACCGCCCCCACCCCCGCCGAATCCCGCAACAGCCTGCTGAGCGCGTATCTGATGAGGGGTTGATCGTCTACTACGAGCGTGGTGACGCGGTTCATGGTTCCCCTTGGGGTATCGACGGGCGCCCGGTGTGGCCCGGGCCGTGCGGTCGGCCCGGGCCGGGCGGCGCTCGCATTCGCCGAGAACAGGTTCGCTCGCTCGGGCGATCCGTCGAACCGACCGTCGCGGCGACGTCGGTACTCATTTTTCGCCGAATCCTCTTTCGTCGCGGTCCGGCAGTGATCTTCCCGCTTATCCGCGCGGGTGAGGACCAGCAATCGGGTGACAAGGGCGAAAAGCCGCCACGCGGGGCGCCGGATTTGGGCCGGACGGCGGAACGGGGATACAGATTCCGAACGCGCCGCACCGGACGCGTGGAAAGCCAGGATCCGGCGCCCGGCGTAACGGACTGGTTGATTTCGTTGGAAAACCCGATGCGTCCGATATCGACTTCGTGAAGTCGTTTTCCGGGCTCGCTCCGGCGATTCACCGTGGGGCCATTGTGGATGGACCGGCCCCGGGTGCGACGCTGTAGGCCGTTGGTATGACAGAAAGGCAAGCCCGTCATGGACGACTCTTACCGCCTGGAAGCAGGCTCCCCGTCGGTCGACGACTACCTGCGGCTGCGCCGCGAGGCCGGTCTCAGCGAACCGCCGAGGGAACAGGCGGAGCGCGGGGTCGGCGGCGCCTGGACGTCGGTCCGGGTGATCCACCGGCCCACCGGTGAGACCGTCGGGATGGGCCGGGTGATCAGCGACGGCGGGTGGTACTTCCACATCGTCGACATGGCCGTTCTGCCCGCCCACCAGCGCCGCGGCATCGGGGACGCCGTCCTCGAGGCCCTTCTCGCGGCGATCGACGCCGCGGCGCCGGGTGCGTACGTCAATCTGCTCGGCGATCCACCCGGATGGCGGCTCTACGAACGCCACGGTTTCGTGGAGACCGCTCCCGGGACCATCGGCATGCGGCGCCGAAACGCCGGATAGGGCGTCCGGGAATCGTGCGCCGATATCGGTCGGGCGCGCTGGGCGAAATGGCCCTGCCGATTGAGCCTTTCACCGCGCGGTGGCGCGCATCCGGTAATTGCGGCGCACGCTCGTTCCCTTGCTCAGGTCGGCGCCGTACACGTGCAAGGTGATAGCGACGGTGTCGCCCGCGTTGTGCACCTGGTGGATGTCGTCGGGCGGCGCGACGCCGCTCACCGACCCCGCCGGGCGTTGCCGCTGGGCCTTCCGGACCAGCCGATCGTCGTCGATGTCGAAGATGGTCTCGGTCTCGGTTCCTTGCAGGACAAGGAAGGTACACCACACCAGATGATCGTGGATCTCGGTGAGCTGACCGGGCTGCCACACCAGGGCGACGATCGAAAAGGCGGACTCGGCGTGCAGGGTGGTGCGGGTGTAGCCGTCGGGGGAGCCGGCGCGTTCCGCCGCGGTGAGCAGCTGCGGGGTCGGGCGGAGTTCGGTGAGAACATTCGCGACGGCTTGTGCGGTGACAAGGGGTTCGGATGGTCTCCCGGTGCATTGGCTCAGACGTTTAATCAGCTCCGGAAGGCCTGGTCTGAGGGTGGTGACGGTCATTTTTCGTTCTCCCTTCTCGTCGTTTCTCATCGTGGTCCGCCGTCCGGGCGGCGTCCAATGACGACGTTCTTTCCTTGATATAGATATTCTTTATCCATGCTGAATCTGGTGCAGCTCACGGTGCTGGCGGCGGTCGCGCGGCACGGTTCGATGACCGCGGCGGCGAAGGAACTGCACTACACACAGCCGGCGGTGAGCCACCATCTCGCGAGGTTGGAGGCGGCGACGGGCGCGAAGCTGGTCCAACGGATCGGCCGCGGCATCCGGCTCACTCCCGAAGGGGAACTGCTCGCCACCCGCGCCGCCGAGATCGTCGGCCGGGTCGAAGGCGCCGAAGCCGAGCTGGCGGCGCAGGTGGGCTTGCGCGCCGGGCGGGTCCGGATGGCGGGTTTCCAGTCGATCCTGAGCACGATCGTCCCCGACGCGGCCGCGACGCTGGCCCGCGCGCATCCCGGACTCGAACTGGGGCTGGTGGACGAACATCCGGGCGAGGCGCTGCGCATGCTGCGGGAAGGGCGGATCGACGTCGCGCTGATCTTCCGGTACGCGGACACGCCCCGTGAGGAGCAGGGGCTCCGGCTCGTGCACCTGCTGGAGGACCCGATCTATCTGCTCACCAGCGAACCGGGGCAGACCATCGCCGATCACCGTGACTCGACCTGGATCGGCGGCTGCGCCCGCTGCCAGGACGAACTCGTCACGATCTGCGGGCGGGCCGGGTTCGCCCCGCGTATTTCGATGGTCAGCGACGACATCGTGGTCATGCAGGCGCTGGTCGCGGCCCGGATGGGCGTCACCACGCTGCCCCGGCTGGCGCTGCGCGCGCATCGGATGCCCGGGGTGCACGCCACCGAACTGGCCGAAGACCCACGTCAGATCTACGCCGTCACCTACGGCGATCCGCCCGACCCTCCGGCTGCGGCGGCGCTGATCGACGCGCTTCGGGCCAGCATCCGGGCTTAGGTAGTGGTTCTGAAGTACATGAAGGCCCCCTTGCTTGCGCTAGACGCAAGGAAGGGGGCCTTCATGTACTTGGAGGGCCTTCACGTGCGGCCGCTGTGGCTGCTGGTGCTTATGGGGCACAGGCAGCGCTCCTGAAGGTAGTGAAGGCCTCCTTCACTACCTTCAGGGTAGGCAAGGAGGCCTTCACGGACCTGACCCGCGATCGACGTTCGCCCGCCAGTCGCGAAAGCCACTTTCGCGACGTCTGATGTCCCGAAAGTGGCTTTCGCGACACGCGGGCAGCCGCCCTTCATGGACCTCTACAGAACCCGCTCGACGAAAGCCCCCACGCCCAGCAACTTCCGGTCGTCCCCGACCAGACCGTCGAGTGCCAGCCCGGCGGGAAGGCCGTCGCGTGCGCGCCCCATCGGGACGGTCAGGCCGGGGAATCCCGCGATACTGCCGGGCTGGCAGTTGCGGATGAAGGTGGGGAACGTCGGCACCTCGCGCCCTCGGTGCACGAAGCTCCCGACGGCCGAGAAGTCCCGGGCCGTCGCCGGTGTGGTGGGGAAGGCCAGCGCGTCGATGCCGTTCTCGTCGAAGATCTTCGCGTAGGCGCGGCGCAAGGCGGAGCGGGTGGCGAGGGCCGCTTCGTAGACGGCGGGCTCGACGCCCGGCACGACCGCCTCGGCGAAGATAGCCCGGACGTCGGGTGCGGCGATCTCGCGAACGAGCCGCTCGAACGAGACCTCGGGTACGTGCTCGGCGAGGTAGGACCGGAGCCCGACGCCTGCTTCATGGATCACCAGCGGCATTCCCTGATCGACGACGAGTTCGGCGAGGGGCGTGTCGTCGAGCGGCACCAGGGTGACGCCTGCCGCGCCCAAGCGGGCGAGCGCGGCCTCCCAGAGTTCTTCGACGTCTTCGGACAGGTCGCCGGTCAGGAAACCGTGCGGCACACCCAGCCGGATCGACGTGCGCTCGCTCAGCGGTGCCGGCTCTTCCGCCGCGAGGACCGCGTCGAGGAGCGCGAGATCGGTGACCGTGCGGGCGATCGGTCCGGCCGTGTCCCGCGTGCTGCTCAGCGGCGTCATGCCGTCGGACGGGTAGCGGCCCGTGGTGGGCCGGAAACCGCAGACCCCGTTGAGCGCGGCGGGAACCCGGGCCGAACCGCCGGTGTCGGTGCCCAGGCCGGCCGGCACGATGCCCGCCGCGACGGCGACCGCGGTCCCGCCGCTGCTGCCCCCGGCGAACCGGGACGGGTCGCACGCGTTGCGCAGCGGGCCGAGCGGCGTCGTGTCGCAGGTGATGCCGAGGGCGAGTTCGTGCATGGTCGCCTTGCCGACGACGACGGCGCCCGCGTCGGTCAGCCGCCGGACCACGGTCGCGTGCTCGCGCGGAACGTGATGCGCCAGCGCCGGGGTCCCCGCGGTGTTCGGCATCCCGGCGACGTGGATGTTGTCCTTGACCACCAACGGGATCCCGCTGAGCGGGCCCGCCTGCGCGGTCGCGTGATTGTGCGGCGCCAGATGGCCGATCGCGTTGAGATGCCGCACTTCTTCCGCTCGCGCGCGGCTTTCCGAAGCGCTCCAGGGTCCACTCACGGCCGCCAGCCTAGCGTGACAAGGGCCACAGTCATCGATAAAGACAATCATTTTCATTAAGCTGCGGCGCGCCACCTTCCCACGAGAAAGGTCGATCGTTCATGAGCTCCGGTCCCTCGCTGCACATACTCACGCGCTCGGATCTGCACAGCCTCGAACTCACCCCTGGCGAGGCGATCACGATGGTCGAAGACGGCTATCTGGCCTACGCGGCCGGGGCGTCGCGGAACCCGGCGAAGCTGATGGTGCCGATGCCGGACCCCGCGCGGGACGCCGTCGCGTACTCGATGCTCGGCTACGACGGTTCCCTCGAACAGGCCGCGTTCAAGACGAGCTACCGCCAGGGCAGCACGTCGGCCGAGAAGTACTACACGACCATCACCCTGTACGACGACACCACGGGCCTGCCGTTCGCGCTCATGGACTGCCACCGCGTCGGCGCCACCCGCACGCCCGCGAGCACCGCGTTGATCGCGCGGTCCTGCGCTCGGCCGGGCGCGCGATCCGCGCTCATGGTCGGCTCCGGTGCGCAGGGGATCCGGACGCTGCCGTACCTGCTCACCGCCCTGCCGGAGCTGGAGCGGCTGCGGCTGTTCGGCACGCATCCCGACGGTCTTCGCGACAGCGTCGCCGCGCTGAAGGAGCGCTTCCCCGACCGCGAGGTCGAACTCGTCGACGACGTGGAGGCCGCGGCGCGCGAGTCCGACATCGTGGTCGCCGCGTCGGGCCGGGCGGCCCACCCGAAGATCCGCCTCGGCTGGCTGCCGCCGGGCGGCCTGCTGATCTCGGTCGCCAGCAAGGGAGTCCAGGAAGGCACGCTCGCCGAGGCCGACTACACGGTGGCCACCAGCGGCGCGCAGGTCGAGGTGACCGGGCAGCGGATGGCGGGTCCGGACGGCGTGTTCCGCATCGACGCCGAACTCCCGGAGATCCTCGCGGGCAAGGCCCCCGGCCGCCGCGGCGACGAAGACCGGGTGTTCGCCTTCAGCAGCGGCATGATCATCACCGACATCCCGGTGGCGCACGCGCTGGCCGCGCGTGCCATCGCCGCCGGCCGCGGCCGCGAGGTGGCCCTGTGGACCTGATCGACACCCTGTCCCCGCCCCTGCCCGCGCTCGAACGTCCCTGGGCGCACCGGTTGCGTGACTCCGAGACGCTGTGGGAGATCGCCCGCGGGGTCGGCGGCGGTCCGTTCCACGTGATCCATCCGGCCACCTTCGCCGAGAACCTCGCGGGAATGGTCGACGCGCTCGCCGCCGAACGCGTCGAAGGCACCGTTTACTACGGGAAGAAGGCGAACAAGGCGGCGGCCTGGCTGCGGGAGTGCACGCGTCCCGGCACGGGGGTCGACGTCGCGAGTGTGCCCGAACTGGTGCACGCCCTCGGAAACGGCCTGCGCGGCGAGTCGATCGGGGTCACCGGCGCCGCCAAACCCGACGGACTCCTTTGGCTCGCCCTACGGCATCGCTGTCTCATCGCGGTGGACGCGGCCGACGAGCTGGAACGCGTCGCCCGGCTCGCCACCGAACTGGGGGAGACCGCCGAAGTGCTGCTGCGGGTGCGGCCGCCGTCCGCGCCGGAGAGCCGGTTCGGTTTCGCGCCCGACGCGGTGAAAGCGGCGGTGCGACAGTGCGGCGGCCCGGTTGTCCTGCGGGGTTTCTCGTTCCACCTCGACGGCTACGACCCCGTGCCACGGGCGGAACTCGCCGCGTATCTGATCGATCTGTGCCACGACGCCCGCGCGCTCGGGCATCCCGCGTCCAAGATCAGCGCGGGCGGCGGGATCGCCGTGTCCTATGTGGACGCCGGTGACTGGGCGCGGTTCGAGTCCGGCAGGCACGACGGCTGGTTCCACGCCGGCCGCAATCCGGCCAGGACGTACCCGTACCACCAGGCGCCGACCGGGGCGGCGATGGTGACCGCGATCCTCCGGCACGAGATCGCCGGGAAGACACTGGCGGAGCGCCTGCGCGCGGCCGGGATCGAGCTGCTGCTCGAACCCGGCCGGGCCCTCGTCGACGGCGCCGGGTTCTCGGTGTTCCCGGTGCTGGGCTGCAAACCGGGCGGAGACCACCTGATCACCACGGTCGCGGGCCTGTCCATGAGCCTGTCCGAACAGTGGAAGGGCAGCGAGTTCCTGCCCGACCCGCTGCTCGTGCGCCGGGACGGGCCGGGCGGCACGCCGGTGCGGACCATCGTCGCCGGGTCGAGCTGCATGGAGTACGACGTGCTGACCTGGCGTGCGGTGGAGCTGCCCGCGCGGCCGAGGACCGGCGACCTGCTCGTGTACCCCAACACGGCCGGCTACCAGATGGACAAGAACGAGAGCGGTTTCCACCAGCTTCCGTTGCCGCCGAAAGTGGTGGTCGACGGCGATCGCTGGCACCTCGACACCGACCACCCGATCCAGGAGATCCGATGACGATCGTCCGGCGCGCGTCCGACCTGATCGGGAACACGCCGCTGCTGGAGCTCGCGCGCACCGGCACCGGCACGCGCCTGCTGCTCAAACTCGACCACCTCAACCCCACCGGCTCGTGCAAGGTGCGCATGGCCAGGCAGATGATCGACGAGGCGGAGCTCGACGGACACCTGCGGCCGGGCGGGCATATCGTCGAACCCACCTCCGGCAACACCGGGAACGGGCTCGCGCTGGTCGCACTGGAACGCGGCTACCGGTTCACCGCCGTGGTCGATCACCACGCCGCCCGCGAGAAACTCGGGATGCTGCGCGCGCTCGGCGCGGAACTGGTGTTCGTCGACTGCCCGCCGGACGGCGGGGTCAGTTCGGTCCAGCGGCGGCGGGTGGCGGCCCGCATCGCCGCGGAAACCGGTGCCTACCATCCCGATCAGCACAACCATCCCGGCAACGGCAACGGCTACACCGGGCTGGCGCGGGAACTCCTCGACCAACTCGGCGACGTCGACGTGCTCGTCGCGGCGATCGGCACGGGCGGCTCCCTGTGCGGTACGGCCCGCGCCTTGCGCGCGGCGGGTGCGGGCACCCACGCGGTGGCGGTCGAACCCGTCGGCTCGATCATCTTCGGTGGCGCGCCGGGGATCTACCACCAGACCGGGGCGGGCAGCCCGGCCGGTTTCCCGATCGGGGACAACGTCGACCGGTCGGTGATCGGCGAAGCCCACCGCGTTTCCGACAGTGACGCGTTCGCCGGGGCCCGCGTCGTCGCCCGGCGGACCGGGGTACTGGTCGGCGGGACCACCGGCGGCGCGATCCACGTCGCGCTGCGACGGCTTTACGCGTATCCGGCCGGAAGTGTCGTCGTGGTGCTGTGCAACGACGCGGGGGAGAAGTACCTCGACTCGGTGTACGACGACGAGTGGCTGCGCGCCAGGGGCGTACTCGACGAACTGGCCCACCGCCGGATGGACCGCTGGTTCGCCACCTACGCCGAATCCGTGAAGGTCGCCACGCGCGACCGGGCGGTGCGCCGGACCCCGGTGGCGGTGGGCGGATGAGCACGGCGGTGACGACCCGCGGCTACCGGGCGCTCGCCGGGCTGGCCGCGCCGATCGCGGGGATCCAGCTGGCACAGGTCGCGCTCACCAGCGTCGACCTGGCCATGCTCGGACTGCTCGGGGTGACCGCGGTGGCGGCGGGCGGGCTGGCGATCCTGCTCTACAACCAGATCCGCACCATGTGCGTCGGCATGGTCACCGGCGTCGGGAACCTCGTGGCGACGGCGGCCGGGGCCGGGGAACTCCGCACCGGCACCGGCGAACTCGACGAGCGGGCGCGGGACGAGATCCGGTCGCTCCTGCGGTCGGCGCTGCTCGTCGCGACCCTGACCGCGGCACTCGGCGCGGCCGTCCTTTGTGGACTCGCCGTCGCGTTGCCCTCGCTCGGCCAGAAACCGGAGATCGTGTCGCTCGCCGGTCCGATGATGTTCGCGCTGGCCGGCGGGCTGTTCCCGATGGTGTGGCTCAACGTGGTGCGCCAGTTCGCCGTCGGGTTGCGGCGGCCGGGTTCGCTCCTCGCCGTGACGCTGGTGTCGATCGCGGTCAACGCCGCCCTCAACGCCGCCTTCGTCTACGGGTGGGCGGGCCTGCCCGAGCTGGGCGTCGCCGGTATCGGCCTGGCGACGACGTTGGTCCAGTTCTTCACGCTCGCCGTGTTCGCCTCGGCCCTCCGGCGGGATCCGCAGTTGCGCCCCATGGTGTCCCTCGCGCTGTGGCGCGCCGACCGGGCGGTGGTCCGGCGCATCGTCCGGCACGGGACGCCGATCTGCTTCACCTACGGTTCGGAAGCGGCGATCACCTCGATCGCGACGATGCTGATGGGTGCGTTCGGCCCCGCGATGCTCGCCGCGTCGAACGTCGCGAACCAGCTCGCCTACATCGTCTACCAGGCCAACATCGGGCTGTCGCAGGGATCGTCCATTTTGGTCAGTCGCGCGGTCGCCCACGGGGACCGGGATCGCGCACCGGTGATCGCCCGCCAGGCGCTCACCCTCTCCTGGTCCTTGATGGCGGTGGTGAGCCTGGCATACCTGCTGGTGCCGCAAGTGCTGCTGTGGCCGTTCCTGCGCGACGAGACCGACGCGGTGGTGCTCGGCACGGCGTCGACCCTGCTGGTGTTCGCCATCGCGCAGCAGTACAGCAAGGGAACGCAGAACATCCTCGTCGGCCTGCTGCGCGGGCTCGGTGACACCGTTTCCGGCCTCCGTTGCACTCTCGTGGGGTACTGGGCGGTGGGCGTGCCCGCGATGTTCTTGTGCGCCTACGTGTTCGCCTGGGGCGGGTGGGGGGTCTGGGGCGGGCTGTGTCTCGGCTTCGCGGCGACCGCGATCCTGCTCGGACGACGTTTCGCCGGTCAAGGAGCCGGTTCGGCGCGATAGCGGTCGATCCGGGCGAGCAGGTCGCGGGAGGCCGGATCGGCGTCTCCGCGCAGAAGTGCCGCCAGCGGCGCGAGGCGGTCCTTGGTACGGGTGGAACCGAGGCCCCGCGCGAGGTCCAGCGCCTCGTCGCCGATGCGGACGGCTTCGTCGAAATCGCCTTGGAGCGCGTGGTTCTGCGCGAGCATGATCAGGGTGAGCGCGAGGCTGCGGGACATGTCGACGCCATAGCCGTCGACGGCGTCGCGTAGCCGCACGATGGCTTCTTCGCTGTGCCGCGCGGCGACCGTCCTGGCCAATTCGGTCAGGACGGTCCCGCGCATCGCGGCCATGTCCGTGGTGCCGAAGAAGGCTTCCCACGGCCGTGGCGCTGCCCAGGTGCCCGCGTTCTCGAACTCGCACTCCGCCCTCGCCAGGCTCGTGAGGGCGGCGCGCTCGTCGCCCGCCTTGGCCAGTGCCCACGCCTCGTTGACCGTCAGGATCGCTTGTGCCCGCAGGGAACCGCAGCGGTGGGCGGCGGCTTGGCCCTGACGGAGATGGTCCAGCCCGCCTTCGACGTCGTCGTGGTGCAGTGCCAGCCTGCCGAGGCGGTAACAGATGTTGGCCATGAGATCGTCGTTGCCCGCCGCGGCGGCGAGGCCGAGCGCGCGGTCGAACCGGAGCCGTGCCGGGACGGGGCGGCCGATGTCGAATTCCGTCCAGCCCAGCAGATTGTGCAGATCCGCGAGCACGGTCAGCAGCCGGGACCGGAGCCCGCCGGGGACGGCACCCCAATTGAGCAGCAGGCTGACCGACTTCACGACGTGCACCGCGTCGCGGGAAAAGGCGCCGCCCTGCCGGTAGTCCAACGCGCGCAGCGTATCGACCGCGTTTTCGAGACATTCGACGTCGGCGACACCGATCCGGCCGGTCGTTGTCATGAACTCACCTCACGCAAGTCATGGCTCGGTCCACGGCTACCCGGTGTCAGCGCGTTCGAAACCGGCCTTCACTCCCCGGGGTTCTTGATTTGACCCGTTCCAAAGACGCTCTTATCGTCCTTGGTGATGTCCGACTTCGAGGCACAGCTGCGAGCGGTTTCGTTGCGCGTGACGCGGCCTCGGCTGGCCGTGCTCGCGGCGCTGCGCGACCATCCGCATGTCGACACCGAAACGGTGATCACGCTGGTGCGGGCCGATCTGCCGACGGTCTCGCACCAGGCGGTGTACGACGTCCTGCGAGCGCTCACCGAAACCGGTCTGATCCGGCGGATCCAGCCCGCCGGCGCGCTCGCCCGTTACGAGACCCGGGTGGGGGACAACCATCACCATGTCGTGTGCCGTTCCTGCGGGGCGATCGCGGATGTCGATTGCGCCGTCGGCCATGCCCCCTGTCTCACCGCTTCGGGCGATCACGGGTTCGTGATCGACGAGGCGGAGGTCGTCTACTGGGGCCTGTGCCCCGGCTGTGCGGCCGAACCTGTCCAGTGATGAATTCGCCTGCTCGGAAGGAAAGAAATTGAGTGACAACCCGGAGAAGGGCTGCCCGGTGGCCCACGACTCCGTGACCGCGCACGGTAGCGAGAGCGAGAACCCGGCGATCGACTCGCCGACGCCCAAATCGGGCGGCCGCCCGCGCACCAACAAGGACTGGTGGCCCAACCAGCTCGACCTCTCGGTGCTGCACGCCCACTCGTCGAAGTCGAACCCGCTCGGCGTGGACTTCAGCTACGCCAAGGAATTCGCCAAACTCGACGTCGAGGCCCTCAAACGCGATATCACCGAGGTGCTCACCACCTCGCAGGACTGGTGGCCGGCCGACTTCGGCCACTACGGCGGCCTGATGATCCGGATGAGCTGGCACGCCGCGGGCACCTACCGCATCCACGACGGCCGAGGCGGCGCCGGTGACGGCGCGCAGCGGTTCGCCCCGCTCAACAGCTGGCCCGACAACGCCAACCTCGACAAGGCACGGCGGCTGCTGTGGCCGGTCAAGGAGAAGTACGGCCAGCAGATCTCGTGGGCCGACCTGCTCGTGCTCGCCGGGAACGTCGCGCTGGAGTCGATGGGGTTCAAGACGTTCGGCTTCGGTTTCGGCCGCGTGGACACCTGGGAGCCCGAGGAGATCTTCTGGGGTCCCGAAGACACCTGGCTGGGTGACGAGCGTTACGCGAGCGACACCGAGATGGTCCCCGACGTCGGCGCGACCGAGATGGGCCTCATCTACGTCAACCCCGAGGGACCGCGCGGCAACGCGGACCCGGCCGCCGCGGCGCATTTCATCCGGGAGACCTTCGCCCGGATGGCGATGAACGACGAGGAGACCGTCGCGCTCATCGCCGGAGGCCACACCTTCGGCAAGACCCACGGCGCCGGTATCGCCGACGACCACGTCGGCCCGGAGCCCGAAGCCGCCCCGCTCGAGACGCAGGGCCTCGGCTGGCTGAGCACCCACGGCAGCGGCAAGGGCGCGGACACGATCACCAGCGGCCTCGAGGTGACGTGGACCGACAAGCCGACGCAGTGGAGCAACCGTTTCTTCGAGATCCTCTTCGGCTACGAATGGGAGCTCACCACCAGCCCCGGCGGCGCCAAGCAGTACGTCGCCAAGGACGCCGAGGCGATCATCCCGGACGCCCACGACCCGGCCAAGAAGCACAAGCCGACCATGCTCACCACGGATCTGGCGCTGCGCGTCGACCCGGAGTACGAGAAGATCTCGCGCCGCTTCCTGGAGAACCCGGACGACTTCGCGCTCGCGTTCGCCAAGGCCTGGTACAAACTGCTGCACCGCGACATGGGCCCGGTCAGCCGTTTCCTGGGGCCGTGGGTGCCCGAACCGCAGCTGTGGCAGGACCCGGTGCCGGACGTCGACCACGAACTCGTGGGGGACGCCGACATCGCCGCGCTCAAGACGAAGGTGCTCGAGTCCGGGCTCACAATCGAGCAGCTGGTCGGCACGGCGTGGGCGTCCGCTGCGAGCTTCCGGTCCACCGACAAGCGCGGCGGTGCCAACGGGGCCAGGATCCGCCTGGCGCCCCAGCGTGACTGGGAGGTCAACCGGCCGGAGGAGCTCGCGAGCGTGCTGGAGACCCTGGAGGGCATCCAGCGCGAGTTCAACGACGCCGGTGGCGCCAAGATCTCGCTGGCCGACCTGATCGTGCTGGCGGGCACGGCCGCCGTCGAGAAGGCGGCGCGCGACGCGGGCGCCGACGTGACCGTGGCGTTCCACCCCGGCCGCACCGACGCCACCCAGGAGGACACCGACGTCGAGTCGTTCGCGCTGCTCGAACCGCGTGCCGACGGGTTCCGCAACCACCTGCGTCCCGAGGAGAAACTGCAGCCGGAGGTCCTGCTGGTCGAGCGCGCCTACATGCTCGATCTGACGGCGCCCGAGATGACCGTCCTCGTCGGCGGCCTGCGTGCGCTCGGGATCACCGCCGGCGACACCCGGCACGGCGTCTTCACCGACCGGCCCGGTGTGCTCACCAACGACTTCTTCACCAATCTCCTCTCGCCGGGCACCCGGTGGAAGGTGTCGGAGTCCGAGGAGAACGTGTACGAGATCCGCGACGCCGGCACGGACGCGGTGAAGTGGACGGCGACCGCGGTCGACCTCGTTTTCGGCTCCAATTCGCAGCTGAGGGCACTGTCCGAGGTCTATGCGGGTCAGGCCGGGCGGGAGCGGTTCGTCGCGGACTTCGCCAAGGCGTGGACCAAGGTCATGGAACTGGACCGGTTCGACCTCGACTGACGCCGGTACAGCTGGACGTGACTCGCGTGAAGGCCTCCTTCCCTCGGCTCAGCCGAGGGAAGGAGGCCTTCACGCGCATCAAGGGGTGTCGAGTTCCGAATGCCGGCTGGCCAGGGTCTGGGCGACTTCGGCGAGTTTGACGTTGAGGTCCTGGGAGGTCCGGCGCAGCAGGTCGAAGGCCTCGTCGGCGGTCAGGCCGCGACGTTGCATGAGGATCCCTTTCGCCTGTCCGATGACGTCGCGCGATTCGACGGCCCGCCGGAGATGGCTCGACTCCAGCTCGGCCCGGCTCACGGCGGTGGTGCCCGCCAGCGCGAGCGAGCCGTGCGTGGCCAGCAGGAGTGCGGAGTCCTGGGCCTCCGAGCCGAGGGCGCCGGGGTGGTGGCTGTAGATGTTCAGTGCGCCGGGCATCCTGGGCGGGTTCGCGTCGGGCATCAGCACGGTGGACAGGATCGCGGTGTAGCCGTGCCGCACGGCCGCCGCGGAGAAATCCGGCCACCGCTTCTCCGCCTTCAGATCCTCACTGCGGATGTAGCCGGGGCTTCCGCTGTCGGCCGCATCGACGCAGGGCCCCGTTCCGGCGCGATACTGCACCTCGTCGAGCTCCAGCGCCACCTCGCCGGTCGAAACCGGGGTGTGGAAGGTCCCGTCCGGGGCACGGAGGGTGACCGACACCAGATCCGCGCCCGGGATCACCCAGTACGCGGCGGCGACGACCTGTTCGAGGACCTGGGCCGGTGTCGAGGCGGCAAGGAGCAGGCGCGTGAGTTCGACGAACTGGCCTGCCAGCGGGCCCGAGGTGTACTCGCCGGAGCCGAATCCGTCCTTGTCGCGTTGCCACAGTCTTTCGTCCGCCATCAGCTGACCATCCCAGTCGGGTTCGGTGTCCCTCGCGGGATACCCGGTGGTGCCGCCCGTCAACCCCATGACCGTCCTAAGTGGACGGTTCTACGCGCTTGCGAAGCAGGCAGAACACGTTTCCTTCGGGGTCGGCGAGCACGTGCCACGACTCCTCCCCGGTCTGTCCGACGTCGGCGGGCCGGGCCCCGGCGGCGAGCAGCCGCTCCAGCTCCGCGTCCTGGTCGCGGTCGGTGGGGTTCACGTCGATGTGCAGGGGGAGTTTGCCCGGTTTCGGGTCGTCGCTGCGGCTCAGGATCAACGTCGGCTGCGGGCCGCCGAAGCCGACGCCGGGCGGACCGATCTCGATGTCTTCGCCGTCCTTGCCGATCTCGACGTATCCGAGCACTTCGCACCAGAACGCCGCCATCCGGACCGGATCGGCGCAGTCGAGGATGAGTTCGGTGATACGGCAGGCCATACGGCCGAGGATAGCCCGGTTGAATCCGCGCGGAACGGGTATCCGGGTGCGTCGAGTTGATCCCGAACCGAGGAGGCGGCCGTGGCGGGCGACGTCGTGGACTTGATCATGCAGGACCACCGCGAGGTGGAGCGGCTGTTCCGCGAGCTCGAGCGGCATCCCGAGAAACGGCCACTGCTCGTCCCGGTGCTCTCGTCGCTGCTCACCGCGCACAGCCGCGCCGAGGAGGCCGAGGTGTACCCGGCCGCCAAGGGCGAGGAGGACGAGGCCGAAGACGTCGCGCACGGCCAGAAGGAACACGCCGAAGCGGAGCAGTTGCTCGCGAAGCTGAACGAAACCGAGCCCGAATCGAAGCAGTTCGAGAAGGTGCTCTCCGACCTCGTCGAGGCCGTCACGCATCACGTGAAGGAAGAGGAATCCACCGTCCTGCCGAAGATGCGGCGTGAGCTGAACGAAGCCCGGCGACGCGAGCTAGGGGAGGCTTTCGTGAGCAGCCGGACCGCGCATCTCGGCGACCGTCCCGGTGAGGCCACCAAACGGGAGTTGCTGACCCAGGCGCGCAACGCGGGCGTGACGGGTGCTTCGAAGATGGACAAGGACCAGATCGCGCGCGAGGTGGCCAAGTCTTCCTGATCGCGACGGTTGCGGACCGGACCGTCCCCTTCTACCGTCGATGAATGGCGATCGACTCCGAAGCAGGGCAGGCCGCTCCTCTCGTCGTGGTCGAGGCGGCCCGCTCCGAAGACGCGATCACCGTCGAGGTGGCGGGTGACATCGACATTTCGACCAGCCCCCGGCTCCGGGCCGAGCTGTTCGAGTTGGTGGCACACGGCCCCGGCACCGTGGTGGTCGACATGACCGGTGTCGGTTTCTGCGATTCGTCGGGGCTTTCCGTGCTGGTGCAACTGAACCGGCAGTGCCAGGAGTCCGGGGTGGACCTGCGTTTCGCGCCGTCCAAGGTCGTGCGCCGGGCCATCGAGCTCACCGGGCTCTCGGCGACGCTGAAGATGGCGGGCGACTAGCCGACGACGCGGACGGTGCCCAGCTCGGGATCCGCGGCATCGTAGATGAACATCCCCGCCCGCACGCCGGTGTGGAGATAGTCGATGATCGCCTCGGTGAACACCTCGCCGGGAGCGATCGCCGGAACCCCCGGGGGATAAGGGCTGATCATCTCCGCGCTGACGCGTCCCTCGGCCTTGTCCAGTGGTACGTGCTCGGCCTCGGCGAAGAACGCGTCGCGCGGCAGCATCCGCATTTCCAGCGTCAAGTCCGCCCCGGAGGGCAGGTCGACCGGCGGGCGCCGCTCGAAGTCGTGGTCCGTCAGCCCGCGCAAACCGTGCAGCAGGGCGGAAACGGTGTCCTCGTCGTCGGCGTGGGTGATCTGCGTCGCGATCCGCCGGTGATCGGACAACCCCACGTGCAGGTGGCGTTCGGCGAGATGGTCCGCCGCCTGATAACCGGTGATGCCGAGCTCGGCGACGTCGATCACGATCTTGAGGGGATCGTGTTCGAAGGCGAGCGGGTGGAACTCCTCCGCCAGCGCGTGGAGACCGGAGATGCCTTCGATCTCTTCGCGTGCCCGCGCCGCCAGCGTCAGCGCCTTGCCCAATAGTTCTTCGCCGTGCTCGACCATCTGCCTGCGCCAGCCGTCGAGGGAGGCGAACAGCAGGGCGGAAGTGCTGGTGGTGCCCAGCAGGTCCTCCCTGGCCTTGAGCAGGTCGGGTGAAACGCGGTCACCCCGCAGGTGGAACACCGAGGCCTGCTCCAGCCCGCCGCCCATCTTGTGCGTGCTGGTGACGCACAGGTCGGCTTCCCCGTCCATCGCCCAGGTCGGCAAGTCGTCGTGGAACGGGTAGTGCGCGCCCCACGCCTCGTCGACGATCAGCGGCTTGTCCGCGTCGTGCAGGGCACGGGCGACGCCCCGGATGTCGGCGCAGGTGCCGTAGTCGGTCGGCGTGATCAGCAGCATGCCTTTGACGTCGGGGGCCTCCGCCAGCGCCGCCTTGGTCTCTTCCGGGCCGGGCGGATGCGCCAGATGGTGCTCCTCGTCGTACCGGGGGCGCACCCAGACCGGATGCACCCCGCTGATCACCAGGCCGGCGACGACGGATTTGTGTGCGTTGCGCGACACCAGGAGCCGTTCGCCCGGGCCGGCGACGGCGAGCATGGCGCTTTTGACCGAAAGCGAACTCCCGCAGGTGGAGAAGAAGGTGTGCTCCGCGTCCACCGCGTCGGCCATCAGCTCCTGCGCCTGGCTGAGGATGCCGCGTGACATCCTGCGGTCGTCCAAACCGTTGAGGGTCAGCAGATCCGACGCGAACGCGTCGCGGCCGAGCAGGTCCAGCACACGCGGATCGGCGCCCCGGCCCTGTTTGTGACCCGGCGGGGTGAAGGCCAGGCCGCCCGCGCGGCGGTAGGCCTCGATGGCTTCCAGTACCGGTGCGCGCGAGTGGTCCATCCTGCCTCCGATCAGCGGCCGAGGGCGTTCTGCAGTTCCTTCTTGGTCATACTGGAACGGCCCTTGATGTTGCGCTTCTTGGCCTCGTTGTAGAGCTGATCCTTGGTCGGCCCGCCGGGACCCTTCCGGTTGCCGGACCGTTGCCCGCCGCGCTTCTGCGGGGAGGTGTCCTTGGTCGAGCTCTTGCTCGCCGTTTTCGATTCACCTGATTGCGCGCGGTTCTTGTTGACCGTTCGCGCCGCGATCTCCTCCGCGCGGCCGGTGCTCGCGCCGCGTTTCTTCTGCGACGACTTGATGTGCTCGTACTGACGTTCGCGTTTGTCGCTCCAGCTCTGTTCAGGCACGGCTCCTCCTTCGTCGTGACCTGCGGATACCCCTTTCGCGCGCCGGTGAATCGGAAGATCACCCGTCCAGGTCAGCGCGGTCGGCCCGGCGGCGGATGTTTGCCCTGCCCACATCCCGGGTATCAGCTCGACAACGCACGTACGGACGTATGTCAGTCCACAAGGGACGGAGGTTAACTTCGATGAGCGCCCCGCTCCTCATGGAAGACGTCGACCGGACCGTCTCACAGGAGCCCATGCCGCCCGCTCCCCGGGAGCGCCGAACACGGCGGAAGGACGACTACTCGCATTGCCGCCCCTGGTTCGACGAATTGGCCGCGCTGCCCGACGGCCACCCGGACCGGCGGCGCCTGCGGGAGCGGCTGATCCTCGAACTGCTGCCGATCGCCGAGCACATCGCCGTCCGGTTCAGCGGACGCGGCCAGCCGAGGGAAGACCTGATCCAGGTGGCGCGGATCGGTCTGATGAAGGCCGTCGACCGGTTCGACCCCGCACAGGGCGGGGAGTTCCTGGCGTACGCGGTGCCCACGGTGATGGGCGAGGTACGACGGTTCTTCCGCGACACCGGCTGGGCGGTGCACGTCCCGCGCGGGATGCAGGAACTGCGCACCCGGCTCACGCGGGCGACCACGGAACTGACCCAGACCCTCGGCCGCGCGCCGACCCCGTCCGAGCTCGCGGGGCATCTCGACGTGGACGTCGACACCGTCCGTGACGGCCTGCTCGCCGCGAACAGCTATCAGACCTCTTCTCTCGACCGGTCGGTCAACGACGGCGAGGGCTCGCTTCCCCTGTCCGACGTGATGGGGGAACTGGATTCCCGGTTCGAGCACATCGAGGACCGGCACACCGTGGTCCCGCTGCTCCAGCGGCTGCCGGAGCGGGAGCGGGCGATCGTCACGATGCGGTTCTTCGACGGGATGACCCAATCCCAGATCGCCGAACGTATCGGGATCTCGCAGATGCACGTTTCCCGCCTGCTCGCGAAGATCCTGCAGGATCTGCGCGGCAGTCTCAGCGGCTGAACAACGTCCCGAGGCCCTGCCGGACCGGCGGGGTGCCTAGTGTGTGCAGTGCGTCCCACAGGGTGACCGCGGTGGCCGTCAGCACGGGTTTGCCGAGGGCCGTTTCGAGGTCTTCGAGCAGGGGTGTCGTGTGCAACGCGGTTTCGGGGATCAGGACGGCTTCGGCGGCTTCATGGTCGGCCGCGGTCGCCAGTTCGGTGATCCGGCGGCGATCCCAGGTGGCAAGGGCGCGGTCCGAAGGCGCGTCGGCGGAAACCGAATGAACGGTCTCGATTCCAGCCTCGGCAAGGAAATCGACGAAAGTCGCGGTCGTGTCGCGGTGATAGACCGACGCGAGCGCCACCTGCTTGGTCCCGAGGTGGGCCAGCGCGGTGAGGTAGGCCAAGGAAGTACTGCGCGCGGGAACGCCGAGCCGCTCGCTGAGCACGCGCGCCTGTTCACGCGCGCCGGCGAGGCCGCGCGTGAAACTGCAGCTGGAACAGGCCCAGCTGACGATGTCCGGCGCCGTGCCGAACCGCGCGGCGGCCGCGAGCCTCTCCGGCGCACCGAGTTCGCGGACGGCTTCGTGCTTTTCGGCCGGATCGAGGTCGTCGACCCGGCCGATGTCCTCGCCCCACGGGACGTAGGCGAAGTCCACGGTGAGGTCCGGATCCAGTTTTCGCGCGCACGCGAGGAAATCGTCCTCGCCGCAGTCCCGCGTCGGGTACAGCAGGCCGATCACGGCTCACTCCTTCCGGGTCGGCGCACTTCGGAGGTACCCGACGCGAGCCGCCCTCACGCGGCGGGCACGGCGCGGAAATCCGGCGGGGTGAGCTGCCCGACACGATGGTCGTCCTCGCGGACGGCCTTGACGAAGCGCGCGACCTCGGCGGGCCGCGGCGTGGCGGACTTCCCGCCCAGGTAGCGGAGGACGATGAGGTCCTCGCCGGAATGGGTCTCGATCGCCACGGCCCAGCCGTGGACCTCGTCCCACAGCAGGGCGACGTCGCGCTCCGGATGGGTGGCGAGCCGCTCGTCGAGCGCGACATACGCCGAGACCGGGTCGTCGATGTCCACGGTGCAGGACTCGAGGCCGATGCCGAGCACGTCGGTGACCTCGCCGAGATAGCCCCACACGGCGTCCCGGGTGTGCGGGTGGCGGACAGGCATGGTGAGCAACGAGGATTTTCCTTTCTTCCCCGGTCTCGTTCGGTGCGGGACCCGGCGGCCCCGCACCGAACGGGACACTCAGGCCTGGATCTCCTTGCGGTCGGACGTGGCGCCGGAGATTTCGATGCGCCGCGGCTTGGCCTTCTCGGCGATGGGGATGCGCAGGGTCAGCACGCCTGCTTCGTAACCGGCCGCGATGTGGTCGGTGTCGAGGGCGTCGCCGAGGAACAGCTGGCGCGAGAAGACGCCGAGCGGGCGCTCGGAAACCTGCATCTGCACGTCCTTGCCGGGCGTGGGCCGGCGCTCCGCCTTGACCGTCAGGACGTTGCGTTCGACGTCCAGCTCGATGGCGTCCGCGGCCACGCCGGGCAGGTCGAAGCAGACGACGAACTCGTCGCCGTCGCGGTAGGCGTCCATCGGCATGGTGGCCGGCTTGGACCAGGTCCCCGGGGTCGCGGCGCCGAACATCTGCTGGGTCAGCCGGTCGAACTCGCGGAACGGGTCGGTGCGCATCAACATCGGGTTCCACCTCCTGGGTTCGTTGTCTCTGGTGTCAACACGCACCACTGTTCTAACATGTCATCGAAACGATGACAACCACCGAGTCGTCGATGGGATGACAAAGATGAACGAAGACCCCGCCCGGACCGTGCGTGCGGTGCGCGATGTCGTGGTAGAGGCCCGCTCCGGCGTCTCGGACCCGGAGCGGCTGTTGGCGGCTTTGACGGCGCTGAGGGACGTACGCGAACAACTGGCCGCGTGGGAACCGGAGCTGATCGCGGCGGCACGCGCGGGCGGGACCAGCTGGACCGCGCTCGCCCCGGCCTTGGGGGTCGCGAGCCGTCAGGCCGCGGAACGGCGGTTCCTGCGGTTGCGGCCGTCCGTCAGTGGCGAGAGGACGGGCGAGGCGCGGGTCGACGCGGAACGGGACCGGCGCGCCGGCGACCGCGCGGTCGCGGAGTGGGCCCGCCGCAATTCGGCGATCCTGCGGCAACTCGCCGGTCAGGCCGGCGCGCTACCCGGGCTGGACGCCGAGGCCAGGGAAAGCGCGGACAGGCTGAGCGCCGTGCTCGGCGAGGACGACGTCACCGGCCTCCTCGCCCCGATGGCCGACCTGCGCGCCCGCCTGCCGCGCGAGCACAACGGATTCGCCGAACGGCTCGGGGAGATCGGCATGCACACCGAGCAGGTCCGGCGGGAGGCCGTCGACGACCGGCGGGATCGCCAATCTTCACGGTGACGTGGGTGTGAAACCGGTGCGGAGCGGGTATCCGCGGCCGTCCCTCGAGCGAGCCGGAGGTCTTCCGATGCTGGTCCGATCCGATTCCCCGCCGACGGCCGACGTCATCGGTCTGGCGCTGGAAGTGCTTGCCGCGCAAGGACTGCGTGGGGAGGCCGCCCGTGCGGCGCTCGACGCGATGGCGCGGGAACGGGGGCTGCCGGTCAAGCGGTGCGCGGCGCTCATCGTGGCGGCCGTCGACGGCCGGACGGGGTAGTTCGCTCTCGCGTCCGAGGTGCGTGGGCCGAAGGCTCCCTTCGCCGCGTGTGATGCGACAAAAGGAGCCTTCGGCCCCCGCCGTCCGGGTGGTCGTGAGTGGCGTTTCGGGTTAGGGCGAGTGCCTTAAGTGCCTACTGGATTTGGCCGTAGCTGATCGCGGATCGGGTCCGTGAAGGCCTCCTTGCCTACCCTGAAGGTAGTGAAGGAGGCCTTCACTACCTTCAGTGATCGCCACCTGCAGCTCACCTGCACCAGCAACCACAGCAATCACCACGGCGGCGCGTGAAGGCCCCCTTCCTTGCGTCAGGCGCAAGGAAGGGGGCCTTCATGTACTTCCGGGACCAAGCCGGGTGGTCACGGCCAGTCCGCTACTGGCAGGCTTCGCAGTCCGGGTCGTCGATGCGGCAGGCGGCGCCGTCGGTGAGCGGGAAGTCGAAATCGTCGAGCGCGGGGACGGCCAGAGCGGTCTCTTCCGGCGTGGCGGTGGCGGACATGTCTCTCCCTAGGTACGGAACTGGTCTCATCTCTCTGTAGCGCTGAAGATCGCCGGTCATTCCGTGACCCGCGCCACAACGCTCAAACCGTCCGGAACAACGCCTCCGCGTCGTCCACCGCCTTCGCGAGGACATCCGCGCGCAACCCGGCGAGGATCGTGTCCATCTCACGCAGGCCCGCGCGCCGCAGCAGCCGTTTCTCGTTGGTGACCCACTCGCCGCGAGCCGCGAGGACGGCGTGCGCCGTCTCCATGGCGGCGGTGGCCAGCGCACCCGCTACCTCCGTGGCCTGCCCGCGCGGGACGAAGGCGCCGCGGGTGTAGCGCAGCGTCAGTTCGGCGCGGCCCCGCCACATCTTCGGAGCCGTCTCCCGTAACGCTTCCGGGTAGTCCGGTCGCGGCAGGTCGCCGCGCAGCACCCGATTGACCGCGAGTTCCGCGACGGGCAGGTAGCTCGGGACACCCGCGAGGTGGAACATCAGCGGCTCCCAGTGGAACCGGCCCTGCCGTGCTTCGGCGAGATGGTGCTCGACGGCGTCCAGGTCGCGGTAGTGGACGTCGACCTGCCTGCCGTCGATCGTGAGCCAGGCGCCGCCGTTGAACACGCCGCCGCCCCATGCGCCGATTTCGGAGACTTCACCGTCCCAGCCGACGGCGCGCAGATCGGCCGGATCGAAGCCGCCGCGGTAGTAGACGGCGAAATCCCAGTCGCTGCCGGGACCGTGCGTGTCCTGGGCGCGGGATCCGCCGAGCGTGACGGCTTGCACGGCGGGTAGCGCGGCCAGGCTGTCGGCCACGTGGGCAAGGAAGGTGTCGTCGTTCATCGCGTGAAGATCGTAGGGCCGTGCCCCGCGGGGAAGCGACGGGTTTTGAGCGCGCGGGCCCGTGTCCGCCCCCGTACGCTCGAACGATGACGACGATCCCGGGAAGATTCCGCGCGCCGCTGGCGTTCCTCCCGTTCCTGGCGGCGGTCGCGGTGGTGGCGGTCGTCGGCGGGCTCGCCGCGGCCGGTGCCCGCTCTGTCTACAGTGGACTCGAACTGCCGTCGTTCGCGCCGCCCGCCTGGCTGTTCGGTCCGGTGTGGACGGTCCTGTACCTCGCGATCGCGGTGTCGGGCTGGCTGTACTGGAAATCCGGCGGCGACCGCCGGGCCTTGCTCTGGTACGCGGGACAACTGGTCCTGAACGCCGCTTGGACGCCGCTGTTCTTCGCGGCCGGCGCGTACGGTTTGGCACTGGTGGACATCGTCCTGCTCGACGTCGCGATCGTCGTCACCGCGCTGTACTTCCGCCGGTCTTCCCGGGTTTCGGCCGCGTTGCTGGTGCCGTACCTCGCCTGGACGCTGTACGCGACCGCGCTCACCGCCGCGATCGTCGTGCTCAACTGACTCCGATCGGCAAGGTGGCGGCCACTCCCTTGGCGTGCCTGCCGTCGAGCCGCTCCAGCGTGATCCCGCCCCGGCGCGCGGCGAGTTCCAGGTCCCGCACCGCGTGGTCCACCGCCTGAACCCCCGCGGCCGCGACCCGGATCGCGGCGCTGACGCGGGGTTCGGTCTCGGCGGCGCTCCGGCGGGCGGTCACGGCCAGGGTCACCGCGGACCCGGGGGCGGCGGCGAGCAGACGGCGTGACAGATCCGCCGCGAGCACCGGGGGAAGCGTGTCCCAGCCGTCGAGTTGAAAGGTCGCCTGGCTGATCGGCCCGCTGTGCCAGAACCGCCAGTCTTCGCGGATCCGCGCCCGGCCCGCCGTGACGTGCGCCAGCGACGCGAGCGTGCCGAGTACCTCGTTCTCGCTGAGCGCCCGCACCGGCAGGCCGTCGCGGCGAAGCTGCCGACGCACGCGCCTGACCGTGTTCCCGAGCGCCTGCCGCACGTCGGCGTCGCGGTGGACGTCGGCGGTGCGCAGTGCCTGCAACGCGACCCAGCCTCGCGGAGGCCGGGAGCGGTCCGCGCCGACGTGGTGGATGACCTGCGCGGCGACGTCCAGGGCCTGCTCGCGGGACGGCGGCGGCAGCAACATCGGCGGCGACGGCATCGGCTGTTCGCGGGCGGCGGATTTCGGTTGCAGCACGGCGGTGATCCCGTCGGCGCGGCTGACCATGAACACCGTCTCGTCGCCGATCTCGCCGGTGATCCCCGTCGCTTCCGGCGAAAGCAGGCCCAGCAGCGCCCGGCCCGCCTCGCCCGCTTGCCGGAGATCCCGGTCGCGGTCGCGGGCCAGGTAGCCCGACGCCGAACCGAGCCAGGCGTAGAGCCAGCGTCCGCGAATCCGCACGGCGGTCAGCGCGAGCACCACCACGGCGGCGGTGACCACCGCGGCCGCCAGCGGCCAGGGCCGTCCCGCCACCAGGACCAGCGCGACGAGGACGAGCTGCCAGCAGACGATCTGGGCCACCCCGATCCCGACCGGCCGGCCTTGCCGGCGTCCTCGGCCAGGCGACGGCGGCGGCGGCGGACCGGGCGCGGGGGCGGGAACGGGCGCCGTCGCGGACCAGCGCGGTCGCTGCTCCGCCTGGCGAGCCGCCGTGAGCGCGGCCAGCGCGGCCTCACGGGCGGCTGCCCGCGCGGCGGGCGCGGCGTAGGCGAGCGGATCGGCCATGGCCTGGGCCGGCGGTGCGGCCGGGGCGATCCGGGGAAGCGGCGGGGGTGCCGCGGGGTACCGCCCGTCCGTCCTCGCCGCGCCGAGATCGGTCATCGTCCTGCCTCCTCCAACCGGGTCTGCTCAGCGTCCCCGGCGAACATGAGGTTTCGATGACACGGCGTCCGGGAGCGGCGAGACAGGCTGTTTCATCGAAATTTCATGGTCGCTCTCTAGCTTGATCGCGTGAACACCGACGAGCGGGGCACGAAGCGGTTCAGCGTGGTCGCCAGGACGAGAATGGCCGTGGCGCTGGTGGTCGCGGGCTGCCTGGCGCTGATCGGGCTGGCCGTGACCGGGCAGGCGGCGACGCCGGAACGGCTGGAGTTCGTCCAGGTCGGTCACTGGGTCTACAACGACGCCGCCCAGTCCGCGTTCCACGTCGACGGCTCGACGAACCGCGTCGACGCGCGCGCGGACGTGCCCGGCGCGAACGGCAGCCAGGTCGCGCAGGGCGACGGCTCCGGTTACGTGGTCGAGCGGAACCGCATCACGGAGTTCGACAAGGCGACGTTGAGCGTGGAGGAGTCCACGCCGCCGCCCGCGCCGGAAACGCCGTTCGTGATGGAGATCGCGGGTGGCCCGTACCTGGTCTACCGCAACGCCGGGCAGATCGTGCGGCTCGGGGACCCGGCCGCGACAGTGCCCGCAGGGGGGCCACTGTCCCGGCCGGTCGCGACCACCGACGGGACGGTGTGGGCGCACCGCGTCGACAGCGGCGCGATCTGCGATCTGCCCAAGGGCGCCGCCGTCATGACCTGTCCCGCGCAGCTTCCGCCAGGGCACGGCGGCGGGCTCACCCTCGTCGGCGACCGGCCGGTCGTGCTCGACACCACCGGCGACAGCCTCCACCGCGTCGGCCCGGACGGGCTCGGCGACGGACTTCCGCTCGGTATCAAGCTTTCGCCGTCGGCACAGGTCGCCAACAGCGCCGTCGGCGACCGGCTGGCCATCGCCGACCCCGAGCGCAACCAGCTCCACCTCATCGACATCAGCGGCCTCGACCAGGACCGCCCCTCCGCGAAGCCGATTTCGGTCGAGCTCACCAAGGGAAGCCGGTTCAACGGCCCGCTCTCGTCCTCGAACGTCGTCGCCATGGTCGACGAGACCCGCGGCGAGGTGCTGACCTACGACGCCGCGGGCAAGCTCAAGTCCACCGCGAAGGTACCTGGCCAGGGCACGCCGCCGAGGCTCGCCAAGGGCGAGGACAACCGCATCTACGTCGACAGTTCCGACGGCTCGCACGTGCTGGTCGTCAACGGTGACGACGGCACGGTGGTCGACGTCGACGTCGACAAGGCGGCCAACACCCAGACCGCCGGCGCGCCGTCGGCCGATCCGGAACCGTCCGGCGACCAGCCCCCGCCCCAGCAGGACCAGCGACAGCAGGCGCCGCCGAACACCCAGCAGGCGCCCCCGCCGGTGGCGAAGGCGACGCCGCCCGGCGCGCCGAGGAAGCTGAGCGCGAGTTCGGGCGACGGCTCGATCAAGGTCTCGTGGAGCCCGGCGGCGGACAACGGCGCGCGGATCACCGCCTACCGCGTGTCCTGGACCGGCGGTTCGACCCGGGTGAGCGGATCGTCACGGGGAACCACGATTTCGGGGCTGACCAACGGAACCCCGTACGTGGTCACCGTGGTCGCGGAGAACTCGGCGGGTCTCGGGGTCGGTGCCAGCGCCAAGGCGGTCATCCCGGGACCCGTGAACAGGCCTGCCACGGCACCGGTCGTCACCGCGAACGCCACCGCCGCCGGCAAGGTTTCGGTGAGCTGGACCCAGCCCGATCTCCGCGGCGGCACGCTCGTGCACTACCTGGTGAGCGTGACGGGCAAGGGACAGCGCACGGTTTCGGCCACGTCCGCGGAGTTCACCGGGGTCACCGGCACCGCGACCGTCACGGTCCGCGCGGTGACGAAGTTCGGCTCGGGAGCAGCGATCAACGGCGCCGCCGGGAGCCGGAAGGTCACCGTGCCGGTGCCGTCGGACCCGCCGACCATCACCATCACCGGTGTCCGCGTCGGGACCACGGGACTGATCGTTTCGGTGAACGCCAACGGGAAGGGCGCGCCCGCGACCTGCCAGGCGGAGTTCAACGGCGCGATGTCGGCCTCGAAGTCCTGCTCGGGCGCCACCAGCTTGAACATCAACAATGTGGCCTATTTCGGCGCCATCACGGTGAACGCCACCATCAAGACCTCCGGGGGGACCGGCAAGGACAGCTGGACCGGCGTGCCCAGTGCGGGCGGTGGCGCCCCCGGTGGCTCGCTGATCTGGCTCGGCCCGATCGCGATGGTCGGCCTGCGCCGACGAAAGGAAAAGGAACTTCTGTGACGCTCACACCCAGGGTCGCCTTCGAGCAGATCGCCGAGAACGTGCAATCGGTGGTGCGCGGGAAACCGGAGGTCGTCCGGCTCACCGTGGCGGCGCTGTTCGCCGAAGGGCATCTGCTGATGGAGGACGTTCCCGGCGTCGGCAAGACGACGATCGCGCGCTGCGTCGCCGCCAGCATCGGCGGCCGGTGGAGCCGGATCCAGTTCACCCCCGACCTGCTGCCCGGCGACATCACCGGCGTGATGGTCTACCACCAGAACAACGAACGGTTCCAGTTCCACCCCGGCGGCATCTTCGCCAACGTGGTGCTCGCGGACGAGATCAACCGGGGCACGCCCAAGACACAGGCCGCGCTGCTGGAGGTGATGGCCGAACGCCGGGTCACCGTCGATTCGGTCGGCCAAGCGGTGCCGAGGCCGTTCCTCGTGGTGGCCACGCAGAACCCGATCGAGCTGGAAGGCACCTACCGGCTGCCCGAAGCGCAGCTCGACCGGTTCCTCATGCGTATTTCGGTCGGCTACCCGGATCTGGAATCCGAGATGCGGGTGGTGATGGGGGATTGCGCCGGGGTCACGCCGGATGAGCTTAAGCCGGTGCTGGGCATCGCCGACGTCCAGTCGGTCATCGACGAGGTCCGCAAATCCCATCTGGCACCGGAGATCGTCAACTACGCGGTCCGGCTGGCCGCGGCCAGCCGATCGCATCCCGACGTCCGCTACGGCGCGAGCCCGCGCGGCAGTATCGCGCTGATCCGGGCGGCACAGGGACTCGCCGCCACCTTCGGCCGCGATTTCGTCACCCCGGACGACGTCAAGGACGTCGCGCATCCGGTGCTCGACCACCGGCTCGTGCTGACCCCCGACGCCGAACTCAACCAGCGGCGGACCGCGGACATCGTCGACGAACTCCTGGGCGCGACGGCCGCTCCCATGGCCGCGATGGGGAGGTAGGCGTGCGGCTCACCCGCCGCGGCGTCATCGTGCTGGCCTTTGCCGCCGGGTTCTACGCCCTCGGCGAGCTGGCCGGGTACACGTTTTTCCGTGCCTTCGCGGGGATCGCGGCCGGCGCGGTGCTGATCGCGCTGGCCACCACCAGGTTCCGGCCGAAGGTGGAGATCGGCCGGACCGTCCAGCCGGACCGGGTCGAACGCGGGAAACCCGCGCTGGCCTCGCTCGTCGTGCGCAACACCGATTCACGGCGGCACGGCGGTTTCGCCGCCGCGGACGGCATCGGCGGCGAGACGCACAGCCTGCGGGTCCGCCCGCTCGCGCCCGGCGCGGAGGCGACGTACCACTACGAACTTCCGACGACGAAACGCGGGAAGCTCCGGGTCGGCCCGCTCGTCGTGCACCGGCCCGACCTGTTCGACCTCGCGCGCGGCGACCAGACCGTCGGGGATTCCGCGTGGTTGTGGGTGCATCCGCGACGGCACGCGGTACGCGCGGCGCAGGCCGGGCATCCGCGCCACCACCACGAAGGCCCGATCACCGACCCGCCGCTGCGTGGTTCGGCGGATCTGCGCGCGGTGCGGGAGTACGTGGTCGGCGACGAGGTCCGGCATCTGCACTGGAAGGCGACCGCCAGGACCGGGCGGCTCATGGTGCGCGAATACGCCGACCCCGCCCAGCCCCGGTTCACCGCCGTGCTCGACACGCGGCCCGCGTCGATGAGCCCTGCCGTTTTCGAAGAAGCCGTCGAGGTGGCGGCTTCCCTGTTCTACGCGTCGGCGTCGGCGGGGCAGCACTGCCGTTTCATCACCTCCGCGGGCGCGGACACGCCGACCGACAGCGGGGTGCGCGCGGCGAGGACCCTGCTGGACGAACTCGCGCTCGTCACCCAGGACGCCGCGGACGACGCGCCGCTGCTGCCCTCGGCGCTGGCCGCCGCCGAACGCCCTGGCGGGGTGCTGGTGCTGATCACCGGTCCCGACGCCGATCTCGGTCACGCCGCCCGCTGGCGGCCCGACACCGTGGTCCGGATCGGTGATCTCCGGCCGTCGGCGGGCTCCCGCGGCCTGATCGTCGCGGTCGACGCCGCCGGTGCCGCGGCACAGTGGAATTCCTTGGTGGGTAAGTCATGAGCGACCGATTCGACCGGATCGCGGTCGCCGCGCTGCTCGCCGCGACCGGGATCGCCGGGCTGCTCTTCGCGCCCGTGTTCGGCTGGGCGGCGCTGCTCGTCCCGGTGCTCGTGGTCGTTCTCGTCGCGTACGGCTGCGCCGAGCTGACCGCGAAATTCCCCAAGCTGACCCCGTACCGGCCGTTGTTCGTCGCGCTGCTCGGCCTGCTCGGGCTGATCGAGACGGTGCTGACCTCGACCACGCTCGCCTTCCTGCCGACCGGCGATTCGCTGCGGGGGCTGGCGCGTGGTCTCACCGAAGGCTGGCGGCTCACGCTGCAGTCCACCTGGCCCGCGCGGCCGATCCCCGAACAGCTGTTGTTCGTGCCGCTTTCGGTGCTGATCGCCGTCGTGCTCGGGCTGGAACTGTTGCTGCGTCTCAAGAAGCCGCTCGTGGCGCTCGTGCCCAGCCTGGCCGTCGCCTGTCTCGCCCAGGCGTATCAGGCGTTGACGGGGGTTTTCGCGGTGGTCGCGGCACTGGGCTACGCGCTGCCCGCCGGGCTCCTGCTGTGGTCGGGTCGTCGGGTCCGGTCGGCGAGCCGGGCACCCGGTGGACCTCGGTTCTCCTGGCGGCTGACCGGCTCGGCGGTCTGGCCCGCACTGTCCACTGTGGTCGCACTCGTCGCCGGGGCGGTCGCGCTCGCCGGGCTCGATCCGGTCGGCCGGGATCCGTTGACGCTCAAGGACACCCAGGCCGCGCCGCCGCCGAGGAGCCGGGTCGGCAACCCGCTGGACGAGATCGCCCAGCGGCTCATCCGGCCGGGCGAGGAGGTGTTCCGTTATCGCGGTGACACCCCGGTCGACCAGTGGCGCCTGATCGTGCTGAACGGTTTCGACGGGGCGAACTGGCTGTCCGACTCCCGGCTCCGGCGGCTCGGCGCGGGCCTCGAAGGCGCTCCCGGCGTGAGTGGCAGCGCGGAACTGAAGGTGCGCGGGCTCTCCGGGCCGTGGCTGCCGAGCCATCAGGATCTGACCGGTGTGGACGGTCTGACGCCGTTGGTGGACGAGTCCGCGGGCACCCTGATGACGGAATCGCCATCGACGGGCCAGGAACGGAACTACCGGCTCAGCTGGTCGTCACCCGAGGTCGATCTCGGTGCCGGGGAGATCGACGCGCGGGCGCCGCTCGGCGGGCTCGGCGCGGTGCCGCCCGACGTGGAGGACGTGGCGAAGGACGCCGTGCGCGGTCTGCGCCCGACGTTCCAGTCCGCCTTGCAGCTGGAACGCTTTCTCAGCACGAACTATCAGGTCGCGACGGGCACGGAGGAGCTGCCGACCGGGCACGGCTGGCCGCAGCTGAGGCATTTCCTGCTGGAGAGCAAGCGGGGGACGAGCGAGCAGTTCGCCGCCGCGTACGTCGTCTTGGCGCGGATGAGCGGTATCCCGGCCCGGCTCGTCGTCGGGTTCAGGGGATCGGCCGAGACCGACGGCGGGATGCACGTCGTCCGCAACCGCGATGTCCTGGCGTGGCCCGAAGTCGCGGTCGCCGGAGCGGGCTGGGTGGCACTCGACCCGACCGCCGCGGCGGGCAAGGCGGAACGGAGCCAGGCAGGGCCAGGCAAGGCGGTCGCCCGCGCGCGGGCACAGCTGCCCGCCGAACAGCAACTGCGGCCGCCCCAGCTCCCACCGGGCACGCCCGCGGACTCCGGCGAGGATCAGAGCACCGAAGCGGGGATGAGCTGGTGGTGGCCGTCGCTCGTCGCCGCGATCGTCCTTTTCGGACTCCTGTGGCTCGTCGGGGTTCCGGCGGCGAAAGTCGTCCGCGCCCGGCGGCGTCGTCGCCGGTCCGGTGCCGAAGGCGTGCTCGGCGCGTGGGACGAGATCCGCGACCGGCTGCGCGCGCACGGCGTTCCGTTCCGGATCGGGATGACCCCGCGCGATCTCGCCGAATCGGCCGGATCGCTTGCCGGGGAGGGGATCCGCGAGCCGGTCGCGCGGCTGGCCAAGGTGCTGGACGTGACGCTCTGGTCCGGGGTCCCGGTGGGGGACGGTTCGGTCCGGCGGGCGTGGCAGGAGGTCGGCGAGGTACGGCGCGGGCTGGCCACCAGACCGTTCGCGGCTCGGGTGCTGGCGGCACTCGAGCCGCGGACCCTGGTGCCGATCCGCGGCCGGGCCTCTCGCGAGGGGTGAGGCTCTGGACGTGAAGGCCTTGCCCGGGGTTGTGAAAGCCACTTGCGCAACGTTGAAGGTTGCGAAAGTGGCTTTCGCAACGTCTGCCCTGGCCGGGCCTGTACCGCCTTGGCGATCATGTCGCGAAAGCCACTTTCGAGACGTCTGATGTCCCGAAAGTGGCTTTCGCGACACACCTTCCGGACCTCACGGACCGAAGCAGGCCATGGGCGGTGGGGTCGTGAGTGATAAAGAGCGTTAGAACGACCAATACCACTCACGACTCCCGCGCAAATCGACTACGGGTTGCAGCGGGCGCCGCGGATCGCGACCGGCTCGGTGGTGTAGATGTGCCGTCCGTCGGTCGCCCTCAGCTGGAAGCAGTACCGGCGCGCCGGGTCGACGGGGACGTCGAGGCTGCGCTGACGGTGGGCGACGAGCTGTTTCGTCTCGAGCCGCTCGCCCGCCATGATCACGACGAAGTCCAGTTCGCCTTGCGCGGTCCAGGTCAGCTGCACGTGATCGCTCTGGTCCTGCGGCGGCGCGAGCGCCAGTTTGACGTCCGGCGCCGGCGCGGAAGCCGCCGCGGGAGAAGGGATCGCGGCCGCCACCGGAACGGCCTGCCCGCCGATCTCCGCCGGGCCGAGGACCAGCGGCAGCACGGCGAGCCCGGCGGCGAGCACGCCGCCGCCCGCCAGCGCGACGGGCTTCCAGGGAAACCCGCGTTCGGTTTTGAGCGGACCGCTGAACTCGCGGATCAGGGTGCGGCCACCCCGCGGCGGCGCCTGCACCACCTGGACGGGCGCCGGGGCCGAGTGGACCGGGACCGCGGGCCGGTGGACTTCGGCGAAGTCGTCGAATTCGACCTCGACGTCTTCTTCTTCGCTTGCCAGGTCTGAGGAATCACCGGTGACGACCTCGCCGCCGGGACGGCTCAGCTTCGTGAACAGCCGTGCCAGCGACGCGACGTCCTGCGGCCGGTCGGCCGGTTCCTTGGCCAGCAACCGCAGGATCGTGGCGGCGAGTTCGCCGGGGACGGCCGGATCCTGGATCGGCGCGACCGGTTCCCGCAGTACCTGGAGGATCCGTTCGCCGGGCTGTTGCCCGGTGTGGCGCGGAAACGGAGGCGTCCCGGTCAACGCGACGTAGAGCACCGCGCCGAGACCATAAAGGTCGGACGCGGGGGAGAGCGTGTCGTCGCGCAGGGTTTCCGGCGCGGTGTACTCGACCGCGTACATCGGGTCGCGCGGGAATCGCCGCCGCAGGGCCACCCCGAAGTCGGCGAGCACGAACTCGCCGGACGCCCGGTACAACACGTTGTGCGGGTTCACGCCACCGTGCAGGACGTCCGCGCCGTGCGCCGCGGCGAGCGCCGACGCGATCGCGGCGCCGAGGGCGAGCACGTCGGGAATTCCCAGCCGGGCACCGGAATCCAGCACACCGGCGAGTGAACCCGGGCACAGTTCGCGGCGGACACCGGACCGGCCGTCGGGATGGGTCAGGACGTCGTCGATCTGCAGGATCGAGCGCGTCGAGCGCACCGCGGCCAGCGCCTTCCGCTCGCGTTCGAGCCACGCGGACGTTTCGCGGTCGAAGGTGCCGGGGAACATCTTGATCGCGAAGTCGTTGCCCGTGGCGGGATCCTTGCCCGCGTACACGGTCGCGATGGGGCCCTGGGCGAGCAGCCCTGTCTCGATGCTCATGACCCCATTGTCGCGCAAGAAGTCCGGATCCGGAGTACTTTCACCGCGGCAGGTTCCTGCCGCCGGTGCCCGGCGGCCCCGTCACTGGCCGACCCTTTTCCCATGCAGACTGCCGGCCTGGTCAGGGTCACCATCACCACTCCGCACCGGCGCATCGACATGGCGCTGCCGGAACACGCGTCCGTCGCCGAAATCCTCCCCGGCCTGCTCGCGCGGGCGGGGGAGGGGATGGCCGACGACGGGGTCGCCGGCGGCGGCTGGCAGTTGCGCCGCGCCGACGGGACGGCCTTCGATCTGGACCGGACGCTGGGCGCGCACCGGGTCCGGGACGGGGAGATCCTCCATCTGACGCCGCGCCGCGCCGAATGGCCGGAGCCCGAGTACGACGACCTCGTGGACGCCATCGCCACCGGCTCCGGCCGCACCGGAAAGGCCTGGGGGCCGCGGCACACGCGGCAGGCCGGGCTGGCCGTGGGCGCGGTGGCGATGTCGTTCGGTCTGCTCGCGGTCCTGCGCGCCGGTCCGCCGTGGACGTCACCGGCGGCCTGGGCGCTGGCGGTTTCCGCGCTGTTGCTGGCGTCGGGTGTGCTGCTCGCGCGGGCGCTGCGCGACGCCGGTGCCGGCGCGGTACTCGCCGCCGTCGCGCTCCCGTTCGCCTTCGCCGGCGGCGGTCTGCTGCTGGCGGGCGACGACCCGATCGGCGAGTTGTCCGCCGGGCACCTGTTGCTGGCGAGCGCGGCCTTGCTGCTCGCGGCCGTCGTCGGCCACCTGGGGGTGACCGCCGCGCCCGCCCTGTTCGCCGGAGCCGCCACGGTCGGCCTGCTCGGGGTGATCGGCGGCTGGCTGGCCACCTTCGACGACCTGGCGGGTTACCGGTCGGCGGCGGTGATCGGCGGTGGGGTGCTCGTGCTCTCGACCACGTTCGCGCCGCTGTCGCTGCGGCTCGGCCGGGTGCCGATGCCGGTGCTGCCGCGATCGACCGCGGATCTGGTCCGCGACGATCCCCAGCCGCCGCTCGACCTCGTGCACGCCGCCGTCGCCAGAGCGGACGCGCTGCTCACCGGGATGCTGGGCGGGGCGGCGATCGTCGCCATGTACTGCCAGCTGCAGCTGATCCGCAGCGACAGCGAGGCCGCGGTCGTCCTCGTCGCCCTGCTCGCGGCCGGATTCCTGGTGCGGGCACGGTTGTATCCGATCCTGCGGCAACGGACGCCGATCCTGGTGGCCGGGATCTTCGGCGCCGGCTGCCTGCTGGCGGGCCCGCTCATGGCGGACCGCTCGCTGCTGCTCGTCCTGGCCGGGCCGCTTTCGTTGGCGGTGGCGGCGGGCGTGATCGCCTCCGGTGTCGTGCTGAGCACCCGCGCCGCCAACCCGTATCTCGGCCGGATCGCCGAGTACTTCGAGATCCTGGTGACGATCGCCGTCGTCCCGGTGGCGTGTTCGGTGCTCGGCCTGTACGGCTACGTGCGCGGACTGGGGGGCTGAACCCATGGCGTCCAAACGGGATCAGCTGCAGGCTTACCAATTCCTGGTGCAGCGCGCGATCTCCGCGCTGGTGACGAGGGAGACCGACCCGGAGCAGCCGCCGTTCCGCCGCCCGTCCGGTGCCGCTTTCGCCGGTGTCGCACTGGCGATCGTGGCGCTGGCGTGCGTCGGGGTCTACGGGATGATCGTGCCCGGCGGGAACAACGCGTGGCGCAAGAACGCCGCCGTCATCGTGGAGAAGGAGAGCGGGACGCGGTACGTCTACCTGGACGAACGGCTGCATCCCGTCGCGAACTACGCGTCCGCCCTGTTGCTGCTCGGCGAACACGGCACCACGGAACGGGTTTCGCGCGAGTCGCTCGCCGGAGTCCCGCGAGGGCCCCGGATCGGCATCGCCGACGCGCCGGACGGCTTGCCCGGCCCCGAAAAACTGCTCACCGGATCGTGGTCGCTGTGCTCCGCGCCCGCGAGCGACCTGGCGGGCAGCCGGATCGAGGAATCGGTGCTGCTGGCCGGTGCCTCGCCGTCCGGTGGCGCGGAACTGGGCGACCAGGCGCTGCTGGTGGAATCGACGTCGACCGGCGACCGGTTCGTCGTGTGGCGCGGGCACCGGCACCGGATCACCGACTACGGCGCCGTCGGCACCGGCCTCGCGCTGACCGCCGAGCCGTGGGCGCGCGTCGGCCGGGCGTGGCTCGACGTGCTCCCGGAAGGCACGCCGATCGGCCCGCTGCCGGTGGCGGCGGCGGGCGAGGTGTCCACCGCGGTGCCGGGCCGGACCGACATCCGGAACGGCATGCTGCTGATGGTGCAGACCTCCGGTGGCGGGCAACAGCACTATCTGGCCGAACGGGACGCCCTGCGGCCGATCAGCGAACTGCAGTACGACGTCCAGCGCGCGAGCGCCCAGATGCTCGCCGCCTATCCCGGCGGTGAACCGAAAACCGTGCCGCTGCCGCCTTCGCTGGCGACCATGTCCCGGCAACTGGACCCCGTCCAGGCCGACGCGGGTGCCGCACCCGCCGCACGTCCGGCCATCGCGCGCCTGCGTGACCAGGACACCACCGTGTGCGCGACCTTCGGCGACGGTTCCGCGGCTCCTTCGCTGACCGTCGACCCCTCGATGCCGCCAGCGGACCCGATGTCCACCACCGCCCGCCGGACCGCCTCCGGAACCCCGCTCGCGGACCGTGTCCACGTGCCGCCCGGCAGCGCGATCGTCGTCGAAGCGATGCCCTCTCCTTCCGCGGCTGCCGGAACGCTCACCGTGGTGACCGACATGGGGCGCCGCTATCCGCTGGCTTCGCCCGATGTGCTGAAGATGCTGGGGTACCCGTCGGCGCGTCCGGTGCGGCTGCCCGCCGGTCTGGTGGCGCGGCTGCCCGAGGGACCGAGCCTCGACCCGGCCGCCGCGCGGCGCCAAACCCTGGGCGGCTGACCCCCCAAGTACGTGAAGGCCCCCTTCACTGCGTCTAGCGCAGTGAAGGGGGCCTTCACGTACAGCGGCTCAGCGAGGGTTCGTCCACCACAGGTCTTCATCGAGCAACTGCACGGAACCCGACTCCGACTCCGCCGGCTGCCGGCCCTGTGCCAGCGTGAACCCGGAGTCCGGATTGCCGCTGGCCGCACGGCCCCGCAGCTTCACCGGAACACCGTCGCTCCCACCGGAAGCGGCCCTGCGGCTGGATCCGTTCCGCCCCGTCGGCTGGTCGCTCGAACCGGGCCGCAGCGTGCCCGCCGTGGCCTGGCCGCCACCACCGTGCGGCGACATCATCGGCGGAACCCCCGTCCCCGCGGACTTCGCTCCCGCCGGGGTCGCCGCACCGGGCTGGATCTCCGAGGCCAGGCTGGGCGCCCGCTTACCCGCGACCGGCTTCGCCGCGCCCGGGAGACCACCGAGGCCGCCCGCCGCGCCCAACCCGCCGAGTAACCCCGACGGCATCGGCGGGAGCCCCGAACCGCCGGGAAGTCCACCGGGAAGACCGCCGAGCGACGGAAGTGAGCCCGCGCCGGAGGGCAGGGGAGCGAGCCCCGCCAGCGAGATCCCGGAGGAACCGTTCTGCCCGCTCAAACCATCGGTCGCCGGGAGTTCGGAACCTGACCCGCCGCCGAAGGAACTCGCCGTCTCGGCGAGACTCTGGAGTTCGGTGAGCGCGGTCATCCCGGCCTCCGCAGCCGCGAGGAAGTCGGTCGGGGAGTTTCCCTCCGCCGACACGGTTTCCTGACCGGGAACCAGATCGGCGGGGGACTCGATGCCCGCGGCCGCGCAGACGCTGAGCATCGAGGTGTCGAAGTTCCCGCCCAGTTCGGTCATTTTCATGCCCGACGCCTGCTGAAGACCGAAAGCCTCCAGTGCGCCGAACGGGGTGAGGGTGGCGATGCGGTACGCCGCGTAGAACCCCGCCACCTCCGCCGCCGTCACCGAGACATGGGAAGCGAGCGACGTCAGCCTTTCGGCGGGTTTGGCCGCGTCGATCCGGTCACCCCAGAACTTGAGCTCCGCGAGTGTCCGCTGCGCCTTCTCTTCGTGCTGTCGTCCGGCGTCGTCCGTCCATTCCGGGGAGAGCTCGCCGACCCGGGTGCTGAGTTCGGCCGCGGTGGTGTCGATCCAGCCGCGTACTTCGGTCCACATGGTCGCGGCTTCGAGCAGAGCAGGGACTTTTTTGGCCTCGGCACCGGCCATCTCGACGTGCATTTCGATGGGAAGCAGCTGGTAGGGAATCATCGATCGCTCCTCAGACACTCGCCTGCGAGCCGTCGGCCGCGGGCGCCTCGGTGGATTCGTCTTGGGACTTCGGGGCTTGGCTGATCGAGCTCGATGCCTGCTTCAGCAGGCTCAGGCCCTGCTGGGCGACCTTGAACGACGACGCGGCCAGTGTCAGCGCGCTCGCCGCGTCTGCGGCGGTGTAGCCCGCGGCGATGGCCTTGACCTTCGTCGAATCCGTGACGAGGTCTTCGGTGATCTTCGCCAGAAAGGCCGTCATCTCGGCCGTCGCGGCCTTGTCCAGCAAGGACATCGCGATGCCCTCGAACAACCCGGTCGCGTTCAGGCCGTCTCCCACCCGGTGAAGCGAACCAGGCATCTCCGGCGCCTTGAGCAGCCCCGAGTAAGCGGCCATCGCCTCGGGATCACCATCGACGAAATCGGGCATGAGCCCCCTCCTTTACTGTCCGGTGCGGTATTTCGGTTCGTCGTGCCCGGCCGGGCCGACCTGCCACAGTTCCTCGTCGAGCAACTGGACGGTGTTTTCGCCGTCCCAGCGCCGTTCGGCGGCGGGTGGCGGGGTGGCCGCGCCCGTCCGTCCGGTCCGGCCCCGCAACGACACACCGGGAGTGCTGTCCGGTTTCCGCGATCGGACGGCGTTGACCTGTTCGGCGGCTCCCGGCCGGATCCCGCTCGACGAATTCGCGCCGCCTGCGTGCGGCGAGTGCATCGCGGGCATCATGCCCGGGCCCGCCATCCCGCCCCCCGCCGCGCGCGCCGAGCCCGCGGCAGCCGCCGTTCCGGCTCCGGGGAGCGGAGCTCCCGGCATCGACGTGCCGAGACCCGTGCCGGACAGAGGAACCTGGCCCGCCGTCGAAGGCACGCCGCCTCCACCTGAACCGGCTCCGGCCGCGCCGCCGTCGAAGCCCGCCAGACTCGGAAGTCCCGAGGAATCACCCGGCAGGCCAACGGAACCCAGGGGATCGGGCAGGGGCGCCAGCGGGGACAACTCGCCGGGTTCGAGACGGCCGAGTTCACCGCCGATATCCGTACCGCCGACCTGCTGCAGGAGCCCGCTCGCCGCCTCCAAGGCATTGGAACCGCTGTCCAGCAAGGACGAAGCGGCGTCCATGAGGGACTGAGGGGTTTCCTGCTCTCCGGGGGATTCCGGAGTGGTCGGTTTCGCGGGCTCGGCCGGTGTCGCGGGTTCGGCGGGTGTCCCGTTCGTTCCGGTCCCGTCGGTGCCGAGGCCCGGTCCGGTTGCAGAGGGATCCGGAGACATCGTCGAGGGCACATGGGCTCGGGGGCCGGTCCAGGCAGCGCCCGTCGCTTGGGGGAGAACCCAGGTGTACAGGGCGACGTAGCTGAGCCCGAGTGTGTTCAGTTCCGTGGCCATCTTTTGCCGATAGAGCGGTTCGTTCTGACCCTTCAGCTTGAGGTCGGCGTCATATTTCTGGTGGAAGTCGTCGTGCAGTAATTTCAAGTTGTTGTACGTGGTTCGAACGTCACTTGCCAGAGTGCGCAGCGCGCCGGCCACATTGGACCGGGTTATTCCGAGGGTATAGGCGACATCCACTTTCAACTCGCCGTTGGTGAAGCCGCCGACCGGATAGGCCGCGCCCGGGACCTCCGCCGTCGCCTGTGTCCACGAGCGCAGCGACTCGATGTCCTTCTCCGCCCGGGTGGCGAAAAGCTCACCGGCGCCGTCCATCCATCCTTGCTCGCCGCGGAGATTCTGTATCTCTCCGCGAAAACGGCTGATCTTGTCGTCGATCCATGCGCGGGCCTCGTCCCACATCTTCGCTGCCTCGTCGAACTTGGCAGCGTGGGGAAGTTCCGCTTCGATCTTCGCGAAGAGCGCGTCGACGGACAAGTCTTCGTTCGACATGTGAATGCTCCCTACTTCGGCTGGACCACTGCGGGCGGGAACTCCGGAGAGACCTCCGGCAACCCGGTGTCCTGCCTTTGCGCCAGATTTTTGAGAATCTCCTTCTTGGCATCCTCGGCCGCCGCGAGGTACTTCGTTCCTTCGTTCCGAACGAACATGGCGTAAGCGCTCAAGCCGTACCCGACGTCAGTGATGAACTTTTGAAGCTCCTTCGTGACCAAAGCGTCCATTCTGACCACCTCGCCGCATTGATCCAGGCCGCCGGCGCAAGCGGGTTCCACCACGCGACGGAGAGCGCCTTCGGGAACTTCCTGAGCGATGGCCACAACCCGTTGCGAGAACACCTCCATCGCTTCGGTATTGCCGTCCGTGTAGTCGCCGAGCCCCATTTCTCACCCCTGAAGTCGAGTCTTCACTGAAAAAACGATGACGTCTCCGCCACGACAGAAACCGGCCTAGGCCGACGGTGGCAGCCAGCCCAGCTGGACCAGGCCCTTGGTGCCGCGCCGGTCGATCAGCCAGCCACGGCCAGGCGGCAGTACCTGTGCGCGCATACCACCGAGCAACGGGCCCTCGTCGCGGTCGCCGGACATCATCAAGCCGGGCGCGCCGACTTCCCTGATCCGGCTGAAGAACGGTTCGAAGATCCCCCGCCCGGCGCCACCGGTCCGGCGGGCCAGCACGAAGTGCAAGCCGACGTCCGAGCCGTGTGCGACGAGGTTCAGCAGAGGCAGCAGCGGATGTTCCTTGTGCGTGGCCACCATGTCGTAGTCGTCGACGAGAACGAAGATCTCCGGGCCCTGCCACCAGTCGCGCGCACGCAGCTGTTCCGGCGTGATGTCGGGGCCGGGCAGCCGTTGTTCGCAGATCCCCGCCAGTTCGGTCAGGAGACCGCGGCTGTACGTGTCGCCGGTGCCGTAGGCGAGCAGGTGTTCGTTGCCGACTTCGCCGAGCAGGCCGCGCCGGTGGTCGATGAGCACGATCTTCGCCTGCTCGGGGGTGTAGGCACGGGTGATCCGGCGGGCCAGCAAGCGCAGGAACGCGGTCTTGCCGGACTCCGTGTCGGCCAGCAGGAGGAAATGCGGGTCCGCGGCGAAGTCGAGCCGGAACGGCGAGAGGTCCTTCTCGTGGATCCCGACGGTGAGTCCGGCGTTCGGTCCGGTGAGTTCGTCGGTCTCGGGAAGTTCCTCGTACGCGAGAACGCCGGGCAGCAGGCGGACCGAGGGCGCGGGTTCGCCCGGCCAGGCCTTGCGGACCGCCTCGACCAGGGCGGCGAGCCCTTCGGCGAGGTCGTCAGGATCGGCTTTGCCGTCGATCCGGGGCAGGGCGATCAGCATCTGGTGGCCCTGCGTGGCGAGCCCCCGGCCCGGCGCGCCGGAGGGCACGCTCATCGCGGCGCGACGGTCGATGGCCGAGTCGATCGGGTCGCCGATCTTCAGTTCGAGCCTGCTGGCGAACAGGTCACGCACGTTCATCCGCAGATCGAACGAGCGGGTGCACGAGGCAACCACGTGCACGCCGAACGACAGGCCGCGCGCGGTGATGTCGTTGACGATGTCCTCCAGCTCCGGGAAGTCGTTGCGCAGTGTCAGCCAGCCGTCGACGATCAGGAAGACGTCGCCGTGCGGGTCTTCGGGGAATTCGCCCCCGGCCCGGAGCCGCCGGTAGGTGACGATGCCGTCGATCCGATGTTCGGCGAACATCCGTTCCCGCTGGGCCAGCACGGCGGCCACTTCGGCGATCGTGCGGCGGACCGCGCCGGTGTCGAGCCGGCCGGACACCCCGGAGACGTGCGGGAGAGCACTGATCGAAGCGAGCGTGCCACCGCCGAAGTCCAGGCAGTAGAACTGGACTTCGCGCGGGGTGTGGGTGAGTGCGAGGCTCGTGATCAGCGTGCGCAGGGCGGTGCTCTTGCCGGTCTGCGGCGCGCCGAGCACCATCAAGTGGCCAGCGGCGCCGGACAGGTCGAGCACCAGCGGATCGCGCCGCTGCTCGAACGGCCGGTCGACGATGCCGAGTGTCGGCCGGAGCGCGCCCGCCTGGTCGGCTGAGCCGGCGGTCAGCCCGCGCCGGGGGTGGACGAGCAGGCCCGGCAGCAGCCCGTCGAGGGTCGGCGACTCGTCCAGTGGCGGCAGCCAAACCTGGTGCGCGGGAGTGCCCTGGCCCTCCAACCGGTCGACCAGGATGTCGAGGAGCGTCTCGCCGACGGCCGTGTCGTCTTCCTCCTGCGCAGCGTCCACTTCTTCGTCGAAGCCGACCGCCGGAGCGACATACGACGTCGTGTACTCGTGCAGCTCCAGTTGTTCCCGCCCGGCCGAGAGCACCGGCACACCGGTGTCGCGCTGGTGGACGCCAGACACGTAGGCGGCGCGGAACCGGTCCATCGGCTCGGTACCGACCTTGAGGAAGCCGTGCCCCGGTGCCCGTGGCAGGTGGAACGCGTCGGCCACGCCGAGTACCGCACGACTGTCCATTTCGGAAAACGTCCGCAAGCCGACCCGATACGAGAGGTGGGCCTCGAGTCCGCGCAGCCTGCCCTCGTCGAGCCGTTGCGAGGCGAGGAGAAGGTGCACTCCCAGCGAACGCCCCACTCGGCCGATCTGGACGAACATGTCGATGAAATCGGGTTTGGCGGACAGCAGCTCCGAGAACTCGTCGCAGATCACCAGCAGGGTCGGGACTTCGGGCAGCGGGGCTCCGGCGGCCCGCGCCTTCTCGTAGTCGCGCAACGAGGAGAAGTTCCCCGCCGCGCGCAACAGTTCCTGACGGCGGATGAGCTCACCGTTGATCGCGTCGGTCATGCGGTCGACCAGATGCAGTTCGTCGGCCAGGTTGGTGATCACCGCGCTGGTGTGCGGAAGCGCGTCCAGCCGGGCGAAAGTGGCCCCGCCCTTGAAGTCGACCAGCGCGAAGTTCAGCGAGTTCGGCGGGTGCGTGACGGCCAGCGCGAGCACCAGCGTCCGCAACAGCTCGGATTTACCGGAACCGGTCGCGCCGATCAGCAGACCGTGCGGCCCCATCCCTTCCTGGGCCGACTCCTTCAGGTCGATCTCGATCGGTGTGCCGTCCTCCTGGATGCCGAGCTTCACTCGCAGCCGGTCCCGGTTCGGCCGGGGCAGCCAGGTGTCGGCCGGGTCGAAGTCGTAGGGGTCGCCGAGTTGCAGCAGTTCGGCCAGGCCCAGTTCGGAGGTCAATGGGGCTTCGCCCCGCAGTCCCGCCGTCAGGCGAAGAGGCGCCAGTTGCCTGGCCAGGCCTTCCGCCGCGACCGCGCCGAGCGTGTCCGCCTGTCCGAGCGGGGCCTCGCCGTCGATCGTCTCGCTGACGAGCGTGCCGTCGGCGTCCACCGCCAGCACGACCGAGGTCCGGTCCAAGGCACGCGGCGGCATCGTGGTGAGGTCCACCACCGTCACCCCTTCCACGCCACCGCCGGTCATCAAGTGATCGGAGCCCGCGACCGATCCGCCGTCGAGCACGACGACCACGTGCGGGCCGGGAACGCGGACGTCCACCTCCGGGTCGAACCGCGGACGTTTGACCAGTTCCTCCTCCAGCATCGATTCCAGCCCCTGGATGCCGGCCGCGAGCAGGCGCAGCGGGCCGAGCGCGTCGGTGCGCTCCGGGTGCAGCGCGTGCGGCAGCCATTTGATCCAGTCCCAGTCGGCGCGCCGGTCTTCGCCGACGCAGACCGCGACGCGCAGGTCGTCGGGCGAATGCAAGGTGGCCAGCTGGGCCAGCATCGCCCGCAGGACGCCGAGCGAGGCACCGCGGTCACCGCGGAGGAAGATCCGGCTGAAGCCGTTGACCGCGATCGCGATGGGCAGCCTGCCCACCGTGGTGTAGGTGGTGATGAACCGGCGCAAAGCCAGCGCCGACAACGGTTCGAGCTCTTCGAGTGGTTTGGTGTCGGGCGCGATCAGGGCCAGTGTCGGGGCCTGCGGGCCGCGGCCGATCCGGGCGACGCCGAAGTCCTGGTCGTTCTTGCGCCGCTCCCACAGCCGGTAGCTCGCGGCCAGTGACCAGAGCGTGGCGGGGTCCGGGTGCAGGTACTCCATCGCCTCGCGCTGACGTCGGACCGAACGGCGCAGCCGCAACCGGTGCTGCGACAGATGGCGCAGGTACTTTCGCCGCGCGTAGGCCATTTCCCGTTTGCTCGGACCGCCGCCCTGCAGGAATCCGGTGACGACCATGCCGAGCATGCCGACGCCCATCAGACCGTAGATGACGAACCGGATCTGCCCGGTCATGCTGCTCGAGTACATCAGCAGCATCGCCGCCATCATGGCGACCATCGGCAGCACCATGAAGATCTGCGTCCACTGCCTGGCGGGCGGCGGCGGAATCTCCGGCGGCGGCTGCAGGATCAGCTCACCGGCGGGTAGTTCCGGAGCCGGCCGACGGCTCGGCCTTTTCACCATGATTGTCGCCACGGCACCGATCGTCCGCGAAGACGGAGCCTGCCGGGCGTCGATGGCAGGAACGTGCCGCGGACCCGGGCGCGGCGTCCCGGCGACCTAGCCTTTCGGAAGAGTGCGAGAGCACGGAAAGGAGAACCGAGCATGTCGTATTGGGATTTGATCGACGACAACACCGCCGCGTTGCGCGCCCAGTCGTCGCGTTTCTCGGAATTCGGCCAGACCATGGCCGACGGTTCGAAGAAGGTCGCCAGTGCGGTCGACGAGGGTGCGGCCGCGTGCAGCGGAACGTTCGTTCCCGCCATGTGCGACGTGGATTCGTCGCGGCGTGGGGAGACCGGTTTCCACGTCGGGCGGACGACCGACACTTCGGACGGGATGATGACCGCGGCGGGCATCATCGTCGACCACGACTCGGAAGCGGCGCGGCAGACCCAGGGATCGGCGACCTACGGCCTCGCGGCCAGGATGTAACTCGGAAAGGAGACTCGTTATGGCGATGAATTCCGAACGCGTCACCGCGCACCGGGAAACCGGTGAAATGATGGTGAACGCCCTCACCACCGACGCGAATCAGCAGATCGACAACGTCAGTCAGCAACAGAACGAATTCGGCTTCCTGTACGACTCGGAAGTGCGCTCCGGTTTCGGTCACGAACTGCTGGAGCACGTGCGGGGTGACATGGCGAAGGCCAGCGAAACCTTCCACACCCAGATCGGGCAGGCGCGCGGTACGCGTGACGGGTTCGAAACCCTGCTGGACGCCCCGCGTCAAGCGGCGCAGGTGCTCAGGTCGATCTGAGTCGGCTGTCCACTGAGGACGGAGGCCCCGGCGAGCTCGGCTCGCCGGGGCCTCTGCCGTCCTTGCCGCTCACGAGGCCCGGTATCGCTTCGGCGGTCGCGCGTGTTCGAGGGGACGGCACGCGTGATCAGGTGGACGACACGCGTGACTGGACGGACGACACGCGCGTCGCCGCGCTCGTCCGAATCGCCACGCACGGGACCAGGTCACCGTTCGGAGAGCAGGAACATCTGCTCCGGGGGTTCCACCGCGGGCGGTTCGGCGGGCAGTGGTGCGGCGCGGCCGGGCCGCCAGCGGCGTCGTCGGCCGCGCAACCCGAGTGCCACCCCCAGTGCGGCCACGACGATTCCGGCGATCGCGGCGGCCGTGAGCCATTTCGCGGCCGCCCCGGTCTCTCTGAGCCGTTCGGCCCGGTCGAGGGCCGCCTGGTCGACCGGCCCCGGAGCATAGGCGGGCAGAGCCGCGGGCTTCTCCGGGTCGAGTCCGTCGGTCACCGCGCGGTAGGGATCGGCCAGGCCCGCGCCGTACGCGGCGCTGGCCCGGCCGCCCCGCGCCGGACTCGCCGTCGCCTTCAGCCGTTCGACGACCTGCGCGGCGGACAAGTCCGGCCACGCGGACCGCACCAGCGCGGCCGTCGCGGAGACGAACGGCGCGGCGAAACTGGTTCCGTCGACGTAGGCGTGGCCCGCCACGCGGGTCGTCGCGAGCACCTTCGCGCCCGGCGCCATGATCCCGACATACGGGCCGATCTGAGAAGCGTTCATCCGGGCACCGTCGATGTCCACCGCGCCCACCCCGAGCACACCGGGATAGCCTGCCGGATAGGACGGCAGCCCGGCGTTCGCGTCCCGCTGGGAGTTGCCCGCGGCGGCCACCACGACCGCGTCTCTGCTGACGGCGTAGGCGACCGCGTCGCGGATGACCGCGAAGTCGCTCAGCCCCGCCAGGGACAGGTTGATCACTTTGGCGTTCTGGTCGGCCGCGTACCGGATCCCGTCGGCCACCACCCGCGGGTCGATCCGCAACGAATCGCCCTGGTCGCTCAAATCCCGGTCGGTGATCCGGACCGGGAGGATCTCCGCGTCCGGGGCGATACCGTGGAAACCGATGCCGGGCACCGGATCGGCGGCGATGACGCCGGCCACCCCGGTGCCGTGCGAAACACAGTCGAACGAACCCGGCAGCCCGCCCGGCAGATAGAAGTCCCTGCCCTGGCGCACCTTCCCCGGCCTGCGGAGCTGGGGATGGTCGGCGTCGACCCCGGAGTCCACGACCGCCACCAGCACCCCGGCGCCGCGGCTTCGCGGCCAAACCCGTTCCGGGGAGAGCAAGCGCTGTGCCCAGGGTTCGGCTTGGACCTCCGCGTGCGCCGGCTCCGGATCACGGCAGGCGCCCGCGGGCGGTGCCGCGTACGCCGGTGCCGCGACCGTGCCGCAGTGAAGCGCGACCAACGCCGTCGCGGCGGCGAGCATCCGATGTCTTTTCACCCTGGCAATCGTCGGACGGCGACCGGTGGACCGGTGCCGGCTGGCCGCAACCTGCCAAGGCGCCGTAGCCGGGGCCCGGTGGCCGCAGACTGGCCAGGAGACGAGGTGGGAGGCACCGTGGAGACGTCCGTCAACAGGTACGACGACTACCGGCGAATGGCCGAGGAACTCCGTGCCGCCCAAGACCGGATCGCGGAGCTGCGGGTCACCGCCGAGTCCGACGACGGGTTGATCAGCGCGACAGTCGGCGGTTACGGCGAACTGGTGGAGCTGCGCCTGGATCCCCGCATCTACCGCGTTCCCGACTCCGCCGAACTGTCGCGCTCCATCAAGGACACGATTCACCGCGCCACTGAGCGCGCCCAGGAACAATGCGCGGCGCTCGTCGCCGGCCACTTGCCGGGCAAGGCCGAGCCTGGTGCGGCCGAGCTGCGGTTCGGACCCGCTTTGCACGTACTCGACCGGCAGATCACGGGGGAGCGCCGATGACCTGGCTGAGCCTGAACGGTGACGACGTCGCCGACATGGACCCGGACGCGACGAACACCTTCATGGGGAACCTGCGTGGCGCTTCCGCGGATCTCCGTGACGCCTGGACCCGTGACAACAACCGGATCGTCGCCGCCACGAGGGTCGGGGAAGGCCTGCTGGGCAAGACGTTCCACGCGCTGTTGACGAACGAGGCGAAGGAGTTCGCGCCGGACAAGGCCAGGGCGGCCGTGGGCACCGTTCCCGGCTTCTACACCAATGTCGCGGATCTCGGCGGGCTGCTGGTGCCGGTCTACGTCGCCCATGACGCCGAGGCCGCCAGGGCCATCTGGTCGTCGGTCAACCGCTGATCGGCGCTCGCGGTCATGGAGGACAAAGCCCCGCCGTCGGGTGACTTCTGGAACCTGATCCTGTCGGAAGGCGGCGGGACCGTCGACGACTACTACCCCCCGGACAGCGCGGTACACGCGCACGAAAAGGCCGAGGGGTTCAAGGACGCCGGGCGGCAGGTACAGCAAGCCGTGACGAGGACGAACGACATCGTGACCCGCCTGCACGGCACCGCGTGGCGGGACCGTGGCGGCGCCAGCTTGCGCGATCTGGTCCAGAACAACAACAACGGCGAGAACGGCATCCATCAGATCGCCGCCGGTCTGGACTCCATCGGCGGTGCGTACGAGTCGTACGCGAACCTCCTGGTCGACGTCAAGGACAAGATCCATGACACCTACGACCGCAACCACCTGATCTACATCGCGCTGGGCTGCAATCTTCCGGGGGTGCGTGGCTACTACCGGCGGAAGCTGGCGGAAGGGGTGGCCAAGGACATCAAGGACATGATCAGCGAAACCGCGGCGAACATGCGGAACCCCAAGGAGGCGGATCCGACACCGCACGACGGGTTCTTCGGTGGTCTCTGGGATTCGGCCGTGGTGCAGTTCCAGGCGATCATCGGGCTCGCCGGATTCGGCGAGGGTGGCTGGTCCCTCTACAACATCGAGAAGTCCTGGGGAAACCTGGGCATGCTGGTCGGCGGAGCGCTGTTGTACGGCCTGGACCCGGAGGTGGGAGGGTTCCTCGACGACAAGCTGTTCAAGGGCGTACTCGGTGACACGCTCGAGGAATTCGGCAAGAACTTCGTCGACCACGGTGCCTGGGGAAAGGACTGGTGGCATGTCGCCGGTTACACCACCGGCAACGTCATCGGCCTGATCGGCACCCGAGGGGCGGGTGCGGGTATCGCCCGCGGCGCACGTGCGCTGGGGAAAGGTGCCAAAGCGGCCGACCTCACCGGATTCCCGAAAGGACTCCACAAGGTCGGGGAAGTCGTCGGCAAGGCGAATCTCACCGGTGCGGCCAAGTACGGCCTCGGCAAGGTCGCTCAGGTCGTCGACGGTGTTCGCAGTTTCCGCCGGGCCGAGGACGCCGCGCCCGGGGTCCCGCCCGCCAAGGAGACCACGCCTCCTACGCGCCCTGGCGAGCAGGCGCCGAAGGGTGACGGCCCCCAACCACCGAACCAGGGACCACCGCGCGACGGGGATCCGCCGCCTCCCAAGCCACGTGACGGTGACCCGGCGCCTCCCAAGCCGCGCGATGGCGAGCCAGTGATCCCCACGGCGCAGGAAAAGGAGCTGCTCCGCAACGGCGTCGAGCAGAACCTCCTCGACGCGCACAGCCGATCCGGCGGCAACACGGTCCCGTCTCCCCACGATCTCGTGCGGCCGTCCGAAGTCTCGCCCACTCCGTCGCACGGTGGGGCACCCCCGGAGCACCACGGTGGCGCCCCGAACCGGCACGGTGGACCGGATCCCGTGCACCAGGCGGATCGCCCGCTGTCCGAGGCCGAGCCGAAGGCGCCGTCGGAGTCCCACCGGGGCGCCGACGACACCGTGTCCCGTGACGCTCAGGCCGGGCACGCGCAGCCGAACGCGGACGCACCACCGCACGGCCTGCGTGACCAGCTCGGTCCCGGGCAAAGCGGTCTGTTCGACAAGGCGTGGGAGGAGTCCGCTCAGTCCGGCTACCCGGCGAGGGTGCGCGAGGAGTTCGCCTACTGGCGGGCGACGGGGCACGTTTCGCCCAACATCGGTCACGGCTTCCGCATGGAGGTCATCGATTCGATGCGCAAGGCGGACGTCGACCCTCCGCCGTCGAAGCTGTCCCGGGACTCCGTCACGAAGGAAGATGTCCGAGACGGCGCGATCGGGCGTGACGCGGCGGACATGACCCGGCACGATCTGAAGCACCTCGGGCGCGAGGGACCGGCGCCCGCGAAGAGTCTGGACGGTCTCCGCGACCGCGGAACCGGGCAGCCGGGGGAGACCCGCGCCGGGAAGCACGGGGAAGACGGGCCGGTCGATCGCCGGAATCCGGCCTCCGAAGAGGCAGGCCGTGGCTCGAAGGACGGCACGGCAGGTGATCGGGACGGGACGCGAGGCGAGAAGCGCGGGGACGACGGTGGTCCCCCCGATCGCGTCAAGGACGACGAGGTGGCTCTCCGCGAACGGCGCGAGCGGTTCGAGACGCCGATCGACCAGTTCGCGAAGAAGCACATGCCGGACGAATACGCCAAGCGTCACGGGGACGACGGGCCGATCGACGGCGTGGGGCCGGGCGGTGGCGAACCGATAACGCCGGCCCCGCGACCGGGTGGCGGCAGTGGTGCGGCCGCGCCGCGTCCGTCGACGGTCGGCCTCCTCGACGGTGCCGCGCCCGCGGCCGCGCACGAAGGCGCGCCCGCGCGGGGTGCCGCGGAGCACGCGGGATCGTCGACCGTGAAACCCAAGCCGTTTCCTCAGGGACCCATCGCCGGGCTGCGCGAAGCCGAACCCATGAGTCTCAGGGAGCGCGCCGCGAAGTCCGAAGACGCGCCTCCCAAGCCGGAAAAGATGAAGATCTGGCAAGTGGAGCGGCTGGAGGAAGCGGATTCGGCCCGGGTTCCCGCTGAGCCACCGGCTTCTCCACCGCCCCGTCCGCCGGGGCGGATCACCCCGGAGCCGGACGCACCGTCACGGCAGCCCGGTCGCGCGGTCGACGGTCCGGCCGCGGGCCCGGTGTCGCGAGCCATCGACGAGACGACGACTCCGCGGGAGGCTCCTCGGACGCGCCCTCCCACGGCGTTGCCCGCGGTGCGGCCACCCGAGGTCGTACCCCGCCCACCCGACGGATTCCCGGCGGCGCGGCCCGCGGAGTTCCCGCAGCCGAAGCATCTGGACCACCGGCTCGTCCGTCCGCTGGATCCCGCGCCGTCGCCAGGGCTTCCCATCGGTCCGGCGACGCACGTGCCGCCTGGCGACTTGCCCCGCCCCGCACCGGGGAAGCCGCCTGGTCCCGAGCTCCCCCTCCATCGGCCACCGCAGCCGGAAAGGCCGACGCCGATCGAGCTTCCCGCACGACCGGAGCATGATGCCCCCGCGTCGCCGCAGGGGCCCGCTCGACCTGGAGATCCCGTCGCACCGGGTGTTCCGCGCCCATCGGTCCCCGAATGGCCCGACGAGTTCCCGATGCGGATCGATCGCCCGGACCCGCTCGCGCCGGAGATCCCGGCCTGGCCCGGCAGGGACGACGGTGCCGTCGACCCGGAAACCGATCCCTTCGCCGAGGTCCCGCCCGAAGTGCTGGAGCGACTGACCGACTCGGAGCGCGAGGCGCTGCGGAACCTGGCCGCGGGGCTCGGCTGGAACGCGGCGCAGGTGCTGCACCGCGTTCTCGACGAGATCATCGACCGGCTCGTCCTGCACCCCCGGCCAGGCGAGCCGCGCCGGGTGATCTCCCGTAACGCCGAACTGGGCGAAAAGCTCAAGTTTTTGGAGGAGTACGAAGAGCGCGAATGGCTCGGCGAGCGGCTGGCCGAGTTGACCGGCACTCGGCCGGAGAAACCGAGGATGGTTCGACCGGAACGCGGCGGCGGCGGGATTCTCGCGCCCCGGAGCATGCCGATTTCGCTGGGCCCTTGGGGATTCGCCGACGCCGCGGTGCGGGAGCAGCAGGAGATCGACGCTCTTCTGCGGTTCGCGGCGTATCTGGCCGATCCGGTGAACAACCCGCTCAGCGACCGCGAACGCGCGGCGATCCGCGAGATCCTCGCCTACCGTGCTCAGCGGGTGCGCGGGGAAGACCCGGCGCTGGACACCTTGTACGAGCTCATCCTGGAGAATCCCGACTGGCTCGCCGGCGCGGAGATCGAGGGCGAGCCCAGGCCCGTGTTCGACGAACGGGGCGAGCCGACCGGGATGGTGGAGGTCGACGGCAGACTGGCCGGGCTCACCGGCTTGCGGATCCTGATCATCCCGGCGCGCGACCTCCGGGAGGGCTCCGCGGCCCGCGGCGAAGCGGTGGACCGGGCCAGGATCTGGCTCGACGCGGCACCGGACGGCGTCCGGAACAGCGTCGTGCTCGACGGCAGGTACCCGAAGGACAAGGATCCCGAAACGACGTCGCTGTCCCAAGAGTTGATGGACCTCGGTTTCGAGGCGGTGTTCCAGCACCGCGAGTTCCATGGCAGGGAAGCGAAAGCGGCTCCGTACGAGGTGCTGGACTCCCTGCCGCACACGACGAATTCGTTCCCGGAGAAGGCGACGGCGATCGCGGACCGGCCGATGCGTTCTCCGGGACTGGCCAAGGCCCTGGGCGAGGAAGCGGCGGTGAGGGCGAGGCAGTTCGTCGAGCGGCACTCGCCGGAGCGGGCGCTCGCGGGCGATCTGAGCCGGCTGGACAACGGGCAGCTCACCGACGCGCTGCTCGTGGGCGCCGAGATCGTCCATGTCGTGCGCCCGGACCTGGACGCGCACGGCAGGCCCACCGGTTTCCCGTGGGTCGTGGTCCGGCTCGCCGACGGCAGCCTGGCACGAATCCTGACGGCCGATCTCCGAGGAGCAGGCGACGGCGCCCACCAGGATCTGCTGCGGCGGGCACGGGAAGATCTCGCGAACCGGCCCTTCGGCAAACGCGATTTCCTGGTGGTCAACGGCGCGGCGGTTTGGACCGACCAGCCCGGCCTGCGGGAGATCGCCCGGCAGCTGACGGAAGGTCCGGGGCGACGGTTCGCCGGCGTGCTGTATCGCCAGAACTGGGAAGGACCGAGAACGCCGGGGAAGGATTCGCCGTTCACCCTCCTGACGCCGAACCCCCGCCTCAAGGGCAAACTGCTCGCCGCTCCTCCCCGCGAGCCGGTGGTGACGGAGCCGGCGAACGAGCCCCCGGCGCCGAAAGAGATCACGGAAGCCGACCGGCTGGCCGAGTTCCGCGCGCTGGCCGACGGCATGGCCGGGCTGTACGAGCGACTCGCCCAGGAGGCGGGGCCGTCGGTCGCTCCGGACGACGTCTTCGCGGTGTTCAGGGAGAACAACCCGGAACTGTTCGCCCATCTCGAGGAAGCAGGCGCGGCGGCAGGCGTCGACGCGGGCAGGCTGGCCGATCTGCTGGGTGAGGGCATCGAGCGGCGGGAATGGTCCGCGGCGGCACCGGAGAATCATCTGGACAACGTGGCGCTCGGCATCGGGCGCGGCTGGGACCTGACCGGCCCGGAACGCGAACACCTGGCGGCGATGGACGCCTACGCGCCCGAACTCCCCGCCTTCCGTCGCGAGTTCGGCGCACTTCTCGACCGGGTCCGGCAGACCATGCCCGAAAACCTCGAGCAGTTGCTCAGGGATCTCGGCGACGAGGCGTACTCCATCGACGAGAAGATGCTTCTCGCGAAGAAGTACTTCGCCGTCTTCCTCGACGCCGGCGACAAACCCGGTTCGCATCCTCCGGACAAGCTGCCGAGGCAGCTCGAAGAGGCCGCCCCGTTGGTGTCGGCCCTGCTGGAGCAGGAAGCCGCGCTGGGCACGCTCTCGCCCGAGGCGGTCCAGCGGCGGACGACGTCGTGGGCGGGCTTCGTCGCCCAGGCCGCCGAGCTGCGTGACTCGATCGCCGCCGCCGAACGCACGCAGGATGTGCGGCCGGTGCTGAAATCGCTGCGCGCCCTCAGCGACTCCCTGCGTGCCTACGCCAGGGAGCATGCGGGTTCTCCCGTGCCCGCCTGGGCGGAGGTCGCCGGTTTCGATCTCCTCGACCCGCACCGGATGCGTTTCCTGCAGCCGTCGGTGACCGAAAACGGCCGGTTCGACGTGGTGACCCGAGCGATCACCCGCCATTGGCTCGAAGTGATGTTCGGTCCGGAAGGAGTGGATTTCGCGCACGGCCTCACCGAGACGGCGGTGCCTTGGCACGGCCCGTCGATCGCGAACCATCCCAAGCGGGACGCGATCCGGGCCGAGATCGGCGAAGAGAAGCCCTTCGATCAGCTGAAGCGGCGCGCGGTGGCACTGCCCGAACTGGGGCTGAGCCTGATCCGCCCGGAGGTCGGACTCGGCGAGCTCGTGACCACTCTGGTGCACGAGTGCGTGGTCCACGGGATGCAGGAGCCGAAGCCCGTCAACCTGTACCGGGGCCTTGCCGGTGAGTGGTTCGAGACCCTGATCCACGCTTCGCACGAGTTCCAGGGGCGCAGCGGCGAACTGCTGGCGGTCGAGGCGTTGCGAGCCGGGACCGAGGGGTCGGTCGTGCCACGGGAACTGCGCGCCGACGTCGTTCCGCCTTCGTTGCGGGTGCCACCGTCCGAATGGGACGCCTTCTGGATGGGCCGGGTCATCGGCATCGAGTCCGGTCGCCTCGGCGAAGCCGGCCGGGCCGCGCTGTTCGGGCAGCAGGTGGAGATCGGCTTCGGTCACGAAGGCGACGCCGCCCGGATCAGGCGGGCCGTCACCGATCCGCTCCACCCGCGCATCGAGACGCCGGCCGTCCAGGAGTTCAAGGCCGATCCGGCCGCCTTCTCGGCCAAGTACCCGCCACCTTCACCGGCGATCCGGCCGGAAATGCCACCGGCCCCGCCACGGCCGCAGATCGGTCCGGGGGACCTGATCTGGCCGGATCCGATGATCGGCGGGCATCGCACTCCCGACTTCGGTGCCCCGTGGCAACCGGGGAAGCGACCACGGCATCCCCAGCGCCAGGCACCGCATCCCCGGCGCGGCGGAGTGTCCCTCCCGCCGGGGCTGCCCGACTCACTGGCGGGCTTCTGGACGGCGCTGCGGCCGGGGGACCGCCGTGCGCTCGCGGATCTCGCCGCGGAGGTGGGACCGAGGGCCGGGCTTCCCCTGCTGAAGAACTTCACCACGTTGCTGGCACGAAAGAACGGCTTCCCGGTGAAGACGGGCGAAGCACTGGCCCACTGGCTGGCACAGGTCGCCCCTCCGGCGGGACTCCCGCCCGAGTGGTCCCCGGTCTGGCACGCGCTCCCGGCCACCGTGCAACACGCTTTCTCTGAGCTGATCACCGCCGCCGGCGCGGCCGCGGCAACGGGCGAACTGATCGAGCGGGTCGCCGGTCTGACCGCCCAGCAGGGCGGGATCCTCGAACAGATCGCGGACCTACGAGGGCATCCGGAGCGCATCGGCGTCCTCGCCCGGCAGCTGACCGCGGCGATCGCCTCGTTGCCGTCGGCCGCACCGGCGGTGCCCCCGGCACTCCGGCCCGCTCCCACACCGGTCGCGGCGGACCCGGTCGCCATCGAGGCGGGCAAGCCGGTGCAGGGGAAGATCCGCCCCGAGAAAGTCCTGGAGGCGTTGTGGCGCACGTTCCCCGAAGCGGTGAAGGCCGCCGGGATGACGATCGTCGGGCAGGACCCTCGGTCGATCACGGTCGCCGATCCACGAGGGCGGAGGATCGATGTCGTCCTCGACCTCGCCGATCTCGAGGACGCGGCGGGCCAGTGGTCGGTATCGCGGCGCTACCCGGGCCAGAGCCCGGTGCTAGGGACGATCAGGATCGCCGCTTCGACCCGGATGCCGCTCGGCGTCGCCCTCCGCGTGGGCGTGCACGGCCTCGTCGCCGGGTACGCGCACCTGACGGGAGAACCCACCGCCGACCCCGGCGCCAGGTTCCTGAGCCCGGAAGGGAATCTGGACGGCCTGCCGCGGCCGACCGCCGCCGACCGTGGCTATCTGGCCCAGCTCGTCGTCCTCGGACGTGCCTTCGACGCCGCGAAGTGGAACCTTCCCCAGCGCTACCGCCTCCGGAAGGAGATCCGGGACGTGATCGGCAAACTCGGTCTCGACCCGAACCAGGCCGACCATGGATACCGCCTGGCCGCGCTCGGACGCGAACCCGTCACCTTGATGATCAAGCGTCACCTCCCGCCCAAGGTCACGGACGGCTACCCCGCGACGCGGACCCATATAGCCACGGGTCTCATCACCGGTTTCCTGCCCTCGGGTAGCGCGGCGGTGGTCTTCGCGGCGTCGGGATCGCCGGCCAGCGGCGTCGCGTGGGGCGTTTTCGGTCTGGTCAACGCCGTCTACGGCGGGTTCCTCGCCCGTGAGTGGGAGATCAAGAAGGACGCGCAGGTCGCGGAGGTACGGAAATACGACGCCAAGGCCCGCGAGATCGACGCCGTCGCGGCGCCCGCCGAGCGGGTGCGTTCGCTGCTGGAAGTCCTGGGCTGGGCTCCGGAAGAAGGCCCCGGCGTCCCGGCGGCCAAGCAGGCGATGGGTCCCCGGCCCGACCTCGCCCAGCCCCTGCGCAAACACGGGGCACGGTTCAGCGTCCCGCAGTTGACGGCGCTCGGCGCGGGGACCGCGGCCGCCGTGCCCTTCGAAATCTGGGCGAGCACGGGGATCGGGCTGGCCTCTTGGCTCAGTCTCACCGTGTACGCGGTCGGCGCCGCGGTCTTCCTGCCCCTCGCCGAGCGCGCCCGTACCCGCGTCCAGAAAGGGGCGGAACTCAAGGAGATCGACAAGCGGGCCAGGGGACTGGACAAGGCCGAGGCCGACGTCTACGCGGCCATGGGGCAGCGGCTCGGTCTGGAGCGGCCGCCGGAGCCGGGCGAGATCCCCGACCCGCACGACGTCAGCCGGTCCATGCCCGAACTGGGCATCATGGCCAATCTGCCGGACTTCTCCCAGTACTTCAGCGAGATCGTGCGGCGAGGGCTGCGGCCCACCGCGTCGGGCACGATCGACAACACCGCGCTGCTGTCCCAGCATCTGACGTTGTTCCAGGCGCTCGGTGCCTATGGAGCGGGGAAGAGCCTGCTCATGCTGCCGATCGCGATCTGGCAGCTGAACAAGCTGGACCAGCTCGAGCTCGGGTACACAGTGGACAGAAGGTTCTTCGACGAGCGGGACATCCGGCGGTTGATGCGGCCGGACGTGTTCGCGGAGCGCATGGCGTTGCTCGAACAGGTCGAAAAGATGATCGCCCCGCGGCGGCCCGGCCTGTTGCGGCGGTTCCGCGAGGCGCTTCCCTTCATCGGGCAACCGCGGCCGGAACCGGTGCGCTCGGTCGTTCCGGGCGCGCCGGCGATCGAGACGCGGCCGAAGTTCGCGCCGCGCGCCGAGTTCATGAAGACCTATACGAGGATTTCGATCGTCAGCACCGGGGTGACCATCGGTTTCGTGGAGGTGTTCGGGGTCAGCCAATCGCTGGCGCTGGCCGCGCTGACGGCGGGCCTGTACGGGCCGGTGATCGGCTGGCGCAAGTGGTGGCACCGGAAACACGAACTGGCACTGAGCGACAAGGACATCGCCGAGACCAACAAGGTGAAGGCGGCCGAACGCGTCGCGACGCAGATGGCGGCGTCGGCTTTCGTGGACTCCCAGGTGGTCCTCTCCGCCACGACCGTGATGGCGGAACTGGAGCGGCCAGGCCGGTCGGCCGCCCCTCAGACCGGACCGGTGGGGACGGCCGCCCCTGAGTTCACCGCGATCAGGATCGACGTGCACGACTATCCGCACGGGAACTGGGCGGGTACTTACCAAGCCGCCCTTCATGACCTGCGGAGTTCGCTCGGCGCGGAGGCGGCGCGACTGGACCCGAACCGTCCACGACGGGATTGGGGTGACTACCGGACGCTCGGTGATCGGCGGCTCGCGATCGCGGAACTCGTCGCCCTCGCCGAACGGGCGGCGACCTATCTGGCCGACTATCACCGGACCGGGAACGGCCTGCCGGTCTGGGAAGCCAACGCCGACCTGAGCAACGCCGTCGACCGGTACCTCTGGCTGTACTCGCCCGAGTGGCCGAAGGAACTGGATCCGGCGCCGGACGCTCCTCGTCGTCCTGAAGACGATCCGGAGGTGAAGCAGGCCGAAGAAGCGGCCATGAGGCATCTCCAGTACCGCGATCCGCAGCTTCGGCACCCTGGGGGGTGGGAGGGCCGATCCGGGCGAGCGGACGGCCGGAATCCCAGGCTTCCGGAGAGGCACGACATCGCGCGATACATCCGGGAACATCACCCCCAACTGCCTCTCGTGAATCCGAAGTATCACGCGCCCGACGCGTACCTGGACGGCTACCGGACCAACTGCACCCGCGCCGTCGTCTACTACGTGCGAAGGCTGCGCGGTGAGGACGTGACGGCCCCACCGCTGGGTCCGGCGGATTCCGCCGCGCTGGGCACTCTGGAGTACGTCTCGGATCGGCTCGGCGGCACCTGGGAGCACGGTCACGGCACGGATTACGAAAGCGTCGTCGCCGCGATGCTGCGCCGCCCTCCCGGCGCGATGGCCGTGCTGGCGGTGGAATACCGCCTGGCGGGCGGACAGCCGAAACGGCATGTCGCGCTGGTGGCCAACGACGGGGGCAGGGTCGTTTTCCTCGATCCTCAAGACGGCTGGCTGCTGAGCCTGCCGAAGGAACCGGTCGGTGTGGCCCTGTTGCCCTTCACCGATGCGGAACTGCCTCCCGCCGGTGCGCCGGCGGGCGCTCGGCCGCCGACCGGCGATCTTCACCTGCCGGAGCCTCGGAAGGCCGCGGTCCCGTCGGCGGGGAACGGGTATCGCGGCAAGGAAGACGAAGTGCGGCTCGGTCCGGCCGAGGTGGAAGCCGCCTCCGCGCGGGAGACCGGCCATGCCGCCTACCGGGAGAACGCCGGATCGGCGGCGGGGCCGTATCGGGAATCCGCACTGTTCCGGACGACGCGGCGCAACGCACTGCCCGCGATGCACGCGAAAACCGTGATCGGCCGGTGGCCCGCAGCCGTTTCCTACCTGCTCTCGAAGTATCCCCAGGTGCCCGCGACCAATCCGCACTACTACTCGCCGGACGCCCTCGACGACGGCTACCTGACCAACTGCACCCGTGCCGTCGTCTACTACGTGCGGCGCCTGCGCGGCGAAGACGTGACGGCGCCACCGGTGCCACTGGAGCGGTTATTGGAGATGTCGAGCCTGGAGTACATCTCCGACCGGCTCGGCGGGACGTGGGACCACGGTCACGGCACGAGTTACGACAGCGTCATCGTCGCGATGCTGGACCGGCCGGTGGGGGCGCTGGCCGTCATCCACGTGACCTCGACCGAGCGCGGCGGTTCGGTCCGCGACCACGTCGCGCTGGTGAGCCGGGACGAGAACGGGGTCGTCTTCCTCGAGCCGCACAACGGCTGGCTGATGCGCTTGCCGAAGCGGGTGACCGGAATCGGCCTGCTGACCTTCACCGACGCGGAGCTGCCCCCGCGCGGAGACGCCGAGATCTTCACCGCGGCGACGGCCGAGGTGGCGCGGCGTGGCGCGGACGAGATCCTGCGGGAGAGCGTGCTGGCGTCTCCTCCTGGTCCGATCGACCTGACCGACGCGCAGTGGGCGGCCGTCCGGGCCGTGCGCGAGCGTGTCGACGGCATCCCGGACGAGCTCCCCACCGCCGAGTTCCGGCCGGAGGACCGGGAAAGCGTGAACGAACTCGCCGATCGGCTGGCGGAGGCCGCCGGTGGCACCTCGGGCCACGGTGACGCCGAGACGGTCGCCGCGTTCGTGGTGTTCGAGAAGGTGTCCTGGGCTTACCAGGCGTTGGACGTCCTACGGGAGCGGCTCGACGCAGAGCCGATGGAGATCGTGGGCCTCGAAGACCGGTTCTTCCGGCCGCGGCACGACGGCTACCGCGATCTCCGGCTGGTGCTGCGGCTGCCGAGCGGGAACCTCGCCGAACTCCACTTGCGGCTCAGGGCGATCGAGGAGGTCGCGGAGACCGCGCGTGCGCTCGACGAAACCGTCGGCACGCTCGTCGGCCGGTCCGAAGAACAGACGCGGCCGTTGACGCGTGAAGAGGAGGCGCTGGAGGTGGTGATCCTGCGTCGCAGGTCCGAATTGTTCGACGAGGCGACGAAACGTGGCCTGCCCGCGCCTCCGCCGCCGGGACCGGAAACGTTCGGGGACGCGGCCGAGGCCGCGATGGCGTCGGCCGAACCGGTCGACTGCGTCGAGTTCGGTGACGGGCGCCAAAGCGCCAACACCACCTATCACCTGACCTACGCCGGCCATCCGCGCACCATCTACAAACCCGCGTCGGGGGAGACCCGGGCACTCGGAGGGCATCTTCCGTTGGCAGGACAGGGATTCCGTGAGAACGCCATGTACCGGCTCGCACGGGCCGTCGGCTCGGACGCCGTCCCGCCGACCGCCTACATCGACGGCCCGCTGGGGCCCGGTTCCAGCCAGATGTGGCGAGGGGATGCCGGCCCCGCACTGGAAGTGACCGCCTATCCGCGTGAGCAACAACAGCTGATCGCCTTCCTGGACTACGTCGCGGCCAGTTCGGACAGAAGCCCGAGCGACTGCCTGACCGGCCCGGACGGGGAAGCGATCGTGATCGACAACGGCCAGTCCTTTCCGGACTACGCCGATCCGCTGGTCGGGATCAGGTCCGGCTTCGTGGCGGCCTGGTTCGATGAGCCGTTCGACGACGCCGTACTCGCGGCGATCCGGGCGATCGACCCGGCTTGGCTCGTCCGGATGCTCCTCGCGACCGGAATCGGGGATGAGGCGGCGGAGGGCGCGCGGGAACGGCTGGAGGAGATCCAGCGGCTGGGCCGGATCGCCGGGCAGACCTGGTCCGCCCGTATCTGGGACCACGAGTGGAAACTGGTGAGGGAGTTCAAGTGAGGGACACGGCGGGAGGACTGATCGTGCGGGCTTCCGAAGCGATCGCCAAGGTCGAACAGTGGCTGAGGGCAGGGAATCCGGTCGACCTGACCGCCGGGGAGCACGCGGTACGGGTCGATCACCAGAACCTGCTGCGAATTCCGGAGGGCTGGTTCGTGCCCTACGACGCGGTTCGCGCGTTGGACGGCGGCGAACGGCTGGCGGCGCTCGTTCCCAAACCCGCGTTGATCGTGCGCGAGGACGGGAGCCTGCGTCATCCGGACCCTGGGCCCGACGGCACCGGGCCGAGTGTCGCGGTGGCCGTCGCCGGTCATGACGACTGGCAGGAGATCCTGGAACCGGAGTTCGCGCGGAGCGGGGTGGCGCACCTCGGTGTCCCGGTGAGCGCGATCATGGCCTGGCGCAAACGAGGGCCTGACGGCGGGGAGATCCGGGTCAACCCGGACTACCGGCTCGGGCCCGAACGGCTCGGGCATCCGGCCATGGACACCACCGCGGAGCAGTTGCTCGGCTGCTGGGAGACGGGGCGGTTCGACCGGGCGCGCTACCTGGCCGGCCTGCTGACCGCGGAACTCTACTGCCCCCTCGACCACCGGACCGGGCAACCCCTCGCCGCGCTGTGGCAAGAGCAGCCCCGCGTGCTGACGGTGTTCAGCTCCCGCAGGCGACTGCCGCCCGGCACCGCGAAATGGGTGCGAGCGGACGTGCTGTCACTCGCCGCGGAGTTCCCCGGAACCGGGTTGGCGATCAATCCGGGTGCCTTCCCCTCGGACGTCGTCAGTGCCGTCGAACTCGCGCGGACCCGCGAGCAGTGGCCGAATTTCCGGCCTGCCGTCCGGACCGTGGAACTGTCGCCCGAATACTCGGCGGAGGTGGCGAAAGCTGCGGATGAGATAAGGGTGGAACTCGGCCTCACCGAACCCGTCTCCGGACTGGCGGAAGCGGCGGGCAAGGCCAGGGCCGCCGGATTCGAACTGTCCACTGAAGACTGTGTGCGGTTCGTCCGCGGCCGGGCCTGGGAGCAACGCAACGGGGTGGCACCCACCGGGGTCGACTCGCCGGACGACGACGTCTCCGGCCAGTCGTGGCCGTCCGACCTGCGGGCCAACGGGCTGGCCGCGGGGTACGACGCGGCGGGCAGGGTCCGGCCGCACGCGGCGACTTCCGGCAAGTTCTTCCGTCAGGACGCCGACGGCACGGATTTCGCCTGGCACCGCGTCGCCGGCGCCTTCGCCGGGTTCGCGCTCGGGGAGTCGCTGGGGGCCGCCGTGGACACCCTGAGCCTTCCGGAGATCCGCGCGCGGTTCGGCGAGGACGGGATCCTGGAACCCACCGGGACGATCGGCCCGCTCACCCGGCAGTTGCTGTTCCACACCGAGGGTTTGGTGCGCGGGCTGCCCGCCCCGTTCGGCGGCGCCGCTCCCGGCGGGCTGATGGCGTTGGGTGCCTTGTCCGTGCGGCGCGGGCAAGACGCGCAGCGGGGAGTGCGCGATGGTTGGCTCTCCCACGTCCCGGAACTGTGCGTGCCGGGGGACGCCGGGCCGTCGACCGCCGACGACGTCGCCTTCCTCGTACCGGGATTGGTCGCGGCGCTCTGTGGCGGTGGCCCGGAATCCGATGTGGACACCGCGGCGCAGGTGGGCCGCCTGCTGGCCATGGGCGGCGGCGCAGACGGTCCGACCGCCGACGCGGCCGGGGTGGTCGCCGCCCTGTTCGGCCGCTTGTTCCGGCGCGGGGAACCGTCACCGCCGCATACCCTGCTCCAGGAGATCACCCGGCGCGGTCCCGCACCCGGCCCGGTGACGGACATCCTGGCCAACGCGGTGCGCGCGCGCAAGGAACTGGTCCGCACTGACCCCGAAGAACTGGACGCCGTGGGCAGGGGCGACACCGCCGTCGACGCGTTGGGCCGGGCCATGATCGCGGTGACGCGCCGGTTCTTCGACCCACGGTGGGCGATGCAGGCCGCGGTCGACCACGCGGGCCGCAGCGCGATCACGGGTGCGATCGCCGGCGCGGTGGTCGGCGCGCGGACCGGCATTCCCGGCCTGCCGCCCGGATGGTTCGACCGGCTCGCGGCCGCCGACCTGGTGGAAACCGTGGCCGGGGACGCGTTCTGGCACTTCTCGGCGCAGCCCCCGTCGACGGATCGGCGCTATGCCGCGGAATGGGCCCGGCGCTACCCGCGCACCTAGCCGACAACGCGGTTCCGCCGCGGAAACCTCACGACCACCGGAGGATCTCGTCCAGCTCCTCGGAGGGGGAACGACGGCCGGAGCCGAGCCGGAACCAGGCGGCCTCGCGGCCCGGCATGCCGAGCATCTTCACCTCGGCGGCCGGAGGAGGCTCCTTCGCTCCGACGGTCTCGTGCCCGACGAGGAGGCCGTAGGGGACGGCGGGCAGCGTCGGTGTGCTCGACCGCAGGCCGCCCCGTCTGCCGGGATGGGTGGTGACCAGCATCTGCCGTACGAGGGGGGCCAGTGCCGTGGCCAGCGTTTCGATGGCCTCCTGCCGTACCGTTCCGGCCGCCGGACCGGCGAGTTCGATCTCTTCGAGCACGCCGCCATCCACTGTGGACACCCGCAGTCGTCCGGTGATCCCCGGACCGACGACGACCAGTCCGCTCGGTTCGGGCGCGTGGTCCCGGCAGAACGCGGCGACTTCGGCCGCCGACCAGGGTTCGGTCGCCGGCTCGGCGACACCCCAGCCGGTCGGTTCGGCGCCGGTGAGCACCGACACGACCGCCTGGACGATCTCGCCGAGCCGGAGCGGTTGCCCGGCCGGGTGCAGGGCGGTGATCCGCACCTCCACTTCTCCCGAGCCCACCGTGGCGTCGGGAGGGGAAGGTGAAGCACCAGGCTCGCGCACGAACCGGCCACCGTTCCAGGTGAGCGGGATTCCGCTGAGACCCTCGCGATGCCGCCCTCGGCCGTCGCGTACCACCCACTCGCCCCCGACCTCCGAGAGCAGCTTTTCGAGCGGATAGGTGATTCCGCTGTCGTCGGCGGTGACCACCTGGAGCGTCCGCCCGGATTCGACGGCCGCCCAAGCGGCGTCGATCAGTCTGGGGGAGGCGGGGACCACGGTGCGGAACTGCTCGAAGACCAGCGCTTCCCTCAGCGGTTCGACCATGTCAGCCCTCCGGTCCCGGCGACCAGCGCGGTGGTGAACGTCCTGGCGACGGCCTCCGCTTCGGGATCGCCGTCGGGAGCGTGGACTTCCACCCACCACACCGGATGCGGCACCTCGACGTCGTCGCCGATGCCGAGCACCCGCCGTGCTTCGCCGTGGACCCGGACCAGGTGGACGTCCTCGACGGTGGCCATGAGCCTGCCGTCGGGGTGGAGCAGCCGGATGAGCGGCCGCTCGTCACGGATGTCCGCGCCGAGTTCCTCCCCGGCCGCCGCCAGCGCGGGCAGGACGGTCGCGGGACCGGGTTCGTCGCGGCACAAGCCGATGATGTCGAACGTCATGCCACTCCTCAGTTCGGGCTGACCGGGAACCGCAGTTCGAAGATCGCGCCGCCCTCGTCGGCGTTGTACACCGCGAGCGTGCCGCCGTGCGCCTGCGCGACCCACCGCACGATCGACAGCCCGAGCCCGGAAGACCCGCCGGTGCTGGCGAACCGGTCGAACGCGTCGCCCGCCATGGTCGTGTCGATCCCCGGGCCGTGGTCGGCGACGGTCACGGTGCCGCCGGCGACGGTCAGGTGCACGAACGCCTTCGCGCCCGGGTGGCGGCCGTAGCGCATGGCGTTGTCGAGAAGGTTGCCGATCGCCCGTTGCAGCAGCGCGGGATCGGCGTTGACCTTCGTGGGCGCGGCGGTGACGGTGACTTCGGCGCCGTCGGTCGCGGTGTCCTCGACGATGCCCACCACCAGCTGATCGAGCCAGATCGGCTGGATGCTCAGCTGTTCCACGCCCGCGGCCAGCCGGGCTCGGACGAGCAGGTCGTCGATGATCCCGCCCATCCGCGCGGCGAGCCGGACGGTGCGCGGCAGGAGTTCCGCGGACTGCGCGGGGTTGGCCATCGCGGTTTCGGCGAGCGCGCGCAGGGCGGCGACGGGGGTGCGGAGGTCGTGCGCGGTTTCGGCGAGCAGGACTTCCTGCTGCTGCAGGGCCGCGGCCGCGGGGCGGATCGAGCGGCCGGACAGCAGGTGGCCCGCGAAGCCGAGGATCGCGACCAGCAGCACGGTGCCACCGATCACCAGCAGCGTGAACCGAGTGTGCGCGGAGTCTTCGGCCTCGGTGGACTGCACCGCGACGACGGCCGCGAACGTCTTGCCGTCGCCGTCGCGCAGCGGTTCGGCACGGACCTTGACCATGGCGCCGTCGGACGCCTTTTGGTGCCCCTGCACCAGCTTGCCGGTCTTCACCGCCTCGGTCGCCAGGGCGTTCAGCAGCTGCGTGCCCATCGGGACGCAGTTCGCCCGGGAGAAATGCGGCTGGAACGCGGGCGCCCCGCCGGACAGGATCGCGAACTGGGGGCAGCGGTCGTTCAGCACGTCGGTGTTGACCAGACCGAAGCCGACGGTGCCGTCGAATTCGACCAGCCTGCTGACCGAAGACGTGACCTGGGTCAGCGCGGCGTCGATCCGTTCGTCGCCCTGGTCGCCGTCCTCGTTGATGAGCAGCCACGCGAAGACGACCAGCCCCAGCGTGTTCATCACAGTGAACAACGCCGTCAGCGTCCAGCGCAGCCTGCGAAGCCGGTCGGCCGAGGAGTGGGTGTTCACCGGGCGCCCAGCCGGTAGCCGAGGCCGCGGACGGCGTGGATCAGCTCGGGTTCCTTCAGCTTGCGGCGCAACCGCTTCACCACCACATCGACCACATTGGACATCGGATCGGCCTGCGCGTCCCAGCAGTGCTCGATCAGATCGGCCCGCTGCACGGGCAGGCCCGCCCTGGTGAGCAGGTATTCGAGCACCGCGTACTCCTTGTTGGTCAAGGTGAGCAGCACGCCCGCGCGCCGCACCTCACGCCGCGCGCAGTCCATCACCAGATCTTCGTGCTGCAGCACCGATGGCCGGTCGAACGCCGACCGGTGGCACAGATTCGCCACCCGCTCGGTCAGCTCGGCCATCACGAACGGCTTCACGAGGTAGTCGTCGCCGCCGTGCTCGAAACCCGCCACCCGGTCGGCGAGCGCGTCGCGCGCGGTGAGGAACAGCACCGGCGCCCGCCAGCCCAGCTGCCGCCGCATGTGCACGTAGTCGATGGCGTCGCCGTCCGGCAGCATCCGGTCCAGCACCACGCAGTCGTGGTGCGCTCCGCGCAGCAGCCGGTCCGCGGTCGCGATGTCGCCCGCCTCGTCGACGACGAAGCCGGCCGCGCGCAGCTGCGTGACCAGTGCGAGCCGCAGATTCCCGTCGTCTTCGACGACCATCACCCGTGTCATCAAAACCTCATGTTCGGACAGCGAAAGTAGACGCGTGCAGTTCCCGGTGCCCCTGAACGCTAACGCGTCGGGTGCCCGTGACCGCCCCGGTGGCGGGGAACTGGCATGAACAGGACGTCGTCGGCGGCACCGCGCCGGGGGAAGAGGGAGGTACCTGCGATGACCGTGCAGACCGGCCAGCTCAGTCTGGTCACGGGAGCGGGCCCGGGCGGCGACCGGGCGGGGCTCGGCGAACTGCTCGCGGAAGCGACCGGCGAGGTGCTCGTCATGAGCACGGGAACGGGCACCGCGTTCCAGCGGATCGCGCTCGGAGGCGTGCGCCCGGGCGTACGCCACAAGGTGCTCTTCCCCGACTCCGCACGGATGTCCGGCGCGCTGAACCGGATGTCGCGGGCGGGCGCCGAGGTGCGGACCGACGCCGAGGTCCCGATGGACGCGCTGGTGATCGACCGGACCTCGGTCGTCCTCCCGGCGGAAGGCAGGCAGGCCGGTTCCGCGGTGTTCCGGCTGCCCGGTGTGGTCACCGCGACGGTCGGGCTGTTCGAGCGGATCTGGCAGGCCGCCGCCCCGCTCGTCCCGCTGGATCTCCCCGAATCCGAGAACGCTTCGATCCTGACCTGCCGCGAACAGGAACTGCTGACGCTGCTCTTCTCCGGCACGACCGACGAATCCGCCGCCGCGCGGCTCGGCGTCTCGGTGCGGACGGTGCGCCGGATGGTCGCCGACATCATGAACCGGCTCGGTGCCCGCAGCCGTTTCCAGGCCGGTGCCAAGGCCGTCGACCGCGGCTGGCTGATGGCGAAGGCGGGCTGATGACCACCTCGACCTCCGGCCGCGTCCTGCTGGTGGCCCAGCGGCCCGGCGCGTACCCGACCATCGGCGACGCGCTGGTGGACGCGTCCGACGGCGCCGTCATCACCATCGCGGGCGGCGAATACGCCGAGACCGTCGAACTCGCCGGTCTCCGGGTGACGTTGGCCGCGGCGGACGGCGCCACCGTCGTCGTCGACGGTCGAGGGGCCGACCGGCCGGTTTTCCGCACCACAGGAGGAGCTCTCGCGCTCGAAGGGATCGAAGTCCTGGCGGGCGGCGCTTCCGCGATCCAGGCCGACGACACGGAACTGACCGTCCGGAACTGCACCGTCTCCGGCGGCCGCGGTCCGGCGATCGCGATCCGCGGCACGACGGCGTTCGCCGTGAGCGGTTGCGTGATTTCGGCTGCGGAGCAGGGGATTCTCGTCGACGGTTCGCCGGGGAGGATCGAGGACACCACCGTCGAAGACGTGCTGGGGGACGGGATCACCGTCGGACAGGGCGCGGATCCGGTCGTCACCGGATGCACGGTGACCGGCTGCGGGCTTAGGGGCGTCTACGTCTACCAATACGCCCGGCCGGTCGTCGAAGGCTGCACCGTCTCGCACACCGGTCACGAAGGCATCGCCGTGGCGCACCACGGGGTGCCGGTGATCAAACGGTGCACGGTCACCGACACCCGGGGCCCGGGGATCTCGTTCGCGTCCGGTTGCGGTGGCGAGATCTCCGCTTGCCGGGTCTCGAACACGGCGGAACCGGGGATCGCCATCGCCGAAGGGGCGACGCCGACGGTCGGGGAGACCGCGGAGCCCGGCGCGGTGGGGGACGACGCGTTGGACGAGATGCTCGCCGAACTCGACTCGATGATCGGCCTTCCCGGGGTCAAGGAAGAAGTCCGTTCGCTGGTCGACGAGTTGCAGGTCAACGAATGGCGCCGCCGGGCCGGGCTGCCGGTCGGGGCGGCCGGGCACCATCTGATCTTCGCGGGCGCGCCCGGCACGGGGAAGACGACGGTCGCCCGGATCTACGGCAAACTGCTGAAGGCGCTGGGAGTCCTGCCGGTCGGCCAGTTCCGAGAGGTGTCGCGCCGGGATCTCGTCGGGCAGTACATCGGGCACACCGCGGAAAAGACCGCGACGGTCTTCGAGGAGGCCAAAGGCGGGGTCCTGTTCATCGACGAGGCGTACACGCTCACCCGGCTCGCCGGCTCCGGCGGCGATTTCGGCCAGGAGGCGATCGACACCCTGGTGCCGTTGATGGAGGAACATCGCGACGAGGTGGCGGTGATCGTGGCCGGGTACACCGGCGAGATGGTCGATTTCCTCGCCGCCAACCCCGGTCTCGCGTCGCGCTTCGGCAAGACGATCGAGTTCGAGAACTACAGCCCTGACGAACTGCTCGCCATCTTCGGTCGGATGGCGTCCGCCGGGGACTACGAACTCGATCCCGCCGCCGGCCCGGTGCTGACCGGCCATTTCCGGCGCGTTTCCGGCGACGTCAACTTCGGCAACGCGCGGGACGCGCGCCTGCTGTTCGAGAAGGCGCGTACGGCTCAGTCGCAACGTTTGCGGCTGCTGGGCCGGATGCCCGCGATCGAGGAACTGCGCGGGTTGCACGTGGCCGACGTGGAGGCCGCGATCACGCGATAACGTTTCCGGTGTGCGGGTGCTGGTGACCGAGGACGACGAGAACTTGCGGGTGGCGCTGGAATTCGCGCTGCGCGGCGACGGCTTCGCGGTGGACACCGCCGCCGATCTGCCGGGCGCGGACGAAGCGTTGACGGTGAACGCGTACGACTGCGCTGTGTTCGACCGGATGCTGCCTTCGGGTGACGCACTGGCCTACGTCCGCAACCGGCGCAGCGCCGGCTGGCCGATGCCGGTGCTGTTCCTGACCGCCCGCGACAGCGTCGCTGACCGGATCGACGGTTTACGCGTCGGCGGCGGCGACTACCTGGTCAAGCCGTTCGCTATGCCGGAACTGATCGCGCGGGTGCGCAGCCTTTGCCGCCGCGACATGGCCGGGCAGGCGGTGATCCTGCGTTGCGCCGACGTCGAACTCGACACCGGCAGGCACCAGATCTCGCGGGCGGGCGTGCTGCTCACCGTGACCCGCAAGGAGTATCTCGTCATGGAGCGGCTGATGGCCGCGACCGGGCGGCCGGTCTCGCGGCGGGAACTGATCCGGTACGCGTGGGACGAGATGGCCGATCCGGCGTCCAACGTGCTGGACGTCGTCATCGCGCGCCTGCGGCGGAAGCTCAAGGACCCGCCGCTGATCCACACGGTGCGAGGGTCCGGTTACCGCATGGCGCCGCTTCAGTAGGCCGGAGGAATCGTTGCCTCACCAGTCCCCGCCGCCTCGTGAGTCACAGAGCTGACGTGACGGGATGGACGACACGCGTGCTCCAACGGACGACACGCGTGATCGAACCCGGCCGCGCCCCGTGTCGTCCGTCCAGTCACGCTTGTCGTCCGTCTGATCACGCGTGTCGTCCCTCCTGTCACGGGAAACCGCCGCCCGGCCCGCCCGAATGAGACCGTCGACACCCCGCGCGCCCCGGATGTGCCATGCTCGACAGCGCACGAGGCGGCGAAACCGAGAGGTGACGAGGGTGTCCATCTGGGCAGGCGTGATCAATTTCGTCCGGGCGCGGTACGAGGTGCTCGAAGAGCGGGACGGCTGGCTCCGGTTCCGCGTCGACACCGGCGACGGCCGCGGCCAGCAGGTGTCCTTGCACCACTTGCCCGACCACGACGGCGCGGAGTGGGTGGAGATCTCGTCTCCGGTCGGCTGGGCCGACAAGATCGACCTGCGGCGCCTGCTCGAACTGGCGGGCGGTGATTCGGTCGGCGGCGCGGCGGTGGTCGACGGTGTCGCGCTGCTCAAGCACACGATCCCGCTGGTCGACCTGAATCTGGTCAACGAATTCGAACATCCGCTGAACTCCCTCGTCACGCGTGCCGACACCCTCGAACACGAGCTGACCAAGGCCGACGAGTTCTGATAGGACCCTTCGGAAGTACGTGAAGGCCCCCTGCGCCGCAGGGGGCCTTCACTCGTTTCGAGGGGTCAGAGGCGCTCCTGCAGCGCGTCCGCGGCGGCGAGGAGGTCCGCGGCCCAGCGTGCCCCCGGCTTACGCCCTATCCGTTCGATGGGCCCGGAAACCGACACCGCGGCGACGACGGTGCCCGTCGAATCCCGTACCGGCGCCGAGACACTCGCCACACCCGGTTCCCGTTCGGCCACGCTCTGGGCCCAGCCGCGACGGCGGACTTCGAGCAGGGTGCGCTCCCCGTACACCGCCTCGGTGAGGATCGTGCGCTGGGTGTGCGGATCCGACCACGCGGCGAGCACCTTCGCGCCGGAGCCCGCGGTCATCGGCAGCCGTGAACCGATCGGCACCGTGTCACGCAGCCCGCTCGGCGGTTCCGCCGTCGAAACGCAGACGCGCTGGACGCCGTCGCGGCGGTACAGCTGAACGCTTTCGCCGGTGATGTCGCGCAGTTTCGGCAACACCGAACTCGCCGCGTCGAGCAGCGGGTCGGTCGAACCGCCCGCCAGTTCCGCGAGTGCGGTACCCGGGCGCCAGCGGCCGTCGGGGCCGCGCCGCAACAGGCGATGCACTTCGAGGCCGACCGCGAGCCGATGCGCCGTCGCGCGCGGCAAACCGGTCCGCGTGCACAGTTCCGCCAGGCCACAAGGATCTTCGGCCACGGCCTGAAGCACGGCCACGGCCTTGTCGAGTACTCCGATACCGCTATGCTGTCCCACAAGCCGATACTATCTTCCCGAAGTTTGAGATGTCCAGATGGTGGGAAGCACCTATTCCATCGCATGTGAGGAGCCGGAAATGCCCCGGACACTGGCCGAGAAAGTGTGGGAGTCGCACCTGGTGCGGCGCGGCGAGGGGGCCGAGCCCGACCTGCTCTACATCGATCTCCACCTGCTGCACGAGGTCACCAGCCCCCAGGCGTTCGACGGACTCCGCCTGGCCGGACGGAAACTGCGCCGCCCCGACCTCACCATCGCCACCGAGGACCACAACGTCCCGACGATCGACATCGAGCTGCCGATCGCGGATCCCGTTTCCCGTACCCAGGTCGACACCCTTCGCGCCAACTGCAAGGAGTTCGGCGTCCGGCTGCACCCGATGGGCGACGCCGAGCAGGGCATCGTGCACGTCATCGGCCCGCAGCTGGGCCTGACCCAGCCCGGGATGACCGTGGTGTGCGGTGACAGTCACACTTCGACGCACGGTGCCTTCGGCGCCATGGCGTTCGGCATCGGCACCTCCGAGGTCGAACACGTGATGGCCACGCAGACCCTGCCGCTCCGTCCATTCAAGACGATGGCGATCACGGTCGACGGGCAACTGCGGCCCGGTGTCACGGCGAAGGACATCATCCTCGCGGTGATCGCGAAGATCGGCACCGGCGGCGGGCAGGGCTACGTCCTCGAGTACCGCGGCGAGGCCATCGAAAAGCTGTCGATGGAAGCCCGGATGACGGTGTGCAACATGTCCATCGAAGCCGGCGCGCGCGCCGGGCTCATCGCGCCGGACGAGACGACGTTCGCGTATCTGAAGGGCCGTCCGCACGCGCCGCAGGGCGCCGATTGGGACGCCGCCGTCGAGAACTGGCGCGAACTCCGCACGGACGACGACGCCGTCTTCGACGCCGAGGTGCGCCTGAACGCCGACGAGCTCACGCCTTTCGTGACCTGGGGCACGAACCCGGGCCAGGGGCTCCCGCTGGGCGCCGAGGTGCCCGACCCGGAGCGCATCGGCGACGAGAACGAGCGCATCGCCGCTGAAAAGGCCCTGTCCTATATGGACCTGAAGCCGGGCACGCCGCTGCGCGAGATCGCGGTGGACACCGTCTTCCTCGGCTCGTGCACGAACGGCCGCATCGAGGATCTGCGGGCCGCCGCGGACGTCCTGCGCGGGCACAAGGTCGCCGATTCGGTGCGGATGCTCGTGGTCCCCGGCTCGATGCGCGTCCGCCAGGCGGCGGAAGCCGAAGGGCTGGACCGGGTCTTCACCGAAGCGGGCGCGGAATGGCGTCAGGCGGGCTGCTCGATGTGCCTCGGCATGAACCCGGACCAGCTCAAGCCGGGCGAGCGCAGCGCGTCGACCTCGAACCGCAACTTCGAAGGCAGGCAGGGCAAGGGCGGCCGGACGCATCTGGTGTCGCCGCTCGTGGCGGCCGCCACGGCCGTGCGGGGAACGCTGTCCAGCCCCGAAGACCTCCAGCCCGCCGCCGCTCGCTGACATCGCTGACATCCGCGAAGGAGTTCCCAACATGGACGCGTTCACCCACCACACCGGCGTCGGGGTCCCGCTGCGCAGGTCCAACGTGGACACTGACCAGATCATCCCGGCGGTCTACCTCAAGCGCGTGAGCCGCACCGGCTTCGAGGACGGGCTCTTCGCCGCCTGGCGGTCCGACGAGTCGTTCATCCTCAACCAAGAGCCCTTCAAGAACGGGTCGGTCCTGGTCGCGGGCCCGGACTTCGGCACCGGTTCTTCCCGCGAGCACGCGGTCTGGGCCTTGATGGACTACGGCTTCCGGGTCGTGATCTCCTCCCGGTTCGCGGACATCTTCCGCGGCAACTCGGGCAAGCAGGGCCTTGTCGCCGCTCAGGTCGAGCAGGCGGACGTCGAACTGCTGTGGAAGCTGCTCGAAAACGAGCCCGGCACGGAGGTCACGGTGGACCTCGAGTCGAAGACGGTACGGGCCAAGGACTTCACCGCGCCCTTCCAGATCGACGACTACACCCGCTGGCGGCTCCTCGAAGGGCTCGACGACATCGCCCTGACACTCCGCCACGCGGATGAGATCGACACTTTCGAGACCGGGCGCCCCTCCTGGAAGCCCGTGACCCTCCCGGCGGCCTCCTCCTAGGGCCGGTCGAAGGGGGGCGGATTCCCTTGCTGAGCAGGGAATCCGCACCCCGGCCGGGGGGCTTGGACACCGCCCCGAAACCACACCGAACGGCACCTCCGGAGGCCCTCAAGGGGTCCCTCGGGAGGCGGAACAGCCCCCGAGACAAGGGAAATTTCCGCGCGTCGTTTGGAATTTGTGCTGCATTGGTAATACCGTGTGCGCTAAGTCGGCCGACGGGGCCGTGTACAAGTAGTTCTTCTTGGAGGACTGGAATGGCCAACAAGGCCCAGCTGATCGAGGCGCTGTCGGAGCGCCTGGGCGACAAGAAGGTCGCGTCGGAGGCCGTCGATGGCCTTGTCGACATCATCATCCGGACGGTCAACAAGGGCGAGAAGGTGAACATCACCGGCTTCGGTGTGTTCGAGAAGCGCGCCCGCGCCGCCCGCACCGCGCGGAACCCGCGCACCGGTGAGACCGTTCGCGTCAAGAAGACCAACGTGCCCGCGTTCCGCGCCGGCACGACCTTCAAGGACGTCATCAGTGGTTCGAAGAAGCTGCCGAAGGCCACCGCTGTGAAGCGCGCGACCGCCGGCACCGCGACTCGTTCCACCGCCACCCGCGCGACGACGACCCGGACGGCCGCCAGCCGCCCGGCCGCGACGCGTTCCACGACCACGCGGACCCGCGCCGCCGCCACGACGACGCGCGCCGCCGCGAAGCCGGCCGCCAAGGCGACCGCGACCAAGGCCGCGGCCAAGACGACCGCGACCAAGGCCGCGCCGAAGACCGCCGCCAAGGCCACGACTCGCGCCACCACGGCCAAGAAGGCGACCGCCACCAAGGCCGCCGCGAAGCCGGCCGCCAAGGCGACCGCTGCCAAGGCTCCCGCGAAGAAGGCTCCGGCCAAGCGGACTTCGGCTGCCGCGAAGAAGAAGTAAGCTCCCTCTCCACGAGTGAGCCAACGGCAAGGCCCCGCGCATCGCGCGGGGCCTTGCCGCATTTTCCGGGGCCTCTGTTCAGCCCTCACGCGCTCGCGCGCGGTCTCCGGGGATCTTGTCCCGCCACGGATCCGCGGCCGCCCTGTGGGCGAATGTGACGCGATTCTCGTGTTTCCGGCCGAAGTCGCGGAAAAGAATCCGCTTCGATCGTCACTCCGATGGACGCATGGTCCCGGTGATCGGCTCCACAGTGGAGCGACGTGCGCCGGTTCGCCTCGACACCGCCGGAGTAGGCGCGTCACCCACGTGGGGGAGCCGCGCCGTCGGATTTCCTTGAGGGGCCAAGCCTGACGCGAGGGTTGCGAAAGCCACTTTCGCAACCTTCAACGTTGCGAAAGCCACTTTCGCAACGGGGAGGCGCGGCGGGCTCGGCCGACGTGGAGCGCGCCCCTTCGCATGTCGCGAAAGCCACTTTCGCGACATCAGACGTCCCGAAAGTGGCTTTCGCGACATCCTCGCGGTACGCGGATACGCCCAGCCAGACCTCAAATAGCCCTGTAGCGCGTGAAGGCCTCCTTCCCTCGGCTCAGCCGAGGGAAGGAGGCCTTCACGCGCTATGAAGCCTCAGGGATGAGCGGGCGCGGGCGTGGGCAAAGGCGACGCGAAATAGTCCGCGGCCACCAGTACCGGCCCGTCCTCTTCGGTCGGCGCCCGGAACGACAGCACCCAGAACGAGCCCTTCTTCGACGGCACCACACCACCGCGCGCGGCGGTCAGGTCGACGCCGTCGCGGTCGGCCAGCGCGCTGACGACGTCCGGGATCACCCCGCCCTGGCTGGAGATCACCGGCGTCCCACCGTCTCCGGCGATGGCCAGCAGCCGGGCGACACCGAGCACCGGGTCCGGCCAGTAGCCCTCTTCCGACAGCAGCGGCTCGTGCCGGATCTCGACCCCGAGATCCTCGGCGAGCCCGTTCACCGTTTGGACGCAGCGGAGCCGCGGCGCCGAAAGCACCCTGCCGGGCGCGTAGTGCCGCAGCAGCGAACGCAAAGCCTCGGCCTGACGCTGGCCCGCGTCCGACAGCGGCCGCAGATCGTCGTCGCCGTTCCACTCGTCGCGTTTACCCGCTTTGGCGTGCCGCACCAGGATCACCGTGGTGAGTTCGGGCGGCAGCGCGGAGAACTCGCGCAGCACCCGGACGTCGCCCGGCCGCGTCAACAGTTTCTCCGCCGACTCCGTGTCGAGCCAGCGCAGCTCGTCGACTTCCTCGTTCGGCGCGAACGCGCCGGAAACCGCGTGCGCGGAGAAGTAGTCGACGGTCTTCGGCGCTCCCGCGACGGTGTATTCGGTCCGCACCAGATACCGGCCGAGCACCGCTTCGAATCCGGTCTCCTCGGCGATCTCCCGGACCGCCGCGCCCGCGATGGTCTCGCCCGGATCCAGCTTTCCCTTCGGCAGCGACCAATCGTCGTAGCGCGGCCGGTGGACCAGCGCGACCTCGATCCGGTCTCCCTGACGACGCCAGAGAACGGCTCCCGCTGCCCGCACGGTCCCGCTCATCCCGCCGCTCCGTGCCGCTTCGCCAGTTCGACCTGGTGGTCTCGGACGTCGTCCCCGGACGCGGGGAACGGGGTCCACTCGCCGGTCGAGTTCAGTACCCAGCACCGGGTCGAGGGGTGCAGCGCGGATTCGAAGATGTAGTCCAGCTGCGCCGTGAGTTTCGGATCCTTGACCCGCACCAGCGCTTCGATCCGGCGGTCCAGGTTGCGGTGCATCATGTCCGCGCTGCCGATCCAGCGCGTGCCGCCGGCGAGGAAGGTGAAGATCCGCGAGTGCTCCAGGAACCGGCCGAGGATGGAGCGCACGTGGATGTTCTCGCTCAACCCCTCCACGCCCGGCTTCAGGGCGCAGATCCCGCGCACCACGATGTCGACCGGGACCCCGGCCTGCGAGGCGTGGTACAGCGCGTCGATCACCTGCTCGTCGACGAGCGAGTTGCACTTGATCCGGATCCCGGCGGTCTGGCCCGCCCTGGCGAGCTCGATCTCCTCGCCGATCGCGCGCACGATGCCGCGCCGGATCCCGTGCGGTGACGTGAGGATGTTGCGGTAGGTGTCCTGGCGGGAGTACCCGGTCAGCACGTTGAACAGATCCGTCAGGTCCGCGCCGATCGTCGGGTCGGCGGTCAGGATGCCGAGATCCTCGTACAGCCGCGCCGTCTTCGGGTTGTAGTTGCCGGTACCGATATGGCAGTAGCGGCGGATGGTCGAACCCTCCTGGCGCACCACCATCGACACCTTGCAGTGCGTCTTCAGCCCGACGAGCCCGTAGACCACGTGCACGCCCGCGCGTTCCAGCGTGCGGGCCCAGGTGATGTTGGCCTGTTCGTCGAACCGCGCCTTGATCTCGACCAGCGCGACGACCTGCTTGCCCGCCTCGGCGGCGTCGATCAGCGCGTCGACGATCGGGGAGTCGCCGGAGGTGCGGTACAGCGTTTGCTTGATCGCCAGCACCTTCGAGTCCGCGGCGGCCTGTTCGATGAACCGCTGGACGCTCGTGGAGAACGAGTCGTACGGGTGGTGCACGAGGACGTCGCCCTCGCGCAGCGTCGCGAACACCGACTTCGGCGTCTCGCGTTCACCGAACGCCGGATGCGTGGCGGGAACGAAAGGGCGGTCCTTGAGTTCCTTCCGGTCGACGCCGGACAACTGGTGCAGGCAGGTCAGATCCAGCAGACCCGGGACCTCGACGACGTCGCGCGGGTCGACCTCCAGTTCGCGCAGCAGCAGTTCGAGCATGTGCTCGCTCATGTCCTGCGCCACTTCGAGCCGCACCGGCGGCCCGAACCGCCGCTGCGCCAGTTCGCGTTCCAGCGCCTGGAGAAGATCCTCGTCCCGGTCTTCCTCGACCTCGAAGTCCGCGTTGCGGGTGACCCGGAACGCGTGGTGCTCGGTGACCTCCATCCCGGTGAACAGCTCGCCGAGATGCGCGGCGATCAGTTCCTCCAGCGGCAGGAAGGTCGCGGTGCGGACCTCGCGCGGCTGCTGCTCGATGCGCATCAGGCGCGGCACGTTGCTCGGCACCTTGACGCGCGCGAACCGCTCGGTGCCCGCCTCCGGGTCCCGGACCGTGATCGCGAGGTTGAGCGAAAGGCCGGAGATGTAGGGGAACGGGTGCGCGGGATCGACGGCCAGCGGTGTGAGCACCGGGAAGATCTGCTCGCTGAAGTAGTTGGACAGCCGGAGCTGGTCGGCGCCGGTCAGGTCGTTCCAGCCGACGATGTGGATGTCCTCGTCGGCCAGCTGCGGCCGCAGGTGCAGCTCGAAGGCGTTCGTGTGCCGCTCGACCAGGTCCTGGTTGCGCTTGGCGATGTACGCCAGCTGTTCGCGCGGGGTGAGCCCGTCCGCGCTGCGGACCGGGAGGCCGGTCTCGTCGCGGCGTTTCAGCCCGGCGACCCGCACCATGTAGAACTCGTCCAAATTGGACGCGAAGATCGCCAGGAACTTGGCGCGTTCGAGCAGCGGCTGCGACTCGTCCTCGGCCAGTGCGAGCACGCGCGCGTTGAAGTCCTGCCACGACAGCTCACGGTTGAAGTACCGGTCGTCGGGAAGGCTCCCGGCGGCCGTGGGCGCCGCCGTCACCGCGGGCGGCGCGGCGGGCAGCGCGCGGAACTCCTGGGCGGGACGGCTCGCCGAGCCACCACGCGTCGCGCGGACGGCCGTGCGCGGGGTCGAACTGTTCGTCTTCCGCGCACGGACGGGTTTCGCCGTGCCGTTGTCCGGTTCCGGTTTCGCGGCGGAGGTCTTCCGCTTCCTTGCCGAGTTCGGGGTGCCGCCGTCATTTGTGCTCACGGGCTTCATTGTTCACCACTCGGGGCGATTATGTGCGCCGCGCGCGGGTCGGCAGGGTGAACTCTCGTCACATCGGCACGCAGGGTGTTCCCAACAGCGTTGAAGTGCGCTTTCCGACACCGAGGGTGCGGACGTGAGCGAGATCATCCGCGGTGTCGACGTCGGCGCGAAGCGATTCCGCGGCGATCGTGAGCGGGGTCGCACCGGAGGCGGTGTGCGCCCGCGCGGAACCCGTGCCGAAGCGGGGTGCCAGCGCCTGCCCCGCGCCCGCGAGCAACAGGGTGGTGCCCGTTCCCTGCCGGTCCGCGACGAACGCCCGTTGCCCGGCGGCCCCGGCCAGCGCGGCGGTGAGGTCTTCGGTCCGCAGCGCGGGCAGGTCGGCCTGCAGGGCGCCGACGAGACCGGACGGCCTGTCCCGGCGCAGCAGCTCCTCGCCGTGGCGCAGGGCCGCGTTCAATCCGCCGCGCGACGGTTCGGTGACGATTTCGACGCCCAGCTCGGTGAGATCCGCCACCGACGCCGGGTCGGCGGCGACCACCAGCACCCGCCGGACCCCGTCCGCCGAGGTCGCCGCGGACAACGTGTCGTAGGCCAGCGCCAGCACCAGTTCGGCGTGCCGCTCGGGCACCACGGCGCCGCGAAGCCGTGACTTGCCCTCGGCGGGGCGTTTCATCGGCACTATCAGGTCAAAGCCCACACGGTCCACATCTCACTTCTTACCCGACCCTCCCTGGACCGCGCTCGTATGCGCGCGGCAGGATCAATGGCCTGGGACGACACGTGTGACTTCGAGGAGGACGAATTGGCCCGGCGTGAGAAGGGCGGCATCTGGGTGGGCATCGCCGCCGCACTGTTCTACCCGGCGACGGCCATCGGCAAGCGGGTCTACCGCAACGCCGAGCGGATCCCCCGCGAAGGCGGCGCGCTGCTCCTGCTCAACCACGTGTCCCACATGGACCCGGCGGTGGACGCGGTGTTCGTGCACCGGCAGAAGCGGGTGCCGCGGTTCCTCGGCAAGGAGAGCCTGACCAGGACGCCGCTCTTCGGCAAGATCTTCGTCGGCGCCGGGCAGATCCCGGTGTCCCGCGGTTCGGCCGCCGCCGGCGACAGTCTCAAGGCCGCCCACCAGGCGTTGCGTGACGGCAAGGTCGTGGTGATCTATCCGGAGGGGACGATCACCAAGGACCCGGACGGCTGGCCGAAGAAGCCGTTCACCGGGGCCGCGCGGCTCGCGCTGGAGACCGACGTGCCGGTGATCCCGATCGCCCGCTGGGGCACGAACCACATCTTCAACGGCTACACGAAGAAGTTCACGCCGTTCCCGCGCAAGAAGATCACGCACCTGGTCGGCGAGCCGATGGACCTTTCGGCCTACAAGAACGGTTCGACCCGCAGCGCGTCCAAGCTGCGCGAGGTCACCGACCTGATGATGACGGAGATCACCGCGCTGCTCGCGGAGATCCGGCAGGAGGAACCGCCCGCGAAGAAGCCGGAGGACGACGCCTGATGGCCGAGGTCCAGCGGGTGACCGTGCTCGGCGCCGGATCGTGGGGGACGGCGTTCGCCAAGGTGCTCGGCGACGCCGGTCGCGACGTGACCATGTGGGCCCGGCGGCCCGAGGTCGCGGCCGAAATCCGGGAGCGGCATCTCAATTCGTCCTATTTACCCGGTATCGAACTGCCGGAGCGGATCACCGCGACAGCCGATCCGGCCGAAGCCCTCGACGGCGCGCAGGCCGTGGTCCTCGCGGTGCCGAGCCAGACGTTGCGGACCAATCTCTCGGAGTGGTCCGGTCTGCTGCCGTCCGACGCGATCCTCGTGAGCCTCGCGAAGGGTGTCGAGCTGGGCACGCTCAAGCGGATGAGCGAGGTCATCGCCGAGATCGCGCGGGTCGACGACGGGCAGATCGTGGTCGTGTCCGGGCCGAACCTGGCGAAGGAGATCGCGCTGGGGCAGCCCGCGGCGGCGGTGCTGGCGTGCACCGACCACGACAACGCCAAGGCGATCCAGCAGGCGAGCTTCAACCAGTACTTCCGGCCGTACACCAACACCGACGTCGTCGGCTGCGAGCTGGGCGGGGCGTGCAAGAACGTCATCGCGCTCAGCTGCGGGATGGCGGCGGGGCTGGGGCTGGGCACCAACACCACGGCGACGCTGATCACCCGCGGGCTGGCCGAGATGGCCAGGCTCGGCGCGAAACTCGGCGCCGACCCGCTGACCTTCGCCGGGCTCGCCGGTGTCGGTGACCTGGTGGCGACCTGTTCGTCGCCGTTGTCGCGCAACCGGACCTTCGGCGAACGGCTCGGCCGGGGCGAGACGCTGGAGCAGGCACTGGCGGCCACCGGCGGCCAGGTCGCCGAGGGTGTCAAGTCGTGCACGTCGATCCGGGAACTGGCGATGGGGCTCGGTGTCGACATGCCGATCACCGACGCGATGCACCGCGTGTGTCACGAAGGTGTCGACCCGCGGCGTGCGGGAGCCGAACTGCTCGGGCGGTCGCAGAAGCACGAGTGGTCCTGAGACCGCAATATCGCGACAGACCGGGGCGGATCCGTGTTGCGAGCATGGACGTCAGGTGCGGAACTCACGGTCCACGGTATGAGATCTGTTGACCGCCGGGCTCCGCACTGGTTCGCTGGGAGCATGTTCGCACGTGGGATGACTGTGTCGCGGGGCCTCTCGGGTCTTGGTGCGGTCGCGTGCGCGCGTTTTTCGTGTGCGCAGTGCTGTTGTCGGTGAACCCAGCCCCGACCCCCTGCTCGACACCTTCTTTCTTCTGCGAGGACACCTCCATGTTCGCCGTCCCGGACAACACGCTCGTCATTCCCGAAAACCCCGCCCTGCGTCACCCGGTGCGCGTCGCGCTCGAATTCGCCGCGGACCGTGACCGCTGGCGGCACCTGCTGCGTTACGACCCCGACGAGCGCTTTTCGGCGCTCGTCGACGCGGACGAACTGCAGGAGATCTGGTTGATGAGCTGGCTGCCCGGCCAGCACACCGACCTGCACGACCACGAGTTCGCCGCGGGCGCGTTCACCGTCGTCAGCGGGAAGCTGAGCGAGACCGTCGCCCGGCGGGCGGCCGACGGGCGGGCCGTGACCGAACTGCACTCGCTGTCGGAAGGGCAGTCCCGCGTCTTCGGCCCCGGCTACATCCACGAGGTGCGCAACGACGGGCCGGATCCCGCCGTCAGCGTGCACGTCTACCGGCACCGGCCCCGCGCCATGCGGCCGTACCACCTGGACCCCATCTCGGGCCCCTCTCGCGTTTAGTCCTCTGAATGCGTTCCTTACGCATTCAGAGGACTAAATGCGGGCATCAGGCGAGGTCGCCGCGCAGGCGGAATTCGGCTTCGACGCGCTCCCGGGAGGCGCCGGTGGCGAGCAGGGTGTGCAGCAGGAGCCGGGATTTGCGCGGGTCCAGCCAGCCCGCCATCGTCGCGCCCATCGCGATCAGATCCGACTCCGAACCCCGGAAGCCGTAGGTGCCGCGGAACGTCGGCCCGGCCCCGGTGCGGCCGGCGACCACGATCGGCACCTCCGCCAGGGCCCGCTCGATCACGTCGGCGGACCCCGCCGAAACGTGCCCGGCGCCGTTGGCGGCGAGCACCACTCCCTTGACCCCGGCCTTGACCAGTGTTTCCAAGAGTTCGCCGGTGTCCTCGACGCCGCTCTCGACGATCGGCACCAGCCCGGAGAAGTCCGCGTTCTCCAGCGGCAACGCCGCCGGACGGGCGGCCGCCGGGTGGAAGTAGTGCACCAAACCCTCGCTGACCAGCGCGAGCGGGCCGGCGGGGGCCGAGGAGAACGCCTCGACGTGGCTCGAATGCGTCTTCCGGACCCAGCGCCCGGCGTGGACGTCGTCGTTGAACGCGACCAGCGAGCCGCGGCCCCGGCTGCGGGGATCGGCGGCGACGGTCAGCGCGGCGAGGATGTTCCCCGCGCCGTCGGCGCTGGGCAGGCTGGGGTTGCGCATCGCGCCGGTGATCACGATGGGCGCCTCGGAAGCCCACGTCAGCTCGAAGAAGTACGCGGTCTCTTCGAGCGTGTCCGTCCCCTGGATCACGACGACGCCTTCAGCGCCTTCGTCGACGGCCCGGGCGGCCCAGTCCCGCGTCCTGATCAGGGTCGCGAAGTCCATCGAGGCGCTGGAAATCCCCGCCAGCGTCTCCGCGCGGACGTCCATCTCGAGGTTCTCGCCCAGTTCGCCGAGCAGGTCGGCGGCGGTGAGCCGGGGGACGGCGTGGTCTTCGCCGTCACCGGGGACCATGGAGATGGTGCCGCCCAGGGCGGCGACTGCGACAAGGGGCCGTTTCTCAGGGGAGACGCTCATACGGACATCTTCCCAAAACTTTGTGAAGGGCAAGGCGAATGTGGCGCGATGCCGAGGCGCGTCGCGGCGCGGACAGAAGCGATGTCCTGAAGGCCACCTTTGAGACATCCAGCGTCCCGAAGGGGGCCTTCAGGACGCCATGCCTGACAAGTACGTGAAGGCCCCTTCCCTCGGCTCAGCCGAAGGGCCCGGCAAAGTCGCATAAGCGCTGGTCGGTGCCACTCTTGATGACTCGGGCTGGATGTCCGTTTGATGCGCATATGCACGATTTCCGGTCGGGGTCGTGAGTGGCGATGAGGGTTCTAACGCTCATTGCCACTCACGACCCCTGTGTAATACGCCTGAATCGGGCACCGTCACCCCGAAAGTGTCTCTTGTGGACATTCGAGAAGGCGGCAGGCCGATGCAGTGAGCCCCCGTCAGTCGCTTGACCAGTGCTTATGCGACTTAAATGCTCACCGTGCCTTGACGGCCTCGATGGTGAAACTCGCCGCCAGCCGCTGCGGATCCTCGGTCAGCCGCCATTCCTCGGTCGCCTCGTTCAGCGTCATGAATCCCGGCAGCGCGTTCCACGGCACGCTGTCGTGCTCCACCAGCCGCGTCAGTGTCAGCCCCGCGTCGAGCAGCGACATGACGATCTCGCCCAGCCCGTGGTTCCATTCGTGCGTCCGGTTGTGCTGGAACGAAACGTCGGTGTCCACATAGGTCCCCGGCTCGTCGAACACCAGCGGTTCGGCCTGCTCGAAGTACGGGTATTTCGGCGTTATCTGCGGCTGCGTCTCGTCGAGGGTGCCCAGCATCGGATGCATGTCGCGGATGAACAGCCGTCCGCCCGGCTTCAGCAGCTGCCCGACGACCTGTCCCCAGCGGGCGATGTCCGGCAGCCAGCAGATCGCGCCGATCCCCGTGTAGACGAGGTCGAATTCCCCGGCGCCCAGCACGTCGGCGGCACTGTACACATCGGACTCGTGGTAGTCGATCTCCGCGCCGGTCTCGGCGGCCAGCCGTCGCGCGATCTCCAGCGCGGGCGCGGAAAAGTCGAGACCGGTCATCCGGGCGCCGAGGCGGGACAGGGAAAGCGTGTCCGTGCCGATATGGCACTGCAGGTGGACCCCGCGCGCCCCGGAGACATCGCCGAGCAGCGGCTGGTCGAAGGTGACCACGCCGCTGAGATGCGTCGGATCCGCGACGAACTTCTCGTAGCCGTAGTCGGCCGAAGCGGCGTGCGCGGGAGCGCGTTCGTCCCAGTTCGCCCGGTTGACCGTCACGTAATCCGTCACGACGTCGCGGCCTTCTCGGCGGCGCTGCGCAGCACGCAGAATTCGTTGCCTTCGGGGTCTGCGAGGACGGCCCAGCCGGTGCCGTCGGGATTGCGCCGGTCGTGCAGGAGGGTCGCGCCGAGCTTCAGTAGACGCTCCACCTCTTCGTCGCGCGGGATGTCCGGGGTGAGGCAGAGATGGATCCGGTTCTTCACCGTCTTCGGCTCCGGGACCTGCCCGAAGAACAGCGTGACACCGTTGTCCATCTCGATGATCGCCTCGGGATCGCCGGGCTGATCGTCGTCCGCCATCGGTTTGCCGACGACACCGCTCCAGAACCGGCCCAGTTCGTAGGCGTCGGCGCAGTCGAAGAAGAAGTTCTGTACGACAGAGGTCATGACGCCGCAGTCTGCCCGAGCCCGCGGAACCCGGCCAACGGTTTACGCCAGCCGCAGCCCCGGCGACCGGTGCACCTGCCGTTCCGCGTCGATGACCAGCACCTGGCAGCCCGGCCGCGACGCGACCCACGCGATCCCTTCCGTCCCCATCGCGAAGGCGGCCGTCGCGAGGGAATCCGCGGTGACGAGGTCGTCGGCGGCGACCGTGACGCTCAGCAGCCCGACGGGCGGGCGCCCGGTCCGGCCGTCGAGGATATGCGCGCCGCGTTCGTATTCGGCCGACGTCGCGACCGCGCCGCCGGAGGATTCCACCACGGCGCAGACCGCGTCGGGCCGTTCGGGATGCCGGATGCCGACCCGCCAGGCGCGCCCGGGTTCCGGTTCGCCGGAGGTGATCACGTCGCCGCCGGCGTTGATGCAGAACACGTCCAATCCCTCGGCCAGCAACAGCGACGCCGCCTGCTGCACCGCCCAGCCCTTGACCACCGCGTTCGGATCGAGCCGCCGTCCGGGGAGCCGGGCGGTGAACGCCCCGCCGGACAGCCGTTCGTAGTGGTCGCACAGCGAAAGCACTTCCAGGAGGTCGTCGCTCAATTCCGAAGGCGAGAGTTCGCCGCGGTCGTAGCGGCAGACCTCGCTGTCGGCCTTGAACGGGCTGAACCGCGCGTCGACCTCCCGCAGCCAGCCGAAGACGCCGTCGATGGCGTGGTCGACGAGCCCGCCGCCCGCCCGGACGTCGACCGAGACCGGCAACCCCATCACCTGTTCGACGCGGTTCATCTGGCGTCCAGCGCCGCCTGCAGCGATTTGACGTACGACTCGCTCGTCGACGTCGCCCCGGAAACGGTGTCGATGTCGGCGCTCTGCGCGGTCAGCGTCTCCTCCTGCAGGATCGGGATCGCGTCGACCCCTCGGCCGCTCGTCGGCCGTTGCAGCAGGCGGACTTCGGCGATCTTGTCCTCGGCCGAGATCACCAGCCGCACCTGCACGGTGCCGTAACGGTTGCTCTCCACCGAGCCGTCGAGCGTGCGTTCGGCACCCTCGGACGCTCCGCCGTCCGCACTCGACGACGGTGCCGGGGCGGGTGCGGCGACGGCCACGGTCTCCGAGCCGAGCGGTCCCGGTTCGTACAGCCACACACCGAGGAACCCGGCGGCCGACAGGGCGACCGTGGCCGCGACGATGGTCTTCTTCATGATCGGGTCTCCCTGGTTCAGGCGGCGAGGCTGAAACGTTCGGCGTGGACCTGGCTGCCCGGCACCCGCAATTCCCGCAGGCTGCGCAGGGCCGCCGAGGTCATCCCGGGCGGGCCGCAGACGAAGACGTCCCGGTCCGCGATATCCGGCACCAGCCGCCGCAGATTGGGGGCGCCGAGTACCGGACCGGCCTGATCGGACGGTCCACTGAGGACTCGGACGGCCGCGCCGCGCGCCCGCGCCAAACCGATCAGCTCCGGCAGGAGGACGGCGTCGCGTTCGTCGCGGACGCGGTAGAGCACCACGACATGCCCGGAGATCTCCTCCAGCAGCGCGCGGATCGGGGTGATCCCGACGCCGCCCGCGACCAGCAGCGCGTCCGGCTTCTGTTGGTGCATCGTGGTGAACGCGCCGTACGGGCCTTCGGCGAACACCCGGGTGCCGACCTTGAGCGACCGCAAGGACGCGCTGCCGTCGCCGGCGGCCTTCGCGGTCAGCCGCAGGGTGCGGCCGTCCGGCGCGGCGGAGAGGGAGAACGGATTCGCCTGCCACCATCGATCCCGTGTCATGAAGCGCCACAGGAAGAACTGGCCCGCCCTCGCGGGCATCTTGTCGAGATCCTTGCCGGAGATGTACACCGAGACGACGTCGTGGGATTCGGGCACCACGGCGACGACCTTCAAGCGGTGCCGCAGATTCCGCGCCAGCGGCAGCACCACCCGGCCGGCGACGACGGAGCCGAGCGCGACACCCCACACCGCCCACCAGTAGACCTGGGCTCCCGGCGAAGAAGCGAACGATCCGCCCAGCGCGATTTGATGCGTGAACGCCAGCACGACCGCGGCGTAGGTGTAGAGGTGGATGAAATGCCAGGTCTCGTACGCCAGCCGTCGGCGGGCGAACCGGGCGGAGACCGCGCCGACGAGCAGGATCAGCGCGAACGCGACGACGGCGCGCAGGATCCCTTCCAGTTTGGTCACCATCGTGACGAACTCGTCGACCACACCGTTGTCCTCGACCTGCGCGTAGCCGAAGACGATGAACACGAAATGGGCGAGCAGCGTCCACAGCAGCCCGAATCCCGTCCAGCGGTGCCAGCCGGTGAGCCGGTCCATGCCGAGGCGGCGGTCGAGCCACGGCAGCCGGGCGACCAGCAGCAGCTGGAACGCCATCGTCAGCGCCCCGTACAGCCCGGCGAGCCTGCCGATGCTGATGAGCACGTTGTCCGACGGCCCGGCGGCGAAGAACAGCACGGTCACGGCGGCCACGTTGGCCCCGAGGAAGAGGAAGAGCCCGGCGCGCGCGGCGATCCTGGGCCGGATCGCCGGGCGCGGTCTCACGGCGGTCTGCGTCATGGTGGTCACACGTGGTCCCTTCCGGCCCGGTTCAAGTCCCGAGCCTGCTGTGCCAACCTGTGACCTTTCTTGGCGGAAGCTGTCGGCTTGCTGTCGTATGCGGTCCCGCCTCGCCCTCGCGCGCGCGTTCACGGAGGATGGCCTTTGTGAACACCGAGAACCCCGTGCGCCTGCTGGTGGTGGACGACGAGCCGCATATCGCCGATCTGGTGGCCACCGTCGCCCGCTACGAGGGCTGGCAGGCCGTGACCGCCGGATCGGGCGAGGCCGCGCTGGCCAAGGCGGCCGAATTCGTGCCCGACATCGTCGTGCTCGACCTGATGCTGCCCGGGATCGACGGGTTCACCGTGCTGGACAAGCTCCGCGAAGCCGGGACGGCGGTGCCCGTGGTCTTCCTCACCGCGAAGGACGCGACCGCGGACCGCGTCGCCGGGCTCACCCGGGGCGGTGACGACTACCTCGTGAAGCCGTTCTCCGTCGAGGAACTGATGGCGCGGCTGCGCGCGGTCCTGCGACGGAGCACCAACCAGGCCAAGGCCGCGGTGCTGCGGGTCGGCGACCTGACCCTCAACGAGGACACTCGCGAGGTCGCCCGCGACGGCGAACCGGCCGACCTGACCCCGACCGAATACGAGCTGCTGCGCTATCTCATGCGGCATTCGCCCACGGTGATGACGAAGGCGCAGATCCTCGACCACGTCTGGGAGTACGACTTCGGCGGCCGGTCCAATGTGGTCGAACTCGTCATCTCGCATCTGCGCCGCAAACTCGACACGGGCGACGAACCGCTGATCCACACCGTGCGCGGCGTGGGCTACGTCGTGCGGCAGGCGGCGAGATGAAGATGGTGCGCCGGTGGTACGACGCCTGGCGCCGGTCGAGGCTCGGAACCCGGCTGGCGCTCGGGCTCGGCGCGCTGGCGCTGGTGGTGTTCGCCGTCGTCGGCACCGTGATGGTCGGCATCATGAAGGGCTATCTCAACGACCGGCTCGACGAACAGCTCGCCAAGACCCAGATCAGCCAGGTGCCGTCGCTGCGCACCACGCACGGCGGGAAACCGCAGCAGGCCTACGGCTGGTTCTCCGCGGTCTTCGCGGTGCAGAACGGCGACGCGCTGCCGCAGGCGGGCGGTTCCCTGCCGCCGGACACGAAAGCGCTCGAAAAGGTCGCCGAGGACGCGACGCGGACCGAGGTCCTGCGCACTGTCTACATCGAGGACAAGGGCACGTACCGCGTCCGGGCCTGCCCGATCGAACCGACGCGGAACATCGTGCTGGTCAGCGCCGCGCCGCAGGCGGATCTGGACCGGACGGTCAGCCAGCTGATCATGGTCGAGGTCGTCGCGTTCCTGCTGGCGCTCGCGGTACTGGTGATCGCGGGACGGCTCGTGCTGCGGCGCGGGCTGCGGCCGCTGAGCGACATGGCCGGGACGGCGCACGACATCGCGTCGCACGACCTCACCACGAACGCCGATCTCCCGGTGCGCGCGCGGGCGAACGGCGGCGGCGCCGAGGTCGAGGAACTGCGGACGGCGTTCAACGTCATGTTGGCGCATCTGGATTCCTCGCTGGTCGCGCGCCGGGAAGCCAACGAACGACTGCGGCGGTTCATCGCCGACGCCTCCCACGAACTGCGCACGCCGCTCACGTCGATCCGGGGCTACGCCGAGCTTTTCCGCTACGCCGCGGCGAACGAACCCGCCGAACGCGAGGCGCATCTGGCGAAGATCCGGGAAGAGACGCAGCGGATGAGCGTGCTCGTCGACGACCTCCTGCTCCTCGCGCGCCTCGACGCGCCGGAGAGCGAACCACCGTTGCGGCTGGTCGATGTCGACCTCGCCGAGCTGGTCACCGACGCGGGAGAGGCCTTCGCGGCCGGACGTCCGGAGCATCCGCTGAGCGTCGGCGCGTTACCGGAAGGTGTTGTCCTGCAAGCGGATCCGGTGCGCCTGCGGCAGGTGTTGGACAATCTGCTCGCCAACGCCGCGGTACACACGCCGCCCGGGACCGCGGTGACGTTGTCGGCCGCGGCGTCGGATTCGGAGGTCGTCCTGCGGGTGAGCGACGCCGGGCCCGGGATCCCGCCGGAGGCGCGGGAACGGATCTTCGACCGGTTCTACCGGGTCGACACCGCCCGCACGCGCGGCAACGGCGGGACGGGGCTCGGGCTTTCGGTGGTGCTCTCGCTGGTTTCGGCGCACGGCGGGACGATCGAGGTCGAGAGCGTGCCGGGGGCGACGACGTTCACCGTGCGGCTGCCGCGCCACCGCTCGTAAGCCCCTTCCCGAGTGTCATGAAAGGGCCGTTCAGGACGAAAAATGTCCTGAACGGCCCTTTCATGACATCCGCGAGTGCTACCCGACGCGCCGCTTCACATGGTCCGGCACCGTCCACTCACCGACCAGGTCCACCGACGGCTCCGGCTCCCCGAACACGGTCCGCACCGGCAGCACCCCCGCCCACGCGAGATCGTCCGCGACCTCGTCTTCGGGATCGTCGGGACCTTCGCCGCGCATCTTCACCGACGCCTCGGTGAGGTCCAGTTCCAGCACCGAAACGGACGCGAACTCCTTCGCGTTGATGTCCCGCGCGTGTTCCCACGAACCGGGCGCGAGGTGGTCGGTCAGCACGTGGAGGCCGTGCATCTTCCGGTCGCGATCGGTGACCGCGGCGGCCTTCCCCAGGATCACCGCGCTGCGGTAGTTCATCGAGTGGTTGTTGATCGAGCGCGCGTAGACGATGCCGTCGAGCAGGGTCACCGTGACGCAGACCTCGACGCCGTCGGAGTCGCGCATACTCCTCGCCCCGGTGGATCCGTGCAGGTAGAGCGTGTTCCCGTCGCGGCCGTAGCCGGTCGGGATCACCAGCGGGACGCCGTCGCGCACGACGCCCAGATGGCAGATCAGGCCTTCGTCGAGCACCGCGTACAGCGCCGAGCGGTCGGTGAGCGCGCGGTTCTTCTTGCGGCCGAGGGTGGTCCGGTCGGTGGGAGAGAGCGGGGTGGACATGCGACCAGTCTCACCCACGAGAGTGGCCTGTAATAATGTCCAATTCTCCTATACTTGAGAAGTCCACTTCAGGAGTACGCCATGTCCGACACCGCCCTGCCGGTCAGTCTCGACCGCGATTCGGCCGTCCCGCTCGCGGTCCAGCTGGCCGACGCGTTGCGCGCGGCCGCGGGCGACGGGCATCTGCGCGGCGGGGACAGGCTGCCGTCGACCAGGGCGCTCGCGAGCCGTCTCGGCGTCAGCCGCACGGTGACGTCGGCCGCGTACGAGCAGCTCCACGCGGAAGGCTGGATCGCGGGCCGTCACGGCTCCGGCACGTATGTCACCACCACACCGCCCGCGGACCGGCCGTCGAAGGGGCCCGCTCCCGGAACACCCGCCGCGCCGCCCACGCTGGTCGACCTCACCCCGGGTGTCCCGTGGGCCGACGGCGTCGAGAAGGCCGCTTGGCGCCGCGCGTGGCGGGCCGCCGCCGATCCGCGCCCGACCTACCGCGAGGACCGGGCCGGGCTGCGCGCGTACCGGGACGCCGTGTCCGAACATCTGCTGCGTCACCGCGGTCTCGCGGCCGGAACGGTGCTCGCGACCGGCGGGACCACGGCCGCGGTGATCGAACTCGCGGGCGCGATGCTCTCGCGCGGGGACCGCGTCGCGATCGAGGAGCCGGGGTATCAGCGGGCCGTGCAGGCGTTCCGCCGGGCGGGGATGGAGGTCGTGCCCGTCCCGGTCGACGAAGAGGGCCTGCGCCCGGACGCCGTCCCCGCCGACGTGCGCGCGGTGTACTGCTCGCCCGCGCACCAGTATCCGCTCGGCAGCCGGATGAGCGCGTCGCGCCGCGTCGACCTGGTCCAGCTCGCCCGTGCCCAAGGCATGCTGGTGATCGAGGACGACTACGACGGCGAGCTGCGGTTCGACGTCGCGCCGCTGCCGCTGCTGGCCGCGCTCGCGCCCGACGTCGTCGCGCATCTCGGGACCACCAGCAAGATCCTCACCCCGGCGCTGGGCGCGGGCTGGATGGTCGCGCCCGCCCCGGTCGCGGCCGCGGTGCTGGAGTACCGCGAGGCGACCGGAACGCGGCCGTCGCCCGCGGGGCAGCGGGTACTCGCCGAACTGGCGCGGCACGGCGATCTCGGCAGGCATCTGCGGAAACTCCGGCGGGAACTGTCGGAGCGCCGGTCACTGGTGTCGGCCGCGCTGACGTCGGCGGGGATCCCGGTGCTCGGCGACGACGCGGGCGCGCATCTGGTCGTCCCTTGTGGATCCGCGGCGGAGGAGGCGGCGCGGATGGCGGCGGCGGAACGCGCCGGGATCCGGCTCGACGGGCTGGCCCGGCATTTCGCCGGGACGCCGACGGTGTTCGGGAACCTCATCGGTTACGCGGGCTGCTCGCGCGAGGCGCTCCATTCCGCGCTCAAGCCGCTGATCGCCGTGCTCGGTTGACCTCGACCAAGCTGGAGGTCATAGCTTGCGTTCATGCGTGAGATCAGAGTGTCCCGGTTCGGCGATCCGAGCGTCCTCGAGCAGGTCGAAGTGCCCACTCCCGAACCCGGCGCGGGGGAGCTCCGCGTCACGGTGACGGCGGCCGGGGTCGGCTGGCTCGACGCCCTCATCCGGCGAGGTGACGGTCCCGACGTGTTCGCCGTCGAGCCGCCGTACGTCCCGGGCGGGGCGGTGGCGGGCACCGTCGACGCGGTGGGCGACGGCGTCGACGAAGACTGGCTGGGCAAGACGGTCCTCACCCACGCGCCGGGCGGTTATGGCGGGGGATACGCGGACACGGTCGTCGCGCTGCCGGACGACACCTTCGCGATCCCGGAGAAGCTGGATCCCCGGCACGCGGTGGCCCTGTTCGACGACGGCAGTACCGCGCTGGCGTTGCTGGAGAAGACCCCGGTCGCCGCCGGCGAGCGGATCCTGGTGATGCCGGGTGTGGGCGGACTCGGCAGTGTCCTGGTGCAGCTCGCCCGCGCCGCGGGCGCGACGGTCGTCGCGGCGGTCCGAGGTGAGGAAAAGGCGGCGATCGCGCGGAAACTGGGCGCCGAGCCGGTCGACTACTCGGCGGCGGACTGGACGGGGGAGGTCCTCGCCCGCACGGGAGGCCACCGGCTGGACGTGGTCTTCGACGGCGTCGGAGGTGAACTGGGAGCCGCCTCCCTGGCCTTGCTGGGCAACGGCGGCCGCTTCTCCGGCTACGGCATGTCCAGCGGGGCGGAGACCGTGATCGGTGACGCCGACCGCGCCCGGCTGTCCGTTGTGGACATGGCGCAGCTGGTCGGGTTCTGGCCCGACAACGCGCGCCGGGTGCGGGAGATCCTGCGGCGGGCGGCCGGAGGAACGGTGACCCCGGTCATCGGCCGGACGTATCCGATGGCCGAGGCGTCCGCCGCGCACTCGGACATCGAGGCGCGGCGGTACACCGGGAAGAGCCTGCTCCTGCCCTGAGCGCTCAGAACCGCAGCGGCACCGCGGGGAGGTTGGCGGCGATGACGTCCGAAACGGTCTGGAGCGGCCCCGTCCCCGCGGTGTTCGGCACAGTGAGCGCTGTGTAGACGGGCCGGTCCACCACGAACCACGTCGCGGTGCCCTCACCCTCGACCTGCAGCCACTGGACGGTGTTGATCGTCCGCAGCTGCGAGGTCCGGGTCAGCTCCGGCGGCTTGCCGAGACCGCACCGCAGGACCACTGGATCGCCGGTGCCCCAGCCGATCGTCGCCTCGGGGGCCGGATCGGCCAGCGTCCGCCGGACCAGCGTGGTGCCGGACGACGTGAGCTCGTGGGGGAGCGCGCCGATGAGTTTCGCGCATTCGGGTGACCCCGACTGCGGCGCCGGGACCGGGACGAGCGGGAGCGGACCGTCCGCCGCCGGGGCGTCGGATTCCGCGCCGCGGGTCAGCCCGAAGACGGCCACGCCCGCGACGAGCAGGATCGCCAGGCAGGCGGCCGCGATCAGCAGAGGTTTCGGCGGAGCGCCGGTGTCCGTGTCAGCCACCGGACCACTACACCACCTCTTACAGATGCACCACCGGGCAGGTCAGCGTACGCGTGATGCCCTCCACGTTCTGCACCTTGGCGACCACGAGCTGGCCGAGCTGGTCGACGGTGTCGGCGGCGGCCTTGACGATGACGTCGTACGGGCCGGTGACATCCTCCGAACTGGTGACACCGGGGATGGTGGAGATCTCCGCGGCGACCGCGGCGGCTTTGCCGACCTCGGTCTGGATGAGGATGTATGCGTGGACCACGGCGCGCCCCTTCGTAAAAGTCGGCTCAAGGTAGGAACGTTGTAGCAACGTATCGCCAGCCCCGGGAAAAACCTAGGGCTTCCGACTATCGGTGATCGATATTTGTCCGGACAAGGGAAAGTGGAGGTGACGGGTGTCACCGAACGACGGCACGGTCGCCGGGACCGGTGAATTCCGGTTGATCGAAGCGGTGACGGCAGGCCGGAAACAGCCGGAGTCGACCCTGCTCGGACCGGGGGACGACGCGGCCGTCGTGGCCAGCCCGGACGGCCGGACGGTGGCGTCCACCGACGTCCTCGTGCAGGGCGTCCACTTCCGGCTCGACTGGTCCAGTGCCGAACAGGTGGGCCGCAAGGCGGTCGCGGTGAACCTCACCGACATCGCCGCGATGGGCGCCCGCCCGACGTCCGTCCTCATGGGATTCGCCTGCCCGTCGGACACCCCGACGGCACTCGTCACCGAACTCACCCAGGGCATGTGGCTCGAAGCCGATCGCGCCGGCATCGGGATCGTCGGCGGCGACATGGTGCGCGCCGACCAGATCGTGATCAGCGTCACCGCCCTGGGCGACCTCGGCGGCCGGGAGCCGGTGACGCGGTCCGGTGCGCGGCCCGGCGACGTCGTCGCGGTCTGCGGACGGCTCGGCTGGGCGGCCGCCGGTCTCGCCGTGCTCGGCCGGGGTTTCCGGTCACCGGTCAGCGTGGTCAACGCGCAGCGCTGCCCCGAACCGGATTACGAGGCGGGCATCCGCGCGGCCGACGGCGGCGCGACGTCGATGATCGACGTGTCCGACGGGCTCCTGTCCGACCTCGGCCACATCGCCGAGGCGTCCGGCGTGGGGATCGACGTGCGGACGGCGGATCTCGACGTGTCGAGCAGGCTGACCGAGGTCGGGACCGCGCTCGGCGCCGACCCGCTGAAATGGGTGCTCACCGGCGGCGAGGACCACGCGTTCGCGGCCACCTTCCCCTCGTTCGCCGAACTGCCGGAGGGCTGGACCGAGATCGGCGTCGTCACCATGCCGGATTCGGGGGTCACGGTGGACGGGAAACGGTACGGCCACGACAGCGGCTGGCAGCACTGGCGTTAGGAGCGTGAAGCCCACCAGGTCGACTCGCCGGCGACGGTGAAGCCGAGGGATTCGTACAGGGGCCTGCCCGCTTTGGACGCGGTGAGGGTCACCGGCTTTTCCGCCAAGGGGACGAGGGAACCGAGCATCACGGCTCGCCCGACGCCCCGGGAGCGGAAGGCCGGCGGCGTGCCGACCCAGTAATGGCTGCCGAAGCCGTCCTCGACGACGGTGACGCACGCCCCGGCGACCTCGCCGTCGAGCCGCGCGACGAATACCTCGACCCCCGGCTCGTCGAGCAGGGCCATCGGGAACAGCTCTCCCGCGCGGTAGGGCTCGAACCGGTCGAGTTCGAAGCCCGCGATGACCGCGCGTTCGGCGGCTCGCAGGTCTTCCTCCCCGTCGACCCGGGCCACCTCCATCGAGGGTTCGGCGACCGGGGAGGGCGGGCGCAGCATGACGGGCATCCGCCAGCTGCGCATATCCCCAAGGTGGCTCAGATCGGTGACGCTGAAGGGATCTTCCGCGTCCACAGGGCCCTTCGCCCGCCCGGCGAGCTCCGTGATCTCCGCCACCTCGGCGTCGGTGAGGCCGGGTTCCTGGATCAGGACACGCAATCCCGCGCGCTCGTCACCGGCGACGGCGAGAAAACCGTTGCGGCGGATCACTTCGTGACCGCGGGAGCGGCCGGTGGCCGCCCAGAAGGCGGCGGAGTTGCGGGCCTGGCGGAGTTGCGCCTCGTCGAGGCCTGCTTCGATCGACATGAGCAGAACCTAGCGCTCGCTTCCCCGGCGGGAGGGCGGATCGCTAATCTCGCGCCCATGGACCTTCGTGTGCTGGCCTACGACCACCCCGACGCGGTGAAACTGTTGGCCGAAGCCCAGCTCGAGCTGGCCGCCCGGTACGGCAGCGAAGACGAGACGCCCATGGACGCGGCGCAGTTCGCCTCGCCGAAGGGACTGTTCCTGGCCGCCTACCTCGACGACGTCCCGGTCGCGTGCGGTGCCTGGCGGGCGCACGACGGTCCGGACCCGCTGCGGCCCGGCGACGCCGAGATCAAGCGGATGTTCGTGATGGCCTCGGCGCGCGGCCGTGGCCTCGCGCGGGCGCTGCTCGCCGATCTGGAGCGGACGGCCGCCGAGGCCGGGCGGCTGCGCATGGTGCTGGAGACCGGGGACAAGCAGCCGGAGGCCATCGCGCTGTACGAGTCGGCCGGTTACCGGGAGATCCCGGGTTTCGGGTACTACAAGGACGAGCCGGAAAGCATCTGTTACGGCAAGTCGCTGGTATAGGAGGACGGATGCCGATCTACGCACTGGGCGACCTCGAACCCTCGATCCACCCGGACGCCTACGTCCATCCCGACGCGACGGTGATCGGCGACGTCCGGATCGCGGCGTTCGCGTCGGTGTGGCCGCAGACGGTGCTGCGAGGCGACCACGGGTACATCGAGATCGGCGAGCGGTCCAACGTCCAGGACGGCTGCGTCCTGCACTGCACCCGCAAGGAGCCGACGATCATCGGGAAGTCCTCCGCCGTCGGGCATTCCGTGCACATCGAGGGCGCGCGGATCGGCGAAGGCTGCCTGATCGCTTCGGGATCGGTGGTGCTGAACGGAACCGTCGTCGAGGACGGCGGGATGGTCGGCGCGGGCGCGGTCCTCTCCTACGGGTCCTATGTGGACAGTGGGCATATCGCGCTCGGTGTCCCCGCCAAGACCCGGCCGAACACGTCGTTCGGGCCGGACATGATCAAGCTCGTGGTGGACGGGTATGTCGAGCGGGCGGCCCGGTTCCGGGTCGAACTCCGGCGGCTCGACGGACGTGAGTAAGCTCGCACGCCGTGACCGCACGACCGCTGCAGGACATCGTCGAAGCAGGCTGGGCGCAGGCCCTCGAACCGGTGGCGCCGCAGGTCGCCGCGATGGGGGAATTCCTCCGCGCGGAGATCGCCGCGGGCCGGACCTATCTCCCGGCGGGTGAACACGTGCTGCGGGCGTTCCAGCAGCCGTTCCACGACGTGCGGGTGCTGATCGTCGGGCAGGACCCGTACCCGACGCCCGGGCACGCGGTCGGGCTGAGCTTCTCGGTGGCGCCGGACGTCCGGCCGATCCCGAAGAGCCTGATCAACATCTACAAGGAGTACTGCGAAGACCTCGGGTACCCGCTTCCGTCGAACGGCGACCTGACGCCGTGGGCCGACCAGGGAGTCCTGCTGCTCAACAGGTCGCTGACCGTGCAGCCGGGCAAGTCGAACTCGCACCAGGGCAAGGGCTGGGAAGCGGTCACCGAGCAGGCCATCAAGGCCCTCGCGGCGCGGGACGAGCCGATGGTCGCGATCCTGTGGGGCCGCAACGCGCGGAATCTGAAGCCGATGCTGGGGAAGGTGCCGTGCATCGAGTCGGCGCACCCGAGCCCGCTCTCGGCGCACGCCGGCTTCTTCGGCTCGCGGCCGTTCAGCCGGGCGAACCAGCTGCTGGCCGATCAGGGCGCCGGCCCGGTGGAGTGGAAGCTCCCCTGAGGTTTTGCGCGTGAAGGCCTCCTTTCCTCGGCTGAGCCGAGGAAAGGAGGCCTTCACGCGCATTGAGGCACTTGTGTGACAGCAGTGACCGCTGTGACTCCTGAGGTTTCGCCGCGGTCCGTGAAGGCCTCCTTCACTACCTTCAGGGTAGGGAAGGAGGCCTTCACGGACGGTGCGGGCTGCGGCTCGGTCACCGTGGTCGTGAGTGGCGATTCGGGTTCTAAGCCGAATCGCCACTCACGACCAACGCCACCCGACCGCCACCAGAGCACAAAAAATGGCGGGTGCCCCGAAGAGCACCCGCCATTCCCCAAAAACCCGGCTCAGCCGCGAACGACCTTGCCCGCCTTGATGCACGAGGTGCAGGCGTTCAGGCGCTTGCGCTGGGACAGACCGATCTTGGCGTGAACGGTCTGGATGTTCGGGTTCCACCGGCGGTTGGTACGCCGGTGGGAGTGCGAGACCGACTTGCCAAAGCCCGGTCCCTTGCCACAGACGTCGCACACGGCAGCCACGTCGAACTCCTCTGGATCTGGGACAAAGAATGATGCGCCCAGCATGCTGGGCAACTCGACCATAGTAACCAGTGGCTCAGAGCCCTCCGGCACCGGGTCGATACCCTCGCTGGAACAGGTAGGAGGTTACGGGGTGCGGGTGCTGGACGTGGCGGCGGTCTCGGCTTGGTCCGCGGCCTGTGTGCACAGCTTGGCCGTGCTGCGGCCGGCGATCGACGGCATCAACGTCTACCCGGTCGCCGACTCCGACACCGGCTCCAACCTGCTGTTCACCATGACCGCGGCCCGCGACGCGCTGGCGGGGGCCGAGCCCGCGACGACCGCCGAGGCGCTGGCGGCGTTCGCCAAGGGCGCGGTCGCGGCGGCCAAGGGCAACTCCGGCGTGATCATGTCGCAGGTAGTACGCGGGATCGCCGAGTCGGCGGCCGCGAGGGAGCTCGACGGGCCCGGGCTCGCGGAGGCGCTCGGCTGCGCGGACCGGGCCGCCACGGGCGCGGTGAGCCGTCCGGTGGCCGGGACCATTCTGACCGTCCTCCACACCGTCGCCGCGGCCGTCCGCGACGCGACGGGCTCACTCGAAGAGGTAGCCGCCGAAGCCGCGCGCGTCGCCGCCGAAGCGCTCGAAGAGACCCCGAAGCAGCTGCCCGTCCTGGCGGTGGCCGGGGTGGTCGACGCGGGTGCCCGCGGCCTGGTCGCGGTCCTCGACGCCCTTGCCGGCGTGATCTCCGGCGGCCTCACCGAGCCGGAGCACCCGCTCGAAGCGCATCACCATCACACGATCGACGCGCCGACCGCGTGGGAGGTCATGTACCTGCTCGACGGCGTCGACGAAGGCAGCCTTCCCGGGCTTCGCAAGACCCTCAGCGGCCTCGGCGACAGCGTCACCGTCGCGGGGGACGGCGCGGGCGCGTATGCCGTCCATGTCCATTGCGCGGACATCGGCGCGGCGCTGGAGGCAGGGATCGAGCTCGGCCGTCCCCGCCGCGTCCGGGTCGAGCCGCTGATCACGCCCACCCCGGTCGAGGTCGGCGGCGGGATCGACCGGTCCGTGGTCGCCGTGGTCCACGGTGGGCAGCTGGCCGAGCTCCTCCGCGCGGAGGGGGTCGCGGTGCTGGCGGTCCCGCAGGGCAGCGAGCCGACGGTCGAGGAGATGCTGGGCCTGATCAACGAGGCCGCCGGGCACCACGTCACCGTCCTTCCCGGCGGGCAGCGGCTGACCGCGGCGGCCGACGCGGCGGCCGGGCACGCGATGGCGGCGGATCGCGACGTCGTCGTCATCCCGTGCGTTTCACCCGTCCAGGTGCTCGCCGCGCTGGCCGTCCACGACAAGGACCGCCGCACCAACGACGACGTGGTCGCGATGGCCGAAGCGGCGGCCGCGACCAGGCGTGGCGAACTGCGGATCGCGCAGGAGGAGTCGCTAACCTGGGTGGGCCGGGCGCAGGCCGGTGACGTCGTCGGCCTCGTCGACGGCGAGGTCGTGCTGATCGAGCCCGCGCCCGCCTCGGAGACGAGCCTGGTCGCGGCGGCGGTCGGCGTGCTGAACCGGATGCTGGCCCTCGGCGGCGAACTGGTCACCGTGCTGACCGGCGTGGACGCGCCGGTCCGGCTGCCGGGTGAGCTGGCCGACCAGCTCCGCCTGGAGCATCCCGAGGTCGAATTGACGAGTTACGCCGGCGGTCAGTCCGACGCCGTGCTGCTGATGGGGGTGGAGTGACCGCATGACCAACCTGCGCGCGGACCTCAAGCTGGTCGTGGGCGCGGCGACGGCGAAGGCGCTGGCCAAGGGCCTCAAGATCGAGACGGTCAGCGACCTCCTGCGCCACTACCCCCGCCGCTACGCCGAGCGCGGGCAGCTCACCGACATCGCCGGTCTCGAACTCGGCGAGCACGCCACCGTGATGGCGCGGATCGAGCGGGTCAACAAACGCCGGATGAAGGCGCGCAGCGGCACCTTGCTCGAAATGGTGATCACCGACGGCAAACGCCGCCTGCAGTGCACCTTCTTCAACCAGGCCTGGCGCGAGAAGGAGCTCGTGCCCGGCAAGAACGGGCTGTTCGCGGGCAAGGTCACCGCCTTCCGCGACGTCCTCCAGCTGGCGAACCCCGAATACGAACTGTTCGACGCCGACCGGCAGGCCGAAGCGATGGACGACTTCCTCGCCGAGATCATCCCGGTGTACCCGGCGGCGCAGGGGATCCCGACCTGGGTGATCGCCAAGGCCGTCCGGCAGGTGCTGGACGTGCTGGAGGTCGACGAGGACCCGATGCCGATCGAGCTGCTCGCCCAGTACGGCCTGCCCAGCCTGGAAAGCGCGCTGCGCGGTATCCACCGCCCGTCGGGCTGGGACGCGCTGAACTCCGCGCGCCGGCGGCTCAAATGGGACGAAGCCATGGCGGTGCAGCTGATTTTCGCGCAGCGACGGCATTCCCTGGTCTCGCGGCCCGCGAAAGCCTGCCCGCACACCGAAGGCGGCATCCTCGACGCCTTCGACAAGCGGCTCCCGTTCGCACTGACCTCGGGCCAGCAGGAGATCGGCGAAGAGATCGCCCGTGATCTGTCCACCGAGCATCCGATGAACCGGCTGCTGCAGGGTGAGGTCGGTTCCGGCAAGACGGTGGTCGCGTTGCGCGCCATGCTGCAGGTCGTCGATTCCGGACGGCAGGCGGCGATGCTCGCGCCGACGGAGGTTCTCGCCGCGCAGCACGCCCGGTCGTTGCGCGAGATGCTGGGCGACCTCGGGCAGGCGGGTGAACTCGGCGGCGCGGAGAACGCGACGCGCGTGACCCTGCTGACCGGTTCGATGGGTGCCAAGGAACGCAAGAAGGCGTTGCTGGAGACGGTCAGCGGCGAGGCCGGGATCGTCGTCGGCACGCACGCGCTCATCCAGGACACCGTGTCCTTCGCGGATCTCGGCCTGGTCGTGGTCGACGAACAGCACCGCTTCGGCGTGGAGCAGCGGGACGCGCTGCGTTCCCGCGGTTCCGACGAGACCAGCCCGCACGTCCTCGTCATGACCGCGACACCCATCCCGCGCACGGTCGCGATGACCGTCTACGGGGACCTGGAGACGTCCGCGCTGCGCGTGATGCCCGCCGGCCGGTCGCCGATCAAGACGTCGGTGGTGCCGGTCGCGGAGCGGCCCGCCTGGCTGGACCGGGCGTGGCAGCGGGTCCGCGAGGAATGCGGCAAGGGCCATCAGGCGTACATCGTCTGCCCGCGTATCGGGGACGAACCGGCTTCGGACAAGGGGGACAAGCGGCCCGCGCTCGCCGTCCTCGACGTGGCGCCCGAGCTGGCCGAAGGACCGTTGAAGGGGCTGAAGATCGGCGCCCTGCACGGCCGGATGCCCGCCGACGACAAGGACGCCGTGATGCAGGCGTTCGCCAAAGGTGACCTGGACGTGCTCGTCGCGACCACCGTGATCGAGGTCGGCGTGAACGTGCCGAACGCGACGGCGATGGTGATCATGGACGCCGACCGCTTCGGCATCAGCCAGCTGCACCAGTTGCGCGGCCGGGTCGGCCGGGGCAGCGTGCCGGGGCTGTGCCTGCTGGTCACCGAAACCCTGGACGGCACGACCACCCGCGAGCGGCTCGCCGCCGTCGAGTCCACGACGGACGGTTTCGAACTGTCCAGAATGGACTTGGAACTGCGCCGCGAGGGCGACATCCTCGGCGCCGCGCAGTCGGGGAAGAAGTCGACGCTGAAGCTGCTGTCGTTGCTGCAGGACGAGGAGGTCATCGCCGAGGCGAGGGCCCGCGCGTCGGAAATCGTCGAAAAGGACCCGGCCTTGGGGAATTACTTGGGGCTGGCGCACATGATCGCGGACGTCGTCGACGAAGATCGCGTGGAGTACCTGGAAAAAAGCTGACGTGAACATCTCTGCCCGATCGGACCTTGCCGCCGGACGGGCAGAGGGGTTTTCCTCGATCCGTACGGGCGAGGGAGGCCGGGATGACAGCAGCGGTGCGGGTCCAGCTCGGTGAGGAGGGGGCCGACGCGGAACGGGTCGAGCGGCTCGCCGGGTACCTCCGAGGCGAACTGATCGATCGCGGCGTCTCCGACGTCAAGGCGTTGCCCGCCGGCGAGGCGCCACCAGGTTCGCGGGGCTTCGACGTGGCGACCGCGGGAGGCCTGCTCGTCACGCTCGGGAAGTCCGCCGACGGCCTGCGCTCGGTGGTGACGGCCGTGCGGGAATGGCTTTCGCGCGGCGGACGGGTGAAACGCACGGTCCGGCTGGAGATCGACGGCGACGTGCTGGAGCTGTCCGAAGCGACGCTCACCGATCAGGACAAACTCGTCGATCTCTTCGTGCGCAGGCATTCGTCGTCATGACCGGCGAACGGCGGGCCCTGATCATCGCCAACGGGGAGTACGACAACCCCGGGCTGAGCGCGCTGCGGTCCCCGGCCGCCGACGCCGAGGCGCTCGCCGAGGTTCTCGCGGACCGTGCCGTCAGCGAGTTCGACGTCCAGGTGGTACGCGACGAGACCGCGCACGTGATCGCGGGCCGGGTCGAGGATCTGTTCGCCGACAGCGCGCCGGACGACGTCCTGCTGGTGCATTTCTCTTGCCACGGCTTGAAAAGCGAATCGGGCGAGCTGTTCTTCGCCGCCCGCAACACCCGGCCGGAGCGGCTCGCGTCGACCGCCGTCCCCGCCGACTTCGTCCAGCGCTGTATGCGGATGAGCCGGTCGCGCAGCATCGTCCTCCTGCTGGACTGCTGTTACGGCGGCGCTTTCAGCCAAGGGGTCGCCGTGCGCGCCACCGGCGAGGCCAACGTGCTCGACGCGTTCCCCGGCGGGGGTTTCGGCGGCCGCGGCCGCGCGGTGATCACGGCGTCGAACTCCATCGAGTACGCCTTCGAGGGCGATCAGCTCGCCGACGACCACGCGCGGCCGTCGGTGTTCACCTCGGCACTGGTCGACGGGTTGCGGACGGGCGACGCGGACCGCGACGAGGACGGCTGGATCGCGCTCAGCGAGCTCTACGACTACCTGTTCGACAGCGTCCGGGAACGGAATCCGAACCAGACACCCAGTCGTGACATCGAGATGCAGGGCGAGCTGTACCTGGCCAGGAGCAGGCGCCGCCGGATCAAACCGTCGCCGGTCCCGGCCGATCTGCGCGCGGCGAGCGAGGATCCCAACATGTTCACCCGCCTCGGCGCGGTGACCGAACTCCAGCGACGGCTGACGAGTGAGAACCTGTCGGTCGCCATCGGTGCGCACGAGGTCCTCACGACGATGGCGCAGACCGACATCCGGCATATCGCCGAGGCAGCCGAACTGGCGCGGGCGGAAGCACGGGTGCGGGCAGAGTCCGACGTGGTCCGGTTCGGCGAGGTCGTCCGGGGAACGCGGCCGGTGGCGCGCGTCCGGCTGGCCGGGCCGCCGATCGCGCGGGCGTGCCACTTCGCTTCGTCGCATTCCTGGCTGCGGGTGACCGAGGACGCCGACGGCGCCGAGATCTCCCTGGAGCTGTCGGAACTCGGGGCGTTCGACGGGCGGATCACGGTGACCGGACCGACCGGCGAGGTCGTGGTGCGGGTCGAGGGCCAGGTGGTCGCGGAACCCGCGCCGGTGCCGCCGTCGCGGCCGGAGCCCGCCCCGCCCGTGGAGATCCCGGAAGCGGCGGTCGTGGAACCCGTGCGGCCGGTCGAAGCGGCGCCGAAGTCCGAGCCGTTCGCCATCGCCGCCGGTCTGCTCGCGTTCGCCGCCGCGGTGTACCTGGTGCCGATCAGTTTCGCGCTCAGCCACAGCATGGAGGACTTCTTCGAAGACGGCGGCTGGACGGTCTTACCGCTCGTCGCCTTCGCGACCGCGGTGGGAATCCTGATGCTCCTGCCGAACACCCGCCGGATGACGGGGCCGGGCGCACTGTGCGGGCTCGCGCTGCTGTCGGCGATCCCGTCCGGGCCGGTACTGCTGGTCCTCACTGACGGCTGCCTGTTCGCGGGCGCCGTCTGCGCGCTGATCGCGGTGCGGCGTGACCGGAGTTTCCGTCTCGGGCTGGGGAAGCCGAGGGGCGGACTCGCCGTCGCGGCCCTCGTGGCGGGGGCCGCCGGTACGGCCGGGCTGGTGGTGGAGGCCGTCGAACTGATCGACTACTCGTCGAGCCGGGCCGACGAGGCCGCGATCTACCTCGTGGTCTCGGTGGTGCTCCTGATCGGGACGCTGCTCGGTGTGCTGCTGCGGCCGGCGGCCTTCGGGATCGCCTTCCTCGGTGGAGTGGCCGGAGGCGGCATCGTCATGGTGTGCGTGCTTTCCTATGCGATGCCGAGCAGTTCGAGCGTCACCGGCGCCGGCTGGTGGATCGCGCTGGGGGCGGTGCTCGCGCTGGCCGCCGTGACCGGTTTCGCCGCCCGTAAAGCGAACGGCTGACGATGGCCACGATCCGCCTCGCGACCGTCGAGGACGCCTGGCCCATCGCGGAGGTGAACGTGCGGTCGTGGCAGTCGGCGTACCAGGGCCTGCTGCCCGAGCTCTATCTTCGCGATCTGTCCGTGGAGGGACGCGCGGCCCGCTGGCAGCGGACGCTCGCCGATCCCGCCAACCGGGGCGACATCCTGGTCCTGGTCGAAGACGGATCGCTGCTCGGCTTCACCGCCGTCGACCGGATCCGCGGGGAACTGCGCGCGATCTACCTCGAACCGGCGCGCTGGGGAACCGGACTGGGCAGGCTGCTGCTCGACACCGCCGTCGCCGCGCTGCGGGATTCGGGGCACCGCGAGGCGACGCTCTGGGTGCTCGAAACCAACGAACGCGCCCAGCGTTTCTACTCGGCCGGGGGATGGGTGCCGGACGGGGCGACGAAGACCGACACCATGCCCGGCGAGGACGTCCCGCTTTCCGAAGTGCGCTACCGGATCGATCTCGTCAGCGCTTGAACCAGGCGGTCTCTTCGGGTTTGTTGAGGGTGACGATGATGCCGACGGCGATGCCCATACCGATCAGCTGGGTGATCGCCCCGCCGTTGACCAGGCTGATCAGTCCCATGACGACGGAGAGCCCTTCCACGGCGATGACCGTCGGCCGCACCCAGGGCGAACCGTGGGAAATCCTTATCGCGCAAGCGATCAGCACGACGGCGACGACGAAACCGAGGATCGCCAGCGCCAGGGCGAGGCCGGCTTCCTCGTTGCCGTGGTCGAGTTCGTTGATCGCGAGCGCGGTCACGAGCACGCTGACGAGGACGTTGAGGACCGCTTGCACCCAAAGGAAAACGCGGACGATCTTGAGCTGGCGCGGCATCTCGCGCGTCGGCTTCCGGACTTCCTCGGTCATGACGGTCCCCTCTCGTGGCACGGAGAGACCAGTCTGGCCCGGAAAGTTCCCGGCGCTGACGGTAAAACTGACCAACCCTCCCGCATTCAGAGGACTAAACGCGGGTGGTTGGTACCCCGAACTTCCGCATTTAGTCCTCTGAATGCGGGAGGGGGACGAAGGCGCCGGAGGCGGCAGCGGCGGCCACGGCCCGTGCGGTGACCCGAGCGTCCGCCAGCGTGACACTTTCCCGCGACAGGAAGAGCCGGTAGAACATCGGCCCGCACACCGCCCGCACCAGTTCGTCGCCATCCGTGCCTGCCGGGATCTCGCCCCGCGCGACGGCCCGTTCCGCGATCGGCGCCATACGCACGTGCCGGTCGGCGTAGAAGTCGTGCAGCGCCTCGGCCGCTTGCGGAGACTGGAAGGCCGCCAGCACCGACGCCGTCGGCAGTTCCTTCAGCGCGGGCTCGGTGAAATACCGCACCACCTCGGCCGCGAGTGCGTACAGATCGTCCTCGAGCGACCCCGTGTCGGGCGCTTCCCAGTCGTCCTCCGCGCCCATCTGCAGCGCGGCGGCGACGAGACCGTCCGGTGAGGACCAGCGCCGGTACACCGTGGTCTTGTGCACGCCGGACCGCTCGGCGACCGCGTCCACGGTCAGTTCGCCGAACCCGCGTTCGGCCAGCAGATCGAGGGTGGCGTGCAGGACGGCTTGGCGCGTGCGCTCGGTCCGGCCGCCAGGCCGCTGGGTACCGGAGGTTGCCAATTGCTACTCCTGTTGCGTTAGTGTGGCCAGTATGTCAGACCCAGCGAAGATCGCCGAACTCGTCGGGGACGCCAAGATCGTCGCCATCGGTGAGAACAACCACCACGTCCACGAGTTCGGGGACCTGCGCAATCGTTTGCTCCGCCACCTCGTCGAGCAGCACGGCTTCCGGGTCTTGGCGTTCGAATCCGGATTCGCCGAAGGACAGCTCGTCGAAGACTGGCTGAAGGGCGCGCCCGGGGACGTCGCCGACATCGGTCGCGACGGCTTCACGTTCTCGCTCGGGGAGTCCCCCGAGGCGCACGAAATGCTGACGTGGCTCCGCGAACGGGGCGACGTCCGGTACTACGGTCTCGACGTACCGAGTTCCGCGGGCTCGCCGGTACCGTCGCTCGACGCCGTCCGCGCCTATCTGTCCACTGTGGATGAGAACGCCACGGGCCTCGTCGATGCGGCGATCGAGGCGACCAAGGGGTACGCGTCGGTCAGCAGCGCGGACGCGCCCGCCAAGTACGCCGCCCTGGACGCCGAGGCCAAGGACAAGGCGACCGCGGCGCTCACGCGGCTCAAGACGCACCTCACTTCGCTGCGTCCCGTCTACGGGGACACCGCCGTCGCAGAGCACCACGTCGAAGGCGCGTTGCGCGTCGACGCGTACCTCGCCGAGGTCGCCGCGATGATGTCCGGCGACGCGCCCGCCCTGCAGAGCGGTTCGCGCGACGCGTACATGGCCGACACCGTCCGGCTGATCCGGCGGCTTCACGGTGACGACACGAAGATCGTCGTGTTGCTCCACAACGGACACCTCCAGCGCGTGCCGTTCTCGCCGTTCCCCGGCCTCACCTCGCCGTCGGCGGGGACGCATCTGGCCGCCGAATTCGGCGACGACTACTTCGCGCTCGGGCTCACCGCGGTCGAGGGCGAGACCACCGGGCTCAAGCCCGATCCTGAAGCACGGCTCGGGTTCACCGTGTACCGCCAAGACCTCGAAGCACCGGTGGACGGCAGCGTCGAAGCCGAAGGCCCTGGGTTGATGGATCTCCGCGCACGGCGGGGAACCGCTGGACCCCAGAGCATCCGGCACGCGCACCTGTTCAACCCCGTCGACGTCGTCGAGGCGTTCGACGCGCTGGTCTGCTTCCCGAAGTCGACGGTCAGCGCCCATATCGGCCAAGACCAGTCGAACGGGTGACACTCCGGGGTTGCCGCCCCACAGGTACAGGCGTAGAGCCAAGGCATGATCATTCGACTGGTACGGATCATGGCCGCGCTGGCGCTCCTGGTGCTGGTGGCGCAGCCCGCTTCCGCGACGGAAGTCCAGCAGAACCCGCCGAACTGGGGGCTGGACCGGATCGACCAGCGAACGGGCCTCGATCAGCTCTACCACTACGAGACCGAAGCCAAGGACGTCACGGTCTACGTGATCGACAGCGGGGTCGACGCGGCGCATCCGGACTTCGGGGGCCGAGTCAAACCCGGTAAGGACTTCCTGAACGGCGGCACGGACACCTCCGACACCAACGGTCACGGCACGTACCTGGCCGGTGTCGCCGCGTCGAGGACCTTCGGCGTCGCGAAGGCCGCGCAGATCGTCCCGGTCCGGGTGATCGACGCGCAGGGCGGCGGCGCGACGGACAAGATCATCGCGGGTATCGACTGGGTGACACAGAACGCACAGCAGCCCGCCGTCGCCGTCCTCGGTATCGGCGGTGCGGCCAACGACCAGCTCGACGCCGCCGTCCGGGCGCTCGCGGCGGTCGTCCCGGTCGCCCTCCCGGCGGGCGGCGAGGCCACCGACGCGGGGAAGTTCTCACCCGGCCGGGTCACCGAGGCGCTCACCGTCGGATCGACCGACGCCAGTGACCAGGTCGGGTCGACGTCGAACTACGGCGAGGTCGTCGACCTGTTCGCACCCGGCGTCGACGTGCCGGGACCCAATGCGGGCGGAAGCGGCGGCCGGGTGCTCAGCGGCACGTCGTCGGCCGCCGCGCACGTCGCCGGGGTGGCCGCGCTGTACCGGGCCCTGCACCCGGACGCCTCGGCGCCGGACGTCGCGAAAGCCCTCGTCGACCTCGCTTCCGTCGATGTGCTGACCGGCGTCCACGAGGGCACCGCGAACAGGTTGCTGCAGAGTCCCGGAGCGCAACTCAGCCAGGGATGATGTCCATCACCTGGGCAACAACTCCCGCCCTGCGGGAGCAAGCAGGTAACGTGCCTCACCTACCGATCCGATGATGGGAAGGACCGGCATGTTCCGCAAGGTACTGGTCGCCAACCGGGGTGAGATCGCCATCCGCGCGTTCCGCGCCGGATTCGAGCTCGGCGCGGGCACGGTGGCTGTGTTCCCGCACGAAGACCGCAATTCGCTCCACCGGCTGAAGGCCGACGAGGCCTATGAGATCGGCGAACCCGGTCACCCGGTGCGGGCCTATCTGTCGGTCGAGGAAATCGTGGCGGCCGCCAAGAAGGCGGGCGCAGACGCCGTCTACCCCGGCTACGGCTTCCTCTCCGAGAACCCGGACCTCGCGCGCGCGTGCGAGGACGAAGGAATCACCTTCGTCGGACCGAGCGCGGACATCCTCGAGCTGACCGGCAACAAGGCCCGCGCGGTCAAGGCCGCCCGCGACGCCGGTGTGCCGGTGCTGGGTTCTTCCGAACCGTCCTCCGACGTCGACGCGCTGATCGCCGCGGCCGAGGAGATCGGCTTCCCGGTGTTCGTCAAGGCCGTCGCCGGTGGTGGCGGACGCGGTATGCGCCGCGTCCAGGACCCCGCGCAGCTGCGCGAGTCCATCGAGGCCGCCGCGCGCGAGGCCGAGTCGGCCTTCGGCGACCCGACGGTGTTCATCGAGAAGGCCGTCGTCGAGCCGCGCCACATCGAGGTCCAGATCCTCGCCGACGGCGCGGGCAACGTGATCCACCTCTACGAGCGCGACTGCTCGGTCCAGCGGCGGCACCAGAAGGTCGTCGAGCTGGCCCCGGCGCCGAACCTGCCGTCCGAACTGCGGGACCGGATCTGCGCCGACGCGGTGAAGTTCGCCCGCCAGATCGGCTACCGCAACGCCGGCACCGTCGAGTTCCTGCTCGACCGGGACGGCAACCACGTCTTCATCGAGATGAACCCGCGTATCCAGGTCGAGCACACGGTGACCGAGGAGGTCACCGACGTCGATCTCGTCCAGTCGCAGCTGCGCATCGCCTCCGGTGAGACACTCGAAGACCTCGGCCTCTCGCAGGACAAGGTGTACCTGCGCGGCGCCGCCCTGCAATGCCGCATCACCACCGAGGATCCCGCCAACGGCTTCCGCCCGGACACCGGGATGATCAGCGCGTACCGCTCGCCCGGTGGTTCCGGCATCCGCCTCGACGGCGGGACGGCGTTCGCCGGCACCGAGATCAGCGCGCACTTCGACTCGCTGCTGGTGAAGCTCAGCTGCCGAGGCCGCGACTTCAAGACCGCCGTCGGCCGTGCCCGCCGCGCCGTCGCCGAGTTCCGGATCCGCGGTGTGGCCACGAACATCCCGTTCCTGCAGGCCGTCCTCGACGACCCGGACTTCCGCGAAGGCCGCGTCACGACGTCGTTCATCGAGGAGCGCCCGCATCTGCTCACCGCGCGCCATTCGGCCGACCGCGGGACCAGGCTGCTGACCTACCTCGCCGACAAGACGGTCAACAAGCCGCACGGCGAACGTCCGCGCACCCTCGACCCGCAGCTCAAACTGCCGAAGCTGCCCAAGGGTCTCGAACCGGCGCCCGGCTCGAAGCAGAAGCTCACCGAACTCGGCCCGGAGGGCTTCGCCCGCTGGCTGCGGGAGTCGCCGACCATCGGCGTCACCGACACCACCTTCCGCGACGCGCACCAGTCGCTGCTCGCCACCCGCGTGCGGACGAAGGACCTGCTCGCCGTCGCGCCGGTCGTAGCGCGGACCACGCCGCAGCTGCTTTCGCTGGAGTGCTGGGGCGGCGCGACCTACGACGTCGCGCTGCGGTTCCTCGCCGAAGACCCGTGGGAGCGGCTGGCGAAGCTGCGGGAAGCGGTGCCGAACATCTGCCTGCAGATGCTGCTGCGCGGCCGCAACACCGTCGGCTACACGCCGTACCCCACCGAGGTGACCAACGCCTTCGTCGAGGAGGCGACGGCGACCGGCATCGACATCTTCCGGATCTTCGACGCGCTCAACGACGTCGAGCAGATGCGCCCGGCGATCGAAGCCGTCCGCGAGACCGGATCCGCCGTGGCCGAGGTGGCGCTCTGCTACACCTCGGATCTGTCGGACCCGTCGGAGAAGCTGTACACGCTGGACTACTACCTCAAGCTGGCGGAACAGATCGTCGGCGCGGGGGCGCACGTCCTGGCCATCAAGGATATGGCGGGCCTGCTGCGGGCGCCGGCGGCGGTGCGGCTGGTTTCCGCGCTGCGCAAGGAATTCGACCTCCCGGTGCATATCCACACGCACGACACCGCGGGTGGGCAGCTGGCGACGTACCTCGCCGCGATCCAGGCCGGGGCGGACGCCGTCGACGGTGCCGTCGCGTCGATGGCGGGCACGACGTCGCAGCCGTCGCTGTCCGCGCTCGTCGCGGCCACCGACCACTCGGACCGGCCGACCGGGCTGGACCTGCAGGCCATCGGCGACCTGGAGCCGTACTGGGAGAGCGTGCGCAAGATCTACGCGCCGTTCGAGGCTGGGCTCTCGTCGCCGACCGGGCGCGTGTACCACCACGAGATCCCGGGCGGCCAGCTGTCGAACCTGCGCACGCAGGCGATTTCGCTCGGCCTCGGCGAGCGGTTCGAGGACATCGAGGCGATGTACGCGGCCGCGGACAAGATCCTCGGGCACCTGGTCAAGGTCACCCCTTCGTCCAAAGTGGTCGGTGACCTCGCGCTGCACCTCGTCGGCGCGGGCGTCTCGCCTTCGGATTTCGAGGCGGAGCCGAACAAGTTCGACATCCCCGACTCGGTGATCGGCTTCCTGCGCGGCGAACTGGGCGACCCGCCCGGCGGTTGGCCGGAGCCGTTCCGCACCAAGGCCCTCGAAGGCCGCGCGCAGCCGAAGCCGGTGCAGGAACTGTCCGAAGAGGACCGCAAGGGGCTCGCCGAAGACCGGCGCGCGACGCTGAACCGGCTGCTGTTCCCCGGGCCCACGAAGGACTTCGAGGCGCACCGCGAGCAGTACGGCGACACTTCGGTGCTGCCGTCCAAGGACTTCTTCTACGGCCTGCGGCCGGGCGAGGAGTACTCGGTCGACCTGGAACAGGGTGTCCGGCTGCTGATCGAGCTGGAGGCCATCGGCGAGGCCGACGAACGCGGCCTGCGCACGGTGATGTCCACGCTCAACGGCCAGCTGCGCCCGATCCAGGTCCGTGACACCTCGATCGCGTCGGACATCCCGGCGACGGAGAAGGCCGCCAAGGGCGACCCGAAGCAGATCGCCGCGCCGTTCGCGGGCGTGGTCACGCTGCAGGTGTCCGAGGGCGACGAGGTCGAGGCCGGTGCCACGGTCGCGACCATCGAGGCGATGAAGATGGAGGCGTCGATCACGGCGTCGACCGGCGGCAAGGTGTCGCGGCGCGCGATCAACGCCGTCCAGCAGGTGGAAGGCGGGGACCTGCTGCTCGTCTTGGAGTGATTTGCCCGTGAAGGCCTCCTTGCCTCGGCTGAGCCGCGGGAAGGAGGCCTTCACGCGCTTGCGGCGCTCGCTAACGTGGACCGGTGCTGATCAACGCCGTACCCCAGTTCCAGGGCGCACTGACCGAGCGGGCGCCGGAGTTGCCCGAGGGCTGCGTCGCGCTCGCCGAGCTCGCGGGCCACGTGCTGGGCATGCCGGTGCACCACATCCGGCAGACGCGCGAGACCTCGCCCGCGGTCGACGGCATCGCCAACCGCGCGGTGCTCACCGGCGCGAACCGGGCCGCACAGCTCGCCGCACTGGAGGCGCCTGGCGGGCCCGTGCTCACCATCGGCGGTGACTGCGGGGTCGAGCTGATCCCGATCGGCGTCGCGCGCTACCGCTTCGGTCCGGGGCTCGGTGTCGCCTGGTTCGACGCGCATTCCGACCTCAACACCGCGGAGACGTCGCCGTCGGGCGCGTTCCACGGCATGGTGCTGCGGTCGCTGCTCGGCGAGGGCGACCCGGAGTTCGCCGCGAATCCGCCGGTCGAACCCGGGCGCGTGGTGCTCGCCGGGACGCGGGCCTTCGACGACGCCGAGCGGGCCGTGGTCGAGCGCGGGCTCGTCGTCGAGACGGCCGACGTCGCCGCCGGGCTGGCGGGTGCGGACAAGGTGTACGTCCATCTCGACCTCGACGTGCTCGACCCGGCGGAGTTCGACGGGCTGAACTATCCGGAGCCCGGTGGCTTGACGATCGAACGTCTGGTGACGATGCTTCGCGGGCTGAGCGATTTCGAGGTCGTCGGCGCGGGGATCACCGAATGCGCCGGCACCGAGGTCCGCGTGCTGGCCCCCGTGCTCGAAGTACTCGGTGAATTGCTCACCGGAAGGCGATGACTCTGCGTCACGGTCGCATCCACTTCGGCCGTTCGTACGTACCGCGCGAGGCGTTTGCCGGGCACTTGTCATCAAAATTCAGGGCTGCCCCGTGATTTTGTCACGATGGTGACAAGAAATCGGTTTCTTCTGCGAAAGGTGACACATTCACGGGCGACTTCGCGATGTGTTCGTTGTCACCCCACGACGATCGTGGGATGTCTGGACGCTGGGCGGAGCAAAGGAGCTGCGATGTCGGTGGAGCGCGGAATCGAACACGCTGCGCAGCCTCCCGCGGTACTTCCCCGCAAACTCGCCGACATTTTGCGACCGGAGCTCGGCAGTCTCGCCAACGAGATCGTCGACGAGATCCGGGCGACCATCCCCGCGTACGCGCGCCCGCTCGACGGGCCCTACGGCAAATCGATCCGTGCGGGCGTCGAGTACGCGATCACGCTGTTCGTCGCCCAGATCGCGGATCCCAGCGTCTCCAAGGAACAGTCGCACGAGGTCCATCACCGGCTCGGGCAGAACGAGATGCGGGAAGGCCGCAGTCTCGACACCCTCCAGTCGGCGTACCGGGTCGGCGCCCGGGTCTCGTGGCGGCGCATCATGCGCGTCGGGCGCCGCAGCGGGCTCTCGTCCGCGGTGATGTCGCAGCTGGCCGACGCGATGCTCGCGTTCATGGACGAACTCGCGTCCGTCGCGCTGGACGGGTACCTCGAAGCGAAGGCGCGCACCGCCGGCGCGCTGGACACGTGGCGCCGCAAACTGCTGCACCTGGTGCTGGAGACGCCGCCCGCGCCGTCGAAGGCGATCGCGGAACTCGCGCAGCTGACCGGCTGGACGGTGCCCGAACGCGCCACCCCGGTGGTGCTGCACCCGATCGGCGAGACCGTCAGACCCCGGCGGCACAACGCGGTGGATTCGGACGTCCTCGCCGAACTCGACTGCGCTGAGCCGCGTCTGCTCGTCCCCGGCGAGATCTCGATCGCCCGTCTGGCCACCCTGCAGGCCGCGCTGCCGGAGTACCGGCTGTCGATCGGCCCGTGCCGTCCGCTGGATTCCGTCGCCGATTCCCTCCGCTGGGCGCGCGAAGCCTTGTACCTGTCCGAACGCGGCATCATCCAGGCCCGCCGGGTGATCCGCGCCGAAGACCATCTCGCCACCCTGCTCGTGAACGCCGACGCCGCGCTGACCTGCCAGCTGCGCGAACGGCTGTTCGCCCCGCTCGCCGAGATGACCGGGAAACAGCGGGAACGGCTGCTCGAAACCCTCCGCGCCTGGCTCGACAGCCAGGGCAACGTCGTCGACATCGCCGAGCGGCTCCAGGTGCATCCGCAGACCGTCCGGTACCGCATGCGGCAGCTGCAGGCGACCTTCGGCGAGCACCTGCGCGACCCGGGGGCGCGGTTCGAGATGGAGCTCGCGCTGCGGGCCGGGGTCGGCCTTTCCGCTTCGCCCGAAGGCTTCACGCTTCCTGAGGTGCTGCCGTCGCCGCGTAAGAGTCCACAGTGGACGCCGAGTGGGTCGTAGGGGCCCGCCTGGATGTCATGAAAGGGCCGTTCAGGACGAAAAACGTCCTGAACGGCCCTTTCATGACACTCGTCAGCGGCCCGCCGGCGGCTCGACGTTCGGGCACTTGCGCTCGGGGTCCCAAGGCAACCCGACCTGGTTGACCCCGACGCAGGCCTGGTTCCCCGGCCCCGAAGCCATCCCGGTCAGCAGCGAGTCGAGATCCTCCTTCGCGCCGCAGCCCGAGAACGGGGGCAGCGTGAAGTCCCGATAGGCGGGATCCGTCCACTTCGGATCGGTGCGCACCACGCCGCCGGTGAACATCCCGTACTTCTCCCCGCGAAGATTGATCTTGATCGGCTCGGCGGTGAGGCAGTGGTCGCCGACGTCGAGGGCGACCCCGTTGATGGTGACCCCGCTCAGTTTCCCGTAGACCTTGAGCGGGGTGAGGACGGTCGAGCTGCCCTCCGGCTCCGGGATCGAAACGCCGTCGACGTCGATGATGTGATTGCCGGTCGCGTAGTCCTCCGGCAGCAGCTCCATGGTCGCGGTGATCGGAACGAAGCCGAAGCCGAGGAAGCTCATCTTGCTCGGCGGCATGATGACGGAGCCGGTGATCTTGCCGGGCCCTTCGGTGTTCTCCAGATCGACGTGCCACACCGCGTTGACCATGAACGCGGGCTTCAGCCGGGCGAAGGCGCCGAGCTTCGTGATGGACGACGTGCCCTGAAGCTCGAACGGCTGCAACGCGATCGGGAAGAGGGCGTCGGCGTGGACGTCGTCCGCGGCCCGCGCGTCGGTACCGGGTTTCTTCTGCTCGCCGGGTTTGCCGGACTGCGGCTTGGGTTTTCCGAGCGGCAGGAGCGCGACACTGCCGAGAAGCGTGTTCTGGTCCGGCTTCTGGGTGCAGGTGATCGGTTTGAGCGGCGTTTCCGCTGCGGTCAGCGCGAGCGACGGCGCGCCCGTGCTCAGCCGCAGTTCGGACGGCACCTTCAGCAGGATGTCGGGGACGGTGCCCGTCGCGACCAGCTTCAGTTCGCCGGTGGCGGGGACCTTCGTCGCCGGGATCGTCACGGACACCGGGATCGGGGTCTTCTTGTCCCCGTTCGCGGCCGTGAGTTCGACGGTCGCGCCACCCGTGACCTCGGCGACGGTTCCGAGCGAGCCCTCGCCGATCGTGAAGGTCAGCGAGAAGTCCTTGATCTGAACGGGTTTCCCGGTCGGGACGACTTTCGGCAGCGTCGCCTGGACGTCCATGGTGACCGGCCGTTCCCCGGCGGGATCCGGGAAGACGCAGGTGTTCGCGAGGCTCTGGTGCGCGGACGTGGTGCCCTGCGACGGCGCCGGCGGTGGCGTGTCCGGATCGGTCGCGGCCGAAGAGGACAGTGCCCCGCTCACCCCCACGAGCAGGATGACGCCCGCCAGAACGGGAAACCTCCCGAGTGCCCGGCGAACCTGCTGCGTCATGGGTGTTCCTCTCGTGCCTCGCGCGGATGGAGACCGTGCGGGGCGGGCGTCCCCGCCCCGCACGGGTGGTTCATCAGGTGATCGGGATCGCCGGGCTGAACGCGCGGTTCTGCGCCGGGTTGGTGTTCTTGACGGTGCAGTTGAAGTTCCACGCCGTCCAGGTGCCGTCCTTCTTGTGGAAGTCCAGCGGAGCGTTGATCGTGGTGCCGAGGGAGATCACGCCCGAGCCGGGAGCGCCCGCGGTCAGCGTCGGAACACCGGTGCCGGCGTCCTGGACGATGTTGAACGACCGGGGGCCGGGCACGTACGGGTTGATCTGGGTCGGAACGTCCAGGTTGGTCACCGTCGCCGACGTCGGGGTGGCGTTGGTGGCGGTGATCGGCATGTTGGCCTTGCCGCGGACACCGTCGTAGTTGGCGGCGTTGAGCAGCGCGTTGATGGTCGCGTTGATCGTCGCGGTGCCGCCGACACTCGACGGAGTGGCGGTGCCGCCGGAGGCGACCGAGTCCGGCCCGACGAAGTTCGCCTTCACGTCCAGCTGCTGCTGGCCGATGCCGGGGAAGTTGCACATGTAGGCGACGGTGCCGGTGGCGTAGGTGGTCGCGGCGGCGGCCGTGCCGGCGGTGAGCACGGCGACGGCGCCGAGCACGATGCCGGTGGTGGCGACGCCTGCCGACAGCTTGCCAAGTCTACGGGACATACCTGTCATCTCCTTTGATCCAGTTTACGTCTCGGGCGGCTTTCCCCATGCGCCTTTCGGCGGATTTTTCTGATCAAATATGCTCGACTCGAGCGGCTTTCTCGGTGGTGGGGTAAACCGAGGTTACCCGCGAGTTATGTACGTAACAAGGATTCATGTCGACATGTTTCGAAGTGGGTGAGACGCCCGTTCTTTCTTGTCAGCGGGCGCTGAATGCGATTATGAAGTTTGTCCGTGGATGACAAAGAGGCGGCCGATCGGTGCAGCCGGGTTAACATTCGGCGCATGTCTTCCGAGAATCGACGATCGGCATCACGACGGGTAGCGGGCGTCGCGATTACCGTAATGATCGCAACGGTTTCCCTTTGCGGTACGGCGAGCGCCGCGCAGACCGGCGAAGCGCGGCCATGGGGGAGCAACGACTACGGGCAGGGGACCATACCGGCCGCCGCGCTCGGCGCCAGTGCGGTCTCCGCCGGCGCGATCACCCATCTCGCGCTCAAGGACGGCGGGGTGATCGCCTGGGGGAACGACAGTTACGGCCAGTTGTCGGTTCCGGCGGCGGCCACGTCCGGCGTCTCGGCGATCGCCGCCGGCTGGGCGCACGAACTCGCGCTGAAGAACGGCGGGGTCATCGCCTGGGGCAACGGTTTCTACGGCCAGAACGTCGTACCGTCGTCCGCGACCTCGGGGGTCACGGCGATCTCCACCAGCGCGTACTTCAACCTGGCGCTCAAAACGAACGGCAGCGTGGTGAGCTGGGGCTCGCGGACCACGGTCCCCGCGTCCGTGTCCTCCGGGGTCACCGCGATCTCGGCGGGCGGCGACCACGGGCTCGCGCTGAAGAACGGCGGCGTGATCGGGTGGGGCAGCAACGGAAAGGGCCAGATCACGGTGCCCGCGGCGGCGACCTCCGGGGTCAGCGCGGTCTCGGCGGGGCTCCGGCACAGCATCGCGCTGAAGAACGGCGGCGTGATCGCGTGGGGTGACAACTTCTACGGCCAGGCCACGGTTCCGCCGGAAGCGCAGTCCGGCGTGATCGCCATCGACGCGGGCTTCAACCACAACGTCGCGCTGAAGGCCGACGGGAGTGTCTTCGCCTGGGGCAGCAACGTGAAGTCCGAAAGCCGTGACACCAGCACGGAACCGCCGACGGACTTCTGGAAGTTCTCCGGCGTGTGCGCTCCGGTCTACGCCGTTTCCGCCGGTGACAGCACCGGCGTCGCGCTGGTCGACCCCACGGCGCCGTACTTCTGCTGACGTTCCGTGAAGGCCTCCTTGAGAGACCCAGGGTCCCTCAAGGAGGCCTTCACGGACTTGAGCGTCAGGACAGGTTCGACTTCATGCTCAGGTTGATCGTGTTGTCAGGACCGGAGATCAACGCCCCCAGCGCGAGGTCGTTGATGAAGCAGTCCTTGAACTCGGGGATGGTGAAGGTGCCCGAGGACGGGATCGTCTCCGCGAACAGGTCGACGTTCTTCGAGATCAGGGTCAGGTCGAGCGGCTTGACCGTCTTGCAGGCGTTCGGCACCGTCGGCAGCGGGATGACCGGCCAGAACAGGCCGACCACGATGTTGTCGATCAGCATGTTCGCCTGCGAGTGGGTGGTCAGGTCGCCGTTGGCCAGCGTGCCGGTGACCGGGCCGGTCGGCTCGATCCGCACGCGGGCCTTGATCTTGAAGACCCCCGAGACCAGCGAGATGTTCGCCGTCGACGGCGGCAGGGCCAGATCGCCGCGGATGCCGACGTTGTCACCGTCGATGACCAGTGCGCCGTTGAGCTGACCGGGGCCGAGGTCGAGGGTGCCGCCGGTCTTCTTGACCGTGGTCTTCCCGGTGACGGTGTAGGAGACCGGGATCTCCACCGGGTCGTCCGCCAGCGCGGGGGTCGCGGCGAGGCTGCCCGCCATGGCGAGCGCGGACGTGAGCGCGACGACCGTGCCGAGACGGCGACGGGCTGTTTTAGGGCGCGTTCGACCGAACATGGGATTCTCCTCGTTTTCTCTCCTGGTTTACAAAGCGGATCACCTGGGGATGAGGTCGGTGATGACCCAATTGTCGCCTTCGCGTTCCGCGGTGATCGAAAGCTGTGCCGCGGCCGCCGTCGAAGAATTGTTGTCGGCCCGGACGGCCGCTTGATCGAGGAATACCAGCAGCCTCGCTTTACCGCCGCCGAGTTCCTGGACGGCGGATGAGGAGACCCGCGTGGTGAGGACCAGTTTCTGTGCCGGAGCCTTTTCCCGGACTTGGGCGAACAGCCGGTTATAGGACTCCAGCGCCTTTCCTCTGAGAACCGCGGCAGCCGCCTTTTCGGTGACGTCGGTCCGGTCGTAGGAATAGGAGAAGATCTTGTCGAGCGCCACCGTCACCGCGGAGTTCACCTCGGCCGTCGCGCCGACGTCGGTGAGCGCGGTGTTGGCCGCCGACGGCGCCGCCGAGATCGACCTCGCCTCCAGCGTGAACCACACCCCGGCCGCCACCAGCACGGCCGCCGCGACCAGCAGGATCAGTGGCAGGTCCGGCCGGCGGGACGGCTTCCGGGCGGCCTCTTCGGTGGTCTCTTCGGCCGTGGTCTCGGGCTCGGTCTCCGCAGTGACATCGGTGTCGGTGTCGGTCGTGGCGGTCATCGCGCACCCACCGGCAGCTGGTCGAGCGCGCTGAGCTTCCAGCCCTCGGCCGTCCTGGTCAGTCCGGCGGCGAAGCGGTTGCGTTTCGTCGTCGGCGCCGCGCCTTCCTTCGCCATCGTGATCTCCACCGATGCCAGCATCTTGGCCGTTCCCGCGTGGTCGTCGAGTTCGCTGATCGCCGCGTCGAGCACCTTGCCCGTCGAGACCGTCGCGTCCTTGGTGAGCGCCTGCCTGGTCGCGTCGTCGGTCTTGCCCAGCTGATCGCGCAGCGGGCCGGTCGACGCCGCGAGCCAGTCGGCGATGCCCTGGTCGACCCGGTGATGATCGAGGCTGGTCAGCCGGGCGACGAGTTCGCGTCCGGATTTCAGCGCTTCGTCGCGGGAGTTGCCGTAGGACACGGCCTCGGAAGCCGTCGCGGTGAACCAGGTGTACCCGGCCCATCCCGCGAACGCGCAGGCCGCGGCGAACACCGCGATCGCGATCTTCAGTTTCGCAGCCACAACATCTCCTCGAGGCTGGTGGACGTCGGCTGGCCGTCGGCGCCGAAGCCGCCGGGGATCGCGGCGGGCGGGACGCCGCCCTTCGGCGCGTTCTGCGAGCCGCGGACCGAACTCGCGTCGCCCCTGTCGAGCGTGCACGCGGCACTCGTGTTGAACGGCAGGGCCGAGAGCTCCGCGCTGTTCCGGACCTTCGTGCCCTCGTAGCCCTTGGTGCACGGCATCGGATCGAAGAAGGTCAGGACCAGTCCGATCTTCCCGGACTCCTCGTCGACGGCCGCGTCCACCGCGGACACCGCCTTCGGGGTGTTGATCAGCAGCTGCCGGAGGCCGTCGGTGCGCGCCGAGAACACGTGCGACGTCGTGAGCAGGTTCGCCAGCAGGATCGGCAGCCCCGGCTCGTTGTCCCGCAGCAGACCGGAAAGCTGTGTCGCCGCGTCGGGTGCCGTCGCGATCAGCCGCCGCAGGTCACCGTCCGAACGGGACAGCTGCTCGGCGAACTGCTTGGCGTTGCCGCTGAACTGCCGCCAGGCCTGCGACGAGTCGACCTGGGTCTTCAGCACGGTCGAGCCGTCGGTGATCAGCTTCTCCGTCTGCGGCAGGTGATCCGACGCCTGTTTGGTGAAGTCGGTGGTGGAGTCCAGCAGCACCTGCAGATTCGCGCCGGAACCGCGCAGGGCGTTGTCGAGTTCGTCGACCACGGTCCGCAGGTCCTCGGTCGGCACCGAAGCGGTCAGCGAGTCCAGATCGGTCAGCAGATTCTGTACCGGCAGCGGAACGGTCGTCGCCTCGCGCGGGATGACCGAACCCTCGGCGAGGAACGGCCCGTCGCCGGTCCGGGGTTGCAGGTCGACGAACTGCTCGCCGACCGCGGACCGGTTCGCCACGACCGCCCGCGAGTTCGCGGGGATCGGGGGCGCGCCGTCGTCGATCAGCAGATCCGCCTCCATCCCGCCGTCGGTGAGCCGCAGTTCGCCGACCCGGCCGACGGCGACGCCCCGGTAGGTCACCTCGCCGTTGGTGAACAGGCCCCCGCCGTCGGTCAGCGCGAGCTTCACGGTGTACCCGCTCGCCCCGAAGAGCCTGCCGAGCCCCGCGTAGTTCGCCCCGACGAACGCCGTCGTCGCCAGGGCGAGGATCACGAACGCGATCACCTGGATCCGGACACGGGTGGTGAGCATCAGCTACCTCCGGAGGACGGCAGCGGCAGGGTCGGGAGCCCCGGCGGGACCCCTTCGCCAGGGGGAGGGAGTTCGACGCCCGGCGCGGGGATCATCGTGGCGTAGACGTTCAGGTAGTCGCCCTTGATCCCGTCGCGGACGGCGTCGGTGAACGGGAACGTCGGCAGGATCTCCAGCGACTTGGGCAGGCTCTCGCCGGCATCGGCCAGCCGTTTCAGGATCGGTGCGAGCGCGGTGAGGTCCGCGACGAGGTCGGCGCGGCTCTTCTTGATCACGTCGACGCCGACCCCGGAGAGCCGGTCCAGCGACTGCAGCATCGAGACGAGCTGGGTGCGCTGATCGGAGAGGCTCTGGAGGCCGGGCGTGAGATCGGTGAGCGCGCCTTCGACCTGCTTCTTCCGGTTCGCCAGCGTGGCCGAGAGCTGGTTGAGACCGTCGAGCGCCGAGGTGATCTCGGAGCGGTGGGAGTCCAGGTTGGACACCAGTTTCTCCACAGTGGACAGGAACGAGCGGATCTCCTCCTCGTTGCCGTCCATCACCTTCGACAGCTCGCGGTTGATGGTCTGCAGCTGGCCGATCCCGCCGCCGTTGAGCAGCAGGGACAGCGCGCCGAAGATCTCCTCGAACTCCGGGTTGCGGTTCGTGCTCGAGACGGGGATCACCGCGCCGTGGCCCAGCCTGCCCTCGGCCTTCGCCGCGCTCGGGGCGAGTTCGATGAACTTCTCGCCGAGCAGGCTGGACTGCCGCAGCCGCGCGATGGCGTTGGCGGGCAGGTGGACGTCGCCGTTGACCGCCAAGACGGTCTCGGCCGTCCAGCCGTCCTCGCCGAGCCGGATCGTCTCGACCCGGCCGACCGGGACGTCGCCGACCTTCACCGCGGCCTGCGGGACCAGGTCGAGCACGTCGGCGAACTGCACGGTCACCCGGTACGGATGGTCGCCGATGTCCGCGCCGCCGGGCAGCGGCAGGTCGTAGACGCCCTTGAAATCCGACGAGCAGGAGGTGAGCGCGACGCAGCACGCGGCGAGCGCGGCGATCGCCCGTTTCGTGGCCATCAGCGCCCCCCGGTGTAGGTGTCGCCGGCGACGGGCAGCGGGAGCGGGGCGTATTCGAGCATGTTGCCGCGGCTCTGCAGTTTGCCGGTCTTCGGGTCGACGGCTTCGAGCACGTTCGTCACCGCCAGCGGGATCGTGTCGAGGGTCTCGGCCAGCGCGGCGCGTTTGTCGACCAGCGTCCCGGTCGTCACCGCGAGCTTGTCCACATTGGACTTGATCAGCGCGCGGTTCTCCTTGATGAACTGCTGGATCTCCGCGAGCGCACTACCGAGGCCGTTGAGCGCGCGGGCGAGTTCGTCCTTGTTCGCGGCCAGTGTCCCGGTCACCGAGGCGAGCTGCTTGTTGACCTCGCTGACGTTGCGGTCGTTGGTCGCCAGCATCGAGGTGAACCGCTGCAGCTCGTCGACGGTGGCGAACAGGTTCTGCGAGTTCCCGGACAGGGTCCTGGCGAGGTCGGCGAAGTTGCGCACCGACTCGTTGAACGGTTTGCCGTTGCCCTGCAGGTTCTTCGCGCCGGTGCGCAGCAGATCCGAAAGCGCGCCGTCGGCGTTCGCCCCCTTGGGTCCGAGCGCCTTGGCGAGCGTGTCGAGGCTGGAGTAGAGCTGGTCGAGTTCCACCGGGGTGCCGGTGCGCTCGACCGGGATCACCGCGCCGTCGTCCAGCCGGTTTCCCGCGCGGGTGAGCTTGGTGAACTGGACGTACCGGTCCGCCACCACGCTCGGCGCCACGACCAGGACGTTCGTGTCGGCGGCGATCGGTGTCGAGCCGTCGACGGTCAGCACGACCTTGACCCGCTCTCCTTCCGGGGCGACCGATTCCACCTGGCCGACCCGGACGCCGAGCACGCGCACGTCCGATCCACTGTAGACACCGACCGCGCGCGAGAAGTACACGGTGACGCGGTCGAGCCCGCTGCCGGAGAAGATCCACCAGAGCCCGCCGACGACGGCCAGCGCGAGCACGAGCGCGAGGGTGACGAATCTGCTGATCACCGGCGGCCTCCCGGGATCTTCGGGGTGCAGGGGTCCCGGTTCTCCGGGACGAGGCCGCACAGGTAGCCGTCCACCCAGCGCCCGTTGCCGAGCGAGTTGTTCACCACGCGGAAGTACGGCGCGGCGAGGTCGAGGCTCTTGGCGAGATTGTCGTTCTGCCGCTGCAGGATGTCGGTCACCTCTCCGAGCTGTCTGAGCGCTCCGCCGAGCTGGTCCTTGTTGTCCTTCACCAGTCCCGAAAGCTGGGCGGCGAGCTGCTGCGAGCCGGTCAGCAGGTCGTGGATCGCCTGCCGCCGGCGGTCCAGTTCGGTCAGCAGGAGATTGCCGTTCGAAAGGAGCTTGGCGAAGTCGTCGTTCGAATTCGCGAGCGTGGTGGTGAGGCCGTGCGCGTTGGACAGCAGGCTGGCGAGCTCGCTGTCCCTGGAGGACACGGTCTTCGACAGCGACGTCAGCCCTTCGAGCGCCTTCTTGATGTGCTCGGGCGAGTTCTTGAACGTGTCGGACAGCGTCGTGAAGCTCTCCGCGAGCTGATCGGTGTCGATCGCGCCCGCGGTGTCGGCCAGCCCGTTGAAGGCCTCGGTGACGTCGTAGGGCGTCACGGTCCTGGTGCGCGGGATGATCTGCTTCGGGTTCTGCACCGTCTCGCCGGTCGGGCGCAGCGCGAGGAACTTCCGGCCCAGCAAGGTCTTGATCTTGATCTCGGCGGCGGTCTTGTCGCCGACCCAGGCGTCCTTGACCCGGAAGCTGACCACCACGTGGTCTTCGGCGAGCCGGACGTCGCTCACCTCGCCGACCTTGATCCCGGCGATGCGGACCTCGTCGTCCTGCTGCAGGCCCGCCGCTTCGGAGAATTCGGCCTGGTAGGTGGTTCCGGAGCCGATGATCGGGAGGTTCTCGTAGTTGAGCGTCGCGGTCAGCACCGCCGCCGCCACGGCACTGCCGACGAGACCGACGACGATCGGGTTCCGTTCCTTGAAGGGTTTCACGACGTGCACCTCTCCGCCGTCGCCGGGATCCCGCGGGGAGGCGTGACCTTGAGGACGGCCGAGCACAGGTAGAAGTTCATCCACGATCCGTAGGAGCTGATCCGCCCCAGTTCGTTCAGCTTCCCCGGGAGGACGGTGAGGAAGTTGTCTACCTCGGCCTTCGCCTCGTCGGTCGTCAGCTGACCGGAGAGCAGGCCGAGGCCTTCGATGCTGTCCTTGAGCGGTTTCCTGCCCTGCTCGAGCAGACCGGCCGTGGCCGTGGTGAGTTCCGCGAGACCCGAGACGGCTTCCCCGATCTCGGTGCGGTCACCGGCGAGGCCGGTCACCAGCTCCTTCAGCGTGGAGACCAAAGTGGACAGCGCGTCACCCTTGCCGTTGATGCTCTTCAGCACCGTGTCCAGGTTCGTGATCACCTCGCCGATCACCTTGTCGCGGCCGGCGAGCGTGGTGGTCAGCGAACCGGTGTGCGCCAGCAGGCTTTCCACCGTGCCGCCCTCACCCTGCAGCACCTGGACGATTTCGCCGGAGAGCTGGTTGACGTCCTTGGGCGAGAGGGCCTGGAACAGCGGTTTGAAGCCGTTGAACAGTTCCGTGAGATCCAGCGCGGGTGTCGTGCGCTCCAGCGGGATCTCCGCGCCGGGCTCCAGGAGTTCGCGCGTGCCCTTGCCGCGTTCGAGCGCGATGTAGCGCTGGCCGACCATGTTGCGGTACTTGATCACCGCGGTGACGTCGGCGGGCAGCCTGCGCTGGGAGTCGAGGGAGAACTCGACGCGGGCCAGGCTGTGGTCGGCGATCTCGAGTGCCTCGATCTGGCCGACCCGCACCCCGGAGATCCGGACGTCGTCGCCGACGTTCAGCGAGGTCGCGTCGAGGAATTTGGCGCTGTAGTTCTTGGTGTCGCCGAGGCCGGTGTTCGTGATGGACACCGCCAGCAGCACCGTCGCCAGCGTCGTGACGACGACGAAGATCAGCCCCTTGATCAGGGGGCTCACGAAGTTCCTCATCGCAGGGTCACCTCCGTGCCGCGGTAGAGCGGGCCGACGAGCACGCTGCCCCAGGCGGGTACCTCGGCCGTCGGAACACCCATGGACGGCGCGACCAGGGTGGAGATCAGTTCCCGCTCCTGCGGCGAGTTCGGCAGCCCGAGGTCGCCCTGCGCGCCCGGCAGCGCGGCGGTCTTCTCACCGGTCGCCGCGATCCCTTGGCCCATCAGGCCGTTGGACGGATAGCAGCGCGGCTCACCGGAGGCGTTGTAGACCGGATCGTCCTTGCCCGGGACGTATTTGCCACGAGGCTGGGTCACGACGATCTCCGCGTGCAGGCCGGGTTCGTCGGTTCCGGCGCCCAGCACCTTGTCCATCTGCGGTTTCAGTTTGGCGAGCGCGTCGAGCGTGCAGGCGAAACTGGGTGAGTACTTCGCGGCGACCTCCAGCGGTGCGCGGCTGTCGGCGGCGAGCGCGATGATGTTGGCGCGGTTGTTGGCGAGGAACGCCGTGACCTGCTGGGACGACGACGTCACCTGCTGGTACACCGACGCCAGCTCGGCCCGCTTCTCCTTGACCGTGTCGAGGGTGACGGCCGAGGCGCTCAGCGCGTCGAGCAGGTCCGGTGCGATGTCGCCGTACAGCTTCGAAACCGTGGCGAGGTCGCGGATGTTGTCGTTCAGCGCCGGGAGGTTCGGGTTGAACTCCTTGAGATACGCGGCCGCGGTGGCGAGCGTGTCGCCGATCTGGTCTCCGCGGCCTTCCAGCGCGGTGGAGACCGTGGTCAGCGTGGTCGCGAGCTTCTGCGGCTGCACCGCCTTGAGCAGCGGCAACAGGTTGTCGAAGACGCGCTCCAGTTCGATCGCGTTGGCCGAACGGTCCTGGGTGATGACGTCACCCGAACTCAAGGGTTCCGCCTTCGATCCGTCCGGAATGGACAGTTGCACGTAGCGTTCGCCGAACAGCGTCTTCGGCACGAGCAATGCGGACACGTTCTTCGGCAGCTGGGAGACCTTCCCGGGCTCCATGGCCAGGTCGATCTCCGCGCCGCCCGGCGTCGCGCGGACGTCGCGGATCTCACCGACCACCACGCCGCGGGCCTTGACCTGCCCGCCGGTGCGCAGCTGGTTGCCGACGCGGTCCGCCTGCAGCGTCACCGGCACGGAGTCGACGAAATCCTTCCGGTAGATCTTGATCGACAGCAGCACGAGAGCGGACATCACCACGAGGAACAGCACCCCGGCCGTCCTGACCCCGGCTTTGCGCAGCCCGCGCCGGCTCATCCGGCCACCTGCACCGTCGTGGTCGCGCCCCAGATCGCGAGGCTGAGGAAGAAGTCGAGCACGCTGACCGCCACGATCGCGGTCCGCACGCCGCGGCCGACCGCGACCCCGACGCCCGCCGGGCCGCCGCTCGCGCGGAAGCCGTAGTAGCAGTGGGCGAGCACGATCACGACACTGAACACCAGCACCTTGCCGAACGACCAGAGCACGTCGCCCGGCGGCAGGAACAGCAGGAAGTAGTGGTCGTAGGTGCCCGCGGACTGGCCGTAGAACCAGACGGTGATCTGACGTGACGCGAGGTACGAGGTCAGCAGGCCGATGGCGTACAACGGGATGACCGCGAGGAAGCCCGCGATGATCCGGGTGGTCACCAGGTACGGGACGCTGGGGATGCCCATCACTTCGAGCGCGTCGATCTCCTCGGAGATGCGCATCGCGCCCAGCTGCGCGGTGAACCCGCAGCCGACGGTCGCCGACAAGGCGAGCCCGGCCACGAGCGGCGCGATCTCGCGGGTGTTGAAGTACGCGGAGACGAACCCGGCGAACGCCGACGTCCCGACCTGATTGAGCGCCGAATACCCCTGGAGGCCGACGACCGTGCCGGTGAACACGGTCATCCCGATCATCACGCCGATCGTGCCGCCGATGACCGCGAGCGCGCCGCTGCCGAAACTGACCTCGGCCAGCAGGCGGGTGATCTCCCGGAGATAGCGGCGCACCGCGCGCGGAACCCAGGCGAGTGCCTTGAGGAAGAAGAGGATCTGGTCGCCGAGCGTGTCCAGGAACCCGAACCGGCGGTCGACGGCTTCGCGGACCCGCGCCGTTCGGGTGGGTGTCGTCGTGACCATCAGCTGCCCTTCGCCGGGACGAGCTGCAGGTAAAGCGTCGTCAGCACGAGGTTCAACAGGAACAGGAGGAGGAACGTGATGACCACGGATTGGTTCACCGCGTCACCGACGCCTTTCGGGCCGCCTTTCGGATTGAGCCCGCGATAAGAGGCGACGATCGCCGCGACGAAACCGAAGATGACCGCTTTGATCTCGCTGATCCAGAGGTCCGGAAGCTGCGCGAGAGCGGAGAAACTGGCCAGATACGCACCCGGTGTCCCGTTCTGCATGATGACGTTGAAGAAATAACCGCCGAGGACGCCGACCACACTGACCATTCCGTTGAGGAATGCGGCGACCCCCATCGCGGCGAGCACACGCGGCACGATCAGGCGCTGGACGGGGGAGACCCCGAGCACCTCCATCGCGTCGATCTCCTCGCGGATCGTGCGGGACCCGAGGTCCGCGCACATCGCCGAACCGCCCGCACCCGCGATCAGCAACGCCGTCACGATCGGGCTGGCCTGCTGGATGATCGCCAGCACACTGGCGGCGCCGGTGAAGGATTGCGCGCCGATCTGCGCGGTCAGGGACCCGATGTGCAGCGCGATCACCGCGCCGAACGGGATCGCGACCAGCGCCGTCGGCAGGATCGACACACTCGCGATGAACCAGAACTGCTGGATCAGTTCGCGTGCCTGGAAGGGCCGCCGGAAACTCAGGCGGACGACGTCGAGGCCGAGCGAATAGAGCCTTCCGGTCTCCCGGATCGCACCCGCGCCGGGGAATGAGGGTGCGCCAGTCCGGACGCCCACGCCGACCCTCCCGTTTTCCGGGCACGGCGAATACACCCCAGCTTGCGCAATTCCTTTGCTCCGAATGGCGGAACGGAATCGTTGAATGGGATCAACGGGGTGTTACCGTGCTGTTTGCTACTGGTCGGTACGCTAATCACGCGCCTGCCTGGTGACAAGAACTTCGGTGTGATCAAGACGTCACGTCCTGGTAACCGGTGAATTCTTGTCTTTTTCTGACAAAGGCGGGCGGGGATCTTGTCGGTTCTTTCGTGTTCGGTGGGGCGTTGGTCCGTTCGGGGCGCGGGGTGGGTGAGTGCGCTTGTCCGTGAAGGCCTCCTTGAGGGACCCAGGGTCCCTCAAGGAGGCCTTCACGGAACGGCTGACCTCTACAGGCTCTGAAGCAGGTCGGTCACGTGTCATGAAAGGGCCGTTCAGGACATCTTTCGTCCTGAACGGCCCTTTCATGACATTGCCGCAGCGGGCAGGAGACCGCCCGGCGTCAGCGCGCCAGTTCGGCGACCAGCTCGTACGACCGCACCCGGTCCGCCTGGTCGTGCACCATCGTCGTGATCATCAGCTCGTCGGCACCCGTATCCGCCAGCAAGGTCTCCAGTCCCTTGTGGACGGTCTCTGGCGAACCGATGACGCTGCTCGAAGCCCGGTCCTCGATGAACACGCGCTCGATGTCGGTGTACGGGTACGCCGCGGCCTCCTCCGGCGTCGGCAGCGGGATGGGACGGCCCTTGCGCAGGCTCAGGAACGTCAGGCCGCTCGGGGCGGCGAGGTACTGGGCGCGCTCGTCGGTTTCTGCGGCGACCACGGAGACGCCGAGCATCACGTACGGCTCGTCGAGGACGTCCGACGGTTTGAACGCGTCGCGGTAGAGCGCCACGGCGGGCAGCGTGTTCTCGGCGCTGAAGTGGTGCGCGAACGAGAACGGCAGGCCCAGTTCGCCCGCCATCCGCGCGCTGAATCCGCTCGAACCGAGCAGCCAGACCGGCGGCTTGTTGCCCTCGGCGGTCACGGCGTTGACGGCGCGCTGGTCGGAGTGCTCGAAGTAGGCCAGCAGTTCCGCGAACTGCTGCGGGAAGTTCTCCGCGCTGAGCCCGCCGGGGCCGCGCAGCGCGAGCGCGGTCCGCTGGTCGGTGCCCGGGGCGCGCCCGATGCCGAGGTCGATCCGGCCGGGGTGGAACGCCTCCAGGGTGCCGAACTGCTCGGCCACCACCAGCGGCGCGTGGTTCGGCAGCATGACCCCGCCGGAGCCGACCCGGATACGTTCGGTGGCGGCCGCGACCTGGCCGATCATCACGGCAGTCGCCGAACTCGCGATACCGGGCATGTTGTGGTGCTCGGCGAGCCAGTACCGGTGATAGCCGAGGGCCTCGGTCCGGCGGGCGAGGTCGAGGGTGTTGCGCAGCGAATCCGCCACACCGCCTCCGGCCACGACGGGCGAGAGGTCGAGCACGGACAGCGGGATGTCAGGCAAAGAGGTCACGCCCCGGTACAACGCGGTGGGACCCCGATCCCTTCCCGCGCCTGTCGATCGATCGAAATTAACCACCTCGATGTACCCGGTACTCGGCGGAGTCCCCCCGTTTCCACGGTACGGTTGCCCCCGAATGCGAGGGTGGGAAAACCACTGAAAAGAAAGGATTTAGGGTGCCGCGTCCGGAGCGACCTTTGGACCCCGGGGACGATCCGTTGCTGGAGTTCGCCGCCGATCTCCGGCGTTTGCGGGAGAAGGCCGGAAACCCGACGTACCGCGAGCTGGGCAGGCGTGCCCACTACTCCGCGGGAACCCTCTCCGAAGCCGCCGGCGGGAAGAAGATGCCCAGCTTGGCGGTGACGTTGGCCTATGTCCGGGCGTGCGACGGCCCCGAGGAGGAGTGGGAGGCCCGATGGCACGACGTGACCGAGCGAACGCGCGGCGGAGTCCATGATTCACCGGTTGCCCCGCTGAATGGGGAATCGGCACCTTATATCGGCCTGACCGCATTCGGACCGGACGACGCGAGCCGATTCTTCGGTCGCGAACGACTTGTCGGAAAACTCGTCGCGAGGCTTTCGGATCAACGATTCTTGGCGGTTCTGGGAGCCTCCGGTTCCGGTAAGTCGTCGTTGCTCCGGGCGGGCCTGCTCCCCGCGCTCGCCGAGGCCTCCGTGACCATGCTGATGACCCCGGGGTCGCGGCCGCTGCAGGAGTGCGCCGTCCAGTTCGGCGCCGCGCTCGGGCTCGCGCCGGGCGGGCTGCTCGCCGAACTCACCGAGCATCCGCGCAACCTCGGCCTGGCCGCCCGTCAGCTGGTCGCCGACCGCGAGGGCGACGTCGTGCTGGTCGTCGACCAGTTCGAAGAGGTCTTCACGCTCTGCCAGGACGCCGACGAGCGGGCCGCCTTCCTGTCGGCGCTGGTCACCGCGACGACCGAGCCGGAGAGCCGGACGAGGGTCGTCCTCGGCATCCGCACCGACTTCTACACGCACTGCGCGCGGCATCCCGAGCTGGTCGAAGCCATGCAGGACGCGCAGGTCCTCGTCGGCCCGATGAGCACCGAGGAACTGCGTCAGGCCATCTCGCGGCCGGCGATCGACGCCGGGTACCGCGTCGAGAACGCGCTGGTCTCGCGGCTCGTCGCCGACGCGACGGGGCAGCCCGGCGTGCTGCCGCTGCTTTCGCACGCCCTGCTGGAGACCTGGCGCCGCCGTCACGGCAACACGCTCACCCTCACCGGCTACGAGTCCACCGGCGGGATCGAACGGTCGGTCGCCCAGACCTCCGAGCACACCTTCACCGCGCTGAGCGAACATCAGCAGCGGCTGGCGAACCAGATCTTCCTGCGGATGACCGCGCTCGGCGAAGGCACTGAGGACACCAAACGCCGCATCACCCGCGACGAGGTGGACGCCGACGACCCGGACGTCGCCGTCGTGCTGGACAGGCTGGCGTCTTCGCGGCTGGTCACCCTCGACGACAACGGCATCGAGATCGCGCACGAGGCGCTGATCCGGGGCTGGCCGCGCCTGCGCGAATGGCTCGCCGAGGATCGCGAGGGCCTGCGTGTGCACCGCCAGCTCACCGAGGCGACCGAAGCGTGGGAATCGGTCGGCCGCGACGAAGGCTGGCTCTACCGCGGCGCGCGGCTGTCCATCGCCAGGGATTGGGCGGGGGAGCACGAGAGCGCGCTTTCCCAGCGTGAACGCCGGTTCCTGGAGGCGAGCGCGGCGATCGAGAACCACGAGCAGGCCGTCGCGCGGCGCCGCACCCGGCGGCTGCGCCAGCTGGTCGCGCTCCTGGCCGTCCTGCTGGTGCTGGCGACGGCCGCGATGGTCTACGCTGTCCGCGCCGAGCAGACCGCGACCGCCCAGCGCAACAGCGCGCTCGCACAGAAGGTCGCCGGGCAGGCCATCGAAATGCGGACGACGAATCCGGCGCTGGCCGCGCAGCTCGCGCTGGCGGCGTACCGCGTCGATCCGAGCGTCGACACCCGCGGCAGCGTGCTCGGGATGTTCGAGTCGCCGTACTCGACCCGCGTCCGCGGGCACGGCCACCGCGTCAACGCGACCGCCCTGCGCGGCGACGGCCAGGTGATGGTGACCGGCAGCTGGGACCAGACGGCCAAGCTGTGGGACATCAAGGATCCCCACCGGCCGAGCGAGCTGGCCACGCTGACCGGGCACACCGGCAACGTCAACTCGGTGTCCTTCAGCGCCGACGGCGGCGCGGTCGCGACGGCGGGCTGGGACAAGACCGCGCGGGTGTGGAATGTCGCCGATCCGGCGAAACCCGGGCCGGGCGTGCTGGTCGGGGAGCATCCGGGCCGGGTCAACGCGGTGGCGTTCAGCCCGAAGGCGGCGGTGCTCGCCACCGCGGACGGCGAGGGCACGGTGCGCCTGTTCGACGTCCGCGACCTCGCGAAACCGGTGCTGACGGCCACGCTCACCGGGCACACCGGCAACGTCAACGGGCTCGCCTACGCCCCCGACGGGCGGACGCTCGTCTCGACCGGCGCCGACAAGACCGCGCGGCTGTGGGACGTCGCCGATCCGCTCCAGGCCAAACCGCTCGGAGTGGTGAACGGGCACACCGCCGGCGTCCACTCCGCGGCGTTCAGCCCGGACGGACGGACGCTCGCCACCGCGAGCATCGACCAGACCGCGCGCCTGTGGAACATCGCCGACCCCACGGCGCCGTCACCGCTGGGGACGATGACCGCGCACAAGTCCATCGTGCGGTCCGTGGCGTTCAGTCCCGACGGGACGACGCTGGCCACGACCGGTTTCGACCGCGCCGCGCGGCTGTGGGACATCACCGATCCGGCGAAGCCGCGCGAGAAACCGGCGCTCGTCGGGCATACCGCGGCCGTGGTCTGGGCGGTGTTCTCCCCGGACGGCCGCACACTGGTGACCGCGAGCGACGACCAGACGGTGCGGATGTGGGATCTGCCGGGGCCGGCGATCAGCGGCCCGGCGAGGTCGGCCTGCCGGGCGGTGTTCAGCGCCGGCGGGGAGCTGCTGGCCACCGGCAGCCAGGACGGCGTGGTGCGCCTGGTCGACGTGTCCGACACGCGGAACCCGCGTGAGCTGAGCAAGATCACCGGCTTCGGCCAGGGTGTCTGCGGGCTCGCGTTCAGTCCGGACGGCCGGGCGCTCGCCGCCGGCTCCTGGGACCACACGATGCGGCTGATCGACGTCACCGATCCGCGCAAGCCGGTCGACGCGGGCGTCTTCTACCGCCCGGCGGACGAGATCGACCCCGTCGCGTTCAGCCCGGACGGCCGGACGCTCGCGACCGCGGGTTCCGGGCACACGATGAAGCTGTGGGACGTGGCCGACATCCGGCGGCCCGTCGAACTCGCGACCCTCACCGGGCACGAGGACGACGTCCACTCGCTCGCGTTCAGCCCGGACGGCCGCACCCTGCTCAGCGGGGGCTGGGATCACACCGCTCGGCTGTGGGACGTCTCGATGCCGAAGGCGCCGAAGCAGCTTTCGGTACTGAAAGGACACTCCGACACGGTGTTCTCGGTGGCCTACAGCCCGGACGGGAAACTCGCCGCCACCGGAAGCGCCGACCGCACGGCCCGGCTCTGGGACGTGACGGATCCGGCGGCACCCCGGGAGGCTGCGCTGCTGGCGGGGCACACCGACAACGTCATCTCGGTCGCGTTCAGCGGCGACAGGAAGACCTTCTCGACCGGCAGCTACGACCGGTCCGTGCGACTATGGGACGTCTCCGATCCGGGATCCGTCCGCGAATCGGCGAACCTGACCGACGACGTCGACCGGGTCAACGCCGTGGCGTTCGCCCCCGACGGGCACACCCTCGCGGGCTCGGTCGCGGACGGCAGCGTGCGGTTGTGGGAGACCAGCCCCGAGCGGGCGGCCGAACGCATCTGCGCGACGGTGTACCCGCGGATCACGGCGGGCGAGTGGGAACAACACCTGCCGGGGCTCGATTACCAGCCTCCGTGCCCGTGACCACGGCCGATTCGTTGTTCGGCGTTGTTGTTCGGTGAAATCGCGGTGACACCGAACAACGAAGAGGCGCTAGAAATACCCCTGGACGTGCGATGCGTCCCCACATCGTTCACTCACCGGGGGTCTGAAGGGCTCCTTCAGGGCATTCACCAGTGTCCTGAAGGAGCCCTTCAGCTTTTTTCGCCCGCGTTTCGTCCTCTGGATGCGGTAGTTGCACGCGCAAGCACCGCATCCAGAGGACTAAATGCGTGAGGGGGTCAGGCCGCCGGGATCCAGTCGGGGTTGGACGCCAGGACGGTCAGCTGCTGGGTCGCGCGGGTCAGCGCGACGTACAGCACCCGGCGGCCGGTGGTCGACTCGGTGATGAGGTCGTTCGGCTCCACCAGCACGACGGCGTCGTACTCGAGCCCCTTGGAATCGAGGCTGCCGACGACCTTCAGCCGCTCGTCCGAAAGCCCTTCGAGCCAGCCCTCGACCTCGGGCACCCGGTCCATGGCGGTGATCACGCCGACGGTGCCTTCGACGGCCCCCATCAGTTCCTTCACCGCGGCCTGCGTCGCCGCTTCCAGTCCGGACGCCTCGACGGGCCGGACCTCCGGGGTGATGCCGGTCTGCCGTACCGCGCGCGGAAGCTCGTCGGCCTCGGCGTGCCCCGCGACGACCTTCGCGGCCAGATCGAAGATCTCCGCCGAGTTCCGGTAGTTGGTGCGCAGGGTGAACCGGCGCCGGGTCGTCTTGAGCCCGAACGCCTGGTCCCGCGCCATCGCGGCCTCGGCCGGATCCGGCCACGAACTCTGCACCGGGTCGCCGACCACGGTCCAGCTCGCGTACTTCCCGCGCCGCCCGACCATCCGCCACTGCATCGGCGAGAGGTCCTGCGACTCGTCGACGACCACGTGCGAGTACTCGTCGTAGTGCTCGGGCCGGGTGGGGGCGCCACCGCGCTCCGGGTTGACTTCGATGTTCTGGCGGGCCCGTCGGCTCTTCGGCGGCGTGCCGATGAGGACGCGGAGCTCGTCGAGGAGCGCGACGTCCGCGATGGTCCAGCCGCGCGAGCGGTCGGCGAAGTCGGCCGCGAGCATGCTGATCTCGTTGCGGTTGAGCAGGCCCTTCGCCGCGGAGGCGAGCCGCTTCTCGGTGCCCAGCCACCGCAGGATCTGCGCCGGGTACAGGATCGGCCACCAGACCACGAGGAACCGGTGGAACTCGATGCGCTCGCCGAGCTCGGTGATCAGCTCGGCCTTGTCGATCTGACGGCCGTCGTCCTTCGCGTGCTGCTCGGCCTTCGCGGCGAGCGCGTCGAGCAGGAGTTCGGCGGCGCGGATCCGCGATCGGTTCGGCGGCCCGCCCGCGGTGTGCACCTTGCGGCGCACCTTGTCGAGCTCGCGCGCGTTGAGCCGCAGCACCTCGCCGCGGTACACGATCTTCATGTCCTCGGGCGCGTCTTCCGGTGTGTCCCGCAGCGCGCGCAGCAGGATCTTCCGCATCCGCAGCGAACCCTTGATCGCCGCCAGGGGAGCCGGGTCCTGCCGGGTCGCTTCGAGGCCGTCGAGGACCTCGCCGAGCGCGCGCAGTTCGACGTTCGTCTCACCCATCGACGGCAGCACCCGCGAGATGTAGCTGGTGAACACGCCGGACGGGCCGATCACCAGCACTCCCGCGCCGCCGAGCTGACGGCGGTGGCGGTAGAGCAGGTACGCCGCGCGGTGCAGGGCGACCGCGGTCTTGCCGGTGCCGGGACCGCCGGTGATCTCGGTGACACCGCGCCAGGGCGCGCGGATGACCTCGTCCTGTTCCTTCTGGATGGTGGCGACGATGTCCCGCATCTTCTCGCCGCGCGACCGGCCGAGCGCGGCCATCAGCGCGCCTTCGCCGACGATCTGCATGTTCTCGGGGACCGCGTCGGCGATCAGGACGTCGTCGTCGACGTCGAGCACGGTCTGGCCGGAGCACCGGATCACCCGGCGCCGGACGACGTCCATCGGCTCCTCGGCCGTCGCCTGGTAGAACGCCGCGGCCGCGGGCGCGCGCCAGTCGGTGACGAGGTTGTCGAACTCGGCGTCGCGGATGCCGAGACGGCCGACGTAGATGTGGTCGTTGTCGAGGTGGTCGAGCCTGCCGAAGACCAGGCCCTCGTACTCCGCGTCGAGGGTCTGGAGGGTCTGATTGGCGTGGTACACCATCATGTCCCGCTCGAACAGCATGGACGCCTGCTCGAAAATGGCTTCCCGCCCGGCGCCATGGCCGATCTCGTAGCCCTTGGTACGCATGGCCTCAGCCTGGGCTCGCAGCTCGGCGAGCCGGGTGTAGACGGTGTCCACATGGGCTTGCTCGATGGCGATCTCGGCCCGTCTGACCCGAGGTTCGGACACGCAACGCTCCTAAACGCTTCTATCGCCTCCGAGGGCGAAGGACGACTCTACGCGAGCTGGACGGAGGCTTCACCAAGTCCCGGCCAACGTCACGGCGGAAGGCGTTGAGGCACGATGCTCCCATGACCAGGATCGTGGCGGGGACCGCGGGCGGCAGGCGGCTGAAGGTCCCGCCGAAGGGCACGAGGCCGACCTCGGAACGGGTGCGCGAGGCGCTGTTCAACGCGCTGGAGGTCGCCGGCGAGCTGCAGGGGGCCCAGGTCCTCGACCTTTACGCCGGTTCGGGCGCGCTCGGGCTGGAGGCGTTGTCCCGCGGCGCGTCGGGCGCACTGTTCGTCGAGTCGGACCGGCGCGCGGTCGAAGTGCTCAAGGGGAACGTCGCCGCGCTGGGGCTCGGCGGCGCGGTCCGGGCGGGCGCCGTCGAGTCCGTCGTGGCCGCTCCGGCGGCGGACACCTTCGACATCGTCCTCGCCGACCCGCCCTATGCTGTGGATTCCACCCGCCTGGGGGAGGTCATGGCCGCGCTTGCGGCGAACCGGTGGATCAAGGACGGGGCGCTGGTGGTCATCGAGCGGGCGGCGCGCGACGGCGAGCCGGACTGGCCGGCGGGCTTCGAGCCGATGCGGACGAAGCGCTACGGCGACACGGCGCTCTACTGGGCCGAATATCAGGTGTGACGCAACCCTGATGAGCGCGCAAGGGGCCACTCTCCTTGGTAGCGTCCGCGCCATGCGGCGTGCGGTCTGTCCCGGGTCCTACGACCCGGCCACCAATGGACATCTCGACATCATCGAGCGGGCGGCGAAGCTGTTCGACGAGGTCGTCGTCGCGGTGGGGGTGAACAAGAGCAAGAAGGGCCTGTTCACCACCGAGGAGCGGATGGACATGCTGCGCGAGATCACCGCGAAGCTGCCGAACGTGCGCGTCGATTCCTGGCAAGGACTCCTGGTCGACTACTGCCGCGAGAACGACATCATCGCGGTCGCGAAGGGCCTGCGGTCGGTCAGCGACTTCGACTACGAGCTCCAGATGGCACAGATGAACCGCGAGCTGACCGGGCTCGAAACCCTGCTGATGGCGAACAACCCGGCGTACGGATTCGTGTCGAGCTCGCTGGTCAAAGAGGTGACCGCGCTCGGTGGCGACATCGAGCACCTGGTGCCGCCGATAGTGTTCAAACGCCTCTCGGAGAAGTACTCCGAACGAGGTTGACCCGAACGGCCGAAGCCGTTGGTCGGGCAGTCGCGGGCGGCGATGAAGAGTTCATCTCGACGCCTTCTGGTGAATACACGATCGAGTTACGGTCCGAAAATGACCAACAAACGATCGCGGATCGCCGCCGCGCTGCTCGTTCTGCTTGTCAGCTTCTTCGGTGGGCTCAGTGCCGCGCAGGCCACGGCCGCTCCCGTCTCCGTCCAGCAGAACCCGTGCGGGGATCTCACCGGGTTCAAGCACGTGTCGTTGTCGTCGCTGCCCGCCGAGGCGTCGACGACCTACGACCTCATCAAGAAGGGCGGGCCGTTCCCGTACCCGGACAAGGACGGCACGGTCTTCTCGAACCGGGAGAACATCCTCCCGAAGTGCGCGTCGGCCTACTACCACGAGTACACGGTCCCGACGCCCGGTTCGCCGGACCGCGGCGCGCGGCGCATCGTCACCGGCAACGGCGGGGAGTTCTTCTACACCGCCGATCACTACAAGACCTTCTCCGTGATCGACGTCGACGGAACCCCGGCGCCGTCCTGCGGTGACACCTCGAAGCTGACGACGATCGGCTACTCGACGCTGTCGTCCGCGGCCAAGTCCGTGGTGGACAAGGCCCGCGGCGGCGCGACCGGCACCGTCTACGAGAACCGCGAAGGTGTGCTGCCGTCGTGCGCCGCCGGCTACTACCAGCTGTTCCCGGTGGGCACGAGCGACCGCGTGATCTCCGGCAAGGGCGGCGAGATCGTCTACACGCCGGACCGCTACGTCACCTTCAAGCTGGTGAACCTCGCCGGCTGACCCGTCCGTGCAACGTTTCGTGCCTCCCCGTCCGTGAGATACACCGGAACACGGACGAGGAGGCACGATGCGGTCTGGGGACGATGCGAGCTTCAGGGAGTTCGCCAGGGACAAGGCGCTACCGCTCAGACGGACGGCGTATCTGCTCTGCGGCGACTGGCATCTCGCGGAGGATCTGGTCCAAACCGCGCTCATCAAGCTCTACCGGGTCTGGCCGAAGGTCCGCCGGAAAGGGCCCGTCGACAACTACACGAGGCAGATCCTGATGCGCTGCTGGCTCGACGAGCGGCGACGACCTTGGCGGAGCAAGGAGAACCGCGACGGCGTCGTCCCCGACGAGCCCGCCGCTCCGGCCACGGCCGGCATCTCGGATTCGCTGCTTCGCGCCCTCGCCGAAGTTCCCCCGAAACAGCGCGCCGCCGTCGTGCTGCGCTACTGCGCCGATCTCCCGGTCGCGGAGGTCGCCGTCGCGCTGCGCTGTTCGGAAGGGACGGTCAGGAGCCAGGCCGCGCGGGGACTCGACGTCCTCCGCGCGGCCCTGCAGAGACAGCACGACGAGGCTGTCTCCGGGAGGAGCGCGTGATGGACGAACTCGAAAACAGGCTGCGCGGGATCACACTGGCCGAGCCACCGCTCGGCTTCGACCCGGACGAAGTCGCTGGGAAGGCGGCGAAGAAGGCGCGAAACCGGCGAGGGATCGTCGCCACGAGCGTCGCGACGCTGGCGGTGATCGCGGCGGCGGTGGTGTTCGTGGCGCCCGGGGGCGGCCCCGCGCCGCTGGCACCGGCGGCGTCGTCGCAGGCCGCACCGAAGGACCCGCTCCAGCACCTGAAGGATGTGATGCCGAAGGTGCTCACCGGCGCGAAGGACATCCAAGTGCGGGACTTCGTGGGGTTCGGGGACCTGAAGACCTCGGAAGTCAGGTACACCGATGCCGAAGGGCGGCAGCGGGGTGTCAACCTCACGATCGCCGGTCCGGTGAGCACGAAGGACGGATACCCGCGCGAAAACCGGTGTGACCCGGCGAAGAGGGCCGACGCGATCGGGTCGGATCGCAAGCCGACGCGGTGCGTGGAACTTCCCCAGCCGGACGGGAACTTCGTGGTGATCTCCGAAACCGCGCCGAAGTCGGCGGAATCGGACGGCGACGTCATCCTCGGTCAAGGTTTCACGACCGGGAGGGTCGTCACCCGCGGCGCGATCGCCTTCCCGCCCGGTGGCGGTGGCTCGGTCAACATCGCCGATCTCGGCACGCTGGACGACGGCGACCGCGGTGCCCCGTCCTTGACCGACCAGCAACTGCTCGCGTTGGTCCTGGATCCGGCGTTCGCTCCGAGGTGATCATGGCGCGCGGTACCGGCGGGGACACGCCCGGTACCGCGCGCTTTCACCCCTTACGGCGGTGATGAGGGCAAACTGAACTCAGGGAATGTGGGGATCGCTGTAGGTAGGGAGTGGCCGTGTACCGGGTTTTCGAGGCGCTCGACGAGCTCGTCACCATCGTGGAGGAAGCCCGCGGCGTGCCGATGACCTCCAGTTGCGTCGTCCCGCGTGGCGACACCCTGGAGCTGCTCGACGACATCCGTGACGCCCTGCCGGGCGAGGTCGACGACGCGCAGGACGTGCTGGACAAGCGTGATCAGCTGATCCAGACCGCCCGCACCGAGGCGGCGGAGACGATCACCACGGCGAACACCGAGGCCGACCGCACGGTCGCCGACGCGCAGGCCGAGGCCGAGCGCATCCTCGCCGACGCCCGCGCCCGCGCCGAGCAGATGATGAGCGACGCGCACGCCGAGGCCGAGCGTATGGTCGCCGCCGGGCAGGCCGAGTTCCAGAACCTCACCGACCGCTCGCGTGCCGAGTCGGAGCGGATGATCCAGGCCGGTCGCGACGCCTACGAGCGCGCCATCGAGGACGGCCGCGCCGAACAGGCCCGGCTCGTCGCCCAGACCGAGGTCGTCCAGGCCGCGCACGGCGAGGCGGCGCGCATCGTCGACGAGGCGCACGTCGAGGCCGACAAGCAGCGCGGCGACTGCGACGCCTACGTCGACGGGAAGCTTGCCGAGTTCTCCGAACTGCTGGCGACCACGCTGCGGACGGTCGACTCCGGGCGCAACCACCTGCGGTCGCCGGTCAACCTGCCGGGCAACAGCCGGACCTCGCTGTACGACTACCAGAGCTGATCGCCTGGGCACCTTCTGAAGTACGTGAAGGCCCCCTTCACTGCGCTAGACGCGGTGAAGGGGGCCTTCACGTCAGATGAAGGTAGTGAAGGCCTCCTTCACTACCTTCAGGGTAGGTAAGGGGGCCTTCACGGACGGGCTCCATCCGGTGCGCGCCCAATGTGGCATCGGAGACGCTCAGTGTCCCCAATGCCACATTGGGGGCACTCATCCGTCGAAGCGAGTCCCTCAAGGAGGCCTTCACGGACCTCCCGGCCTCCGGCCGCCCGAAAGTGAGTGGCGGTACCTGCGTACCCTGGTGACCGATGTCTGAGAACAAGTCGCCGCAGGCCAGGCCTGCGCAGCTGGACGACCGGAACCCGTGGGTGCTCGACACCCGCGAGCTCGGCCGTCACGCCGGCCTGAGCAAGGCCGTCCAACGCTCGATCCCCGTCGAGTCCGCGCTCGGTGTGCCCGACGTCATCACCATCGACGCCGGCTCCAGCCTGGAGCTCGACCTGATGCTCGAATCCGTCGTCGAGGGTGTGCTCGTCAGCGGTACGGCGTCCGCCGTCGCGACGGGGCACTGTTCGCGGTGCCTCGACCCGATCACCGAGGACGTCGAGGTCGACCTGACCGAGCTCTTCGCGTACCCCGGCTCCGCGACCGAGGAGACCACCGACGAGGACGAGATCCCCCGCCTGGTGGACGACCGGATCGATCTCGAGCCGACCGTCCGCGACGCGGTGGTGCTGGCGCTGCCGCTGGCCCCGCTGTGCACCGAGGACTGCCGGGGACTGTGCACCGAATGCGGTGTCAAGTGGGCCGATCTCGAGCCCGGGCACGGGCATGAGAAGATAGACCCTCGGTGGGCCGCGCTGGTCGATCGTTTCGAGGACGAAACGGGCGATGACCAGGCCGATGGCCCCGGAAAGCAAGCCTGACGAGCACCAGCTCGTTCCGGAGAAGCAAGTTCGCTCGCGACCGCGGGCAGACCGTCTGAAGGAGATCTACTCGTGGCCGTCCCGAAGCGGAAGATGTCGCGATCCAACACCCGCGCGCGCCGCAGCCAGTGGAAGGCGGCTCCGGTTCAGCTGGTGCCCTGCTCCAACCGCGCCTGCAAGCAGCCGAAGCTCCAGCACATCGCGTGCCCGGCCTGCGGCCAGCACAACGGTCGCCAGGTCGTCGAGCCCGCCTGATCGGCAGCTGACGACATGGGGGGCAAGTCGGCCGGTGGACCACCCGCGGACCCCGCACCACTGCTCGAAGCACTCGGGATCACGATCGAGCCCGAGCTGCTGACGTTGTCGTTGACCCACCGTTCTTATGCCTATGAGAACGGTGGGTTGCCGCCGAACGAGCGTCTGGAGTTCCTCGGGGACGCGGTGCTGGGCCTGGTCGTCACCGACCACCTCTACAACACCCATCCCGAACTGGCCGAAGGTCAGCTCGCGAAGCTCCGTGCCAGCGTGGTCAACATGCACGCGCTGGCCAGGGTCGCGCGCGGCCTCGGCGAAGGCGGGCTGGGCAGGCACCTGTTGCTGGGCAAGGGCGAAGAGCTCACCGGCGGCCGGGACAAGGCGAGCATCCTCGCCGACGGGCTCGAAGCCGTCATCGGCGCCGCGTACCAGCAGCACGGCATCGACGTCGCGCGCAAGCTCGTGCACCACCTGTTCGACGACCTGCTCGCCGAGGCGCCGCTGCGTGGCGCCGGCCTGGACTGGAAGACCAGCCTCCAGGAGCTGACGGCGTCGGCCGGGCTCGGTGTGCCCGAGTACAAGGTCGAGGACACCGGGCCCGATCACCGCAAGGAGTTCAGCGCCACCGTCCTCGTCGGCGGGCGCGAACTCGGCTACGGCTCGGGAACGACCAAGAAGGAAGCCGAGCAGAAGGCCGCCGAGACGGCCTGGCGCCAGCTTTCGTCCGAGCTCGACATCGAGCAGCCGCCGAAGACGACCTGAGTCCCCTTCACCGGGACGGTTCGTTGACGCACGAGTCGGTGAATCAGTAACCTCATCGCAGTCCGCCGCCACTGACGCGACCATTCAGGTCGCCTGTCGAGAGGTCGGCGGATGCGTCATTTCTGCCTGGTCACAGCTGCGCTTTTGACGCTGGTGACAGGTCCTGCCACGGCTTCGGCCGCCCAGGTCGTCCGGGTGACGTCGTTGAGCGCGTTGCAGTCCGCGATCGACAAGGCCGGTCCCGGCGACGAGATCCGGCTGGCCGACGGGAGCTACTCGGCGGGCTCGGCGATCGCGATCAAGCGGTCGGGAACGGCGAACGCGCCGATCACCATCACCGCGGAACACGTCGGCAAGGCCGAGATCAAGGGATCCGCGGGGTTCTCGTTCTCTTCGGGCGCTTCGCATGTCGTGCTGCGCGGGTTCAAACTCCGGCACGGCGGCTCGATGAGCGTGCCGGTGGGCAGCACGCACAACCGGCTGACCCGGCTCGATGTCCAGCTCTCCGGCGGCGGCAACTGGGTCACGCTCAACGGTGACGACACCGAGTTCGACCACAACGTCCTGCAGAACCGCACCACCCAGGGCGTCTTCCTGCAGGTGCTCGGCCCGGCCAAGGACATGGCGAAGCGAGTCAAGGTGCACCACAACTACTTCGCCAACCACAAGTTCACCGGTTCGAACGGTGGCGAGTCGATCCGGTTCGGGCTGAGCCACCACCAGAAGTATTCGGCGGGCGGGGTCGTCGAGTACAACCTGTTCGAGAAGGCCGACGGTGATTCCGAGGCGATCTCCGTGAAGTCCTCGGACAACGTCGTCCGGTACAACACGATCCGCGACAGCCGCGGCTTCATCGTGCTGCGCCACGGGGATCGCAGTGTGGTGGAGGGCAACATCCTGCTGGGCCGGTCCGGGATCCGCTTCCACGGCAACGACCACAAGATCGTCAACAACTACGTCCACACCACGGCGGACCGCGGGATCGTGTTCGGCTCGGGCAACGAGGCGGACAGCGGGCCGGACAGCAAACTCCACGACCGGCCCGACCGGGTCGTGGTCGCGTACAACACCGTCGTCGGGACCACCGACGGCATCCACGGTGACGGCGGCGACTTCAAGCCCAAGGACTGCGTGCTCGCGAACAACATCCTGCAGGGGACCGGAAAGCTCGTGAGCATGCCGGGCGGTTCGGACGTGAAGTACGAGGGCAACATCGCCTGGGGCGGGCCGGCCGGAATGCCTTCGGGTGGCTACAAGGCCGTCGATCCCAAGCTGGTTCAGGACGGGTTGTACCGGCTGTCCGCCGGAAGCCCGGCGATCGACGCCGGTGTCGGCTCCTACCCGTACGCGGGGACCGACTTCGATCTGCAGACGCGGTCGGGGAAGTACGACGTCGGAGCCGACGAACTCTTGCCCGGCGGGGCGCGGAAAGCCTTGACGCGGGCGGATGTCGGGCCGCTCGCTCCCTGACCGTCCTCACCGTTCACGGGGGCCGGTGGGAGAATCGGCGGTATGCCCGAACTCCCCGAGGTCGAGGTCGTCCGTGCCGGGCTCGAGGCGCATGTCTCCGGCCGGACGATCACCGAGGTCGAAGTCCTCCACGCCCGCGCGATCCGCCGCCACGAACTCGGCGCCGAGGACTTCAGCGGACGGCTTTCCGGCGTGAAGATCGCCGCCGCCCGGCGCCGCGGCAAGTACCTGTGGCTGGAGCTTTCCGACGGTCAGGCCATGCTCGCGCATCTCGGCATGAGCGGCCAGATGCTCGTCCAGCCCGGGGACGCGCCGGACGAGAAGCACCTTCGCGTGCGATTCCGCTTCGCCGACAAAGGGCCGGAGCTGCGCTTCGTCGACCAGCGGACCTTCGGCGGGCTCGCGCTCGCGGAACTCACCGAGGTCGACGGGACGGCGCTGCCGGGCACCATCGCGCATATCGCCCGCGACCCGATGGATCCGCGGTTCGACCTCGACCAGGCGGTCCGCGCGCTGCGGTCGAGGCGGACCGAGCTCAAACGCGCCCTGCTCGACCAGACGCTCGTCTCCGGGATCGGCAACATCTACGCCGACGAGGCGCTCTGGCGGTCCAAGCTCCATTGGGCCCGCCCGACCGACAGACTCACCGCGGCCCACGGCCGCACCGTGCTCACCGCCGCCAGCGAGGTGATGGCCGAGGCGCTGGTCGTCGGCGGGACGTCGTTCGACGCGCTTTACGTCAACATCAACGGCGAGTCCGGATACTTCGACCGCTCGCTCGACGCGTACGGCCAGGAAGGACTGCCCTGCGGACGGTGCGGGACGCCCATCCGGCGCGATCCCTTCATGAACCGTTCGTCGTTCTCCTGCCCCCGTTGCCAGCCGAAGCCGCGCACGAGGTGAAAACTGTCGTGTACGGCGCGGGGCCCGCGTCAACTAGCATGAACGGGCACGACATGTAGGGAGTGGGATGGTGGCCGCGACCGAGCCCGGTAAGACGACGCTCGCCGAGAAGATCGACAAGCTGTTCCAGATCGTGCTCAGACCCGATCGCGAGCCGTACAGCCACGAGGAGGTCGCCAAGGCCTGCCGCGAGGCCACCGGCGAGAGCTTTTCGACGACGTACCTGTGGCAACTGCGCACCGGTCGTCGCGACAACCCGACGAAACGCCATCTCGAGGCGCTCGCCCAGTTCTTCGGCGTCTCGCCCGCGTACTTCTTCGACGACGAGCAGAGCGCCAAGATCGCCGAGGAACTCGCGCTCCTCGGTGCCCTCCGCGACGCCGGCGTCCGCGACGTCGCGCTCCGGGCCGTAACGCTTTCCCCCGACGGACTCGACACCATCAGCGACATGATCGACGCGATCGCCCGCAGGGAATCCGGACGGGGCGGCCAGAAGAAGGAGTCGTGAGTGGATCGCCGCCGTAAGGAGTTGTGGCGCCGCTGCCGGAGTCTCGCCGACGGCGTGGCGCTTCCCGAACCCTTCGACGCGGAGTCCTTCGTCGCCGAACTGGCCGCCGGACGCGGCCGCCCGATCGAATTGATGCAGGTCAGCGTCCCCTCCAGCGGCCCGTGCGGGCTGCTGATGAGCACCGAGCGCGCGGACTACATCCTCTATCCGACCAACACCACCGCCCTGCACCGGCGGCATATCCTGCTGCACGAGGTCGGCCACCTGCTGTGCGGTCACGTTGGGGCTAACGCGGGAGCCGACGGGATCGCGCTCGACGCCGCCGCCAGCAAGGCCCTCATGCCGAATCTGGCGCCCGAGCTCGTCCGCCGTGTCCTCGGCCGCACGAGTTACAGCGCGGTCGAGGAGCAGGAGGCCGAACTGCTCGCCAGCCTCCTCGCGCAACGCGTGGCGCGGACGTCGGTGCGCGGCACGGTCCGGCACCACGAGGACGGAAGTGATCTCGCCGGCGGATTGGCGCGGGTCGACGACCTCTTCGGCAGCCGGAAACGGCGCCTGCCGTGACCGAGACCATCGCGTACTTCTGTTGCGTGGTGGCCTTCGCGGGTTTCGGGTACAAGCTGATCCAGGCCCGGCACACCCAGCCTCGACGGCGGATGTGGTTCCTCAGCGGCTTCGGGATGTGCATCGCGGGCGGCATCATGCTGCTCACCCCGGCCATGGAGAACGCCGTCGGCGTCGAAGAACCCATCGGCAGCCTCCTGAACCTCGCGGCCGACCTGCTCAAGATCGGCGCGATGGCCTTCGCGGTCGCGTTCGCGCATTCGCTGAAACTGGGGGAGGGCAAGCGGATCGGCTGGCACGCCCTGCTGTCGTGGACCGTCGTGGCCGCCGAGATCGCGCTCTTCTTCCTCTCCGGCAGCTACCGCGTCGGCGAGCACACCGCCGCCGGACCGGGCGGGCTCGGCTGGTTCGTCGCGTACAACGTTCTTTTCCTCGTCTACGGCCTGATCAGCCTGCTGACGTTCTCGATCGTCTTCGCCCGTTTCGCGCGGCATGCCGATCCCGGCCCGCTTCGCACGGGGCTGTGGCTGCTCGTCGGCGGCGGGGTTTCCGCGCTGGGCTGGACTTTCTGGGACGTCGACGACATCTACGTCCTCGCCACCACCGGCGCGGTCGACGCCGGTGAGGACACGCTCTCGGCGATCCTGGCGGCGCTGAGCGTCGGGCTCGCCGGGGCGGGCGCGACGCTCAGCGTGTGGGGGCCCGCGCTGGCCACCCCGTTCCGGCTGCTCGGCACGTACCGGACGTACCGGCGGATCGAACCGTTGTGGGCCGCCTTGCGCGAAGCCGTCCCGGGAATCGCACTGGACCCGGGCCCCGGTATGCCGGGTGGCGTGGAATTCGCCTTGTACCGCAGGGTCATCGAGATCCGGGACGGCCATCTCGCACTGCGGCCCTACTTCGATCCGGACCTCCCGCCGGTCGCCGAGGCCGAAGCACGCAAGGCGAAGATCCCCGACGCCCGCGTGGCCGCGACGGTCGAGGCCGCGACCTTGGCCGCCGCGCTCGTCGCCTCCGAGGCAGGCCGCCGGTACGCCCCCGACGACGTACCGGCGACCTACCTCGACGAGCCGGACATCGCCACCGAAGCGGCGTGGCTGGTGGAGGTCACCCGCGCCTGGCGACGGTCCGCCGTGGTCGGCCGCATTCGGGACCGGGTCCGCGAATCCGAACTCGCGTGATTCAAGCCGGAACTCGCGTGATCGAAGGCGTCATTCACGAGTTCCGCCTCCAATCACGCGAGTTCCGTGCCCGATCACGCGAGTTGCGACTAGACGATCGCGGTGACGGCGGCCGCGGCCGCGACCAGTGCCAGCCAGACCGGCGGGGCGATGTCCTTGACCCCGTCGCCCGCCCGCGCGTGGGAGATGGCCGCCCCGATCAGCAACGCCACCAGTCCGATCGCCGCGGCGATCCCGAGTGGCGGCCAGAAGAATCCGGCCGCCAGGCCCGCCGCCCCGGCGATCTCCAGCGCCCCGATCCCCTGGATCCCCCGGACCGAGAAGCCGAGCCTCTCGGTCCGGGAGACCAACGCCGGCTGACGCAGGACCTTCGCCACCCCCAGTACGGCGAAGATCGCGATCAGCATCACCGACAACACCACATGAGCCACGTCCATAGCGGAACTCCTTGGTGTGTAAGGAATCTCAGACGGTGACGCGGCGCATCGTGGTGAACCCGCCCGCCCCGGCGAGGCAGACCAGCAGGGCGAGCACCCCGGTCATCCCGCCGACGGTCAGCGTGCTGAAGAACTCTCCGAGCTTCGACCAGGAATCCGTCCAGCTGAGCAGCAGCACCCCGCCCAGCAGCACCAGGACCTGCGCCGCGCCGAACAGGACGACACCCACCACCGCGGCGCGCCGGTAGATCAGGCCGTACCACATGCCGTAGACGAACATCAGCAACAGGAACACGAACGAGGTGAGCAGCGTCAGGTACCAGGGACCGTCGAGCAGCCAGGGAACGCGGAAGTAGTTGAGACCGAGCCCCCAGCCCCCGGTCGCGTCCTCGATCACCTGGAACACGGTGACCCCCACCGCGTACACCGCGGAGAGCCCGGCGACCAGCAGGATCGTGCCGAGGTAGTAAGACCGCCTCGACACACCGAGCGCGAGCCCGAACGGGAGCGATTTCGTCATGCTCAGCGCCCCGCAGACGAGCATGAACACGAACAACGTGAACAGGCCGCCGGAGTAGTTCTCCTCGGGTGTTTCGGGGATCAGCGAGAAGATCGCGAGATTCACCCCGAAGGCGAAGAACGTGACGCCGACCGGGAGGACGACGTACTGGAGCCGGTCCACCAGGTGGTAGCGCGCGACGTTGACCAGGGTGTTCATGCGGACGCCTCCTCTGCGGTCTGTCCGTTGGAGGTGTGCACCATCAACTGCTGCAAGGAAAGCGGCTCCAGCTTCAGATGCAAGGCCTTCGCCTTCGCCTTGTCGGCGGGGCCGAGCGCGTCGGCGACGGTGATCGAAGCACGCGACCCGATCTTGCGGCGGTGCAGTACCCGGCGGCCGGCGACGAAGTCGTCCACCGCGAGGGCGGGGCCGGAAACCGTGACGGCCGTGCCGCGCAGTTCGTCGGCGGGCGCGTCGAGGACGACGCGGCCCTTGTCGATCATCACCACGTGCTCCAGCAGATCGGCGACCTCGTCGATCAGGTGCGTGGAAAGCAGGATCGTGCGCGGATGGGCCGAATAGTCGTCCAGCAACCGGTCGTAGAACAGTTGGCGTGCGACGGCGTCGAGTCCCGCGTACGGCTCGTCGAGCAGCGTGAGCTCCGCCCGGGCCGCGAGCCCGATCGTGATCGACAGCGCCGAACGCATCCCTCGCGAGAGCTTCTTGATCGGGCGTTTCGTCGGCAGATCGAAGTCACGGAGCAGGTCTTCGGCCAGTTCCGCGTCCCAGTTCGGGTAGAACCACGACGCCGCCGAAAGGGCGTGCCGGACCTTGAAGTCCGGGAACTGCTGGTCTTCGCGGACGAGCACCAGGCGCCGCAGCACCCGCTCGTTCTCGACCGGGGTCTCGCCGAACACGCGGACCGAGCCCGCGCTGGCGAACTCCTGCGCGGTGACGATGCGCAGGAAGGTGCTCTTGCCCGCGCCGTTGCGGCCCAGCAGGCCGGTGATCTTTCCTTCTTCGATGTCGACCGAGACATCGCCGAGCGCGGTGTGGTCGCCGTAGCGCCGGGTCAGGCCGGTGGTCGAAATGGTCGGCGTCATGCGGCGGGTCCTCCGTTCCGGTGTCCGTTCCCGCGGATGAGCGAGATCAAGGTTTCGTCGTCGATGCCGAGGCGCTTCGCTTCGATGAGCATCGGGTCGAGGTACTGCTCGGCGAACCGCTGCCGCCGGTCGGTGAGCAGCTTCTGCCGCGCGCCGGTGGCGACGAACATGCCGATACCCCGGCGCTTTTCGAGCAGGCCGTCGTCGGCCAGCACGTTGATCCCCTTGGCCGCCGTCGCCGGATTGATCCGGTAGAAGGCGGCGAGTTCGTTGGTTGACGGCACGCGTTCCCCCTCGGCCAGGCTTCCCTCGGCGATGTCGTCGGCGATCTGTTCGGCGATCTGCACGAACAGGGGTGTTCCTTCGTCGAGCACGACACCTCCGTCCCCAGTCTTCGAGCACCCTCTCGGGGTGCGGTGGTTCATTACTGGACTAAGTAACCCATGAACCACCCCGTCGGCGCAAGTGGCTTCCGCCGTGCGCACTACTGTGCAATGCGTGGTACCTTCTGTTGCGTAAGACTGGGAGGGACGCGACTGTGGAGATCAGTCAGCTACTTAAAGGCGTGCTGGACCTCGCCGTTCTCGCGGTGCTTCGCGGAGAGGACGGCTATGGCTACGACGTGCTCCGAAGACTCCGTATCGCGGGGTTGCAGGAAGTGGGCGACGCTTCGGTGTACGGGACGCTTCGGCGGCTGTACAAGGCAGGCCTGCTGACGTCCTATGTGGTGCCGAGCGAGGAAGGCCCGCACCGCAAGTACTACAGCCTCAACGAGCCGGGTCGTCAGCGCCTCGAAGAGTCGGGGCAGACCTGGCGGACTTTCGCCACGACAATGAACAGCCTGTTGGGAGAGGCAGCATGAGCACGCAGAATCCGACCGCCGTGCGGGTGTATCTGGCGAGGGTCAGGAGCGCGCTCGCCGACCTGCCCGAGAGCGAAGTCGAGGAAATCCTCGAAGACGTCCGGCCGCATCTCGCCGAGATGGAGGCGGAGCTGGGGGAGAACCCCAAGGTCGACGCCTTGATCGAACGTCTGGGGAGCCCGGAATGCTATGCCGCCGAATTGCGGGCGTCCGGCGGCTATCCGCCGCGTCCGCCCGACGCGGGCGACAAGACCACCGCGCTGAAGGTGAAGACCGGGATCGGCGGAGCGCGGTTCGCGTTCTGGGGCTTGGTGTTCTCGGTCGGCGGCTTCGCGTTGTTCGGTTTCGCGGCCGCGGTGTGGGTGCGGGTGGAACCGTTGCTGGGCCTGCTTTTCGTCGCACCCGTACTCGCGATCAGCGTCGCCTACGTGGTGCGGAAGGGGGTCGCCCCGATCGTCGAGCTGCCCGAGGTGGTCAAGCTCCGCGAGCTCGCGACGTCGTTCCAGAACAACCGGAACAGCAAGGGAGTCAACTACTTCCGCACGCTCAAGCCGGCGTGGTGGGTGCTGTGCGCGGCGGTGCTGGTCATCTTCGGCCTGCTGCTCGTGCTGCGCGACACCGAGGCGGTGCTGTTGCTGCCGCTGATGCTGCTGGCCGCCGTCGCGGTGGTCTGGGCGGGCCCGAAGCTGAAGACCGACCGGCGGCTGCTGTGGCTGGCCGTGCCGATCTCGGCGTTCGTCATCGGCAGCATGCTCGGCGGGGCGGGAGCGGCGGTCGACCTGATCGCGAAGCGGTCCTATGGCGGCGGTTCCTACAACAGCTCCTATGGGCCGAGCTACAACGACAGCTACGGGAACCCGCAGCTGACGTACGGCAGCCAGGACGTGGAGAACATCTACGCGTTCGACGCCGAAGGCAAACCGCTGACCGAGATCTACCTCTACGACGAGAACGGCCGCCCGCTCAGCACGACCCGGTACGCCTGCGAGCAGAGCACGGGCGAGAAGCGGAAGATCGGCGACGACAACCGCTATCCGCGGCCGCGGCTCGATCGGGGAGTCCGGGACAACGACGGAAACCTCAACGGCTACAACGGTTACCGCAGCTACTGTCTGGAAAGGACGGACGTGCCGTTCAGTGCGGCGATCCCGAAGATCACCCCGGCGCCGCCTTCCACGACCGCCCAGGCGCCGCCGTCTTCCCAAGCGCCGCCGTCGAACTCCACCCAGCCGACACGCTAGGTGGCCGGGTGGAGGCGGACGCCGGGGGCCGCCTCCACCCGCGTTTCGTCCTCTGAATGCGGTGGTTCGCGATGCCAACGACCGCATTCAGAGGACGAAATGCGGCACCTCGTGGGGTGAGGCTCAGTGGTTGAACGCGCTCCTGGCGGCCAGGTCGGCCAGCAGGGCGCGGCCCTTCTCGGCGTTGCGCGGCTGGGCCAGGACGTCGTAACGCCGGGCGACCAGCTGGCTCTGCGAGATGAACCCTCGCTTGTTCTTCGACGACGCGTACCCCAGCGCGCCGAACAGCAGGTTGAACCCGATACCGCCGACGAGGCCGACGATGATCGGCACCAGCCCGGCGCCGGGGTTCAGCAGGCTCAGCACGAGCCCGAGGAACACACCGAACATCGCGCCGGACAGCGCCGAGCTGGTCAGCACCTTGCTCCAGCCCATGCGTCCGGCGATGCGCTCCACCAGGATCGGCTCGACACCGACGATCGTGACGTCCGTGATCGGGAAGTCCGTTCCCGCGAGGTGGTCGACGGCACGCTGCGCTTCGGAGTACGACTCGTACGAGCCGATCGGCCACCCACTGGGCATCGTCGGGAGCTGAGCCCGCCCCTGGGGCTCGGTGAACGTGGTCTGCTGCGTGAATGCCTGTGTCATTCCTTCTCACCTCTCTTGATCCGTACAACGTCCCGGATGCGCGGATCTCCTCCCGGTGCGGCGGGATTCACAGCATCTTCTCAGCCGGGCATCACAGACAATCCGCCCAGGGATCAACTACGGTGAGCAATGGGTAACGAACCAGACCATTGACGGAGTTGACCGGGTTCGGCCGACCCGGTAGGAAGAACCCGCAAAGGTACCGCTTCGAACCTTTAGGTGAGGCTGATGGCGAACAGGCGCGGCATGCTCACGCTGGATCGGCTCCGGGAACTGGTCGAGGACGGCACCGTCGACACGGTGCTGGTGGCGATCACCGACATGCAGGGCAGGCTGCAGGGCAAACGCTGCGCCGCCGAGTACTTCCTCAACGAGGTCGTCGAGCACGCCACCGAAGCGTGCAACTACCTCCTCGCCGTCGACGTGGACATGAACACCGTCGACGGCTACGCGATGTCGTCCTGGGAGACCGGCTACGGCGACTTCGTCATGCGCCCGGACTTCGACACGCTGCGCTTGCTCCCGTGGCAGGAGGGCACCGCGCTGGTCCTCGCCGACCTCGAACGGGTGCAGGGCGGCGCGGTGGCCCCCTCGCCCCGCCAGATCCTCCGCGGCCAGCTCGACAGGCTCGCCGAGCGCGGTCTCGCCGCCTACGTCGGCACCGAACTGGAGTTCATCGTCTTCGACGACACCTTCGAATCGGCCTGGGACAAGCGCTATCAGGACCTTCGCCCGGCCAACCAGTACAACGTCGACTACTCGATGCTCGGCACCGCCCGGATCGAACCGCTGCTGCGCCGCATCCGCAACGACATGGGCGGCGCCGGGCTGTACGTCGAGTCGGCCAAGGGCGAATGCAATCCCGGCCAGCACGAGATCGCGTTCCGCTACGCCGACGCGCTGACCACCTGCGACAACCACAGCGTCTACAAGACCGGGTCGAAGGAGATCGCCGCGCAGGAGGGCAAGAGCCTCACGTTCATGGCGAAGTACAACGAACGCGAGGGCAACTCCTGCCACATCCACATCAGCCTGCGCTCGGCCGCGGGCGACCCTGTTCTGGCCGGAGACGGACCAGGTGGATTCTCGCCGCTGATGGAGCACTTCCTCGCCGGTCAGCTGGCCGGACTGCGTGAGCTGACCTACTTCTTCGCGCCGAACATCAACTCCTACAAGCGGTTCGTGCCCGGGAGCTTCGCGCCGACGGCCGTCGCGTGGGGCACGGACAACCGCACCTGCGCGCTCCGCGTCGTCGGGCACGGGGACTCGCTGCGCACGGAGAACCGCGTCCCCGGCGGCGACGTGAACCCGTACCTCGCGGTGGCCGCGCTGATCGCGGCCGGGCTGCACGGTATCGAGAACGAACTGGAGCTGGAGCCGGAGTTCCACGGGAACGCCTACGGTTCCGCCAAGCCGACCGTGCCGACCACCCTGCGGGAGGCCGCGGCGCTGCTGGACGGGAGCGAACTCGCGAGGACCGCGTTCGGGGACGAGGTCGTCGACCACTACCTGAACGCGGCGAAGGTCGAGCTCACCGCGTACGACGCCGCCGTCACCGACTGGGAGAGGATCCGTGGCTTCGAACGCCTCTGAACCCCTGATCGGGCTCACGTCCTATTTGGAACCCGCGAAGTTCCTGGTGTGGGAGACCGAAGCGGCGCTGCTCCACCGCGTCTACGTCGACGGGATCGTCGCGGCGGGTGGGATCCCGGTCCTGCTGCCACCGGTGAGCGAGGCACACGATCGGCTGATCTCCGCCGTGGACGGTCTCGTGCTCGTCGGCGGCGCGGACGTCGACCCGGCACGTTACGGCCAGGAGCAGCACGCGACGACGTACACCAGGCCGAACCGGGACGCGTTCGAGTTCGGGCTGCTGCGGTCCGCTTTGGACAGTGGGAAACCGGTGCTCGGCGTGTGCCGCGGGCTGCAGGTGCTCAGCGTCGCGCTGGGCGGCACGCTCGTCCAGCACCTGCCCGAGACGGTGGACAGCAAGGATCACCAACCCGCGCCCGCGACCTTCGGCACCACTACGGTGACGCTTGCCGAGGGCAGCCGCGTCGCGTCGATCCTCGGCACGGAGACCAAGGTGCCGTGTTACCACCATCAGGCGATCGACAAGCTCGGTGACGGGCTGGTCCCGGCCGGCTGGGCCGCCGACGGGACCATCGAGGCGGCCGAACTGCCCGGCGACGGGTTCGTCCTCGGCGTCCAATGGCATCCCGAACAGAACCCCGACGACATCAGGCTTTTCGAAGCGCTGGTGAAAGCTGCGAAGGAGCGCGAATGACCACGTTCGAGGTGATCAACCCCGCCACCGAAGAGGTGGTGAGGTCGGTCGAGCTGACCTCGGCCGAGGAGACCGACGCGGCGATCGCCCGCGCGCACGCGGCGTTCCCCGCCTGGCGCGCGGTGGCCCCCGCCGACCGGGCGCGGCTGCTGCGCCGGTTCGCCGACGCCGTCGACGCCGACATCGAGAACCTCGCCGCGCTGGAGGTCGCCAACGCCGGCCACACGATCGGCAACGCGCGCTGGGAGGCGGGCAACGTCCGCGACGTGCTGACGTACTACTCGGCATCGCCCGAACGGCTGAGCGGCAAGCAGATCCCGGTGCCCGGCGGTGTGAACATGACGTTCCACGAGCCACTGGGCGTGGTCGGGGTGATCGTGCCGTGGAACTTCCCGATGCCCATCGCGGGCTGGGGATTCGCGCCGGCGCTCGCCGCCGGGAACACCGTCGTGCTGAAACCCGCCGAGCTCACCCCGCTCACCGCGATCCGCCTCGGCGAACTCGCCCGCGAGGCGGGGATCCCCGAAGACGTCTTCCAGGTGCTCCCCGGCAAGGGATCCGTGGTGGGGCAGCGCTTCGTGGACCATCCGGCGGTGCGGAAGGTGGTGTTCACCGGCTCCACCGAGGTCGGCAAGCAGATCATGGCGGGCTGTGCCGCGCAGGTGAAGCGGGTGACGCTGGAGCTCGGCGGCAAGAACGCGAACATCGTGTTCGCCGATGCCGACCTGGAGAAGGCCGCCGCCACCGCGCCGTACGGCGTCTTCGACAACGCCGGGCAGGACTGCTGCGCGCGGTCGCTGATCCTGGTGCAGTCGAGCGTGTACGAGAAGTTCATGGAGCTGCTGGAACCCGCGGTGAACGGCGTCGTCGTCGGGGATCCGCGGCTGGAGGTCACCGAGATGGGCCCGCTGATCTCGGCGGGGCATCACGCGAAGGTGTCGTCCTATGTGGACGATTCCGCGCCGGTCGCCTTCCGGGGCAACGCGCCCGTCGGTCCCGGGTACTGGTTCGCGCCGACCGTCGTCACGCCGCCGGACCTGCGGCATCCGCTCGCGTCCGAGGAGATCTTCGGCCCGGTCGTCGCCGTGGTCCCGTTCGACGGCGAGGCGGACGCGGTGACCATGGCCAACCGGACCGAGTACGGGCTGTCCGGCTCGATCTGGACCCGCGACGTCGGCCGCGCCTTCCGCGTCGCACGCGGTGTCGAGGCCGGGAACCTGTCGGTCAACTCGCATTCGTCCGTCCGGTACTGGACGCCGTTCGGCGGGTTCAAACAGTCCGGGCTGGGCCGTGAGCTGGGGCCGGACGCCGTCGACGCCTTCACCGAGACCAAAAACGTCTTCATCAGCACGGAGGAATAGGAATGGTTCAGCGTTTCGAAGGCCGCGTCGCCGTCATCACCGGCGGCAGCAGCGGGATCGGCCTCGCCACCGCGCGGCGGCTGGCGAGCGAAGGCGCGAAGGTCGTCATCGGCGACATCTCCGCCGAGGCGGGCAAGGCCGCGGCCGACGAGGTCGGTGGCCTGTTCGTGCAGGCCGACGTCACCGACGCCGAGCAGGTCGAGGCCCTGTTCCAGACCACTGTGGACACCTTCGGCTCGGTCGACGTCGCGTTCAACAACGCCGGTATCTCCCCGCCCGAGGACGACTCGATCCTCACCACGGGTATCGACGCGTGGGAGAAGGTGCAGAAGGTCAACCTGACGTCGGTGTACCTGTGCTGCAAGGCGGTCCTGCCGCATATGCAGCGGCAGGGGAAGGGCTCGATCATCAACACGGCGTCGTTCGTCGCGGTGATGGGCGCGGCGACGTCGCAGATCTCGTACACCGCGTCCAAGGGCGGGGTGCTGGCGATGAGCCGGGAACTGGGTGTGCAGTTCGCGCGGGAGAACATCCGGGTGAACGCGCTGTGCCCGGGTCCGGTGAACACGCCGCTGCTCAAGGAACTGTTCGCGAAGGACCCCGAGCGGGCCGCGCGGCGGCTGGTGCACGTGCCGGTCGGGCGGTTCGCGGAGCCGGAGGAGATCGCGGGCGCGGTGGCGTTCCTGGCGAGCGACGACGCCTCGTTCATCACGGCTTCGCAGTTCCTGGTGGACGGGGGCATCTCGGGCGCCTACGTCACGCCGCTCTGACCCCCGCCCGCGTTTAGTCCTCTAAATGCGGTGCTCCTCGGGCTCCTCTGTCCGTGAAGGCCTCCTTCCCTACTCTCAAGGTAGGGAAGGAGGCCTTCACGGACTCGGGGCCGGCCGTCGCGCTCGGTCCTGGGGGCCGAAGGACGCGTTCCCCTCATTTCATGCCGTGAAGGGGTCCTTCACCCCAGGCCCAGCTGTGCCCGGCCCGCATTTAGTCCTCTGAATGCGGGCCGGAACTCGCGTGATCAGAGCCGGAACTCGCAAGTGACGTCGTCGGTGGGAAGTAGACGCGCGCTGAACAGGCCAGGTACGGTGTGCGCACAACTGCAGATCGGGCCGTCGAGCTGGAGCGGGAGAGCCCCCATGAACGTGGTGGGGCACCGAAGGAGCAAACTCCCCGGAATCTCTCAGGTACCCACTACCGCTTCACGCGAGGCCACTCTGGAAAGCAGGCGCGCAAGTGCGCCTCACCCAAGGTGAAAGCCACCCTCATCGGTGGTGAAACTCTCAGGTGCCATGACAGAGGGGGAGTTCCCAGCGCACCGGTCTATCCGGCGCCTGACCCAAGGAGCTCCCTTGACCAGTACGTCCTTCGACGACCGGCACATCGGCCCCTCGGAGTCCGAGCAGGCCAAGATGCTCGCCGAGGTCGGCTTCGGCAGTCTCGATGCCCTGGTGCAGGCCGCGGTGCCGTCCGCGATCCGCGTCACCCGCGACCTCGACCTTCCCCCCGCCGCGTCCGAAGAGGACGCCATCGCCGAGCTTCGCGCGCTCGCCGCGCTCAACAAGCCGATGACGCAGATGATCGGCCTCGGCTTCCACGACACGGTCACCCCGGCGGTCATCCGCCGCAACGTGCTGGAGAACCCGGCCTGGTACACGGCGTACACGCCGTATCAGCCGGAGATCTCGCAGGGCCGTCTCGAAGCCCTCCTCAACTTCCAGACCATGGTCTCCGAGCTGGCCGGTCTCGCCACCGCGAACGCCTCCCTGCTCGACGAGTCCACCGCCGTCGCCGAGGCCGTCATGCTGATGCGCCGCGCGTCGAAGGCGAAGTCGAACAAGGTCGTCCTCGACGCCGAGTGCCTGCCGCAGACCATCGCCGTCGTCCGCACCCGCGCCGAGGCCATGGGCGTCGAGGTCGAGGTCCGCGACCTGCTCACCGGCCTGCCGGAGGAGTTCTTCGGCGTCGTCGTCCAGTACCCGGGCGCTTCCGGCGTGCTGCGCGGCGCGGGCTTCTACTCCGCCATCTCCGAGACCGCGAAGGCCGCCGGCGCGCTGTACACCGTCGCCGCCGACCTGCTCGCCCTCACCCTGATCACCGCGCCGGGTGAGTTCGGCGCCGACATCGCCGCCGGTTCCACCCAGCGCTTCGGTGTCCCGCTCGGCTACGGCGGCCCGCACGCCGGGTACATGGCCGTCCGCGCCGGGCTCGAGCGCTCGCTGCCGGGTCGCCTGGTCGGCGTGTCGGTCGACGCCGACGGCAACCCCGCGTACCGCCTCGCCCTGCAGACCCGCGAGCAGCACATCCGCCGCGAGAAGGCCACCTCCAACATCTGTACCGCGCAGGTCCTGCCCGCCGTGCTCGCCGCGATGTACGCGGTCTACCACGGTCCGGACGGCCTCAAGCGCATCGCGACCCGCGTCCACGAACTCGCCGCCGGACTGGCGGGAGCCCTCCGTGAGGGTGGCGTCGAGGTCGTCCACGAGGGCTTCTTCGACACCGTCCTCGCCCGCATGCCCGGCCAGGCCGAAGCGGTCGTCGCGGTCGCGCGCGAGAACGGGATCAACCTCGGCCCGGTCGACGCCGACCACGTCCGCATCGCGGTCGACGAGGTCACCACGCCCGCGATCATCGCCAAGGTGCTCAACGCGTTCGGGATCGAAAACCCGGCCGGAAGCGCCCAGGCCCTGCCCGCGGGCCTCGGCCGCCAGAGCGAGTACCTCACCCACGAGGTCTTCCACTCGCACCGCTCCGAGACCGCGATGCTGCGTTACCTGCGGAGCCTTTCGGACCTCGACTACGCGCTCGACCGCGGCATGATCCCGCTCGGCTCCTGCACGATGAAGCTCAACGCCACCACCGAGATGGAGCCGATCAGCTGGCGCGAGTTCGCAGGGATCCACCCGTTCGCGCCCGCCGACCAGGCCGAGGGCTACCACACCCTGGTCGAGCAGCTGTCCGGCTGGCTCGCCGAGGTCACCGGCTACGACAAGGTGTCGCTGCAGCCGAACGCGGGCAGCCAGGGCGAGCTCGCCGGTCTGCTCGCGATCCGCGCGTACCACCACGCCAACGGCCAGACCGAACGCGAGGTCTGCCTGATCCCGTCGTCCGCGCACGGCACGAACGCCGCCTCCGCGGTGATGGCCGGGATGCGCGTCGTCGTGGTCAAGTGCACCGACGAGGGCAACGTCGACCTCGAAGACCTGCGGGCCAAGGTCGAGGCCAACCGCGACACGCTGTCCGCGATCATGGTCACGTACCCGTCCACGCACGGCGTGTACGAGAACGGCATCGACGAGCTGGCCAAGATCGTCCACGACGCGGGCGGCCAGGTCTACGTCGACGGCGCGAACCTCAACGCGCTGCTCGGGCTCGCGAAGCCGGGTGAGTTCGGTGGCGACGTCTCGCACCTGAACCTGCACAAGACCTTCTGCATCCCGCACGGTGGCGGCGGCCCCGGCGTCGGCCCGGTCGCGGTGCGCGCGCACCTCGCGCCGTACCTGCCGAACCACCCGCTGCTGGAGAAGGCCGGACCCGAGACCGGTGTCGGCCCGATCAGCGCCGCCCCGTACGGCTCGGCGTCGATCCTGCCGATCTCGTGGGCGTACGTCCGCATGATGGGCGCGGGCGGGCTCACCGCCGCGACGCAGGTCGCCGTGCTCGCCGCGAACTACGTGGCCAAACGCCTCAACCAGCACTACCCGGTGCTCTACACCGGCCAGGACGGCCTGGTCGCGCACGAGTGCATCCTCGACCTGCGCGGGCTCACCAAGGAGACCGGCGTCAGCGTCGACGACGTCGCGAAGCGCCTGATCGACTACGGTTTCCACGCCCCGACCATGTCGTTCCCGGTCGCGGGCACGCTGATGGTCGAGCCGACCGAATCCGAGGACCTCGGCGAGATCGACCGCTTCATCGCGGCGATGATCGCCATCCGCGCGGAGATCGACGCCGTCGCGCAGGGCAAATGGGCCGCGGACAACAGCCCGCTGCGCAACGCCCCGCACACCGCCGAGACCCTCGTCGGCGACTGGGACCTGCCCTACGACCGCGAACTGGCGGTGTACCCCGCCGGAGTGAACCGCAAGTCCAAGTACTGGCCTCCGGTGCGCCGCATCGACGGTGCGCGCGGGGACCGTAACCTCGTCTGCTCCTGCCCGCCGCTCAACGCCTACGAGAACTGAGGCACTTGATGTCGAAAGAGACGTCCCTGCACGGAGTCCACAAAGGACTGGGTGCGCTGTTCACCGATTTCGCGGGCTGGTCGATGCCGATCCGCTATTCCAGCGAACTGGCGGAGCACAAGGCGGTCCGCGAGGCCGCCGGTCTGTTCGACCTGTCGCATATGGCCGAGATCGAGGTGACCGGCCCGCAGGCCGCCGACACCCTCGATTACGCGCTGGTCGGCAACCTGTCCGGCGTGAAGCCGGGCCGGGCGCGCTACACGATGATCTGCGACGAGAACGGCGGCGTGCTGGACGACCTGGTCGTCTACCGCCTCGCCGACGAGAAGTTCCTGGTCGTGGCCAACGCGGGCAACGCCGACGTGGTCGCGGAGGCGCTGGCCGAGCGGGTCTCGGGTTTCGACGCGGTCGTCGAGAACAAGTCCGAGGACGTCGCGCTGATCGCCGTCCAGGGTCCGAAGGCCGTCGAGATCCTCGGTGCCGTCACCGACGCCGACCTGGGCGCGCTCAAGTACTACGCGAGCGTCCCGGCCGTCGTGAAGGGCCACGACGTCCTGCTGGCCCGCACCGGCTACACCGGCGAGGACGGCTTCGAGCTGTACGTCCCGGCCGGTGAGGCCCCCGCCGTCTGGCGCATCCTCACCGAAGCCGGCGAGCCGCACGGCCTGCTCCCGGCGGGTCTCGCCTGCCGCGACACCCTGCGTCTCGAAGCCGGAATGCCGTTGTACGGCAACGAACTCAGCCTCCAGCTGAGCCCGTTCGAGGCAGGCCTCGGCAGGGTGGTCAAGTTCGAGAAGCCGAACGACTTCGTCGGCAAGGCCGCGCTCGAAGAGCTGTCCAAGAAGGACGTTCCCCGGGTCCGCGTCGGGCTCAAGGGCTCCGGTCGCCGCGCGCCGCGTCACGGCTACACCGTCCTGGCGGGCGAGACCGAGATCGGCGAGGTCACCAGCGGTGCCCTCTCGCCGACGCTGGGTTACCCGATCGCCATGGCCTACGTGGACCGGGAGCACTCCGAGCCCGGCACCGAGCTTTCCGTCGACATCCGGGGCCGTATCGAGCCCGTCGAGGTCGTCGCCCTGCCCTTCTACTCCCGCGCCTGAAAGGCCCTTCCCACATCATGAGCATCCCCCAGGACCTGAAGTACACGAAGGAACACGAGTGGCTGAACGTCGCCGACGGCGTCGCCACCGTGGGCATCACCGCCTTCGCCGCCGAGTCGCTCGGTGACATCGTGTTCGTCCAGCTCCCCTCGGTCGGCGACACCGTCACCGCGGGCGAGGTGTTCGGCGAGGTCGAGTCGACCAAGTCGGTCAGCGAGCTGTACGCACCCGTGGACGGCGAGGTCGTCGAGGTGAACGAGGCCACAACGGACACCCCCGAGCTCATCAACTCGGACCCGTACGCCGAAGGATGGCTCCTGAAGGTGCGTCTGTCCGGCGACGTGCCCGCCCTGCTCGACGCCCAGGCGTACGCCGTCCTGACCCAGGAGAACTGACATGTTCAACGCTGCCCTGTCCGATGTGGACCCCGAGGTCGCCACCGCCGTCGCGGCCGAACTCGACCGGCAGCAGTCGACCCTGGAGATGATCGCCTCGGAGAACTTCGCCCCGGTGGGCGTGCTCGAGGCGCAGGGTTCGGTGCTGACCAACAAGTACGCCGAGGGCTACCCCGGCCGCCGCTACTACGGCGGTTGTGAGCACGTCGACGTCATCGAGCAGCTGGCGATCGACCGCGCGAAGGCCCTCTTCGGCGCCGAGCACGCCAACGTCCAGCCGCACTCGGGCGCGCAGGCCAACGCCGCCGCGATGGTCTCGGTGCTCAACCCCGGCGACACCATCCTCGGTCTCGACCTCGCCCACGGTGGTCACCTGACCCACGGGATGAAGATCAACTTCTCGGGCAAGCTCTACAACGTCGTCGCGTACCACGTCGACAAAGAGACCGGGATCGTCGACATCGAGGAGATCGAGCGCCTCGCCAAGGAGCACAAGCCGAAGCTGATCATCGCCGGCTGGTCGGCATACCCCCGTCAGCTCGACTTCGCCGAGTTCCGCCGTATCGCCGACGAGGTCGGGGCGAAGGTCATGGTCGACATGGCGCACTTCGCCGGTCTGGTCGCGGCCGGGCTGCACCCGAGCCCGGTGCCCTACGCCGACATCGTCACCACGACCACGCACAAGACCCTCGGCGGTCCGCGCGGCGGCATCATCCTGTCCCGCCAGGAACTCGCCAAGAAGATCAACTCGGCGGTGTTCCCCGGCCAGCAGGGCGGTCCGCTGGAGCACGTCATCGCCGCCAAGGCCGTCGCGCTCAAGATCGCCGCGAGCGAGGAGTTCCGCGAGCGTCAGCAGCGTGTGCTCGAAGGCGCGAAGATCCTGGCCGACCGCCTTTCTCGCACGGACTGCAGCGAGGCCGGCGTCCGCGTGCTGACCGGCGGCACCGACGTGCACCTGGTGCTCGTCGATCTGGTCAACTCCACTTTGGACGGTCAGCAGGCCGAGGACCGGCTGCACTCGGTCGGTATCACGGTCAACCGCAACGCCGTCCCGTTCGACCCGCGTCCGCCGATGGTCACCTCCGGCCTGCGGATCGGCACCCCGGCGCTGGCGACCCGCGGCTTCGGTGCCGAGGACTTCGCCGAGGTGGCCGACATCATCGCCGAGGCGCTGCGCCCGGACTTCGACGAGGACCTGCGCCAGTCGCTGGCCTCCCGGGTCGAACTGCTGGCCAAGAAGCACCCGCTGTACGCGGACCTCAACCGATGAGCGCGCTCCCCGAGGGGCGCAAACTTCTCCGGCTGGAAGTCCGCAACGCGCAGACCCCGATCGAGAAGAAGCCGCCGTGGATCAAGACCCGTGCGCGTATGGGTCCGGAGTTCACGGAGCTCAAGGGCTTGGTCAAGCGTGAAGGCCTCCACACCGTGTGTGAGGAGGCCGGTTGTCCCAACATCTACGAGTGCTGGGAAGACCGCGAGGCGACGTTCCTGATCGGTGGCGACCAGTGCACGCGGCGGTGTGATTTCTGCCAGATCGACACGGGCAAGCCTGAGGCGCTGGACCGGACCGAGCCGCGCAAGGTCGCCGAAAGCGTCCAGGCGATGGGCTTGCGCTACTCGACGGTGACCGGTGTGGCGCGTGACGATCTGGAGGATGGCGGTGCGTGGCTGTACGCGGAGACCGTCCGGCAGATCCACGCGTTGAACCCGGGTACGGGTGTCGAGCTGTTGATTCCGGATTTCAACGCGGATCCGGATCAGCTCGCCGAGGTGTTCGGTTCCCGTCCCGAGGTGCTCGCGCACAACGTCGAGACCGTGCCGCGGATCTTCAAGCGCATCCGTCCCGGCTTCCGCTACGCGCGGTCGTTGGAGGTCATCACGAAGGCCCGCGAGGCCGGTCTGGTGACGAAGTCGAACCTGATCCTCGGCATGGGCGAGACCCCCGAAGAGGTCGCGCCCGCGATGAAGGATCTGGTCGACGCAGGCTGCGAGATCCTCACGATCACCCAGTACCTGCGCCCGTCACCGCGTCACCACCCCGTGGACCGCTGGGTCAAGCCGGAAGAGTTCGTCGAGCATTCGAAGGCAGCTGAAGCGATGGGCTTCGCTGGTGTGATGGCCGGGCCGCTCGTACGCTCGTCGTATCGGGCCGGTCGGCTGTTCGCTCAGACGAAGGCCCACCGCGGCGAAGCGCTGTCGGAGAATTTGGCCCATCTCGCCGCCGAAGGGCCCGCGGCCCAAGAGGCCAGCTCACTGCTGGCCAGATAGGAAGGAGGGCAGATCAATGGCGATCAGCGTCTTCGACCTGTTTTCGATCGGCATCGGCCCCTCCAGCTCCCACACGGTGGGCCCGATGCGCGCCGCACTGACCTTTGTGGACGGTCTGGCGGCCGACGGTGACCTCACCGCGACGGCACGCGTCCAGAGCGAGCTTTTCGGCTCGCTCGGCGCGACCGGGTTCGGGCACGGCAGCGACAAGGCCGTGCTGCTCGGGCTGTCCGGGGAGCGTCCGGAGGAGATCGACACCGACACCGTGCCCGGCAAGATCGCGGCGATCCGCGAATCCTGCCGGCTGAAGGTGCGGGGCGAGCACGAGATCGTGTTCACCGAGGACACCGACCTGACCATGCACCGGCGGAAATCCTTGCCGGCGCACCCGAACGGGATGATCTTCCGCGCGTTCGACGCCGACGGGAAGGTGCTGCGCGAGCGCACCTATTACTCCGTCGGCGGCGGGTTCGTCCGCGACGAGTCCTACGAGACCGACACCGTCGTCGTCGAGGACTCGACGAAGCTGGAGTTCCCGTTCCGCACCGGCGCGGATCTGCTGAAGCACTGCGAGGACACCGGGCTGCCGATCAGCGAGATCATGCTGCGCAACGAACTCGCGTGGCGCACCCGCGAGGAGATCCGCGAAGGGCTGCTGGAGATCTGGCAGGTCATGGCGGAATGCGTGCGCAACGGCTGCGAGCACGAGGGCGTCCTGCCGGGCGGCCTGAAGGTTCCGCGGCGCGCGAAGGCGTTGCACGAGAAGCTGCTCGCGGAGGACGGCGTCGGCGATCCGCTGTACGCGATGGACTGGGTGAGCCTGTACGCGCTGGCGGTCAACGAGGAGAACGCCGCGGGTGGCCGCGTCGTCACCGCGCCGACCAACGGCGCGGCGGGGATCATCCCGGCCGTTCTGCACTACTACCAGCGGTTCATCCGCGGCTCGTCGGACGACGGCATCGTGACGTTCATGCTCACTGCGGGCGCGATCGGCTCGATCCTCAAGCAGACGGGGTCGATCTCGGGCGCCGAGGTCGGTTGCCAGGGTGAGGTCGGTTCGGCCAGCGCCATGGCCGCCGCCGGGCTCACCGAGGTCCTCGGCGGTTCACCCGCGCAGGTGGAGAACGCCGCCGAGATCGGCGTCGAGCACCACCTGGGGCTCACCTGTGACCCGGTCGGCGGGCTGGTGCAGATCCCGTGCATCGAACGCAACGCCGTCGGCGCGTCGAAGGCGATCCACGCGGCGCGGATGGCGATGCGCGGCGACGGTTCGCACGTCGTGACGCTGGACAAGGCGATCAAGACGATGCGCGAGACCGGTGCCGACATGAGCGTCAAGTACAAGGAGACCGCGCGCGGCGGCCTCGCCGTGAACGTCATCGAATGCTGATGTCCCCGCGTTCAGTCCTCTGGATGCGGTAGTTGCACACGCAAGTACCGCATCCAGAGGACGAATTGCGGGCCGCCTAAACTCGAGTGGTGGAGTCGAAAGCGGGTGACGCGCTGTTCCGCCCGGTGCGCGCGGGCAACGCCTTCGAGGAGACCGTCGAAAGGCTGCTCCAGGCGATCCGGCTGGGCGTGGTGGGCGCGGGGGAGCGGCTGCCCTCGGAACGTGAGCTCGCCGAGCGGCTCGGGGTCAGCCGGGTGACGCTGCGCGAGGCCATCCGCGCGCTGTCCGACGCGGGTTACGTCGAGTCGCGGCGCGGACGGTACGGCGGCACGTTCGTCAACGACGTCCTGCCCGACCCGCCCGCCGCCGACGGCCGGAAGGTCGACAACGCCACGCTGGAGGACGCGCTCGGCCTCCGGCACGTCCTGGAGACCGGTGCCGCCGAGATGGCGGCCTCGCGTTCGCTCAGCCCGGCCGACCGGCAGCATCTGACCAGCACGCTCGCCGAGGCCGCGGCGGCCGACGTCGGTGACTACCGGCGCAAGGATTCGCGGCTGCATCTGGCGATCGCCGAGGTCACCGCGTCCGGCTCGCTGACCACCGCGATGGCCGACGCGCGGATGCGGGTCAACCAGCTGCTCGACATGATCCCGCTGCTGGAACCGAATCTGGAGCATTCCAACGCCCAGCACGAGGCCATCGTCGACGCGATCCTGGCCGGGGACTCCGAGGCGGCCCGCCGGGCGATGACGGAACATGTCGAAGGGACCGCGTCACTGCTTCGCGCTTTCCTCGCTTGAGGTCAGCAGGGCGTGCGCGAAATCGATCGCGTGCGGCGTATCCGGGAAGACCCGGCCCTCCGCGCGGAGCCGGTCCGCGACGCCGAGTTCGTCGAGCACCTTCTCGTGGCCGGGTTTGATGCCCGACACCAGGACCGTGATCCCGCGATGTTCGAGACGTTCGATGGCGTCGCGCAGGACGAGGGCGCCGGTGGCGTCGATGGCCGACACCCGCGACATCCGGAGGATGACCACCCGGACGTCGGCGACCTCGGACAGCTCCAGCAGGAACTGGTGCGCCGCGGCGAAGACGAGCGGTCCGTCGAGCCGGAACGCGACGATGTGCTCGTCCAGGAGCGCCCGCTCCTCGGCGACGTGATCGGCGTGGTCGAGCGCCACCTCTTCGATGCGAGCCGCCTTCGCGATCGCCCGCAGCGCCAGTGCGCCAGCCACGACGAGACCGAGGATCACCGCGGTGACCAGGTCCAGGATCAGCGTCGCGGCCGCGGTGAGCACGAGGACCAGCGCGTCACGCCGGGTGGACCGCAGGAGCGCTCGCACCGAGCCCGCCTCGACCATGCGGACGGCGGTGGCCAGCAGCACCCCGGCGAGTGCCGCGATCGGGATCGTGGCCACGAGCGGCGCCGCCGCGAAGACGATCACCGCCAGCACCATCGCGTGGGTGAACGAGGCCAGCCGCGACTTCGCCCCGGCACGGACGTTGACCGCGGTGCGCGCGATCGCCGCGGTGGCGGGCACACCGCCGAACAGCGGGGTGACGAGATTCGCGAGGCCCTGCCCGAAGAGTTCCCGGTCCGGGTCGTGGCGTTCGTTGACGCTCATCGCGTCGGCGACCGTGGCCGACAGGAGGCTTTCCAGCGCGGCCAGCGCCGCGACCGCGACGGCGGAGGGCGCCAGCGCGCCCAAGGTCGACAGATCCAGGAAGTCCAGCGAGGGCGCGGGAAGACCGTTGGGCAGCGCGCCGATCCGCGCGACCGGCAGCTGCGCGAAATGACTCACGAGGGTCGCGACGGCCACCGCGACCAGCGAGAACGGGATCGACGGCCGCCATCTCGCGCCGAGCAGCATCAGGGCGGCGACCCCGGCGGCGATCGCGATCGACGGCCAGGCGGGATGCCCGGCGAAATCGGCCACCGCCTTCGCCGCGACGACGGCCACCTTCTCGCCTTCCGGGGTGGCGACGCCGAGCGCGGCGGGGACCTGCTGCAACGCGATGACCCCGGCGATGCCCAGCGTGAAGCCTTCGACCACCGGCGTCGGCACGTAGCGCATGTACCGGCCGGCGCGGGCGACCGCGAGCAGGAGCAGCAAGACCCCGGCGAGCAGGCCCACCGTCAGCACGCCGCCCGCACCGTGCGTGGCCATGATCGGTACCAGCACCACGGTCATCGCGCCGGTCGGCCCGGACACCTGGAGATTGGAGCCGCCGAAGATCGCGGCCAGCGCGCCGGCGACGATCGCGGTGACCAGCCCGGCTTCGGCCCCGAGGCCGGACGAGATGCCGAAGCCCAGCGCCAGCGGCAGGGCGACGATCGCGACGGTCAGGCCCGCCGTGAGGTCCCGCCGGGGAGCGCGCTTGAGCGTCCGCAGGTCTTCACGTCCGGGCAGGAGCGAGCGCAGTTCCGAAAGTCTCAGACCCGCCACGCCGTCACTCCGCGTCGCGTAGCTGGGCGAGCAAGGCGTTCTGGTCGGCCAGCAGCTCGGTGAGGATGCGCCGGGCCGCGCGCAGGAGCTCGACGACGTCGCCGCCGGCGAGCGCGTACACCACCGTCGAGCCCTCACGGGTCGAGGTGACGATCCCCGATCGCCGCAGGACGGCCAGCTGCTGGGAGAGGTTGGAGGCCTCGACCTCGATCTCGGCGAGCAGTTCGCGGACGGCTTTCGGGCCTTCGGCGAGCAGCTCCAGTACGCGGATCCGGACCGGGTGGCCCAGCATGCGGAAGAACTCCGCCTTGGCCTGGTACAGGGGGACGGGCATCTGGCCACATTATCAAATGAAGAATTCTTCAAGTCGTGAACAGGAGGCAGTTTGGTGACTTTCCCACAACCTTTTCACTCGTTCGGGCGTCTAACCTGGCGTGGAAAACCCGGATGAGGCAGACGCACCCGAGTCGGAGACCACGGCCACCCCGGAGCCGAAGCCGAAGAAGCGCAGGTGGCGCAAGATCGTCGCGTGGACGCTCGGCCTGGTGATCGGCATCCCGGTCGTCGCGTTCGGGCTCGCGTACGTCCTGCTCGACGTCCGCAGCCCGCAAGAGGTGCTCGCCGATCTCGACAAGACCGTCGTCCTGCAGAACGCCGACGGTTCCGAACTGCTCAAGGTGGTCCCGCCCGGCGGTGACCGGCTGTTCGTGCCCTACGACGCCGTCCCCGCGAAACTGCGCGACGCGATCGTCGCGACCGAGGACCCGACCTTCTGGGACAACGAGGGTTTCGACCTCACCGGGCTCGGTCGCGCGCTGGTGACCGGGGTCGGCGGGGGCTCGGGGATCACCCAGCAGTACATCAAGAAGTCCACCGGCAACGAGGACGCCACCCTCACGCGGAAGTTCTCCGAACTCGTGCTGGCCACGAAGATCACGCAGCAGCAGACCAAGAAGGAGATCTTCGAAAGCTACGTCAACATCATCTCGTTCGGCCGCGGCACGTACGGCCCGGCGTCGGCGATGAACGCCTACTTCGGACGCAAACTCGACGACTCGATGACCTGGAGCGAAGCGGCCTTCCTCGCGGGGATGATCCAGTCGCCCTCGGTGCACGACCCGTACGCCTCCAGCCACGAGCACGCCATGAAGCGCTGGTCCTACGTGGTGAACAAACTGGTCGCGCGTGGCTATGTGAGCCAGGCGGAAGCGGTCGCCATGACCTATCCGGAGGACGCGATCCAGGCGCCGTCGGAGACCCGCGCCGGTCGCGTCACCTACGAGCAGTACCACATCAAGCAGCAGGTCCTCGCCGAACTCGAGCAGGTCGGCTACCCGCTCGACCGGCTGCGCGGCGGCGCCATGAAGGTCGAGACGACCATCGATCCGCGTGCCCAGGCCGAAGCCGAGAAGGCGGTCAAGGAGCGGTTGAAGGGTCAGCCTGAGCATTTCCGCGCGTCGCTGGTCGCCGTCGAACCCGGGACGGGGGCCATCCGCGCTTATAACGGCGGCGGCTGGAGCGTGCACGACTACGCGGGCACCCCGTACGGCACCGGCTCGGCGTTCCAGCCGTTGATCCTCGCCGCCGGGCTCGAACGGGGCGTGAACGTGGACGAACCGCTGAAGTCACCCGCGTCGGTCGATTTCCTCGGCGAGACCTTCGAGTTCCAGGACCAATGCGGCGAAGGCGGGAAGTGCACGCTGCGCGAGGCGATGGGGCGGGGCGCTCAGGGTCCGTTCGTCGACCTGGCGAAGAAGCTCGGCGCCGAAGCGGTCCGGGAAGGCGCTCGCGCGGCCGGGATCCCCGAGTCCGTCGACGGCGCCGTGACCCTGCGGGAGAAGGACGGGTTCCTGATCGGCCCGGGGATCGCCGTCGGCCGGTATCCCTTACGCCCCAGCGACATGGCCGGTGCATACGCGACCTTCGCCGCCGACGGCATGCGCGCCACCCCGCATCTGGTGTCGAAGATCCGGGACGAGAACGGCGAAATCGTGTGGGAACGGCCGCCGGACAAGACGCCCGCCTTCCAGGGCGACGAGGCGCTGAGCCGCCGGATCGCGGGGACGATGAGTCAGGTGCTGGCCACCGGTCTGAAGGATCGTCCGGCGGCGCTGAAGACCGGCGACTTCCGGTTCGACGAGACGGACGACAACGCGGGCGGCTGGGCGGTCGGGTACACGCCGCAGCTCGCGACCGCGGTCTGGGTCGGCTCTGACGAGCCGCGCCGGATGCGGGACGCCGCCGGGGAGAAACTGACCGGCAGGACACTGCCGTCGGACATGTGGCAGCGCTTCATGAACGGTGTCCATCGAGGACAGCCGGCGCGGTGGCCAGACGGCTCCGAACCGCGTCCCGCCACGACTGCGCCGCGGTGATGCTTCGGTCCAGTGGGTCGTGAGTGGCGATTCGTGTTCTAACCCGAAACGCCACTCACGACCCGCTGGACCGAGGCGGTTCCGTCAGGGCTTCACGAGAACGACGGTCAGGCCGTCGTAGCCCTTGCTGCCGACCGTCTGGATCGCCGTCGCGTCGACGCGGGGTTCGGCGGCGATCATCTCGTGCAGCCGCCGGATGCCCTGGATGTTCGGGTCCTCGCTGGCGGCGTCGGTCACCGCGCCACCGCGGACGACGTTGTCGACCACGATCACGCCGCCGGGCCGGACGAGCTTCAGCGACGCCTCGAAGTAGGCCGGGTTGTTGGCCTTGTCGGCGTCGATGAACGCCAGGTCGATCGGGCCGTCGACCGACGGCAGCAGGTCCAGCGCCTTGCCGACGCGGACGTCGACCAGCCCGCCGAGCCCGGCCGCGTCGATGTTGCGGCGCGCGACTTCGGCGTGCTTCGGGTCGTATTCGAGGGTGACGAGCCTGCCCTGCGGCGGCAGGGCGCGGGCGAGCCAGATCGTGCTGTACCCGCCGAGCGTGCCGATCTCCAGGATGGACCGGGCGCCGATCATCCGCGCCATCAGGTTGAGCAGTTTGCCCTGATTCGGCGCGACGGCGATCGACGGCAGCCCGGCCTCGTCCGACGCCTTCCGCGCGCCTTCGAGGGCGGGGTCGGACGGGACGAGCACCCCGGACAGATAGTCGTCCACTTCGGACCACAGTTGCTGTGACATGGCACCTCCGCCGCCAACCTACTCCGAGTGCATCAGGCGGCGCGGCGTCCGGCTTTCGGGATCACCAGCGGGGTACCGGTTTCCGGGCACGGCATGACCCGGCAGGGCAGCTCGAAGATCTTTTCGACGTTGGCGGCGGTCACGACCTCTTCGGGCGCGCCGGTCGCGAGGACCTCTCCGCCGCGCATCGCGATCATGTGCGTCGCGTAGCGGGCGGCGTGGTTGAGGTCGTGCAGCACCGCGACCAGCGTCCGGCCCTGCTTCTGGTGCAGTTCCGCGCACAGGTCGAGGATGTCCATCTGGTGCGCGATGTCCAGATAGGTCGTCGGCTCGTCGAGCAGCAGGAGATCGGTCTCCTGCGCCAGCGCCATCGCCATCCACACGCGCTGCCGCTGACCACCCGACAGTTCGTCGACCAGCCGCTCGGCGAGATCGTCGACGCCGGTGGCGCGCATGGACTCCGCGACCACGGTGGCGTCCTCACGGGACCACTGGCGCAGCAGGCGCTGGTGCGGGTACCGGCCGCGCGCGACGAGGTCCGCGACGGTGATGCCGTCGGGCGCGATCGAACTCTGCGGCAGCAGGCCGAGCCGCCGGGCGACCTCCTTGGCGGGGAAGGAGCTGATCACCTGGCCGTCGAGGAACACCGAACCCTGGCGCGGTTTGAGCATCCGCGCGAGCGCGCGCAGCAGGGTGGTCTTGCCGCAGGCGTTCGGCCCGACGATGACGGTGAACGACCGGTCGGGGATGACCACCCCGAGGTCTTCGGCCACGGTCCGGCCGTCGTAGGCGAGCGTCAGCGCGTCCGCGTGCAGACGGGACGTCGTGCTCTGCTCGGTGAGGGTTTCCACGGTCTCCACGCAGGTTAGGCTAACCTAGGACGTCGCCGTTGTGGTGTTCCGTAGGTCGCAGTCGGCTCACAACGTGCTTCGATGGCATCATCCCCAGTGCAATCGCGTGAATGCACTCGGTGCGATCGAAGGACGGCATGGAGGACTACCGGATAGTCGCGGACGAGATCTCCGCCGACGTCGAGGCTGGCAGGCTCCGGCCGGGCGACAGGCTGCCGCCGCAGCGGCGGTTCGCGAAGGAACGCGGGATCGCGAACTCGACGGCCGCGCGGGTCTACGGCGAACTCGTCCGGAGGGGTGTCGTGGTCGGCGAGGTCGGCCGGGGCACGTTCGTCCGCGCCGGCCGACCGCCGCTGGAGACCGCGCTCGCCGAGCCGGGTGGTGCGACGGTCGACCTCGAACTCAACTTCGCCGTTCTTCCGGAACAGTCGGCGCTGGTCGGGAAGGCGCTGGAGCCGCTTCTGCGCGAAGACGTCCTGACAGCGGCGTTGCGGCCGGGAAACGTCTCGGGCTCGAAGCAGGCGCGTGACGCCGTCGCCGGCCTGATCGCGAAGGACGGCTGGACGCCCGAAGTCCTCTTCGCCGGAAGCGGGCGCCAGGCCATCGCGGCCGCTATCGCCGCCTTCGTGCCGATGGGGGAACGGCTCGCCGTCGAAGCCATCACCTACCCCGTGGTCAAGGCGCTGGCCGGGCGGCTCGGCGTGCAGTTGGTGCCCATCGAGACCGACGACCGGGGTCTCATTCCCGAGGCGCTCGAAGCCGCGTCCGTCCGCGCGCTGTACGTCCAGCCGACGCTGCAGAACCCGCTCGGGTCCACAATGGACGAAGCACGCCGGGTCGAGCTGGCCGAAACCGTGCGCCGGATGGACATCCCGGTGATCGAGGACGGGATCTACACCTTCCTGCGGCCCGAGGTCCGCCCTTTCGCGGCGTACGCGCCGGAACGCACGGTGTTCGCCGACAGCATGTCCAAACGGCTCGCGCCGGGGCTGACCACCGGATTCCTCGCCGTCCCGGCGGCATGGACGGAACGGCTCGCCGCGGCCGTGCGCTCGGGCGGCTGGGTCGCGCCCCGGCTCGCCGTCGAAGCGGCCACCCGGTGGATCACCGGCGGCACGCTGGAAACCGTCGAACGGGCGAAACGCCTCGACGCCGCGGAACGCCAGCGGCTGACGGCGGAACGCCTGGCCGGGTTCACCCTGCGCGCGGATCCGCGGGCGTACCACTGCTGGTGGGAGCTCCCGGAACACTGGCGCGCCGAGACCTTCGTCGCCGCGGCCGCGCGCCGCGGGATCGCGGTCACGCCGGCGGCCGCGTTCGCCGTCGTCCCCGGTCACGCCCCGAACGCGGTGCGGCTCGCCGTCTCGTCGCCGCCGCTCGAAACGCTCGCGGCCGCTTTGGACGTCCTCGCCGGACTCGCCTCCGGCCGCCCCGAGGACGCCGGCGTCGACTGACTCCCCGCGTTTCGTCCTCTGGATGCGGTAGTTGGCAGCGCGAACTACCGCATTCAGAGGACGAAACGCGTCAGGGGCGGGGTGCCCATTTGCCGATGAAGCTGCCGCAGGTGACGGTCTGCCCGGTCAGGCGCGACCGCAGCGCGTTCTCCAGCCCGAGGTAGTCGAAGATCGGGGCGTCCCCGGCGACCTGGGCGGGCACCGGCCCGCCCTTGGCCAGCACCGGCATGCTCACGGTCTGGAACAGCACGAGGTAGTCGCCGTCGCGGTTGAGCCCGTCGGCCGCCGCGAGCATGCGTTCCGGGGCGTCGGCGACGATCTCCAGCGGCAGCGGCCATTCCAGCGGGAACGGGTTGCGCAGTCCGAAGGCGGGATACGCGAACGGGTTGTCGGGCAGGACGGCCGTCCGCCCGGCGGGGAACCGCGTGACGCAGTCCTGGATCTGGGAGATGTAGGTGTAGGTGCCCGGATTCGTCCGGATGCCGCGCATCGACGGCGTCACCGTGCCGAGGTCGCCGGTCAGCTTCTCGTGCGCCATGTCGAGGTACGCGGCTTCGTCGTGATGCGCGACCACGGCCCAGCCCGACGCCAGCACCGCGACCAGGCCCATCGCCGTCGCGCCCACCAGACGCACCCGGCGAGGCGGTTCCGGCAGTGGCGGCAGCGCGTCCGCGAGCAGCAGGATCGCCGTCAGCGCCAGTGTTCCGGTGAACAACGTCGGGGTGTCGTTGCCCCACGACAGGCTGGTCATGAAGCCGGTCGCGAAGACCAGCGCGCCCATTCTCGGGAATCGCCGCGTCGCGACCCAGTTCACCAGCAGCGCGACACCGAGGATCCACCAGAGGACGTCCGCCCAGCGCGACGCGCCGGTGAAATGCCCGTCGACGACGGTGCCGACCACCACCGCCACCCCCGCCAGGAGCAGCAGCCGGGCGAGGAGCGCCCCGGCGAAACCGGCGCGGTCGCGGAAGGTCCCGAGCAGGGCAAGGAACACCCCGGCGATCAGGAAGAACGTCAAGCCCCGCACCGGTGGACGCAGCAGGGACGCGGGATTTTCCAGCCACAGCCCGAGAAGCCGCTCGCCGTACGCGGGAAGACCGCCGGTGAGCTGCTCGGCCATCGCGCCGAGTCCGCCGTCGAGGGTGACGATTCCGACGTAGAAGACCAGGAAAGCGCCCAGCGCCAGCAGATCCCAGGCCAGCCGCCCCCACCAGCGGCCCGTGCGGAACGCTCCCTCGCGCAGCGACGGGTGCAGCAGCAGCCAGCACAGCGCGATCAGCGGCACCGGCGCGAAACTCTGTTTGACGAACACCGAGGTGCCCAGCAACACCAGGCCGAGCCGTCGAGGCCACGCCTTACCGTTGCGCAGCCCCGAATCCAGTGCCCAGGCGCCGCACGCGGTCAGGAAGATCCCGTCGATCGTGTGCCACGCCATGAGCGGGAACGCGTTGAGGTTCAGCAGCGACGCGGCCGCCGTCAGCCCGGTGAGCCCCGGCCCCCAGTCCCGCACGCGGCGGCGGGTGACCAGGACGGCGAACGCGATGGTCGCCAGGATGATCTCCAGCATGCTGAGCACGCTGGAGACGAAGAACAGCGGCCCCGGCAGCAGGAAGTCGACGATGTGCAGGTACGCCGAACCCAGCGGCCGCGCGGAGATGATGTCCGAATGCGGCACCTCCCCGTGCCGCACCCGCCAGGCCTGGGCCAGGATGAAACCCTGGTCCGACGGGTGGAAACCGAAGCGCCCCACCCGGAGTTCGGTGGCGACGGCGAGCGCGAGCACCCAGGCCGCGTGCAGGGAAAGCCGCAGCACTGTCCTGGACGGACGTACCACCTGCGCGCCCGGTCCGGTCGACAGCGGGGGACTGGCGACGTCCACACTGCCCCTTCCCGGTCGTCCCTACCTCGGCCCGTGCCCGCCGACCCCCCGGCGTATCGGAAACCGATGGTAGCGGCCGGGGGCGTCCCCCGATCGAGCCCCGGCGGCGGGACGTCAGGGACGACGGCGCCAGACCAGCCGGGTGACCGCGCCCGCCACCGAGGCGAGCGGGGCCTTTCGGGGCAGGCCACGGGATTCCGGCGCGGATTCGGGCATCGCGCGGTAGACGAGGTGGGCGAAGAACCGGGCCGTCTTCGGTGCGACGAGCGTCACCAGTTCGGCGGCCGTGCCCTCGGGCAGGTTCAGGATCTCCGGTCGTTTCTCCAATGCCTTCACCACGAGCGCCGCGGCGCGTTCGGGAGAGCTCGACGGCATGCCGCGATAGGAACCGGTCGGGGCGATCATGTCGGTGCGCACCAGCGGCATCCGGACCGAGGTGAAGGTGACGCCGTCGGAAAGCGTTTCCCGCCCGGCGGTCAGCCCGAACTCCTCCAGCGCGGCCTTCGAGGCCAGGTAAGCGGAAAACCGCGGGGTGTCGGTCTGGAGTCCTTGGGTGGTCACGTTGACGACGTGGCCGAAACCGCGCGCGGTCATCGACGGCAGCAGGCCCAGCGTCAGCCGCACGGGTCCGAAGTAGTTGATGGCCATCGTGCGCTCGAAATCGTGGAACCGTTCGGTGGACAGCGAAAGCGACCGCCGGATCGAGCGGCCCGCGTTGTTGACCAGCATGTCGACGGCGCCGTGCGCGGCGAGCACGTCCTTGACCAGAGCGTCGACGGCGCCGCCGTCGGTGAGGTCGCACGGATACGCGGACGCCTTGCCGCCCGCCGCGACGATCTGCTCGCGGACCTCTTCGAGTTCGTCGGCGCGCCTGGCCACGAGGATCACTTCGCCACCCTTCGCGGCGACGGCGAGCGCCGACGCGCGCCCGATACCCGAGGACGCGCCGGTGATGAGGACCTTGCGGCCGTCGAGCGGTTCCGGGCCGGGACGGCGGCGGCCGCGATCGGGATCCAGGTGCGCGAGCCAGTACCGGTAGAGCGGGCCGGCGTACTCCTTCAACGGGGGCAAGGTGATCCCGCTGCCTTCGAGCGCGGCCGTGGTCGCGCTCGTGTCGAAGTCGACCTCCATGCTCAGATGCGGCAGGACTTCGAGCGGGATGCCGAGTTCCGCGAGCACCGCCGCACGGGCCGACCGTCCGCCGGGGACCCGGTCGAAACCGGCGGCCGCGGATTTCGCCAGCCGGGTTCCCGCGCGCTTGAGCGCTCCGGAAGGCCGGGCGGGAAGGACGGCGGAGATCTTCGGCCCACCCGCGGCCCGCGCGAACGCGTTGTAGACCTCGTGAAGCGGCTGCGGTCGCGGCGACGCGAGGTGGTACGTGCTGCCACTGGGCGCGTCGATGTGCATGAGGTGTTCCATCGCTTCGACGACGTAGTCGACCGGAACGAGGTTCGTGGCGCCGAGATCCGGAGCGGCCAGCGGAAGACGGCGGGGCAGCGCGGCGAGCCGCGAGATCGCGGGGAGGAAGTAGTACGGACCGTCGATCTTGTCCATCTCACCGGTGCGCGAATCGCCGGCCACGGCGGACGGCCGGTACACGCGGAACGGCGTTTTCCCGTGCCGTCGCACGAGTTTCTCCGCCTCGAACTTCGTCGCGTGGTACGGCGACGCGAAACCCTGGCCGAGGTCGAAGTCGGCCTCGGTGAACCGTCCGGCGTACTGCCCGGCGACCGCGATCGACGAGACGTGGTGGAAGAGCCCGGCCTTCGTGGCGGCGGCGAACTCCAGGACGTTGCGCGTGCCGTCGACGTTGGCCGCGCGGTTCGCCGCTTCGTCCGCGGTGAGGTCGTAGATCGCGCCGAGATGCACGACGTGGTCGAGGGGTCCCACGCGGGCGGGATCGATGCCCAGCGAGGGTTCGGTCAGATCGCCGGTGACGGGAACGAGCTTCTCGTGGCTCGGGAGCTTCCCGCGTGAGGTCTCCCTCACGAGAACATGGACGGCTACGGTCTCAGGTCGCCGTAGTAGGCGCGCGACCAGGCGTTTTCCCAGAAAACCCGTCGCGCCCGTCACGAAGTAGGTGGTCATGGCCGGCTCCTTCCGAACGGGGCCGACTCTACCTACTCAGAAGTAGGAACGGTAGTTGTCATTCACTGTGGTCCGGATGTTCGGCCACCGCGACCACGGCGTCGCGGAGCGCGGCGCGCAGGCGCCCCACGTCCAGCGGCCCGAGTACGGCGGCCTCTCCGGGCGGCGCCACGAGCACGATCTTGTCGCTGCTCACGAACACCGTCACGTCCCTGCGCCTGCCCGCGAGATCCCGGCAGCCGACCGACCATTCGTCCCGGGGTGCCAACGTCCTCATCCTCCCGTATCCCATGATCTCCCTTTCTCGTCCGAGGCTGGGACGAGGCGCTTTCGGGGGCGTGACGCCGATTACCCCATGTTCCTACTGATGGGTTAACCGATCCTTCATATCGTGATCGACTTCCGCTCTCGCTAGGCCGGAAGGGGAGGAACGGGAGTAGCGTCCGGGGGAGGGACTGCTTGGGAGGTCATGGATGTCCGAACCCAGGAAGATCGTCATCGTCGGCGCCGGTCTCGCCGGGGCGACGGCCGCCGGAACGCTGCGGGAACGCGGTTTCGAGGGCGAGATCGTGCTTCTCGGCACCGATACACATCGCCCGTATGAATTACCGCCCTTGTCCAAGGGACTTCTCATGGGCAAGACCGATGAACCCGACTGGGTGCACGGCGAAGGTTTCTACGGCGAAAAGGACATCGCCTTCCGGAGCGGGGTGACCGCGACCAGGATCGAACTCGGCGCGCGGCTCGTGCACGACGACGCGGGCGGCGAGCACCGGTTCGACCGGCTCGTGCTCGCGACCGGCTCCCGGCCGCAGTCGCTACCGCTGCCCGGCGGGGATCTGCCGGGGCTGCGGACCCTGCGCACCCTCGACGACGCGCTGGCACTCCGCTCGGCGTTCAAGGACGCGCGGCGGGTGGTGATCGTCGGCGCGGGCTGGATCGGGACCGAGGCCGCGGCGGCCGCCAGGGAACACGGCGCCGAGGTGACCGTGGTCGACCAGGTCGGCTCGCCGTTGCTCGCGGTACTGGGCGAGCAGGTGTCCGGCGTCTTCAAGGACCTTCATGCCCAGCATGGGGTGAACTGGCGGCTGGGTGAAGGCGTCGCCGGCTTCATCGGCGGCCCGGACGGGGTGACCGGTGTCCGCTTGCAGAGTGGTGACGAGCTTCCCGCCGACGTCGTGCTGGTGGCCGTCGGCGCCGCGCCGCGGGTCGACCTCGCGCACGCCGCCGGGCTGGAACTGTCCGACGACGGCGGTGTCTGCGCCGACGCGGGCCTGCGGACGGCCGCGCCCGACGTCTACGCGATCGGCGACATCGCCGCGCATTTCCACCCCCGCTACGGAAAACGCGTCCGCGTCGAGCACTGGTCGAACGCGAAGTGGCAGGGCGAGCACGTGGCCGGGAACCTGCTGGGCGAGAACGAGCCGTACTTGCGGAGTCCGTATTTCTTCTCGGACCAGTACGACCTCGGATGCGAGTACCGCGGTCTCGCCGACCCCGAAACCGACGAACTCGTGGTGCGGGGCGATCTCGCGGCGCGGGACTTCACCGCGTTCTGGCTGCGGGACGGACAGGTGGCCGCGGCGATGAACGTCAACCAGTGGGACGACGGGGACGCCTTGAAGGCCCTGGTCGAGGGACGCGCGGCGGTGACCGCGGAGCAGTTGAGGACCGCCGATCTCAAGTCTCTTGTCTGACGGTGTGGTGCCCCGGATGTCATGAAAGGGCCGTTCAAGACGTTTTTCGTCCTGAACGGCCCTTTCATGACATCCGGGGAAGCTTTCATGACATCCGGGGAAGGTGGTCAGGCCTCCTGGGCGACAGCCACGAGAGGGACCGAAGCGCGCGAAGGCCGCGTCATGGTCCCGAAGGCCAGCAGCGCCAGCACGCCGAAGCCCGCCATCACGATCCCCATCGGGACCGCGGTCCCCGGACCGCCCAGCCCGACCAGCGGCGTCGCCAGCCCGCCGACGACGAACTGCAGCACACCCAGCAGCGCCGACGCCGAACCGGCGGACCGCGCCTGTTCGGCGAGCGCCAGCGAACTCGCGTTCGGCGCCACCATGCCGATACTCGACACCAGGATGAACAGCGGGATCAGCAGCCCGATCAGCCCGAGGTCCAGCACCGTCGCGGCCAGCACGCCGAAGCCGGCCACCGCCGCGATGACCAGGCCGACGGTCAGCAGCGTCCGCTCCGGGAAACGTCCGACGATGCGCCCGTTCAGCTGTCCGACGGCCACGATGCCGATGCCGTTGAGCCCGAACACCAGGCTGTACGCCTGCGGGCTGAGCCCGTAGACGCCCTGCAGTGCGAAGGAGGAGCCGGAGATGTAGGCGAACAGGCTGCCGAACATCAGCCCGGAGGCCAGCGCGTAACCGAGGAAGCCGCGATCGCCGAACAGGCTCGCGTACTTCCGCAGCACCGAGCCGAACCGCGCGGGGGTGCGGCGTTCCTCGGGCAGGGGTTCCGGCAGCAGGAAGAAGACGACGGCGAGCAGGACCGCGCCGAACACGGTCAGGCAGACGAACACGCCGCGCCACGACGTCCAGTTGAGGATCTGGCCGCCGATGATCGGCGCCAGGATCGGGGCGAGGCCGTTGACCAGCATGAGCAGCGAGAAGAACTTCGTCATCGCGGTGCCGGAGTAGAGGTCGCGCACGGTCGCCCTGGCGATCACGATGCCCGCCGCGGCGCCGAAGGCCTGCACCCCGCGCGCGGCGATGAGCAGTTCGGCGGTCGGGGCGACGGCGCACAGGATCGAGCCGACCATGTAGAGCGCGAGCCCGGCCACGAGCGGTTTGCGGCGGCCGATCGCGTCGGACAGAGGTCCGAGGATCAGCTGGCCGAGGGCGAGCCCGATGATGAACGCGCTGAGCGTGAGCTGCACGGTCGCGTCCGCCGCGCGCAGTTCGCCCGCCATCTGCGGCAGCGCGGGCAGGTACATGTCGATGGACAGGGGCCCGAAGGCGGACAGGCCGCCAAGGATCAGGACGAACCGGGCGCGTCCGGTCGTGAGAGGGCGCGCGACGGTTTCTTCCACTCGCTCGGGCGCGATGGTCATGCTCTTCCTTTCCCCAGCCAAGGTTCCGCGACGAACAACTTGCTTAGAGTAGGTAACTATTCCCGCTGTGAGTCTCGCCACCCAGACTTCGCAAGACTGATCCGATCAATTTTCGGGACAAATCCGGACGGCCCCTAGATCTTGGCGAACGTCGTCGGGTATACATCGGATGTCTGTTCGTTGCTGTGGGAGCCGTTGATTGTTGACGGTTCGGCTGGAAGGGAAAATCCGTGCAGCTGTTGCGACTCGGGGAGCCGGGAAGTGAGCGTCCGTTCGTACGTGCCGGGGACGGCACGCTGCGCGACCTCTCGGCGCTGACCGCCGACATCGATGGCAGCTTCTTCGCGGGCGACGGCGTCGCCAGGGTCGCGGCCGCGCTGGCCGCCGGCGAGCTGCCCGAAGCCGGGCCCGAAGTCACCTCGGCCAGGGTCGCCTCGCCGATCGCGCGGCCGGGCAAGGTCGTCTGCATCGGCCTTAACTACCGGCAGCACGCCGAGGAATCCGGCGCCGAGGTCCCGACCGAACCCGTCGTCTTCATGAAGGCTCCCGACGTCGTCGTCGGACCGGAGGACGACGTGCTCGTGCCGCGCGGCTCGACCAAGACCGACTGGGAGGTCGAGCTCGGCGTCGTCATCGGCAAGACCGCGCGCTACCTCAAAAGCGCCGAAGAGGCCCTGGAATACGTCGCGGGCTACACCGTCTCGAACGACGTGTCCGAACGCGAGTTCCAGCTCGAACGCGGCGGCACCTGGGACAAGGGCAAGTCGTGCGAGAACTTCAACCCGCTCGGCCCGTGGCTGGTCACCGCCGACGAGGTGGCCGACCCGCAGGGCCTCGGCCTGCGGTTGTGGGTCAACGGCGAGAAGAAGCAGGACTCGTCGACCAAGGACATGATCTTCTCGGTCGCCCAGATCGTGCACTACGTGAGCCAGTACATGGTGCTGCGCCCCGGTGACCTCATCAACACCGGCACCCCGCAGGGCGTCGCGCTCGGCCAGCCCGAGCCGAAGCCGTATCTGACCGAGGGTGACGTCATCGAGCTCGAGATCGACGGCCTCGGCCGCCAGCGTCAGAACGTCAGGCAGGCGTGATGGCGAAGATCGTGGGCATGGAGGTGCTCGACGTCCGCTTCCCCACTTCACGGGAGCTGGACGGTTCGGACGCCATGAACCCGGACCCGGACTACTCGGCCGCGTACGTCGTGCTGCACACCGACGGCGGCCCGGACGGCTACGGGCTCGCCTTCACCATCGGACGCGGCAACGACGTCCAGGCCGCGGCGATCCGCGCGCTGGAACCGCACGTCGTCGGCAGGGACGTGCCCACCGACGCGGCCGGGCTCGGCGACCTGTCGCGGGCACTGGTCGGCGACTCGCAACTGCGCTGGCTCGGCCCGGAAAAGGGCGTCGCGCACATGGCGATCGGAGCGGTGGTCAACGCCGCCTGGGATCTCGCCGCGCGGATCGCCGGGCTCCCCGTCTGGCGGTTCGCCGCCGAGATGTCGCCGGAGGACCTGGTCTCCCTCGTCGATTTCCGGTATCTCTCCGACGCGCTGACCGAACAAGAGGCGCTCGACATCCTCCGCGCCGCCGAACCCGGCCGCGCCGAACGGATCGCGAAGATCGAACGCGACGGCTACCGCGCGTACAGCACTTCCCCCGGCTGGCTCGGTTACTCGGACGCGAAACTGGTCCGGCTCGCCGAACAGGCGGTCGCGGACGGCTTCGAGATGATCAAACTGAAGGTCGGCGGGAATCTCGAGGACGACGTCCGCCGGATGAAGCTCGCCCGCGAGACCGTCGGCCCGGACATCCGGGTCGCCGTCGACGCGAACCAGCGCTGGGACGTCTCGACCGCGATCACCTGGATGACCGCGCTGGCCCCGTACGACCCGTACTGGATCGAGGAGCCCACCTCGCCGGACGACGTGCTCGGGCACGCCGCGATCGCCAAGGCGCTCGCCCCGATCCGGGTGGCCACCGGTGAGCACGTCCAGAACCGCGTGGTGTTCAAGCAGCTGCTGCAGGCGGGCGCGATCTCGGTGCTGCAACTGGACGCGGCCAGGGTCGGCGGGTTCAACGAGAACCTGGCGATCCTGTTGCTGGCGGCCAAATTCGGGGTGCCGGTCTGCCCGCACGCCGGCGGGGTCGGGCTGTGCGAACTCGTCCGGCACCTGTCGATGTTCGATTTCGCGGCGGTGTCCGGGAGCGACACCGACCGGTCCATCGAATGGGTCGACCACCTCCACGAGCACTTCACCGATCCGGCCGCCGTCGTCGACGGCCGCTACGTCGCCCCGTCCGCGCCGGGTTTCTCGGCCCGGATGCACGACGCGACCCTGCGCCGGTTCACCTTCCCCGACGGTCCAGAGTGGACGGAGACAAACCAGTGAGTGAGTTCGAAGGCCTCGTCGCCGCCGTCACCGGCGGTGCCTCGGGAATCGGCAGGGCCACCGCGGACCTGCTCGCCGCGCGCGGGGCGAAGGTCGCGGTGCTCGACCTGAATCCCGGCGACCTGCCCGAAGGCCTCACCGGATTCCGCTGCGACGTCGGCTCCGACAAGGAGGTCCGCTCGGCGATCGACGCGGTCGCCGAGCGATTCGACAGGCTCGACATCCTGGTCAACAACGCGGGTATCGGCGCGCAGGGCGACGTCGCCGCCAACAGCGACGACGAATGGCACCGGGTGCTCGACATCAACGTCGTCGGCATGGTGCGGCTCGCGCGGGCGGCGTTGCCGCATCTGAAGAACTCGCCGTCGGCCGCGATCGTCAACACCTGTTCGATCGCCGCGTGGGCGGGCCTGCCCAACCGCGCGCTGTACTCGGCCAGCAAGGGCGCGGTGCTCTCGCTGACCTTGGCGATGGCGACCGATCACCTCGCCGACCGGATCCGCGTCAACTGCGTCTGCCCCGGCACCGCGGACACCCCGTGGGTCGGCAGGCTGCTCGACGCCGCAGGCGATCCGGAGGCGGAACGCGCCGCGCTGGCCGCCCGTCAGCCGATGGGCAGGCTGGTCACCGCGGACGAGGTCGCGAACGCGGTCGTGTATCTCGCCAGTCCGCTGTCGGCTTCGACCACCGGCACGGCGCTCGCGGTCGACGGAGGGATGTACGGGTTGCGTCCGCGCGGCCCGGTCCACCACCAGTAGTTTCGCTGCCATCAAGGAGGATGCGGTGCGTACGAGGGTGATCAAGGTGGCCGCCGCGGCCACCGCGCTCGGGCTGGCGTTGTCGGCCTGCGGGTCCACTAAGAACAACGCAGCCACTGCTCCCCAGGGCGGAGGCGGCAAGGTCGGCGCGACGATCCCGTTGCTGACCTCGCCGTTCTGGCAGGCCTACAACAACTACGTACCGCAGAAGGCGAAGGAGCAGGGCGTCGAGGCGCTGCCCACGGTCAACGCGGACAGCGATCCGGCGAAGCAGATCACCGACATCAACACCTTGCTCAACCAGGGCGTCAAGGGCCTGCTCGTGACGCCGCTGGACTCCGCCGCCGTCGTGGCGGGCCTCAAAGCGGCGGAGAACAAGGGCGTCCCGGTGGTGGCCGTCGACGTCGCGCCGGAGGGCGGCAAGGTCGCGATGGTGGTGCGCGCGGACAACAAGGCGTACGGCACCAAGGCCTGCGAGGCGATCGGCGCGAAGGTCACTTCGGGCAAGGTCGTGCAGGTCATGGGCGACCTGGCCTCGGTCAACGGCCGCGACCGCTCCGAAGCGTTCCGTCAGTGCATGAAGACGAAGTTCCCGGGCGTCCAGGTGCTGGAGATCGCCGCCGAATGGAAGGCGGACAAGGCTTCTTCCGGCCTGGACAGCCTGCTGACCGCGAACCCGGACATCAAGGCCGTGTACATGCAGGCGGGCGGCGTGTACCTGGCGCCGACGCAGCAGGCGCTCAAACGCAAGAACCTCTCCTTCCCGGTCGGCGACCCGAAGCACGTCGTGCTGGTCAGCAACGACGGCATTCCCCAGGAGCTGGCCGCGATCCGCGCGGGCGAACTCGACGCGACCGTCTCGCAGCCCGCCGACGATTACGCCAAGTACGGCATGTACTGGATCAAGAAGGCGATGGCGGGGGAGACCTTCAAGGCGGGGCCGACCGACCACGGCAGCACCGTCGTCGAGGTCCGGCCGGGGATCCTCGAAGACCAGCTCCCCGCGCCCGTCGTCACCAAGGACAACGTGGACGACAAGGCACTCTGGGGGAACAACCTGTGAGCGCGCTGCCCGCCGGGTCCGCCGCCGTGCCGGTGGTCAGCGCACAGGGTGTCGGCAAACGCTACGGGCCGACCGTGGCGCTGTCCGACGTCAGCCTCACCGTGCACCCCGGCGAGTCGCACGCGCTCGTCGGCCGCAACGGTGCGGGGAAATCGACGCTCGTCTCCATCCTCACCGGACTGTCCAAAACGGACACCGGTCACGTCGAGTTCGGCGGTGTCCCCGCGCCGCCCTTGTCCAGACAGGACGACTGGAAACGCGCGGTCGCCTGCGTCTACCAGCACGCGATGGTCGTCCCGCAGCTGACCGTCGCGGAGAACCTGTTCCTCAATCGCCAGTCGGGCAAGGGTTTCACGATCGGCTGGCAGCGATTGCGCCGTCAGGCACGGGAACTGCTCGACTCCTGGGACGTGGCGGTCGACGTCGACACCCCGGCGGGCGAGCTCTCGGTCGAGGATCGGCAGTTCGTCGAGATCGCCAGGGCGCTCTCGTACGGCGCCCGGTTCATCGTGCTCGACGAGCCGACGGCGCAGCTGGACAGCCAGGCGATCGACCGGCTTTTCGCGCGGATGCGTCAGATGCAGGCGAACGGCGTGACGTTCCTGTTCATCTCGCACCACCTCCACGAGGTGTACGAGGTGTGCCAGGCGGTCACCGTGCTGCGCGACGCCAAACACATCCTGACCGCGCCGGTCTCCAAGGTCGGCCGCGCCGAACTGATCGACGCGATGACCGGTGAACAGGGCGGCCTTTCCGTCCGCGACGCCTCCACGCGCGAGGCGCTGGACGAGGACGCCGCCGAGGTCCTGGCCGTCGACGGGCTTTCCGGTGACGGCTTCGCGGACGTGACGTTCCGGATCCACCGCGGCGAGGTGATCGGGCTCGCGGGCAGCAACGCCAGCGGCAAGCATCAGGTCGCCGAAACCGTGTACGGACTGCGTCCGCCGTCCTCCGGCACGGTCCGGATGGACGGGAAACCGTTGGAACCGGGCGACATCCCGGCCGCGATCCGTGCCGGGATCGGCTGTGTGCCGAGGGATCGTCATCACGAGGGACTGGTGCTGGAGCACTCCATCGCCGACAACGCCACACTGTCCATTTTGGACCGCATGGGCAAGGGTGGTCTCGCGGCACCGGGCGCGCGGTACGGCCGGGCCGTGCGGGCGTTGCGGGACTACGACATCGTCGCGGCCGACGCGGACCAGCCGGTGTCCGACCTTTCCGGCGGCAACCAGCAGAAGGTCGTCCTGGCCCGTGCGCTGGCCGGTGATCCGCGCCTGGTGGTGCTGATCAACCCGACCGCGGGTGTGGACGTCAAATCGAAGGAGGCGCTGCTCGCGGTCGTCGACCGGGTGCGGGCCGAGGGCAAGGCGGTGCTGATCGTCAGCGACGAGCTGGACGATCTCCGCCTGAGCGACCGGGTGCTGGTGCTGCGTGCCGGCGCCGTGGTCGCCGAACACCGGGCGGGCTGGTCCGACGGCGACCTGGTGGCCGACATCGAAGGAGTCGAGCGGTGACCGAACTGATGACCGATCCGAAGACTTCGACGCTCACGGCCCCGCCGAAGCGCCGGAAGTTCCGCTGGCTGCGCGAACTCGCGCTCGTGCCGGCGCTCGTCGTGGTGCTGATCATCGGAGGACTGATCAGCGACACGTTCCTGACCTTCGGCAGCATCGTCGGGATCCTGTCCGCTTCGGCCGCGCTGTCGATGGTGGTGCTGGGCGAATCGCTCGTACTGCTGACCGGGAAGTTCGACCTGTCACTGGAATCCACCATGGGCATGGCGCCCGCCTTGGGCGCGATGCTGGTCATCCCGGTGGCTTCTTCGGGTTTCGGCACCGAGATCCCCGGTTTCGCGGGCATCCTCGCCGTGCTGGTGGCCGGTGCCGCGGTCGGCTTCGTGAACGGTTTCCTGATCGTCAAACTGAAGCTGAACGCCTTCATCGTCACGCTGGCGATGCTGACGGTGCTGCGCGGTACGCAGATCGGGTCCACGCAGGGGAAGACGCTCTTCGACCAGCTGGACGTGTTCACCGCGCTCGCCACCACGACGTTCATCGGGCTGCCGATGTCGGTGTGGCTGGCCGCGGCGCTGTTCACCGTGTTCGGGCTGGGGCTGCGGTATCACCGGATCGGCCGGTCGCTGTACGCCATCGGCGGCAACCGCGAAGCCGCGCGGGCCGCCGGTATCCGCGTCGACCGGATCTCGTGGGGTGTCTTCGTCGTGGCCGGTGTGCTGGCCGCGCTGGGCGGGCTCGCGTACACCGGTTACGTCGGCGCGCTCGGTGCGGACCAGGGCGACGGATTGATCCTTCAGGTGTTCGCCGCTGCGGTGATCGGCGGTGTCTCACTGGACGGTGGGAAGGGCACCCTGGTCGGGGCGCTCACCGGTGTGCTGCTGCTGCAGACCGTCACCAACCTGCTGCAGGTGGCGCAGGTGCCGCCGGAATGGCTGAAGGCGATCTACGGCGTGATCATCCTGGTCGCGTTGATCATTTCCCGCTACGCCGGTGGGAAGGCCCAGACCTAGCCCTCTCGCCGATGCGATGAACGGTCCTTTCCTTGCAAATTTTGCGAGGAAAGGACCGTTCCTAGCGCGCGAAGGGCCGGTTAGAGGGCGTGAGAGAGGAGAGAGCGGTGTCAGGAAGCTTCGGCGGCCGTGGTGGGGTCGTCGGCGGTGCCGAGCGCGTTGCGGAGCCATTGCTCCACCCCGGCCACGTGCACGGTGGCCCACGAACGCGCGAGTTCGGGTTCACGGGCCGCGATGGCCTCGTAGATCGCCGTGTGCTGCTCGCGGGTCTTCGCGACCGCGCCCTCCTGGGTGAGCCCGCGCCAGATGCGGGCGCGCGCGGTGGGGCCGGACAGGCTGTCCAGCAGCGAGCACAGCACCGGATTGCCGGAGCCGTCGGCGATCTTGCGGTGGAACTGCAGGTCGTTCGCGACCAGCGCCTCCACCGTCGGCGAGTCGGCCAGTTCGTCGAGCAGGCGGCCTAGTTCCGCGATGTCCTCGTCGCTCATGTGCAGTGCGGCCAGCGCCGTCGCCGCCGGTTCGAGGATCCGGCGGACGGCGAGGAAGTCCAGCACGGTGTCGTCGCGGTGGAAGTCCACCACGAACGTCATCGCGTCGAGGAGGAGATTCGGTTCGAGGCTGGTGACGTACGTCCCGTCGCCCTGGCGGACGTCGAGCACGCGGATCAGGCACAGCGCCTTCACCGCTTCGCGCAGCGAACTGCGGGACAGGCCGAGCCGCTGGGCCAGTTCGGCCTCCTTCGGCAGCCTGTCGCCCGGAGCAAGCTCGCCGGAGATGATCATGTCCTTGATCTTGTCGATCGCGACATCGGTGACCGGCATGTTCCACCGCCCTCCCCGAAGACCTCGGATGTTTGAGTGTTAGTTGACAGAGTGCCATGTTTCGAATGAAGGAGGCGCGGTGACCCACGGTGTCGCACTACAAAGAGTGGCACTCCACACCCGGCTGAAGCCGGGCAAGGAGGCCGAATACGAGTCGGTCCACGCCGTCATCCCGCCCGACCTGGACGAAGCCCTGCGCGGTGCGGGGGTGCGTTCGTGGCGGATCTGGCGGGACGGTCTCGACCTGTTCCACGTGGTCGAGGTCGAGGACTACGCGAAGATGCGCGCGGTCCTGCGCGATCATCCGGCCAATATTCCCTGGCAAGCTCGGATGTCCGAACTGCTCGACGTCGAGGACGACTACTCGGGCAACGATTCGGGGATCGGCCTCGTCTGGGAGCTTCCGTGAAGCTTCCCCTGTCCCCGCTGGGGCTCGGCTGCGCGCAGCTGGGCAACCTGTACCACGCCATCACCGACGAGACGGCCGAAGCGACCGTCCGCCAGGCGTGGGACGAAGGCATCCGCTATTTCGACACCGCCCCGCACTACGGTCTCGGCCTGTCGGAACGACGGCTGGGCGCGGCGCTTTCGGCGTATCCCCGCGCGGACTTCGTGGTGTCGACCAAGGTCGGCCGGGTACTGGAGCCCGATCCCGACGGCGCTTCGCGGACCGACTCGCAGGGGTTCGTCGTTCCCGCCGCGTACAAACGACGGTGGGACTTCAGCCGCGACGGGATCCTTCGGTCGCTTGAGGACAGTCTTGACCGGCTCGGACTCGACCGCGTCGATGTCGTCTACGTGCATGACCCCGACGAGCACTTCGAGGACACCGTCAACGGAGCCTTCCCCGCGTTGCTCGAATTGCGGGAGCAGGGTGTCGTCGACGCCATCGGCGCCGGGATGAACCAAGCGCCGATGCTCGCGGAATTCGTCCGCCGGTTCGATCTCGACGTGATCCTGCTGGCGGGCCGGTACACCCTGCTCGACCAGCCCGCTCTCGACGATCTCCTCCCGCTGTGCGCGGAACGCGGGGTGGACGTGGTGGCGGGCGGCGCGTTCAACGCCGGGATCCTCGCCACCACGGCACCGGGCACGATGTACGACTACGCCGAGGCCCCGGCCGAGCTGGTCGAACGCGCCCAGCGGATCGCCGACGTCTGCGCGCGGCACGGTGTCGAACTCCCGCAAGCCGCGCTGGCGCTGCCCGCCGCGCATCCCTCGGTGGTGTCCGTCGTCGTCGGCGCGCACGATCCGGACCAGGTCCGGCTCAACGCCGAACGCTTCCGCCGCCCGGTGCCGCGCGAGTTGTGGACGGACCTGATCCGTGCGGGACTGTTGCGTGAGGACACCGTGCTGCGGGAGGAAGGACAGCCGTGATCGACGCGCACCACCACCTTTGGGACCCGTCGCGACGGGACTACCCGTGGATGACCGGCACGGCGCTGGAACCGATCCGGCGTCCGTACACAGTGGACGATCTCCGCGCGGTGACGAAGGCGGCGGGGGTGAAGGGGACCGTGCTGGTGCAGACGGTCTCGTCGGAGGAGGAGACGCGCGAGTTCCTTTCCGTGGCGCGGGACGAACCGCTGATCGCCGGCGTCGTCGGCTGGACCGATCTCACCGCTCCCGACGTCGCCGAGCGCTTGGCCGCGTTTTCCGGGCCGCTGGTGGGAATCCGGCACCAGGTCGAGGACGAGCCGGACCCGTCGTGGCTGACGCGGCCAGAGGTCCTGCGCGGTCTCGCCGCTCTCGGCGAGGCCGGGCTGGCGTACGACCTGCTGGTCAAGCCGCCGCAGCTTCCCGCGGCCCTCGCCGCCGCGAAAGCGTTGCCGGATCAGGTTTTCGTCCTCGACCACGCCGCGAAGCCGCCGATCGCCTCGGGCGAATGGCAGCCGTGGGCGGACGGTGTCGCGGCCTTGGCGGAGCTGGACAACGTGTACTGCAAGCTTTCGGGGCTGGTGACCGAGGCGGACTGGGCACGGTGGAAGGTCGGGCAGCTGGCGCGCTGGTCCGAGCACGTGCTGGAGTCGTTCGGGGCTTCGCGGCTGATGTTCGGCTCCGACTGGCCGGTCTGCGAACTGGCGGCCGCGTACGAAGTCGTCGTGGACACGGCGTTTTCGCTCACGGGTTCGCTGAGCGACGCCGAGCGGCTGGAGTTCTTCGACGGGACGGCGCGGCGGGCCTATCGCCTTACGTGAGGGAGTCCGCGGTGCGAGCGGGCTCGCCACCGAGGCCTAGCACCCCTCGTACTGTCCAAAAAGGACGCTCTTTTGCGAGCAGTGCGTCCGATTTGGGAATTTTGTGCAGTATTGCCCGAGGGTCGTGAGTGGCGATGCGCGTTCTAACCCTCTTTGCCACTCACGACTCCCCGGAAAACCTTCACGCGAGTCACGAGATACGACGAAACCCCGGCGGGAGGCCGGGGGAAGGGGGAAAGTGGGCGGCGCGGGGTCCGGGCGCCTGAGAACCGCCGATCGACGACCTGCGGCAGGGGAGAAAAGATCAGAACTCGTCCTGTTTGACCATCGTCCGCAGGCGGGCCAGTGCGCGGTGTTGTGTCACGCGTACGTTGCCGGCGGAGATCCCGAGTGCCTCGGCGGTTTCGGCGGCGGACAGGCCGACGGCGATGCGGAGGGCGAGGATCTCCTGCTGCACCCGCGGGAGGGTGGAGAGCAGGCGGTTGAGGCGGGCACCGAGGTCCAGGTGCAGGGCGTGGGTTTCGGGTTCGTTGTCGCCGATGGGCCGTTCCGGCAGTTCAGGTACCGGTTCCGACCGGTCGCGGGAGACGGCGCGGTAGGCGTCGGCGACCTTGTTGGCGGCGATGGCGTGCACGAGGTAGAGGAACGAGCCGCCGCGATCCTGGTAGCCGGGCAGTGCTTTCAGCACCGCCATGCACACTTCCTGCGCGACGTCGTCCGCCGACAGGTAGGACAGGTCGCGGCCGCCCATTCTGGCGCGGCAGTAGCGGACCACGACGGGGCCGATCATCCGCAGCAGGGACTGGATCGCGGCGGGATTCCCGTCGCCCGCGTCCTTGACGAGGGGATCGAGGTCCTCCTTCGTCAGCCGTCCGCCCGGTCGAGGCAGGTGCTCCGGAGTCGTGTATCCGGGGACCGCATCGGGGGTGACGGTTCTGGACGCGCTTGAAGTTGCTTGCATGGTCGTCCTCCCCGGCCGACCCTGCGACCGTCGCTGTCGAGGGGTCAACACTCCGTAACGATTGAGGGCGGCAGATGCTCCGTAAGATCAGATTCATCTGCCGCCGTTGCGACGCAGCGTAATCGTAAGCGTGGATCGGACGGCAGTAAAGATTTCAACTAGAGATAGCCCGTTCGCCGGAGTCGGCTTAATACAACCGAGACTCTGTGTCGCGAAAAGAGGCTTCGGCGTCGCTGGATGTGCGCGGGACTTAGCGCACCGCAATCAGCGCGGCCGCCGTCGCTACGACGAGTGCCGACGTTGTGACAGCAAGGATCGGGTTAAGAGGTTTCGGGGTTTCCGGACGGCGCAGTGCTCGTTCACGGATCGCGCCGACGGCGGTCAAGGTGACCACCATGGCCCCCGCGAAGGCGACCGGGATGACCGCCGTACCCCATCCTCGCCGGGCCGCGGTGTGCAAGAGAAGGAGTGTGCAGCCAGTAGCCGCGAGCGCGGTCCGGCGCCAGGCGAGCCCCGTCCGTTCCGCTTGCGCTCCGTGATCGGCCGGGTTCACGAGAAGACGACCAGTGCCGCGGCGGTCAGGGTGATCACGAGGATTCCGGCGGTCAGCAGGAGCAGCATCCCGCTCTTCGGCAGCGGCCGCCCCGTGCGCATCGCGGTCTGCACCCTCCGCCAGCGCGGATAGGCGCTCCCCGCGAGTATGGCGGCCAGTACGACGCACAGCCCGGCCAGGACGGTGCTCAGCGCGCTCGGATCGGGGACCAGTTGATGGACGGCGACGCCGCCGGCCAGCAGGCCCAGTGCCGTCCGGAGCCAGGCGAGGAACGTCCGTTCGTTGGCGAGCGTGAAGCGGTAGTCGGGTTCCGAGCCGCCGTCGTGCGGGCCGTTGATCTCTGCCACGCGATGAAGACTAAGCGTTCCGGCGCGCGAAGACCCACCAGCGAAGAACCGCGAAGCGCGCGATGCCGCCCACGACGCTGGCCGCGAGCAGCGCGCCGGTCTGTTCCAGCGCGGTCGGCTCGGTGATCACCGCGTCGAGGGACGCGAGCACGATCGAGCCGTACACGGCGTAGAAGGCGAAGGTCACCAGATCCTGGAAATGCCGCTTGCCCGCGTGACTCTTGCGGGTGGCGAAGGTGACCCGGCGGTGGAACTCGGTGTTCCCGACGGTGGTGACCGCGAGGGCGACCAGATTCGCCAACTGCGGGCCGAGGATCGGTTGCAGGAGAAGGAACAACACCGCCTGCAGGCCGGTGGCGGCGACGCCGGCGACGACGTACCAAGCGGCGTGGTTGCCGAGTTCGTGGTGCCGCTCCGGCGCGCGCCGGATGATCCGGTGCCCTGGCGCCCACCTGGTGGTGGTCATACCGACGACGCTACTCCTTGTTTCACAAACTTGTGAAGCTAATGAACCACCTGAGAAACTGTGATCCCCGCGACAGCGCCGCCGTTTGGCCTGCGGAGACGCCGGGTACGCCACCGGGACGGGGTCGAGTACAGCACGCCCCGGGCAACGTCCGACCAGGAGGGAGCGGCCGATGAGCGATCGCGAGAGCGCGGAGCCGGAAACGCTGGATCCCAGTGAGGCGCTCGACGAGGACGAACTCCGCGTCGACCCGCTCGAAGAAGGGGTCGAACCGCCCGAGCACTGGAGTGGCGCCGACCGGTTCGGGACCACACCCGCGGAGATCCGCGAAGGTGAGTCGCACGCCATGCGGCTGGCGGAGGAGGAGCCGGACGTCGGCGAGAAATGATCTTCACTCAGACGGCGGGCCATGCCGACACCCCCTAGCGTGGTCGGTCAAGTGCAAGACCGCGACGAAGGAAGGGCAGAGATGCTGACAGTCACCGAAGCCGCCGCCGAGGCGATCACCGCACTGACCGGGCAGGAGAACGGCCAGGACGGAGGCGGGCTGCGGTTCGCCATGCATTCCCAGCAGGGGGACAATCCCCAGCTCGCGGTTTCCGTCGCTCCGGAGCCGGAAAGCGGCGACAAGGTCCTCGGCGCCGACGGCGGCCCGAAGGTGTTCTTGGAGCCGGAAGCGGCCGCGTTGCTCGACGACAAGGTCCTCGACGTCCAGCAGGACGAAACCGGCGAAGTCGCCTTCGCCGTACTTCCGCAGGCCCAGCCCCAGCCCGGCAGCTGAGCCCGGCGGTCCCAGCTTTACGTCCCGTCGCGTGCCGGTCCTGGTCGTGAGTGGCGTTTCGGGTTAGAACCCGAAACGCCACTCACGACCCACAGCGGAGGCGCCGCTGCCCAGGCTCAAGTACGGGCCCAGGCGCGGACCAGCTCGCCGGCTCGCTCGCGCAGGAGTTCCGCCGCGTGCGCACGCGCGTGGTCGAGTGAAGGCGCGTGGTCGATCAGGGCGGCGCTGCCCACGACCCCGAGGCCGGTGAGCTGGCTCTCGTCCAGCTGGATCCGCCCGGCCAGCACCATCAGCGGTACCGCGTGTTCCCGTGCGCGGGCCGCGATGCCCGCCGGTGCCTTGCCGTCGAGGCTCTGCTCGTCCAGCGAGCCTTCGCCGGTGATCACGAGGTCGGCGTGTTCGATGGCGCCGGCGACCCCGGTGAGCCCGGCGATGAGCTGGAAACCGGATTCGACGCTCGCACCGAGTCCCGCGATCGCGCCCGCCGCGACTCCGCCACCCGCGCCCGCTCCGGGAACATCGGAGACATCGGGCGCACCGGCGGTCCGCAACGCCTGCGCCCAGCGGGACAGAGACTCGTCCAGTTGCTCGACTTCGCGCGGGCCCGCGCCCTTCTGCGGGCCGAAGATCGCGGCCGCGCCTCGAGGGCCGAGCAGCGGGTTCGTGACGTCGGTGGCGACGGCGACCTCGACGGAGCCGAGCCGTTCACGCACCGGGCCGAGTTCGGCCAGGGCGACCCGGCCCAGCGTGCCGCCGCCGAGCCCGACCGGCGCGCCGAACGCGTCGAAGACCCCGGCACCCAGCGCCGCCAGCATCCCGGCGCCGCCGTCGGTACTCGCCGTCCCGCCGACGGTCAGCACCAGCCGCCGCGCGCCGTTGTCGAGCGCGTGCGCGAGCAGTTCCCCGACGCCCCAGGTGTGCGCGGCGAGCGCCACCTCCGGGCTCGGCTCGACGAATTCGATCCCGCAGGCGCGGGCCGATTCGATGTAGGCCGTGCCGTCGAGTGTCACGTAGCGGGCGTCGACTGTGTCGTCGAGCGGCCCGCGTACGGGGAGTTTCACGAGACGGCCACCCGCCGCGACGAGGACGTCGAGTGTTCCTTCGCCGCCGTCGGCGACCGGGCAGGACGAAACCTCGGCTTCGGGCAGCGCGTCGCGGACGCCGTGGGCGATCGCCTCCGCGGCCTCGACCGCGGTCAAGCTTCCCTTGAACTTGTCGGGCGCGATGACCACACGAGTCATGGACGAACCTCCGTCAGCGGGTTTCCGCCGGTGAGCACCGACGCGACGTTCTCGGCCGCGAGCACGGCCATGGCAGTACGGGTCTCGACCGTCGCCGATCCGAGATGCGGCGTCAAGACGACGTTTTCGCGATCCAGCAGCCGTGGTTCGACCTCGGGTTCGGCCTCGAACACGTCGAGGCCGGCCCCGGCGATTTCCCCGGCTTCGAGCGCGTCGGCCAGCGCGGCCTCGTGGACGACGGGACCGCGTGTGGTGTTGATCAGATACGCGCCCGGTTTCATCGCCTTCAGCGCGTCCGCGTCGACGAGATGCCGGGTCTCCGGCGTCAGCGGGCAGTGCAGGGACACGACGTCGGAGCTTCGCAGCAGTTCGTCGAAGGGCATGTACTTCGCGCCCAAGGGCTTCTCGACGTCTTCGGCGGCCCTCGATCGTCCTGAGTAGACGATCCGCATGCCGAAACCGAGCGCCCGGCGCGCGACCGCCTGCCCGATCTGTCCGAGCCCGACGATCCCGAGTGTCTTGTCCTGCAACGAAGAGCCGAGCAGGAAACCCAGATGGAACGACCAGGGCGTGCGGGAGCGGATCAGCCGTTCGCCCTCGCCGAGCCGTCGCGTGACCGCGAGGATCAGCCCGAACGCCAGATCCGCGGTGGCGTCGGTGAGCACGCCGGGGGTGTTGGTGACGGTGACGCCGCGGCCGGCCAGCGCCGGGACGTCGATGTTGTCGTAGCCGACGGCCACGTTCGCCACGACCTTCAGGTCCGGGCCCGCCGCGTCGGCGACCTCCCCGTCGATCCGGTCGTGCAGCATGCCGACGATCGCGGACGAGCCGCGGACGAACTCACGCAGTTCGTCCGGCGTCAGCGGCCGGTCGGCGCGCGACAGTTTCACCTCCCCGGCCTCGGCGAGCACTTTCAGCGCTTCGTCGGGAATCCACCGGGTCACCGCGATCGTCGAGGTCACGCGCTCAGCCTAGTGTGCGGCGGTTGGTATCCCAAATACGGGAAATCCCCGCTATGAGGGAGGCGCTTCCCCTGCGCGGGGGAGTCGTCACCGTCCGATATCCCGGGATGGTGAGTGGTGCGGAAAAGCTCCGCGACCAGGGGATTCAAGGGGTGGAACATGACCGGCGGGTGAGCCACGTTGGGCGACGGCCGTCTTCTGCTAGCACTTAGTCCTCTGAATGCGGTAGTTGCGCGTGCAAGGACCGCTGTGTCGGATCCCGGGTTCTGGCCGCGTTCGCGCTCGGTTGCACGGTCGCGTCAGCTGAGCTATGTTCATATGCAGAACATGTGTGCGCGATCCGAACAGTGTCATGAACAGCCTGGAGGGTGGGGATGGCGGAGCTGCTGTCGTTGAAGGAGGCCGTGGCACGGCTGGTGCACGACGGCGACACCGTCGCGCTCGAGGGCTTCACGCACCTCATCCCCGTGGCCGCCGGGCACGAGATCGTCCGCCAGGGCCGCACCGGCCTGACGTTGGTCCGCATGACGCCGGACATCGTCTACGACCAGCTGATCGGCGCGGGCTGCGCGAGCAAGCTGATCTTCTCGTGGGGCGGAAACCCCGGGGTCGGTTCGCTGCACCGGTTCCGTGACGCGGTCCAGCACTCCTGGCCGGTGCCACTGGAGATAGAGGAACACAGCCACGCGGGTATGGCGAATCGGTACGTCGCCGGTGCTTCGGGCCTGCCGTTCGCCGTCCTGCGCGGCTACACCGGAACCGATCTCCCGGCCCGGACCGACACGATCAAACCCATCACCTGCCCGTTCACCGGTGAGCGGCTGGCCGCGGTCCCCGCGCTCAACCCGGACGTCACGATCGTCCACGCCCAGCGCGCCGACCGGGCGGGCAACGTCCAGATCTGGGGGATCACCGGCGTCCAGAAGGAGGCGGTGCTCGCGGCGAAACGGTCGCTGGTCACCGTCGAGGAGGTCGTCGACGAGCTGGAGCCCCGGCCGGGCGCGATCGTGCTGCCGTCGTGGGCCGTCACCGCCGTGGCCGAGGTGCCCGGCGGCGCGAGGCCGTCGTACGCGGCGGGCTACTACGAACGGGACAACGACGCCTACCAGGCATGGGACGCGATCGGCCGGGACAGGGAGAGCTTCACCCGCTGGCTCGACGAGCTGACGGGAGTGAAGGCATGACCGAGTACACCTCCGACGAGATGATGAGCGTCGCCGCGGCCCGAGCGCTCGGCGACGGGATGTCCTGTTTCGTGGGCATCGGCCTGCCCAGCACGGCCGCCAACCTGGCTCGCCGCGGGCACGCGCCGAACCTGACACTGATCTACGAATCCGGCTGCCTCGGCGCCAAACCGACCAGGCTCCCGCTGTCCATCGGCGACGGCGAACTCGCCGACACCGCGGACGCCGTGGTCAGCGTCCCCGAGGTCTTCAACTACTGGCTCCAGCCGGGGCGGATCGACGTCGGCTTCCTCGGCGCCGCCCAGCTGGACAAGTTCGGCAACATCAACACCACCGTCATCGGCCCCGACTACGCCAACCCCAAGGTGCGTCTGCCCGGTGCGGGCGGGGCGCCGGAGATCGCCGCCTCCTGCCGCGAGGTGTTCGTGGTGCTCCGGCAGAGCCCCCGCACGTTCGTCGAGAAGGTCGACTTCGTGACGTCGTTCGGCCACGGCACCGGCAAGGGCGATCGCGAACGCCTCGGCCTCCCCGGCGCCGGGCCGACGCTGGTGGTCACCGACCTCGGCCTGATGCGGCCCGACCCGGAGACCGCCGAGCTCACGCTCACCGAACTGCACCCCGGGGTAGAGGTCGATCAGGTCGTCGAAGCGACCGGGTGGAAACTGAAGGTGTCCGGCGACCTGGGCACCACCCCGGCGCCGACCGAGGCAGAACTCCGCATCCTCCGAGACCTCAAAAGGGCGAGCGCATGACCGACGTCTTCCTGTTCGACGCCATCCGTACCCCGTTCGGCAAGTACGGCGGCGCCCTGTCCGGGGTGCGCCCGGACGATCTCGCCGCCACCGTGCTGCGGGCGCTGGCCGAGCGCAACGACCTCGACCCGGCCACCGTCGACGAGGTCGTACTCGGCGACGCCAACGGCGCGGGCGAGGACAACCGCAACGTCGCGCGGATGGCGGCGCTGCTGGCGGGCTGGCCGACCACCGTGCCCGGCGCCACGGTGAACCGGCTGTGCGGCTCGGGCCTCGACGCCGTCGTGCAGGCAAGCCGGACGATCCAGGTCGGCGACGCCTCGCTCGCCGTCGCCGGCGGGGTCGAGTCGATGAGCCGCTCGCCGCTGGTCATGCAGAAACCGGAGAAGGCATTCCCGGCGGGCAACCAGACGCTGTACTCCACCGCGCTGGGCTGGCGCATGGTCAACCCGAAGATGCCCGAGCAGTGGACGGTCTCGCTCGGCGAGTCCACCGAGCAGCTCGCGGAGCGTTACGGCATCGGCCGCGACGAGCAGGACGCGTTCGCCGTCCGCAGCCACGTCAACGCCGCCCGCGCCTGGGACGAGGGCTTCTACGACGACCACGTCGTCCCGGTCGCGGGGGTCGAACTCACCCGCGACGAAGGTATCCGCCCGGACTCCAGCCCGGAGAAGCTCGCGAAGCTGAAGCCCGTCTTCCGTCCACAAGGGACGGTCACGGCCGCGAACGCGTCGCCGCTGAACGACGGCGCCTCCGCACTGCTGCTCGGCGACGAGGCGGCGGGCAAGCGGCTGGGCAAGGCGCCGCTGGCCAGGATCGCCGGCCGGGGCGCGGCGGGTGTCGATCCGGACGTCTTCGGCATCGGCCCGGTGCGCGCGGCCGAGATCGCCTTGGAGCGGGCCGGGATCGGCTGGGAGGACCTGGCCGCGGTGGAGCTGAACGAGGCCTTCGCCGCGCAGTCGCTGGCCTGTCTGCGGGACTGGTCGAAGCTCGACCCGGAGATCGTCAACGTGAACGGCGGAGCGATCGCGATCGGGCATCCGCTGGGCGCTTCCGGCGGCCGGATCGTCGGCACCCTGGCCCACCACCTGCGCCGCACCGGCGGCCGATGGGGTCTGGCCGCCATCTGCATCGGCGTCGGCCAGGGGCTGGCCATCGTCGTCGAAGCCCAGTGACCCACTGACCCGCGCTGGAGGGAACAGCATGTCGGCACCCGCAGAACTGAGGCTCCCGCGCTACCGGCGCGATCCGGAAGGCACGCATCCGCCGCTTGATTCCGCCGGTTACCGGTCGACGGCGCTGCGGCACCCCAAGGAGCCGTTGATCGTGCTCCCGCATCTGCTGACCGAGGTCACCGGGCCCGCGCTCGGCCCTGGCCGGATCGGCGAGTTCGACAACGACCTCACCAAGGGGCACGCGGGGGAGCCGCAGGGCCAGCGGATCATCGTCACCGGGCGGCTGCTCGACGGCGACGGGCGGCCGATCCGCGATTCGCTCGTCGAGATCTGGCAGGCGAACGCGGGCGGCCGGTACCGGCACACCGGCGACCGCTGGCCGTCGCCGCTCGATCCGAACTTCGACGGCGCGGGCCGGACGCTCACCGACTCCGAAGGGCGCTACACCTTCACCACCGTCAAACCGGGCGCGTACCCGTGGAAGAACCACGACAACGCCTGGCGGCCGGCGCATATCCACTTCTCCGTCTTCGGCAGCGCGTTCACCCAGCGGCTGGTCACCCAGATGTACTTCCCGGAAGACCCGCTGTTCTCGCAGGACCCGATCTTCAACTCCATCCCGGACGAGAAGGCGCGGCAGCGGATGATCGCGCGTTTCGACCTCGACCGCACGGAAGCCGAGTGGGCGCTGGCCTTCCAGTTCGACATCGTCGTGCGCGGCCGCGAGGCTTCGGTCTTCGAAGACGAGGAGGACGAGCACTGATGCCGGAGACGACGCCTTCCCAGACCGTCGGCCCGTACCTGTCCATCGGCCTGCCCTGGCCGGACGGCCCGGACGTAGTCCCCGCGGACGAGCCGGCCGCGATCCGTATCCACGGCCGCGTCCTCGACGGCGCGGGCGAACCTGTGCCGGACGCGATGATCGAGACCTGGCAGGCCGACGCCGACGGCCGGTTCGACCACCCCGACGACCCGCGCGGAGCGGTCGCGAGCGGGTTCCGGGGCTTCGGCCGCTGTCCCACCGATCCGAACGGCCATTACGAGATCCGGACGATCATGCCCGGCCCACTGCCCGGACCGGCGGGCGGCGAGCAGGCGCCGCATATCGACGTCTCGGTGTTCGCGCGCGGGCTCCTCCACCGGGTGGTCACGCGGATCTACTTCGAAGACAACGACAACTCCGGGGATCCGGTGCTGGCGTCGGTCCCGGAGGCGCGCCAAGGCACCTTGATCGCCACCAAGACCGGCGACGGCTACCGGTTCGACATCCGGTTGCAGGGCGAAGGGGAGACGGTGTTCTTCGATGTCTAGGTCTTCGATATCCGAGCCGGTGAAGGTGCACAGCGTCGCGGAGGGGCCCGCCGACGGCCCGGTCGTGGTGTTCAGCGGATCGCTCGGCAGCGATCACCGCATGTGGGAACCGCAGGTGAAACCCTTGGTGGAGCGGGGTTTCCGGGTGATCCGGTACGACACCCGCGGGCACGGCGCCTCCCCGGTGCCCGCCGGGCCGTACACGCTCGCGGATCTCGGCGGTGACCTGCTCGCGCTGCTCGACGAGCACGGTGCCGAACGAGCCCATGTCGTCGGGCTGTCGCTCGGCGGGATGACCGGGATGTGGCTCGGCGTCAACGCCCCGGACCGGATCGCGAGTCTCGTGCTGTGCTGCACGTCCGCGAAACTCGGCCCGCCGAGTATGTGGGCGGACCGGGCGAAGACGGTCCGGGAGCACGGCACCGCGGCGGTCGCCGAGGCCGGGGTCGGCCGCTGGCTGACCACCGGGTACGCCGCCGCGTATCCGGAACAGGCCGAGTACCTGCGCGAGATGATCGCGGGCGTCCCCGCCGAGGGCTACGCGGCGTCCTGCCAGGCCATCGAACGGATGGACCTCGTCGACGATCTGCCCAAGATCGCGGCGCGGACCCTGGTCATCGCCGGGGGCCAGGATCCGGCCACTCCGGTCGAGCACGCCGAGGTGATCGCCGGCGGCATCCCGGACGCGCGGCTCGAGGTCGTCGAAGACGCCGCGCATCTGGGGAGTTTCGAGCAGCCGGAGCGGTTCAACACCCTGATCCTCGAACATCTGGAGGCCGCCCGATGAGCGAAGACCCCTACGAGACCGGCATGAGGGTGCGCCGCGAGGTCCTCGGGGACGAGCACGTCGACCGGGCCGTCGCGCGCACCACGGAGTTCAGCCGCCCGTTCCAGGACTACATCACCCGGGGCGCCTGGGGATCGGTCTGGTCGCGGGACGGGCTCGACCGCAAGACCCGCAGCTGCGTCACCCTGGCCGCGCTCACCGCGCTGCACGCCCACGACGAACTCGCTATGCACGTCCGCGCCGCCGTCCACAATGGACTCACCGCGCAGGAGATCTCCGAGGTGCTGCTGCACACCGCCGTCTACGCGGGTGCCCCGGCCGCCAACGCGGCGTTCGCGGTGGCCCAGCGGGTACTGGCCGAACTCGGTGAGCCTGCCGCTCAGAAAGAAGGTGACAGCTAGGGTTCTCCCATGGACGAAGGCGAGGTGACCGAGCGCGGGGCGCATCATGTCCAGTCGCTGGAGCGCGGGCTGGCCGTGATCAAGGCGTTCAACGAGGACGCGGCCGAACTCACGCTGAGCGACGTCGCCCGGGCGACCGGGCTGACCAGGGCGGCCGCCCGCCGGTTCCTGCTCACCCTCGTCGACCTGGGCTACGTGCGCACGGACGGCAAGTACTTCTCGCTCACCGCGCGGGTCCTCGAACTCGGCTACTCGTACCTGTCGAGCCTGTCGCTGCCGGAGGTCGCCCAGCCGCATCTCGAACGGCTCTCCGCCGAGGTGCGCGAGTCGAGTTCGATCTCCGTGCTCGAAGGTCCGGACATCGTCTACGTCGCGCGTGTGGCCGTCTCGCGGATCATGACCGTCAGCATCAACGTCGGGACCCGTTTCCCGGCCCACGCGACGTCGATGGGGCATGTCCTGCTGGCGGGCCTGGAGGACGACGACCTGCACGGCTACTTCGACGCGGCCAAACTCGAAAAACTGACCGCGCATACGTTGACCAGGCAAAAGGACCTGCTCGCCGAACTGGAGAAGGTGTACCGGCAGGGCTACGCGATGGTCGATCAGGAACTCGAAGAGGGCCTCCGCTCGATCGCCGCGCCGATCCGGGACCGGCGGGGGAAGGTCGTGGCCGCGGTCAACCTCTCCACCCACGCCAGCCGCACCACGCCGGAGTCGGTCGAAAAGGAACTGCTGCCGTCGCTGCTCGCGGCGGCGCGGGCCATCGAGGCCGATCTGGCCTCGGCGCCGCCGACCAGGGCGAGGCATGGCTGAGGTCGCGGGGCTGCTCCTCGCGGCCGGGGCCGGGCGCCGGTTCGGCGGACCGAAAGCACTGGCGGTCCTCGACGGCGAACCGTTCGTCGTCCGGTCGCTGCGGGTGCTCGCCGAAGCGGGCTGCGTCCCGGTCCGGGTGGTACTGGGCGCCTCGGCCGCACAAGCCCGCGCGCTCCTGCCCGATCCCGAGGCCGCCGTCGTGGTCGAAGACTGGGAGTCCGGTATGGGTGCGTCATTGCGCGCGGGTCTGCGCGCGCTCGCCGAAACCGATGCCGAAGCCGCCGTCGTCCATCTCGTGGATCTGCCCGGGGTCGGTGCCGAGGTGGTCCGCCGGGTCGCCGACGGGGCCGATGAGAACACCGTCGCGCGTGCCGCTTACGACGGAGTTCCCGGTCATCCCGTGGTTCTCGGCCGTCGCTGGTGGCCGGAGATCGTCGCGGGCGCGTCCGGGGACAAGGGCGCCCGCGACTGGCTCCGCGCACGCCAGGACCTGAGGCTCGTCGAATGCGGTGACCTCGGCACCGGGCACGACGTGGACCGCCGCGAGGATCTTCCAGGCTGATCTCCGGCTCACCGGGGCTTACGATCGAGACCGTGACCGTCGAATCGCCCGAGAAACTGGCCGAAGCCCTCGAAGCGGTCGGCTATCTCGCCGACGACGGCATCGCCACGGCCGGGTTCCTCGCCGTGGCGCTCGGCCGCCCGTTGTTCTGCGAGGGCGAACCGGGTACCGGCAAGACCTCGCTCGCGCTGGGACTGGCCGAAGCGCTCGGCATGCCGCTCATCCGTCTCCAATGTCACGAGGGGATCGACGCGGCGCAGGCGCTGTACGAATGGGACTTCCCCCGCCAGCTGCTGCACCTGCGGGCGCTCGAAGCCGCAGGTGACGGCGGCCTTGACGTCGAGACCGCCGAACAGTCCCTCTACACCGAACGGTTCCTGCTCTCCCGGCCGCTGCTGAAAGCGTTGCAGACCGCGCCGTGTGTCCTCCTGGTCGACGAGATCGACCGGGCCGACGACGAGTTCGAAGCCTTCCTGCTGCAACTCCTCGACGAGAACGCGGTGACGATCCCCGAGTTCGGCGAGGTGCGTGCCGAGCACCCGCCTCTCGTGGTGCTCACCTCCAACCGGACGCGGGAGGTGCACGACGCGCTGAAACGCCGCTGTCTCTATCACTGGCTGGAACATCCGGACCTCGGCCGCGAGGTCGAGATCCTGCGCCGCAAGATCCCGCGTCTCGGCGAGACGCTCGCGGCCCAGGTCGCGACGGCGGTGCACCGGCTCCGCGCGTTGGAGTTGCTGAAACCGCCCGGGGTGGCGGAATCCTTGGACTGGGCTCAGGCGCTCCTCGCGCTCGGGATGTCCGAATTGGACGCCGCGGCCGCCGCCAGGACGCTCGGCTCGGTGCTCAAGTACAGCGAAGACCTGGACAGGGTCCGGGCCAAACTGGACAAGCTGCTCGCCTGAGGTTCAGCGGCGCCGCAGCGACGCGTCGAGCAGCGCGGGCGGGGTGTCGTGTTTCTCCTCGGGGGCGAGGTCGGTGCCCGGGGCGACGATCTCGTCGATCGCGTCGAGGACGTCGGACGGCAGCACCGTGTCCGCGGCGGCGAGTTGCGACTCGAGGTGTTCCAGCGTGCGGGGCCCGATGATCGCGCTCGTCACTCCCGGATGCGCGACGACGAAGCCGAGCGCGAGCTGGATCAGGCTCAGCCCCGCCTGGTCGGCGACCTTGGCCAGCCGTTCGACGGCCTCCAGCCGGGTCCGGTTGACCTGGCGGGTCAGGTCGAAACGCTGTGGCAGGACGGCCGAACGGTTCGTGCTGATCTCGCGGCCTTCCCGGACCGCGCCGGAGAGCCAGCCGGACGCCAGCGGGCTCCACGCCAGCACGCCCATCCCGTACTCCTCGGTCACCGGCAGCACATGCGTTTCGATGCCGCGCTGCAGGATCGAGTAGCCGGGCTGCTCCGTGACGTACCGGCTCAGCCGGTGCTCGCGAGCGGCCCACTGGGCCTGCACGATGCGATACGCGGGGAACGTCGACGAACCGAAGTAGCGGATCTTCCCCGCGCGCTGAAGATCCGTGAGCGCGGAAAGGGTTTCCTCGTCGCTGGTCGTCGGGTCCCAGCGATGGATCTGGTAGAGGTCGACGTGGTCGACCCCGAGGCGGCGCAGGCTGTTGTCCAGCTCGGTGACCAGCCATCGGCGAGAAGCGCCTTGGTGATTGCGCTCTTCGCCCATCGGCATGCTCGCCTTCGTGGCCAGCACGATGTCTTCGCGGCGGCCGGCGATGGCCTTCCCGACCATCGTCTCCGACTCGCCGGCGCTGTACATGTCGGCGGTGTCGATGAGATTGACGCCGCCCGCCAGCGCGGCGTCGACGATGGCCGTGGCCTCGTCCTGGGTGGTGCGCCCGATCGCGCCGAAGTTCATCGCGCCCAGCGCGAGCGTGCTGACCTGCACACCGGTCCTGCCCAAGGTGCGGTACTGCATGACGAGGTCCTCCATGGCAAGATGAGCAAGCGGAACGTTGCTCCGCTAACGATACGGAGCAGCGTTCCGTTTGGCAAGCTCGTGGAGGAGTGCGTGATGAGTGACGAGGGCACCAAGGCCAAACGCGCCGACGCCCGGCGCAACGAGAAGACCCTGCTCGACGCCGCCGCGGCCGTCTTCGTCACGTCAGGCGTCGAGGCACCCGTTCGCGACATCGCGGCGAAGGCGGGCGTCGGGATGGGCACGATCTACCGCCACTTCCCGACCAGGGCCGACCTCATCATCGCCGTCTACCGGCATCAGGTCGACGCGTGCGCCGAAGCCGGACCGGAACTGCTGGCGTCGAGCGATTCCCCGTACGAGGCGTTGCGGCGCTGGATCGATCTCTTCGTCGATTTCCTGGTCACCAAACACGGTCTGGCGGCGGTCCTGCAGTCGGACAACGCCGGGTTCGAGACACTGCACGCCTACTTCCTCGACACCCTCCTGCCGGTGTGCGCCCGCTTGCTCGACGCGGCGGCGGAGGCGGGCCAGATCCGCTCCGATCTGCAGGCGCTCGAAGTCATGCGCGGTGTCGGGAACCTCTGTATCGGCGCCGAAAACGATCCGCGCTACAACGCGCGCAAGATGGTCGAGGTCCTCATCGCGGGCCTCAGGACCTAGGTCCCCTTCTCACCCGAATGCATGGCGACGGCCCATTCCGCGCGCTACAACTCGGTTATGGGACGTACACGGTGTTGTGTGGTGGGGGGCGGTCCGGCGGGGATGGTGCTCGGACTCCTGTTGGCGCGGGCCGGGGTCGAGGTCACCGTTCTCGAAAAGCACAAGGACTTCTTCCGTGATTTCCGTGGCGACACGGTGCATCCGCCGACGTTGATGTTGCTCGACGAACTCGGCCTCGGCGATCGCTTCGCGGAATTGCCTTCGCGGCGGCTGGAGAAGATGCGGATGCTGATCGGTGACGCGACCATCGTCGCCGCCGATTTCAGCCGGATCCCCGGGCCGCACAAGTACATCTCGATGGTCCCGCAATGGGATTTCCTGAATCTGCTCGCCGAAGCCGCGGCCGAGGAGCCCACGTTCACCCTGGAGATGGGCGCCGAGGTGCTCGGTCTGCGCGAGGGCGGCGGCGTGCGCTATCGCGATGCCGACGGTGAGGAGCGGGAACTGGCGGCGTCGCTCGTGGTCGGCTGCGACGGCCGGGATTCGCTGATCCGCGCTGAGGCGGGGCTCGTGCCGAAGGAGTACGAGGTGCCGATGGACGTCTGGTGGGTCCGGGTGCCGAAACTCGAGGACACCGGTAAGGAGGCGCAGGTGTTCGGCCGCTTCGAAGGCGGCCTCGCCGGCGTGACCATGGATCGCGGCGACTACTTCCAGACCTCGTACCTGATCCGGAAGGGGCAGGACGCCGCACAGCGGGCCGAAGGCATCGAGAAGTTCCGGGAGCGGATCGGTGGCCTGTTCGGCTGGAACGACGAGCAGTTGAGCGAGATCCGCGGCTGGGACGACGTCAAACTGCTGAACGTGCGGATGTCCAAGCTGCCGCACTGGTACTCGGACCGCGTGCTCTGCATCGGCGACGCCGCGCACGCGATGTCACCGGTCGGCGGGATGGGCGTCAACATCGCGGTGCAGGACGCCGTGGCGGCCGCGCGGATCCTCGCCGCCCCGCTGCTGCGCGGGACGCTGACCGCCCGGGACCTCGCCCGCGTGCAGCGCCGGCGGGCCGTGGCCGTCGGGCTCGCCCAGAAGCAGCAGTTGGAGGAGCACAAGATGCTCATCGAACCCGCTCTGGACGGGACTTTGACCGAGCGGACGGTGCCGCTTCCGCTCCGCATTGCGGACCGGTTTCCGCAGCTCACCGCCCTGGCAGCGGTCATGGGCGGCATCGGCCCCTTGCGCGAGAAGACCCCGGCCTTCGCCCGACGAGGCTCATAATGGAGGGGTGAGCGATCCACTGGCCGGCTTCGTCGGCTTCGCGGAGACATTGCGCGAAGCCGGTTTGCCGTGTGACGCACACCGAACCCAGGCGTATCTCGAAGCCGTCAGCGCGATCGACCTCGCCGATCCCGAACAGCTGTACTGGGCCGGACGGCTGACACTGTGCGCGGATCCCGACGACATCCCGCGCTACGACGCCGCGTTCGACGGCTGGTTCACCGAAAAGGAAGCCGCACCACGACGCCGAAGCCGGGAAGCGGCGCCGAAGCGCGCCAGGATCGCGACGCTCGCGCACGCGGGCCAGGGCGAATCCGGCGCGGAACCCGACGAACTCCGCGTGGCGGCGAGCGACGAAGAACTCCTGCGCCACCGCGACCTCGCCGAGCTGAGTGTCGCCGAACGCGCTCACCTGCGGGAGCTGCTCGCGAAACTGCGTCCGGCGCTCCCGCCGCGATCCTCACCGCGCCGTCGCGCCGCCCGGCGGGGTGCTCTCGACCCGTCACGCACGCTCCGGGCGATGCTGGCCGGCGGCGGCGAGCCCGTCCGCCTGGCGTATCGGCGACGGAGCACCAAACCGCGCCGCCTCGTCCTCCTGATCGACGTTTCCGGCTCGATGGGGCCGTACGCCGACGCGCTGTTGCGATTCGCGCACGTCGTCGCCCGGCGCGCTCCCGGCCGGGTCGAGGTGTTCACGCTGGGCACCCGGCTCACCAGGGTCTCCCGCCAGCTCCGGCTGCGCGATCCCGAGCACGCGATGCTCGCCGCGGCCGCCGCGGTCCCCGATTTCGCGGGCGGGACCCGGCTCGGCGAGACCCTGCGGGCGTTCCTCGACCGGTGGGGACAACGCGGCGTGGCCAGGCGATCCGTGGTCACCGTGTTCTCCGACGGCTGGGAACGAGGCGACACCGCCCTGCTCGGCGAACAGCTCGCCAGGCTGCGGCGGCTCGCGCACGTCGTATTCTGGGTGAATCCGCACGCGGGGCGGGCGGGTTACGCTCCCGTGCAATCCGGCATCGTGGCCGCGCTCCCGTACCTCGATCGGCTGCTCGCCGGGCACAGCATGGCCACCTTGGAACGACTTCTCGTGGAGATCGCCGATGCGTGACGTACTGGACGAACTGCACCGCCGCTGGGCGGCAGGCGAGACGGTGGGGGTCGGGACGGTGGTGGCGACGTTCTCGTCGGCGCCACGGAGCCCCGGCGCGGCGATGCTCGTCGCCCCGGACGACACGGTCACCGGCAGCGTCTCCGGCGGCTGCGTCGAGGGCGCCGTCTACGAACTCGCCCGGCAGGTGGTCGCCGAACGCGCGCCCGTGCTGCAGCGCTACGGCGTTTCCGACGACGACGCGTTCGCCGTCGGGCTGACCTGCGGCGGGATCATCGACATCTACGTCCAGCACATCGACCGCGATTCGATGCCCGAGCTCGGCGACGTCGTCGAATCGGTCCACAGTGGACAGCCGGTCGCCGTGGTCACGGTGATCGAGCACGAACGCGAGGGCATGGTCGGGGAGCACCTGATCGTCTGGCCGGATCGCGTCGCCGGTTCGCTCGGTTCGTCGCGGATGGACGACGCGGTCGTCGACGACGCGCGCGGCATGCTCGCCGGCGGCCGCACCGGCACCCTGCACTACGGGCCGGACGGGCAGCGGCGCGGCGAGGGCATGACGGTTTTCGTCAACTCCTTCGAGCCGCCCGCGCGCCTGCTGGTCTTCGGCGCGATCGACTTCGCGGCCGCGATGGCGAAAATGGGCGCGTACCTCGGCTACCAGGTCACGGTCTGCGACGCGCGTCCCGTCTTCGCGACGAAGACCCGCTTCCCGGACGCGCACGAGGTCGTCGTCGACTGGCCGCATCGCTATCTCAAGGCGGAAGCCGAAGCGGGCCGGGTCGACGGTCGCACCGCGATCGCCGTGCTCACCCACGACCCGAAGTTCGACGTGCCGCTGCTGGAGGTCGCGTTGCGGCTCGACGTCGGCTACGTCGGCGCGATGGGTTCACGCAAGACCCACGACGACCGGTTCGCGCGGCTGCGCGAAGCCGGGGTCACCGAAGCGGAACTCGAACGGCTGTCTTCGCCGATCGGGCTCGATCTCGGCGCGCGGACCCCGGAAGAGACCGCGGTGTCGATCGCGGCGGAGATCATCGCGCTGCGCTGGAGCGGTTCGGGATCGCGACTCGCCGAACTCAGCGGCCGGATCCACGGCTGACGCCGGGCACCGGGATCGCCTGGCTCGACTTGACCACCTCGAAGGCGGGCAGGGTTTCGAACCGTTTGACGCGCTCGTCGAACAGTTTCCTCGACAGGTACCGGCTCGCCTTGAGATCCGGCGTGAGCAGCACGACGACGTAGTCCCACTGCCCGACGATGCTGTAGCAGTGCTGCACGCGGGGCTCGGCCAGCATGCGCTCGCGGAAGGCCGCGTGGCTTTGCTCGTCGTCGTCGGTCAGCGCGACCAGGATGACCGACGTCATCCCCGCGCCGAGCGCCTCCGGATCGAGTACGGCGACCTCGGCGCGGATCACGCCGTCGGCGCGCAGCCGGGTCAGCCTTCGCTGGACCGCGCTGGGGGAGAGGCCGACGGCGTCGCCCAAGTCGTGCAGGGGACGGGCCGCGTCGGCCTGGACGAGGTCGAGCAGCAGGTGGTCGAGTTCGTCGAGGGACACGCAAGAATCTTGCACGCGGGCGGGAAAATTTACAATCGGCGTGCTCGGCTCCCGGCCTAGCTTGAGTGACATGGACCTGAATCTGGACAACGTCGCCGAGGCGGCGAAGGTGATCGACCCCGTTTTCCTCGACTCCCCGCAGTACAGCGACGAACAGCTGAACGGACGGCTCGGCCGGCCCGTGCTGGTGAAGATCGAAACGCTGAACCCGTTGCGCAGCTTCAAAGGCCGCGGCGCGGACTACTTCGCCGCCGGGCTGGAACCGGGGGCCACGATGGTGTGCGGGACCAGCGGCAACTTCGGACAGGCCATCGCGTTCGCCGCCAGGAAGCACGGCCTGCGGGCCGAGGTGTTCGTCCCCGCCGACATCTCCCCGGTCAAACTGCGGCGGATGAAGACGCTGGGCGCGCGGGTGCGCCGGGTCGATGGCGAGGCGAAGGTCGCCGCGGCCGCCTTCGCCGCCGAAGCCCCCGATCGTGTCTTCGTGGTCGACGGCCGAGAGCCCGCGATCTCCGAAGGCGCGGGCACGATCGGGCTGGAACTCGCGCGGGAGGACGGGATCGACGCGGTCGTGCTCCCGGTCGGCGACGGCGCGCTGATCGCCGGGGTCGCGCTGTGGCTCAAGGCGCATAAGCCGGACGTCCGGATCGTCGGCGTCGGGACCACGTCGGCGCCCGCGATGGCGAAGAGCTGGCTGGCGGGCGAGCCGATCACCGTCGACCGGGCCGACTTGTTCGCCGGCGGTATCTCGATCCGTACGCCGGAACCCGGATCCATCCGGCGGCTGCGGTCGCTCGTGGACGATTTCGTGCTGGTCGGGAACGACGATCTGCGGGCGGCCATGCGGCTGGGCGCGGAAACCCTCGGCGTCCTCCCGGAACCCGCCGGCGCCGCGGGCCTGGCCGCGCTGACCGTGCACGACATCCCGGGGGACCGGGTCGCCACCGTGATCACCGGTGCGAACGCCCCCTTGCCGACGGCGTGGTCGTGAGTGGCGTTTCGGGCTAGCCGCCAACCGTGTCCTGGAGACCTGCTGGCGGTCTTGCGTGACTGGATGGACGACACACGTGATCAGACGGACGACACGTGTGTCTGGACGGACGACTCGCAGTGGAGGCTTCGCCGCGGGCGTGCCGTCCATCTGATCACGCGTGTTGCCCGTCGGATCACGCGTGTCGTCCGGTCAGTCACGCGAAGCCGTCGTTGGGTACAGGTGGTCGTGAGTGGCGTTTCGGGTTAGAACCCGAAACGCCACTCACGACCACCTGTACCGAATGGACACTCGCGCTTCCTCCGCATCTGCGCCCTTTCCCCTTTCCTCGCAACGCACCTGCGGAACCGCGGTCGAGTCACCCCCTGGTGGGGGTTGCCCTGGCAGGAGCGACGTAGCACGCTCGACTGTGAGTCCGATCACGGTCGTTCCGGGGTCGGTCCGTGACAACCGAATGACCGGCCGCTCCCGAACGACCCCGGACCAGCGCGGGGTTTCTCTTGCTTTTGGAGGCCTGATGCGCATCACCGTCACCGTCGACGGCACCAGCTACACAGACGACGTCGAGCCCCGCACCCTCCTCGTGCATCATCTGCGCGAACGGCTCGGGAAGGTAGGCACCGTGGTCGGTTGCGACACCAGCAACTGCGGCGCCTGCACCGTCCACCTCGACGGGCACAGCGTGAAATCCTGTTCGGTGCTCGCGGTCCAGGCCGACGGCTGCGAGGTCACCACGATCGAGGGACTCGCCCGCGACGGCGAACTCCATCCGGTGCAGAAGGCCTTCCATGAGAACCACGCGCTCCAGTGCGGTTTCTGCACGCCCGGCATGATCATGCAGTCGATCGACCTGCTCGCCGACAATCCCGACCCGGACGAGCAGGCCGTCCGCGAAGGACTGGAAGGCAACCTGTGCCGGTGCACGGGCTACCAGAACATCGTCCGCGCGGTCCGCGACGCCGCCCACGAGATGCGGCCCGGCGCCGGTCCCGAAGCCGAGCGGCTCGCCTCGGACACCGCCTCCCGAGTCGGCGCGGGTGGTGAGTGATGACCTCCACGATCGAACCGGAGGTCGGCAAGTCCCGCCGCCGCAAGGAGGACGAGCGTCTCATCACCGGCCGGACCCGCTGGACCGACAATCTGACCCTGCCCGGCATGCTGCATCTCGCCGTGCTCCGCAGCCCGTTCGCGCACGCCAAGATCGTCTCGATCGACGTGACCGAGGCGAAATCCGCGCCGGGGGTGGTCGCGGTCTTCACCGGGAAGGACCTCGACCCCGAGGGCGCCATCGGCATGCCGTGCGCCTGGCCGATCACGCCGGACATGAAATCGCCGAGGCGGCCCATCCTCGCCTCGGACACGGTGAACTTCGCCGGTGAGGGTGTCGCGGTGGTCGTCGCCCGCACGTCGGCCGAAGCGCACGACGCGCTCGAAGCGATCGACGTCGACTACGACGAGCTGCCGGTCGTCCTCGGCCTGGAGAACGCGCTCGCCGAGGGCGCGCCGCTGGTGCACGAGGAGCTCGGCACCAACCAGAACGCGGTGTGGGTCTTCGATTCCGCCGACGCGGGAACGGGGTCCAGCGTCGAGGACGCGATCTCGAACTCCGAGGTCGTGCTCAAACGGCGGTTCCGTCAGCAGCGCCTGGTGCCGGCGTTCATGGAACCGCGGGCGTGCGTCGTGGACCCGACGGGCAACCAGCTGGTGATGTGGTCGGCCACGCAGGTGCCGCACATCCTCAAGACGATGACCGCGGCCACGCTCGGCCTGCCCGAGCACAAGGTGCGGGTGATCGCGCCGGACGTCGGCGGCGGGTTCGGCGGCAAGATCGCCGTGCTGCCCGAAGAGATGATGGCGACGCTCATCGCGCAGCGGCTCGGCAAACCGGTGAAGTGGAACGAGTCCCGTTCGGAGACGATGGTCGCCGCGCACCACGGCCGCGACCAGATCCAGGACCTCACCATCACCGCGAACCGCGACGGCACGGTGACCGGCCTCAAGGTCGAGCTGCTCGCCGACATGGGCGCGTATCTCGGGCTGGTCGGACCCGGCGTGCCGATCCTCGGCGCGTTCATGTTCAACGCGATCTACAAGTTCCCGGCGTATCACTTCGCCTGCACCAACGTGTTCACCAACACCACGCTCACCGACGCCTATCGCGGCGCCGGGCGGCCGGAGGCCACGTTCGGGATCGAACGGATGATGGACGAACTCGCCGTCGAGCTGGGCATGGACCCGATGGAGATCCGCGAGAAGAACTGGATCAAGCACGAGGAGTTCCCGTTCACCACGGTGGCCGGGCTGACCTACGACTCGGGCAACTACGAGGCCGCCACCGAGAAGGCCAAGCAGCTCTTCGACTACGACGGCCTCCGCCGCGAACAGAAGGAACGGCGGGAATCGGGCGACCCGGTCCAGCTCGGCATCGGCATCTCGACGTTCACCGAGATGTGCGGTCTCGCGCCGTCGCGGGTGCTCGGCTCGCTGGACTACGCGGCGGGCGGCTGGGAGCACGCGGAGATCCGGGTGCTGCCCACCGGCAAGATCGAGGTCATCACCGGCGCCTCCGCCCACGGACAGGGCCACGAGACGGCGTGGAGCCAGATCGTCGCCGACAAACTCGGCGTCCCCTTCGAGGACATCGAGGTCATCCACGGCGACACCCAGTCCTCGCACAAGGGCATGGACACCTACGGCTCCCGGTCGCTGGTGGTCGGCGGGATCGCGGTGGTCAAGGCGGCCGACAAGGTGCTCGCCAAGGCCAAGCCGATCGCGGCGCATCTGATGGAATGCGCAGAGGACGATCTCGAATTCTCGGCGGGCAAGTTCTCGGTCAAGGGCACGGATTCCTCGACGTCCATCCAGGACATCGCGTGGGCCGTGTTCTCGGCGCACAACCTGCCGGACGGCGTCGAGCCCTCGCTGGACTCGTCGGACACGTTCGATCCGGAGAACTTCTCCTTCCCGCACGGCACGCATCTCTGCGCGGCCGAGGTCGACACGGAGACCGGACGCGTGCGGTTGCGCTCCTACGTCTGCGTCGACGACGTCGGTGTCGCGGTCAATCCGCTGATCGTCGAAGGCCAGGTGCACGGCGGGCTCGCGCAGGGCATCGCGCAGGCGCTGTTCGAGGAGGCCGTCCACGACGAAGGCGGCACGCTGACCACGGGGACGTTCGCCGACTACCTGCTCCCGTCGGCGGCGGATCTGCCCAGCTTCACCACCGACCGCACCGAAACCCCGTCGACGACGAACCCGTTGGGCGCCAAGGGAGTCGGGGAGGCGGGCACGATCGCCTCGACCCCGGCGGTGGTCAACGCCGTGGTCGACGCCGTCCGGCATTTCGGGGTGAACGACATCGAAATGCCGTTGACCCCGATGCGGGTCTGGCACGCCATCCAGCACGGGTCGGCCGCCGCGGGCGGACTGGGCTCGGAAGCCGGTGGCGGTCTCGGTTCGATCGACGCCACCGGAGGTGCCCAGTGATCCCGGCCCCGTTCGACTACGTCGCTCCGTCCACAGTGGACGAAGCGATCAGCGCGCTCGCCGAAGCCGGTGAGGACGCCAAGGTGCTGGCGGGCGGGCAGAGCCTGCTGCCGGTGTTGCGGATGCGGCTCGCTACGCCGACCACGCTGGTCGACCTCGGAAAGGTCGCCGAGCTGCGCGGTGTCCGTGAGGACGGCGACGCACTGGTGATCGGCTCGATGACCACGCATTACGACGTCCAGCGGGACGCGTTGGTCGCCGAGCACGCCGCGCTGCTCAAGGCCGCCACCGACACGGTGGCCGATCCGCAGATCCGCCATCGCGGCACGTTCGGCGGCGCCATCGCGCACGCCGATCCCGCCGGTGACCTGCTGGCGCCGGTGCTCGCGCTCGGCTGCGAACTCGTCGTCGCCGGGCCGGGCGGGCGGCGGACGGTGGCCGCGGCGGACTTCTTCCAGGACATGTTCACCACCGCGCTCGCCGCGGACGAACTGCTGGTCGAGGTCCGGGTGCCGAAGCACACCGGCTGGCACGCCCACTACGAGAAGTTCAACCGGGTCGCGCAAGCGTGGTCGATGGTCGCGGTCGCGGCCTGCGTCCGCACCGAGGCGGGCACCATCGAGGAGGCACGGGTCGCGCTCACCAACATGGGCTCGACCCCGGTACGGGCGGCCGGGGTCGAGGAGGCGCTGGTCGGCTGCGCGGCCACCGCCGGGGCGATCCGCGGCGCGGCCGAACGCGCGGCCGAGGGCACGAATCCCACGGCCGACGGCAACTCCGACGTCGAGTACCGGCAGCACCTCGCGCGGGTGCTGACCGGCAGGGCGGTCCTCGCGGCCGCGGGTAGCTAAGACACAGAAGGGAGGTCGGCCCGTGCGGCTCGACCACGAATTCACCGTTCCCGCCCCCGTCGGCGAGGTCTGGAAGGCCGTCGTCGACCCGGAACGGGTGGCGCCGTGCATGCCGGGCGCCACCGTCACCGAGGTCGACGGGGACGCCTTCAAAGGCACGGTGAAGGTCAAGCTCGGGCCGATCTCCCTGCTCTACAAGGGAACCGGCCATTTCGTCGAGAAGGACGCCGACGCGAAGAAAGTGGTGATCAAGGCCGCGGGCAAAGACGCCCGAGGGGCGGGCACGGCGTCGGCGACCGTGACGCTCACCCTGACCGAGAAGGACGGCGTCACGCACGGCGCCGTCGCCACGGAGCTGGCCGTCACCGGGAAGCCGGCGCAGTTCGGGCGAGGGATGATCTCCGAGGTCGGCGGGAAGATCCTCGACTCGTTCGCGGAGTGCCTGTCCGGCAAGCTCGGTACCCCTGAGCCTGAGAAACCGAAGGAACACCCGCCGTTGAAGGCGGTGAAGCCGGTGTCGGAGGGCGAAGCCATCGATCTGATGGAGTACGCGGGCGAATCCGTGGTCAAACGGGTGGCTCCGGTGCTGGTGGCCGTCGCCGGGGTGCTGCTGATCGTCGCCATCGTGCGGGCTGTGACGCAGCGGACGAAATAGTCGGGGGCCGCCACCGTTGAACCCGGTATGAAGGCGGATCACGAAGTCGACGTGGCGGTGATCGGGGCGGGCCAGGCCGGCCTGTCGGCGGCGTATCACCTGCGCCGCGCGGGATTCGCCAACGAGGCGGGTTTCGTCGTGCTCGACCACGGCAAACGACCCGGCGGCGCGTGGCAGTACCGGTGGCCATCGCTGATCGTCGAGAAGGTCCACGGCATCTACGACCTCCCCGGGATGGCCTTCGGCACCCCGGATCCGAAGCTGCCCGCCGCCGACGTCGTCTCCGAGTACTTCGGCCGCTTCGAGCGCACGTATGACCTCCCGGTCCATCGTCCGGTCGATGTCCTGTCGGTGAGCGCGGGGGAAGATCGGCTGATGGTGGCGAGCGCGGCGGAAACGTGGGCCGCGCGGGCGGTGATCAGCGCGACCGGAACCTGGGACCGGCCGTTCTGGCCGCACTATCCGGGGCAAGAGACCTTCCGGGGCCGCCAGCTGCACACCGCCGACTACACTGGCGTCGAGGCTTTCCGCGGGAAGCGGGTCGTCGTGGTCGGCGGTGGTTCGTCGGCCGTCCAGCTGCTGCTGGAGATCGCGCCGTTCGCGCGGTCGACGCGCTGGGTGACCCGGCGCCCGCCGGTGTGGCGCGAAGAGCCGTTCAGCGAGGACTGGGGCCGCGAGGCCGTCGCGAAGGTCGACCGTCGCGTCCGTGAGGGCCTGCCGCCCGAAAGCGTCGTCAGCGTGACCGATCTGGCCGTGACCCCCGAAGTACGCGCGGGGCTGGACGCGGGCGTCCTCGACCGGCGCCCGATGTTCCACCGGATCACGCCGGACGGTGTGGAGTGGTCGGACGGCACCTTCGAGCCCGCCGACGTCATCCTGTGGGCCACCGGGTTCCGTGCCGCGATCGACCATCTGGCGCCGCTGCACCTGCGCGCCGCCGGGGGCGGGATCCGGATGGACGGCACCCGCGTCGTCGCCGAACCGCGGCTGCACCTGGTCGGCTACGGCCCGTCCGCCAGCACCGTCGGCGCGAACCGGGCGGGCCGCGCGGCCGTCACCGAGATCCGGCGCCTGCTCGGACGCTGAGCCGGTCGAGGATCGCGGCCAGATCGGCGGGCCGCCGGAAGAAACCGGCGTGGCTGCTCGCGAGGTCGTGGACGTCGAACGGGTTGTCCGGAGTGAGCGCGTCGCCCTCGGCGATGTAGCGGTCCTGCACGGCGAGCGGCATGGACCGGTCGCCGGTCAGCCTCACGAACGTATGCGGGATCCGGCCCCAGGAATCCTTGTCGGCGCGGTGGTCCCACTCCTGACCGGTCAGCCAGGACACCTCGTCCGGCTGGCTCGTGACGACGACCTGGAGGAACTGCTCCTCGGTGAGTTCGGCGGCGATGGCCTTCCGCAGCGCCTCGCGTTGTGCGCGGTCGGCGCCACGCCAGTTGATCCGGACGAATCCCTGGCGCGCCGGATCACCGACGAAAAGGGGCGCCATCGCGGAGAAGAAGTCGCCGGAAGCCCATTCGGGCGACATCGCGTACTCGCCGGGGTGGCGGTCCACCGGGCACTGCGCGGCGACGTAGACGACGCGGTCGATCAGCTCGGGGATCGCGTTGGCGGCGGCGGTCACCGGGAGCCCGCCGAAACTGTGCGCGACGAGGACGACGGGGCCGTGGTGGCGCACCCGTTGGACCGCCTCGACGACCGGCCGCACGAAGTCGGCCGCGGTCACGTCGCTCATCACCGACGGCTCGGCCGCAAAGGTTTCGAGGTCCTGTTCGTGATAGGCCCTGGTGAATCCCGCGCCCCTGCCGGGGAGATCGATCGCGAGCGTCCGATGCCCGCGCAGCACCATTTCCCGCTGAGTGGCCGTCCAGGCGTGTGCCGAACTTCCCGAACCGTGCACGAAGACGAAAGTGGGAATCATGCGTTCGATTGTGGCGGAATCGAACGCTCGAAACCGGCGGTCGCCCCAAAGGGTGGCAAAGAAGGAACGGCCGGGCGTTCTCGTTTATCGGCCGGTATCTCGCGAGGACCGCATCACTCCTTTGGCAGTGGAAACGAAAACCACGGAATTCGCACTGGGGGATGACCATGCCACCGATCGACCACCTCGCACCGCCGCATCGCGTCCGTTCCGGAACCTGCCTCACGGATCTGCTCGGGCAGTGGTCCCGGACGCGGCCGGAGGCGGTGGCCGTCGTCGACGGCGACCGGGAACTGACCTTCCGCGGACTCGAAGAAGCGAGCGCGGGACTCGCCGCGTATCTCGCCGAGCTGGGAATCGGGGTGGACGACACCGTCGGCCTGCACGTCGAGCCCTCCGCGGACCTGATGATCGGCGCGTGGGGAATTCTCGCCTCCGGCGCGGCTTATCTGCCGTTGTCCCCGGAATATCCGGAAGACCGGCTGCGGTACATGCTCGAAGACAGCGGGACCGGCGTCGTCGTCACGCAGCCGCATCTCGCCGGGCGCCTGGCCGGGCTGGTGCCAGCCGGGACACGGATCGTCTCGGTGACCGACTCCGGAGCGACCGGTGTACCGCTCGGACCCCGGCCGGAGTCGCTCGCGTACGTCATCTACACCTCCGGCAGCACCGGGAAACCGAAGGGCGTGATGATCGAGCACCACAGTGTCGTGTCACAGCTGCGCTGGCTGCGGGCCTGCGGTCACCTGGACACGGACGTCACGGTGCTGCAGAAGACGCCGATGAGCTTCGACGCCGCGCAATGGGAGATCCTCGCGCCCGCCGCCGGCGCCCGCGTGGTGATGAGCGCGCCGGGGAGTTTCCGGGATCCCGAAGCCCTGATCGACACGGTGGTGAAGCACGGCGTCACGACCTTGCAGTGTGTTCCGACGCTGCTGCAGGCGTTGCTCGACACCGAACGTCTCGCGACCTGCACCACGCTGCGGAAGCTGTTCTCCGGCGGCGAGGCGCTTTCGCGGCGGCTGGCCAAGGACCTCGCCGGTGAGCTGCCGTCGGCACGGCTGATCAACCTCTACGGGCCGACCGAATGCACGATCAACGCGACCGCCCACGTCGTCGACCCGGACACGATCGACGAGAGCGCCGGAACGGTCCCGATCGGCGTGCCGGTCGACGACACCGAGTGCTTCGTGCTCGACGACGCCCTCTCCCCGGTCGACATCGGGGAGACGGGCGAGCTGTACATCGGCGGCGTGCAGCTCGCGCGGGGCTACCTGAACCGGCCGGAGCAGACGGCCGAGAAGTTCGTGCCGAATCCGTTCGTGCCGACCGGACGGCTGTACCGCACCGGCGACCTCGTCCAGTGGAACCCCGACGGCACCCTCCAGTTCGTCGGCCGTGCCGACAACCAGGTCAAGCTGCGCGGCTACCGCGTCGAGCTGGACGAGATCGCGGTGGCGATCGAGGAGCACACCTGGGTGCGCCGGGCCGCGGCGGTGGTGACCGACGACGCGCGGACCGGCTCGAAGGCGCTCGTCGCCTGTGTGGAGCTGAATCCGCGCGAAGCCGCGGTGATGGATCAGGGCAACCACGGCGGGCACCACCAGTCGAAGGCCAGCAAGCTGCAGGTCAAGGCGCAGCTGTCGAATCCCGGTGTCCGCGACGTCGCGGGCTTCCCCGCAGTCGCGTTGCCGGGCAAACGGGCGACCGGTCTCCAGCGGCGGGAAGTCTTCGCCCGCAAGACGTATCGCTATTACGAGGGCGGCGCGGTCACTCGCGACGACCTCGCCGCGCTCCTGGCACCGGAACCGGTTCGCACATATTCGCGCGAACCCGGCGAGCTCGCGTTCGCCGAACTGGGTGAGCTGCTCCGGTGGTTCGGCCGGTTCCACAGCGACGAGCGGCTGCTGCCGAAGTACGCGTACGCCTCACCGGGCGCGCTGTACGCGACGCAGCTCTACCTGGAGACCAGCGGTCTCGACGGTCTCGGCGCCGGGCTGTACTACCACCACCCCATCGACCACACGCTGGTCCGGATCGGCGCGAGCACGGGCACCGGGCACTCGGTGCACTTCATCGGGCGTAACGGCGCCATCGAGCCGGTTTACAAGAACAACATCCGCGAGGTCCTCGAGTTCGAGACCGGACACATGGTCGGGGTGTTCGAGGAGATCCTGCCCGGATACGGCCTCGCGATCAGTCCGGCGGCGTCCGACCCCACGGTCGCCGCGCGGGCCGGTGCCGCCGCCGATGACCACTACCTCGGCACATTCTCCTTGCACGCCAACGATGGCGAGCGTCGGCGGGACGACGTCGAGCTGTTCGTCCAAGCGCATCCGGGCCGCGTCGAGGGGCTGCCCGCCGGCACCTACCGCTGGCGCGGCGGTGACTTCGAACGGATCTCCGGCAAGCTCATCGAGGCCAAGCACGTGATCGCGATCAACCAGCAGGTGTACGGACGCGCGGCCTTCGGTATCACCGCGGTGAGCCGCACCGCCGACGAGCGGCTGGCGTACATCGGTCTCGGCGCGAAGCTGCATCACTTGCAGCGCAACGGTTCGGGTTTCGGTTTCATGTCGTCGGGCTACAGCTCGAAGAGCGGCAACCCGTTGCCCGCCGCCCGGCGGATCGACGACATCCTCGCCGGACAGGGGATCGCCCCGGGGCCGTCGTACTTCTTCGTCGGCGGCAAGGTGAGCCCGGAGCAGGCGCTCAGCGAGGGCATGCGCGAAGACGCCGTGCACATGAAGGGCCCGGCGGAGATCATCCGCGACGAACTCGCGACCACCCTGCCCGACTACATGATCCCGAACCGGGTGCTGGTGCTGGACGCGTTGCCGTTGACCGCCAACGGAAAGGTCGACGCGCACGCGCTGGCCGAGACCGACGCCGCCCGTTCCGCGAGCACGGGCGCGCCCTATGTCGCTCCCTCGACGAGCCACGAACGGTGGCTGGCCGGAGTGTGGGGCAAGGCGCTGAACTACGACGACGTCTCGGCGCACGACGACTTCTTCGCCGCGGGAGGCAACTCGCTGACCGCGGTCTCCCTGGTGAACCGGATCAATCGCGAGTTCGGCACCCGGTTGCCATTGCAGGTGGTCTTCGAATGTCCGAAGCTGGCCGACCTGGCCACCCGCATCGGCGAGGACTCCACCGGGCCGTCGTCACGGTTGGTCCCGCTGGCGACCGGCGAAGGTCGTCCGGTGTTCTGCTGGCCCGGCCTCGGCGGCTATCCCATGAACCTGCGGTCGCTGGCTTCGGAAAGCGGCCTCGGGCGGCCGTTCTACGGTGTGCAGGCCCACGGGATCAACGCGGGCGAGACGCCGTACGCCACGGTCGAGGAGATGGCGAAGGCCGACGTCGCCGAGATCCGGCGCGTCCAGCCGGAGGGGCCGTACACGCTGTGGGGCTACTCGTTCGGCGCGCGGGTGGCCTTCGAAGCGGCCTGGCAGCTGGAACAGCAGGGGCAGCGGGTGGCGGATCTGCTGCTGATCTGCCCGGGCAATCCCGAGGTCGGCGGCGAGCGGGTGGCGAGCTACTCGAACCCGGCGTACCTGACGATCCTGCTGTCGGTCTTCCTCGGCTCGATCTCCGGGTCCGAAACGGTGGCCTGCCGGGAAACGGTCCGTGACGAAGACGGCTTCGTGGCCTTCGTGGCGAAGCTGCTTCCCGCGCTTGACGAGCAGCTGATCCGGCGGATCGTCCGGATCGTGGAGGAGACCTACGAGTTCGACTACACCTTCCGTGAACTCGCGCGGCGGCGGATCGCGGCCCGGGTGACGCTGTTCAAGGCCGACGGCGACGACTACTCGTTCGTCGAGAACAGCTCCGGGTACTCGGCCACGCCACCGGAGGTCGTGACGCTCGAAGGCGATCACTACAGCGTCCTCAAGGAGAACGGGGTCGCTGAACTGGTTTCGGCGATCCGTGCCCGGCTGAGCTAAGGAGAAGCGCCAGTGCCCGACTCCCTCGGTCCCCGCCTCAAGGTCGGCGTCGTCGTCCCGTCCACCAACACCTCGGCGCAGCCGGAACTGGACGCGCTGCGCCCCGACGGCGTCACCAACCACACCGGCCGGATGGTGATCGACGACGACCCGATGGTCGACGAACCCGGATTCGACCACGTCATGCACGGGATCCGGCGGTCGACGGGGCAGGCGATCCGCGGTGTCGTCGGCTGCGACCCCGACTGCGTGATCATCGGGGTCTCCCCGGAGAGCCATTGGGAGGGAACGGAGGCGCACGGCCGCGTCCTCGGCGTGATGCGGGAGACCGCGGGTGGGCGTCCGGTGACGATGAGCCCGGACGCGATCGACGCCGCGCTCGCCACGTACGGCGCCCGCCGGATCGCGGTGATCACGCCGTATCTGCCGGTCGGCGATGGTCCGGTGCGCCGTTTCTTCGGCGACAGCGGCTACGACCTGCTGCGCGTCCACGGTCTCGGCATGCCCAGCCCGGCCAAGATCTCGCACATCTCCGAGACCGCGCTCCGCGACGCGGTCAAGGAGATCGACCACGCCGACGTCGAGGCCATCGTCCAGGTCGGCACCAACGTCGCCATGTCGCGGCTCGCGGCGACCGCCGAGTTCTGGCTCGGCAAACCGGTGCTCTCGAACAACGTCGTCCTGTACTGGCACGCCCTGCGGCAGAACGGCGTCGCCGATCGCGTGCGCGGCTTCGGCTCCCTGCTGGCGGAGCACTGACCGGTATTTGACTGATCGTTACAGAACGTGGGATGCTGGGCGGTATGCCCCGCCCCAAGGGTTTCGATCCCGCCGAGGTGCTCGACGCCGCGGTCGGCACGTTCTGGCGCAAGGGATACGCCGCCACGTCGGCCCAGGACCTGGTCGACGGCACCGGGCTCGGACGGGGCAGCCTGTACAACACGTTTTCGGGCAAGCAGCAGCTGTTCAGCCAGGCGCTTCGGCGCTACGAGGAGACGTCCGCGACCAGGGTCGAGGAGATGCTGGCCGCGCCGGGCACCATCCGAGCGCGGATCAGACGTGTCCTGATGGACGTCGTCGACGACGAGCTGGACCCGTCCGACGCGCATCGCGGCTGCCTGGCGGTCAACGCCGCCCTCGAACTCGGCGGCATCGACGACGAGGTCACCGCCCGCGTCCGCCACAACTTCGAGCGGGTGGAGAACGCGTTCCACGCCGAGTTCGCCGCCGCCCGGGAGCAGGGCGAGATCGGCGGCGATCCGCGGGCACTGGCGCGGTTCACCCTCGCCGCGATGTACGGACTGCGGGTTCTCGGCAAGACCGCGGACCGGCAGGCACTCACCCAAGTAGTCGAAACCACCATCCAGGCGTTGTGATGTTCCAGGTTTCGTGACAGAACCCCAGCCCTCACACGAATTTCTTGTGTCCGAGTTCTTTAACGAGCATTCCACTATCGGCAAGGAGCAGGCAACTCATGACGGAGACCGTCGCGGTGCTCGGCACCGGAATCATCGGTGCCCCGGTCGCGCGCAACCTGAGCGAGGCCGGGTTCGCGGTCCGGGCCTGGAACCGCACCGCGGCCAAGGCCGAGGCCCTCGCCGAGCATGGTGTCGGAGTCGCCGGTAGCGCCGTGGAAGCCGTCGAAGGCGCGCGTGTCGTGATCACGGTCCTCACGGACGGCCAGGCGGTGCTGGCGGCCATCCGCGCGGCCGCCCCCGCCGCGGGCACGATCTGGGTGCAGCTCAGCACCGTCGGCGACGCCGTCGAGGAGCTGGCCAAGTACGCCGACGAGCAGGGGCTCGTCTTCGTCGACGCGCCGGTGCAGGGCACCCGCCAGCCCGCCGAACAGGGCCAGTTGATCGTGCTGGCGGCGGGCGCGGCCGAGGTTCGCGAGACCGTCCAGCCGCTGTTCGACGCGATCGGCAAGCGCACGCTGTGGGTCGGCGAAGACGGCCGCACCGGCGCCGCGAGCAGGCTCAAGCTCGTGCTGAACACCTGGGTGATCGCGCTGACCCACGGCGTCGGCGAGGCGCTCGCGCTGGCCGAAGGGCTCGGTGTCGACCCGCGGCATTTCGTCGACGTCGTCACCGGCGGCCCGATGGACAACGGCTACTTCCAGGCCAAATCCGCCGCGATCCTCAACGACGACTACACCACCGCCTTCTCGGTCGACAACGCCGAGAAGGACGCCCGGCTCGTCCTGGCCGCCGCGGCCCGCGCGGGGGTCCGGATGGACGCCGTCGAAGCCGGGCGAGCCCGTTTCGCCCGCGCGTCCGAGGCCGGGCACGGCGACGAAGACATGGCGGCCGGCTACTTCGCCAGCTTCACCGACCGCGTTTAGTCCTCTAAATGCGGTCGGACAGGTACCGGACCTGGGCGGCCTTCCCGCGCTCGATCCCCTCCCTTCCCGAGAGGTGCTCCGGAACGCCGACTTCCCACCACGCGCCGGCCTCGGTCCACGAGTCCGGCCGGGTCCGCACCACGACCACCGCCGGTCGCTTTCCGGCCACCGCGGCTTCCCGTGCCTTCGCGTAGGCCGCGCGCACGTCGTCCACAGTGGACGCCGGGAACACCGCGCACCCCAGCGACTCCGCGTGCCGCGCGAAATCGACTCGAGGGGGAGTGGTGTGCGCGCTCCGGCAGTCGCCGAGGAGGTTGTTGAACGGTTTGCCGCCCTGCCCCTCCTGCAGCCGCGCGATGACCGCGTAACCGTCGTTGTCGCAGACCACCGCCACGAAAGGATGCCCGGCGAAGGCGGCCGAGAACAGTTCCGAGTTCAGCATCAGGTACGAACCATCGCCGAGCATCGTGGTGACCAGGCCCTCGGTATGCGCCATCGCCGCACCCCACGCGCCCGCGAGCTCATAACCCATACAGGAGAACCCGTACTCGACGTCCATGCTGATCGAGCCCGATCCGCGCCAGCCGCCGATGAGCTCGCCCGGCATCCCGCCGGAAGCGGTCATCACGTAGTCGTGCGGCTCGGAGAGATCGTTGACCGCGCCGACGACCTGGGCATACGTCGGCACTTCGCCGGAAACGGCGCGCAGATTGTCGATATGCGTGTCCCAACGGCTTCTCTCCGCCGCGGCCCGCTCTGTCCACAGTGGATCGATCTGCCAGTTTTCGAGCTGGGCCGACAAATCCACGAGACCCGCGTCGGCGTCGCCCACGACGGCCAGCGCGCCGTGCTTGACGGCGTCGAACCGGGCGGCGTTCAAGGTGATCAGCCGGACATCCGGGGAGAACACCGTCCAGGACGCCGTGGTGAAGTCCTGCAATCGGGTGCCGACGGCCAGCACGACGTCGGCTTCGGCGGCCAGCACGTTCGCCGAGGTCGAGCCCGTGACGCCGAGCGGACCGGCGTGCAGGGGATGGCCGTGCGGCACGAGCGTGCGTCCCGCCGTGGTTTCGGTGATCGGGATGCCGTGCCGCCCGGCGAAGGCCAGCGCACGCTCACCCGCGCCGGAATACCGGATGCCACCGCCGAGTACCAGCAACGGTTTCCGCGCGGCCCGCAGCACGCCTGCCGCTTCGGTGAGCGCCCGGCGATCGGGCCGCGGCCGCTGCGGGCGATGGGTCACCGGCGCGAACAACGCTTCCGGGAAGTCGAAGGTCTCGGCCTGGACATCCTGGGGGAGCGCCAGCGTCACCGGCCCCGCGTCCGCCGGATCGGTCAGCACCCTGGCGACCTGCGGCAACGTCGAGAGCAGCTGCTCCGGCCGGGTGATCCGGTCGAAGTACCGGCTCACCGCGCGGAAGGCGTCGTTGACCGTGGCCGTCGGATCGCCGAAATGCTCCACCTGCTGGAGCACGGGATCGGGGGCGCGGCTGGTGAAGGTGTCGCCGGGGAGCAGCAGCACCGGCAGCCGGTTCGCATGCGCGACCCCGGCCGCGGTGACCATGTTCAGCGCGCCGGGCCCGATCGACGACGTCACCACGCCCACCTGGCGCCGATGCGTCGCCTTGGCGTAGCCGACCGCCGCGAGCGCCATGCCCTGCTCGGTCTGCCCGCGCCACACGGGAAGCTCGTCGCGGTGCTCCTCCAGCGCGGTGCCGAGACCGAGGACGTTGCCGTGCCCGAAGATCGCGAACACCCCGGGGAACAACGGGACTTCCCGCCCGTCGAGGGTTTCCGATCGCTGCGCGAGCAGCCAGCGCACCAGGGCCTGTGCCGTGGTCAGCTTCATGAGACCCGCCCTTCATGGCTCGTGACCGGGCAGCGCGGGTCGAGCTCCTGGTCGTTCCAGGTGTCGCGGACCCAGCCGTGCGCGGGGTCGTCGCAAAACGCCATCGACCGCTCGTCGGCGGGCCCGGCCAGGATGTTCAGGTAGTACATCGGGTAGCCCGGCGCGGCGACGCAAGGACCGTGATAGCCGCGCGGGATCAGGAAGACGTCCCCGTCCCGGACCGCGACGTCCTCGTCCAGCTCACCGTCGGCGGTGTACGTCCGGTGCAGGCCGAACCCTTCGCGGGAAGGGGTCACACCGTCGCGGCCGGCGATGCGGAAGTAGTAGATCTCCTCGTTGACCACCTCGCATTCGGACACCTCGTCGTGTTTGTGCGGCGGGTACGACGACCAGTTGCCGCCCGGCGTGATCAGCTCGCACGCGTTCAGCTTGTCCGCGTGGTCCCAGACGCCCGGTACACCGAAGTTGGTGACCTGCCTGGTCGCCTGCCCCGCCCCGCGTACCTCCACCGGAACGTTCTCGGCCGGTCCGTAGCGCGGTTCGAGACGGCGGCCGCAGCGGGCCATCGGCAGCGCGACCTCGATCCCCGCCGCTGTCGACAACTCGACTTCGGCGTCGCGCGGCACATAGGCGAAATCCGTGACGCGGGTGAACACCGAATCCCGCCCCGCCAGCTCGAAGACCTGCCCGTCGACCCGGACCGTGCACGATCCCGCCAGCGGAAGGACGAACGCTTCGTATTCGCCGGTGCGTACCAGCCGGGTCTCGCCGGCGGCCAGCGAGAGCACCCGCAGCCCGCTGTAGGTCCAGCCCGCCGAGTCCGGGGTGAGCCGGACCGGATCCCGACCGTCCGAAAGCGTCCCGAGTGGACGGTGCAGCTTGCTCACAGCAACTCCTCGATCTCGTCGGCGGTGGGCATGGCGTCGGCGCAGGCGAGCCGGGAGGCGACGAGCGCGCCCGCCGCGTTGGCGTAGGTGGCGATGCGCACCGGATCCCAGCCGGAGAGCAGACCGTGGATCAGCGCGCCACCGAAACCGTCCCCGGCGCCGAGCCCGCAGACGACCTCCACCCGCTGGGGCGGCACGGTCCAGCGGCCTTCGGCGGTCGCCACCAGCACGCCCTCCGCGCCCTTCTTGATCACCGCCAGTTCGACACCCCTGGCCAGCATCCGGGACGCGGCCTCGTCGGGATCCGCCGTGCCGACGGCGACCTCCGCCTCGGCGCGGTTGCCGACCGCGACCGTGACGTGGTCGAGCATCCAGCCGATCTCCGCGCGTGCCGTCCCGGTGTCCGGCCAGAACATCGGCCGGAAGTCGAGGTCCAGCACGGTATGCGACCGGCGGCCGCGCCGTTCGAGCATCCGGCGCTGGGTGGAGCGCGCCGGTTCGACCGAGACACCGGTCCCGGTGACCCACAGCAGGGGAACGGATTCCACGACGTCCCAGGGCACATCGTGTTCGTCGATGGTCAGATCCGGGGCGATCGGCGACCGGTAGAACAGCAACGGCGGATCCGCGGGCGGGTCCAGCGAGCAGAACACCACCGGCGTCTGCAACCCTTCCGACGTCCCGACGTGCTCGGGGGACACGCCGAACTCCCGCAGCGCCTGCCGCACGTACTCGCCGAAGCCGTCCGGGCCGACCTTCGTCAGCACCGACGTCGAGCGGCCGAGCCGCGCGGCGGCGACCGCGACGTTGGTCGCGGTGCCGCCGAGCGATTTGGCGAAGGTGCTGACCCCGGCCAGCGGCACGCCGCTCTGCTCGGGGTAGAGGTCCACCCCGACCCGGCCGACGGTCAGTGCTTCGAGAACGGTCATGAAGGGGACTCCGCGGCTCGCAATTCGTGTTCGAGGGCTTCCAGTTCCGCGCCGCCCGCCATCTGCCTGGTCAGTTCGGCCAGGTCGATCTCGGACTTCTCGTAGGCGCCGAGCGACGCGCCTCGTTTGAGCAGCAGGAAACGATCGGCCACCGGATACGCGTGATGCGGGTTGTGCGTGATCAGGACGACGCCGAGCCCGCGGTCACGGGCCTGCGCGACGTACTTGAGCACGACCCCCGCCTGTTTGACGCCCAGCGCGGCCGTCGGCTCGTCGAGGATCAGCACCTTCGCGCCGAAGTACACGGCCCGCGCGATGGCGACGCACTGCCGCTCGCCACCGGAGAGCGTGCCGACCGGCTGCTCGACGTCGCGCAGGTCGATGCCCATGTCGGACAACGCCTTCTTGGTCGTCTCGCGGCCCTTCTTCCGGTCCAGCGCGCGGAACGGGCCGAAACCCACCGTCGGCTCGGAGCCGAGGAAGAAGTTCCGCCACACGCTCATCAGCGGAACGACCGCGAGATCCTGGTACACCGTCGCGATCCCGCGATCGAGCGCTTCACGCGGCGAGGCGAACTTGACCGGCTCGCCCTCGACCAGGAACTCGCCCCGGTCGTGCTGATGGACTCCGGCCAGGATCTTGATCAACGTGGACTTCCCGGCGCCGTTGTCGCCGAGCACGCAGGTGACCTCGCCCGCGTTGACCACGGTGGAGACGTCGCGCAGCGCGATCACGCTGCCGTAGGTCTTGCCGACGTCCTTCACCTCGAGGAGACGACTCATCGCCGGACCCTTTCCGCTCGCCGCCGGAAGGCGTTGTTGACCAGGACCGCGGACAGCAGCATCACCCCGAGGAACAGCATGAACCAGTCGCTGTCCCAGCGGGCGAACACGATTCCCTGCCGCGCCATACCGAAGATCAGCGCGCCGATCGCGGCGCCGATCGCCGAACCGAACCCGCCGGTCAGCAGGCAGCCGCCGATCACGGCCGCGATGATGTACTGGAACTCCAGCCCGATGCCCTGGTTCGCCTGGACACTCGCGAACCGCAGGATGTTGATCGAGCCGACCAGCCACGCGGCGAGCGCGGTGGTCATGAACAGCAGGATCTTGGTGCGCACCACCGGCACCCCGACCGCGCGCGAACTCTGCGCGGAGCCGCCGACGGCGAAGATCCAGTTGCCGAAGCGGGTCCTCACCAGCAGCCAGGCCGCCAGCACGGCGAACCCGATCCACCAGAGGATCGAGATCTGGAACGCCGTCCCACCGATGTCCACAGTGGACGCGAAGACGAAGCCGGCGGACTCGTAGCCGTCGGTCGAACGCATCCCGGACACCTGGACGGTGCCGGTGACCAGCCGGGTGACGCCGAGGTTGAGGCCTTGCAAGGCAAGGAAGGTGCCCAGGGTGACGATGAAACTGGGCAACCCGGTGCGCATCACCAGCCAGCCGTTGAACGCGCCGACCGCGAGGGCGAAGACCAGCGACGCGAACAGCGCGAGCCAGACGTTCCAGCCCGCCTGCGTCGCCAGCGTCGCGGTGACGAGCGCCGTGGACGCCGTCATGACCCCGGCGGAGAGGTCGAACTCGCCGCCGATCATCAGCAGGGACACCGCGACCGCCATGATGCCGAGCGTCGAGGCGTCGTCCAGCCAGGTCGCCACGCCGCTGCCGCTGAAGAACTGGTCGGTGACGACGGTGAAGAACAGGAAGACGACGACGGCGCCGAGCAGCGCGCCGATCTCGGGCCGGACGACCAGCCGGTCCATCAGCCGCGGTTTCGCGATCCGTTCGTCGAGGGTGGTGGTTGTCATCGCGTGCCCCTTTGCACGTACTGGCCGACGGTGTCCACAGTGGATTTGTCGACCAGGTCGGGCCCGGTGAGCACCGGCTTCCCGCCGCCGACGACGTTCGCGTTGTCCCGGTAGAGCTTGAGGAACTGCACCGGCAGATAGCCCTGCTCGTACTGCTGCTGATCGACCGCGAAGACCACGTCGCCCGCCTTGATCGCGCCGACCACGTCGGTGTTGAGGTCGAACGTGCCGACCTGGGCCTTCGAGCCGACCGCCTTGATCGCGCTCACCGCACGGGCGGCGACCTGCGAGTTCAGCGTCAGGACGGCGTCGAGGGAGGAGTCGGTCTGCACCGCGCCCCTGATCCGGGATTCGGCGTCGGTGGGGTTGCTGATGTCGACCTGCAGGGTCTGCACGTCGCCCGCGAAGCCGGTCTTGGCGCCGTCGCAGCGCTGCGCCTGCCCGACGTTGCCCGCTTCGTGGACCACGCAGAGCAGCTTCTTCTTGCCGAGCTCGCGGAACTTCTTCCCGGCCTCTTCACCCGCGATGGTCTCGTTCTGCCCGACGTGGGTGAGCGCGCCGTACGCGGCGCTCTTGTCCTCACCGGAGTTGATGGTGATGACCGGGATCCCGGCGCGGACCGCGTTCTCGATCGAGGTTTTGAGCGCCTCCGGGTTCGCCATCGAGACCACGAGCCCGCCGACCCGCTGGGCGACCGCGTTGTCGATCAGCTTGGCCTGGTTGCCGGGGTCTCCGTCCGAGTTGTACTCGACCTGGACGTCGAGCTGCCTGCCCGCCTCTTCGGCGCCGTTCTTGACCACGTTCCAGAACGCGTCACCGGCCGTGCCGTGCGAGATGACCGCCACCCGCAGCGGCCCGCTGGGCTGGGTCGTCGCCGGGCCCGCGCCGGCGGCGGGTTTCTCCTCGGCCTTCGGTCCGGTGCACGCGGACAGGAGCAGCAGCCCCGCCACGACCACCAAAACCTTCTTCAAGCGATGGGACATCGTCGTCTCTCCTCGCTTCTTCCGTTACCTGGCAGCCGTGAGCCGGCTGACGATTCCGTCGAGATGCGCCAGGCTCCTGGCGACGTCCCGCTTCGGCAGATCCTCCGGGCTCCCCTCGCTCAGCGCGGTGTCCTGTTCGAGCACGTACCAGCCGTCGTAACCCGCCTCGTGGACGGACCTGACCATCGTTTCGATGTCGACGTCCCCGTCGCCCAAGGGGACATACAGACCTTTGCCCACCGCTTCGGCGTAGGGAAGCCTCCCGGCGCGGACCTCCTCGGCGAGTTCGCCGCGTACGTCCTTGAGATGCAGGTGCCCGACCCGGCCGGGATGGCGTTTCGCCAGCGCGACCGGATCGGTCCCGCCGATCAGGAGGTGCCCGGTGTCCAGGCACAGCGGGAGATCGGAATCGGCGAGGAAACGCTCGACCTCCCGTTCGGTCTCCACATGCGTCCCCACATGCGGGTGCAGCACGGTGCGGAGGCCGTGTCGCGCGGCGATTTCCTTGATCTCGCCGGAGGTTTTCACGAGGGTCGCCCATTCGGCGTCGCTCAGCTCCGGCCGATCGTCGTAACCGTCGAGCCCCGTCGCGGCGGCGAGGACGAGCATGCCGCCACCGCAGGCGGCGAACAACGCGGCGGATTCTTCGGCCTCCGCCAGCGCGGCTTCGGGATTCTCGTGCAGGACGACGGCGAGGAAGCCGCCGACCAGTTCGAGCCGGTGGCCGTTCAGCCGTTCGCGCAGCTCGGCCGGGTCTCGCGGCAGGTACCCGGGCGGGCCGAGCTCGGTGGCGCGCACTCCCAGCTCCGCCATTTCGCCCAGTACGGTCCCCGCGTCGAGCACACGGCCCCAGCCGGGGACTTCGCAGACGCCCCAAGAGATCGGGGCGGCGGCGACGCGGATCCGGGGTGTCGTGACGGTCATCGGCGGCCTCCGGGGATCGGGGTTAGAGCGCTCTATTGATTAGAGCGCTCTAATCATGTAGCGTCCGTCACAGTAAAGTCAAGGGCAGGGGGACGAGGGAAATGGCGCGACCGACGATGGAAGACGTCGCCGCGAAAGCGGGGGTGTCCCGCGCGCTCGTGTCGCTGGTGATGCGGAACGCGCCGAACGTCTCGGACGAGCGGCGCACGCGCGTGCTCTGTGCGGCGCACGAACTGGGTTATGAGCCGCACGCGATGGCCAGGTCGCTGGCGAGCCGGACGTCGACCGTCCTCGGCGTGATGGTCTCCGATCTCCGCAACGCGTTCTTCGCCGACGTCGTCGAGGGGCTCGACGCGGCGGCCGAAGCGGCCGGGTTCCATTTGATCCTCAACACCGGTGGCCGGAGTCCCGCGCGGGAGCGTGCCGCGCTGAAAAGCCTGCTGTCATTCCGGCCCGCCGGGGTGATCCTGCTGTCCCCGGTGGTCCCCGCGTCGGCGATCGAGGAAGCGGCCGCGCAAAGTCCGGTCGTCCTGGTGTCGCGGACATCGCGCGCGGCGGGTGTGGACACGGTGAACGACGACGGAGAGGCCGGCTCCGCCCTCGCCGTCGATCACCTGGTTTCCTTGGGGCATAAAAGGATCGCCCATCTGGACGGGGGGCTCGCCGCCGGTGCGGCTGCCCGGCGCCGGGGATATCTGCAGGCCATGCGGCGGCATCGGCTGCATCCGGTCATCGTGCGCAGCGAGCACACCGACACCGCGGGGGAGAAGGCCGTGCACGAACTGCTCGGCGATCCACCGGAAGGCGGAATGCCGACCGCGCTGGTGGCGGGCAACGACTTCAACGCCGTCGGCGCGATCTCCGCGTTGGAAGAGGCGGGCCTGCGCGTGCCGGAAGACGTTTCCGTGGTGGGCTACGACAACACCTCGCTCGCCGCGTTGCGCCATCTTTCACTGACCACTGTGGACCAGCCGCGTACCGAGATGGGCAGGCTGGCTGTCGAAGCACTGCTCGAACGGATCCGGGGTGAACGCGCCGAACCGGTCCGCCATCTGCTGCACCCGTCGCTGGTGGTCCGATCGACCACCGCCGCTCCAGAAAGGTAACCACATGAGGTTGGGACTCGCCGGCACCGGCCGGATCGGCACTTCGCACGCCGAGACCTTGAAGAGCTTCGACGAGGTTTCGTCCGTGGTCGTCGCCGACGTCGACGCCGCCCGCGCCCAGGCCGCCGCGGCGAAACTCGGCGTCGAAGCGGCGGCGGACATCCCTTCGCTGTTCGCGTCCTCTTTGGACGGTCTGGTGATCGCCGCGGCGACGGACGCGCATCCGGAGCTGATCCTCAAGGCGGTGGACGCGGGGATCCCCGTGTTCTGCGAGAAACCGGTCGCCGCCGACATCCCGGGAACACTCGCGGTGATCGACAAGATCTCCGGTGCCGACGTCCCGGTGCAGATCGGTTTCCAGCGCCGGTTCGACGCGGGCTACGCGGCCGCACGCGCGGCGGTGGCGTCGGGCGACCTCGGCTGGCTGCACACCTTGCGCGCGACCACGCTCGACCCGGCACCGCCGCCCGCCGAGTACGTCGCGCACTCCGGTGGCCTGTTCCGCGACTGTGGCGTGCACGACTTCGACGTCGTCCGGTTCGTGAGCGGCCGCGAGGTCGTCGAGGTCTACGCCGTGGGAACGAACAAGGGCGAGCGCTTCTTCGTCGACGCCGGCGACGTCGACACCGCGGCCGCGACCCTGACGCTGGACGACGGAACGCTCGCGGTGGTCTCGCTGACGCGCTACAACGGCGCGGGCTACGACGTCCGGCTGGAAGTGCTCGGCTCGGCGGGCAACGTCGTCGTGGGTCTGGACGACCGAGCGCCGCTGACCTCGGTGGAACCCGGTGTCCAGCCGTTGCCCGGCCCGGCGTATCCCGGGTTCATGGAACGCTTCCGCCCCGCGTACGTCAGCGAGTTGAAGACGTTCCTCGACGTCGCCGCCGGTCGCGCGCCGAGCCCGTGCGGTGCGGCTGATGCGCTGGAGGCGTTCTACATCGCCGAAGCGTGCGAGGTCTCGCGCCGCGAACGCCGCCCGGTGCGGGTGGAGGAGGTCCGCGTCTGAGGCACGCTCGCCGCCGCGAGTCGTCCGCCCGGACACGCGTGTCGTCCCTCCCATCACGCGTGTCGTCCATCCAGTCACGCGAAACCGCCGGCTGCGCAGGTCCCTCCAACGGCCCGGAAGGCCCCCTTTGTTGCGCCTAGCGCCAGGGTTCCGGCAAAGTGGCATAAGCGGCGACCAGGGGGCTCGTCACGCTGATCCCCCCGCATCGCTCGACCGTCCACAGGGGACACTTCCAAGGCGGTCTTGCCTGGTTTGGGCGTTTTCCGGGGTGGTCGTGAGTGTTTTTGGTCGTTCTAACGACAATCGCCACTCACGACCCCATTCGGAAACCGTACAAATAGGAATCAAACGGACATTTACTCGACCGTCGGCGTCCTTTGTGGACGGAACAGGGTGAACCTCCTGTCATCCGCACCCGCGACAGCTTCCTGCCATCGGCCACCACCAACCCGCTCCGCTCGCTAGGGTGGTCGCGAACGTCAGCGACGAACGCGCGGAGAGCGAGAGCGGATGCAGCCGAATCCACCGGGGCCCGGCTTTCCTCAGTATGGTCAGCCGCCGATGCCCAAACCGCGGGCCAACGCCCCGGCCGCGGTGATCGCCGGGGTCCTGGCGCTGCTCGCCGCCGCCATGCTCGTCTGGTTCGCGCTCTACAACGTCTTCGTCGCCACGGAGGTGAACGGCGGCTTGTCGGGCATCACGGTGCAGAACATGGCCAGCGGCGTCATCTCCGCGGTCTTCCTGGTGATCGCGGCGGTGTTCACGTTCGCCCGGCGGATTCCCGGCGCGTGGACCCTGTTCGGGCTCTGCGTGTTCTACGTGGTGGCCGTGTTCGTGGGGATGCCGCTCGTCTGGGGCACGCCCTTGAGCAGCCAGGTCAAGTGGCTCTTCAGCTTCGACGACGGCGACAGCACCGCGATGGCGCTGATGATCGTCTTCAGTGTCCTCGCGGCGGTCGCGGCGGCGATCGCCGGCAGCGTGAAGCCATCCGGGGCGAAAAGCTAGAGCTCGTCCAGGATCAGCTTCGCGCGTTCTTCGACGAGCCGGTAGCCGGAGCGCGCGGCGAGTTCGAGGGCCAGCTCACCGTGTGTCCGGGCTTCCGTGACCTTTCCCAGTTTCAGCAGGGTTTCCGCGAGCCCGGTCCGTGCGGCGGCCTCACACCAGAAGAAGCTGGTCGTCCGCGCGATGGACAACGCGAGCCGGTAATGCTCGGCTGCCTCCTCGGGCAGGCCGAGCCGTAGGCAGACCTCGCCGAGCCCGACGAGCGTCCAGGCCTCGGTGCCCCGGTCGCCGATCTTGCGGGTGAGTTCGACGGCTTCGAGCGCGTCCGTGCGGTTCTGCTCGCTCGGGTCGCGCCTGCTTTCGAGGACGGCCCTGCCGGACAGCGCGGTCGCCTCGCCGTAGGTGTAGCCCAGTTCGCGGTTGGCCGCGAGCGCGCGGGTGTAGAAGTCGTAGGCGTCGTCGGGAAGGCCGAGGTCACGGTGCACGTTGCCGAGGTCGACCAGCAGCACCGCGACGCTGAACCGCGCGCCGTCCCGTTCGGAGACCGCGAGCGCGCGGGTGAAGTTGGCGAGCGCCTCGTCGAGCTGACCCGTCTGCCAGTACGGGAAACCGAGGTTCGCCAGCGCCATCGAGACGGCGGGCATGTTCAGTTCTTCGCACAGCCGCAGGGATTCCAGCCCACAGCGGATGGCCTCCTGCGGGTCGCCGAGCCGCTGGTGCACGGCGCTCAGGTTGTTGAGCACGGCCGCGCGGCCGGCGTCCCAGCCGTCGAGGAGGTCGCCGCGCAGAGCGCTGGTGAGGTGTTCGCGCGCTTCGTCGTAGCGGCCGCTGTTGACGCAGGCGAGCGCGATGCTCAGGTGCATCGCGGCTTGTGCCTGCCCGGCTTCGCTGCGGCGGGCGGCCTTGAGCGCCGTCGATGCCGTGTCGATCCATTCCGCGTGATGACCGCGCTGGTGGAAGAAGGCGCGGAGCGCGTCGGCGAGATGCCACGAGAACTCGGGCGGGCCGTGTTCGGCGCTGTGCTCGACGGCGGCGGCGAGGTTCGGCCACTCGGCGTCGAGCCACGCCAGCGCCTCTTCGGTGTCGGCGAAGGGTGCGTCCGCCGGTTCTTCACGTGGCAGCCGCAGGAAATGCGGGATGAGGGCGCGGCCCGCGGCGTCGGCCGTGGTCAGGTAGCTCTCGAAGAGCCGCCTTTCCGCGGCCTCCCGTTCTGCCTGCGTGTCCTCCGACAGGGTGCGGCCCGCCGCGAAACTGCGGAGAAGATCGTGGAACCGGTAGCGCCCCGGCGTGTAGCGCTCGACCAGATGCGCTGCCGCGAGCGCCTTGAGCTGCTGATTCGCCTTCGAATGCGGGACGCCGGTCAGCGCCTGGGCGGCAGGGGCGGTGAACGTCTGTCCGGGGACGAGCGCGAGACGGCGGAACAGCTCGCGATGTTCTTCGGGAAGCGCGCGGTAGGAGACGCCGAACGCCGTGGTCACGGCGCTTTCCTCGGCGCCGTCGACGGTCAGTTCCGCCAGCGGATCGCCACCGGCCAGCTCGCGGGCGAGTTCGGCGATCTCGGGTTCGCCGCTCGCGCCGAGGTTGGCCGCCGCGATCCGGAGGGCGAGCGGGAGATGCCCGCACAGCCGGGCCAGTTCCGCGGCCGCGCCTTCCTCGGCGGCGACGGTCTCGCTGCCGAGCACGGCCTCCAGCAGATGCCGCGCGTCCTCGGCGGGCAGCACGGACAGCGGGAGCGCGCGGGCGCCGGTACGGGCGATGAGGTCGCCGAGCCGTTGGCGGCTGGTGACCAGGACGGTGCCCGACGGTGGCAGTAGCGGCAGCACCTGCCCGCTGTCGCGCACGTTGTCCAGCACCAGGAGCACGCGCCGGTCGGCGAGAAGGGAACGGAGCAACGCGGCCCGCGTGTCGATGTCCGGCGGGATCGCCTTGGGCGCGGTGCCGAGCGCCTGCAGGAGCTGGGTGAGCGCGACGGCCGGGGTGAGCGGTTCGTGGTCGGGATCGAAACCGCGCAGGTCGAGATAGAGCTGGCCGTCGGGGAAAGCGTCGCGGACGTGGTGGGCCCACCGGACCGCGAGCGCGGTCTTGCCGACCCCGGCGGTCCCGCTGATGACCCAGATGTCGGTCCCCTCGCCCGCGTGCCGGGTCGCCTCGTCGAGCCGCTCCAGTTCGGCCGCGCGCCCGGCGAACCCGCGGACGTCGTGCGGCAGCTGGGCGGGGCGGACCGGCTCGGGCCTGGTCGCCGGTTCCAGCGCGGGATCGGCGCCCAGGATGGCGGTTTCCAGCCGCCGCAGCTCCGGGGACGGGTCGAGACCCAGCTCGGAGCCGAGCCGGTCCCGCAACGCGCGGAAGGCTTCGAGGGCGTCGTCGGTGCGGCCTTCGCGGTGCAGCGCGAGCATGAGCTGCCCGACGAACCGCTGCCGCAGGGGATGCGCGGCGACCAGTTCGGTCAGCTCGGCGAGGACCTGCCTGCCGCGTCCGAGCCGCAGCTGCGCTTCGGCCCGGTCCTCCAGAGCCGTCCAGCGTGCCTCGTGCACGCCGCCGCGGAGCCGTTGCGCGACCTCGCCGCTCACCACGTCGGACAACGCGTCGCCGCGCCACAGGCCGAGGGCCTCGTCCAGGAGCTCCACGGCCGTCTCGTCGTCGGCGTCGCGGGCTTGCGCCGTCAGCTCGGTGAAGCGGTGCAGGTCGACCTGGCGCGCGTCGACCTTGAGCAGGTACCGGGTCCCCTCGGAGACGATCTCCGGCCCGCCCGCGCCGCGGAACACCGCCCGCAGCCTGGACACCAGCGCTTGCACGGTGTTCCGCGCACTGGCGGGCGGTTCCTCGGGCCAGAGCAGGTCGATGATCCGGTCGCGCGGCACCGGCTTGCCCGCCTCCAGCAGCAGGACCGCCAGCACGAGCCGTTGTTTGGGCGAGCCGAGATCGACCGGAACGCCACCGGCCCACGCCTCGACGGCGCCGAGGACGCGGAACTCCACCCGGCCACCTCCGCTCACCCTCGTCAGAGCCTGCAAGCGTAGTGCAAGCGCCCTGCATCCGGACGGCGTGATCCTTGCCAGGTGTCCACCGAGGACCCGTCGCCGGAACCGTGCCCAACCAACCAGACGGGCAGGACCCCCCATTCGGTTCCGGTACGACGGTGGGCACCTTCAACTTGCACAGGCACCGCCATCTGACGGCGGTGGGGGTTGGGGGTAGTGCCAGCTCGACGTCTTCCCCCGTGTCGTCGAACTGGCGCTTCTTCTTGACTGGGGCTGGGGTTTTCCGTGAAGGCCCCCTTGAGGGATCCAGAGTCCCTCAAGGGGGCCTTCACGTCTTTTCCGCGTGATCACTTGACAGGCGCCGACGTCTGCCTGCACCCTTTCACTACTTAATTAGTGAAAGGGTGTTGCCAGTGGTCACCTTCCACCTGGACAAGGGCTCGGGCGTCGCGACGTACGTCCAGCTCGTCCAGCAGGTCAAGAACGCCCTGCGGCTGGGGTTGCTGGAGCCGGGGGACCGGCTGCCGACGGCGAAGGAGGTGGTCGCCGAGCTGGCGATCAACCCCAACACCGTCCTCAAGGCCTATCGCGAACTGGAGCGCGAAGGGCTTGTCGAAGGGAAGCCGGGCCTCGGCACCTTCGTTCAGAAGACGCTCGGAGGCGCTTCGTTCGCGGAGCGCACGCGGTTGCGGAAAAGCCTGGGGGCTTGGGTCCGCGACGCGCGGGAATCGGGGCTGGATCAGGAAGACGTCGAGGCACTGTTCACCTCCGTGGTGGTCGACGGCTTTCGAGGGGAGCGGACCGCGTGACTGAGAAACCCGTCCTCGAGGCGACCGGCCTCGCCAAGCGCTATCGCCGCAAGTGGGCTTTGCGCGACTGCTCCCTCTCCGTCCCGAAAGGACGGGTCGTCGCACTGGTCGGGCCCAACGGCGCCGGCAAGACGACCTTCCTCCACCTGGCCGTCGGACTGCTCGACGCGACCCTCGGCTCGGTCTCGATCCAGGGAACCGCCGCCTTCCTCGCGCAGGACAAGCCGTTGTACCCGGGCTTCAGCATCGCCGAGATGCTCAAGTTCGGCAGGCGCCTCAACCCGGGTTGGGACGACGAGTTCGCACTCAAGCGCATCGATTCGCTCGGACTCGCCTTGAACCACAAGGTCGGCAAGCTGTCCGGCGGGCAGCGCGCGCAGGTCGCGCTCACCCTCGCGCTCGCGAAACGGCCGGACCTGCTGGTACTCGACGAGCCGCTCGCGAACCTCGATCCGCTGGCCCGGCACGAGGTCATGCGCGGGCTGATGGAGGCGGTCGCCGAAACCGGCATGACCGTGCTGCTGTCGTCCCACGTCGTCTCCGACCTGGAGAACACGTGTGACTGGCTGATCGTCCTCAACGGCGGCCGTGTCCAGGTCAGCGGCGACATCGACGAACTCGTCGCCGGGCACCGCACCCTCACCGGACCGGTGGAGGAGGCCGACGCGCTGGCCAAGCGGGTCACGGTGGTCGACGAAGCCCGCGCGGGGAGGCAGGCGACCGTGTTCGCCCGCACCGAGCCGGTTCCGCTCGGTCCACAGTGGAGCGAACGACCGGCGAACCTCGAAGAACTGGTGCTCGCGTACCTGCGGCGACCCGAATCCGCGAGCCTGCCTCGCCCGACACTGGCTTCGGCTTAAGGGAGAACGATGTTCTGGCTCACCTACCGCCAGCACCGGATGCAGCTGCTGATCACGGCCTGCCTGCTCGTCGCCGTCGGGATCCTGTTGCTGGTCAACGGGAACGCCGCCGCGGACAGCCCGGATCCGGCGAAACTCTTCAAGGATCTGTACACCTATCTCTCCTGGCTCCAGGTCGTCCCGGTGGCGATCGGTGTCTTCTGGGGCGCCCCGCTGGTGGCGGCCGAATACGAGCGCGGCACGACGAAACTCGCCTGGACCCAGTCGATCTCGCGGTTCCGCTGGCTCGGCGTGAAGCTGGGGTTCCTCGCCGTCCTCGCCACCCTCGGCGGGCTCGCGTTCGGCGCGATGATGCAGCGCTGGGTGGAGGCCTTTCCCACCGATCGCGGCGACATCGCCTTCACCAGCCGCTTCGACAACCCGGTCCTGTTCACGATGACCGGCGTCGCGCCAGGTGCGTGGTGGCTCTTCGGGTTCGTGCTCGGTACCGCCGCGGGCGCGCTCATCCGCAAGACCCTGCCCGCCATCGCCGTCACCATCGCGGTGGCCGTCGGCCTGATGATCGGGCTGAGCAACGTCCGTGACGGCTACGCGGAACCCGAACTCGTCCCGCTCGGCAAGGAGCCCGTCGGCCGGGTCGTGGAGATGATCAGGGACGCCGCCGGGGAGATCACCGCGCTCAAGGTCCTGCCGCAGGACTGGTACTGGCGTTTCCAGTGGACCGAAGCCGCGATCCTGACGGGGTTCTCGCTGCTGCTCGCCGTCGCCGCGACCTTCGCCGTCCGTCGCCGCTCTTAGAAAGGCACCACTCGTTGCTTTGGCTCACCTGGCGGCAGCACCGCACCCAGCTGCTCGTCACCCTCGGGTTCCTCGCCGTGATCGGCGGGATCCTGCTCCTGTCCGGACAAGCCGCGCTCGGCTCGGCGAGCGGCAAGATCGCTTCGTACTGCTACGGCGGCGGAGTGCCGTGCCGCGAGTACGACGCGGGGCTGGAAGACCTCTACCAGAAGGTCTACCCACTGATCGTGATCCTGCCGTTTGTCCCGTTGCTGGCGGGTGTCTTCTGGGGCGCGCCGTTGCTCGCCAAGGAATACGAACGCGGCACGTATCAACTCGTCTGGACGCAGTCGGTGAGCCGCGGGCGCTGGCTGGCCGCCAAGTTCGGCGTCCTCGCGGTGGCCGCGGCGCTCGCCGGGCTGGCTTTGGGACAGATGTTCGGCCGGTGGCTGGAGATCTTCCCCGGCAAGGCGGAGACGCTGAACGAGACGTCGTACTTCGGTGCCGTCGGCGTCGCGGCCGCCGCGTGGTGGTTGTTCGCGTTCGTCCTCGGTGCCGCGGCCGGGGTGCTGGTGCGCAAGACCGTGCCCGCCATCGCGATCACGGCCGCGGTGTTCGTCGCGGCCTCGATCACCCTGATGCTCCTGCGACCGCACTACGCCGAGCCGGTCCGGACGGTCGGCGTCGATCCCTCCACAAAGGACGGATTGATCGTGCGGGCGGGCCGGGTCGCGCCGGATGGCCGGGAGCTGCGTCTGCTCGACGAGGTGCCCGAATGTCCTCGCGGCAAGTGGATGACAGCTTGTGTCGAGGCGGCGGGCTACCGGGACTTCACCGTCTACCAGCCCGCCGGCCGGTTCTGGCGGTTCCAGTGGACCGAGGCGGGCATCCTGCTCGCCGCGACCGCGGTGCTCGGGGGTGCCGCGGTAGGGGGCACGGTCCGCCGCCGTCGCTGAGACGGCGGCGGACCGAGACCTCAGTCCAGCTGCAGTTCGGGCCGGTACAGGTCGAACCAGTGGTAGAGGTCCAGCGCCCGGTCGATCCCGGAGCGCTGGGCCGAGGACATCGTCGCCGGGTCCACTTCGGACACCCGGTGCAGCCAGTCGCGGTCGACCAGCTCGAACACCGGGTTGTCCCGTTCGGTCAGGGCCTCCTTGGCCTGCTGCTGCAACGCCGCCGCGTAGCCGGGGTCCTGAGTGGACGGATACGGGCTCTTGACCCGGTCCCGCACCGAGGCGGGGAGCACGTGTTCGGTCGCGTGCCGCAGCAGGCTCTTCTCCCTGCCGTCGAACGTCTTCAGCGACCAAGGCGTGTTGTAGACGTACTCGACGAGGCGGTGGTCGCAGAACGGCACGCGCACTTCGAGCCCGACCGCCATCGACGCCCGGTCCTTGCGGTCCAGCAGCATCCGCACGAACCGGCTCAGGTGCAGGTTGCAGACCGTGCGCATCTTGCGGTCCTGTTCGCTTTCACCGTCGAGGTGCTCGACCTGGGCGACGGCGGTGGCGTACTGGTCGGCGATGTAGCCGGGCAGATCCAGCTTCTTCTGGACCTCGCCGCGCAGGAGGGCGCCCCGCTCGCTGGTGAGCCCCATCCGGAAGGCGAGCCAGGGGAACGTCCCCGAGTTCACCGCGGCCTCGTCGTGGAACCAGCGGTACCCGCCGAAGACCTCGTCGGCGGATTCGCCGGACAGCGCCACCGTCGACTCCGCCCGGATCGCCTTGAACAGCAGGTACAGCGACGTGTCCATGTCGCCGAGCCCGGCCGGGATGTCCCGCGCGGTCAGCACCTTGCGGCGAACCTCCGGGTCACTGAGCTCCGCGGGGTTCAGCACGACGTCCTTGTGATCGGAGCCGACCAGCTGCGCGACGTCGCGGATGAAGGGCGAATCCGGGGTGTCGCGCACCTCGTCCGGTTTGAAGTTCTCCTCCTGGCCCTGGAAATCGACGGAGAACGTGCGCAGCCGCTCGCCCTGTTCGGCCAGCCGCGCCGCGGCGAGACCGGTGACGGCGCTGGAGTCGAGCCCGCCCGACAGCAGGACACAGCGGGGCACGTCGGCGATCAGCTGACGGTGCACGATGTCCGTCATCAGCTCGCGGACCCGCTCGACCGTGGTCTCCTGGTCGTCCGTGTGCTGCTTCGCGTCGAGCTTCCAGTACGTCCGCGTGCGGATCCCGGAGCGGTCGACGGTGACGATCGTGCCGGGGCCGACCTCGTGCATGCCCTTCCACAGCGACCAGCCCGGGGTTTTGGTCATGGCCATCAGTTCGCGCAGGCCGTCGGTGTCGACCACCTTGCGCGCCAAGGGATTCGCGAGGATCGCCTTCGGCTCGGAACCGAAGAGGACGCCGTCCGGGGTCGGGTAGTAGTAGAACGGCTTGATGCCCATGCGGTCGCGGATCATCACGAGCTTCTCGTCGCGCTCGTCCCAGATCGCGAAGGCGTACATGCCGTTGAGGTGGTCGACGACCTCGTCGCCCCACTCCAGATAGCCGTGGAGCACGACCTCGGTGTCGCTGTCGGTCTCGAACTTGTGGCCCCGCTTGAGAAGTTCCTCGCGCAGCTCGGTGAAGTTGTACGCCTCACCGCTGTAGACCATCGCGGCCAGCCCGGCCTCGGCCATCGGCTGCCTGCCGCCCGGCAGGTCGATGATCGCCAGCCGCCGGTGGCCCAGTGCGACGTTCGGCCGGACCCAGGTGCCCGAGTCGTCCGGTCCGCGGCACGCCATCGTCTCGGTCATCGCGTCGACGAACTCGCGACGTCGTGTCAGATCCGTGTCATAGGAGACCCACCCTGCGATTCCGCACATCGCTACCTCCTGGTGATTAGTTAGCGCATACAACTATCCGTAACACTGGTGTAACACGGTTCGCGCGGCTTGTCTGCCCGAATTGCACGCTCCGTCCGCAGTGCGTCACGGTCTGTGGGGCACGTCACCGGGCATCAAGAAGTCGTAAAGGCACCCGATCGGGGCATCAAGAGGCCGTCAGTCCGTCGCCGGAAGCGCCCTGACCTGGCGCAGTGTTGCGAGGTCCTGGTCGCCGATGGGGTGACCTGTCCTGAGAGGTGCCTAGTGGCCGACTTGCTCTACGCCGTGCTCCTGATCGGCGTATTCGTGGTTCTCGCCCTGACCCTTCGCGGTCTGGAAAAGCTGTGACCGGCACGGGAGCCGTGGCCAACGTCGTCGGCGGATTGCTGGCGCTGGGGCTGATCGTCTATTTGTTCATCGCACTGGTCAGGCCGGAGAAATTCTGATGTCAGACACGATGGCCGGCCTCCTGCAGGCCGGCCTCCTCTTCGTCGCGCTCGCCGTGGTCTACCGGCCACTGGGCGATTACATGGCGCGCGTCTTCACTGTGTCTTCTGTCGAGAAGCACACCAAGGCCGAACGCGGCCTGTACCGCCTGTTCCGGGTGAACCCCGGATCGGAACAGCACTGGAAGACCTACGCGTCCGCCGTGATCGGCTTCTCGTTCGTCTCCGTCGTCTTCCTGTACCTGCTTCAACGGCTCCAAGCGATCCTGCCGTGGAGCCTCGGCAAGGAACCGGTCTCGCCGGCGGTCGCCTTCAACACCGCCGTCAGCTTCGTGACGAACACGAACTGGCAGTCCTACAGCCCCGAAGCGACCATGGGTCACTTCGTGCAGATGGCCGGCCTGACCGTGCAGAACTTCCTGTCCGCCGCCGTCGGCCTTTCGGTCGCCATCGCGGTCGTCCGCGGCTTCGTCCGCTCGAAGACCGACCGCCTCGGCAACTTCTGGGTGGACCTGACGCGCGGCACGATCCGGATCCTGCTCCCGATCGCGTTCGTGGCGGCTATCGCGCTGATCGCGCTCGGCGTCGTGCAGAGCCTCAAGAGCGGCGTCGACGTCCTGAACCCGGACGGCAGCACGAGCAAGATCGCGCTCGCGCCCGCCGCGAGCCAGGAGGCCATCAAGGAACTCGGCACCAACGGCGGCGGCATCTTCAACGCCAACTCCGCGCACCCGTTCGAGAACCCGAACGCCTGGACCAACCTGATCGAGATCTTCCTGATCCTGGTCATCCCGGTGTCGCTGACCCGTACATTCGGCAAACTCGTCGGCAACACGCGGCAGGGTTACGTCCTGCTTTCGGTGATGGCCGGACTGTTCACCGCGATGCTCGCGGTCACCTGGCTGTCCGAAGCCAACGCGAGCGGGCCCGCGTCGCTGGCCGCCGGGGCGAACCTGGAGGGCAAGGAACAGCGGTTCGGCATTGGCCTGAGTTCGCTGTTCGCCAACGCCACCACCGGCACGTCGACCGGCGCGGTCAACGGAGCGCACGACAGCTACAGCGGGCTCGGCGGCGGAGGCGCGCTGCTCAACATGCTGCTGGGCGAGATCTCGCCGGGCGGGGTGGGCACCGGTCTGTACGGCATCCTCGTGATGGCCGTGATCGCGATGTTCCTCGCCGGGCTGATGGTCGGCCGGACGCCGGAATACCTGGGGAAGAAACTCGGCAAACGCGAGGTCACCTGCGCCGCCGTCTCCATGCTGGCGATGCCGACCGTGGTCCTGCTCGGCTCCGGTGTCGCGCTGATGCTGGCCGACACCCCGGCCGCCATGACGAACTCGGGCGCGCACGGCCTTTCCGAAGTCCTTTACGCCTACGCCTCGGCGGGCAACAACAACGGCAGCGCGTTCGGCGGGCTCACCGTGACGAACGACTGGTTCCAGTCTTCGCTGTCGGTGGCGATGCTGCTCGGCCGGTTCGTCCCGATCCTCGCCGTGCTGTGCCTCGCCGGATCCCTCGCCTCCCAGCGGAAGGTTCCGGAGACCGCCGGCACGCTGCCCACCACCGGGCCGCTCTTCGGCACGATGCTCGCCGGCACGATCGTGCTCGTCGCGGCCCTCACCTTCATCCCGGCGCTCGCGCTCGGGCCCATAGCAGAGGCACTCGCATGACCATGACTCAAGAACGCACCCCGGAGGAGATCTCCCAGCACCACGTGGAGAACACCGGCCGGGTCGGCGCGGGGATCTTCAGCCCGCGCCAGCTGCTGACCTCGCTCCCGGAGGCGCTGCGCAAGCTCAACCCCAAGCACCAGCTCGGCAACCCGGTCATGTTCGTGGTGTGGATCGGCTCGGCGCTGACCACGGTCTTCGCGATCACCGACCCGAGCGTGTTCACCATCCTCATCACGATCTGGCTGTGGTTCACCGTCCTGTTCGCGAATCTCGCCGAGGCCGTCGCGGAGGGCCGGGGCAAGGCACAGGCGGAAACCCTGCGGCGCAGCAAGAAGGAGACCGTCGCGCGCCGTCTCACCGAGGACGGCGACGAGGAGACCGTGCCGGGCGCCGACCTGCGCGTCGGTGACCTGGTGGTCGTCGAGGCCGGACAGGTCATCCCGGGTGACGGCGACGTCGTCGAGGGCATCGCGACCGTCGACGAATCGGCCATCACCGGCGAGTCGGCCCCGGTCATCCGCGAATCGGGCGGTGACCGGTGCGCGGTCACCGGCGGCACCACGGTGCTTTCCGACCGCGTCGTCGTGAAGATCACCACCAAACCCGGCGAGTCCTTTGTGGACCGCATGATCGCCTTGGTGGAGGGGGCTTCCCGGCAGAAGACGCCGAACGAGATCGCGCTGACGATCCTGCTCTCGACGCTCACGATCATCTTCCTGCTCGCCGTCGTGGCGCTGCAGCCGATGGCGGGTTACTCGGGCAGCCAGCAGTCGGTGATCGTGCTGACCGCGTTGCTGGTCTGCCTGATCCCGACGACGATCGGCGCGCTGCTGTCCGCGATCGGCATCGCGGGCATGGACCGGCTGGTGCAGCGCAACGTCCTCGCCACCAGTGGTCGCGCGGTGGAGGCCGCGGGCGACGTCTCGACGCTGCTGCTGGACAAGACCGGCACGATCACCTTCGGCAACCGGAAGGCCACCGAGCTGATCCCGGTCGGCGAGTCCACTGTGGACGAAATCGCCAAGGCGGCGCGGCTGTCCAGCCTCGCCGACGGCACGCCGGAGGGCCGCAGCATCGTCGAACTCGTCGCGAGGGAGCACGGGCTCGCGGAGACCGCGTCCGCCGACGAGAAGCTCGCGGACTTCGTCGAGTTCACCGCGCAGACCCGGATGAGCGGTATCGACATCGGCGGACGGCAGGTCCGCAAGGGTGCCACCGCGGCCGTCCGGCAATGGGTCCGCGAACGCGGCGGCGACATGCCGGACGAGACCGAAAGCGTCGTCGACGAGATCAGCCAGCAGGGCGGGACCCCGTTGGTGGTCGCGGAGTACGACGGCGCGAAAGCGTTCGTGCGCGGCGTGATCCGGCTGTCCGATGTGGTCAAACCCGGGATGAAGGAGCGGTTCGTCCAGCTCCGTTCGATGGGGATCAAGACCGTCATGATCACCGGGGACAACCCGCTCACCGCCAAGGCCATCGCGCAGGACGCGGGGGTCGACGACTATCTCGCCGAGGCCAAACCCGAAGACAAGATGGCGCTGATCAAGAAGGAGCAGGAGGGCGGGCGGCTGGTCGCGATGACCGGCGACGGCACCAACGACGCCCCCGCGCTCGCGCAGTCCGACGTCGGCGTCGCGATGAACACCGGGACCTCCGCCGCCAAGGAGGCGGGGAACATGGTGGACCTCGACTCCGACCCGACGAAACTGATCGAGATCGTGGAGATCGGCAAGCAGCTGCTGATCACCCGCGGCGCGCTCACCACGTTCAGCGTCGCCAACGACCTCGCGAAGTACTTCGCGATCCTGCCCGCGATGTTCACCGGTATCTTCGCCCAGCTCGGCGCGCTCAACATCATGCAGCTCGCGACGCCGAAGTCGGCGATCCTGTCGGCCGTCATCTTCAACGCCCTGATCATCGTCGGGCTGATCCCGCTCGCCCTGCGCGGCGTCCGGTACAAGCCGTCGTCGGCCTCGGCGCTGCTGCGCCGGAACCTGCTGGTCTACGGCCTCGGCGGCATCGTCAGCCCGTTCCTCGGGATCTGGCTGATCGATCTGCTCGTCCGTCTCATCCCTGGAATCGGGTAACGCCATGAACGCATTGCTGAAGCAGACCCTCGCCGGGCTGCGTGTCCTGCTCGTCTTCACCGTCCTGCTGGGTGTCGTCTACCCGCTCGGCGTGTGGGCGGTCTCCCGCATCCCCGGTCTCGAAGGCAACGCCGAGGGCTCGGTCATCAGCCAGGACGGGCAGGCCGTCGGCTCGTCGCTGATCGGCGTCGACCCGGTCGCGGCGGACCCCGCCAAGGACCCGTGGTTCCACAACCGCCCGTCCGCGGGCTCGAAGGACGCCCTCGGCCCCGGCGACCCGTCGTCGTCCGGCCCGTCGAACAAGGGCCCGTACAACGAGGACCTGGTCGCCGCGATCGGCGAACGCAAGAAGCTCATCGCCGCCCGCGAAGGTGTCCAGGAGTCGCAGGTGCCGCCCGACGCGGTGACGGCGTCGGGATCGGGGATGGATCCGGCGATCAGCGTCGCCTACGCCGACCTCCAGATCCCGCGAGTGGCCAGGAACACGGGCCTGTCCGAGGAGAAGGTCCGGCAGCTCGTCGCGGAGAACACGAGCGGCGCCGGGATCGGTGTGCCGGGCGTCAATGTGCTGAAGGTCAACTTGGCCGTGCGCGACGCGGCCGGAGGAGCACACTGACAGACGTGGACGAGAACACGACCAAGCCGCGCCGGGGTGAGCTGAGGATCTACCTCGGCGCGGCCCCGGGCGTCGGCAAGACCTACGCGATGCTCGGCGAGGCGCGACGCCGCCTCGACCGGGGCACCGACGTGGTCATCGGCCTGGTCGAGACGCACGGCCGGAAGAAGACCGCGGAGCTCGTCGAAGGCCTGGAGATCGTGCCACGCCGCCGGTCCGCGCACCGGGACCGCGAGTTCGAGGAGATGGATCTCGACGCGCTGCTCGCCCGCGCCCCCGAGGTCGCGGTGGTCGACGAACTCGCGCACACCAACGTGCCCGGTTCGCGCAACGAGAAGCGCTGGCAGGACATCGACGAACTGCTCGCCGCCGGCATCGACGTCCTCTCCACGGTCAACGTGCAACATCTGCAGAGCCTCAACGACGTCGTCGAGCGGATCACCGGCGTCACCCAGCAGGAGACGGTGCCCGACGAGGTCGTGCGGCGGGCCGAGCAGCTGGAGCTGGTCGACATCACGCCCGAGGCATTGCGGCGGCGCCTGGCGCACGGCAACGTGTACCCGGCCGAGCGGATCGACGCGGCGCTGGGCAACTACTTCCGGCCCGGCAATCTCACCGCGCTGCGTGAGCTCGCGCTGCTCTGGGTCGCCGACCAGGTCGACGTCGCGCTGCAGCGGTACCGGGCCGAGCAGAAGATCACCGACACGTGGGAAGCCCGCGAACGGGTGGTCGTGTCCATCACCGGCGGGCCGGAGAGCGAGACGCTGATCCGCCGTGCGAGCCGCATCGCGAACCGCGCGGGCGCCGAACTGCAGGTGCTGCACATCCTGCGCGGCGACGGGCTCGCCGGGATGGGGCCGACGGCGGTCGGCAAGTACCGGAAACTCGCCGAAGAGGTCGGCGCGACCTTCCACACCGTCGTCGGCGACGACGTCCCGACCGCGCTGCTCGACTTCGCGCAGGGCGTGAACGCGACCCAGCTGGTCGTCGGGACCTCACGCCGGTCACGCGTGGCGCGGCTGTTCGACGAAGGCATCGGCGCGGCCGTGGTCCAGCGGTCCGGCCCGATCGACGTCCACATGGTCACGCACGCCCAAGCGGGCGGACGGCTGCGTGCCCGGTTCAACCGCAGCCCGCTCACCCCTTCGCGGCGGCTGACCGGCTGGGTGCTCTCGCTGGTGCTGCCCGCGTTGGCGACGCTGGTCGGTGTCCTGCTGCGGGATCACCTCGACTTCTCCACCGACGTGGTCGACTACGTCCTCGCGACGGTGCTGGTCGCGCTCGCGGGCGGGCTCGGGCCCGCGCTGCTCGCGGCGGTGGTCTCGGCCGGGCTGCTGAACTTCTTCTTCACCCCGCCGCTGTACACCCTGACCGTCCACGAACCGCGCAACGTGATCACGCTGGTCGCGATGGTGCTGGTGGCGATCCTCGTCGCGGCGGTCGTCGACACCGCCGCCCGGCGCGCGACGCAGGCCGCGCGGGCGCGGACCGAGGCGGCGTTGCTGGCGTCGTACGCGCGGACCGTGCTCACGCACACCAACCCGATCGAGCGGCTGCTGGAGAAGGTCCGCGAGAACTTCGGGATGACTTCGGTGACCCTGCTGGAGAAACGGGACGGGAAGTGGAAGCGCGTGGCGAACGCCGGCACGGATCCCTGCGCGGACCCGGATCAGGCCGACGCCGACATCGCCGTCACCGCCGACGTCCACCTGACCCTGCGGGGCCGCGCGTTGCCCGCGTCGGACCGGGGAGTGCTGGAAGCCGTGGCAGGGCAGGCGTTGCTGGCCCTGCGGCAGCAGCGGACGGCGAAGGCGGCCATCCGGGCCGAACGCAAGGCCGAGGCGACCGAACTGCGCACGGCGTTGCTGTCGGCCGTGGGACACGATCTCCGCACCCCGCTGACGTCCATCAAGGCGTCCATCGGCAGCCTGCGCGCGACCGACATCTCACTGTCCGAAGAGGACACCGACGAGCTGCTCGAAGCGATCGAGGAATCGGCGGACCGGCTCGCCGGGCTGATCGACAACCTGCTCGACTCCTCGCGGCTGGCCACCGGTGCCGTACGCCCGCACCTGCGCCCGGTGGGCTACGACGAGGTCGTCTCGCACGCCTTGTCCAATGTGGACAACTCGGATTCGGTCGTGGTCGCGATCGACTCGCGGCTGCCGTCGGTGTGCGCCGACCCCGGCCTGCTGGAACGGGTGGTGGCGAACGTGATCGACAACGCGCTGCGTCACGGCGCGTCCGGCGAACCGGTCTCGGCACGCGCCAGCACGCATTCCGAACACGTCGAACTGCGTATCGTCGACCACGGGCGCGGGCTCAAGAAGGGCACCGCGGATTCGGCTTTCGCGCCGTTCCAACGGCTCGGGGGAGACCGGGACAGCGTGCCCGGCGTGGGACTGGGGCTGTCGGTCGCCAAGGGGTTCACCGAGGCGATGGGCGGGCGGATCCGGGCGGAGGACACGCCGGGCGGCGGGCTCACCGTCGTCATCTCGCTGCCCGCATATGTTGGTCAGGATCCGGAAAAGAGCCTCCTCGCTTTCGACGACGAGGGCCTCGAGAACGAAGAGGAGGAGCGAGTGCGATGAGCGCAGACAACGCGTCGGCGACCGTGCTGGTCGTCGACGACGAACCGCAGATCGTGCGAGCCCTGCGGATCAACCTGTCCGCCCGCGGCTACAAGGTGATCACCGCGCACGACGGGACCGCCGCGCTGAAGGCCGTCGCCGAGACCAAACCCGACGTCGTCGTGCTCGACCTCGGCCTGCCCGATCTCGACGGCACCGAGGTCATCGCCGGGCTCCGCGGCTGGACGACGGTGCCGATCATCGTGCTGTCCGCGCGCGGCGACTCGGCCGACAAGGTGCAGGCCCTCGACGCCGGCGCCGACGACTACGTCACCAAACCCTTCGGCATGGACGAACTGCTCGCACGGCTCCGAGCCGCCGTCCGCCGGTCGGCCACGTCCAGTGTGGACGGTGCGGACGCGGTGGTGGACACGGGATCCTTCCGGATCGACCTCGCGGCGAAGAAGGTGCGGCGGGACGGCAAGGAAGTGCATCTCACCAAGACCGAGTGGGGTGTGTTGGAGCTGCTGGTGCGCAACCGCGGCCGCCTGGTGGCGCAGAAGCAGCTGCTGCACGAGGTGTGGGGGCCGACGTACGAGACGGAGTCGCACTACCTGCGGGTGTATCTGGCGCAGTTACGGCGGAAGCTGGAACCGGAACCCTCGCGGCCGCGGCACCTGCTGACGGAACCGGGGATGGGGTACCGCTTCGAAATGTGATCCCCTCGGGTCCCGGATGTCATGAAAGGGCCGTTCAGGACGTTTTTCGTCCTGAACGGCCCTTTCATGACACGCGGACGGCACTCCCGAACGCCATGAAAGGACCTTTCCTTGCAAAATTTGCAAGGAAAGGTCCTTTCATGGCACGCGGTGAGGCTTACTGGGCGCTGCTCGTCGAGGTGTCGGTGCCGGAGGTGCTGGACCGGCCCGGAGTCGACTCGCTAGGGGCGCCGCTGGAGCTGGAGCCCCCACCTGTGGTGGTAGTGGTCGTCGGGCTCCCTGTCGAGGTCTCCGGCGGAGTGCTCGGCGGAGTCGTCGCCGGCTTCGACGAGCTCGGCTTGGTCGGCGTCGTCGGCGGCAGCACCGTACGCGTCGGCTCACCCCCGCCCGGCGTCGTCGCGGGCGGCGGGGGCGGGGCGACGACGCTCGTCGTCTCCTTGCCGTCCGGGCCGACCGACGTGACCGTGGTCGGCGGCGCCGTCGAGCTGGACGGCGCGCCGGGGGTCGGCGAGCCGCTGACGGTCATGGGGCCGCCGGGGACGGCGTTGCCCGGCACCAGCTGGACGCCGGCGGGGGCGACGCCCTGCCCGCCGCCGGGGATTCCGGTGCCGCCCGCGGTGGCGGACACGCCGGGACCCGCGAGTTCGGCGATCGCGGCGAAGGCCGTCGCCACCACGAGGCCGCTGACGCCGAGTACGGCGTAGCCTGCGCGGTTGAGCTTGCCGGTGGCGCCGCGCGGGGGTGCCACGGACACACGTGCGCTCGAATCAGACCCGTCGGGACGGGGCATGTGCTGGCTCCTCGGATGGGGGGCTTCGGGGAGTTCGGCTACCCGGGCGAGGTAGCCCGAAGTGGGGACCCGGCGCGGAGATTATCACCGCCGCTTCACCGTCTGCGAACTACAGCGAGCGTCGTGTTCACCCTCCGCGTTCATCCACATGGTGCACGATAGGGGTCGTGAGTGAAGAAGTAACACACATCAGGTTGACCGCGTGGGTGCACGGACGGGTGCAGGGTGTCGGTTTCCGCTGGTGGACCCGCAGCAGGGCGCTTGAGCTGGGGTTGGTCGGCAGCGCGGGCAATCTGGCCGACGGACGTGTCGAGGTGGTGGCGGAGGGTGATCGTGAACACTGTGAGCGGCTTTTGGTGGCTTTGCGCTCCGGGGAATCACCCGGAAGTGTGGACCACGTCGTCGAACGCTGGTCGCCCGCGAAGGGCGGGCTTCGCGGGTTCGTGGAGCGCTGAGGCCCCGCGTCCCACGATCACCGTGAGCACACAGGTAGCCTGGGCCGATTGAACGACCGGTTCCCGCAGCCAGAGGGGTCAGCACGACGTGCACCTGAAGAGCCTGACGCTCAAGGGCTTCAAGTCCTTCGCCTCGGCGACGACGTTGCGTTTCGAGCCGGGCATCACCTGCGTGGTCGGACCGAACGGGTCCGGCAAGTCGAATGTCCTCGACGCGCTTCGCTGGGTCATGGGCACCCAGGGCGCGAAGGACCTTCGCGGCGGCAAGATGGAAGACGTCATCTTCGCCGGGACCGCCGGCCGTGCCCCGCTCGGGCGCGCCGAGGTCACCCTGACGATCGACAACGCCGACGGCGCGCTGCCGATCGAGTACTCCGAGGTCTCCATCACCCGCCGGATGTTCCGTGACGGCGCGAGCGAATACGAGATCAACGGCGACCGCTGCCGTCTGATGGACGTGCAGGAACTGCTGTCGGACTCCGGTATCGGCCGCGAGATGCACGTCATCGTCGGGCAGGGGCAGCTTTCGGCGATCCTCGAATCGAAGCCCGAGGAGCGCCGCGCCTTCATCGAAGAGGCCGCCGGTGTCCTCAAGCACCGCAAGCGCAAGGAACAGACCCTGCGCAAGCTCGCGAACATGCAGGGCAACCTCGACCGCCTCGGCGACCTCACCACCGAGCTGCGCCGCCAGCTCAAACCGCTGGGCAAGCAGGCCGAGATCGCCCGCAAGGCGCAGTGGGTGCAGTCCGAACTGCGTGACGCCCGGCTGCGGCTGTTCGCCCACGACCTCGTCACCCAGCGTGCGGGCATCGCCAAGGAAGAGGCCGACGAGCGCGTCGCGCGTCAGCGCCGCGCCGAGGTCGAGCAGGCGCTGGAGATCGTCGCCGCCGAAGAGGCCGAGCTCGAAGCGTCGCTCGCCGAGGACGCGCCGAAGCTGGCCGCGGCCCAGGAGACTTGGTACAAGCTGTCCGCGTTGACGGAGCGGCTGCGCGGCACGGTGCGGCTCGCGCTGGAGCGCCAGCGACACCTGTCGTCCGACGTGCAGCAGGCGAGCACCGGCCGCGACCCCGACGAGCTGCTGGCCGAGGCCGAGCAGGTCGCCGAGCGGGAGCAGGAGCTCAACGAAGCCGTCGCCGAGGCACGCCTGGTGCTTTCGGAGACCGTCCAGCGGCGTGAGCAGCTCGAACACCTCGTCCAGGCCGCCGAGCGCGCGCATATGGCCGCCGTCCGCGCGATCGCCGACCGCCGGGAAGGGCTCGCGAAGCTCACCGGGCAGGTCGAGGCGCTGCGCAGCAAGAACGGCGCGACCTCCGACGAGATCGACCGGCTCACCGTGTCGCTCGAAGAGGCCGCCGAGCGCGCGGAGATCGCCGTCGAGGAACTCGAAGAGGCCAAGGCCGAAGGCGGTGTCGAGGAGTCCGACGACCTCGACCTGCAGGCCCACCACGATCGCGCCGTGGAGGCCAACAACGCCGCCAAGGCCCGCGTCGAAGAGCTGGTCAAGGCAGAGCGGGCCGCCGAACGCGAGATCGCGTCGGAGAAGGCGCGCGTCGAGGCGCTGTCGATGGGCTTGCGGCGCAAGGACGGCGCCGGCGCACTGCTCGGCGCGCAGCACGAACTGCCGGGCCTGCTCGGCTCGGTCGCGGCGCTGCTCACCGTCGAAGCCGGACACGAGGTCGCGCTGGCCGCCGCGCTCGGCCCGGTCGCCGACGCGGTCGCGGTCAACGGCGGCGCCGACGCGCTCGCGGCGCTGAAGTTCTTGAAGGACAACGATTCCGGCCGCGCGGGCATTCTGCTCGGCGGCCCGGAATCCACTGTGGACACCAGCGCCTGGCCGTCACTGCCCGAGGGCGCGCGCTGGGCGCGTGAAGTGGTCACGGCGCCGCCCGCGTTGCGTTCCGCCGTCGAGCACGCGCTCGACCGGGTGGCCATTGTGGACGGTCTGGAATCCGCGCGCCGTCTCGTCGAGGTGTACCCCGAGGTCAGCACGGTCACGCCCGAGGGCGATGTCTTCGGCGCGCGCTGGGCGGTCGGTGGTTCGGCTCGCAGCGAGAGCGTCATCGAGGTGCAGGCCGCGGTCGACGAGGCGGGCGACCGGCTGAACGCCGCCGAGCGCGCGCTGGAACGCACCGCCGCGGAGCTCGAAGGCGCCCGCGCCGGGCAGGCCGCCCGGCGCGAAGAGGTCGGCAGGGCCAAGGAAGCGCTCGGCGACGCGAAGGTCCGCAAGGCCCGCTCTTCCGAGCGGCTGAACCGGCTGCAGCAGGCCGCGCGTGCCGCACAGGCCGAAATGGACCGGCTGAGCAACCAGCGTGCCAAGGTCGAGCAGAGCCGCGAGCAGGCGCTGCAGCAGCTCGCCGAACTCGAAGAGCGGCTGGCCGCCGTCGCCGAACAGGAAGTCGACGAGGATCCGGACACCGCCGAGCGCGACCAGGCCGCCGAAGACCTCGGCACGGTCCGCCAGGAGGAGATGGAGTCCCGGCTCGCGCTGCGCACCGCCGAGGAGCGCGCGCGGAGCATCCAGGGCAAGGCCGAATCGCTCCGCCGGGCCGCGCACGCCGAGCGGCAGGCCCGCGAACGGGCCGAAAAGTCCAGGGCCGCGCGGAAACGCGGCGCCGAGATCGCCAACGCGGTGGTCAACGGCGGCGAGATCGCGTTGGAGCGCATCGAGGTCTCCGTGCAGCGCGCCGCCCACGAACGGGACGAGGCGCAGGCGCAGCGCCAGTCGCGGGAGACCGCGCTGACCCAGGTCCGCAGCAAGGTCCGCGAGCTGACCGGCGAACTGGAGAAGCTCACCGACGCCGTCCACCGCGACGAGGTGCTGCGCGCCGAGCAGCGGCTGCGGCTCGAACAGCTCGAAACCAAGATCGCCGAAGATTTCGGCATCGGTCTCGAGGACCTCGTCTCCGAGTACGGTCCGGACGTTCCCGTGCCGCCGAGCGCGGGGGAGATGGCCGAGTACGAGGCCGCCAAGGAACGCGGCGAGGACGTCACCCCGCCGCCGCCCATGCCGTTCGACCGCGACACCCAGGCCCGCCGGGCGAAGCGCGCGGAGAAGGACCTGAGCCTCCTGGGCAAGGTCAACCCGCTGGCGCTGGAGGAGTTCGCGGCGCTGGAGGAGCGCTACAAGTTCCTCTCGACCCAGCTCGAAGACCTCAAGGACACCCGCAAGGACCTCGAAGCCGTCATCAAGCAGGTCGACGAAAAGATCCTCGAGGTGTTCGCGTCGGCGTACGAGGACGTCGCGCGCGAGTTCGAGACCGTGTTCGGCGTGCTGTTCCCGGGTGGCGAGGGGCGCATGGTGCTCACGCAGCCCAACGACCTGCTCTCCACCGGTGTCGACGTCGAAGCGCGCCCGCCGGGCAAGAAGGTCAAGCGGCTCTCGCTGCTTTCCGGTGGCGAGAAGTCGCTCGTGGCCGTCGGCATGCTGGTGGCGATCTTCCGCGCCCGGCCTTCGCCCTTCTACGTCATGGACGAGGTCGAGGCCGCGCTCGACGACACCAACATGCGACGGCTGATCGGGCTGCTGGAACAGCTGCGGGACTCTTCGCAGCTGATCATCATCACCCACCAGAAGCCGACCATGGAGATCGCCGACGCCCTGTACGGCGTTTCGATGCAGGGCGACGGCATCACCAAGGTGATCTCGCAGCGGCTGCGAACGTCCGAAGAGGACCCGGTTCCCGCCTAGCGGTTATTCGTGGGGCACGGCGAAGGTGCCATGCTCACTCGCTCGGAGGTCGGCCTCGGGGTTGCGAAAGTGGCTTTCGCAACGCCGCCTTCCGCCAGGCCGCACCGGGTCGAGGGGGTCGTGAGTGGTAAGTGGGGTTAGAACGACACTTGCCACTCACGACCACCGCGCTCATCACTACTTCGCGACCCAGAAGGCGTAGTCGGCCGCGTACCGGACGGCCGTCTGTGCGCCACTCGCGCACGTGCCCGCCGGAGCCAGTCCGCTGTGGGTGCGGAGCCGCTGGACGTAGGTGACCTTGCCGAAGATCCCGTCACCGCTGTTCAGGTTCGCCTTGAGCAGCAGTTCCGGCACCGCGTTCGGTCTCGGGTTGGACGCGCCGGGAACGGCCGCGGCCCCGACCGTGCTGCCGTCCACAGTGGACGTCCACACCGGACCCTTGCTGTGCAGCGCGATCGTCCGCCCGCGGTGGCTCAGCGTCGCGGCGGGCTGGATCAGCGCCCACGTCCCGTTGGTGCAGCCGTAGATCTGGACGCCCTCGCCCCGGTAGGTGGCGATGCGCTTGTTCCCCTCCGGCACTTTGATCGCGTCCGGCACGCCGGTGCTCGTCGCGGCGTACGCGGTCGTGCCACCGCCGATCAGCAATGCGGCGACGGCGATGGCCACGGTTGCACGTTTCATCGTCTCTCCCTCTCCTCGCCCGCCGTCTTCGGGCGGGTCCCGAAGCCGACACGGAGGAAAGGGAGAGACGGTTCAGCACTGTGACTCAGGTCACACTTGCGAGGGTTCCTTCACGTCCGGTTCGGCCAGCGGGTCCACGCTCCCGTGCCGCAGCGAAAGCAGCCCGCCCACGACGAGCGTGATCACCACACCGCACAGCGTGTACCAGGGCCACGCCAGCGCCACCGTGTTCCCCGACGCCTTGCCGAAGTCGACGCCGATCAGGCTGCCGTCCGGTTTGTTGAACTTGACGCCCAGGATGATGAACGCCATCACGATCACCGTCGACACGAACGCCACGATCGCGTCCGCCTGCCTCGCCCGCTTGAACAGCAGGCCCAGCAGGAACGCGCCGAGCAGCGCGCCGTAGGTGTACCCGGTGATGCCGAGCGCCTGCACCACGATCGGATCGGCCGAGGTCTTGTTGGAGGAGGCGAAGAAACCCGCGCACAGGATCAGCGCGCCCGCCCAGACGATCGTCCAGATCCGGCCGTGCTTCAGTCGTTCGGCTTCCGGGAGTTCCCGGCCGATCACCCGTTCGTAGACGTCGGTCACCGTCGACGACGCCAGCGCGCCGAGCGACGAACTCAGTGCGGCGGCGAGGATCCCGGCGATCACGAACCCGGACAGGCCGCTCGGCAGATCGTTCACGATGAAGTTCGCGAACAGCTCGTCCTTGTTGGCCAGCCCGAGGCCTTCCGGCTTCGGCTTGGTCGGGGCGAGGCCGTTGTAGAGCGCCCACAGCAGCACGCCGATGAACAGGAACAGCGCGAACTGCAGGAACACCACGAAACCGCTGGCCACCAACGCCTTCCGGGCGGCACGCAGATCGTTGGTGGACTGCAGGCGTTGCACGATCAGCTGATCGGAGCCGTGCGAGGCCATCGAAAGCACCGCGCCGCCGATCAGCGCGGTGAAGAACGCGTACTGCCCGGTGAGCATGTTCGAGGAGAAGTCGAAGATCTGGAACTTGTTCGCGTCGACGGCCTTGCCGAACCAGCCGTCCGGCAGCCTGCCGGAGATCGCCCAGATCACCACGACCGCGCCGAGGATGTACCAGAGCATCTGGATCGCGTCGACCCAGACGACCGCGCGGACCCCGCCGAAGAAGCTGTAGAGCACCATCGCGATGCCGAGCCCGACCACGATGGTCCAGTACGAGACGTTCAGGCCGTAGGCCGCCATCACCACCTTGATCGGGATCGCGGTGGCGAACAGCCGGATGCCGTCGGCCAGCGTGCGGGTGAGCAGGAAGGTCACCGACGCGGTGCCCTGCAGCCCGCTGCCGAAACGCTTGCCCAGGAAGGCGTACGCGGTGACCAGGTTGCCCGCCACGTAACGCGGCAACAGCACCATCGACACCACGATCCGGCCCGCGATGTAGCCGATGGCCAGTGCGAGGTAGGTCATCCCGCCGTCGCCGGGGGTGGCGATGTAGGCCACCGTCGGCACGGAAAGCACGGTGAGGGTGGACGTCTCCGCGGAGACCACCGAAAGGCAGGCCACCCACCAGGAGATCTTGCCTTCACCGACGAAGTAGTCGGAGCCGGATTTCTGTTTGCCGCCGATCCAGACGCCCAGCAGGGGCATGCCGACCAGGAAAAGCCCGATGATCGCGAGGTCAAGTGCGCGCATCCATATCTCCTATCGCTCGCCGGTCTTCGCCGCTACCCGTAGCCGGGTCACGGTTGAGGTGTGCGGGGCGGGGAGCCGCAGGGGGCCCGCGCCCGGGGTGATGCTGCCGAGCAACCGGTGGCCGCGGGCGCCGGTCGCCGACGGGAGGTTCCCCGGGACGCCCGACCAAGTCAGCCAGCCGAGCAGAATGGTCAGGTATGCCTCTTTGCCCGCGCGCGGCAGCCCGTGGTCGTCGCTGGTCTTCAGCGCCGTACCCGGCAGGTTCCTGGTGAGCGCGGCCATCAGCGCCGGGTTGTCGGCGCCGCCGCCGGAGACGATCAGTGTGGCGATGTCGTGGCGACGGCATTCCGCGGCGATCGTCACCGCGGTCAGTTCGGTCAGCGTCGCCAGGAGGTCTTCCGCGCCGACCGGCGGGAGTCCGTCCAGCGCCGCGTCGAGGTACGCGCCGTGGAACAGTTCCTTGCCGGTGGATTTCGGTGGCGCCGCCGCGTAATACGGGTCGAGCAGGAGCTTCGCAAGCAGGTCGGGCCGGACGGTGCCGCGCAGGGCGAGCGCGCCGTCGATGTCGGCACGGCGGCCGGTGGCGCGGTGCGCGGCGATGTCCATGAGGGCGTTGCCGGGGCCGGTGTCGTAGGCCAGAACATCACCGTCGGCGGGGACCACGGTGATGTTCGCGATCCCGCCGATGTTCAGCGCCGCGACCGGGCCGAGCGCGGCCATTTCCCGGAGCCACAACGCGTCCATCGTGCTGGCGAGCGGTGCGCCGTGCCCGCCGGCGGCGACGTCACGCACGCGGAGGTCGGCCACCACCGGCAGTCCGGTGCGTTCGGCGATCCACGCCGGATTCCCCAGTTGCAGGGTGCCGCGCGCGGTGCCGTCCTCGACCCAGTGGAACACCGTCTGGCCCAGCGAGGCGACGACGTCCGCTTCGCCGCCGGCCAGTTCCTCGACGCCGCGCGCGGCCGCCTCCGCGAAGGCCTGGCCCACCAGGGTGTCGAGTTTCGTGAGCTGCTCGGCGTCGCAGGGATTCGGCGGGAGCGCGGCGAGCAGGGCATCGCGGAGCGTTTCGGGATAAGGGACTTCGAGCTGGCCGAGCGGCGAGAGCACCACCGTGTCCCCGTCGGCGCGCAGTTCGGCGGCCGCCACGTCGATCCCGTCGATCGAGGTGCCGGAGATGAGCCCGATGACCCGGACCCCAGTGCCGGAGTGAACCGTCATTCGGAGTGGTTTATCCGTCGTGGCGGAGAGCGCGCAAGCGGGGTCGTTTCTTCTTGTCCGAAATGAGTCCTATCCAGTGGGTGCTTGACAAGATCGGCTTCCTTCCCGTGGGGCGTCTGAGCGCGACGCGGTGCGGATGCGAGGATGGCGCCGTGTCGAGTACCCCCTGGTTCTGGATCGTTGTCGTTGCCGTCGTGGTCCTGGTCGCCGTCCTGGTGGCCGGGCTGCTCATCGCGCGCCGCCGCCGGATCAGCCTGGACGAGTCCAAGGCTGCCGACGTCGTCGAGAAGCCGAAGGGCGGCGGCTATACCGCCACCGGCGGGATCGCGCTCGCCCCTGGTGGAGAGGCGACCGACGAACCCGAGCACCCGGTCGAGGACCGTCCCGAGACCGAGGGCCAGCCCGCCGTCGGAGACGACGCGTCGGTGCCGAGGGATTCCGCGCAGCGCACGGTGCGCGACGTCGAACTCCCCGAACCGGCCGAGGAAGTGGCCCCCGAGCCCGCTCCCGTCGAAGAGATCGCTCCGGCCACCGGACGCCTGGAGCGGCTGCGCGGCAGGCTGGGCAAATCCCGTTCGGTGTTCGGGCAGAGCCTGCTCGGTCTGCTGGGCGCCGGCGACCTGGACGAGGACTCGTGGCAGGACGTCGAGGACACGCTGCTCATGGCGGACCTGGGCGCCGCGACGACCACCGAGATCGTCGAGCGGCTTCGTGACGAGCTGAAGCGCCGCGCCGTGCGGACGTCGGAGGAGGCGCGCGCGGTCTTGCAGGAGGTGCTGACCGCCGCCCTGTCGACCGACGCGGTGCGGGCCGTCCGCGCGCTGCCGCACACCGTCGACGGGAAGAAGCAGCCCGCCGTCGTGCTGGTCGCCGGGGTCAACGGCACCGGCAAGACCACCACCACCGGCAAACTCGCCCGCGTGCTCGTCGCGCAGGGGAGCACCGTGGTGCTCGGCGCGGCCGACACCTTCCGCGCCGCCGCGGCGGACCAGCTCCAGACGTGGGCCGAACGCGTGGGCGCCGAGGTCGTGCGCGGCAAGGAAGGCGCGGACCCGGCGGCGGTCGCCTTCGACGCCGTCAAACGCGGCACCGAGGCGGGCGTGGACGCGGTCCTGGTCGACACCGCCGGCCGCCTGCACACCAAGACCGGCCTGATGGACGAGCTGGGCAAGGTCAAGCGAGTCGTCGAGAAGCAGGCGAAGGTCGACGAGGTGCTGCTGGTGCTCGACGCCACCACCGGGCAGAACGGGCTGATGCAGGCCCGCGTGTTCTCGGAGGTCATCGACGTCACCGGCATCGTGCTGACCAAACTGGACGGCACCGCGAAGGGCGGCATCGTCTTCCAGGTGCAGCGTGAACTCGGGGTGCCGGTGAAGCTGGTCGGCCTCGGTGAGGGGCCGGACGATCTGGCGCCGTTCGAGCCGGGCGCGTTCGTGGAGGCCCTGCTCAGCAGCTAGCGGATGCAATGAAAGGTCCTTTCCTCGCAAATTTTGCAAGGAAAGGACCTTTCATAGCGCGCGTCAGGCCGTGACAGGGACGTTCTCGTCCGGCGAAACCGGCGCGGTCTTCTTGTCCCGCATCACCAGGAACGCGACCACCGCCGCCGCCAGCACACCGACCGCGCTCGCCAGGAACGTCGTCGACATCGCCGAGGTGAACGACTCGCGGGCCGCGGCGATGAGTCCGTCGTTACCGGTCGCGAAGGCGTCGCCGATCGAGAGCCGCGCCTGCGCCGGGGCGTTGGCGGGCATGTGCGACGTGAACAGACTCGACACGATGCTGCCCAGGATCGCGATGCCGAGCGCGGCGCCCAGCTGCTGGATGGTGTCGTTGAGCGCGGAACCGACGCCTGCCTGCTCCTCCGGGACCTCGCCCATCAGCGCCGCGATCGCCGACGGCATCGCCACCCCGCCACCCGCGCCGAGCAGGAACAGCGCGGCCGCGGGCAGCAGGAAGCCCTCGTGCGCCGACATCGTCGCGAGCAGGCCGAAGCCGCCCGCCATCACGATCATCCCGGCCGTGGTCAGTGCCCGGTTGCCGATCTTCTGGCCCAGCGTGGCGCCGAGGGTGTTGAACAGCAGCGACGCGACGGCCATCGGGATGAACGCGAGACCCGCCTCGGTCGGGGTGTAGCCGAGCACGAACTGCAGGTACTGGGTCAGGAGCAGCAGCAGACCGCCGTTGCCGATCTGCACCAGCGTGAGCGACAGGCTGCCACCGCTGAAGTTGCGCTTGCGGAACAGCTTCAGCGGGACCATCGGCGACGGCGTGTGCCGCTCCCAGAACACGAAGCCGGTCAGGCACACGATCGCGACCGCCAGCGGGATCAGGGTTCCGGCTTCGGCGAGGCCGTGCTTGGGCAGTTCGATGATCGTCCAGACCAGCGAGACCATGCCCGCCGCGGAAAGGACGGCGCCGAGCGGGTCCGGCTTCTGCCACGGGCCCTTGGATTCGGGCATCAGCGTGAGCGCGGCGATCACCGCGATGACGACGATCGGCACGTTGATCAGGAACACCGCGCCCCACCAGAACCACGCGATCAGCACGCCACCCAGCACCGGGCCGCCGATCAGGCCGATCATCGCGACCGCGCTCCACGCCGCCATCGCCTTGCGGCGCTCCTCGTCGTCGAAGACGGTGATCAGGATCGACAGGGTGCTCGGCATGATCAGCGCGCCGCCGACCCCCATCACCGCGCGGGACGCGATCAGTTCGAGCGGGTTCGTGGCGAACGCCGCGACGAGTGAGGCCGCTCCGAACAGGAGGAGGCCGACGATCATCACCTTCCGGCGCCCGAACCGGTCGCCGAGGCTTCCCGACGTGAGCAGCAGACCGGCGAACACCAGGATGTAGGAGTCCAGGATCCACTGCGTGTCCTGGGCGCTCGCGCCGAGATCTTCGGCCAGCGGTGGCACGGCGACGGTCAGCACCATGTTGTCGACGACCAGCACGAGCGTGCTCAGGCAAAGGACGATCAGGATCCACCAGCGGCGTGGATCGCGGATGGGCACGTTCATCGGGAAACCCCCAGAGAAGTGTTTGCGTACGTTGTTCGACTGATGCGCACACTGTACGCAGAACGAAACGGCGTACGCAAGGGGGTACTACGTGCGCTAAAGTGGGCGGTATGTCAGTCGATGAACAGCCGATCCAGTCGGTGTGGACCCGCCCTCGCCGTAAGCGGGATCAGCCCGCGTTGAGTCAGGCGCAGATCGTGGCCGAGGCCGTCCGGCTCCTGGACGTCGAAGGTGTCGACGCGCTGAGCATGCGCAGGCTGGGCACCGCGCTGAACGCGGGCGCGACCTCGCTGTACCGGCACGTGGCCAACCGCGACGAGCTGATCGAACTGGTCGTCGACGAGGTCTACGGCGAGATCACCGTGCCGGACGGCGATGATCCGGCGCGGTGGCGGGAAGCGGCGGTCGTGGGGGCGGAAAGCGTCCGCGCGATGATCCTGCGGCACCCGTGGGTGGCTTCACTGCTCGGTTCGGTCGGCCTGTCGTACCTCGGGCCGAACGTCATGCGGCTCAACGAGCGGCTGCTGGGTGTCTTCGTGAGCGCGGGTTTCCCCGGCGACGAGGCGAATCAGGCGATCAGCGCGGTCATCTCCTACGTCATCGGCATGGGGACGACGGAGGCGGCGTGGCTCACCACCGTCGCCAAGAGTGGTCAGAGTGAGCGCGAGTGGGCGGAACGTCTGCGCCCCGCCGTCGAGGAGGCCGCGCGCGAACACCCGCACCAGCGGGAAATGCTGGCCAGGGGAGAGGACGAAGCCGATCCTGTCCGGCTTCGCGACGAGAAGTTCCGCTACGGGCTGGACAGGATGCTCGACGGTTTGGAGACCAGGCTCAAACGGTGACCCCGTCCTTCGAAAGGGTCGAGCCGAGCGAGGTCGCGATCCGCTGGACAACGGGCGCGATCCGCTCGACGGCCTCCATCGTGAGCCGCCCCGAAGGTCCGGACACCGAGACCGCCGCCGGCACCGGCGCGCCCGGGACCGCGACGGCCACGCAACGGACGCCCAGTTCCTGCTCCGCTTCGTCGAGCGCGTAACCCTGTTGGGCGATCTTCGCCAGCTCCAGCAGGAGCGCGTCCTGGTCGGTGAAGGTGTGCTCGGTGTAGGAGGGCATCCCCGTCCGGGAGAGCAGCGCCGTGACGTCTTCGGACGGCAGATGCGCGAGCATCGCCTTGCCCACACCGGTGCCGTGCGGCAGGAGCCGCCGCCCGACCTCGGTGAACATCCGCATCGAGTGCTTCGACGGCACCTGGGCGACGTACACGACCTCGTCGCGCTCCAGGACGGCGAGGTTCGCGGTCTCGCCCACCTCGTCGACCAGCTCCGCGAGCAGCGGACGCGCCCACGAGCCGAACTGCATGCTGGCGTTCTCACCCAGCCGGATGAGCCGGGCGCCCAGCGCGTACCGGCGGTTGGTGTTCTGCCGGACGTAGCCCAGATCCACCAAGGTCCTGATCAGCCGGTGGATGGTCGGCATCGGCAGCCCGGACAGGGTCGCCAGCTCCGAAAGACTGGCCTCCCCGCCCGTGTCCGCGAGATGCTCGAGGAGCTCGAAGGCCCGCTGAAGTGACTGGACGCCGCCATCGCGCCCGTTCTTCTCCGCTGCCACCGTGGTACTCCTTACGTCGGCGTTGATGTTCCGCTATGCAGAAACTATAGTCCGTCATGTAAAACCGTAGGGACGTTATTTATCCGAACTCGGGGTGTTACTCATGTCTGAAGCTCAGGTGCTCGGCGATCCGGTCGAGCGCGGGGACGAAATCCTCACGCCGGAGGCGCTCGCCTTCCTCGCCGGCCTGCACGAGGCCTTCGCCGCCCGCCGCGACGAGCTGCTGCAGGCCAGGAGCAAGCGCCGCGAGGAGGCCAGGACCACCGGCAAGCTGGACTTCCTGTCCGAGACCAAGGAGATCCGCGAGGGCGACTGGAAGGTGGCCGAAGCCCCGCCCGCCCTGCGCGACCGCCGCGTCGAGATCACCGGTCCGACCGACCGCAAGATGACCATCAACGCGCTGAACTCCGGCGCCAAGGTCTGGCTCGCCGACCTCGAAGACGCCAACACGCCGCACTGGGCGAACGTCGTCTCCGGCCAGGTCAACCTGTACGACGCGGTCCGCGAGACCATCACGCTGGAGAGCGGCGGCAAGAGCTACGCGCTGAAGGACGACGTCGAGCACGCGACCATCGTCGTCCGTCCGCGCGGCTGGCACCTCGACGAGCGCGGCCTTTCCTTCGGCGGACGCCAGGCGGTCGGCGCGCTGGTCGACTTCGGCCTGCACTTCTTCCACAACGCGCAGGAGCTGCTCAACCGCGGCAAGGGCCCGTACTTCTACCTGCCGAAGATGGAGAGCCACCTCGAAGCCCGGCTCTGGAACGACGTCTTCACCCACTCGGAGAAGACGCTCGGCATCGAGCACGGCACCGTCCGCGCGACCGTGCTGATCGAGACCATCCCGGCCGCGTTCGAGATGGAAGAGATCCTCTACGAGCTGCGCGAGCACGCCTCCGGCCTCAACGCCGGCCGCTGGGACTACCTGTTCAGCGTCATCAAGTACTTCCGTGACGCGGGCGAGAAGTTCGTCCTGCCGGACCGCAACTCGGTCACCATGACCGCGCCCTTCATGCGCGCGTACACCGAACTGCTGGTGCGCACCTGCCACAAGCGCGGCGCGTTCGCGATCGGCGGCATGGCCGCGTTCATCCCGAACCGCAAGGACCCGGAGGTCACCGCCGCGGCGCTCGACAAGGTCCGCGCCGACAAGAGCCGTGAGGCGGGCGACGGCTTCGACGGTTCCTGGGTCGCGCACCCCGGCATGGTGGACATCTGCCGCGAGGAGTTCGACAAGGTCCTCGGCGACAAGCCGAACCAGCTCGACCGCACCCGCGACGAGGTGTCCGTCACCGCCGACCAGTTGCTCGACGCGGCTTCGACGCCGGGTGGCGCCACCGCGGCCGGTCTGCGTGCCGCCGTCGACGTCGGCATCCGCTACATCGCCTCCTGGCTGAGCGGGAACGGCGCGGCGGCCATCCACAACCTGATGGAGGACGCGGCGACCGCGGAGATCTCGCGTTCGCAGGTGTGGCAGTGGGTGCGCAACGGCACGCAGCTCGACACCGGCGACAAGGTCACCGCCGAACTGGTGCGCGGCGTGCTGGCCGAGGTCCGCGGCGAACTCGCCGCCGAGATCAAGCCGGAACTGCTGGAGCCCGCCGTCGAGCTGTTCGAGCAGGTCGCGCTCGCCGACGAGTTCCCGGACTTCCTGACCCTGCCCGCCTACGAACGGATCAAGTAGACAAATGGGGAACGGGCGGCTCACCGAGGACGTCTACACCGCCGCTGACGCGCGCCTCGCCGAGGCGGACGCGCGCGTCGCGGCCAAGTACCCCGGCGAGCCGCCCGGCCGCCAGCCCGTGCACACCGTGTACGTGCCCGCGTCGCAGTACAAGACGCGGCTCGTGGCGGATTGGGGCAAGCAGGCCCTGCGGGTCTTCGGCGAACACGCGGACCAGCTGGGCCTGGACGCCGACATCGCCGACCGGGTCCGGACCAAACTGCTGACCGAGCCGATCGAAGACCTGCGGATCGACTTCGAGGACGGCCTCGGCAGGCCCGGCGACGAGGAAGAGGACGCCGTCGCGCTCGCCGCGGGGCGGACGCTCGCCGTCACGGGCGGCACGCCGTTCGTCGGCATCCGGTTCAAGAGCTTCGAAGCCGCGACCCGTCGTCGCGGCATCCGCACGCTCGATCTCTTCCTGGCCGGATTGCTGGAAAGCGGACCGCTGCCGGACGGTTTCGTCGTCACGCTGCCGAAGGTGACCGCCGTCGAACAGGTCGAGGTGGCGGCGGACGTCATGGAGCGTCTCGAATCCGCGTACGGCCTGGCAGAGGGCGCCTTGCGGTTCGAAGTCCAGATCGAGACCGCGCAGTCCATTGTGGACATCGATGGGACAGTGGCGGTCCCGCGGATCATCGAAGCCGCGCGCGGCCGCTGTTCCGGTCTGCACTACGGCACCTACGACTACAGCGCCGGGCTCGGCATCAGCGCCGAGTACCAGAGCATGGAACACCCGGCCGCCGATTTCGCCAAGCAGCTCATGCAGGTTTCCGCCGCGGGTACCGGCGTCCGGCTTTCGGACGGCTCGACGAACAAACTGCCCGTCGGCGACGCGATCCTCCCGGCCTGGCGCGAACATCTGCGTTTGGTGCGGCGCTCGCTGGAGCGGGGTTTCTATCAGGGCTGGGATCTGCATCCGCATCAGCTGCCGACCCGGTTCGCCGCCACATACGCGTTCTTCCGCGAGGGTTTCCCGGCGGCGCTGGGCCGGCTGCGGGATTATGCGGACCAGACCGGCCGTGGGGTGTTGGACGAACCGGCGACGGCGCAGGCTCTGGCGAGCTTCTTGTTGCGGGGGCTGGATTGCGGCGCCGTGGATACGGGGGAGCTTTCGTTTTCGCGGGCGGAGTTGGACGCTTACGCGCGAAGGACGGCGTGATATCGGGCGAGAATCTCGTCCAGTGAGCCGCGGGCGCGGATCCGGCCTTCCTCCATCCAGAGGGCGGTGGTGCACAGTTCGCGCAGCAGCTCGTCGGAGTGCGAGGCGAACACCAGCACGCCCGAGCGGCGGGCGAGGTCGACCAGCCGTCCGCGTGCCTTGGTGAGGAATGCCGCGTCGATCGCGCCGAGACCCTCGTCGAGAATGAGGATCTCGGGATCGATGGTGGTGACCACGCCGAGCGCGAGCCGCACCCGCATGCCGGCGGAGTAGGTGCGCAAGGGCAGGTGCAAGTAGTCGCCCAGCTCGGTGAACTCGGCGATGTCGTCGACCCGTTTCTCCATCTTCTTGCGGCTCATGCCGAGGAACAGGCCGCGGATCAGGATGTTCTCGTGGCCCGAGACCTCGGGATCCAGCCCCACTCCGAGGTCGAACACCGGCGCGATCCGCCCGACGACCCGCGCGCTGCCCCTCGTCGGTTCGTAGATGCCGGACAGCAGGCGCAGGAGCGTGGACTTCCCGGCGCCGTTGTGTCCGACCAAACCGACGCGATCGCCCTCGCCCAGTGACAGGGAGATGTCCTGCAAGGCCTCGATGATCGGGACTTTCGCGCCGGTGCCGATCTTGCCGCCGACCTTGCCGAGCACCCGTTTCTTGAGCGACCGGGTCTTGGCGTCGAAGATCGGGAAATCGACGTAGGCGTCCTGTACCTCGATGCTCACCACGGGCAGTCCTCCTCGCGCTCGACAGATGCGAACGGAAGTTATCATTCGCGTTTGTGGTAACGTCCGGCCGGTGAGTCAGTCATCCACCGATCAGGGCTTCCGGCCGCCCCAGCAAGCCCGCAGCCGGGAGTCCCTGCAGAAGGTGCTGGCCGCCGCCGAGCACGTTCTGGCGAGCCAGGGCTTCGAGGAGTTCACCGTCGCGGCGGTCGCCGAGCAGGCGGGAATGTCGGTGGGGGCGATCTATCGCCGGTTTTCCGGCAAGAACCAACTGCTGTACGCCGTGAAAGACCAGCTGCTCGGACAGCTGGAATCCGGTGTCGGCGAAGCGCTCGGCTCCGCTGAGCCCGGGCTGCGCGGGGTCGTCGGCGCGTTCACCCGGGCGCTGGCAGGGACATTCGCCCGCCACGACCGGATCTTCTCCGAGTTGCTCGACAGCCAGCGAGCCGAGGGGCGGGATCGTGGCCTCCAGGCGTTGGCCGCGATCCACCGCGATTTTGTGGAGGCGGCTCAGCCTTGCCTCGAGGAGATCCGCCGGGCGGATCGGGACGAGGCGATCCGGATGACGAGCCGGACCATCATCGGATCCTGTGTGCACCGGGCCGCCAGTGGCCGGTTCTGGTCCGACGGGCTGAGCTGGGACGTTTGGGCGCGTGAGACGACCGAGATGGCTCTGGCTTATCTGGCTTGAGTCTTGTGCTTGCGGTTCGTCGCCGAGGACGAGTCCTGAAGATTTCGATTTGGTCGTGATCGGCCCGGTCGCGATGGGCTGTGTGGATTTTGGGGCGTTGGATGACCCGAAATCCACACAGTCGTGCTTGATCGGACCGGTCACGATGGTCGTCCGCTAGGGAGGGCCTGGACGTTCGACGAATCTCGGGAAGGCGCAGGCCTCAGTCGCGGATACGGAGGGCTTTGTCGCGGAGTGGCGGGTCCTGGGGATCTTCGGTCGGGCGAACGCGATGGACTGTGTGGGTTTTGGGACGTCAGATGTCCTGAAATCCACACAGTCACCGTCTGCGGGCATGCCGAAGGGCCCGTCGCCGGCGTGGCCGACGGGCTCTTCGGGTTCAGACGTGGTGCAGGGTGTTACGCCGGGGATGTCGGAGCGGGTCCCGGTATTGGGGTGGGATGAACTCCGGTAGCCCATCGGCGGCCATCCGTACTTCCCAGTCGCCGTGGTGAATCAACCGATGATGGAAACCACACAATAGGACCAGGTTCCGGAGATCGGTCGGACCTCCGTCTGCCCAATGATGAATATGGTGAGCGTGGCAATTCTTGGGTTTCCGATGGCAGCCGGGGAAGGCACAGCCACCGTCGCGGATGTTCAACGCCCGTCGCTGCCCGGGGGTGACGAACCGTCTCAGCCGCCCCATATCCAGCGGCTCACCCGAGGCACCCATAACCACCGGCAACATCAGGCAATCGCAAGCGGCCAGCCGGGCTTCGCGGGCGGTCATCATCCCGACGAAGTCGAGACAGGCGGTCCCGAGACCGGATTTGAGCTCTTCCAGTCCGACGGTGACATGCACCAAGGTTCGGTAGCCGCTAGTCCCCGGTTGATCGGGACACGCGATGGCCAGGTCCAGGAGTTCGGCCCAGGCGTCTCCCATGCGTTCGCATTTCATCCGCAGATCCGCTTGGCCGAACTCGTCCACCGGCCGCGGCTGGGCATGCGCCTCCAGAGCAGCCGCCGTGCGGGCGCCGGTCTCGTCGTCGAGGAGGCCGGTGAGTTTCCAGAAGCCGTCTTTGCGGCGTTCCAGGGTGATTTCGCGGCGTGGTTCTTTCGGTTCGGGGTCTTTGGGTTCGTTGCCGTCGGGGTTGAGCCAGCCCTGCAGTTTCGCTTCGGCGTTGGCGAGTTGGCGGGGTCCGGCATTCGGGGCAAGCTCGGCCAGGATCTTCTCCGCGCTCTCCCGATCCTCGGCAGACGTGTCGGCGGGGAGCCGTTTCAAAATCTCCAAGATCTGATCGATCCGCTCATCCCCCACCAGTCCCTGAGCGGCGACCGCGGCGGTAGCGGGAGCGACAGGCGGAACTTCCGTGCCGTCCAAAGCGCGGGTCGGGTTCAGGGCGATGGCCCGCTTCACCACCGCGCCCGCTTCGCCGCGCGACAGCCCGGCCAGATCCGCGAACCAGCTGGCCGTGCTGCCGTGCCCGTACAAGTCTTTCGCGCCCCGATTCTCGATCTCCGCCAGGAACCGCCCTAGACAGGCGGTCGCGATCCGGATCACCTGCAAGGACTGTTGCACACCATGGGCAAGCTCCAGCTTGCCAGCGCGCCACAGCTCCTGCGGCAACTCGGGGAGAAAGGTCTCGGACACGACTCCATAATACCCGAATATATCGAACATGTGTTCGTAATTTTAAGCAACAAGCCAACTCGCGCCGACAACACTGAAGGGTGAAACAGCCGCCAATGCCGCATCACCCTGGGCAACCCTCGTATTTAGTCGACTAAATGCGAAGAACACCTCGCAGTTAGTCGACTAAATGCGGAACTCAAGCGACGGGCTTCACATAGCGCAGGCAGGGAACCGAAACCGGTCCGTCGGGGCTGAAGACCCGATTGTCGAACTCGCCCTCGTCGACCCATCCGCACCGTTCGTAAAACCGCCGGGCCCGCGTATTCCCCGGCACCACCGCGAGCCAGGCGCGGGAATGCCCGCCCGTACGCACCAGCCGTTCGGCTTCGGCGAGCAGAGCCCCCGCGACTCCGCTCCCACGATGGTCCGAGGAAACGTAGACCTGTTCGACCTCGTCCCCGACGACCATCACGAAACCCGCCACCGCGTCGCCCAGTACGGCGACGGTCGTGTCGCCGACGCGGTCCGCGGCCCGAGTCCAGAACGAATCACGGGTCCGGAGCCGGACGAGCGCGTCCGGCACGTTGCCGAGATGGCCGTCCTGCCAGCCGTGGTACCAGATCTTCGCGACGGCGTCGGCGTCCGCGGCGGTGGCCGGTCGAATCGTCAAAGGCATGCCCGGAGTTTAGGAAACCAGCGCGCCGATCCGCCGTTCCACTTCGTCCGCGCTCGCGTTCCCGGCGACCAGCGTCACCACTCCTTCCCCGGGCAAGTCGGCCAGCAGGGTCGGATAGCCCGTGACGCCCAGTTCCCGCGCCCGCCGGAAGTCGTCCGCGGCGGAAACCCGGTCCAGTGCGGCCTCGACGGCGTCGCCGTCCAGGCCCGCTCGCTGCGCGACCACGCGATAGGTCGAGACCTCGGAAAGGCTCAGACCGTCGAGGTAGAAGGCCTCCTGCAGCAGGGCCGCGAGCCGCACCGCGCGGTCCGGCGCGACCTCGCGCAACGCCGCCATCCCGCAGGCGGCGGCCTCGGAGTCCATGACGAACTCGCCGTCCGCGATCAGCCGTTCGTAGCTTTCCCCGAACGGCGCGCCGGTGCGGCGGGTGATCTCGGCGTTGGCTCCCTGGACGTAGCCGAACTGCCGGATCGGCACCCGGCGTCCGCCGAGGAACAGACCGCCGGAAACCACTTCGACCGGCAGATCCGGATGCCGGTGCGCGACGTCGGCCATGGTGCGGGCGAACCCGTAAGACCAGCCGCAGTACGCGTCGAAGACATAGATGAGCTTCATGTCGAGACTCAACGATGTCTGACTCGTCAGGTATTCCTAACGGAGCTTGGGGAGTGCGTCACGTGCCGAGTGGCTCAGCGTCCGCAGGTCCTGGGCGAACCGCTCGCGGTGGTCGGCGGGCAGCGGGTCGAGGAAGAGCCGCTGGATGTTCTCGACATGCACCCGCGCGGCCCGCACCGTCGTCTCCTCGCCTCGCGCGGTCAGCCGGACGAGTTGCACGCGGCGGTCCTGGGGATCGGAGGAACGCACGACCAGGCCGAGTGTGGTCATCCGGTCGACCAGCCGGGTCGCGCCGCCGGTGGTCAGCACCTGCTCCTGCGCGATCGCGCGCATGCTCATCCCGGCCGCGCCCGACCTGCCGACGATCAGGAGGACTTCGAACATCAGGTGCGAGATCCCGCATTCGGCCTCCAGCGCCCGGCCGAGCAGGTATTCGAGCCGGTTCGCCGCGCCCATCATCCGGCCGAAGGCGAGCACGCGCGGGTCGTAGGCGGCTTCTTTCGCCGTGGTGATGCCCATTTCAGCTCCCTGCCGACAAGGCCAAATAGACGTCGAGCTGTTCGGTGAACTCGGTCAGGTCCGTGCCGAGCAGTTCGCTCGCGCGCCCGATCCGGTACCGCAACGTGTTGACGTGGACGTGCAGCGCCCGCGCGGCCCGCGTCGGAGAGCCGGAGCATTCGAGGAAGACGCGCAGGGTGTGCACCAGATCGGTGCCCTGTTCGGCGTCGTAGCTCAGCAACGGGCCCAGCACCCGGCGCCGCAACGCCGCCCGCAGGTCGTCGGGAGTCCCCGCCAGCAGCAGCCGGTGCATGCCGATCTCGCCACCGGGGACGACCTCGATCGTGCCGGGCCGTTCCGCCGCCACGGCCAGCGCGTAGCGCGCGACCTCCTTAGCGCCCCGCAGCACGGAGACCGGGGAACGGTCGCTGATCCCGATCAGCACCCGGCGACAGGGCAGCAACGACTCCACTGTGGACAGTGTGGCGGTCACCGCGGCGGGCCATTCTTCCGGCCACTCGCCGTCGTCCTCGGCCACCGCCCACGTGGTTTCGCCGACGGGACCGACCAGTGCGCCCGGCGGCAGCAGTTCCGTCAGGATGCCGCGTGCCGCTTCGGATCCTTCGGTGCGCGCGACGACGAACCGCAGATCGCCGCGCAGTCCGGTCGCGGCCAGCGCCGCGTGCGGATCACTTCCTTCGTCGAGCGCGGCGAGCAACGGTTCGAGCACCCTGTCGGTGACGGCGCGCACCTCGTCCGCCCGCGTGCGCGCGAGCCCGATCAGCCCGGCGAGCTCTTCGGCGATCTCCGCCTGGGCGGCGGTCAGCGCGCCGCCGATCGCGAGCAGCCACGGCAGCGCGTGCCTGCCGCCGACCGGCCGGACCGAGACGTCGTCCGCCTCCAGGGAACGGCCGCCCGCGGCGACGAACCGCCGCACCAGATCCGACCCCGTGCCGACGGGTTCCACCCAGCAGGGGAGGCCGATCTCGGCGCGCGCCCGCTCCAACAGCGTCTCCACCGACGCGTCTTCCGTCGCCGCTGAAAGCAAACGTTTGCGCGCGCCTTCCGCGGCCGCGGCGAGCGCCAGAACGACCCGTTCGGTGACGACCGAGAACGACAGGTCCGCCGGCACTTCCAGCAACGGGATTCCGTGTCGCGTACAGGCTTCGACGAGATCCTCGGGAATGCCGTCGGAATCCGCACCGGACGCCGCCAGCGCCGCCGCCCCCGCCTTCGCGAGCGCCGCGACGAACGCCTCCGAATCACCCGGCCCGCGCCACCACAGCAACCCGCTCAGGACGAGTTCGCCGGCCGACACGTACCGCCCGGGATCGGACAGTTCCGTGACGTAGATCCGGGACACCGGACGGTCGAGCAAAGCCGTCCCGGCGCGTACGCGCAAGCGCAGGCCGGGCAGCGCCAGCAGAGTTTTCACGGTCGTCATCAGGTTTGTAGGAAAGCACAAAACGACCGGCGTGTGCAGGGGACATTTCATGCTTCGGCACCGTTGCCGCCATACGGGCGCAGGGCGTCTACTGAGTCAGCCGTCACAGATCGCCGCCGAACCGAGGAGCCCGAGAGTGGATTTCCTGCGCCCCAGCTCGCTGACCGAGGCGCTCGCCGTCAAGGCCGAGCGACCCGACGCGGTGCCCATCGCGGGCGGTACGGACGTCATGGTGGAGCTCAATTTCGACCACCGCCGCCCCGGCGCGCTGCTCGACCTCAACCGCGTCACCGAACTCGCCGAGTGGAGCGAGACCGACGGCAAGATCCGCCTAGGCGCCTCGGTGCCCTACGTCCGGGTGATCGCTGAGCTGGGTGAAGTTCTGCCCGCGCTGGCGATGGCTTCCCGCACCGTCGGCTCGCCCCAGATCCGCAACCGCGGCACCGTCGGCGGCAACCTCGGCGCCGCCTCGCCCGCCGGAGACACCCATCCCGTACTGCTCGTGCTCGGCGCCGAGGTCGAGGCCGCGTCGGTGCGCGGGACCCGGCTGATCCCGGCCGAGGAGTTCTACCTCGGCGTCAAGCGCAACGCCCTCGAACCCGACGAGCTGATCACCGCGGTGCACCTGCCCGCGGAGGTCGGGCCGCAGCAGTTCGCGAAGGTCGGCACGCGTAACGCGATGGTCATCGCGGTCTGCTCGTTCGCGCTGGCGCTGCATCTCGACACCCGCGAGATCCGCGCGGCGGTCGGCTCGGCGGCGCCGACCCCACGTCGCGCGACCGCGGCGGAGGAGTACCTCGGCGCCGAACTTCCCTGGTCCACCAAGGCGTCGCTCACGGATTCGGTCAAACGCCGGTTCGGCGAGCTGGTGGCGGAGGCGGCGTCACCGATCGACGACGTCCGCGGCAGCGCCGACTACCGCAAACACGCGTTGTCCGTCCTGGCGCGGCGGACGCTGACCTGGGCGTGGAACGACTTCCAGAAGGGTGAACGCGAGTGCGCGTGAACGTGACGATCAACGGCGAGTCCCGCCAGGCCGACGACGTCTGGGAGGGTGAAAGCCTGCTGTACGTGCTCCGCGAACGGCTCGGCCTCCCGGGCTCCAAGAACGCCTGTGAACAGGGCGAATGCGGCTCCTGCACGGTGTACCTCGACGACGTCCCGGTGTGTTCGTGCCTGGTCGCGGCCGGTCAGGTCGAGGGCCGCGAGGTCCGCACGGTCGAAGGGCTCGCCGAGGGTGACAAGCTGGACCGGGTGCAGCAGTCCTTTGTGGACGCGGGTGCCGTCCAATGTGGCTTCTGCACCCCAGGCCTCGTGGTGGCCGCGCACGATCTGCTCAACCGGGTCGAAAACCCCGCCGACGAGGAGATTCGCGAGGCGCTGGCGGGGAACCTCTGCCGGTGTACCGGATACGAGAAGATCCTCGACGCCGTCCGGTTGGCCGCGACCAGGGGAGAGACCGCGTGAAGACCGTCATCGAGAACGCCGCGATCGCCACCGTCGACGGCGCGGGTACCGAGCACGCCTCGGGCCACGTCGTCATCGAGAACGACCGCATCGCGGCGGTCGGTGCGGGGAAGGCGCCCGACGGCGAGTACGACGAACGCGTCGACGGCTCCGGCTGCCTGGTCACGCCCGGTCTGATCAACACCCACCACCATCTCTACCAGTGGGCCACGCGTGGTCTCGCCGCCGACCACACGCTCTTCGAATGGCTGGTCGCGCTCTACCCGGTCTGGGGCAGGCTCGACGCCGAGATCACGCACGCGGCGGCCACGGCCGGGCTCACCCGGCTCGCGACCACCGGCTGCACCACGGTCGCCGACCACCACTACGTCTTCCCGCGTGACGGCGGTGACCAGGTCGAAGCCCTCGCCGCCGCCAGGATCCGCGTCGGCGTGCGGCTGCACGTCGTCCGCGGCTCGATGGACCGCGGCGAGTCCCAGGGCGGGCTCCCGCCGGACAACCTCGTCGAAGAGACCGAGGCCGCGCTGCTCGGCACCGAAGCCGCGATCGACCGCTTCCACGACGACTCCGCCGGCGCGCATCTGCAGATCGCGGCCGGTCCCTGTTCACCGTTCTCGGTGAGCGAGCGGCTGATGACCGGCGCGGCGGAACTGGCGCGCCGCAAGGGGGTCCGGCTCCACACGCACCTCGCCGAGACGGTCGACGAGGAGAAGCAGTGCCTCGCCGAAGTCGGCTGCACCCCGGCCGAATACGCCGACAAACTCGGCTGGCTCGCGGACGACGTCTGGCTCGCGCATTCGATCCACCTCGCCCCGGAGGCGATCCGGCGGATGGGCGCCACCGGCACCGGTGCGGCGCATTGCCCGACGTCCAACGGGCGGATCGGCGCCGGGATCGCGCCGGTGCGGCAGCTGCTCGACGCCGGGGTGCCGGTCGGGCTCGGCGCCGACGGCGCGGCGTCCAACGAATCCGGTGGCCTCGGCGAGGAACTGCACCAGGCGCTTCTGCAGGCCCGGCAGCGCGGCGGACCGCGCGGGCTGACCACGCGCGAGGCGCTGTGGATGGGCACGATGGGCGGCGCGCGCTGCCTCGGCAGGCAGAAGGACCTGGGCTCGATCGAGGTCGGCAAGCTCGCCGACCTCGCGGTCTGGAACCTGAACGGCCTGAACTACGCCGGGATCACCGACCCGGTCGCCGCCTTGGTGCTCGGCACCACCCCGCCGGTCGAGCGGCTGTACGTCGGCGGCGCCACCGTCGTCGACGGCGGAACCCTGCGCGAGGAATCCGAAGACGAGATCGCCCGTGAGCTGGCCGTGGCCAGTGCCCGGCTGAGGGAGACGGTATGACCACCACTGAAGTCTCCAAGCAGACTGAGAGCGGCGTCGGGTCGAGCCCGCGGCGGCCCGACGGCACGGTCAAGGTCCGCGGCGAGTTCGCCTACTCGTCGGATCTGTGGCACGAGGACATGTTGTGGGGCGCGACGCTGCGCAGCCCCCATCCGTACGCGCGGATCACCGGTATCGACATCACCGAAGCCCTTGCCGTGCAAGGGGTGTACGCGGTGCTGACGCACGAAGACGTGCCTGGTGTGAACAAGTACGGCCTGGAGCACGCGGATCAGCCGGTGCTCGCCGTCGACGTCGTGCGCTATCAGGGCGAGCCCGTCGCGCTCGTCGCCGCGGACCACCCCGAGACCGCGCGCCGCGCGATGAAACGAATCAAGGTCTCCTACGGGGTCCTCGAACCGGTGACGGATTCCGAGAAGGCCGCCGCCGGTGAGGGTGCCGAGCTGCACCCCGGCGGAAACGTCGTGCGCTACGCCAAGATCCGCCACGGCGACCAGTCGGTGAAGGCCGACGTCGTGGTGTCCGGCGTCTACGAGGTCGGCATGCAGGACCAGGCCTTCCTCGGGCCGGAGTCGGGTATGGCGATCCCGGACACCGAAGGCGGAGTCGACCTGTACGTCGCCACGCAATGGCTCCACGTCGACCAGCAGCAGATCGTCGCCGCGCTGGGTCTGCCCAAGGACAAGGTCCGGCTGACACTCGGCGGGGTCGGCGGCGCGTTCGGCGGCCGTGAGGACCTGTCGATCCAGGTCCACGCGTGTTTGCTGGCGCTGCACACCGGCAAGCCGGTCAAGATGGTCTACAACCGCGAGGAATCGTTCTACGGTCACGTGCACCGCCACCCGGCGAAGATGTACTACGAGCACGGCGCGGACAAGGACGGCCGGCTCGTCTACGTGAAGGCGAAGCTGTACCTGGACGGTGGCGCGTACGCGTCGTCGACCGGCGCGGTGGTGGCGAACGCGGCCACGCTCGGTGTCGGTCCGTACAATGTGGACAGTGCGTCGGTCGATTGCTGGGGCGTGTACACCAACAATCCACCCTGCGGTGCGATGCGCGGTTTCGGCGCGGTGCAGGCGGGTTTCGCGTACGAGTCCCAAATGGACAAGCTCGCCGAGGCGTGCGGCCTCGACCCGGTCGACATCCGGATCCGCAACGCGATGGCCGAAGGCAGTGTCATGCCCACCGGCCAGATCGTCGACTCGGCCGCCCCGGTCGCCGAGCTGCTGGAACGCCTGCGCGCCAAGCCGTTGCCGGTCGCGCACGAGGAATTGGACCTGCGCCGAATGCCCGGCGGCGTCTCCAACACCACGCACGGCGAAGGTGTCGTCCGCGGTGTCGGCTACGCGGTCGGCATCAAGAACATCTGCTTCTCCGAGGGTTTCGACGACTACTCGACGGCCCGCGTGCGGCTGCAGCTCGTCGGCGGCGAACCCGCGGCGACCGTGCACACCGCAGCCTGCGAGGTCGGCCAGGGCCTGGTGACGATCATGCAGCAGATCGTGCGGACCGAACTCGGCATCGAGCAGGTGACGATCCTGCCGATGGACACCAACATCGGCAACGGCGGTTCGACGTCGGCCTCCCGGCAGAGCTACGTCACCGGCGGCGCCGTGCAGGCCGCGTGCGTCGCGGTGCGATCCGGGCTGCACAAGCATCTGGCGGGCAAGCTCGCCGCGGACGGGAAGCTGGACGTCGTCGCGAACAAGGTCGTCTCCGCCGACGGCAGTGTGCTCGCGGACCTCGCCGACGTGCTCGGCGACGAGGTGTTCGACGAGACCGTCGAATGGCGGCACCGTCCGACGGTGCCCATCGACCCCGAGACAGGGCAAGGGAACGCGCACGTCCAGTACGGTTTCGCGGCACACCGCGCGGTCGTGGACGTCGACACCGAACTCGGCCTGATCAAGGTCGTCGCGCTCGACTGCGCGCAGGACGTCGGCAAGGCGCTGAACCCGCAGGCGGTACTCGGCCAGATCCAGGGCGGTTCCGCGCAGGGGCTCGGGCTCGCGGTGATGGAGGAGATCCAGACCGACGGTGGGAAGATCCGCAACCCGTCGTTCACCGACTACCTGATCCCGACCGTGCTGGACATGCCGCCGATGGACATCGACGTCCTCGAACGGCCCGACCCCAACGCCCCGTATGGTCTGCGCGGGGTCGGCGAACCACCGACGATCTCGTCCACCCCGGCGATCGTCGCGGCCATCCGCGCGGCCACCGGGCTCGCGCTGCCCCGTGTCCCGGTGCGTCCCGAACACCTCACCGGCACCTGAGAATCCGTACTGTTTCGAGCTAGGAGCACATCCGTGGGTACCCGTCTGTCCATTTCGGAGTCCGACGAGCAGAAGTGGCTCGCCGAAGCCGTCCAGCTGGCCACCGCGAACGTCGAAAACGGTGGCGGCCCGTTCGGCGCGATGATCGTCCGCGACGGTTCGGTGCTGGCCACCGGGACCAACCAGGTGACCCCGACGCTGGACCCGACGGCGCACGCGGAGGTGGTCGCGATCCGCGCGGCCTGCCAGGCGATCGGCGACTACAAACTCGACGGCTGCGTCCTCGTGACCTCCTGCGAGCCTTGCCCGCTCTGCCTTTCCGCCGCGCTCTGGGCGCGTGTCGGCAAGGTCGTCTACGCCGCGGACCGCCACGACGCGGCCGAGGCGGGCTTCGACGACCGCGAGTTCTACGACCTCTTTTCCCGCCCGCGCGAGACCTGGTCACTACCCGTCGGCCAACTGTCCCTTCCGGACTCCTTCGCGCCTTTCCAGGCCTGGCTGTCGAAACCCGACAAGAAGGCTTACTAGTCTCTTCCCGCCCCACAACGTTGTGGAGTAGGCATGACCCAATTAGGTACTGAGCGTCCCCACCTGCCCTCGTCCGAGCCGAGGCGGCTGTCCGGGCTCGACCGCTGGTTCAAGATCTCCCATCGCGGCAGCACGATCGGCCGCGAGGTGCGCGGCGGGATCACCACGTTCGTCGCGATGTGTTACATCGTGTTGCTCAACCCGCTCATCCTCGGCGCGTCGGCCGACATCACCGGCGCGAAGCTGACCACCGAGGCGATCACCACCGCGACCGCGCTGGCGGCCGGCGTCACCACGATCCTGATGGGACTGGTCGGCAACGCGCCGCTGGCGCTCGCGGCGGGCCTCGGCGTGAACGGTGTCGTCGCCTTCCAGATGGCTCCGGCCATGACGTGGGCGCAGGCCTTCGGGCTCGTCGTCCTCGAAGGCTTCTGCATCGTGCTGATGGCCGTTTCCGGGGTCCGGGAGCGGATCATCAACGCGATCCCGATGGCGCTCAAGGTCGCGATCACCGTCGGGATCGGGCTCTACATCGCGCTGGTCGGCCTGGTCAGCGCCGGATTCGTGACCAGGACACCGGATTCCGCGCAGTCGACGGTGCCGGTGCGGATGGGGATCGCCGGCCACCTCGAAGGCTGGCCGATCGCGATCTTCTGTGTCGGGCTGCTCCTGATGATCGTGCTGGTGAGTCGCGGGGTACCGGGCGCGGTGCTGATCAGCATCGCGGTCGCGACCGGGCTCGCCGTGCTGGTCAACAGCGTCTTCCACGTCGAGGGCTGGGGCCTGGTCGAACCCAAGGTGCCCGACCAGGTCGTGGCGCATCCCGACTTCAGCCTGCTGGGCGACATCGATCTCTTCGGCGGATTCGGCTCGGCGGGCGCGGTGACCGCGGCGGTCTTCCTGTTCACGCTGGTGCTTTCCGGGTTCTTCGACGCGATGGGCACGATCACGTCGGTCTCGGAGGAGGCCGGCCTGGTCAAGAACGGCAAGGTCGAGGGGATGGGCCGCATCCTGCTGGTCGACGGCGCGGGCGCGCTGGCGGGCGGCGTCACCGGATCGGCGCCGAACACCGTGTTCCTCGAATCGGCGGCAGGCGTCGGCGAAGGCGCGCGGACCGGGCTGGCGAGCATCGTCACCGGCGGGTTGTTCACCGCGACCCTGTTCCTGACGCCCATCGCGGCCATCGTCCCGGCGCAGGCCGCGGCGCCCGCGCTGGTGGTCATCGGCGGGATGATGATGGCGCAGTGTGCGCGGATCCCTTGGCGGGACCTGGATTTCGCGATCCCGGTGTTCCTGACCATCGCGCTGATCCCGTTCACCTACTCGATCACCAACGGGATCGGTGCCGGGCTGGTCGCCTACGTGCTGATCAAGATCTGCAAGGGCAAGATCCGCGAGATCGGCTGGATCCTCGGGATCCTGGCCGCGGTGTTCGGGGTGTACTTCGGGATCGAAGGGATCATGTCGTGGTTCTGATGTTCCTCAACGGCGGCGGGATGCGTGGCGGACCGCTGCACGAACAGCTGCAGGGCGCGCCGTTGTGCTGCGTGGCCCGCTCGGCGCCCAAGTACCACTATTTCTCCGTGGGCGACCGGTTCCCGGCGATGCACGAGGGCGGTTCCGCGTCGGTCGTGGGCGAGGTCTACGACCTGCCGCTCACGGTGCTGCGGGACCATCTCGTCCCCGCCGAACCACCGGAACTGGAACTGGGCGTCGTCGAACTGGAGGACGGCGCGGCCTGCCTCGCCACCGTCCTGCGTTCGTCCTATGTGGACTCACCTGACCTGACCGACATCTCCGCGGTGGGGGACTGGCGGGCGTATCTCGCTTCCCGCTAGTGGTCCGTGAAGGCCTCCTTGAGGGACCCAGGGTCCCTCAAGGAGGCCTTCACGGAACGTCAGAGCACGAAGACGAGATCGCTCGCCGCCGCGTGGAACATCTCGGGCGAGCCCGCGTAGAAGGCCCGCCAGACACCGGGCTTACGGTGCTCGGCCGAAGCCGCGAACGCCCAGGTCGTGCCGTTCCAGGTGGCGTCGACCGTCGCCGCCGTGGTCCAGCGGTAGGTGCTGAACGAGAAGTACTGGAGCTCGACCGGGATCGGGTTCGCGGTGTACCGGCCGGGGAACTCGATCGTGCCGGACCCGGTCACGGCCTTGGCCGCGTCCCGGCCCGCCGCGAACGACGTGATCTTCGCCGGGTGGAGCACGACGATCTTTTCGGTGTCGGCGCCCGAATTCGCGACCGACGGATCGGTGGAGAAGAAGTCGGCACGGTAGTTGCCGGTGCGGATCGGGGTCAGCGTCGCGCTGTAGGCACCGGCGGCGTCGGTGACCGGCTTGGCCTGCGCCTCACCGCAGAAGCCGTTGAAACAGAACGAGATACCCACCTCGGCGCCCGCGATCGGGGTGGCGTCGGCCTTGGTGAGCTTTCCCGAGATCGTGACGGTCTTCCCGGCGTCGATCTTGGTGGCGCTGGTGGTCGCGGTCAGGGTCGACGGCTGCGCCTCGGCGGCGGTCGCGGGCATCGCGCCCGCGGTGAGCAGTGCGGCCACGGCGATGGTGCCGAGTACGAGCTTCCTGATGATCATGGGCTCCCCAAACGGATTCCGGTGTTGGCGACGGCTAGGTCGGCCGGAAGCCGTTGTCCGTTGCGGGGAAATCCCTGTGTTCAGAAGCCCGCCGTCGGTGCTTCACGCATCAGGGAGCAACGTGCGCGCGAAGGCCACGGACGACGCCCCCGCGACCTCTAGCGCTTCGGTGTTACGCAGCGATCGGCTCAGTACGAACGCCCCTTCGAGGCTGTTCACCAAGGCGATCGTGAGCCGCCGAGCGGACTCGGGTTCGAGGCCGTACTTGCCCAGCTTCTCGGCCCCGGTCTCGATCCACGCGGTGAACACGTCGGCCGTCGCGATCCGGAGTTTCTCGTTGGTGCTCGCGACCTCGAGCGCGACGGTGGCGATGGGGCACGCGTCGGCGTAATCGGTCGCCTTCAGCGTCTCGGCGGCGCTGGCGAAGCAGGCCTCGATACCGTGGATCAGGTCCGGCTCGTCGGCGAAGAAGATCTCGAACAGCGCGAGGTACATCATCCCCGAGGTGCGGATGACCTCCTCGCCGAGCTGTTCCTTGCCGCCGGGGAAGAAGTGGTACAGCGAGCCGAAGGGCGCGTTCGCCGCCTCGACGATTTGCTTCACCCCGGTGCCGGTGTACCCGTTCCGCCGCAGCAGTTCGGCGCCGGCGTTCACGATGCGTTCCCGCGTTCCAGTCACGCCCTCCATGATAGAGCGTTCTATCAAGTTCCGGTGGTCCCTTCGACCTTGGTTCACCTCCCGGCGCTACCTGCGGTCGATGTTCGCGTGGCGTGCCCGGCTCTAGCGTCTGGAGCCGTTGGGAATCCAGGAAGAAGGGGGAAGAACATGAAACGGCTCTTGGCCGTCGGGTTGCTCCCGGTGATCGTGAGCGGGTTGCTCGCCGGGGCCGGCACGGCTTCGGCGGGCGTCCCGGCGCACTACACCGGCCAGAAACTGGATTGGCATCCCTGCGCGGCGGAGGAACTGGTCACGTTGCCGCCGGGCACCGATATCGGCGGGCTCGAATGCGCGACGTTCCGTACGCCTCGCGACTGGGATCGCGCGGACGAGCGGCAGGACCTGACCATCGCGGTCAGCAGGCTGAAGTCCACCGGGACTTCGACCGCCTCGCTGCTCACCAATCCGGGTGGGCCGGGCGGTCCCGGGCGCTGGTTCCCGGTGACCTTCCGCGGGCAGGAGAAACTGCGCGAACACCAGGACATCATCGGCATCGACGTGCGCGGGACCGGCAAGAGCACCAACGTCACCTGCCGGGGCGCGGCAGACCTCATCCGGCAGCTGGATCCGCGCGACCGTGACCCGCGCAATCTGAACCAGATCCTGGCCAACGCCGAACACGTGGCCCGGTCCTGCCAGAGCGCCGGCGGCGAACTCGGCCCGCTGATCACCACCCACCAGACGATCCGGGATTTCGACCTGCTCCGGACGTTGCTCGGCCGGGAGAAGATCAACTGGATCGGTTACTCGGGCGGCACCTGGCTGGGAGCGCACTACGCCCAGCAGTTCCCGCAGCGGACCGGGCGGTTCGTGCTGGACTCCTCGACGGAGTTCACCACGGACTGGCAGAAGACGTTCGACCGGCAGCCGGTCGGTTTCGAACGGCGCTGGCGGCAGGACTTCCTGCCGTGGATGGCGCGGTACGACGCGAAGTATCACTTCGGCACCAACGGCGAAGAGGTCCGGCAGACCTATGAACGGGTCCGCTATGCCTTGTCCCGCAACCCGATGGACGGGAAGGGGCCGATGGAGTTCGACACCGCCATCGTCTACATGCTCTACAAGAAGGCGACCTTCCCGGCGCTGGCCGAACTGCTGGTCAAGGTCCGGGACGCGATGGAGAACCCGGGGGCGAAGGCTGAGGCCAAGGCCGCCGTCGAGGCCGCGGGTGATCAGCCCGACGCGCAGGACGCCACCTTCTGGAACACCCTTTGTGGTGAGGGACGGTTCATCGGCACCCGCGAGTCGCTGATCCGCGCTTCGCAGCGGAACCTGGATCGTGGTCTGCTCCTGGCGGGCGGTGGCACGCTGAGCGCGTCGGTCTGCCTGTTCTGGGACAAGGAACCGCGTCCGCTGCCGAAGCTGGACGGCAAGGGCGTCCCGCCGGTGCTGATCGTGCACTCCGAGCACGACCCGGCCACGGCGATCGAGGGCGCCCGGAAGGCGCACGCGGGGTTCGCGAACTCGCGCATGCTGACCGTGACCGGTGAGGGCGACCACGGGCTCTACGCGGACGGGAATCCGAAGGTGGACGAGATCGTGGACGCCTATCTGGTCGACGGGGTGGTCCCCGCCGACCAGAGCGTCCCCGGTATGCCGCTGCCGGTGCCCTAGAAGGCGGCGAGGGTGTGCCAGGCCAGACCGGCGTCCTCGGCGTCATCACGGAGGACGACACCCTCGATCAGGCCGTACGGGCGGTCGGCGGCGTAGAAGACCTCGTTGTCGTTCTTCAGCCCGAAGGGTGACAGGTCCACCAGGAAGTGGTGCTTGTTCGGCAGTGAGAGCCGGACTTCGGCGACCTCTTCGCGTTCCTTGAGCACAGCCTCTCCCATGGCGTACAGCGTCTGCTGCAGGGAGAGGCTGTGCTTGTCCGCGAAGGTCTCCAGCAGGATCCGCCGGACCTCCGCGTGGCTCGTGGCCCAGTCGATGCCGTCGCCCTGGTAGCGCCAGCGAGCGGTCACGGCGGTGGCGAGGATGCGGTCGTTCGTCTCGGCCAGCGTCGTGTACTCGTCGCGCGGGAAGCCGTGGAACTCCGAACCGGTCGACTTGAGCACCACGAGATCGTCCAAACCGGACACCACCCAGGCCTGGTCACCCTGGACGGTCACGGCGGTCGTCCGCTTTTCGCTGCCCGCCTGGGAGAACGCGTGATCGTGGCCGGAGATGCGGTTCCAGCCGTGTTCGTCGATCAGGATCCGGGCGCCGGTGATGTGCTCGAACGAGCCGACGAAATGGCGTCCGAGCCGCAGCGCGAAGTCCTCGATCTCGCCGACCGGAGCTTCCTTGGCGAAGGCGTAGACGGTGTTCTTCTGGGTGTCGGTCGCGACGACGTCGGCGTTGTCACCGGTGAGGTGCGTCGCCGCGAGGTCGCCGCGAAGCGACGTCGAAACGGTGAGGTCCTTGAGGTGGTGGACGGTGCCTTCGCGCTGAACGGTGACGAGCCGGACTTCGGCCTTGCCGTACTGGTTGGGGCCCAGGGTGATGGCCACGGGCGATCAGCTCCCTCGATAGGTGGAATAGGCGAACGGGCTCAGCAGCAACGGCACGTGGTGGTGCTCAGTCCCGTCGGCGATGCGGAAGGTCAAGGTGACTTCGGGGAAGAAGGAGTCCGGGCCGAGGTAGGCGCCGGTGTCGAAGACCAGCCGGAACACCCCGGGTTCGAGGGTGTCCGGGCCGAGGTCGCGGATCCGGCCGTCGGCGTCGGTCCGGCCTTCGGCGACGGGATCGCCCGCGCCGGTTTCGAGCCGCACGCCGACGTCCGCGGCGGGCCGTCCCGCGGCGGTGTCGAGGATGTGCGTGGTCACGAGGCTCATGCCGTCACCGCCTTCTCCAGCCGCAGCGCGGCGATCTTGGCCAGCTCTTGACCGGCCACTTCGAGTTCCTTCTCCGGGTCGTTCGAAAGCCTCGAACGCAGGTTTTCCAGCAGTTCGGCGCCACTCCGTCCGCTCGCGCAGACCAGGAAGACGTGTCCGAAGGTCGCTTCGTATTCGGCGTTGGCCGCGGCGAACTCGCGCGCCGCGTCACCGTCCACACCGGACTGTTCGGAGCGCGACCAGCCCGCTTCGGTGCTCTGGCCGCCGGCTTTCTCCCCGATCCGGGGATGGGCCGACATGGCGCGCCGGACCTCTTCGGGGCGCAACGGGGTGAGCGCCTCGGACGCGGCGAGCAGCGCGGCGAGGTCGGCGTACGGGCGCCTGGCCAGCAGGGTTTCCACCCAGCGCGGGACGTCGAGGCAGGCGGTCAGCGCCGGCCGGACGTCCTGTGCGGGAGCCTCGTTGAACTCTCGAATGGTGAGCGGCACGGGAACTGACGGTACGGCGACGATTCGGCCGTCGTCAACATTTTGTTGAATCAGCTCTTCAGTCTTGGTCCCGGTTGAGGTAGTTGTAGACCGTGAACCTCGTGACCCCCAGCGCCTCCGCGACGGTCGACACCGACTTGCGGAGGCCGAACGCGCCGCGTTCCTTGAGCAGCCGCACCGCGCGCTGCTTGGCGGCGCGGTCGAGGGTGTCGAGTTTCCCGCCGAGCTCGCGTTCGACGTCGCCGATGAGGCGGGCGAGGGCGCTGTGCAGTTCGACCGCGGGCTCGGTCGTGTCGTCGCCGACCTGCCGGAGCTGGAGGGTCACGCGCGTGGCGCCGCCGTCCAGTGCCGCCCTGGCGATGGCGGGAAGCGCGTCGAGGAGTGCGTCGGCGTCGCCGCGGACGAGGGTGCCGAGCGGGCCGAAGTCGGCGGACAGGCCCGCGCCTTCCGCGGTGTCGCGGGCTTTGACGGCGTGTTCGGGTGGCGGACCCTCGCCGTGGAACGGTTCGCTGGTGAACTCGGCTTCTAACTGCACGAAGCGAAGGTAGCGCCGCTTGGGCTCGTTGACGAGCAGGGTGGCCGGAGTTAATGTCGGAGTGCGAAACCTCGATTCCACCCAGTGGAAGTTGGAGGCTTTTAGATGGACTTGGTGATCAAAGCCGCCCGAGCCGTGACGGCCGCCGGAGAGGTACCCGCGACCATCGGTGTCGATGGCGGCCGCATCGTCGCGGTGGAGCCCGCCGGAGCCGATCTGGACGGCGATCGGGTGCTCGAACTCGATGATGACGTCGTGCTGCTACCGGGTCTGGTCGATACCCACGTGCACGTCAACGACCCGGGCCGCACCGAATGGGAGGGGTTCGCTTCGGCGACCCGCGCGGCCGCGGCGGGCGGGGTCACCACGATCGTGGACATGCCGTTGAACAGCCTGCCGCCGACGGTCGACGTCGCGTCGCTGGAGGTGAAGCGCAAGACCGCCGAGGGCAAGGTGCACGTCGACGTCGGGTTCTGGGGCGGCGCGATCCCCGGCAATCTCGCGGAGCTGCGCGGCCTGCACGAGGCAGGCGTCTTCGGGTTCAAGTCCTTCCTGCTGCATTCCGGTGTCGACGAGTTCCCGCCGCTGGACGCGCGCGGGCTCGAAGAGGCGATGACCGAACTGCGGACCTTCGACGGCATGATCATCGTCCACGCGGAGGACTCCGACGCGATCGATCACGCGCCCGACCCGCACGGCGAGAAATACGAAGACTTCCTGCACTCGCGGCCGCGTGGCGCGGAGAACGTGGCGATCGCGCAGGTGATCGAGCTGGCGAGGAAGACGGGCGTCCGCGCGCACATCCTGCACCTGTCGTCCTCGGACGCGCTGCCGATGGTCGAGAGTGCGCGGCGCGACGGCGTCCGGCTGACCGCCGAGACCTGCCCGCACTACCTGAGTTTCACCGCGGAGGAGATCGGCGACGGCGCCACGCAGTTCAAATGCTGCCCGCCGATCCGCGAGGCCGGGAACCGCGAACTGCTGTGGAAGGGGCTCGCGGACGGCGTCATCGACTGCGTGGTGACCGACCATTCGCCGTGCACTCCGGAGCTGAAACGCTTCGACAGCGGCGATTTCGGGCTCGCCTGGGGCGGGATCGCCGGTCTGCAGCTCGGCCTGCCCGCCGTCTGGACCCAGGCGCGGCAACGCGGGTTCGCCCTCACCGACGTCGTCCGCTGGATGGCCGAACATCCGGCCGCGCAGGCGGGGATGCGCCGCAAGGGGCATCTCGCGCCGGGCTACGACGCCGACTTCAGCGTGTTCGCACCCGACGAGGCTTTCGTCGTCGACGTCGCGAAATTGAAGCACCGCAACCCGGTCAGCGCCTACCACGGACGGCCGCTGGCCGGTGTCGTCCGGAGCACGTGGTTGCGGGGCGAGGAGATCACCGGTGAAGACCCGGCAGGCGTTCTGCTGACCCGGGGTGATTGCTGAGATGGAGGATGCCGTGAACGACCGTCCTGAGTGGACAGCCCTGCCCGATCTGGCCTCGCGCAAGTTCGGCGGGACCGTGATGTGGGCGACGGACGAGTTGTTCGCCGAGAAGGAGAACCTGGTCAACCCCTGGGTGCCCGCGCATCAGACGGAGACCTTCGGCCCCAAGGGGCAGGTCTACGACGGCTGGGAGACCCGGCGGCATCGCGAACCCGGTGACGACCAGGCGGTGATCCGGCTCGGCCTGGCGGGCGCGATCACCGGTGTCATCGTGGACACCGCGTTCTTCAAGGGCAACTACCCGCCGTTCGTCTCGGTCGAGGCGTGCGCCGTCGACGGCTATCCCAGCGCGGCCGAAGTGGCCGAAGCGGACTGGGACGTGCTGGTGAAACGCGGCGCGGCGGCGGGGCACACGGAGAACTTCTTCGAGATCGGCGGGAGCAAGCGCTACACGCACGTCCGGCTGACCATGCATCCGGACGGCGGCGTGGCCCGGCTGCGGGTGCACGGCACGCCGATCCCGGATCCGCGCCTGCTCGACCTCGGCGCGCTCGACCTCGCCGCGCTGGAGAACGGCGCGGTGGTCACCGGGTGCAGCAACATGTTCTATTCCTCGCCCAACAACCTCTTCTCGCCGGGACTCGCCGCGCATCAGGCCGAGGGCTGGGAGACCGCGCGGCGCCGGGACGACGGGAACGACTGGGTCACGGTGCGTCTCGCCGGCGCGGGCGTCATCCGGTTCGCCGAGTTCGACAACAGCAATCTGAAGGGCAACGCGCCGGGCTGGGCTGCGCTGAGCGGCCGGGACGGCGACGGCGAATGGGTCGAGCTGCTGCCCAAGACGCGGTTGCAGCCGGACACACGGCACCGGTTCGCCCTCGCCGCCGGACCCGAGGTGACCGAAGTCCGGCTCGACATCTATCCCGACGGCGGGATGGCGCGCCTACGTCTCTTCGGCGCGCTTTCGGAGCGTGGCCGCGCTGACGTCGCTTCGCGTTTCGAGTCCGCCCGCTCCTGACGCATTTCGTCCTCTGAATGCGGTAGTTGGCATCGAGGACTACCGCGTTTAGAGGACGAAATGCGGGGTCAGGGACGGGCGCCGGGCCGGTTCAGGTACGCGGAGAACAGCGAAAGGACGATGCCGACCGAGAAGATCGCGGTGAGCCACCAAGCGCCGCCGATGGACAGGTTCCACACCAGGGCACCCGCCATGAGCAGTGCCATGACGATGTTCCTGAGCTGCAGCGGCGTCGGTTTGGCCATGCCGCCACCCTCTCACGGGCCGGGCAGGCCCTGGTCAGGGGGCGGACTGGCGACGTGAGCTGATCACGCCGGTGTTGAACCCGGCGAGGTGGAGCCCGCCGGCGAACCGGGCGTGCTCGATCTTCACGCAGCGGTTCATCACCACGTCCAGCCCCGCCTCCTTGGCGAGGTCGGCGACGGGCTCGTGCCACAGGCCCAGCTGAAGCCAGAGCGTGCGCGCTCCGGCCTCGACGACCTCCTCGGCCACGCCGGGGAGGTCGTCGTGCTTGCGGAACACGCTGACCAGGTCGGTCTCGCCGGGCACGTCGGCCAGTGACGGGTACACCGGCCGCCCGAGGAGTTCGTCCAGCCGCGGGTTCACGAAGTTGACCTCGTACTTGCTGGAGGAGAGCAGGTACGTCGCGACGAAGTAGCTCGGCCGCGCGGGATTGTTCGAAGCGCCGACGATGGTCACCGACCTCGTCCGGGAGAGGATGCGGCGCCGCTCGACCGCGCCGACGTCGTAGGTCATCCCGCCACCGCCTTGCCGAGCGCCTGATCGAGATCCCACAGGATGTCCTCGACGTCCTCCAGCCCGACCGACAGGCGGATCAGGTCCGCGCCCACCCCCGCCGAACGCAGCTGATCCTCGGAGAGCTGCTGATGGGTGGTGGACGCCGGATGGATGACCAGCGTCCGCGCGTCCCCGACGTTCGCCAGATGCGACAGCAGCTCGACCGAGTTCACGAACGTCTCCCCGGCCGCGCGGCCGCCGTCGACGCCGAAGGAGAACACGGCACCCGGCCCGGCGGGCAGGTACTTCTTCGCTCGGTCGTGGTGCGGGTGACCCGGCAGGCCCGCGTAGTTCACCCAAGCCACCCGGCTGTCGTTCGCGAGGTACTCCGCGACGGCTCGCGCGTTGGCGACGTGGGCGTCCATCCGCTGCGGCAGCGTCTCGACCCCTTGCAGCAGTAGGAAGGCCGAGTGCGGGGAGAGGACGGCGCCGATGTCGCGCAACTGCTCGGCGCGGAGCCGGGTGCAGAAGGCATATTCGCCGAAGTTCTCCCAGTACTTCAGGCCGCCGTAGCTCTCGACGGTCTCGGTCATCCGCGGGAACTTCCCGTTGCCCCAGTCGAACTTCCCGGACTCGACGACCACCCCGCCCAGGGTGGTCCCGTGCCCGCCGAGGAACTTCGTCGCCGAATGCAGCACGATGTCCGCGCCGTGCTCGATCGGGCGGCACAGGTACGGCGTCGCCAAGGTCGCGTCGACGACCAGCGGGATGTCGTGCGCGTGCGCGAGCTCCGCCAGCCCGGCGATGTCGGCGATCCCGCCGCCCGGATTGCCGATGATCTCCGTGAAGATCAGCTTCGTCCGGTCGGTGATGGCGGCCGCGTAGTCCTCGATGCGGTCTCCGCTGACGAAGGTGGTCTCGATCCCGAAGCGGCGCAGCGTCCCGGTGAGTTGCGTGACCGTGCCGCCGTAGAGCCCGCCCGCCGAGACGATGTGGTCGCCTGCCTCTGCGAGGGCGGAGAACGTCAGGAACTCCGCCGCCTGACCACTGCTGGTCGCGACTCCGCCGATCGCGCCTTCGAGACTGGCCAAGCGTTCCTCGAAGGCCGCGACCGTCGGGTTGCCGATGCGGCTGTAGATGTTGCCGTACTTCTGCAGCGCGAACAGGTTCGCCGCGTCGGCCGCGTCCTCGAAGACGAAGCTCGTGGTCTGGTAGATGGGCACGGCGCGGGCGCCGGTCGCCGGGTCGGGTGTCCCGCCCGCGTGCAGGGCGCGGGTGCGGAAGCCCCAGGTGCGTTCACTCATCGCGCCCGACGCTACCTCGCGTCCCACTCCGTGACCATCGATCCCAGCAAGTGGCTACTTGCGGTCCAGGGTGATCACGGTGCCGGGACGGTGACCGTTCCGGCGCGGGGTGACCGGACGCGGTTCACGGGACACCGCGACCCCGGCCGGCCGGTGCCGGTCCACCGGTAGTACCTCGCGCGAGTTCGTCCGGTCGGCCAGCCGCAGGGACTGGGCCGAGGTCAGCCACTCCTCGGCGGGTTCCGCGATTTCGAGCAGCAGCGCCTCGAACTCCGACCGGGTGGTCTCGAGGATGTGCGGAGCCGCGAGCCACCGCAGCACCTGACGTCCGGTGACCGCCATCCGCTGCCGTGGCGAGGACACCAGCCGCTGGTCGAAGTAGCGGATCAGCACCTCGTCCACGGTGTCCCACGCGTTGGCCGCGCCGAACAGGTCCAGCACGTCCTCCGAACCGAGGATCTTGAACGCCTCGGTCAGCAGTTGCATGACTTCGACCCGCAGGACGTTCAGGTGACCGTACGAGGTGAACTTCAGGTTGTTCCGCAGGTCGAGACCGCTGCGCCGGACGACCGCCACACTGCCGAAACTCGGGTCGTACGCGCGTTCGCGGACGACGTCGGAGATCCGCTTGTCCCGCCAGAACAAGGCGACCTGGTTGCTGAACTGGGTGAACAGCTGGTGGAAATCGGTGTTCGGCCGCGAGTTCGCCGAACCGAGCCCCTTGCCGTAACCCAGCACGCGCCGGTACGCGCTGACGCGATCCCGCCTGGTGTAGCGCAGGACGTCCCGCCGGTCGAACCGGTACAGCCCGAACGCGCCGGGGCCGTCCGAAAGCCGGATGGCGCCGCCCTGGAACAGCTCCTGCAGTTTCTGCACGACGCGGAACACGCCGATCCGTTCGTGCTGGTACAGGTAGTACAGATCACCGACCGCGATGACCCGTTCCGAGGCGACGGTCTCGTCGTAGGCGTCGACACCCGGCGGCATCGCCGTCGCGCCGAGGTCCGCGGCCGAACCGTCGCCGAGCCCGACGAGCTGCGCGATCCCACCGTCCGCCGGCCCTGGTTTGCCCCGCTGTTCCGCCTCGACGGCGGTGAGCATGTCGTCCAGTTGTTTGAGGACCGCGTCGCCGAGTTTCGGATCGCTGCCCAGTTCGTTCGCGAGCTTCCCGGCGACCTGACCGCGCAAGGCCGCGACCCGGTCGAAGAGTTCCCGGTATTCCTTTTCCGTGCCCATCGTCTTCCTCCCGTACGGGTCCGGCTACTGCCCGGGCCGCTTGCGCGTGGTCCGGGGTTTCGGCGGTTCCTCCGCCTCGGGTGGTGTCTGGCCTTCTCCGGCGCCGTGCCCCTCACGGAGCTCGGCGACCGAAGGCACCGTCGGCGTCCGGCCGGGCGGCGGCGTGAGCTGCGGGGTGGGCGGTGCGGGCGGATTCGGGTCGGACGACGACGGCGAGCCGTCCCGCCCGATCGGCTCGGCGATCCGGACGACCTCCTGGAGATGGTCGTCGAGTTCGTCGATGGCCCGCTGCACACGGGAGCTGAAGAATCCCGGGGGAAGCGAGGCACGGAAGTTTCCCGGCACGTCGCCGTTGGGACCGCCGGTGCTCTGCCGGGGAAGGTTCGCCACGATCCGCTGCAGGCGTTTCGCGATCTGCAGGAACGACGTGCCGACACCTTCCTTGCCCGCCGACTCGATCAGCTTGCCACCCTCGAAGGTGGCGAACTCGCGGATCCAGCGCAGCAGCCCGCCGAGCGACATCGTCCCGCCCTGCGGATCGGGGACGCGGAGCACTTCGAGGTCCTCCTGCTGGACGAACACCGACCGCAGCATCGCGACGACCTCGTCGACCTGCGACGCGGTCGCGGACAGCAGCCGGGAGAGCGCGACCACGGCGGGACCGAAGAACGGCTGGCCGCCGGCCGGCTGCGAGAACGGGTCGATCTTGTCGCGTGCGTCCTGCCAGCCCCTGAACAACGAGACCACCCAATCCGTCAGCGTGATGAAGGAGGTCTGGATCCGTTCCTCTTCGATCGTGTTGACCTTGCCCGAGACCAGGCCGAGCTCGTCCCGCAGCTGGCCGAGATGTCCTTGCGTACGGTCTCCGGCGCCGACCGCGAGCCCGCCGTTGCCGAGCAGCAGCAGGAAGAGCTGATCGACCCGCGCCACGCGGATCAGCGGGCTCTCCAGCTCCTGCCGGATCTGTTCGAGATCGTGCCGGACGAGCGCGCGGAAACCCTCGGCGTTCTCGGGGTCCGAGTCCGTCCTCAGTGGACGGAGCGAATCGAGCAGCGCCAGCGAGTCCTTGACCGCGCTCCTGGCCCTCGCCGCGAGCGAGGCCTGGCCGCCGGTGACGGCGCCGAGATCGGCCTGGATCGCGTATCCGCGCGGAGTCCATTTCGCCTCGGTGCGGCCCTGGACCTCGTTCAGTTCGAAACTGCCGGTCAGCGCGGCCACGAACCCTTTGGTGTCGCCTTCGCGCCACTTCCAGCCGAGCATGTCGCTGATCGTCTGTTCGGCGAGTTTGCCGGGGGCCGCCGCCTGCGGTGGGTACTGCCCGGTCGACAGCGGATACGCGCTGTCGATGTCCTGTGCGCGCGGCAACGTCGCGCCGCGGTCGTCGTTGATCGTCATCGGGTCGCCCCACATCCCTTGAATTCGGCCAGTTCCACTGCTTCACGCCAGCACCGCACCATCACGTCCTCCGCCGAGGACAAGGCGGTGGCGCATTGGTCCACCCCGGCATGGAAGCTCTTCGCCCAGCCCCGCCATTCCTGTTCCCGTCCGTGCACCGCGCGCAGCAGCCCGGAGACCGCGTGGTGCGAACGGCAGTGCCCGTCCACCCGCCGTCGCAGGTTCAGCAGCGACGACGCCGTGGTGTGCAACGACTCCGCGCTCACCGGGCCCTGTGTCGCGCGTGTGGCCGCCTCGATCTCTCCGGTGCCGTCGAGGACGACCTCGGCGAGATGATCCGCCGCGGCCAGCCCGACGCCGGCGGGCCGGTCTTCGGCGACGCTGATCTCCAAGGCCCGCCAGCACGCGGCCACCTGGTTCACTTCCTTGCCCAGCCGGGAGAATTCGGTGTCGAGCGTCATCTCGCCCTCCTGCCGAGCTCTTCCATGAAGAAGCCGAAAAGCCGTTTCGGCGGGGCCATCCGTTCGTCGAGGGCGAACCGGACCGCGCCGATCAGGAACCGTTCCGGCACGACGCCGGGGGAGACCCCGTCGGCCAGCCTGCCGGCGGCTTCTTCGATCATCGCCTGTTCCTTGGCTTCGAACCGCAGCACCTTCGCCAGGGGACGGTGCCCCAGCGAGGGGAACGACGTGAAGCACATCGCGTCCACCACCACGGGGATCGCCTTGTCCGCCGTCCTCAGCAGCGCCGGTGGCGCGTTCACCAGCTTCGCCCGCGGGTACAACTTGTGCCACATCTCCGCATACGCCTCCGCGTGCCGGGTGAAACCCATGCGGCGCAACAGCTCCACCGAGATCTTCGCGCGGAGGTACGGCACCGGGTGCACCGCGCGCGGGGTGAATCCCGTCGTTTCGAGTTCGGTGCGCCCGATGACGTCGAACAGTGATCCGACGACCGCCGGGCCACCCAGCAGCAGCGCGGACAGATCGGCGAACGTCTCCCGGTTCCACCTGACCCAGATGCCGGTCACCTCCCGTGGGACCCCCGCTTCGACGAGCCTCGCCGCCACCTGCAGCGGGATCGCCCTGGCGATGCCGAGATCGTTCTGCAGGTTGTGACTCACCTCGTGCAGGACCGCGCCGAGCGTCCACGGGTTCACCAGCCGGTGGTACGGAAGCTGGATCAGCGGAAAGGGATTGAGCCGGTTCCCCAGCCGCCGCAAGGGAATCCCGCGGCGCGAGGTGGCCGGACCGGATCCGGTGCGCAGGTAGCAGAACGGTGGCGGGGTCGGGATCGACCGCCAGCGCCCGATCCCGAGGTAGGCGTACTGATAGCAGTCGAGCGCCACCCGGTCGCACGCCACCAGCCACGGGGCGAACGCGCCTTGCCGCTGGTTGAACAGATCGAGGTAGAAGTCCCAGACCCCTTCGGTGGTCTTGACCCAGCGCTGTGCCCGGGATTTCGCCCGCAGCAGCCGGGCGAGTTCGGCGCGCGCCGGCCGATCCACCGCCTCGTCCGCGGCACGGCGAACCGCACGGGTCGCGGAGTACAACGGCTTCCGCAAGGTCGCCATCGTCCGGTTGACCGCCGCGAGATGCGCCCGGCTCGGGCCGGTGGCCGGGTCACCGAACTCCGACCAGCGGAACGGCCGCAGCGCCTCCAGATGCCGTTCCACGTTGGTGGCCTGGGACAGCACCCAAGCCGTCAGTTCGTCGTCCCCGGACGGCCTCGCCCGCCGGAACCCGGTGGACGAGGCCGATTCACCGGATGCCGCGGGCAGCGCCTCAGCGGCGGCGCGCACGGCCGCGCGCCTTGCCACGACGGGCGGCGCCCGCCCGGCCCCGGGACTGTGTCCGGCGCCCGCCGCGGGCGGCGGGACGGCGACGGCGCTGCTGGGGACGGCCGCGGCGCCGCTGCTGGCTCCGGCGGTTCGCGGGCGCGTTCTGCGCGCTGTTCACGGTGTGGCCGACCAGCCTGCGCGTGATGTACCGGGCGTTGATCGGGCGGCCGTCGGCGTACCGGCGCCCGACGTCGCGCGCGGTGCGGCCGATGATCTTCGGGATGTGCCGGACGGCACGGCGGGTCGCCGGGTTCCGCCACAGCTTGCGCCCGAGGTTGACCGCGCCGCGGATCAGCTGCGGACCGTGTTTGATGATCTTCGGCGCCGCCCATTTCGCCGCCTGGAACGCCAGCGGCGCGAGCGCGCCGAGGAAGGCCTCCGCCTCGTCCTCGGTCTCGGCGTTTTCGGCCTGGAAGGCCAGTTGCGCCATCATCTCGGCGTCGGGATAGACCCGCCGTGCCGGATGCGTGAAGTCCTCGTCCTCGGATTCCAGTTCGAACTCGTCCTCGAGTTCGCGGACGACGGCTTCGAACTCGGACTCGAATTCGTCTTCGTCCTCGTACTCGCCGTAGACCTCGTCCTCCAGCTCGTCTTCGAGCTCCCGGGCCAGGCCGCCGAGCTCGTCTTCGAACTCGTCCTCGTCCTCGAATTCGCCTTCCAGTTCGTCCTCGAGTTCGTTTTCGAACTCGGCCTCGAGTTCACGGCTCAGCTCGTCTTCCAGCTCGCCGTCCACTGCCGCATAGCCACGGCTCATAACCGTTCTCCTCTGCTCCGGTGAAAATCCGCGATCGCCGGCGCGGTGCGTCGGTGAGCACTCACCCGACACTGCCCGCGCACCCGGGGGCACCGGTAGTCACACGTTCTCGCGTGACATGAATCGACTAGTTCGTACTTGTCACACAAACCGACGATGCGCTTTTCCTGTCGGAGGGGTTTGCTGGAGAAGGAGGGAGACCTAGAGGGGGGAGGCCGGTCTATGTCCACGAGCCCGGTGATGGGATTTCCTGCGTCGTCGCTACACGATCTCGCGCGGCAGCGGGCGACGGTCGTCACGGAGGACGAAACCGTACGAAAGCTGGCGAGATCACTCGTCAGACGTGTCATGGAACTGAACGACGGGGGCGCCGTGCAGCGGAAACCGCTGCTCGACGTCACCGAGCACGGCGTCAGATGCCTGCTCGTGCCGGTGACGCCAGAACCGCACGACCTGCTCAGCCCGCGCGAGCACGAGGTGGCGCGCATGGTCGGCCGCGGCTATACGAACAAGCAGATCGCCGGCGTGCTGGAAATCAGCCTGAACACGGTTTCCGCGCATATGCGCCGGATCTTCACCAAACTGGGGGTCGGCTCGCGGGCGGCGATGGTGGCCGCGTTGACCGGTGAGAATCTCGCCGCCGGATGAGGCGGGATTCTCACGCGTCCCATTGGCCACAGAACCGCGTCGGCGGGCCTGAGCGCGCAGGTCGGGTTGGTCGTGAGTGGCGTTTCGGGTTCTAACCCGAAACGCCACTCACGACCACCTGTACCGATCGGCCGCACTCGCGTGATCGAAGCCGGAACTCGCGTGATCGAAGCCGGAACTCGCGTGATCAGCGGCGGAACACCCCGAGTGCGGCTCCAATCACGCGAGTCACGTCCCCAATCACGCGAGTCACGTCTTTGCTCACGCCGCGCCTCTGTTCCTAGTCCGTGAAGGAGGACCGGTGTTTGTTGATCTACGGCTGACCTGTGTGGCTCTGTTCCAGACCGGGTCAAGCGTTGTCGATGAAGGATTTGGGACGTTCAGTGTCCCAAATCCTTCATCAACGAACCCAAAACGTGGAGGAGCCAGGACGTTCAACGCCCCGAACCCCTCAGGTTCGACCCACACCAGTGGGTGAGCAAAGACGAGGCCCTCAAGGAGGCCTTCACGGACTTTCGACCAGTAGGTACAGAGGGCACGGTTGGCTCGAAGCCGAAACGCCACTCACGACCATCTGTACCGATCGACTTCCGGCCCCTGCCCACGTTGCGAAACCCTGCCAATTCACCTTGTCCCGTAAAGAAACCGCGCACTAACCGAGTGCGGCGCGAAGCCGCTGGTCCCGTTCTTCCGGCGTCTGCCGGGGGCAACTGGTGCACTTCGGATTGCCGGCTTCGTAGATCAGGCAACAGGAAGCACGGCGCACCACGGTGTTCCGTCCGACCCGGGAGAACCGAGGCTCCGGCATCCCGAGCCCGATCGCGGCCACGAGCGGTGCCGCCAGCGCGATCGCCCGTTCGGTGTCGCCGGTCCACAGCAGGCGGTTGCCGATGGAATCCGTCGCGATCGCGCCCAGCGCGCGCGGATTCGCTTTGGTGACAGCCGAAATCGTGCCGATCGCGGTGCTCAGCGTTCCGGCGAACGCGGCACCGAGTTCGGCCAGACCGCCGTCGAGGGTCCGGGAAGACCGGGCGCCGGTGAAGCGACCGTCGGGGACGAGGTCGATCGTGACGGCGTCGAGTGACGGGTCCAAGGGTTCGCCGCGGACGAGGGATTCCACCGAAGGAGCGACGAGGACGGAGGAGAGCGAGTACCACCAGATCGTGCCGAGGACTTCGGGCCGTGAGCAGCCGTAGAGCTTCGCGGCGCCGCCGATGCGGGCGCTGACCCAGGCGGCGTCGGCGAGCAGTGTCGCGGGTGCCTCCATCAGGACACCGGCCGGTACAGCGTGACGCTGAACGAAATGGTGACGTCCACCGATCCGGTGATCGCGTCGAGGCGTTCACGTCTGCCGTCGCGGTGGAGGTGATGCGCGCTCGGGCCCATCTCCACCACCTGACGGATCTGGGCGGGCTTCAACGCCACCTGCTGGGTGACCTCGTGCCGGTCCACCCGGGTGAAGCGTTCGCCGAGGGTGTCCTCCAGCCGCGCGTCCTTGCTGCCGTCGACGGAGATCACCAGGTCGCCCAGCTCCCGGAGGTGGCCGGGGTTCGGCGTCGCGACGACCAGCAGCCCGTCCTTTGTCAGGACGCGGTGGAACTGCGGGGCGTTGCGCGGTGCGAAGACGTTGAGGATCAGCGACGCGCTCGAATCCGCCACCGGCCAGGGCTCCCAGAGATTCCACACGGCCGCGCCCGCGCGCGTGTGCGCGCGAGCGGCCCGGCGCAGGGCGACGGCGGAGACGTCGAGCGCCAGTCCGTACGCGGCGGGAACGGCGTCGAGCACGTGCGCGAGGTAGTAGCCCGTGCCCGCGCCGGCGTCGATGACCATCCCGTCCTCGATGTGCTCCGAAGCCACCTTCGCGAGAGCGTCGGCGAGGGGCAGGTAAACACCCGACGAGAGGAGGTCGACACGGGCCGCGACCATCGGCGCCGTGTCCGCGGTGCCCGCCGGGATGCGGGCATGCAGAAGGTTGACGTAACCCTGCTTCGCCACGTCGAACGAGTGGCCCCGATCGCAACGCACCGTGCGCTCGGTTACCCCGACCGGGTCACCGCAGACCGAACACCGCAACGACCGGACGATCGCCGGTGGCAGAGGGTCATGGCCGAATACACGCGCGTTCATGTCCCTATTCGACCACGAGGTTTCGCAACCGGACAGAACGCACCAGGTCAGCGGAAACCTGGCCGTAACAACGCCGCACCGACAGTTCACGCGGGTGAAACCTGAATCGCCGCCCGAGGAAACACCCCGGTCCAAAGATTCCTGCGCAGTACACCCCAGGCACGGGAGGAAGATTGTGCTGAACGCAGGAGACACCGCATGGGTGTTGATCAGCGCCGCGCTGGTCATGCTCATGACACCGGGATTGGCGTTCTTCTACGGCGGCATGGTCCGCGCGAAGAGCGTTCTGAACATGTTGATGATGAACTTCATCGCGCTCGCCGTAGTCGGTGTCCTCTGGACGCTGTACGGCTTCACGATGGCGTTCGGCAACGACGTGGGCGGCGGGTTGCTCGGGAACTTCGACTTCGCGGGTCTCTCGACCATCTCCGGCAAACTCGCCGGATTCGCGACCGCCGCGACCAGCACCACGCCCGAGGTCGCCTGGCCCGGCGCGGACGCGCTGCCGCTGTTCGCCTTCGTGATGTTCCAGCTGATGTTCGCGATCATCACGCCCGCGCTGATCTCCGGTGCCATCGCCGACCGCGCCAAGTTCTGGGGCTGGACGCTGTTCGTCGCGGTGTGGGTGACCATCGTGTACTTCCCGGTCGCGCACTGGGTGTTCTCGTTCAACGGCTTCATCAGCGCCGATTCCGTCGGCGGCTGGATCGCCAACCAGCTCAAGGCGCTCGACTTCGCCGGCGGTACCGCGGTCCACATCAACGCCGGTGCGGCGGGTCTCGCGCTCGCGATCGTGCTCGGCAAGCGCAAGGGCTGGCCGAAGGGCACCGGACGCCCGCACAACGTGCCGTTCGTGCTCCTGGGCGCCGCGCTGCTGTGGTTCGGCTGGTACGGCTTCAACGCCGGTTCGTCGCTGGCCGCCAACGACCTCGCCGCCGTCGCCTTCACCAACACCACCGTCGCGACCGCGGCCGCCGTGCTCGGCTGGCTGATCATCGAGCAGATCAAGGTCGGCAAGCCGACCACCCTCGGCGCCGCTTCCGGTGCCGTCGCGGGTCTCGTCGCGATCACCCCGGCGGCGGGCTTCGTCAGCCCGCTGGGTGCCATCGCCATCGGTCTCATCGCCGGTGCCCTGTGCGCCCTGGCGATCAGCCTCAAGTTCCGCTTCGGTTTCGACGACTCCCTCGACGTCGTCGGCGTCCACCTCGTGGGTGGTCTCGTCGGCACGCTGCTCATCGGCTTCTTCGGCACCACCAGCGTCAACTCGCTCGGCGTCGACGGCCTCTTCTACGGCGGCGGCCTCGGCCAGCTGGGCAAGCAGGCGCTCGCGGCGGCCGTGGTCCTCGGCTACTCGTTCGTGCTGACCTTCGTCATCGGCTGGGTGATCAAGAAGCTCGGCGGATTCCGCGTCAGCGCGGAGGACGAGGTCAGTGGTATCGATGAGGCCCAGCACGCGGAGAGCGCGTACGACTTCACCGGTTCGGGCGGCGGCCTCGGCCAGCCGAGCTCCATCCCGGTCAAGACGTCCACCGGAACCGCGGCCACGAAACTCGAGGAGAGCAAGGCATGAAGCTGATCACCGCGATCGTCAAGCCGTTCACGCTCGACGACGTCCGCTCCGCGCTGGAGCAGCTGGGCGTGCTCGGCATGACGGTCAGTGAGGTACAGGGCTACGGCAGGCAGAAGGGCCACACCGAGGTCTACCGGGGTGCCGAGTACTCCGTGGACTTCGTGGCGAAGCTGCGGGTCGAGGTCGTCACCGACGATTCCAACGTCGAGAAGGTCCTCGACGCGATCACCACGGCCGCCCACACCGGCAAGATCGGTGACGGGAAGATCTGGGTGACGCCGGTGGAGACGGTCATCCGGGTACGCACCGGCGAGCGCGGCTCGGACGCCCTATAGGCGCCCACGATGGCCGACGGGGGTGAACTGGTCAAGGCCACCGAGCGTTTGCTCGAGGGCAGGCACGGGAGGTTGGGCGCGGCCGCGTTGCGCGCGGCATGCGTCGACCTCTACGAATTCTGGTTGGGCAAGGGCGCTTCGGCGGCCGGCGTCGACACCGCTGAACCCGGTGTCGCGCTGGCCGCCGTCGGCGGCCTGGGGCGCAGCGAACTGGTGCCCTTCTCCGATCTCGATCTGTTGTTGCTGCACAACGGGAACTCGCGGGTCGGCGAGATCGCGGACGCGATCTGGTACCCGTTGTGGGACGCCAAGATCGGCCTGGATCACTCGGTCCGCACGCCGGGTGAGGCGCTGAAGGTGGCGTCGGAGGATCTGCGGACCGCGATGGGGCTGCTCGACATCCGACACATCTCCGGGGACGCGGAAATCACCGCCAGGCTGGCCGCCGCGGCACGGGACCAGTGGCGGCGGACCGCCCGGAAGCGGATGGACGAACTGTCGGACGCGGTCCGGCAGCGCTGGGCCCGCAGCGGTGAGATCGCACAGTCCGCCGAGCCGGATCTCAAGCACGGTCGAGGCGGCCTTCGCGACTTCGCCGTCCTCGAGGCGCTGGCGGCGGCACAGCTGACGGCGAGGCCCGGCGAGGAACTGCGGGCGGCCAAGAGCCTGCTGCTCGACGTCCGGACGGAACTGCGTCGCGAACTGCGCCGGGAGCGGGACATCCTCAGCGCGCCGGAAGCCGAGACGGTCGCGGGCGAACTCGGCTTCGGCGATCGGTTCACGTTGGCGCGCAAGCTTTCCGGCGCCGGGCGGACGATCGCGTACGCGGTCGACGTCGCGCTCCGGTCCACTGTGGAGCCACCGAAGGCGCGGTTCGGCCGCCGTCCGGTGCGGACTCCGCTCGACGAGGGTGTCGTCCTGCACGGCAACGAGGTCGCGCTGGCGCGGGACGCCTTGCCCGCCAAGGATCCGGCCCTGCTGCTGCGGGTCGCCGCGGCGTCGGCCCGGATCCGCAAGCCCATCGCGCACGGGACCCTGCGGGCACTCGCCGACACCGCGCCCGAACTGCGTGCGCCGTGGCCCGCCGACGCCCTCAAGGCGCTGGTGGAACTGCTCGGCGCTGGCGAAGGACTCGTCGACGCCGTGGAGGCGCTGGACCGCACGGGCCTTTGGGCGCGCCTGTTCCCCGAATGGGGTGCGGTGCGGGATCTCCCGCCGAGATCGCCGGTGCATTCGTGGACCGTCGACCGGCATCTCGTGCGGGCCGCGGTCGAGGCGTCGAAACTGACGACCACCGTCTCGCGGCCGGACCTGCTGCTGATCGGCGCGCTGCTGCACGACATCGGCAAGGGCCGCGACGCGGACCATTCCGAACTCGGCGCGAAGATCAGCGCGCAGGTGGCGGCCCGGCTCGGGTTGTCGACGGCCGATTCGGCGCTGGTGTCGGCGATGGTGCGGCATCACCTGTTGCTGCCGCATACCGCGACGCGGCGCGACATCAGCGATCCCGCCACGATCCAGCGGGTCACGAAGACCCTCGACGAGAACCTCGTCCTGCTGGAACTGCTGCACGCCCTGACGACGGCCGATTCGCTGGCCACCGGGCCGGGCGTGTGGACGGACTGGAAGGCGCGCCTGCTCGCCGAACTGGTGTCCGGTTGCGAAGAAGCGTTGCACGGCAAGGGGTTCGTACCGCCGGAGCCGATGGGCGCCGAACAACGGGAGCTCGTCGCCGAAGCCGTCGCGTCCGGCCGCGGCGAGGTGCGCATCACCGCCGCCGGCAAGGTGGTGACGGTGGTGCTCGCGGTCCCCGCTCGCGCGGAACTGCTGGCTCCCGCGGCCGGGGTGCTCGCGCTGAACTCGCTCGAAGTCCACGCGGCGGTGCTGCGCGGGCACGACGGAGGACGGGCGGGAGTCTTCACGGCGTCACCGAAATTCGGCTCGCTGCCCGACGTCACACTGCTGCGGGAGCAGTTCGCGCGGGCGGTGGCGGGGACGCTGCCGCTCACGCAGCGGCTCGCGGCGAAGGAACGGGACTACGGCGGAGGGGAGACGCCGCCGGCCGGGGCGAAGGTGATCTGGTTCGACGATGAGACCAGCGGGCGCGACACGGTCGTCGTCGAACTGCGGGCCGCGAACCGGATCGGGCTGCTGTACCGGGTCGCGGGCGCGTTGCGCCGCTGCGAGGCCGAGGTGCGGTGGGCGAAGGTGGCCACACTCGGCGGTGCCGTCGTCGACTCGTTCGCCGTCGCGCCGCGTAGTGGCCGGGTCGACCAGGCGTGGCGGTCGAAGGTCGAAGCGGCGCTGCTGGCGGCAGCTTCCTGACGTTCGGGGTGTCGTGCGGGTCACGGAAGGTGGCGGTGGCAGGATGTGCGCGGTCGAGACCTGAAGGAGCCGGAGGGGGTGAGCGCGTGCCCGGTCCGCAACGCGTCACGCTGCCGCCGACCGTCGTCGCCTCCCATCTCCGCGCGTGCGCGGACGACCTCGCCGTCTCCCTCACCGCGTCCGGTCCCGCCGCGACCGTGCCCGAGCTGCTCAGTGTGGTCCGGCACCTCGTCGCGGGCCAGCAGGCGCTGGCCATCGCGCTCGAAGGTATGGCGGGCCGGGTCGAAGGGGGCGGCGAAGGCGCGCTGGCCACCGCCCCGACGGTCGACGTCGAGGTGGTCGCCGAAGTGCTCCGTGCGGCGGCCACCGCTGTCGACTGTTCGGCCGAGGCACTCGCCGAATCGCGTCCGTCATTCGAATGTGTGAGCGATTCAGTAGCCCCTGACACCCGTTTGTAGCTGTCCCGCCGCTTCGGCGCGTGGATACGCTGACCAGGCGGAGGTGGGCCATGCGCGCGGTGTGGAAAGGCACGATCGGATTCGGGACCTACGCCATTCCGGTGAAGGCGTACAGCGCGACCGAGGAGCACAACATCCCCCTCCATCAGGTGCACGAGCCGGACGGCGGCCGGGTGCGGGTGAAGTGGGTCTGCGAGGTCGACGGCGCCGAGGTGCCCGCGGCCGAGATCGCGAAGGGGTACCCGGTCCCCAACGGCGACGTCGTCCTGCTGACCGCCGGCGATTTCGCGTCGCTGCTCGCGCCGACCACCCAGTCGATGGACGTCGTCGGCTTCACCCCGGCCGACCAGGTCGACCCGATGTACTTCGCGCGCAGCTACTACCTGGAACCGGAGCCGGCGGGCACCAAGCCGTACGTGCTGTTGAGCGAGGCGCTGCAGCAGTCCGGGCGGATCGCGATCGTCAAGGTGACCTTGCGGCAACGCGAGACGCTGGGCGCGCTGCGCGTGCGGGACCAGGTGATCCTGCTCGAGACGATGCTGTGGCCCGACGAGATCCGGCGGCCGGACTTCCCGTTCCTGCACGAGGACGTCGATCTGCGGCGCGGGGAACTGCGGAACGCGGTCTCGCTGATCGAAGACCTCACGCGGGATTTCGAGCCCGGCCGGTACACCGATCGCTACCGTGAGGCGCTCGAAGCGCTCATCCAAGCCAAACTGGACGGCGACGACGTCCTCCAGCCGACCGCGGCCGAACAGGCCGAAGGTGTGACGCGGCTGCTGGCAGCCTTGCAGCAGGGCCCGGTCGAGAAGGCCAACGAAGCGGCGGAGAAGGCACGCCAGGCGCGGACGCGGGCGAAGCGGGCTTCGTCGTCGGCCAAGACCAGTTGAGTAGATCTACTCAGGGGGAGTTGGGGGTCTTCACGCTGCCGTGACCCCAGGGTGACCGGGCAAGGTTATGCCATCGCGCGGAGAGAGCGCGGGCAGCGAATCGCCTGGTACTGGGGGTCCGGCGATACCGAGTCCCGCGAAGCTCGCCAAGTGTGCTTACGGTCGGCTCGCGGGGAGGCGAGCCTTCCGTAGGGGCTCCGGTACCGGTCTGCGAGGGGCGATCGGTCCCGGAGCCCTGTTTGCGTGCTAGAGCCGCTTCGCCGCACGGAACGCCTTCGCGTAGGTGCCTTCGCCGTCGATCAGCGAGGTGCCACCGGCGTCGCCGAAGGTCGGGCCGTTGGCGACCTTCCGGCTCGACAGGACCCGCCGCCTGCCGTCACTGTCGAGACCGAGATAAATGCCCGTGTGCGACACCCGGGGCCCGAGCGCCGGCTCCAGGTTGAAGAACAGCAGATCGCCGGGCTGGAGGGCCGAATAGTCCACGGCCTGCGTCTTGGCGTCCTCGATCAACGGGGTGCCCGGCCCGAGCTCCGACATCGCCCAGGCACGCCGCGGCAACCCCGGCCCTTTCGTGTTGGTTCCGAGCAACGGGTAGCCCGCGCGGTAGCCGTAAACCATGCGCACGAAGCCGGAGCAGTCGAGCGAGCCGAACCGAGCCCGCTCCGCCTTCTCGTGCTTGTCGGGGAAATCCCAGTCGATGCCGAGGTAGTCGTAGAAGTCCGACTTTTCGAGGCGGCCTTCGGCGCTGTCGGGACCGAAGGCCGCGTCGCCCGCTATACGGAGCTTCTTGGATGTCTGGGGAGCGAAACCGTCGGTGTATTGCAGGGCTATCGCCAGCAGATCCGGCGACGTGTCGCCGAGTGCCTTGGGCAGCCAGTCGCGGAACCACGCTTCGTTCTCCGCGCCCGCTTTCCACGGTTCGGGAGCGAACCGGATCCAGGCGGACGAGGTGACGGTGGCCGGGGTGAACTTCGGTTCGGCGAACGTCCGGCTCTTACCGGTCAGCATGGCCGAGCGGGATCCGTCGGTGAGGGCCGCCAGTTGAGTGCCGAGGGAATCCCGGACGACGGTCCTGGCGGGGTTTTCGAGCCGTTCGTAGGTGTATCCACCGATCGCGGCGTCGCGATCCGCGACCGCCGACGCCGAAACCGCGGTGATGTCCTGCTTCTCCTGCTTCGCGACGTAGACCGCCGCGGTGCCCGACACCCCGATCACCGCGGCCAGCACACCGATCCGGATCGCTTTGCGCATCGACGTCCTCACAACGTGGGAACCAGCCCGACCAGCACGCCGCTGATCAGGATCGCGTAACTGGCGAGGCTCACGCCCCCGGTGGCGAGGACGGTCGCGGCCGGCGGTTGCCGGACCAGCTGGTAGGCCACCAGCCCGGGGACCACGAAGCCCAGCGTCTGGTGCACGAACAACAGCGGGAAGTCGGCCTGCAGGACCAGCAGCAGGGTGGTCTGCAGGACGACCCCCAGCAGGACCACCGCGGCGAACAGGCGTTTGCCGTACAGGATCACCACCCGCTGCAGGATCTTGGTGCCCGCATAGGTCAGCGCGGTCATGAGCACGATGATCGCCGCGCGCCGGAAGTCCTCGACGATGGTCAGCGCGATCCAGCCGGGCGTGATCATGCCGCCGGGGGACAGATTCGTGGTCAGGTAGCAGACCAGGGAAAGCAGCAGTCCGATGGCGAGCCCGATGGTGGCGACCTCGGGGGAGAGCGAAGTGGTGAGCATCAGGAGGCGGCCGTTTCCAGTTTCGCGAGTTCGTCGATGAGCAGTTCGCCCTGACCGTGGATGTTGCCGATGGCGATCAGCGACGCGTGCCGGTCGATACCTCCGATGATCTTGCGCAGCAGCTCTTCGGACGGCCGTGAGCCGCCGAGGTCGACGACGCGGTCCTGCCACTCGTCGGGGATCGCGATCCGGGCGCTGCGCGTCGGCTCACCGATCAGCACCACCCGTTCCGGTGCGACCCGCGGGATCAGCGCGCCCATCTGGCCGTTGCGCTCGACCCGGTCGGGGCGGCAGTTGATGATCACGTGCAGCGGATCGGCGATCGCCCCCTGTGCACGGAGCTGGTCGATGTTCATCAGGGTCGATTCGGGATCGTTGGCGGCGAAGACGTTCGCGAAGCGCACGAGCCGCCGTCCCGCGCGGTAGCGGTGGACCTGGAGCACCCCGGGATCGGGCGGTGCGTCCCACATCCCTTCCAGCGCCAGGCGCCGGTTGACCTTGAGCAGGTCGGCGACGGCCAGCGCGATCGCCACGTTCTCCTTGAACGTGATCCAGCCGAATCCGCGCATCTCCTCGTCGGTGACGCTCTCCGGATCGACGGCGATCAGGCGGCAGTTCCGTTTGTCCGCCTCCTCCTGGAGGATCGCGAGCCGGTCCTTCTCCGCGGTGAGGCAGATCCCGCCGACCGGCATCGAACGGCTCAGCGAGCGTGCCACGTCGTCCAGCGTCGGTCCCATCTCCGCGAGATGGTCCTCCCGGACGTTGCACAGCACGCCGATGGTGGAGCGGATCAGCTTGCTCTGGTTGATCTCCTGGAGGTCCGGCATCACCGCCATGCACTCGATCACCAGCGCGTCGGGCCGGTACGCGGCGGCACGGCGGACGATGCCGATCTGCTCGACGACGTTGGCGATGCCGAACTTGCGGTAGACCGGCTCCTCACTGCCGTCGGGGTGGATGAACCGGGCCGCCGTGCCGGTCGTCTTCGCGGTCGTCACGAGGCCGCCGCCCCGCAGCGCGCCCGCGCAGAGGCGCGTGATCGACGATTTCCCGCGGATGCCGTTGACCAGTACCCGGGTCGGAATGCTGTGCAGGTTGCGGTAGTGGCGGCGCTGTTCGGCGACGCCCGCCGCGAGCATCGCGACCGAGGCCGTGAGGAGCACGAAATAGAGGAACGTCATCGCCGGCTCCGGCCTCGTTCCGCCAATTCGGGCTCACGGTGCCGCCGTGCCTGCGGCTCGGCCGACCGCGGCGCGCGGGGTTTCCCCGGCTGTGGTTCGCGCCTCCGGGCCTGCCGTGGCCGGTCACGATCGGGCTCGATCCGCTGGAGCAGTTTGGTCTCGTCGGTCGCCGCGCCGACCGGACGGCGGACCTCGCCGAGGCGGGCCTTGCCGTCGGTCAGCGCTTGACGGCAGATCTCGACACAGGAGGCGATGGTGCCGATCTCGTCCTGGCGCTGGGGGTAGACCACCGCGCCCATGCCGACGCCCTTGGCGATCGGCACGGCGCTTTCGGCCACCCGCCGCAACGGCAGGACGACGACCAGCAGGTGCCAGGCGAACGACATCAGGGCGACGACGGCCGTGAGGAGCGCGGCGACCCTGGCACCCGAGCGCACGGTGTTGTCGGCGACGCCCAGGGCGCCGATCGGCTGGTCGGCGACCACGACCCAGTTCAGTTCGGCGACACTGCCTTCGTCGGCGAGGCGGCTCGCGACGACCAAGGACGAATCGGTGCTCTCACGGGCGTCCTTGCCGGATTGTGCGGCGACGACGTTCTTGACCAGCACGGAGTCGGTGAGTTCGGAGAAGGCGAGGTAGCCCTGGGTGTCGGCGATGGTCCGCTTGCCCTCGTCGACCACCCGGACGCGGCCACCGGCCGAGCCGAGCACCGACGCCATCCTCGGTATGTCGTACTCGGCGACCAAGACGTTCTTCGAGTCCGGCAACTGCGCGAAGGCGTACACCACGGGCACCCGGCCGCTGGTGTTGTGCTGGCGGATGCCCGAACCCTCGGGCAGCTTCCCCGTATCGCGAAGCGACTCGCGCCCCTCGCTGTGCAGCACCTTGCCTTCCGCGTCGGCGACGTAGACGCTGCGGAACCGGCTTTCGTTCTCGGCGAGCTCCCCGAGCATGCCGTCGAGCCGGTCAGGCCGCACGGTGGACCCGAGCCGGGCGACGGAGCGCAGATCGCCGAGCCCCTGGGCGAGGCTGCGGCGCAGGGTTTCCGCCGAATGCGTGACGCGGCCGCCGTACTCGCTGAGCACGGCGGGGGAGACCGCGGCGTGCTGACGGCCGAGGGTCGCGGCGACGGCGACCGACCAGCCGAGCAGCGCGAGGGTGACCATCGCGACGGCGAGCTGCGCGGAGAGGATCGGCTTCACCTTGGCGCCGGGCCGTCGCCTGGCGAGTTTCGACCGGTAGCGCTCCACCGCGCGGGTCAGCCGGTTCACCTCGCGGATCCTGGACTGCCGCACCGGCTTGCCGAGCTCGCCCGCCGCGACCGCGAGCGCGTCGGCACGAAGGCGGAGGACCGGTTGCACGACGGTGCGCCGCAGCAGCACGAACCCGGCGATGGCGAGTACCAGCAGGACGGCGGCCGGAATCAGGCCCGGCCAGCGGACCGGCACCGGCTCGACCGGGAACCGGCTGAGGGTGACGGCCGACATTCCGAGACTTCCCGTGGTGCCGTCCGACACGATCGGGGCATAGGACACGACCGGTGCGATCCGCTCGCCCGGTTTGGCCGGATCCGTCGCGGCGTCGCCGGTGAGGACACCCGATTCCCCTGTCGCGGCGGCCGCCGCCGCGCGGGTGAGCAGGCTCTGGGCGACGCTGTCGGTTTGGGGTACATCGGCGCCGGACGACGAGAGCAGTGCGCCGTCCGGGGTGACCAGCCGGATCTGCCGCACGGTGCCGTTGTCGAGCTCCGCCGAGACACCACGCAGCGGGGTCGACACGACGAGGAGCCTGCCGGCGCGGGCGCCGGTGAGCGGCAGCGCGGTGAGGACGAGCGGACTGTCGCCGGGCCGGGCGATCGGACGGACGACGAGATTCGTGACGTCGACGTCGCGGAGGTTCTCGACCGCCACCGGCTCACCATGGGTGGCCACGACCCTCTTCGCGGCGGGGTCGAAGACGGCGATTCCGCGCCAGTCGGGGTATGTCTCGCCGAGGCGGGCGAGAACCGCGTTGTCGGAGGTCTCGTCGAACACGCCGGAGTCGAGGGCGACGCGCAGGTCGCCCGCCGCCGAGGTGGCCGAGGTGGCCAGCGTCTGGGCGAGCGCGGTGGTCGCTCGCTGCCTGCCCGCGGTGACCTCGTCCGGGACCTGCCCGTCCGTGTCCGCGCGGAGCAGCGAGAGCGGCCCGGCCGTCGACAGGTAGAGGGCGGTGAAGGCGGTGATCACCAGGAGCAGGACGAAGGTCGTCACGGAGGCGACCCCGACACCGCGGGGGAAGCCCGCTTCCGGGATCTGGTCGCGCAGGCGCGCCGCGGGGTCGGGCTGGTCCTTCTGCCGCTTCACTGGCCTTTGGCCCTTCGATTCAATCGGCTGATTCGCGGCTCACGTCGGCCTATAGCGGAACGTGTTCCCGATCGGGTTACAGCGAGGTATCAAAAGTGTCGGCGAGGACGTTACAGTCCGCTGCAATGTCGGCAAAGCGCGGATCAGGCTACCCGTTCGGCTTAATCAGTAGAGTCGGGTGGTGATCAGCCGAACTCGAATGTTGCTCAGCGTGACCGGCGTAGCCGCCGCGCTGGCCTTGGTGCTGACCCTCGTGCTGGTCCTCGGTGACGACGAGTCACCGCGACCCCCTCTCGACCTGGAGGCAGACCTGAGTTCGCTGGTCGCGGGATTCACGTCGTCACTTTCCGCTGAGCAGGACTACCGATCGCCCGAGGCGGGAGAACGTCGCACGGCAGCCGCCGGATTCGCCGCGGTGCTGGACGCCGCGCCCGCCGGTGCGGTGGACCTCGGAAAGCTCGGTTTCGCGGTGCGCGACGGGGTGGACCGCAAGACCGGGCGGCCCTACACGCTGGTGATGAACGAATCCGGTACCGAGCGCTCCTGGGGGATGTACTTGATCGACAGGTCGGCTCCGCCGTCGCTGGTGGTCGAGGTCCCGCACCCCGCGTCCGATCTCCGCACGGAGTCGTTCGGCCTCGACTACTTCCGCCGGGTGCCGGGTGCGGTGCTGCTGATCGCGGGCGCGCACCGGAAGGCGGACGATGGCCGCGCCGACGTCGCGCACGAAGTGGACTCCGTCTTCCACGTGGTGGCCACCACCCTGGCCGGACGAGGTCTGCCGCAGGTCCAGCTGCACGGCTTCGACGACCAGAACATGCCCGACGACGACATCGTGCTCTCGTCCGGCGCGACGGTGGCCGGCCCACCGGCCCGGCGTGCCGCCGATCGGCTCGCCGCCGCCGGGCTCGCCGTCTGCCGGGCTTGGGAATCGTCCTGCGGAGCGCTGGAGGGGATGAAGAACGTTCAAGGCAAGGCCGCGGCGAAGGGCGGGACGGTTTTCCTGCACGTCGAGATGAGCCGTACGGTCCGCGAATCCAGCGCCGCCCCCGCGAACGTGATCCAGGCTCTGGCCGAAGCCGACCTCCGCGAACCCTGAGCCCGCGCGATCGGGTCTTCTCGACCGTGTCAACGTCCGCCCCGAACACCGACTACCCTGGGAAGCCGCCGGTTCGTACCGGCGAGCCACAACGACCCCGCTGGAGCGTGCACACCCGTGTTCGACACCCTCTCCGATCGGCTCACGTCCGCCCTGCAGACCCTGTCTCGCAAGGGCAGGCTCTCCGACGCCGACATCGACGCCACCGCGCGCGAGATCCGGATCGCGCTGCTCGAGGCGGATGTCGCGCTGTCTGTGGTCAAGGACTTCATCGCCCGGATCAAGGAGCGCGCCAAGGGCGCCGAGGTGCACGGCGCGCTGAACCCGGCGCAGCAGGTCATCAAGATCGTCAACGAGGAACTCGTCACCATCCTGGGCGGCGAGACCAGGCGGCTCACGTTCGCGAAGAACCCGCCGACGGTCATCATGCTCGCGGGTCTGCAGGGTGCCGGTAAGACGACGCTCGCGGGCAAGCTCGCGATGTGGCTGAAGAAGCAGGGCCACGCGCCGATGCTGGTCGCGTGTGACCTCCAGCGCCCCAACGCGGTCACGCAGCTGCAGGTCGTCGGCGAGCGGGCCGGGGTCGCGGTCTTCGCGCCCGAGCCCGGCAACGGCGTCGGCGACCCGGTCGACGTCGCCCGCCGCGCCATCGACGAGGCCAAGCGCGCCCAGCACGACATCGTCCTCGTCGACACCGCCGGCCGTCTCGGTGTCGACGAAGAGCTGATGAAGCAGGCCGCGGACATCCGCGACGCCGTTTCGCCGGACGAGACGCTGTTCGTCGTCGACGCGATGATCGGTCAGGACGCGGTCACCACGGCCGAGGCGTTCCGCGACGGCGTCGGCTTCACCGGTGTCGTGCTCACCAAGCTCGACGGTGACGCCCGCGGTGGTGCCGCGCTTTCGGTCCGCCAGGTCACCGGCCAGCCGATCCTGTTCGCCTCCAACGGCGAGAAGCTCGAAGACTTCGACCTCTTCCACCCGGACCGGATGGCCAGCCGGATCCTCGGCATGGGTGACGTGCTCAGCCTCATCGAGCAGGCCGAGCAGCACTTCGACCAGGAGAAGGCCGAGCAGACCGCGGCCAAACTCGGTAGCGGTCAGCTCACACTCGAAGACTTCCTCGAGCAGATGCTCGCGGTCCGCAAGATGGGCCCGATCGGCAACCTGCTGGGCATGCTGCCCGGCGCCGGGCAGATGAAGGACCAGCTCGCGCAGGTCGACGACAAGCAGCTCGACAAGCTGCAGGCGATCATCCGCGGGATGACCCCCGCCGAGCGGGCCGACCCGAAGATCATCAACGCCTCGCGCCGCGTGCGGATCTCGAAGGGGTCCGGTGTCGCCGTCCGCGACGTCAACGACCTGGTCAACCGGTTCTTCGAAGCGCGCAAGATGATGGCGCAGATGGCGGGCCGCTTCGGCTTCGGCGGCGGAGGCGGCGGCAGCAAGAACCGCAAGGGCAAGAAGGGGAAGAAGGGCAAGGGGCGCGGCCCGACGCAGCCCAAGGTCCGCGGTGGTTTCCCCGGCGGTATGCCGATGCTGCCCCCCGGCGGCGGGATGCCCGGCGGGATGCCCGACCTTTCGCAGCTCGGCGGCATGAACGACGTACCCGGGTTCGACCCGAAGAAGTTCAAGCTGCCGAAGGACAAGTAGCCCGTGGAGGCGCTGCACCTGGCGGGTGTCGTCCTGCCGGACGGCGAGCACCGTGAGCTGTGGGTCACCGGCGGCCGGATCACGACCGAACCGGTGGCCGGGGCGGAAACCGTTGTCCGGGAAGGCTTTCTCGTTCCCGGACTGGTCGACGCGCATTGCCATCCCGGTATCGGGGTCGGTGGGGCGACCACCCTCGAAGAGGCCGCCGAGCAGGCGATCACCGATCGCGACGCCGGGACTCTGCTGATCCGCGACTGCGGGCTGCCGATCGACGTCCGGCCGCTGCAGGAGCGGGCCGACCTGCCGCGGATCATCCGCGCCGGACGGCATCTCGCCCTGCGCAAGCGCTACATCCCGGGCCTGGGTATCGAACTCGAGGACCCTTCCGAGCTGCCGAAGGCGGTCGCCGAACAGGCCCGTGACGGCGACGGCTGGGTCAAACTCGTCGGCGACTGGATCGACCGGGGCATCGGCGATCTCGCGCCGCTGTGGCCGGACGACGTCCTCGCCGAGGCCATCGCCGCCGCGCACGCCGAGGGCGCCAAGGTGACGGCGCACGTGTTCGGCCAAGCCGCGTTGCCCGGTCTCATCGACGCGGGCATCGACTGCCTCGAACACGGCACGGAGCTCTCGTCGGACCAGCTGGACGTCCTCGCCGAACGCGGCATCGCGCTCGTGCCGACCTTGATCAACATCGAGAACTTCCCCGGTATCGCGGACAAGGCGGGCAAGTATCCGGTGTACGCGGACCACATGCGGGCGCTGCACGCCGGCGTGGGGGAGATGGTCTCGACGGCGATCGAGGCGGGTGTCCGGGTGTACGCGGGAAGCGACGCGGGCGGCATGGTCGAGCACGGCAGGCTCGTCGACGAGATCGAGGCACTGCACAAGGCGGGCATGTCCGCGGAGCAGGCGCTGGCTTCGGCTTCGTGGGCGGCTCGCGACTGGCTCGGCGTGCCGGGAATCGTCGACGGCGCCTCGGCCGATCTGCTCGTTTACCCGTCCGATCCGCGTGAGGATCTCGCGGTGCTCCGCCATCCGAGCCATATCGTGCTGCGTGGCAAGATCTACGCCTGACCCGACTCCACGTGTGACCGGAGCGGTACCTAGCGTGGAGGCGTGGTGGACGACGGGCAGGCTCGCGAGCGTCTGGTGCTCGGAGCGCACTGGGGTTTCGTAGCGTTCTTCGCGGGCATCGCCGGATACCACCTCGTCACGCTCGTCATGAGCTTCCTGATGTCGGGCCGCTTCGGCGGCTACGACCCGCTCGAACTCCGTGACGTCGGCCCGCTGCTGATCCTCGCGTTCCTGCCGACCCTCGTGCTCGGACTCGGCCCAGTGGTCGGTTCACACGTCTGGGGACAGGGGCTTCGCACGGACTTCGGGCTCAAACCCACGTGGCGCGACGTCCGGATCGGGCTCGCCTGCGGAGCCGCCGCACTCGCCGCCGGCTACCTCCTCAACCTGCTCCTGCTGGCCGTCTACGGGACCGACAGCGACGACAGGACCTTCTCCGACGTCTCGCCCGGACCGATCACCGAACTGTCGGGAACCACCGAAGGCGACACGATCTGGCTGGTGCTGGCCGCGGTCATCGTCGTCCTCGCCGCTCCCGTCACCGAAGAACTGCTCTTCCGCGGCACGCTGTGGAACGCCATGGGCTTCCATCGCCTGCCTTCCTGGGTGATCCTGCTGGTCACCGCGCTGGTGTTCGCCCAGTTGCACGGAGAGGCCGCGCGCACGATCGCGTTGTTCGGCCAGGGCATCGCCATCGGTCTGGCCCGTTATCTGTCGGGCCGGGTGAGCGCGTCCGTGATCGCGCACGCGGCCAACAACCTCCCACCGGCTGTATTGCTCTTCGCGGCGAGGTGATCGCCGGTCCAGGCGGTTAGAGTCTTTGAGTAACCGAACGATCACCGGAGGATCGGCGTGACCGTATCTCAGCCCAGGGAGCCGATCCCCGAGGCGGCGCCGCCGGACGAACTCCCAGAAGAAGTCATTGCCGGAGGTGAGGTGGCCGCGCCCGACACGCCACCGCCGCATCGCTGGGGATTCGGGGCCTTCCTCCTGGTGGAGGCCGTCCTGCTGGCGTCGGCGGCGTTCATCAGCGTCCTGCTCGGCGACGTCCAGCCCGGTCAGCCCCTGCCGATGCGCATGGTGCTGCTGGGCACCATGCTGCCGACGATGATCGCGGCGGGCGTGGCGCTGCTGATCACCCGGCTGCGGGGCAACGGCCCGTTCGTCGACCTGCGGATCGGCTGGAGCTGGGCCGACGTCAAGGTCGGCCTCAAACTCGGGGTGCTCGGGCTCGGGTTCACCTCGCTCGCCGCCTGGGCCTGGACGCAGGTCGTGGGCAACGAGAACGCGACCTCGGCGATCAGCGCGCTCGTCGAGGATCGGCGGATGTCGGTCTCGGCCGCCGTCGTCATGTTCATCTACCTGTGGTTGGTCGGGCCGATCTGCGAGGAGATCATCTACCGCGGCCTGCTCTGGGGCGCGGTGGAACGGCTGACCTGGCGCACCGAACGCTGGGGGAGGATCGCGGCGTTCCTGGTCTCCACGGCGGTTTTCGCGGCGAGCCACCTCGAACCGCTGCGCACCACGTTGCTGCTGGTGATCGCGATCCCGATCGGGCTGGCCAGGGTGTTCACCGGGCGGCTGCTCGGCAGCGTGGTCGCCCATCAGGTGAACAATTTCCTCCCGGCCGTGACGATCCTGCTCGCCTCGCTCGGGATAGCCGCGTTCTGACGGCCGATCAGCGTCTGGCAGAATGTACGCTTGCCTGCTTTGGCCGGACCCTCTCACCGCGCCCGAGCTCACCCTTCGGGTGTGCGCAGCCGTGTCCCCACTCGGCTGGCGTGCGCCTTCCACATGCATCAGAGAGAACTGAGGAGTACCCACACCCGTGGCCGTCAAGATCAAGCTGCAGCGTCTCGGCAAGATCCGTGCGCCGTACTACCGCATCATCGTCGCCGACGCGCGCACCCGCCGTGATGGCAAGGCCATCGAGACGATCGGCAAGTACCACCCCAAGGAAGAGCCGAGCTTCATCGAGGTCGACACCGAGCGGGCCCAGCACTGGCTGTCCGTCGGTGCCCAGCCGACCGAGCCGGTCCAGCGCATCCTCGAGATCACCGGTGACTGGCAGAAGTTCAAGGGCCTGCCGGGCGCCGAGGGCACCCTGAAGGTCGCCGAGCCGAAGCCGTCGAAGCAGGACCTGTTCAACGCCGCGCTCGCGGCCGCCGGTGACTCGGCCTCCGCCGAAGCCACCACGCCGAAGAAGAAGTCCGCCCCGAAGAAGGCCGAGGCCGAGAAGGCCGAAGCCGCCGAGGGTGACAAGGCCGAGGCGTGAGCTTCCTCGCTGACTCCCTCGAGCACCTGGTGCGCGGGATCGTCGACAACCCGGACGAGGTCCGGGTCGAGCTGCTGACCACTCGCCGTGGCCGCACGCTCGAGGTGCACGTGCACCCCGACGATCTCGGCAAGGTGATCGGCCGGGGCGGTCGTACCGCGACCGCCCTGCGCACCGTCATGGGCGGTATCGGTGGCCGCGGCGTCCGCGTGGACGTCGTCGACACCGATCGCTGACCAAGGACTGAACGGGATGGACGTCGTAGTCGGCCGGATCGCCAAGGCGCACGGAATCCGCGGGGAACTCGCGGTGGACGTGCGCACGGACTCGCCGGAACAGCGGTTCGCGGTCGGTTCGGCCGTCACGACGAAGCTGCGTGACGGCAGCAGCAGAGACCTCACCATCGCAGCCGCCCGCGAACACAGCGGGCGGCTGCTGGTGCGTTTCGAAGAGGTGCTGACCAGGGACGTCGCGGAGACCCTCCGCGGCGCGCTGCTGATCGCCGACACTTCGACGCTGCCGCCGACCGAAGACCCCGACGAGTTCTACGACCACGAACTCGAAGGCCTGCGGGCCGAACTGGCCGACGGCACCGTCGTCGGCAAGGTGCTCGAAATCGTGCATTCGCCCGCCGGCGAACTGCTGTCGATCGAGCACGACGGACGTGAGGTGCTGGTGCCGTTCGTGAAGGCGATCGTCCCGGCCGTCGACGTCGCGGGCGGCCGTGTGGTCCTCGACCCGCCGGAAGGCCTGCTGGACGCCTGATGCGCCTCGACGTCGTCACGATCTTCCCCGAATACCTCGACCCGCTCCGCGCCGCGTTGCTCGGGCGCGCGATCGACCGCGGCCTCATCGAGGTCGGCGTCCACGACCTGCGGAACTGGACGCACGACGTCCACCGCGCCGTTGACGACGCCCCGTACGGCGGCGGACCCGGCATGGTGATGAAACCGCAGGTCTGGGGTCCCGCCCTGGACGAGGTCTGCGGCGAGAACACCCGCCTCGTGGTCCCGACCCCCGCCGGACGGCCCTTCACCCAGGCCATGGCCCACCAGTACGCCGCCGAGGAACACCTGGTGTTCGCCTGCGGCCGCTACGAGGGCATCGACCAGCGGGTGATCGACGACGCCGCGCGGCGGATGCCCGTCGACGAGGTCTCCATCGGCGACTACGTGCTGGTCGGCGGCGAGGCCGCGGTGCTGGTGATGGTCGAGGCCGTCGTCCGGCTGCTGCCCGGGGTGCTCGGCAACTCCCGCTCCGCCGAGGAGGATTCGTTCTCCGACGGGCTGCTCGAAGGCCCCAGTTACACCCGGCCAGAGGTCTGGCGCGACCTGGCCGTGCCCGACGTACTGCGCTCGGGAAACCACGCGCTGATCGACCGCTGGCGCCGCGACCAGGCGCTGGAACGCACCGTCCGGCGCAGGCCCGAACTGATCGGCCTGCTGCCGGAAGGTAGTCTCGACAAGCACGATCTCAAGGTCCTCGACCGGTTGGACGAGGGCAGCGACCAGGCCGGGTCAACCGCCTGAGTCCTGGTCTGCAATACTTGACAGGTTGGCGTGAGTGGACGCGCGGCTTCGCAGCCGGCGCCGTACACCGGAACGCCATCAGCCCCCGGGTAGGTCGCAGTGCCCGACACTGCGCGCCCAAGCTGCACGTAAGCCATACGAAGACGAGGACGGACCACCGATGAACACCCTGGACGCGCTGGACGCGCAGTCACTGCGTTCCGACATCCCGGACTTCCGACCGGGCGACACGCTCAAGGTTCACGTCCGCGTCATCGAGGGCAACCGCGAGCGCAACCAGATCTTCCAGGGCGTCGTGCTGCGTCGCCAGGGCGGCGGCATCCGCGAGACCTTCACGGTCCGCAAGGTGTCGTTCGGCATCGGCGTGGAGCGCACCTTCCCGGTGCACTCGCCGAACATCGCCGAGGTCGAGGTCTTCAAGCGCGGTGACGTCCGCCGGGCGAAGCTGTACTACCTCCGCGAGCTGCGCGGCAAGGCCGCCAAGATCAAGGAACGCCGCGAAAACCGCGAGACGACCTCCGCCAAGTAGGTAGCCACTCGGTTACAGGTAACCTGGCGTCGTGGTCGAACCCGTGTCCCAGAACACCTCCGAAGACGAGCCCGATCGCCCCGAAGAGGAGCGCCCCACGCGGGCCTCCCGCCGGGGCCGATCCGGTTCCAAGAAATTCGGCAAGGTCAACAAGAAGCGGTCGTTCTGGAAGGAACTGCCGATCCTGATCGTCGTCGCGCTCGTGCTGACGATCTTGATCCAGCAGTTCCTCGCCAAGGTCTACATGATCCCCTCGGGGTCGATGGAGACCACTTTGCACGGCTGCTCGGGATGCACGGGCGACCGGATCCTGGTCGACCGGATCACGTACGACTTCACCGATCCCGCCCCCGGCGACGTGGTGGTCTTCAAGGGCCCGCCCGCCTGGGTCGGCGAGATCGACACGCCGGAGTCCAGCAACATCTTCGTCACCGGATTCCGCACGCTGGGTTCCCTGATCGGGTTCGCGCCGCCGGACGAGCGTGACTTCGTCAAGCGGATCATCGCGGTCGGCGGCCAGACGGTCCAGTGCTGCGACAACAACCGCGTCGTCGTCGACGGCAAGGCACTCGACGAGCCGTACGTCCACTGGGAAGAGGGCATGGCCCCCACCGAGCGGACGTTCGAGCCGGTCAAGGTGCCCGCCGGCTACGTCTGGGTGATGGGCGACAACCGCAACAACTCCAGCGACTCCCGTATCCAGGGTGGCGGTGGGGTCAACGGTGCCGTCCCGGTGGACAACATCATCGGCAAGGCACGGGTCATCGTGCTCCCGCCCGGCCGCTGGGGTGGCGTTTCGGACCACAACCCGCAGGCGAACGCTCAGCCGCTGGCGCTCGGCGCCCCGGCTTGGCAGCAGGGGCTCCCCTTGGGAGTCGGTATCGCCGCGGCGTGGCCCGTGCTCTTCCTCGGCAGGCGGATGTCGGCCGGAGTGCGCAAGGCGGTCGACCGGAGGCGGTAAGGCCTTGAGAGTTCCTGTACCGCTCACACCGGCCGAGCCGCTTCGGCCGCCGCGGGCAGTGGTGCGTGGCGACCTCTTCTGGGGTTTGCAGGGTGCGCTGGACCGGCGGGGCCTCGGGCCCGTCGCCGGAGTCGACGAGGCAGGGCGCGGTGCTTGCGCCGGCCCGCTCGTCGTGGCCGCCTGCGTCCTGCGTCCCGGAGACGCCGCCCGTCTGCCCGAGCTCACCGACTCGAAGGTGCTCACGGCGAAGGCGCGCGACCGGGTGTACGACCGGGTCGTCCAGCGTGCGGTCGACTACTCGGTCATCGTCATCCCGGCGGCCGAGGTCGATCTGTTCGGCATCCACGTCATGAACCTCGAAGGCATGCGGCGAGCCGTTTCGGCGCTACGGAACACGCCCGGCTACGTCCTGACCGACGGATTCCGCGTCTCCGGGCTGCCCGCCCCGAGCGTCCCGGTGATCAAAGGGGACAAGGCCGTCGCGTGCGTGGCGGCGGCTTCCGTGCTGGCGAAGGTCACCAGGGACCGGATCATGGGCGACCTGCACGACGTCCATCCGCACTACGGTTTCGACGTGCACAAGGGGTACAGCACCACCGACCACAGCGCCGCGCTGAACACTCACGGTCCGAGTCCGGTCCATCGCTGGTCGTACGCCAACGTGGCCACCGCGGCCGCCGCGCACCGGGTGCGGCCGCCTCACCCGGTCGTGCTGACCGTCGCGGCACTGGAAAACCCGAGCGTGCCGATACGTGCCCTCGGCCCGTACGTGGGTAACAATGAACGCTCCGCCGCTGGAACAGCAGCAAAATCGCGAGGAGGGGCGCGGATTTCATGAGCGCAGAGGATCTCGAGAAGTACGAGACCGAGATGGAGCTCTCGCTTTACCGCGAGTATCGCGACATAGTCGGCCAGTTCTCGTACGTGGTGGAGACCGAGCGGCGGTTCTATCTGGCCAACGCCGTCGACGTGCAGGTGCGCGACGGCGGTGGCGAGGTGTACTTCGAGGTCCGCATGTCGGACGCCTGGGTCTGGGACATGTACCGGCCCGCCCGGTTCGTCAAGCACGTCCGGGTCATCACGTTCAAGGACGTCAACGTCGAGGAGCTCGACAAACCGGACCTCCGGCTGCCGGAAGACGGACCGTTCTCCGGCTGATCCCCTAAGTACGTGAAGGCCCCGTTCACGGCGCTGGCCGCCGTGAAGGGGGCCTTCACGTATCCATCCCGGGGCGCATAGCACAGCCCACCGACGATTCCGCCCGCCAAGCCCCCATGACGGCCGAACCATCCACAACACCCCGGTTGTCCACAGGTGCCGAAATCGGGTCTGTCCCCAACCCCCTCACCCTGGCAGCGTCGATCGCACACGCACTGTGACGATCGCTGAGGGGGATCGAGATGACGAGCATCGCCGAACAGCCGCCCGCCGGGGCACCACGGATCGAACTGGGCCGCTGGGGTGAGGACCTCGCGGTCCGGCATCTGGAGAAGAGGGGCTATGTCGTCCTGAGCCGCAACTGGCGTTGTCGTGACGGCGAACTGGATCTCATCGCGACCGACAGGAAGCGCCTCGTCTTCTGTGAGGTGAAGACGAGGACGGGGCTGGGTTTCGGCACCCCGGCCGAGGCGGTGACCCCGGACAAGGCGGATCGCATCCGCCGTCTCGCGTACCAGTGGCAGCGCAAGTTCATGCTCCGCTGGGCCCCGGTCCGCTACGACATCATCGCGATCGTCGCCTCGCTCGACGCCCCGCCCCGGGTGCGGCATATCAAGGCGGCGTTCTGAATGGCGCTGGCGAAGGCATGGTCGGTCGCGCTTCTCGGCGTCGAGGGCCGCATGATCGAGATCGAGGCCGATATCGGCGGCGGATCGCCGAAGGTGACGATGGTCGGCCTGCCCGACACGGGGCTGAAAGAGGCCAAGGACAGGGTCCGTTCCGCCGTGCGCAATTCCGGGCGGACCTGGCCGGACGAGAGGGTGATCCTCGGCCTGTCGCCGGCGAATCTCCCGAAGGTGGGGTCCGGCTACGACCTGGGGATCGCGGCGGCGGTCATGGCCGCCACGGGCGCGGTCCCCGCCACGAAGCTGCTGAACACCATGCTGCTCGGTGAGCTCGCCCTCGACGGCCGGGTACGGGCGGTCCGCGGGGTCCTGCCGGGGCTGTTGGCGGCGCGCGATGCCGGGTACAGCCGGGCCGTCGTCCCCGCCGAGTCGCTGTTCGAAGCCGCTCTCGTGGACGGCGTGGAGGTCGGCGGAGTGGCGCGGCTGAGCGACTTCGTGGACTGGCTCAAGGGCGAAGGAGAGCTCACCCTCCCCGAACCGTCCGTCGTCCAGGCGCCGCCACAGGTACCCGACCTCGCCGACGTCGTGGGGCAGCCGGAAGCGCGATGGGCGCTGGAGGTGGCCGCGGCCGGTGGGCATCACCTGCTCATGACCGGTCCGCCCGGGGTGGGCAAGACGATGCTCGCGAAACGCCTGCCCGGTCTGCTTCCCCGATTGACCGCCGAAGAGTCGCTGCAGGTGACAGCGGTGCATTCGATCGACGGTTCGCTCTCCCGCGCCGAACCGCTGGTCACCGTGCCGCCGTTCGTCGCGCCGCATCATTCGATCAGCGTGCCCGCGCTGATCGGCGGCGGAAGCGGCCTGGCCGTGCCCGGCGCGATCAGCCGCGCGCACCGGGGGATCCTGTTCCTCGACGAGGTGTGTGAATTCGGCCCGGAGCGGCTGGAGTCGCTGCGCACGGTGCTCGAAGAGGGCGAAGTGCGGATCGCGAGAGTCAAGGGCGCCGTGCGATACCCGGCGCGTTTCCAGCTGGTGCTGGCGACCAACCCCTGCCCTTGCGCCCCGGCGAAGGACGCCGACTGCACGTGCTCGGCGACCGTGCGGAGGCGCTATTTGGGCCGCCTGTCCGGGCCATTACTCGATCGGGTGGATCTGCGGGTTCGGCTGCGCCCGCTGTCCGCGCTCAGCGCGCATTTGAGCGAGCCGCCCGAGGCGTCGGCGGCCGTTCGGGAGCGGGTGCTGGAGGCACGCGAGCGCGCAGGGAAACGCTGGGCGGAGCAAGGCTGGCTCACGAACGCGGAAGTGCCCGGTCCCGCGCTGCGCCGAGAGTTCGCCCTGCCGTCGCAGGTCACGGCGCTGCTGGACCGCGCGTTGGAGCGGGGCGCGATCACCGCGCGCGGCGCCGACCGCTGCCTTCGCATCGCTTGGACGCTCGCCGATTTGAAGGGAGCCGACAAACCGGAGCCGGACGAGGTCGCGGCGGCGCTGAACTTCCGGGAGAGGTCATCCGGATGAGTGAACTCGAAGCCGAACGTCTCGCCCGGTCGTACCTCCTGCGTGTGGCCGAGCCCCCGGCACCCGCTTTGGCCGGTTTCGTGGGCGAATTCGGCCCTGTCGTCGCCGCGGAAAGGGTGCGTCGCGCCGACTGCCCGCCGAAGGTGCGTGACGAAACGGCCGCCCGGCGAGCGCACGACTACGCCGAGCGGGATCTGGAGCGCGCCGCGGCCGACGACACCAGGCTCGTCATCCCCGAAGACGACGAATGGCCTGCCTGGCCGTTGCTTTCACTGGCGGTGGCGCAGGGCAGGGGCGTTTCCGGCATGGCGCCTCCGCTGGCGTTGTGGGTCCGCGGCCCGGTCAAGCTCGGCGAAGCGGTCGACCAGGCGATCGCGATCGTCGGTGCCCGCGCGGCGACCGGATACGGCGAGCACAACGCGGCCGAAGTGGGCTATCACCTCGCGAGCCGGGGGATCCCGGTGTTCTCGGGAGCGGCGTACGGCATCGACGGCGCGGCCCACCGAGGTGCGTTGAGCGCGGACGGGACGACGGTCGCCGTGCTCGGCTGTGGAGCCGACGTCGGGTACCCGGCACAGCACGCGACCTTGTTGCGCAACATCGGAAAGGTCGGCGCGGTGGTCAGCGAGTACCCGCCGGGTACGACGCCCGCGAGGCATCGGTTCCTCGTCCGGAACAGGCTCATCGCGGCGCTCACCGAAGGGACCGTCGTGGTCGAGGCGGGCAGGCGCAGCGGCGCTCGGAACACCGCGACCACGGCCGGGGCCCTCGGCAAGGTCGTGATGGCCATGCCGGGGCCGGTCTCGTCGGGGATGTCCGCCGGCTGCCACGCGCTGATCCGCGAAGGCGAGGCAACGCTGGTGACCTCGGTCGACGAGATCCTCGAGACCGCCGGACGGTTCGGGGCGGAGGGGGCGGATCCGGCGAAACCGCGCCGCCGCACCGATCGGCTCGGTCCGGAGGCGCTGCGCGTGCACGACGCGCTGTCCACCCGGTCGGCGAGACCCGAGGAAAGGCTCGCGGCCGAGTCGGGCATCCCGGTCGAGCGCGTCCGCTCGCTGCTTCCCGAACTGGAACTCGACGGCTTCGCGGAAAGGAGTGACACAGGGTGGCGAAAACGGACCGCCAAGACCTGACTGGCCTACACCCGAGACGCCATCCCGGCACGATCCGACCACGGACACCGCAACAGGGTGCGGCGATACTTGACCATCCGCCGTACATCGCGCAGCGTGATCGGCATGCCGTCGACCGAAGGTCCCCACGGCACGGGGAAACGCGCCCGCAGACCCGATCTGCGCGCCGCCCGTGCCGCGCTGCCGGAGCCTGTCCGGAAGCTGATCGACGACTACGAGCGGCACCTCTCCCTGGAACGCGGACTGTCCGCGCACACCGTGCGTGCCTACCTCGGCGACATCGTGTCGCTGATGGGCTTCGTGGATGGCAACGGCGGCCGGTTCGAGGATCTCGACATCGGGACACTGCGCGGCTGGCTCGCCCGGCAACGCGAGGAAGGGGCCAGCCGGACGACGCTGGCGAGGCGTGCGGCGGCGGCCCGCACCTTCACCGCCTGGGCCCACCGAGGCGGAGCGCTCGCGTCGGATCCGGGTGGCCGCCTGGTGGCGCCACGCGCGCATCGCAAGCTTCCCGGCGTCCTCCGCGCGGAGCAGGCGAGTGACGTCATGCGCTTCTCAGCCGCCGGTGCCGAACAGCGCGACCCGGTGGCTTTGAGGGACAGTGCCATCGTGGAACTGCTCTACGCGACCGGCGTACGGGTCTCGGAACTGTGCGGGCTGGATGTGGGCGACGTCGACTTCTCCCGCCGGGTCGTGCTCGTGCTGGGCAAGGGTGGCAAGGAACGTGTCGTGCCGTTCGGCGTCCCCGCCGAAACGGCCTTGCGGGCATGGCTGGACGAGGGCAGGGGAAAGCTCGCCGTCGAAACGAAGGAGCCGGGGAAAGCGGCGCTCTTCCTGGGGGCTCGGGGCGGCAGGCTCGACCCGCGGACGGCCCGGCGGATCGTCCACGACGCCGTCGGTTCGGTGCCGGGCGCGAACGACATGGGGCCGCACGGCCTGAGGCATTCCGCGGCCACCCATCTGCTCGAAGGCGGCGCTGATCTTCGAAGCGTTCAGGAACTGCTTGGTCACGCTACGCTGGCTACAACGCAGCTCTACACTCATGTGACCGTCGATCGGCTGAAGGCGATCCACGACCGCGCGCACCCCCGGGCCCGATGATGCCGGGGAGAACTCGGCAGGTGACCCAGCGGCCCGGACCGGCGGCGCACGCGCATCCGCACGAGCACGGAGACCACGCTGAGTCGCATGCTGAGAACGGCGATCCGATGACCGCCGACCCACATGTCACCGAAGCCGCCGGGAAACATCGTCCCGGCGGGGACGGTCCTGCCGTCGCACCCGAAGCACGGTCCGGCTACGAAGTGGACGCCGGGATCCAGGCGCTGTGGCGGCAGTTCACCGAGTCGCCGGACCAGGTCGTTCGCGACCGGCTCGTGCTGCACTACGCCCCACTCGTCAAGTACGTCGCCGGCCGGGTGGGCACCGGGCTGCCGACCCACGTCGACGTCGGTGACCTGATCCAGTCCGGGATCTTCGGCCTGGTCGACGCGATCGAGAAGTTCGAACCCGCCAGGGGCCTGCGGTTCGAGACCTACGCCATGCAGCGCATCCGCGGCGCGATCCTCGACGATCTCCGTTCCCAGGACTGGGTCCCCAGGGCGGTCCGCAGCAAGGCCCGCGAGGCCGAGCGCGCCCTGGAACGCCTCGGCGCCCGGCTGAACCGCACACCGACCGACGCCGAACTCGCGGCCGAGCTCGAAATCAGCGTGGACGATCTGCGCGAGTTCTACGGGCAGATGCAGCTGACCAGCGTCATCGCACTGGAAGACCTCGTCGCCGCGGGCAAGGACAGCGGCTCGCTGGTCGACACCCTGCCCGACGACGGCGCCGTCGACCCGGTGGCCGTCCTGGTCGACCAGGACAACCGCCGCCAGCTGGCGCAGGCGATCGCGCAGCTCACCGAACGCGACCGGATCGTGGTCGGGCTCTACTACTTCGAGAGCCTGACGCTCGCCGAGATCGGCAAGGTCCTCGGCGTCACCGAGTCACGGGTCAGCCAGCTGCACACCCGCGCCGTCATGCGACTGCGTGCCAAACTGGTCGAGCAGGCCTAGCCCCGCTCGCCGCGGCGAGTTCCGCCTCCAATCACGCGTGTTCGCTCCCCAATCACGTGTGTTCCGCCTCCAATCACGTGTGTGCGCCGTCCGATCACGCGTGTCCTCCGCCAACACACGCCGATCACTGCGCTTGCGGAGAAGAAGCACGTGGAGGCACCGAGGCTCGGCTGCCGAGTCGTTCCACAACGGTCACTCAATCTCCTTCCCACGGTTTGAGCCGGATCTCGGACGGCTCGCCGATCAACGCGAGCGGATCGACGTACTCCTCACCCCGCCGGACGCCGAAATGCAGGCACGCCGCCTCCGGACAGCCTGGATGGCCGGCCATGAGCGTCCCGAGCACCTGCCCCCGGTAGACCTGATCACCCGCGGTGACCGTCGGGGCGAGAGGTTGGTAGGTGGTGCGAAGCCCTCCGTCGTGGTCGATCGACACCACGCCGCGGCCCGCCACCTGCCCGGCGAACATCACCACTCCTTCGGCGGCCGCGAGCACGTTCGTGCCCGGTGCCGCGGCGAGGTCGACGCCTCGATGGCCGGGCCCGTATGGCGTCGAGGGTGGCTCGAAGTACCTGGTGACGCTCGGTACCGGCGAAAGCGGCCAGGAGAGGCGCCCTTGCGGGGAGGGCGCGCCTCTGGCCGTTCCCGGCATCGCCGCCGACGCGAAGATCGCGAGCACTGTCGCGAGGATCGCGAGGCGCGGAAGCCGCCGAGGGCGCCCAGGGCGGCGGTGCCTCCCGCCCGTGCGGTCGAGAGCGAAGGAGTGCCTGGTGACAGGGCGGGAACAGGTCGTCATGGTCATGTGTTCCAGGCTGGGGGACCGGCGTGGCGGGCGGGGCGCGCCGGGGGAATCTGTGGATAACCGAGGCGGTTGTGGACAACCCCTTCATCAGGGGCTGCCGGTGCGGTACCCGGTGGCGACAGGGAGTAGACTCTTTTGCGCGGTCCGCGGCAGCGGACTGACTTCGCGTGCACGTGCGCGCTCCCGATGGCCGATCTCCTCACGGAGGGTCAGGACAGACGGGGGCACACGGCCCGGCGGTCCTTGAGGTCACTTCGCCACAGGGTCCGGGCCCGAGCATCGGCACCAGGGCGATCGGCCACCCGGCCGAGAGCGACGAACCGAGCAAGCGCGTTCCGGCGGAGCCGGGCGCGCACGACACAGAAGAGGTTGATTCCGGCAATGGCCGTCGTCACCATGAAGCAGCTGCTCGACAGCGGCGTGCACTTCGGGCACCAGACCCGTCGGTGGAACCCGAAGATGAAGCGCTACATCTTCACCGAGCGCAACGGCATCTACATCATCGACCTGCAGCAGACGCTGACGTACATCGACCGTGCGTACGAGTTCATCAAGGAAACCGTCGCGCACGGCGGCACCATCATGTTCGTCGGCACGAAGAAGCAGGCTCAGGAAGCCATCGCCTCCGAGGCCTCGCGCGTGGGCATGCCCTACGTGAACCAGCGCTGGCTCGGCGGCATGCTGACCAACTTCCAGACGGTGCACAAGCGTCTCCTCCGCCTGAAGGAGCTCGAGTCGCAGGAGCAGACCGGTGGTTTCGCCGGCCTGACCAAGCGCGAAATCCTCACGCTCACCCGTGAGAAGGACAAGCTCGAGAAGACCCTCGGCGGTATCCGCGACATGGCCAAGGTGCCGAGCATCGTGTGGATCGTCGACACGAAGAAGGAGCACATCGCCGTCGGCGAGGCTCGCAAGCTGAACATCCCGGTCGTCGCGATCCTGGACACCAACTGCGACCCGGACGAGGTCGACTACCCGATCCCGGGTAACGACGACGCGATCCGTTCGGCCGCGCTGCTGACCAAGGTCGTGGCCGAGGCCGCCGCCGCCGGTCTGATGGCCCGCTCCAGCCGCAACGGTTCCTCCGCCGACGCCAAGCCCGAGGCGGGCGTCGCCACGGACGAGCCGCTGGCTGAGTGGGAGAAGGAGCTGCTCGCCGGCTCCGAGACCGCCGCCGCGGACGCCAAGGAAGCCGCCGCCGCGACCGACGCGCCGACCGAGGCCCCGGCCGAGCAGGCCACCGCCTCCTCCTGATCCACCAGCTCGTGGGGCCGCCTCCGGGCGGCCCCACGAGTGAATTCCCCAAAAGACTTTCTCGTACCTGAAAAAGGACGGACACACCCACGATGGCGAACTACACCGCCGCAGACGTGAAGCGTCTCCGGGAGCTGACCGGCTCCGGCATGATGAACTGCAAGAAGGCGCTGGAGGAGAACGACGGCGACTTCGACAAGGCCGTCGAGTTCCTGCGCATCAAGGGCGCCAAGGACGTCGGCAAGCGCGCCGAGCGCGCCACCGCCGAGGGCCTCGTCGCCGGTGACGGCGGCGTGCTGATCGAGCTCGACTCCGAGACCGACTTCGTCGCGAAGAACGAGGACTTCCAGGCCCTCGCCGCGAAGATCGTCGAGGTCGCGAAGGCCGAGAAGACCAGCGACGTCGAGAAGCTGAAGGCCGCCTCGCTCGACGGCAAGACCGTCGAGGAGCAGGTCCAGGAGCTGGCCGCCCGCATCGGTGAGAAGCTCGAGCTGCGCCGTGTCGCCGCTTACGAGGGCACCACCACCACGTACCTGCACCGTCGCGGTGCCGACCTCCCGCCCGCCGTCGGCGTGCTCATCGAGTACACCGGTGAGGGCGAGGAAGCCGCCGAGGCCGCTCGTGGCGCCGCCATGCAGGTCGCCGCGCTCAAGGCGAAGTACCTCACCCGTGACGAGGTCCCGGCCGAGGTCGTCGAGAACGAGCGTCGCGTCGCCGAGGCGACCGCCCGCGAAGAGGGCAAGCCGGAGCAGGCCATGCCCAAGATCATCGAGGGCAAGGTCAACGCCTACTACAAGGACAACGTCCTGCTCGAGCAGCCGTCGGTCAAGGACAACAAGAAGACCGTCAAGGCCCTGCTCGACGAGGCCGGCGTGACCGTGAGCCGGTTCGCCCGGTTCGAGGTCGGCCAGGCCTGATCCAGGCGCGGAACACAAGAACCACCACTGTGCCCCGTCTCCGTCCATCGGGGACGGGGCACAGTCGGGTTTCAGAGCATTAGGGAGGGCGACATGGGTGTCCGGGTCGAAGGCGGATACCGGCGGGTGCTGCTGAAACTGGGCGGCGAGATGTTCGGCGGCGGTTCCATCGGGGTTGATCCGGATGTGGTGCACTCGGTCGCCCAGCAGATCGCCGATGTGGCGCGGACGGGCGTGCAGATCGCCGTCGTGATCGGCGGCGGCAACTACTTCCGCGGCGCGGAACTGTCGCAGCGCGGCATGGACCGCGACCGCGCGGACTACATGGCGATGCTCGGCACCGTCATGAACTGCCTGGCGTTGCAGGACTTCCTGGAAAAGGAAGGCCTGCCCACCCGGGTGCAGACCGCCATCACCATGGGGCAGGTCGCCGAGCCGTACATCCCGCGCCGCGCCGAGCGTCACCTGGAGAAGGGCCGCGTCGTCATCTTCGGCGCAGGGGTCGGCATGCCGTACTTCTCGACGGACACCGCCGCCGCGCAGCGCGCGCTCGAACTCGGCTGCGAAGCCGTCTTGATGGCGAAGGCCGTCGACGGCGTCTACACCGCGGACCCGAAGAGCGACCCGACCGCCGAGATGTTCCACGAGATCAGCCACCGCGAGGTGCTGGAACGGGACCTCAAGGTCGCCGACGCCACCGCGTTCAGCCTGTGCATGGACAACAACATGCCGATCATCGTGTTCAATCTCCTCACCGAGGGGAACATCGCCCGCGCGGTCAGCGGTGAAAGGATCGGCACCCTGGTCGACACCCCCGCCGACGGGGTGCCCGCGTAGTCCTGCTCTGATCTCCGTAATCGGTACGCATACACAACAACGGGAGTTGCCGTGATCGACGAGACCCTCCTCGACGCCGAGGAGAAGATGGAAAAAGCGGTGTCCGTCGCCAAGGAGGACCTGTCGTCGGTACGCACCGGCCGGGCCCACCCGGGGATGTTCTCGCGCGTTGTCGTCGACTACTACGGCGCGCCGACCCCGCTGAACCAGCTGGCGGGCGTCAACATCCCCGAAGCCCGGATGGCGTTGATCAAGCCTTACGACCAGAGCTCGCTGAACGCCATCGAGAAGGCGATCCGCGAGTCGGACCTCGGCGTCAACCCGAGCAACGACGGCAACGTGATCCGCATCGTCATCCCGCAGCTCACCGAAGAGCGCCGCAAGGAGATGGTGAAGGTCGCCAAGTCCAAGGGCGAGGACGCCCGCGTCTCGATCCGCAGCGTCCGCCGCAAGGCCAAGGAAGAACTCGACCGGATCAAGAAGGACGGCGAGGCGGGCGAGGACGAGGTCGTCCACGCCGAGAAGGAACTCCAGAACCTCACCGACACCTACACCCACAAGGTGGACGAGCTGGTGAAACACAAGGAAGCCGAGCTACTCGAGGTCTGATGAGCCAGGTGAGCGAGGAACGCGAGGATCGGGTGGAGAACCCGGAACCGGTTCCGGCGGAGAAGCCGGAACCGGCGCAAAAGGTTTCCCGCGCCGGCCGTAACCTGCCCGCCGCGATCGGGGTGGGGCTGCTGCTGGGCGCGGCGATCGTCACGTCCCTGCTCACCGTGCGCTTTCTGTTCATCGGCATCATCGCGATCGCCATCGCGGTCGGCACGATCGAGCTGGCCGGGGCACTGAAGCGCGCGGCGGGCATCCGGATCGCGCTGGTCCCGGTGCTCGTCGGCGGTCAGGCGATGATCTGGCTGGCCTGGCCGTATGGCCGCGAAGGCGCGTTGACGGCGTTCGTACTGACGGTGCTCGTCTGCCTGCTGTGGCGGTTGCCCGGCGGCGCGGACGGGTATCTGCGCGACATCAGCGCGTCGGTTTTCGCCGCCGCGTACATCCCGCTTTTCGGTGCCTTCGCCGCCATGCTCGTCCCGCCGGAGGACGGCGTCGGCCGGGTGCTGGCGTTCATGATCGGCGTGGTCGCCTCGGACACCGGTGGCTACATCGCCGGTGTGCTGGGCGGTAAACACCCGATGGCGCCCACGATCAGCCCGAAGAAGACCTGGGAAGGGTTCGCCGGTTCCCTCGTGGCCGGTGTCGTCGCCGGCGCGCTGACCCTGAGCCTCCTGCTCGATGGCCACGCCTGGCAGGGTGTGCTGTTCGGCGCGGCGATCGTCTGCACGGCGACACTGGGCGATCTCGTCGAGTCGCTGATCAAACGCGACCTCGGCGTCAAGGACATGGGGAACATGCTGCCGGGACACGGCGGCTTGATGGACCGGCTCGACTCCTTGCTTCCTTCGGCCGTCGTCTCCTGGTTGCTGCTTTCGGCGTTCGTCCCCGTTTAGCCTCGGCCCGCTCAGTCGTCGTAGGGATCGTCGACTTCGGCGGTGCCCCAGCCTTCGACGGCCCGGGAGTGGTCGATCACGGCGAAGACCGAACCATCCGGGTCGGCGAGGATCGCCATCCGGCCGTACGGGGTGTCGTAGGGCTGGACCACGACGGCACCGCCGAGCATCAACGCCTGTCCGGCCGCGGCGTCCGCGCCCCGAGCCGGATCGAGGGCGAGGTAGACCATCCAGTGCGGGGGAGTGTCCGGCCGGTATTCCGAGCCCATGACGTACCGGTACAGCACCGGTTCGTGCTCGATGAGCCATTCGGCGTAGTCGAGCGAAGCGCCGTCGCCGATCTGGTGGCTGGTGTAGTTGAAGAGGCGGCAGTAGAAGTGATCCGCCGCCGCGCCGTCGTGGGTGTTGAGATCCGCGCCGCTGAAGGTGTTCGGCACCCCGGTCGCGAACTCCCAGGTGGCGGGCGGCTCCCAGAAGACGACGTGCGCGCCGCACGCGTCGATGGCGTGGACGATGCTGCCGCGATGGGGGATCGCCATCGGTCCGAGCGTGACCCGGCCACCGAGACTGTCCACCCATTCGGCGGCGGCGGCCGCCTGGGGCACCGAGATGTGGACGCTCCAGCCGGACGGCCCCTCCGCGCCCGCGCGGTACAGACCACCGGCCGGGACACCGTTCAGCGTCGCGATCGAGTACCGGCCGGTCGGCGTCGCCGGATCACGCTGAACGGTGAACTCCCAGTCGAAAAGCCCGCTGTAGAAGGCTTGTGCGGCCGCTTCGTCTCTGCACGCGAGCTCGATCCAGCAGGGGATTCCCGAAGGTATGACGGAAGTGTGGGCGGCCGAGCCAAGCGACATGCGGTTCTCCCTTACCGGTGGGAGTAAAGTCTAGTCGCTGACCGCATTGTTTCCGTCAAAGATTTCGGCCCGGATACCCCGGAACCCGGCCCGGCGTCCCTTCGTTGGAGCTTCCGTGCGCTGGTTTCCCCGAGCTCTCTCCTCCTCCCGCCGCGGCGGCGAGGAGGTGCTGCCGAGTCCGAACATCTGGTACTACCAAAAGGCCTACGAGGTCGAAAACCGCGCGCAGGACGTCGACGACGAGATCTGGCGCGTGCTCGCCGGGGCCCGCGATTGGTCGGGGGCGGACGTTCTGGACATCGGCTGTGGTGACGGTTTCCACCTGCCGCGGTTCGCCGCGACTGCGCGGTCGGTGGTCGGCGTCGAACCCCATGAGCCGCTCGTGCGTGACGCGCGGAACCGGGTGGAGCGGCTGGCGAACGTCGAGGTGCGGCAAGGGCGTGCGCAGCGGCTTCCCTTACCGGACGCGGCTTTCGACGTCGTCCACGCCCGCACCGCGTACTTCTTCGGCCCCGGTTGCGAACCCGGTCTTCGCGAAGCGGAGCGGGTGCTGCGCCCGGGTGGGCTGATGATGATCGTGGATCTCGATGTGACGAGTGAGCCCTACGGCCGCTGGATGCGGCTGGATCTGCCGCACTACGACCCGCCCGGGGTCGAGAAGTTCTTCGCCCGTCAGGGATTCGACTGCCGCAAGGTGATGACGCGGTGGCTGTTCGAAGACGCCGCCGCGATGGAAGCGGTGCTGAAGATCGAGTTCAGCGCACCGGTCGCGGCGAAGGCGATCGCGGAGGTCCGGCGGCTCAACGAGGTTTCGTCAGGTGCCGGGGAGAAGCAGGTGACGCTGCCGGTGGGCTATCGCGTGCATACGCGCACCAAGCCCACCGGCCTCGTCGTGCCGGATCACTCCGTGCCCTCGTCCGGGGTGGTGTCCTCGGCCTCGCCGAGGATTCCGTAGATCGTCCGGCGTGCCTCGTTGAGGACGTCGACGGTGCGGGCCTGCTGGCTTTCGCTGCCGGCGTGCATGACCTGCGCGACCGCCGCGGCCAGGGTCGCGCCTGCCTTGCGCAGGTTCACCTCGACCGGGTCGACGTCGTGGGCGATCTGCTCCCACGGCGGGACGGCGTCCTGCTGCTCGGCCGCGGTACGGCCGGATTCGGTGAGCTCGAACAGCTTCTTGCCGTTCTCGTCCTTGCTGATCACCAGGCCTTCGTCGGCCAGCATCTGCAGGGTCGGGTAGACCGAGCCGGGGCTCGGCTTCCAGAAGCCGCCGCTGCGTTCGCCGATCTCGCGGATGATCTCGTAGCCGTGCCTCGGCTGCTCGGAAAGCAGCGCGAGGATCGCGGCACGGACGTCACCGCGTTTGCCGCGCCGTCCACCGGGGCCGCCGCGACGGCCGTGCCGATGCCGGTGGCCCGGTCCGCCAGGGCCCGGCGGGAAGTCGCCGAAGCCGCCGCGAGCCCAGGGCCCGAAGGCGGGTCGGCCGTGTTCTGGAGGGAAAGGTCGTCGTCGCATGATGTGAATCCTCTCTTCGTAATGTTCCGACTCGTTCACGATATATCGGAAACAGTCGTACGACAACCCTGATCGTGTGAGTTGGGTCTCAGAGGCTTGTGGCGCCGTGATCTGGGAAACAGTGATCCAGGGCGGCCCGGGTGCGCGAAAGGTGGACATGGGACACTGGGTGAGCTATGACTGCCCTCCCTCTCGTCTTCGACGCGCCCAAGCGCGGCCTCCCGCCGCGCCACCTCGCCGATCTCACCGCCGCCGAGCGGGCCGCGGCCGTCGCCGAGCTGGGGGAGAAGCCGTTCCGCGCGAAACAGCTTTCGAACCACTACTTCTCGCGGCTCACGGTGAACCCGGAGGAGATGACCGACATCCCGGCGGCGTCGCGGGAGAAGCTCGTCGGCGATCTGATGCCGACGCTGCTCACCGAGATCAAGGCGCTCGCCTGTGACGACGGGACCACCCGTAAGACCTTGTGGCGCGCGCACGACGGGACGCTGCTGGAGAGCGTGCTGATGCGCTACCCGGACCGCGCGACCCTGTGCATTTCGAGCCAGGCGGGCTGCGGCATGGCGTGCCCCTTCTGCGCGACCGGCCAGGGCGGTCTCGACCGGAACCTGTCGACCGCGGAGATCGTCGACCAGGTCCGCTCCGCCGCCGCCGTGATGCGGGACGGGCTGATGCCCGGCGGGCCCGGCCGTCTGTCGAACATCGTCTTCATGGGGATGGGCGAGCCGCTCGCGAACTACAAGCGGGTGGTGGCGGCGGTCCGGCGGATCACCGATCCCTCGCCGGAGGGTCTCGGGATCGGTCAGCGTTCGGTGACCGTGTCGACGGTGGGTCTCGCGCCGGCGATCCGGAAGCTGGCGGACGAGAAGATGCAGGTGCGCCTGGCGGTTTCGCTGCACACGCCGGACGACGAACTGCGGGACACGCTGGTGCCGGTGAACGAGCGCTGGTCGGTGGACGAGGTCCTGTCCGCGGCCCGGTATTACGCGGACACTTCCGGCCGCCGCGTGTCGATCGAGTACGCGCTGATCCGGGACGTCAACGACCAGCCTTGGCGTGCCGAACTGCTGGCGAAGCGGCTTCGCCAGCACCTGGGCCAGTTGGTGCACGTGAACGTGATCCCGCTGAACCCGACGCCGGGAAGCAAGTGGGACGCCTCGCCGAAGCCGGTGGAGCGGGAGTTCGTCCGGCTGGTGAACGCGGGCGGTGTGGCGTGCACGGTACGTGACACGCGTGGTCAGGAGATCGCGGCGGCGTGCGGTCAGCTCGCCGCCGAGAACTGAGTTCTTCCTTTCAGTGATGGAGATATTGTCGTGATGTATGCCCCCAGCCTGTTGGATCCGGCTGCGGAGGAGCTGAAGCTCGCGGACGTGCTCGGCCATGGCGCGACCGGTGTCGCGCGCGAGGCCAGGACGTTGCTCGGTGAGCGATTCAGCTCGGTGACCTTCATGTACGTCCTGATGCGGGCGTTCGAGGTGGAGTACACGGCGGCGCGGGACGCTTCGCGCTGGCACGAGTTCCACGGCGGACCGTACGCGCTGTCGGACGCCGACCTCGAAGCCCTGCTGGCGCCCTGGCTCGGGGCACCGGCCGCGTCGATCACCGCGTAGGCGGGAATCGACGCGACCGTCCTTTGTGGATGGTCAGTGTGGAGCCGGCCGGTAGACGAGCTCCTGGACGCGCCCGTCGAACGTCCGGCTCTCGAGCAGTTCCAGGTCGAAGTCGGCCGCACCGCGGAAGATCGAGTCCGCCCCGGTTTTCCCGGTGATCACCGGGAAAACCGTCACCTGCACGCGATCCACCAGACCGGCGGCCATCAGCGCCCGGTTCATCGACAGGCTGCCGTGCGAGCGCAGCGGCACTTCGGACTCCTCCTTGAGCCGGGCGACGACGTCGACCGCGTCCCCGCTCACGACGGTCGCGTCCGGCCAGTCGAGCGGCTCCCGCAACGTGGTCGAGACGACCGTCGCCGGCAGGTGCTTGAGCCGGGAGACCCACGGATCCAGCGCCTCGAAGTCCGGGACCTCCGCGTTGAGCATCTCCATGTTCGCCCGGAACGTCGTGGCGCCGAAGACCATCCGCTGCTCCTCGGAGTACAGGGCGAGGCGGTGTTCGAGGAATTCGGGGCCCTGCTTGCCCCAGTAACCGCCCCAATCGCCGGTGTGGGCGCCGTAGCCGTCGAGGCTGGAAAAGACGTCGAACGTGTAGGTCGCGGTCATGATGCTCCTTCGGTGAGTTCGTCTCTCACCCTGGCTACGAACGCGGGCGGCGCGGATAGACATCGTCGGCGGAAAAATCTTCGCGAGAGGGTGGCGAGACCGTCCTCGGCTTGCTGTTCGTCGACGAAGGCGAACCCGACCCGGCCGACGGTTGTCCGCTTAGTCTCCTTCGCGCTGGGCCGGACGGACCAGCCGCACGGCGGTCTTCACCCTCGGCGGCGACACTCGATGGAGACTCTGAGGAGGTGGACCGGATGTCCACGACCAAGGCGAGACAGGTGCGCCACAACAAGGCCGTCCAGGTGCTCGGACGGATCGGCATGGGCTGCTACGGACTGGTGTATCTGCTCATCGGGTACCTGGCGGTGCGCGTCGCCGTCGGCGGTGGCGGCCAGGAGGCCGACGGACGCGGCGCGATCACCGAGGTCGGTTCGACCCCGGTGGGCGGGGTGCTGTTGTGGGTGCTGGCGGTGGGACTGGTGGCCTACGGCCTGTGGCAGGGGTTGCTGGCCGCGGTCGGCTACACGTGGATCGACAAGCAGCGCACTCGCACCGTCAAGCGGGTGACGTCCGGAGTGCGCTGCCTGGTGGGGATTTCGCTGGGCGTGTACGCGGCCAAGGTCGCCCTAGGGGCGGGGGAACAGGGCAGTGGCGACCAGAAGCAGCAGGAGTTCACCGCGTGGCTGCTCGGATTGCCCGCCGGTCCGTTCCTGGTGACCGTGGTGGCCGTCATCGTGTTCGGCGTCGCGGTGGGTTCGGTGGTGAAGGGGATACGCCGGACCTTCGAACAGGACCTCGACCTCGCGAAGCTCCCGTCGGGGACCCGGCGATGGGTGGAGCGGCTGGGCAGGATCGGTTACGTGGCAAGGGGTGTCGTGTTCGGTGTGGTCGCCGTACTGATCGGGTACGCGGCGCTGACGCATGATCCGTCCCGTTCCGGCGGGCTCGACGCCGCCCTGCGGACCTTGGCCGCCCAGCCGTTCGGCACCGTGCTGCTCATCGTGGTGGCGATCGGGGTCGCGGCCTTCGGTGTGTACTGCGTCGGGGCGGCGCGGGCGCAGCGTGGATGAGCCGTCAGGCGGACTCAGCGCTCGCCGGTGCTCGGCGCGGTCGCGAGAACAGCCGGGTCGAACTCTCGAATCGCGGTTCGCACGGCGAGTTCCAGGATCGGGGCGGGTTCGCCCAGTTCCCTGACGGCCGCGGCGTGTTCTTCCGCCGCCTTGCGGAGGTTGAGGATGGCGGATCCGTCTTCCAGCCAGTAGTCGGGCAGCGAAGTCGCGGCATGCGCGATCCGCACCAGCGACAGCCCCAACCTCGTCTTCGCCTGCAATGCTTGGAGGGCGGGCGTCTTGAGACTCATATCGCCGATCTCCTCCTGCGCCCGCTCGGCCGTGATCTCGCCGCTGCGCGTGGCCGCGAGGCGCTGGTGGAGCACCCACAGACCGTCGAGTTGGTCATCGCAATCGGGCACTCCGCGCAAGGCGGCCCGGACGGCGCCACCCAGGTCGTCGAGCACCAGATTCCGGATGATCACGTCCACGCTGAGCGGCTCGTCCGGTGTCCGTCGCTGCAATTCGACCGCTCCGCGCGCCGCTCGGAGAAGGTCGCGGGCGAGCCCGCCGGACCAGGCATGGCACAGCATCGCGACGATGGGTGGGAAGCCGGTGCAGCGCGAGTTCACGACGTCGAGCGACTCGTCGAGGGTCAGCCAATCGGTGTGCACGACGGTGTCGAACGACGAGTCGAATGCGTCGCGTCCGGCCAGCCCTCGTTGCTCGAACGAGTCCAGGGCGTCAGTGGACACGGTGACCAGGAAGTGCACTCTCTGGATGTGGAAGAGGTCTTTGAGCTCGTTGACGATGGCGACGAGATGATCGGGATCGTCGATCTTGTCGAGTTCGTCGACGCAGACGACCATCCGAGTGGCCTTCGTATGCCTCGCGAAGCACTTCAGCAGATCACGTAGTGCACCGACCAACTCGGACCGGGTCATCGCGCGGCTCTTGAGCTTCAAGGTGCTTTCCCCGCCCGCCTCGAAGAAGGACCGAACCTTCAACGTGCTCTTCACCGTGGTTCCCTGCTCCGTTTCCCACCTCAGTTCGCGTAGCAACTCGCGCGCTTGCCGGATGTCCGGCGGCAGGGTTTCGGTGTTGAGCCGCAGCATGACCTTGGCCAGTTGAACCGTCGCCACGAGGACGAGCAGGACGATCGAAGCCGCGTTGGCGATCAGGCCGCCGAAGGAATCGCTGGACAGCCATGAGTCAGATCGCGAGAGTGAGGACGAAGGAGCCAAAACGTCCGGTACGAACCCGGCCAGTATCCCGGCGCCCGTCAGCATCAGCAGTGTTCGCCCGCTGAACCGCTCGATCGCGTCGCGCAACCGGTTCGCCGTTTGGCGGCCGTGGCCTCTCGAGATCGCGGTCGCGACTTCGGCGAGCAGGATCCTGATGAATTCGCCGGCGTCGTATCGCACGGGGGAGGGGACGATGACCACCGGTCCGCCGATGTCGGGATCCGCGACAAGTGATCGCATCACGGTGGACTTGCCCGATCCACGGGTCCCGGCGAGACCGACCGCGGACGCTTCGTGCTCAAGGATGAATTCCTTGACATAGGCGGTGGTCTTGGATTGGCGGAAGTGCGCCACATCGAGTTCCACGAGCCGAGGGGCGTGGGTGGGGAACGCGATGATCCCCCGGGGCCCCAAAGTCGAGTTGATGGCCGCGGACAGGGCTTCTTGCACCGCTGACGCCATCGATCTTTCCAGTACGCCGCCGGCGGTCGTCGCCGGCCGGAGCGCCGCCCGGGTCGCTACGCGATGTCGCAGCCCCTGCCCCAGGATGGTGGCCGCGCAGATCGCCGCGGCCAGCCAACTCAGAAAGGACAGCATGGTGAGGTTCTGTGCGATCCAGCTTTCCTTGGAGCCGGCCGCCAGCGTGTCGATGAGTTTCGTCCGGGGAGCGAACGAGAAGAGCAGGGAAATCGCGACCAGGAGAAGCAGCACGGTGTTCAGCGCCAACATGCGGAGCACGTTCCGCCGTGAAAGCCTTCTCGCGACGCTGGTGGCGGAGTCGATCGCATTGCCGTAGGCGATCCGGTCGGGCTCCGTCGCCTTCTTGATCTTGACGGTTTCGTCGTCCAGCAACCGCTGCAGAATTTCGGTGCGGCAGGCCTTGTAGTGTTCGAACTCCTGGCGTTCGAACAAGCGGCCCGCGATTTCCCTGATCTGGGTCGTGACGAGAGGTTCGGCCACGGTGCGGTAGTCCCGCGCGTTCACGGCTGCGTGATGATCGGCTGACGGCCGTCGATACCGACGAAGGTCGACGCGGCGATGCGGTCGCCTCCCTCGCGGACCGCGCCACCTGCCTCGAGACGCTGCCAAAGGCTTGTCATGGGTGACCTTTCGACGTTCCGGCCGGACGTCGGTCAGTCGCGGCGGCCCTTCGCGTCGTTACGGCGGCGAGCCGGAGCGCGATCCCACTTTGGGACACCGCATTCAAAGCGCGAACGCGGCGCGGTAGTCCCTCGGCGAGGTGCCGAGAAGCCGGGTGAACATCGTCGAGAACGCGGCGGGGCTCTCGTAGCCGAGCGAGGCGGCGATCGCGGCGATGGGCAGGCCGTCCGACAGCAGTGACAGGGAATGCAGGACGCAGGCCCGCTGCCGCCAGCGGGCGAAACCCATCCCGGTCTCCGCGGTGAAGAGCCGGTTCAGCGTCCGTTCGCTCACGTGCAGCCGGTTCGCCCATTCGCTCGCGGGATCGTGGATGTCCGGATCGTCCAAAAAGGACTCACATTGGGCTCGCAGCCGTTCGTGTTTCGGCAGCGGGAGGTCGAGCCGGACCGGGGCGGACCGGCGGATCTCGTGCAGGGTCAGGCCGATGACCGCGGCGTCCCGGCCGCGGGCGGTGTACAGCTCCGGCACGCCGACGGCCTCGTTCAGGAGTTCCCGGAGCAGCGCGGACACCTCGACGACCTGGCAGCGACGCGGGAACCACGGCACCGCCTTCGGTTCGATGTACAGGCTCCGGGTGCTCACGGTCGTCGTGAACACCTGATGGACGGTCTCCGGCGGGACGAGCACCGCGCGGCGGGTCGGGATGGTCCACGTGCCGTCGGCCGTTTCGACCCGCATCGACCCGGTCGCGCTGTAGAGGAACTGCGCCCGGCGGTGCCGATGCGGGAGGATCCGGTGCCCCGGTGGGTAATCGGTGCGGATCGCCACCACCGGGCGGTCGAGATGGTCGACCTCGTCGATGGGGACGTCACGCACCTCACCAAGGCTACGCCGGGTGTCCGATCCGCGAAAGAAACTGTCGCCCTTTCGAATGCCCGCCGTGCCGGGGCGGCCTACCGTCGAGGGAGTGCTGATCAAGATTTCGGTGCTCCTCGGGTTCGGTTGCCTGAGCGGCGTCATCACCGTCCTTTTCGGATTCGGCGGCGGGTTCATCACCGTGCCCGTCGTCTACGCCTTCGCACTCGCGGATCCGGAGCACGCACAGGACGCGATGCACGTGGCGGTGGCCACGTCGACCGCGGTGATGGTGGTCAACGCGGGGAGCGCGACCCTCGCCCAGCTGGGGACGGGCCGGCTTCGCCGCGACTACCTGTGGCCGCTCGTCGCCTTCATCGGTTTGGGTGCCGTCCTCGGCTCCTTCGCCGCCACCGTGGCCGACGAAAGTGTCCTGCGCTGGCTCTTCGTCGCCTACCTCGCGCTGACCATCGCCGACAGCGTCGCCCGGAAGGGTTTCGTGAGCAGGCGTGAGGACGACGGGCCACGTGCGCTCGGCGGCGTCACCACCATCGCGGGCGGGACCGGGATCGGTGCCGTGGCAAGCTTTCTCGGCGTCGGGGGCAGTGTCCTCACCGTGCCGCTCATGCGGCGCAAGGGCCTGCCGATGGCCGACGCGACCGCGCTCGCGAACCCGCTGAGCCTGCCCGTGGCGGTGATCGGCACGGCCGTCTACGCCTTCGCGGCGACGGGCACGTCCTCGGGCGGTGCTCACGTCGGCTACGTCGACCTGGTGGCCGCGGGCGCGCTGCTGTGCGGATCGCTCCCGACCATCGCCGTGACGCGCCGGGTGGTCGGCCGGATCCCGGACCGCGCGCACGCGATCGCGTACCTCGCCCTGCTCGGCGCCGCGCTGATCGCGGTAGTGATCGGATGAGTCCATGCCTTGTCAAGCCCTTGACAAGGCATGAGAGGCATGGCAAGGGGTTATCGCCAGGCAAAGATCCGACGAATCCTCTATCTCTTTTTCGGATCTTGCGCCAAGATCTCCCGCATGAAACTGAGATCGATCACCAAACGCATGTTCGTTCTCGGGCTGCTGACGGTTCTCGGCACCACCGGGGCGACGTCGGTGGCCACCGCCGAACCCCAGGCCCCGCCCTCGGACGTCAACGCGACCGGGAAGCCGCGCGGCGGCTGGGAACCGGTCGGCCCGAACAGCGTCGGCGGAATACTCGCCGTTTCGCCCGCCGGCCTCGCGATGATGCAGCCGAGCCCGCCCGCGCTGTGGCTCTCCGGCGATCGCGGCGCTTCCTGGAGTGTGCGCCGCGGTCTGCCGCAGGACACCTCCATCCAGGGCTTCTTCGTCGATCCGGCGAACCCGGACCGGATGCTCGCGGTGGGCAACAAACCGGCGGGTTTCCTCGGCGAATGGCGCGGCATGCTGGTGCGGACCACCGACCGCGGCCAGACCTGGGAAACCCTGCGCGAGTGGTACCCCGACGGCGCGTTCGGGATGGCCACGGACCCGACCGGCCGGGTCGTCGTGGTGCAGAACATGGATTCGCTGAGCGTCAGCACCGACGGTGGCGAGCACTGGAACGACGTGCCGAGGACCTGGCCGCGTGAGGGCAACGCCTCGCCGGTCGGTGCGCTCAAGCTCACGCTGGTCGGCGACGACGCCTACCTCACGACGGTCTACCCCGAGTACGCCCTTTGGGTGGTCCGCGGGGTCAGCGGCAAGGAGCCGCAGGCCGAACTCGTCTACCGGACCAACGGCGAGATCAACCAGGTCGCCTCGGACGGCAAGCGATTCGTGGTCACGGTCGGCCCCGAACTGCACGGCTCGACCGACGGCGGCAAGACCTGGACGGTGCTGCGCCGCGATCCCGGCGAGCAGACCCTGCGCGAACCGCGTTTCCTCGGCGGACGGCTGTACGTGTCGACGTATAACGACATAGACGTCAGCGCGGACTTCGGCCGCACCTGGTCCCGCAAACCGGTGCCCGCGCCGGGCGAAGGCGTCAGCGACATGATCGACCTCCCCGCCGGACCGGGTAAACCCGCCACCACGCTGATCTCCTCGCTCTATCGAGGCGTGTACGCGGACGAGGGCAAGCGGGGCTACCAGCAGATCGGTGTCCCCGGTGAATCCATCCGCGACCTCGTGACCACCGGGAACCTGGTGCGCGAGAGCGTCGTCGCGGCGGGCGTGCAGGAGATCTACAACACGCCGCTCCCGCGCGGCAAGGTGGCCGCGGCGGATCGGGTCTGGCAGTCGCACCCGGCCGACCGGCTGCACGAGGACGCGCGGCTGTCCGTCTCGCCGGGCCGTCCGGACGTCGTCTGGCAGGTCACCCGGAACGGTTTCTCGCTCGACGTGCTCCGCAGTGGCGACGGCGGACGCACCTGGGACTTCGCGGCGAAGGCGAAGGAAGGCCTCCCCAGGACGATCTTCGCCCACCCGGCCGACCCGAACCGGGTGCTCGTCTCGGCCTTCGCTCCCAGCGGCTACGTGCTCTACCGCAGCAACGATGCGGGGAAGACCTGGGAGAAGCTCGCGACCGACAACGGCTTCATCGCGTTCGCCGGTGACCCGTGGAACCCGGACCGGGTCTGGGGCGGCGACTCCGACGGCCTGTCCCGCTCGGACGACGGCGGCAAGACCTGGACCCACGTGACCAGCCAGCCGGTCAGTTCGATCTCGGTCAGCCGATGGGGTGGCGGCCGCGTGCTCATCGGCGGCGCGGGCATCCACCTGAGTGAGGACGGCGGCAAGACGTTCCGCCGGGTCTTCGACGGCGAGGACCCCCGTGAGATCAGCCGGATCCTGCCGCATCCGTTCGACTTCCGGGTGTGGTTCGCGAGCAACACGGCCGGCGGCGGCGTGCTGCGCAGCACGGACTTCGGCCGCACCTGGTCGCCCGTGCCCGGAGCGCTGCCCGATTCCAGGGTGCTTTCCCTGGCGGTCAGCGCGGACGGCCGGTATCTGTTCGCCGGCACCGCGCAGTCCGGCGCGTACCGGTTGACGCTGTACTGAGTCCGAAACGCTTCGTGGCCGGAGGAAGTTCCGGCCACGAAGCGTTTACGCGTGCCTCACCGGATGTCAGAGTCGGGGACATGGCCATCGATGTCGCCGCCCTCCGGCTCCACTTTCCTTCCCTCGCCGACGGAACCGCCTTCTTCGACGGACCTGCGGGTACTCAGACACCCCAGCCCGTCGCCGACGCCATCGCCGGGACGCTGACCGGTCCGTTGTCGAACCGGGGCAAGGTCAGCCCGTCCGAACTCAACGCGGAGAACGCCGTCTCGGGCTTCCGTGACGCCTACGCGGACTTCCTCGGCGTGCCCGCCGAAGGCGTCGTCCACGGCCGCAGCGCCACCCAGCTGACGTACGACTTTTCCCGGCACCTGGCCAAAAGCTGGTGCGAGGGCGACGAGATCGTCGTCAGCCGTCTCGATCACGACGCCAACGTCCGGCCGTGGGTCCAGGCCGCCGAGCGCGCCGGGATGACCGTCCGCTGGCTCGACATCGACCCCGACACCACGGAACTCGACCTCGATTCCCTCGTCCTCACCGAACGGACGAGGCTGGTCGCGGTCACGGCGGCCTCGAACGTCCTCGGCACCAAGCCGCCGATCCGCCGGATCGCCGATCTCGCCCACGACGCCGGGGCGCTGGTGTTCGTGGACGGAGTGCACTACGCCGCCCACGAACTGGTGGACGTGCCGGCGCTCGGAGCGGATTTCTTCGTCTGCTCGCCGTACAAGTTCCTCGGCCCGCACTGCGGCGTGCTCGGCGCGTCGCCCGCCCTGCTCGAAACCGTCGAGCCGGACAAGCTCGTGCCGTCGCCCGACACCGTGCCCGAACGGTTCGAATTCGGCACGCTGCCCTACGAGATGCTCGCGGGTGCCACGGCGGCGGTGGACTTCCTCGCCGCGCTGGACCCCAAAGCGGGCGGATCACGGCGAGAACGGCTCGCGAACTCGATGAATTCGTTGCACGAGCACGAAAACACGTTGCGCGCCAGGCTGGAGGAAGGGCTGGGCGACGCCGTCACCGTCCACTGCAAGGCGGCGGACCGGACCCCGACCGTGCTGATGAGCCTCGGTGGCCGCGAGCGCGAGGCGCAACTGCATCTCGCCGAAAGGAACGTCGTCGCGCCGGCGGGATCCTTCTACGCCTACGAAGTCTTCGCGGCCTTGAAGCTGGAGGATCCGGCGCTCCGGGTCGGGCTGGCCCCGTACACCAGCATCGATGACGTCGACAGGCTGCTGGACGGGCTTTCGACGTTCGGGTGAAGACGGATCGTGAGTGAGTTGTGTGGTTGGCAGCCCGTCGGCTGGCCCTGGCGTTGGGGTCGATCACAAGCCTCGTCCGCACGACCTTGTGATCGGCCCCATGGACGTACGGTGACCGGACCGACACCCTGGGAAGGAACGCCGTGGGCATCGGGGCCCTGGCGAAACGGGACGGGTGGCCACCATGGGCAGACTTCGCGCACGGACATTGATCGCCGGGATGGTCGCGCTCGCCACCGTCGGTCTCGCACCCGCAGCGACGGCCGCGACCGCCATCGACACCCGATGGAGCGAACCAGGCCCCTACGCGGTGACCGTCGAAGCCCTCGACAGCGCGCACACCGTGTACCGGCCTTCGCGGCTGGAGAGGCATCCGGTCATCCTGTGGGGCAACGGGACCGGTGCGAACCCGAAGACCTATGACGGCCTGTTGCGGCATCTGGCCTCCCACGGTTTCGTCGTCGCGGCGGCCGACACGCCGAACGCGGGTTCGGGACAGGAGATGCTGGCCGGTGCCACGACCTTGATCGCCGAGAATTCCCGTCCCGGCAGCCGCTACGAGGGGAAGATCGACACCGCGCACATCGGCGCCACCGGCCATTCGCAAGGCGGCGGGGGAGCGATCGTCGCCGGCGCCGACTCGCGCGTCACCACGACGATCCCGATCGAGCCTGGACCGCAGGGTTCCGCCACGGCACTCAAAGGCCCTTCGTTCTTCCTCGGCGGCCAGTTCGACACCATCGTCATCCCCGGCCTGCTGGTCATCCCGCGCTACCGCCTCGCGGACCAGGTCCCCGCGATCTACGGCGAACTCCGCGGCGCGACCCATTTCACGCCCGTCGGCGACGGAGGCGGGTTCCGCGGCGCCATCACGGCGTGGTTCCGGTTCTGGCTTTCCGGCGACGAGCGGGCCCGCGCGGAGTTCTTCGGCCCGTCCTGCGGGTTGTGCCGGGACGGCGCGTGGTCCGATGTCCAGCGCAACACGAAGGCGCTGGCCGTTCCGGGAGCTTGATCGCCGTTCCTGTCGGTGGTCCGGGTTAGGGTCTGCCCCAGCAGCCTGACCTGGAGGGATACCTGACATGACCACTCTCGACAACCGGCCGAACACCGCGCTCCTCGTCGTCGACGTCCAGAACGCCGTCGTCGACGAGGGTTACGAGCGCGACGCCGTGGTCGCGAAGATCGGCGGTCTCGTCGGCAGGGCACGGCGGGAAGGCGTCCCGGTCGTGTGGGTGCAGCACTCCGACGACGGGCTCGTGCGGGGAAGCCAGGAATGGCGCATCGTCGGCGAACTGGACCCGGAGGAAACCGAGCCGGTCGTCGAGAAGTCCTATGGGGACTCGTTCGAGGACACCGACCTGGAGAAGGTGCTGGCCGAACGCGGTGTCGGACGGCTGGTGGTGGTCGGGGCCGAGACCGACGCCTGCATCCGTTCGACGCTGCACGGCGCCATCGTCCGCGGGTACGACGCGACGCTGGTCGGCGACGCGCACACGACCGTGGACAAGACCGAGTGGGGCGGAATCGCGCCTGAACTGGTCATCGCGCACACGAACCTGTACTGGCGGTATCAGGCCGCGCCGGGCCGAAAGGGAGGGACGGTGATGAGCGAAGACGTCGATTTCAACGGCTGAGCCGGCTTCACGGCGTTTTCGGCCAGTGAGCGAGTAGCAGGCCGGCGTCAGCGGCGAAAGCGTTGTGGCAGTGGGACTTCGCCGCCTGCAGCACACGGCGGGCGATCTCGGGCGGTACGTATCCGGCATTGGCTTCCAGGCTTCCGGCGAGTGAGAACCGTGCGCCGTCGGCGGAACGCGCCTCCGAGAGGCCTTCGGTGTGCAGGACGAGGAGATCTCCAGGCTGGAGACGGGCGGTCGAGATCCGGCCCGGCGTTCCGGCACCGAACGGCGATCGTGGTGCACTGTCCACTGTGGCCTGTCCGGGTCTGTGTCCGTTGCCGAGCACGAGCGGTGCTTCCCCACCCGCTTCGAGGTGGCGCAGATCCCCGTGGGCGAGGTCCACTTCGGCCAGGGTCCCGCGAACCGACGCTTCGGCGCCGAACTGTGTCGAAAGCGCTTTGTCGACAGCGCTCTCTTGGCCGCGCAGGCCTTCGCCCTCGCGGCGGGCGGACCGGTAGGCCGCGAGTGCCGCCGACACCGCCAGGCCCGAGGACTCGGACTCGCGGCCAGCGTCGAAGATCGCCAGCCATGCCGTCGTTTCGGAAAGGGCGTAGTCGAAAGTGACGCCGCGAACGTCGTAGGCGGGCTCGACTCCGCCTGCCACCACGACGTCGCGCGTCGCCGCCGTCAACGGGGGCAGGTGCTGCCAGAGCAGTTCGGCCATGGGGTCGCGGCGTCGTCGGCGGCGTGTCATGTCGAGGCCGTCGCCGTAGCGCATCGCCGCGGCGATGAGGTGGCCGGACAGTGACGCGAGCCAATGGCACTGGGTGCGCAGTGAGGGGTCGTTGAGGTCGGTGTTCGGGCCGGCTTCGACCTCGAGCACGCCTACGCGCTCGTCGCCGTCCAGCAGCGTGGTCCACAAGCGCGGTCCGACGGAGTTTTCGGCCATCATGGTGCCCGCCTGCCGATACGCCTGACCGGCGGTGCTGGTGTCGATCGCCAGCGGTACCCGGCCGGGCGACCGCTCGGGAAACGGGATGAGCCGGTGCTGGTCGTAGTCGGCGAGGTAGACGGCTATCCGGAGGTCCAGCGCGCGCCCCGCCGCCGCGATGACCTCGGGCAGTCGCTCCGGGGCGACCCGGTGGGCGCCGTCGAGAAGTCCCACCAGTGCGGCCAGCGGGCCGCGGGGGCGGGTGTCCTCACTGGGTTCGCGGCTGTACGGCGCCCGTCTCGCGCCGGAGATCTCGTCGAGGCGTTCGTTGACCGCGTGGGCGACCATGTCCCGTTGGATCCGGGGCAAGGGGAGCAGTCCCTGCAGGAACGCCTCCAGTTCGACTTCGCTGACGTCACCGCCGAGCGCGAAGTACCTCAGCCATAGCTGCTCCATCGTGAGCCCGGTGCGCGCGAAGCAGGCAGCGACGATCCGTCGCTGCTCCTCGGCCTGGAGCGAGGACAGAGTGACCACCCCCGGGGATCTCGGCGATACGGCGCCTGGGTACCAACCACGGCGCCGGCTGAAACATGGCGGAGAGGAGGTCGCGTTACGCCAGGTGGCCGAGCGGTTCGTCGACCGCGTGCCGGGCAGAGACGATCCGGGACGGGCAGAACGTGGGTCGCGGTAGGCGGGGTGATCGCATTCGGCTAAGGTCGGCTTCCGAAAGCGGTTCTGAGCGTTGAGAAGTTAGCGCCGATCCGCCGGTAACCGGGTTGGTTGCGGCGGTTGGTGGGGCGCGCCCGGCGCCGGGTCCCGCCGGGGGGGCCCGGGGGGATCACGCCGCTGTGCAGGAGGGGGGGGGGCGGGGCTTGGG